>NZ_QARE02000003.1 GCF_003052515.2 Pseudomonas sp. RIT409 | reverse complement strand
CGGGATGTTGCTTCTCGGTAGGGCTGGGCCCCCCCGCGGCGCTGGCGTTGTGAAAACGGCTTGCGACGATGGCGGGATCCGTTGCCGTTGGGCGTCCAGCGCTGCCGCGGTCTGCGGATCGGGGCTACTCTGTTGTCAGCCATCGAGTGCCGATGCCGCTATAAGGGGTAAGTATTGACTGCCGTTGCTTCCGAGTTCCTGTCTGGCGTCACCCCGCAGCGGGCCAGACGCCAGGCGATTCAGGCGGGCGGGCTGGCCTTGTTGCTGTTCATGGCAGCCAGCTGGCACCTGAGCATCATCGGCTTCGACTCGCGTTTCGTGCTGTTCGCCCAGGAAATGCTGCGCCACGGCCCAAGCGCCTTTCCCACCACTTACGGCGCGCCGTACCCGGATTATTCGGGGTTCTCGACCTGGCTGATTTACCTGTTTTCCCTGCCGTTCGGCGAGGTCACCAGCTTTTGCGCCTGGCTGCCGACGTGCATCGCATCCGCCGTGACGGTGGGGCTGATGTATCGCCTGCTCGCACCCTATTCGCGACGCTGGGCATGGTTGAGCATCGCCTTGCTGTTGCTGAGCAACACGTTCATCACCGAAACCCGGGCGGTGTCGCTGGATCAGATGCTGGCGACGGTCTCTTTCTCCGCCTTCTACCTGGCCTATGCCCACGACCATTTCGCTGCCCGCCGACGGCTGGGCTGGATGCTGGGCTTGCTGGTGCTGGGGTTCGCGATTCGCGGCCCCATCGGTCTGGTGGTGCCCGCCGGGGTACTGTGCAGTTATTACCTGCTGAGCCGGCAATGGCGACGGCTAGCGACCTTTGCAGCCACGGCGTTGGGGTTGTTGATCGCCTGCATGGCGCTGTTGCTGCTGTTGGCCTGGTTCAGCGGTGGGCCGGCGTTTTTCGATGAAGTGATCCGCATGCAAATCACTTCACGGCTGGACGGTAGCGAAGGGGCCAGCCCGCTGCTGTGGTATTTCGGCAGCTCATTGGGCAACTACGCGCTGGCGTATCCCTTGGCGCTGGCGGTGATGGGCATCGTCCTGCTGTCGGGGCGCAGGTCCCCGAGCGAGGCGCGCAGCCTGGTTTACCTGTGTGCATTCGCGGGGTTGACGGTCATGGTCGGCCTGTCGATCCCGCAGGCGAAGAAAGCGCGCTACATCCTGCCCATGCTGCCGCTGGCCGCCGTGGTCGCGGCGTATCCGTTTCAGGTCCGGGCGGGGCGTGCATACGCCTGGATGCGTGGCGTGATTCTGACGCTGTGCTGCTTCATTCCGGGTGCATTGCTGGCCGGCCTGTTGGCGGTGCGCCCTCGGTTTCCCGAAGGCTTGAGCGATATCGGGCCGGTGCTGACGGCGCTGGGGCTGTTGCAACTCATTGCCTTGCCGCTGCTGATGCGCCCCCGGCTGAGGCTGTATGGCCTACCGGCCTGTGCCGTGCTGGCCGTGTGGATCGGTTACATCGGCGTCTTCGAGAAAGCCGAGCGCATCCTGTACGACACCCGTCACTTCACCCAGGCGGTGCGCGATGTGACCCGTTCGGAACATTCGCCGCTGGTGCTGCACGGCATGGGGAGGGATGCCAAGGGCATCAAGTTCATGGTCAACGTCGATGAAGACCTGCAACCGGTCTTCACCGAGACACCCGAACAACTGCAGGCAATTGCCGGCCCGGCTTACGTGGTGATGAGCAATAACGACCTGCAGCAGCTTCAAGGCACCTTTTTCGCGGAACTGCCGGTCCTGCTCAGCGGACGGTTCGACAAGGAGGACTACGTTCTGCTACGGGTGCCGGGGCGTTGAGTTCATGCCAGCGCGTCAAACAGGCGGCAGGGGGGGGCGCTCCCCAGGCACCCTCTGTGTCGGTTGCCTAGACCGCGTGATGATTGGCCAGCAATTCGTACGGGGCCCACTGCTGCAACGGGATGGGCAAGTGACAGGAGTCGCCGCGTCCGATCGGAAAGTACTGGAAGCCGCGTCGGGCCATGCGTTCGGTGTCGTACAGATTGCGCCCGTCGAACACCACGGGCGCTTTCAGACGTTGGTGGATCAACTCGAAATCCGGTGCTTTGAATTGCTGCCACTCCGTGCACACGATCAACGCGTCAGCCCCTGACAGGACCGATTCCGGCGTCCCCATCAGCACCAGATTCGGCTGGTCGGCGTACAGCCGCTGGGTTTCCTGCATGGCTTCCGGATCGAACGCCCGCACGGTGGCCCCCGCCGCCCACAGGGCTTCCATCAGGACACGGCTGGGGGCATCGCGCATGTCGTCGGTGTTGGGCTTGAATGCCAGGCCCCACAAGGCGAAGGTCTTGCCCTTCAGCTCGCCCTGATAGAACGCGTTGATGCGGTCGAACAGCTTGTGCTTCTGCCGCTCATTGATGTCTTCCACCACGTTCAGCAGGTCGTTGGAGCAGCCCGCTTCGCGCGCGCTGTGGATCAACGCGCGGATGTCCTTGCCGAAGCATGAGCCGCCATAGCCACAGCCGGGATAGATGAAGTCATAGCCGATTCGCGAGTCGGCGCCGATGCCCAGCCGCACCGACTCCACGTCTGCGCCCAGGTGTTCGGCCAGTTCGGCGATCTGATTGATGAAACTGATTTTGGTCGCCAGCATGCAATTGGCGGCGTATTTGGTCAGCTCGGCACTGCGCAGGTCCATGAACAGGATGCGGTCATGGTTGCGGTTGAACGGCGCATAGAGTTCGCGCATGACCGCAAACACCTCCGGGTTGCCGCAGCCGATGACAATACGGTCAGGGCGGCGACAGTCCTTGACCGCCGAGCCTTCCTTGAGAAATTCGGGGTTGGAGACGACATCGAATTTCAGCAGCCGCGCCGACTGGCGCAAATGATGGTCGATATGACTGCGCAGCGCGTCCCCGCTGCCCACCGGCACGGTGGACTTTTCCACGACGATCACCGGCGCCACACGATGCCGTGCGATGGCTTCGCCTACGGCGAAGAACCCGCTGAGGTCCGCCGACCCGTCCGGGCGTGACGGCGTACCCACGGCAATGAACAACACCTCGCCGTGCTCCACCGCCCATTGCTCCTGCGTGGTGAAGTGCAACCGGCCGGCCTCCAGATTCTCCCGTACCAGCGTCTCAAGGCCCGGTTCGTAGATCGTCACGTGGCCCTTGCTCAACCGCTCCACCTTGGCGGGGTCGATGTCCATGCACACCACGTCGTGGCCGACTTCCGCCAAGACCGTCGCCTGCACCAGGCCCACATAACCACTGCCGAATACACTGATTTTCATCGGGAACACTCCTTGGCGCTGTGACTCAGGTCACGTCGGAAATTGATCGTCACCACACCGAGGACGATCAGGGCCACACCCACCGTTCGCGGGACGGTGAGTGTCTCGTTGAAAAAGGGCAGAGTGGCCGCAAGCAGGTACACCAGCGCATAGCTGATGCTCAGCCACGCATACGCACGGCTCAGGGGCATGTCGCGCAGGGCGCCGAGCCAGCAGAGCATCGACAGGCCATAGGCGGTGATCGCCCCGGCGAGGATTGCCAGTGCGACCGGATCGACGCGGCCCGCCTGCACGGCATCCAGCCACTGGGTCGGGGAGGGAAGTCTGAGCATGCTCCAGCGCATCGCCAATTGCGCAGCACTGACCAACGCCACGCTGCTCGTTGCCAGCAGCAGGCCTTGCCGCAGGCTCATGCCTGGCGCCCCAGCAGGGTCACGCCCAGCACGATCAGCGCCACCCCCAGCCAGTGGCGAGCGTCGACGGGCTCATCGAAGGCGTAGCGCCCGATCAGGGTGATCAGTACGACGTTAAGCGCCAGCATGGGATAGGCCAGGCCGACGTCCAGGCGTTGCAACACCAGCAGCCACAGCGCCAGCCCCGCGCCCAGGCAGGCCAGGGCGACCCAGAGCCAGATACAGCGCCACCCCCTGCGCACGCCAGGGAAACCGCTGCCCCAGCGCTCGACGGTCAGCTTCTGTGCCAGTTGGCCCAAGCAGGTCAACAGACCGGCGCAAAACAGCAGAACGAAGGTCATGACGGCATCCTGTCGAAGATCAGAATCAACAGATTGCCTTCCCGATATTGCTGTCCGTCGGTGGGTAGCAAACTCAGCGCATGTTGTTGATCGGGGCCATCGCCACGCATGACCACACCAACCGAACCCTCCCGCCGGGCCTGGCGCATCCAGGCCTGCACCTGGGTCCAGTCCACTTCGCGGGGCGTGGCCTGCGGATAACTCAAGCCGTATTCCAGCTCGCCTCGGGTGTCGTAGAACACCACGTCCTGACGTTGCAGCCGCCAAGACAGCGCGGCGGCAACGCCCAGGTCATTGCTGAGCAGGTGCCGAGTGGCGGCCAACGGTTGCTGATATCGGGCGATGAACCGGTCTGGCGTCTTGTTGAACACCACGTCATGGGGCAGGGCCATGGGCAGCAGGGCCACCAGTAACCCTCCGCCCAGGGCGGGCAGGGCCCAGAAGCGCATCGGCCTGAGCGCTTGCATTACGTTGCAGGCGACCCACAGCAACAGCAGCGTCACGGCCAAGGTCAGGTGCTGCGGCTCATGAAAGTAGAGCGGCTTTTTGATCTGCGTGAATCCCAAGGCAGCCAGTGCAAGGCCACCCAGTGCCGCATTGAACAGGCCGTTGCAGCGTACCGACGCCATGGCGCCGGTTCGCAAGCGGTCCACCAGCGCGCTGCCCATCAGCAGGGCCAAGGGCACGAGGCAGGGCAATATGTAAGTGGGCAGTTTGCCCTTCGCGGCACTCAAAAAGATCAGCGGCACCCACAACCACAGCAGGAGGAAGCCGGTCGCCTCAAGTCGGCGCTGGTGCCACGCTTGACGCAACGTGGCGGGAAGCAACACGGCCCAGGGCAGGCAAGCGGCCACCAGCAACGGCAGATAAAACCACCAGGGTTGCGCGTGTTGGGCGTCCTCGCCGGCGAAGCGGCGGATGTGCTCGTGCCAGAAGAAGAAATGCCAGAAGTCCGGCTCGCGCACCTGCACCGTCAGCGCCCAGGGCAAACTGATGAGCGTCGCCACCAGCACCGCGACCGGGCCGAAGGTGAACAGCTCGCGCAAACGGCGCTGCCAGAGCATATAAGGCAGCGCGACGAGCACCGGCATGGCCAGGGCCAGGAAGCCTTTGGTCATGAAGCCCAAGGCGCAGGCGACACCCAGCAGCGCCCAGTACAGCAGCCTGATGTTCCCGGTCCGATGCACCGCGAGCCAGAAAGCCGCCAGCGACAGGCTGACCCACAGGGTGAACTGCGGATCGAGGTTGGCATAGCCAGCTTGACCGGCCACGAACATGAAGCTCAAGAACAGCAGCGCGCAGGCGAAGCGTTTTTGCGCGTCCTCCCACAGCTGGCTGGCAAGCAGGTAGACCAGCACGCCTGTCAGGCCCGTGGTCAGCGCCGAGGCGAAGCGCACCCCGAACAGATTCTCTCCAAAGATGGCCTGGGAGACTGCAATCAGCCAGTAACCGGCGGCGGGTTTCTCGAAATAACGCAACCCCATGAAATGGGGCGCGGCCCAGTTGCCACTGTGCAACATCTCTTGGGCGACCTGGGCGTACCGGGTTTCGTCGGGAATCCACAGGCCGTGAAAACCCAGTGGCAGCAGATAAGCAAGCCCGAACGCAACGGCGAGTATTCCGATCGACTGGGCACGGGTCATGGGTGCTGCACTCCCAGCCAACCCTCACGCCCTGGCAGCGTGCCGCGTACCAGATGCCCGGTGGGCACACGCTCGAGGGTGTCGGGGAGCGAGTGGCCCAGAGGGCGGAACTGCACACCACGGTGCTTCGCCTGGCGAAGCAGATGACGAAACGCGTCGGCCATGACGATGCCTTCGACCTCCGCGTGCACGGTGTAGACGTTCAGTTTCGAGGGCTGGAACTGTCGCAGCAGGTAGTCGTTGAAGGCGGCAGCGTCCAGATGGGGCCCGATCACTTCATCGAACGTCGGCAGGTCCACCGGAATCTGCGGGGTGCCCGCCCGGCCGTCGGCCAGCAGCGGACGAAACACGCTGCGGCCCCGGCAGTCACTGTTGTAGCGAAACGCGAAGGCCTGTTTGGCCTGCACCACGTGCTCATCGGCACGCCAACCGGCGGCGGCCGAGCAGGTCACCGGTTGCCCGAGGATGTCGGCCAGGCAATCGACCCCTCGCTCGATCTGGCGGGTCAGTTGCGCCACAGACCACTGCCCGGCATGGGCCTGCCAGCCGTGATGATCCCAGGCGTGCAGGCCGATTTCATGGCCGGCCTCCTGTGCGCGGCGCATCAGCGGCCCGAGGTCGCGGGCGATCGGTTTGCCTGGCCAGGCGGTCCCCGCCAGCAGAATGTCCCAGCCATATAGGCTGGCGGCGCGGGAGCGCAGCATTTTCCAGAAGAACCGCGGCCGGATAAGGCGCCACAGATGGCGCCCCATGTTGTCTGGCCCGACGCTGAAAAAGAACGTCGCCTTGACCTGGGCTTCGTCCAGCAGCTCCAACAGCCGCGGCACGCCATCACGGGTGCCGCGGTAGGTGTCCACGTCAATGCGCAGGCCGGCGGGAATCACTGCGCGCACGCCTTTTCAGCCATGGCCTCACGGAGGAAGAAATCCAGGGTCTTGGCGATGGTTTCGCTTAATTCGATGCTCGGCTGCCAGTCGATCAAACGCCGGGCATTGTCGATGCTGGGCTTGCGGTGGCTGACGTCTTGATAGCCTTTGCCGTAGAACGACTGGCTCTCTACATCGCGGAAACCGGCGAAGGGTGGAAAGTGTCCGCGCAAGGGGTGCGCCTCGAACTGACGCAGCAATGCTTCGCCCAATTGACGAATGCTCGCTTCGTTGTCCGGGTTGCCTATGTTGATGATCTGGCCGTTGCAGCGGCCGTCGCGGTTCTCGATGATGCGCGCCAGGGCTTCGATGCCGTCGGCCACGTCGGTGAAGCAGCGCTTCTGCGCGCCACCGTCCACCAACCGAATGGGGGTGCCCTCCACCAGGTGCAGGATCAGTTGCGTAATCGCCCGGGAGCTGCCGATGCGCGCCGAGTCCAGACGGTCCAGGCGGGGCCCCATCCAGTTGAACGGACGAAACAGCGTGAAGGGCAGGCCTTTCTGGCCATAGGCCCAGATCACCCGGTCCAGCAGTTGCTTGGACACCGAGTAGATCCAGCGCTGTTTATTGATCGGCCCGACGATCAGATTCGAGGTGTCTTCATCGAAGCTCGGGTCCTGGCACATGCCATAGACCTCCGAGGTCGAGGGGAAGATCACGCGTTTGTTGTATTTGACGCAGTAGCGGACGATCTTCAGGTTTTCCTCGAAGTCGAGCTCGAAAACCCGCAGCGGGTTACGGGTGTATTCGATTGGCGTCGCGATCGCCACCAGCGGCAGCACGACATCGCATTTCTTGATGTGGTACTCGATCCACTCGGTGTGGATGCTGATATCGCCTTCGATGAAGTGAAAATTCGGGTGGCTGCGCAGCCGGTCGATTGCATCGCAACCGATGTCCATGCCATAGATTTCGTAACGGTCATCCTGCAACAGGCGCTCGGACAGGTGATTGCCGATGAAACCGTTGACGCCGAGGATCAACACGCGTGTGCGGCGCGTGGCCCGGCGCATGCCAGCGCCCGACAGGCGTGAGCCGTCGACCAGACCGAACTCGCGCGCCAGTTGCGGCCCGCTCAGGAACAGGCCCTGATCGCCACGCTGCCCCGCGCTGATCACCAGGGAGTCTTCACCGCAGGCGATGCGCAGCGGCTCGCAACCGATCACTGTGCCGGGTGCCTGACCGCCGTTCCCCGCCTGCACCTTCGCCGCCCACACGATCAACTTGTGCTCACCCACCGCACAGAATGCCCCCGGATAGGGCTGCGTGACGGCACGCACCAGGTTGTACAGCGCCGAGGCCGGCCGCTGCCAGTCGATCAGGCCATCAGCGGCGGTGCGCCGTCCGAAATACGAGGCTTTGGATTCGTCCTGCGCGACGCCGGGCAACAGGTTTCTGGCCAGCAGCGGCAAGGTCTCCAATAGCAGGTCGGCGGCCGTGGTGCGCAGCTTGCCGTGCAGGCTCAGAGCGGTGTCGGTCGGGCTGATGGCGATGCGTTGTTGTGCCACGATGGCGCCAGCGTCGGCGCGTTTGACCATGCGGTGCAGGGTCACACCGGTTTCGGTTTCGCCGTTGACCAGCACCCAGTTGGCCGGTGCCCGGCCACGGTAGCGCGGCAGCAGCGAACCGTGCAGGTTGAAGCCGCCCTGACGGGCGCAGGCCAGCAGCGGCTCGCCGAGCAGGTGCCGGTAGTAGAACGAGAAGATGAAATCCGGCGCCAGGCTGCCGATGCGCTCGATCCACAGCGGGTGATTGGGGTCGTCCGGGGCGTGCACCGGTATCTCGTGGCGGGCGCACAGTTGCGCAACCGAGTCGAAGAAGGTGTTTTCCCTCGGGTCGTCGGCGTGGGTGAACACGGCCGCAACGTCATAACCCGCGTTCAGCAGGGCTTCGATGCCCACGCAACCGATATCGTGATAGGCGAAAACGACGGCTCTGAGGCTCATGGCGCAACCTTATTCAACACAGGGGTAGGGGAGTCGTCTTGGCTGACCGGCACGACGGACGCACTGCGCACGACCTTTTCGATGAAGTAACGGGGGCGAGCGCGCACGTCGCTGTACATGCGGCCCAGGTATTCGCCGAGCAGGCCCATGCCGATGAATTGGCCGCCGGTGAACACGAACAGCACAGCGAACAGCACGAAGGTGCCGTGCCCGGCCCAAGGGGCACCGAAGATCAGGCGCAGCACAATCAGCATCGTGGCGAATGCCAGGCCCAGAAACGCCATGCCGAAACCGATGACGCTCAACAGGCGCAGCGGCGTGGTGGTCATGCAGGTCACCAGGTCGAACATCAGGTTGATCAGCTTCATCGCGCTGTACTTCGATTCGCCGTGTTCGCGCTCGGCATGCCGGACCACCACTTCGGTGGTGTGGCGGGCGAAGCTGTTGGCCAGAATCGGAATGAATGTGCTGCGCTCGCTGCAGGCCAGCATGGCGTCGACGATGGTGCGCCGGTAAGCGCGCAACATGCAGCCGTAGTCGGTCATGGCCACGCCGGTGGAGCGTTGCACCGCCAGGTTGATGAGTTTCGAAGGCCAGCGTCGCAGCGCAGAATCCTGACGGTCGCCGCGTACGGTACCAATGACGTCATAACCCTCACGGGCAAGGCTGACCAGGCGCGGAATTTCCTCGGGCGGGTTCTGCAGATCCGCATCCAGGGTGATGACCAGATCGCCCGTGCACTGGCCGAAGCCGGCCATGATTGCGGCGTGCTGGCCATAGTTGCGGTTGAGAATGACGGCGACCACCGGGCTGCCCGGTCTTTGACTGGCCTGCACCAGCAGTTCGGCGGATTGGTCGCGACTGCCGTCGTCCACCAGAATGATTTCCGCCGGGACGCTCAGTTGCCTGCAGGCGGCCTCGGTCCGTCGCAGCAGCTCGGGCAGGCTCTGCTGTTCGTTGTAGACGGGAATGACGATCGACACGCGTTCGATGGGGTAGGGCTTCATCGGCGGGCGCCTCCTGCTGGGGCAAGAATCGTTTCGATGCTGCCGACGACGCGGTCGACATCGGCCTCGGTCATGTCCGGGAACAGCGGGATGGAGCACAGCCGAGCAGAACTCCATTCGGTGTCTGGCAGGCTGACGTTGGGGAAGCGTTGCCGGTAATAGCGGTGCAGGTGGGTGGCGATGAAATGAATGCCACTGCCGATGTTCTGCGCTTGCAGGGCCTTCATGAAGGTGTCGCGGTCCAGCCCGCAGCGTTGTGGATCGATGCGCAGGATGAACAGGTGCCAGGCGTGCCGATGGGGGTGGCTCGGCGTCGCGAGGGGCAGCGCAGGGCTGCCGGCCAGGCGGTCGAGGTAGCGGTGTGCAAGTGCTGTGCGCCGTTCATTGATGGCATCCAGGCGCTGCAGCTGGACTCGCGCCACCGCGGCATTCACGTCCGCCAGGTTGTATTTGAACCCCGGTTCGATCACCTCGGCCTGGGGCTTGCGGCCGTGGGTCATGCGGTCATAGGCATCGACACCCAGCCCATGGAATTTCAAGCGGCGTACCCGATCGGCAAGTTCTGCGTCGTCGGTGACCAGCATCGCACCCTCGGCGCAGGTCATGTTCTTGATCGCGTGGAAGGAGAAAATAGCGGTGCCTTCTGCCCCCACCGGCCTGCCCTTATAACGAGTGCCGGTGGCGTGGGCGGCGTCTTCGATCAGGGCGATCCGATGGCGACGGGCGAGTGCGTACAGCGGGTCCAGGTCCAGTGCGGCACCCGCGTAGTGCACCGGGACAATGGCTTTGGTTCGAGGGGTAATCGCCGCCTCGATGCGCGTCGCATCCACCATGAGCGTGTCGCGGTCCACGTCGACGAAAACGGGTGTGGCCCCCAGCAGGCAAATCATGTTGGCGGTGGACACCCAAGTCTGCGATGGGGTAATGACTTCGTCGCCCGGGCCGACACCCAGGGCGAGCAAGGTGATGTGCATCGCGCCGGTGGCAGACGACAGGGCAACCGCCTGCTCTGCGCCGCAGCGCTCGGCGAATTCTCTCTCCAGACGTTGGGCTTCGGGACCGGTGGTGATCCAGCCCGAGCGCAGCACGCGACTCGCCGCAGCCACTTCCTCGTCACCGATGTTCGGGCGGGAAAACGGCAGAAAGTCCTGATTCATATCCATCCCCTCGGGCACACCGCCGGTAAGCGGGCGCGCAGGCATCCGCGGTCGATCCTTACGCCAGGAAAGGGCCGCTGTTTATATTGAAAATGGCAACTAAGTTAATGTGCGAAGTGATCAAAAGTTTTTTAAAACTTCCTGCGTGAGGGCGCATTTTCTAATAGGCCCCATGCGCAAGATAAAAGGATAAAGATGAAAATTCCGTTGACGCCTCGTGGGTTTTTTATTGAAGTCTTGAAACGCGACTGCCTCATCTAATGTTCTTTATCGTGAAACGCTACAGTCATCTTTCGCCCTTATGCTCAGGGGCCGCTATTGCCCGACCGCGCCGGCTCACAAAGGCTTCGGCCACCGAGGGTGAGCCTTCTCCGGCGCGCGTATGCCCGCATCGCCATGAATGGGAATCCCTGAACTTGAATGAAAGCGTACGCCGGTCAAGCTGAACGCAAACTGAAAACCTTTCCGAAATCTTCGGGCATTGGTAGGGCGTCGGGTCAAGTAGTGAATCAACTAAGCCGTGCCCGTTCAGCACGAACAAGTCCGTTATTAAAAGTTGTGACCCGGCTGAAGAGAGTGCGTAGCGTCGTGGGGCACGTGAGCGCTCTGTCCGGGGTCTGTATCAAAGCTTTTCAGCCTTACACGTCAGTCCTTCGTGGAATAAACCCCTGCATTTATTTCGCTTGTCGGCCGGCCGGATTCATTGCTTGATACCGCCATCCTCATCGTTAACAGGGCCCGAACATGGCTTTTCCTGCGGTCAGTCATTCCATTTCCTTCGTTCATCCCGTCAGCCTGACCCACGGCCAAAATGCAGAGGTCTGGGATGACGAGGGCAAGCGGTACATCGATTTCGTCGGCGGCATTGGCGTCTTGAACCTGGGGCATTGCCATCCGGCGATCGTCAGCGCCATCTGCGAACAGGCAAAACGCATGACCCACTATGCGTTCAACGCCGCGCCCCACGTGCCCTACCAACGATTCATCGAACGCCTCGCCGCATTCATCCCGGTCGATTACCCGGTGAGCGGCATGCTGACCAATAGCGGTGCCGAGGCGGCGGAGAACGCCTTGAAGATCGTGCGAGGTCACACCGGCAAGTCCGCAGTGATTGCGTTCGACGGCGCCTTCCATGGGCGGACGCTGGCCACCTTGAACCTCAACGGTAAGGTGGCGCCGTATAAGCAGAAGGTCGGCCTGCTGCCTGGGCCCGTTTATCACCTGCCGTACCCCAGCGTGGACAGCGGGGTCTCGGTGGCGGAGGCGGTCAAGGCCATGGATCGCCTGTTCAGTGTGGAAATCGACATTGACGAGGTGGCGTGCTTCATCATCGAGCCTGTGCAGGGCGAGGGTGGCTTCCTCGCGCTGGACCCCGAGTTCGCTCGCGTGCTGCGCGCACTGTGCGATGAAAAAGGCATCGTGCTGATCGTCGACGAAATCCAATCCGGGTTCGGACGCACCGGGGACCGCTTCGCCTTCAGCCGCCTGGGCCTCGAACCGGACCTTTTGTTGCTCGGTAAAAGCATCGCAGGGGGCGTGCCACTGGGCGCGGTGGTGGGACGCAAGGCGTTGATGGATACGCTGCCCAAGGGCGGGCTTGGCGGGACCTATTCGGGCAACCCCATCGCCTGCGCGGCCGGGCTGGCGACCCTCGACCAAATGAGCGACGAGCGCCTGGCCACCTGGGGTGAGGCCTATTCCACAGCAGTGGTGCAGCGCTACGAGCGCTGGAAAAGTCAGAACTTGACGCCCTGTCTGGGGCGCTTGACCGGCGTGGGCGCGATGCGCGGCATTGAGCTGTGCACCGCTGACGGGAAACCGGGCACTGCGCAAATGGCCCAACTGCTGGAGAGCGCCCGCGAGCGGGGTCTGCTATTGATGCCCAGCGGTAAGTCCCGGCACATCGTCCGATTGCTGGCACCGCTGACCATCGAGCCGCAGGTCATGGAGGAAGGATTGGACATTCTCGAGGCTTGCCTGGCCGAATTGACGTAAAGCGCAAACCGTCCTCAGCGCTTGCTGGTGAAAGGCGCTGAGCCGACCGCGAGCAGGATGGGCAGATCATCGCTCACTCCTGCACGGATCGCGTGGCATCCGTTCGACGCCATCCGCGCTGGCCATGGCGTCCCCTCTGAAGCGGTTTCCCAGCGCACACTTGTTGTGCGAGTTCGTTCGCGGCTGGTCCGTTAAGTAGCAGCCCACCGAGCCGCTTTGGCTCAACCCTTAGGTCCATTGCTCCCAACATCAGTCACTTAGCTCGACAGGGCAACGCTGGCATCGCTTTTGCTTTGGTGTATCCGTGGATAATTGGATACAAAAATTCAAAGGTAACGCCATGCGTCTCGTCTCTGGATACACCCCGTCTGCACCCGCGACCGCCGAAGAAGAGGCGTACGCGTTTCTGCTCGATGCCATTTGCAAGGGCACCTACCGGATGGGGGAGCGCCTGATTGCCGAAGACATCGCCACCGAGATCGGGATGAGCCGCATGCCAGTGCGCGAGGCATTCCGGCGCCTCGCGGCGGAAGGGTTGGTGACGCTGCGCCCCAATCGGGGCGCGGTCGTCAGTGGCCTGAACATCGAGGAGATGCGAGAGGTCTTCGAGATGCGCAGCGCCTTGGAAGGGCTGGCGATTCGTGTCGCGGTGCCGAACGTTACCGAGCGGCACTGGGTTCACTTGGAGCGCCTGCTGGATGACATGGACGATTACCGCCACGACAGCTCGGAGTGGGTCAGTCGGCACCGTGCATTCCATGAGTTCCTCTGCAGCCTGAGTGGGCGGTCGCGCTTGATGCGTCAGATATCGGCGCTCTACACCGTCATCGAGCCGCACATGCGCGTCTGGCTCGAACACGGCGAGAAGCCGCTCAGTGCGCGGGATGAGCACGCAGTGATCCTTGACGCCGTGCGGGCCGGTGATCCAGAGCAGGCCGAACGCGTCCTGAAGGATCACATCGAGGGCACTGTCCCCAGCCTCATCGCTTTTCTCGAGCAACAGGCCAGACCCTCACCCTGAAAACCAAACCAGAGCGGCCCCCATCCGCCCCGCAACCCGTACCCCTGTGACGTTCAGAACTGCCCTTACTTTCTTACCGAAACCGGAGCTTTCGTCATGCATAAAATCGCCGCGCTGGCTGCGCTTGTGTCCTTGAGCCTGTGCACACCGCTCGTATCCGCTGCTGTGGCCGTGCCAGACCGTCTGCAGAAGGTCGACAAGCTCACATATTGTTCGGGCATGGATTCGCCGCCGCTGGTGTCCTTCGATGCCGCGCAGAAACCGGTGGGCCTGACCATCGACTTGGGCCTCGAAATCGCCAAGCGGCTGGGTGGCAAAAAGGTCGAGTGGCGAGTGATTCCTTTTTCCGGTCTGGTGCCTGCGCTTCTCGCGCAGCAGTGCGACATGATCGTCGACCAACTGTTCGACAAGCCTGAGCGCCGGGAAGTGATCAACATCGTCAACTACATGTACTCCAGCCAGTCGGTGGTCGTGCCCAAAGGCAACCCGAAAGGCATCACGTCACTCGACGATCTGTCCGGGAACAAAGTGGCGGTGCTCAATGGCTCGACCATCAAGTCGCTGCTCGATGCCCAGAATGAATCCCTGACCAAAGCCGGCAAGCCGCCGTTGAAACTGGTGGTCTACAACACCGATACGGACGCTTTCCAGGCGTTGCGCATTCATCAAGTCGACGCCTACGGCACGACCGTCGAAACGGCGGGCTATTACGCGGCGATGGCGCCTGACCTGTTCCAGGAAGGCGTGCCTGCGTTCAGCCGCATATTGACCGGGTTGGGCATTCGCAAGGACGACCCGCAATTGACGACCGCCGTGCAGCAGGTCCTCAACGACATGCGCAGCGATGGCAGCTACAGCCAGTTGCTCGCCAAATGGCACGTCGAAAGCGACAAACTCGACTGATTCACGGCGGAACGGAAAAGACCGATGAATTTCAATTGGGAAGTGTTCTGGCAGTACCTGTCGCAGCCCAGCGGCGTGTACCTGACCGGCTTGTGGCTGACCTGCCTGATCAGCGTGCTGGCGATGCTGATCGGGTGCGCACTGGGGTTGATCGCAGCGTTGATGCGGCTCTCGAAAAATCCATTGTTGAACCTGCCCGTGCGCTTTTACATCTGGCTGATGCGGGGCACGCCGTTGCTGGTGCAGATCGTGTTTCTCTACACCGCGCTGGCGGCGGGCGGGATCTTCCGCTTCGAGGACATTGACCTGGGTTGGGTGGTCGTGCCGGGCAATATCCAGGCGGCGATCATCGCCCTAGGCCTCAATGAAGGGGCGTACATGGCCGAGATCATCCGCGCCGGCATCGGCGCCGTGGACAAAGGCCAGTACGAAGCCGGTCGGTCACTGGGCATGACCTTCGGCAAGCTGATGCGCCGCATCGTACTGCCCCAGGCGTTCCGGGTGATCGTCCCGCCCTTGGGCAACGAATTCAATGTGATGTTGAAAAACACCACGCTGGTCAGCGTAATCGGCGTGCAGGAATTGCTGTTGAGCACACAGATTATTACGTCGGCCACGTTCCGTGTGTTCGAGCTGTACCTGGTGGTCGCGATCTATTTCCTGATGCTCACCACCGTGTGGGGCTTTTTCCAGCGCTGGCTGGAACAGCGGTTCGGCCAGTCGGATCGTCAGCCGCCGGCAGCCAGGCGCCTGTTCGGACGCAGCGCGATGAAACTGCTGAGGGGGCGTTGAAATGGCGAATCAGAACGACGAGTGGATCATCGAGGCGCTGGACGTGCACAAGTCCTTCGGTGATCTGCAGATTCTCAAAGGCGTTTCGCTGCACGTGCGGCGAGGCGAAGTGGTGGTCCTGATCGGCGCGTCCGGCTCGGGCAAGACCACGTTCATCCGCTGCATCAACCTGCTGGAGGACATCCAGTCCGGGCGCATCCGGGTCAACGGTCAGCTCATGGGTTACCGTGAGCGGGCCGACGGCCGTCTGGTCCGGGATTCGGAGCGCAACATCGCCCGCCAGCGGCGAGACATCGGTATGGTGTTCCAGCGTTTCAATCTCTTTGCTCACATGACCGCGCTGGAAAACATCATCGAGGCACCGATTCACGTGTTGGGCATGACCAGGGAAGCCGCCCTCGACGAGGGGCGCGCGCTGTTGGCCAGGGTCGGGCTGGCCGACAAGGCCGGGCACTATCCGTCCATGCTTTCCGGCGGGCAGCAACAGCGCGTGGCGATTGCCCGTGCCCTGGCGATGAAACCCAAGGCCATGCTCTTCGATGAGCCCACCAGTGCCCTTGACCCGGAAACCGTCGGCGACGTATTGCAGGTGATGAAAGCCCTCGCTGAAGACGGCATGACCATGGTCGTCGTGACCCATGAAATGGGCTTCGCCCGCGAGGTGGCCGACCGGGTGGTGGTGCTGGATCAGGGTGAACTGATCGAGCAGGGGCCGCCCGAGCAGATATTCAGTCGCCCTCGGCACCCGCGTACCCAGGCGTTTCTGAGCCGCGTTCTCTAACGTTCACAAGGAAAACCGTCATGCGTTCATTCTGCTGTGTCGCTGCTTTGTGTACCGCTGTCTTCCTGCCCGTCGCCCAGGCCGCCGAGGGGGTGATGAAAATGTACAACTGGTCCGATTACATCGGGCCGGACACCTTGAAAAATTTCCAGCAGGAGACCGGCATCAAGGTCGAATACGACATTTTCGACACCAATGAAATGCTCGAAGCCAAGATGCTGTCCGGGCATTCGGGTTACGACTTGGTGGTGCCTTCGAGCCAATTCCTGTCCAAGCAGATTCGCGCCGGCGCTTATCAGCCCTTGCAACGTTCGCTGTTGACCCACTGGAACCACCTGGACCCGCGTTTGCTGCAGCGCCTCGAAGCAGCCGATCCGGGCAACCGTTATGCCGTGCCCTACCTGTGGGGCACGGTTGGCATCGGCTATAACGAAGCGAAAGTGCGCGCGGTGCTCGGCAAGGATGCCGTGCTCGACTCCTGGTCGATGGTCCTCGACCCCGCCAATCTGGCCAAGCTCAAGTCCTGCGGCGTGGCTTTTCTCGATGCCCCGGTGAAAATCATTCCCCAGACCTTGCAGTACTTGGGGCTGGACCCCAACAGCACGCGGCCGGAGGACTACAAGAAAGCCTCGGCACTGCTGATGAAGCTGCGCCCATCGGTGACCTACTTCAATTCCTCCAAATACACGGCCGACCTGGCCAACGGCGACATTTGTGTGGCGGTGGGGTATTCCGGGGACGTGATGCAGGCCCAGAGCCGTGCGCACGAGGCCGGTAAGAACATCGACATTCGCTACCTGATGCCCAAGGAAGGAGTGAACCTGTGGTTCGACATGCTGGCCATTCCCAAGGACGCCACCAATGTCGCCAATGCCCACGCGTTCATCGACTACCTATTACGGCCAGAGGTGATTGCCAGCGTCAGCGATTACGTGGGCTACGCCAACCCGAACAAGGACGCGACGCCCCTGATGGACAGTAAAGTCAGCGGTAATCCCAGCATTTACCCCAGTGACGAGGTCATCGACCACGCCTTCGTTTCTGCGGATCTGCCGGACACCATTCAGCGGTTGATCACCCGCGAATGGAACCGCATCAAGTCCGGCCAATGATTGACGTTTTCGAAGAGTCTTGCGCATGTTGAATTTTTCAGCCCATGAATACCCGTATCCCTCCCGTCGCCAGAGCGTTTTCGCACGCCGCGGGATGGTGGCGGCGTCCCAACCGCTTGCGGCGCAGGCCGGCATCGAAACGATGCAAAAAGGTGGCAATGCCATCGATGCGGCCATTGCCACTGCCGCCGCCCTGACCGTGGTCGAACCCACCGGGTGCGGCATTGGCGGCGACGCGTTCGCGCTGGTCTGGTGCAAGGGCCAGTTGCATGGCCTGAACGCCAATGGTCATGCGCCGGCAGCACTCAATATCGACGCCGTCAAGGCGTCGGGTCATGAGCAGATGCCATTGTACGGCTGGACGCCGGTGACAGTCCCCGGATGCCCTTCGGCCTGGGCCGAGCTGTCACGGCGCTTCGGCGCGCTGCCCTTCGCTGAGCTGCTGCAACCGGCGATCGCGCTGGCGCGGGACGGTTTCCCGGTGTCGCCGGTGGTCGCCCATCAGTGGCAGATCGCGCTGGACGAATTCAGCGCCCACCGCAGCCCGGCGCTGCAAAGCTGGTTCGACACCTTTCTCCTGGATGGACGGGCGCCGAAGGCGGGCGAACTGTTCGCCAACCCGGCTCAGGCGCGAACCCTCCAGGAACTGGCCCGCACCGAATGCGAAAGCCTCTATCGGGGCGAACTGGCGCAGCGGATCGACGCGCATGCTCGAGCGACGGGGGGCTACCTGCGCGCCGAGGACCTGGCCAGTTATCACCCTCAATGGGTGGACCCGATCAGCATCAACTACCGGGGGTACGATGTCTGGGAAATTCCGCCCAGCGGCCAGGGCCTGGTGGCCTTGATGACGCTGAAAATTCTGGAGGGGTTCGAATTCGATCATCGCGACAGCCAACTCACCTGGCACCGTCAGTTGGAAGCGATGAAGCTGGCGTACAGTGACGGCCTGCATCACATCACCGACCCTCTGCACATGCGCGTGGCGGTGGCCGATCTGTTGAGCGACCGCTACACCGAGCGGCGTCGGGCCTTGATCGGCGAGCAGGCACAAGCCCCGAACCCGGGCGACCCGCATGCCAGTGGCACCGTCTACCTGGCCACCGCCGACGCCGAAGGCAACATGGTGTCGTTCATCCAAAGCAACTACCACGGCTTCGGCTCTGGCGTGGTCCTGCCAGACAGCGGCATCGCGTTACAGAACCGCGGGCAGGAATTCAGTCTCGATCCCGGCCACGTCAACTGCCTGGTGCCGGGCAAGAAAACCTTCCACACGATCATCCCCGGCTTCCTGAGCAAGGATGGCCAACCCGTCGGGCCTTTTGGGGTGATGGGCGGTTATATGCAGCCTCAAGGGCATGTGCAGATGGTGATGAACCTCGTGGACTTCGGCCTCAACCCGCAAGCGGCGCTGGATGCGCCCCGCTGGCAGTGGCTGGGCGCGAAGAAGGTCGGGATCGAGCAGGGCGCTTCTGCGGACCTGGCCGCAGCCTTGGCCCGCCGAGGACACGACATCAGCATCGCCTACGACTCCACGGACTACGGCCGTGGACAGATCATCGTGCGAGACCCGATGACGGGTGTTCTGTGCGGGGGCACCGAGCCGAGGGCGGACTCAAGCATCGCGGCCTGGTGATCCGTCAGCAGCGGAATTATTTTTCCGAAATGGCCTGTAATACAATACGATGGCTTCAGCGGGGCTGAATCATGAGGATCGGCCCCCTGATCGATTGAAGGGTGGCCGTGCGCGCCCTTCAGCCTCATCGCATCCACAGGTCTTCGGGAATACAGCATGAAAGTACTACGCCAAGCGTCTTCTTTGCGGCATCAAGTGCAGGATGCACTGCGCAACGAAATCATCTCGGGCCGTTTCAAGCCCGGCGATCGTCTGGTGGAGCAGCAGTTGTACACCGCGCTGGATGTCAGCCGCACGTCATTGCGCGAAGCCTTGCGGCAATTGGAGGCCGAGGGGCTGGTCGAGCAAGTGCCCCACCGAGGCGCCTACGTCGCTTCGGTCGACGCCAAGGATGCCGTGCAGATCTACGATGTGCGCGGCGCCCTGGAGGTGCTGGCGGTGCGCAATTTCGTCCGTCATGCCACCGATGAAGACGTGGGTGAATTGGTGGAAGTCTTCGACGAATTCGAGCAGCAGTCCCATACCCGCTGCGTCGACGGCACAGCGTTGCTGGACATCAAGCGCCGTTTCTACCATGTGCTGCTGGATATCGAGCAAAGCCGGGTGGTCGGCGGCATGCTGGAACAATTGAACAATCGGGTGAGCCTGTTGCGCGCATTGTCGCTGGGCAGGGAAGGCCGGATGCCGCACACCTTGGCAGAGCTCAAGGAAATCGTGCGCAACATCGAACGTCGAGATGAAGAGGGCGCCTGCGCCGCGGCCTTGCTCCATGTGGCGAATGCTTCGAAAAACGTGCTGGCGCTGCTGGCGGAAAACGGCGGGCATTCGGGAGAGTGAGCCCGCCGTTTTCACCTCCTTGCCGGGCGCGCTGTCAGACGCAAGTCTTCTGCTGAACCTGCCCGCGCCGAGCGTGGGCAGGGCCGTCCGCTACCACGGGCAAGCACTGCCCATCAGCGCAATGCCGAATACGCGGTCGGGGTCAGGAACTGGGTTTCTATCCTTTCGACGATGATAGCCTGCGCCTCGCTTTGCGCCCGTTTGGCGATCCATTCTGCGTCGCTTTGAAACGCATTCCACTTGGCTTCCCGCTCCGCCAGGCTTTCCCATTGCAGCAGGTAGGTCAACGACTGGTTGGTCGCGCCGGTCAGGTTGGTCCAGAAGCCGATCTGCCGTATCCCGTATTTCTCGAAAAAGCCCAAGGTCGTGCCGGTAAAGCGGTCATGCAACGCGGGCAGTCGGCCGGGTGCACAGTGGTAAATCCTGAGTTCGACGATCATGCATTCAACTCCTCGTGAAGTGCTGCGGGTAGAAAACTGTAAATTAGCCTATTGACCGATTGTATGACAGTCCTATAATTTTGTCTCATTGCTGGCGATGGTCCCGCAGCGTTAGCAGGCATCGCCTCGACCCGATTGACAAGAACACAAAAATCAAAGGGCACGAACATGACGCAACCTCAACGGATCGGCTTCATCGGATTGGGCATGATGGGCACGCCGATGACCGCTCGCTTGGCCGCTGCTGGCTTTCAACTGTTTCTCGCCGACGCTGATGCCAAGCGCCTGGCTGAGGTGCAGGCTACGCTCAATGCCAGCGCCTTGACCCCGGAAAATGCGTCGGACCTCGACGTGCTGATCACCATGCTGCCCAACTCGGACATTGTCGAGCGTGTGCTGCTGGGCGAGGGAGGTTGGGCCCGCCTGCTGTCGCGCCACGCGGTGGTCATTGACATGAGCTCATCGGAGCCCGCCCGTTCGCGCGAGCTGGGCCAAACCCTTGGGACCCTTGACCTCCATTATCTGGATGCACCGGTGTCAGGGGGCGTGAAACGTGCCGTCGACGGCAGCCTGGCCATCCTGGTCGGCGGCGAACCTGACGTGCTGCAGCGCTGTCGCCGGCTGCTCGAGGCAATGGGCAAGAACATTCTGTCCATTGGCGGGGCAGGTTCGGGCCACGCCGCCAAGGCGTTGAACAATTTCGTATCGGCAGCCGGGCTGATGGCCACGGTCGAAGCCCTGCATGTCGCCAAACGGTTCGGCATCGATCCCGATGTCATGGTGGACGTGCTCAATGCTTCCAGCGGGGGCAGCAACACCTCCCTGAACAAGGCCAGGCAATTCATGCTCAGTGGCACCTTTGGCTCCGGGTTCTCCATGCAACTGATGAACAAGGACCTCAAGATCGCCAAAGGACTGTCCGACGCCTTGGATTACCCGCTGATCTTCGGCCGGAGCGCGATCAAGGTCTGGAACGATGTCGCGCAACAGGCGACCCCGGCCACCGATCACACCGAGATGTACCGCATGCTGGCCAATGAAGGCGAGTGAAGGGAGCCGAGCCATGTCACACACTGCTTCTTTTTACATCGACGGACGATGGGTCGAACCGGTGGCACCCAGTTGGTTCGACGTGATCGATCCGGCCAGTGAACGTGTGGTCGAGCGGCTGGCATTGGGTAACGCCACGGATGTCGATCGTGCCGTTGCCGCCGCCCGTGCGGCCCTTCCAGCCTATTCCCAGACGCCGGTTGCAGAACGTGTCGCGTTGCTCAGGCGCATCGTGTCCATCTACCAACGGCGGCAGGAAGAATTTGCCCAGGCCATGCGCCTGGAGATGGGCGCGCCGATCACCTTTTCTCGCCAGTTCCAGGTTCCCCGGGGTTGGCTGCACCTCAACGCATTGATCGAGGTGCTGGAGCGGTTCGCCTTCGAGGAAACGCGCGGCACCACCCTGATTCGCCACGAGCCTGTCGGCGTGTGCGGGCTGATTACGCCCTGGAACTGGCCGATCAATCAGATCGTGGTAAAAGTCGGCCCCGCCTTGGCGGCTGGCTGCACCATGGTGCTCAAGCCCAGCGAATATTCACCTTTGAGCAGCCTGCTGTTCGCGGAGGTGCTGGACGAAGCAGGTGTACCGCCCGGCGTCTTCAATCTGGTCAACGGCGACGGACCGGGCGTGGGGGCGGCGCTGTCGGCGCATCCGGACATCGACATGCTGTCATTCACCGGCTCGACCCGGGCCGGGGTGCTGGTCGCGAAATCCGCTGCGGATACGGTCAAACGCGTCGCTCAGGAATTGGGCGGCAAGTCCGCCAACATTCTCCTGGATGACGTCGACCTGCAGGACGCCGTGACGCGCGGGGTGGCGGCGTGTTTCACCAACAGCGGCCAGTCCTGCTCGATTCCGACCCGCATGCTGGTGCCCCGGACGCTGATGCACGACGCCGCACATATCGCCAAAGTCGCCGCCGAGGGCTACCGCGTCGGCGCCACGACCGATGAGACCACTCAACTCGGCCCGCTGGTCAATCGCGCCCAGTTCCGTCGCGTGCAGGCGCTCATCCAGAACGGCATCGATGAAGGCGCGCGACTGGTCACCGGGGGCACTGGCCTGCCCGACGGCATTGATCGTGGCTATTACACCAAGCCGACGGTGTTCACGGACGTCACTCCTGGCATGACCATCGCGCAGGAGGAAATCTTCGGCCCGGTGCTGTCGATGATCCCTTATGACACCGAGGCGCAAGCCATTGCGATCGCTAACGGCACTCACTATGGGTTGGCCGCGTACGTGCAGTCGGCCGATCACCAGCGGGCCCGCGACGTGGGCCGACGACTGCAGGCCGGCACCGTGCACCTGAATTACCCGCCAGCGGATTTTGCGGCGCCCTTCGGTGGGGTCAAGCGCTCCGGCAACGGTCGGGAATGGGGCGAATACGGGTTGCGCGAATACCTGGAGGTGAAGTCAATGGTGGGTTACGGCGCTTGACGCGTATTCCGTCGAGCACACTGCAGTCCAAAAAAATTTGACGATTTTATCTGTATGACAATCTGTCGATAGTACGGAATAGGGTGGAATGACGATGGAAGATAACGAGCGTTTCAATCAGGGCTTCAACAACCGCAAGGAAGTGCTGGGTGACCGGCATGTGGAAAAGTCCTGGGCGGCGGCGGACGACTTCAACCGCCCGATGCAGAAGCTGGTCACCGAATACTGCTGGGGCGAAATCTGGGGCGACCCGACGCTGCCCTTCAAGACCCGCAGCATGATCAACATCGCCATGCTCACCGCCATGAGTCAGCACCATGAATTGAGCGTTCATGTGCGCGGTGCCTTGCGCAACGGGGTGACCCAGGACGAGATTCGCGCCGTGTTGATGCAGGCCGCGGTGTATTGCGGCGCGCCGCTGGGCCTGGCGGCGTTCCGAGTCGCATCGGAGGCCATCAAGGCCTATGAGGCCGAAATCGGAAGCAGCTGACCCTTCGCGCGGCTTCAGGGCCGTGGTTCGACCCCGAACATGCGTTCAACAATAACTACAAGGAAACGTCATGAGCACATACGCCCCGGCCACTGCGGTGGCTGAAACCGAGCAGTCGATCGAAAAGAAAAGAAGGAATGCCATCAAAGGGGCGTTCTTTTCCGAATACATCGACATGTTCGACATCTACCTACCGGTGGTGGTGTTGTCACCGGTCCTGTTTTACTTCCAGCCCGCCCAGCTCTCGCCCGGCATGGCCGCGATACTCGCGTCGCTGGTGTTCATCACCACGCTGCTGGGACGCCCGATCGGCGCCTTGTTGTTCGGGATGATCGCCGACAAAACCGGACGACGCATGGCGTCGATCTATTCGGTGTCCGGTTTTGGCGTGGTCACCCTGCTGATTGCGCTCTTGCCTGGCTACGAGACCATCGGCATCGCGTCTTACTGGGCGTTGGTGTTATTGCGTTTCGTCGACGGCATTTTTCTCGGCGGTGGCTACACCGGTGCCATGCCGCTGGCCATCGAGTACTCGAAGAAACACCAGCGGGGCTTCGTGGGCGGTTTGATCATCGCCGGCTTTCCATTGGCCTACGTCAGTATCAACCTGGTGGCGATGCTGATGTTCATGCTGTTCCCGCTGGACGGCTCTGGCTCGCCGTACGTGCAGTGGGGCTGGCGGATTCCGTTCGTCATCGGCGCGCTGTTGGCGGGGGTGCTGGCGCTGTATTACGTCTATGCGGTTTCCGAATCGGAAATCTGGGAAAGCGAAACCGGCAACAAGCCTCGGGAAAAATTGCCGCTGACCGATCTGGTCAAGGGCAAGAGCGGGCGCAATCTGCTGCAAGTGCTGTTGATGATGACCGGCTTCTGGTTGACCCAGAACATCATCACCATCTTCCTGCCCACCGGCCTGCTGGTGAATACCCTGCACCTGTCCGGGTTGCAGGTGACCGGGACGTTGCTGCTGGCCTATTCGATTCTGTTCTTCAGCTACATCGCTTCAGGGATCCTTGGGCAAAAGATGGGACGGCGACGGTTTTTCATCACCCTGGGGCCGATCATCGCCACCGTGGGGGCAGGGATCATGTACGTCCTGGCCAACGTACCCGGCTTGTCACTGCCAGCGATCATGGCGCTGGTCTGCGTGTTGTCAGTCCTGGTGACCGCTCCCTGGGGCGTGATCGTGACCTACATCAACGAGCGGTTCGTGACCGACGTGCGCGCCACGGGCTTCGGCGTCGGCTTCAGCCTGTCGGTAATCATTCCTTCTTTCTACGCCTTCTATATGGCCTGGCTGGGCCAGTTCATCCCGTTCACCGTGACGCCCGCCGTGCTGCTGGTGATTGGCGGGGTGATCGCGACCATCGGCGCCTACATGGGGCCAGAAACCAAAGACGTTGATTTCTAATCCACGAGGAGAGCTGTCGTGAAGAGCAAAACCGTGGGTTTCATTGGGCTGGGCAACATGGGCGGGCGCATGACGCGCTGCCTGGTGAACGCCGGGCTGCCTGTGCTGGGTTTCGACACTGACCCCCTGCGCGCCAAGGCCGCAGGGGCCCAGGTGGCTGCGTCGATGGCCGATGTGATGGCCGAGGCGAATGTGGTGCTGCTGTCACTACCGGACAGCAAGGTGGTGGAAGCGGTGGTCGAGGGCGCCGACGGCTTGCTGGCGCATTGTCGTGAAGGTCAGATTGTCGTGGATCTGAGCACGGCGGCGGCCAGTTCGACGATTCGCCTGCACGGTCTATTTGCCGAGCGCGGCGTGCAGTACGTCGATGCCGGGATTTCCGGGGGCGCTGCGGCGGCGGAAAAGGGTGCGTTGACCCTGATGGTCGGCGGCGACGCAGCCACGGTCGAGGCACTGGCCTGGGTGTTCGAACCCATCGCCAGCAAGGTGTTTCTGATGGGCGACAGCGGCGCCGGGCATACCACCAAACTGCTCAACAACTTTCTCAATGCCGTCAGCCTCGCAGCCACGGCGGAGGTGATGGTCGCAGGCAAGAAGGCCGGCCTGGACCTGCATCGGCTGCTCGACGTGCTCAACAACAGCAGCGGGGTGAACTTCGCCACGCTCAACCGCTTTCCGCACATCGTCGACGGCAACTACCTGGAAGGCGGCCTGACCGGCAAGTTGATGAGCAAGGACGTGGTGCTCTATCTGGACCGCGTTCGCGAGTTGGGGGTGGCGTCGCTCAATGCGTCCGGGCCGCTGGCCAGTTTCGGGCTGCAGACGGCATTGGGTTATGGCGACCTGATCAGCAATCGCGTGGTAGATGCCATCGGTGACATGTCCGGTGGCGTGCGGCTTTACGCATCAAAAGAAGGAGACAAAGCATGAAGGTGTTTCACGGCAGCGTCGAAGGCGCGATTTCCGAGCAGCGTGGCGCCACGTTCACCGGCGTGGTCTGGGCCGATCCGGTGATGCCGACCACCGATGGCGTGACCATCAACAATGTGTCGTTCAACCCCGGTGCGCGCACCCATTGGCATTACCACGAACAGGGCCAGGTGCTCTACGTCACGGCGGGCAGCGGCTGGATTTGTCTGGAAGGCAACGACCCGCAACCGATCCGCCAGGGTGACACGGTGTGGATCGGCCCCCATGAGCGGCACTGGCACGGCGCCAACACGAAAAATTTCATGGTCCACACCGCGACGTCCATCGGCAACACCGTGTGGCAAGAGGCGGTGGCCGATTCCGACTACCTGCGCAGCGCGGAGTGAGCCGGCTCATGGCGCGATGCGGAGCCCGCCAGGCGTCCAAGTGTGGCGGGGCCCTCGGTGGTCCGCGTCGGGTCGGTTACCCCCGATAAAAGAGAACGATCATGACCTTGAATGAACAACAGGAAAGCGCCAAGGCGGCCTTCGAACGCAGCCAAGGCACCTGGAATGCCGGGTGGGACAGCCTCCTGCGTCTGGACCCTGCCTTCGTGGCAGCCTATGCCGACTTTGCCGGTGTGCCCTGGCAGAACAATCACTTGTCGGGGAAGGTGAAAGCCTTCATTGCCCTCGCGGCAGACGCTGCGGCGACGCACCTGTATCGGCCGGGCATGCAAGAGCATCTCGCGATGGCCATTCGTCACGGTGCGACGCGGGAAGAATTGGTTGAAGTAATCGAGTTGATCAGCACCGTCGGCATCCATGCCTCCAACGTTGGGGTTCCGGTCTTGCTGGAGGTGCTCGAGGAGGAAGGCATGCGCGAGGGGCCTGTGCCTTTGGATGCGCGCCGCGAAGCGCTGAAGGCCCGCTTCATCGACAACCGCGGCTACTGGCATTCGTCCTGGGAAGGGCTGCTGGAGCTGGACCCGGAACTGTTCGAGGCCTACGTGTCGTTCTCCTCGGTGCCGTGGCGTACCGGCGTTCTCGAGCCCGTGGTGAAGGAGTTTATGTATTGCGCCTTCGATGCCGCCGCCACGCATCTGTATGTACCGGGGCTCAAGTTGCACATGCGCAACGCGCTGCGTTATGGCGCCACGGCGGCCCAACTCATGGAACTGCTGGAAATCGTCAGCCTGATCGGCATCCACGGCGCACTGGAAGCGGCGCCATTGCTGGAACAGGCCTTGGAACGCAGCGCCGCCCCGCAGTGATCCGCTGCACACATCGCCACGGCGCGCCATTTAGGCGAGTACGCCGTCCCAGTCCCGATACCTGAAAACCCGAGCAGGGAGAACGAATAATGAACGCGCCCATACAGCCCGCCAAGCCGGACTGGACCGACCCCGAAGTCATCGTTGTGCGATACGGCACCCGACAGACCACCAAAAGCGAGTGTTATTACAACTTCCGCGCCTATCGCGAGCCCGATGCGGAAATCACCATGGATTACTTCTTCTGGATTTTCCGCAACGCCGAGCAAACCATCGTCATCGACACCGGCTTCAGCCCCGAAGCGGCTGTGGCCCGGCGGCGACAGCCGGTGGTTGCGCCAGCGGATGCGCTGGCACGGCTGGGCATCGATCCGGCAGACGTCCATCTGCTGGTCCTCACCCACGCCCATTACGACCACGCTGGGAACCTGGGGCTGTACCCCAATGCCAAGATCGTCATGTCGCGCACCGAGTATGAGTTCTGGGGCACCGACATGGGCAAACGTCCGCAATATGGCCATCACATCGACCCGCTGGACATCGAGCGTATCCAGGCGCTGCATCGAGAAGGTCGCATCACCTTACTCGACGGACCGCGTCACACCTTGATTCCCGGTATCGAACTGCATGTGATCGGCGGCCACACCCCTGGGCAGATGGCCGTGGTCGTGGAAATGCCCGAAGGGCCTGTGATTCTTGCCTCGGATGCCATCCATTATTACGAGGAACTGACGCTGGATCGTCCGTTCGCAGTGCTCGACAGCCTGGCGGACATGTACCGCGGCTATGAGCAGATGCGCGAATGGATGAAGCGGCCTGGCGCCTTGGTAATTCCGGGCCATGACCCGCAAGTGATGAACCGTTTCGCGCCGGTCGATCCCCAAGACCCCCAGTTCGCGGTGCGCATCGATGCGCATGGGGCCGGGGTATGAAAGGCAAAACGGCCCTGGTGACCGGGTCGTCCGATGGGCTCGGGCTGGCCATCGGCGCGCGCCTGGCGGCGGCGGGTTGCCAGGTGGTGCTGCATGGATTGGCGGCAGCGGACACGATGGGCCACACCTGTGATGAATTGATGAGCAAGCATGGGGTGAATGTGCGCTACGTGTATGCCGATCTGTCGGACATCGATCAGATCGAGCACTTGTTTGCCGAGGCAGGCCCCGTCGATGTGTTGGTCAATAACGCCGTGGTGCGGTATTTCTCGCCGATCGAAGACTTCCCGCTGGCCCACTGGAATCAGGCGCTGGCGGTGAACCTGACCGCCGCTTTGCGTGCCATTCAGAGCGTGCTGCCGGGTATGCGTGCTCGCCAGTGGGGACGGATCGTCAATCTGTCCTCGGCGTACGGCGCGCGCGGCATTGCCAATCGTGTCGATTACGTCACCACCAAGACCGCGCTGCTCGGGATGACCCGGGCAGTGGCGGTGGAAACCCAAGGCCAAGGCATCACCTGCAATGCGGTCAGTCCTGGCTCGGTCCTGACACCCAACATCGAAGGGCGCCTGAGGGCGCTGATGGCAGACAAGCAGCTGGACCGTGACACCGCGACGCGGATGTTCCTGCAAGGCAAGCAGGCGACCGGCCGCTTCGTCGACGCCTCTCACGTGGCGGATTTGATCGTCTACCTGTGCAGCGAGTCGGCCGGCTCGATCACCGGCGCGACCCTGCCCGTGGACGACGGGTGGATGGCCGGCTAGGCCCGGATAGCCTTTGATATGGACCCCCTGACAACGGTGAAAAAGCCCATGAGCAGCACCCTGAGCCTCCAGTTGGCTGAGTTCATCGAGCGTAGCTGCTGGGCCGATCTGCCCACGGCGGTACGGCACGAGGCCCAGCGGGCATTGATCAATTATTTCGCAGCGGCGCTGGCCGGCTGCAGCGACCCCGATATGGCTACGGCGACCCGGTTGATCAGCCGTTTCAGCGCGTTGGGACCGGCTCACGTCGTGGGTCGGGAAGGGACACTGGACATGCTCGGCGCCGCATCGCTGAACGCAATGAGCGCCAATGTGTTCGATTACGACGACACTCACATGCCCACCATCCTGCACCCCACCGCACCTGTCGCGGCAGCGCTGTTCGCAGTGGCAGAAACCCGGAAGGTATCCGGGCCGCAACTGTTGCTGGCCTTCGCGTTGGGTGTCGAAGCGGAATGCCGGTTGGCCATGGCCATTTCTCCCGAGCATTACCGACGGGGTTGGCACATCACCGCAACGTGCGGTGTGTTCGGCGCGGCGATGGCCGTGGGGAAATTGCTAGGCCTGACCGCAACGCAACTGCGGTGGGCGCTGGGCAATGCCAGTGCGCAGGCCTCTGGCCTGGTGGAAACGCTCGGCACTGCGGCAAAAAGCATGGGGGTGGGCAATGCAGCCCGCAATGGATTGCTGTCGGCCTTGCTCGCGCAGGACGGCTTTGCCGGACCTGATCAGCCGCTGGAAGGCGAGCATGGGTTCCTGCGCGTGTTCGGTGAACAGCCACGCGTCGACACGATCTGTGCCGGTTGGGGCGAGCACTGGGCCTTGATGGCCAACACCTACAAGCCCTGGCCCTGCGGCGTGGTGCTCAACCCCGTCATCGAAGCCTGCCTGGCGCTGGCCCACGGGCGAACCTGGTCGCTGGATGACATCGCCCGGATCGAGCTGACTGGGCATCCGCTGCTGCGGCAACGCACCGACCGGCCCGGCGTCCGGGAGGGCCGGCAGTCACAGGTCAGTGCCCAGCATGCCGTGGCCGTCGCCCTGGCAACAGGCAAGGCAGGGCTGGCGGAGTTCAGCGATGCGGCGGTGAACGACGCCCGCCTGCGGGCGCTGCATGAACGGGTGCACTTCATTGACGACGACCGTTACCGGGTCGAGGCAGCACAGGTTCAGATCCACTTTCATCATCGAGAACCGTTGACCCATCGGGTCGAGGCGTCATTGGGCAGCCTTGGTGCCCCTCTCAGCGACCGTTTTCTCGAAGACAAACTGCGCGAACTGGCGGCGCTCGGAGGTTCGGGCTGCCTGCCTGACCCCTTGATCGATGCCGTGTGGGCGCTGGAACATTCATCCGACGCGGGCGCCGTCATGCGCTTGGCCAGTCACTCATTCGCAGGAATTCATCATGGCTGATCAACCCTTGGGCTTCATCGGCGTGGGGGTCATGGGGCGGCCCATGGCTCGCCGTCTATTGGAGCAAGGACATGCCTTGGTCATCTATGACCAGGATGCCAATGCCGTCGCTGAATTGGGCACGCTCGGTGCTCAGGTCGCCGGGAGCGTTAAAGAAGTCGCGGACACGGCGTCCGTGATTTTCACCAGCCTCCCGAGCCCGGCTATCTTCAAGACCGTGGCGCTGGGCGCCGGCGGGATCGTCGAGGGACGCGCGGTGCGCATCCTTGTGGACCTATCGACGGTAGGTTCGCGTGCCGAACGCGAGGTCGCTGCCGGTCTGGCCGCCCACGGGATCGAAACCGTGGACGCGCCCGTGAGTGGCGGTGCTGCGGGCGCGAGCAAAGGCACCCTGGCGCTGATGATCGCGGGCAAGCCCGCCGTGGTCGAGCACGTGCGCCCGCTGTTCGACGTCTTTGGCAAGGTGTTCATCGTCGGCGAGCAGCCCGGGCAGGGGCAACTGCTCAAGCTGCTGAACAACATGCTGTCCACCACGGCGTTCGCGATCACCAGCGAGGCCTTCGTGGCCGGTGTCAAAGGCGGGCTCGACCCCGAGGTGATGATGGCGGTGATCAATGCCGGCAGCGGCAAGAACGGCGCCACGTTGGACAAATTCCCCAAACATGTGCTGCCAGGGAGCTTTGATTTCGGCTTCCCGGTTGCCAGCGTCTGCAAGGACATAGGGCTGGCAGTGGAAGAGTGCCAGGCCTTGGGCGTGCCAATGTGGTTAGGCAACGCTGCGCGGCAATTGTGGGCCGTCGCCGCTCAGCAGGATGGCGGCGACCGGGACCTCACCGAACTGGTGCGCACTGTGGAACGCTGGTCGAAGGGCTGATGCGCGGCTGGCGTAACCGCAGGGAACCGCTTGGCCGCGCGGGCCACCCAAGGAGATCGCTTTCCGGACCCGCACGCCATGCCACCCGTTCCGCTTCCCTTCAGCACCCCCTTCAGGTTCCTTCGTCAACTGCGCGGCAGCGCGCTGAGCGTCACGCTGATGTGCACGGCGGCCTGTCAGGCAGTCGACTATTCGGCAATGGTGGGCTATCCACCTGCACCGTCGGTGGAGCGCACCCCCCGGCTGGTGGCGGGCCTCAACCGCTCGTCCGAAAGGGACGTCGCGCCAAGGCGCGCCGTTCCCGTGGCGTACGATGGCAACGACATCTGGGGTCGGTTGGGGCAGGGGTTCACCCTGGTGGACCAGAACGGCCTGAATGCGCGTATCGAACGTCAGCGCGACTGGCTGCTGAGCAAGCCGGGGTTTTTGCGCACTGCCAGTCTGCGGGCGGGCCCTTATCTGCATTTCATCGCCGAGAGCCTGGACGTTCGGGGCATGCCTCCCGAACTGGCATTGCTGCCCATCGTGGAAAGCGCCTACAACCCTCAAGCCAATTCAGTACGGGATGCCGCCGGTCTTTGGCAGTTCATGGCGGCCACCGGTCGTGATTTCAATCTGCGGCAGACGGCGTGGTACGACGGGCGGCGCGACGTGGTCGCGTCCAGCAAAGCGGCGATGGACTACCTGACTCGGCTGCATGACCAATTCGACGGAGACTGGCTGCTGGCGATGGCCGCCTATAACGCCGGTGAAGGTACGGTGGGGCGCGCCATTGCCGCCAATCGACAACGCGGTTTGCCCACCGACTATTGGCATTTGAGTCTGCCGCGAGAAACACAAGACTACGTGCCCCGGTTGCTCGCGCTCTCGATGTTGGTACGCGAGCCGGGCGCGTACGGGGTCGACCTCAACCCTGTGGCCAATTCGCCTTATTTCATGGCCATCGAACTGTCCCGCCCCGTGGACCTTCGACAACTGGCCTCCACGGCGGGAATCGACGAAGCGGTGCTCTTGAGGCTCAACCCAGCGTTCCTGCGGCAACGAACGGTGGACGGCCCCGCACATTTGCTGGTACCCAGGGAACAGGCGAGTCAGGTCAAGGCGGGCCTTGCCAGGTTGAGCCCAGCGCAAGGCGAAGCACTGGCTGTCAGCGGCACCCCGGTGACACCGTCCGTCAGGTCGCTGCCCTGAAGCCGGCCTCTTCGCCACCAGTGGAATGATTCGAACCTGCGCAAAAATGCGCGATTCCCTCGCGCGAAGCACCGAAACGGGGCGATTTTTCGCCGACATTTTTGCTGACGTTCCGACAAGCGTTCAGTAACGGCAATTATCGCTGTAGAAGCCTGTTTTTTGCGGTGAACTTTTTGCGACCCGCGCAACCCTACGTCGATACCATGGGAAGTGGCTTAGTTCGACATATCCTGAAACATCGTTTTCTTGGTCGTTAGCCTACTAATGAATGCGGCGACATGCTCCCACCACACTTCCAGATGGCCATCTTAGTTGGATCCCAAGGGCCCGGCGTCGCTTCGATGCACAAACGATTTAGCAGGTGCTCATCGAAAGTCTGACCTGAGTGAGGCGCCAGCCCCCCTAAAAATGGGGGCTTCGCGCCATGATCTAACACCCGTCCATGTTTCGTTCGGAAAACCGAATAGGCTTAGTTGGTTTTCCGAACGCATGAGTTGATTAATCTTCGGGCGCGCTTTCGATGTGTCTGAATTAATTTATTTAAGAAAGCGCACGCTCGGAAATTTCTGACAGGTCATTTCAACTGCTGATCAGGATAATTTAAAACTTCGGGGTGGCTTTTTTTTTAATCTTTAATGTGCCGCTGATATATAAAGCTTTCTCGGTTTGCGCTCGGCATGAGAGCGATTGCTTAAGATAAGGGTAAACATCTCGTGACCCGGTCTGACTCATCGGCGCGGGCTTGGACGAGCATGGAAGAATTGACAATAAAGTGCCGTAAGTCATTGATATCAAAGGGTATAAATCGATTTCGATATCCTGTGCTGTGGTCGGATTCCCATTAAGTCAACCCGCAAAATAAGGCAAGCTGAAATTTTAAATAAACGTTTGAACGGCAGCCTCGGACAGGGGTAAAGGTTTCAGTGAAATCATACTGATATCACTTACTGAGCTGTGACAGGGTTCTCATCAAGTACGGGAACTAAAATTAAATATTGCTGCCTTTGTAAAGCGTGATACTAATAACTCGCTTGCACCCACTTGAGAGGTATCGATGAAGGAAGAAATCGATGTAAGCGGTTGGGCGTCATTTGGGGGAAACGCAGCACTCGATATTCATCAGATCGCAATGAACACTGCGAACTTGAGTATGGATCTGTTGTTGTGCGGTGAAACCGGAACGGGGAAGGATACGCTGGCCAAGTGTGTTCACGCGCTGTCAGGTCGCACCGGTGCCTTCGTTGGCATGAACTGCGCCGCCATCCCTGAGGGGCTGGCCGAGAGTCAACTGTTCGGCGTGGTGAATGGCGCCTACACCGGGGTCAACCGTGCGCGAGAGGGGTACATCGAGGCGTCCAGCGGCGGCACCCTCTATCTGGACGAGATCGACAGCATGCCGCTGAGCCTACAGGCCAAGCTGTTGAGGATCCTGGAAACTCGAGGCATCGAGCGGTTGGGCTCCACTACCTTCATTCCGGTAGACCTGCGGGTCATCGCCTCATCTCAGAGGCCGCTGGATGAACTCGTGGAACAAGGGCATTTTCGTCGTGATCTGTTTTTCCGGCTCAACGTGCTGACCATTCAAACGCCAGCCCTGCGCAATCGCCGCGAACAGATTTTGCCGTTGTTCGACCAGTTCACCCAGACGATCGCTCGCGAATTTGGCCGCGCGGTGCCTGTATTGAGTAACGGTCTCGTGCAGTTGCTGCTCAGCCATGCCTGGCCGGGCAACATCCGTGAGCTGAAATCAGCGGCCAAGCGTTTCGTTCTCGGGTTTCCGCTGCTGGGCGCCGACATCGAGCCGGACCGCGATCCTGAGACGGGGCTGAAAACCCAGTTGCGGGTGATCGAGAAGATGCTCATCGAGGACGCCTTGAAGCGTCACAAGCATCGCCTGGATGCCGTGCTGCAGGAACTCGAGATTCCTCGCCGGACGCTGTACCACCGTATGAAGGAACTGGGCCTGTCGTGCCAAGGCGCGGCCGACCCCTTGCTGTCTTAATCGCGCAAGCCTTGTGGTCTCGTGATCCGTGTCAAAGGTCTGCTATGCCCGTGAGGCTGCCGGCGCTTGAACTGCCAGAGGTCGTGAATGAGTGTGTACGATTTTTTCGATGAGCAATTGGAGGACGATCGTCATCTGCCGAACCTGACGGTCGTGGCTCAAAGCATTTCGCAACTGGGGATTGACGTGCTGCTGTCGGGCGAAACCGGTACCGGGAAGGACACCGCGGCCCAGCGCATCCACGAGTTGTCCGGGCGCAAGGGGCGGCTGGTCGCGATGAACTGCGCGGCAATTCCGGAATCGCTGGCGGAAAGCGAGTTGTTTGGCGTCGTTACCGGGGCTTACACCGGCGCGGACCGTTCCCGGGTTGGCTATATCGAAGCCGCCCAAGGCGGAACGCTGTACCTCGACGAAATAGACAGCATGCCCTTGAGTTTGCAAGCCAAGCTGTTGCGGGTGCTGGAGACTCGGTCCGTGGAGCGGCTCGGTTCAACGTCCCCGATTGCCTTGGACGTGTGCATCATCGCGTCCGCGCAGCATTCGCTGGACGAACTGGTGGAGGCGGGGCGTTTTCGTCGAGATCTCTATTTCCGTCTTAACGTATTGACGCTCAAGCTTCCCCCCTTGCGTGCCCGCCGCGAACGGATTTTGCCTTTATTTCGCCGCTTTGCCCTGGCTGCGGCGAGGGATGCAGGGCTGGCCATGCCTGAGGTTGGGACGGTGCTGAGCCATGTCCTGTTGAACCACGACTGGCCGGGCAACATCCGGGAACTGAAATCGTCCGCCAAGCGCTTCGTATTGGGTGTACCGCTGCTTGGCAGCGCGACAGAGGAAGAAACCGAATCGTCGACTGGGCTCAAGTCACAGCTGCGGGTGATCGAGAAGGTCTTGATCCAGGCCGCCCTCAAGCGTCACAACAACAGCATCGATGCCGTGAGTCAGGAGTTGAACATTCCCCGGCGCACGCTCTATCACCGCATGAAGGAGTTGGACGTCTGAAGGGAGCCCCTCATTCGGATGCAGGGCGGGAAATGGAGGCGCGTTTCGAGGGTAATGTAACGGGCGTTAGCGCTTTCACCGTCCTTTCTTCTTCGTTTATCGCTTGGCACGTTGTCTAGCGTTATGGCAGGGTGCCACAATCTCTGTCAGTCAGGGTGACGTAGGCAGGCCTATCCGATGTATCTCCTAGAGTTTCAACACGAGCGCGATGGCCTGATAAACGCTCAGGTCAGAGCGGATCGTTTGCATTTGCTGTTTCGCCAAAGCGTGTTCTCGGTGACCGGCAGCCTGCTAGGCGCGCTGATGCTGAGCGGCTTGTGCTGGGCGCGCGTTGACCACGCGCTGGTCATTACCTGGCTGTCCCTGCTCAGCGGCTCGACGCTGCTGCGCGGGCTGTTGCTCTGGGCGTGGTTCCGCAGCCCGCTCAACCTGCGCACGCCGGAACGTTGGGAGATGAAGTATTGGCTCACCCTGGCCTTGTCCGCGGGCATCTGGGGCGGTGGCGCCGTATCACTGATGGGGCCGGTGGACGTGGTGACGCAGGCGTTGGTGCTGTTATTCGCCGTGGGTATGTCGGTGAGTGCGGTGTCCTGTTACTCGGCTTACCGGTCCATGACCATCGTCGCCATCGGCCTTGTGCTGCTGCCCTGCACATTGTGGCTATTGTGCCAGCCGGGTGGCATTCAGGTCGGCATGGCCGTGGCGTCTCTGGTGTTCGCCTCTTTCGTGGTTAGCGCAACGCGCAAACTCTCGGAAGCCATGGAAAGAGCTTTCTACACGACGCGGGAAATGGAATATGCCCACCGCCTCGCCAGCCATGCTGCGCAAACCGACGAACTCACGGGCTTGAAAAACCGCCGGGCTTTTATAAGGCAGGCCGAGAAGACCTTCGACCATTGCAAGCGCCACTGTCTGGCGCTGAGCGTGGTGATGTTGGATATCGATCACTTCAAGCGGATCAACGACTCGTACGGCCACCAGGCGGGGGACCAGGTGCTGCGGCAGATCGGCGCGGCCATCCGCGACTCGGTTCGGGACGTCGACATCAGCGGCCGGCTCGGCGGCGAAGAGTTCGCGCTGCTGCTGACCGATGCCGCGGCTGACGACGCGCAGAAGCGAGCTGAGCAGTTGCGCGATGCCATCGCTCGATTGACTTGCGATCACGGCGAGGTCATCACCGCCAGCCTGGGTGTTGCAACGATGACGGCCCGTGATCAGACGTTCCAGACGTTGCTCAATGACGCCGACAAGGCGCTGTTCTGCGCCAAGGCGCAGGGCCGTAACCGCACGGCGGTGGCATGACCCGTGGCGGCAGACTCGGTCGGTCTGCCAGGCCTCAAGCTTTCCTGCCCGGCAGACCCTTGCTAGACTCCGACCCATGCCTGACATCGAACTCGACCCCTCGGAAACCTTTCCCACCTACGCCTTTTGCCCGGTGATGACTGCGCTGGACGTGATCGGCGAACGCTGGGTCATCCTCATTCTGCGAGACCTCCTGCGCAACCCCGCTCGCCGCTTTCAGGACCTGCAGGCGTCGCTCAAGGGCTGTGCGCCGAGCACGCTGTCCACGCGGCTCAAGGCGCTCGAAGCCCATGGCTTGATCGAGCGTCGTATGTATGAGCAGCACCCGCCGCGCCTGGAATACTTGCTGACTGCCAAAGGTCGCGAGGTGGGTCCGGTGGTCGCCTCCTTGCGTGACTGGGGTCTGCTGCTGCAGGCACAAAACCCGCCGCGATAAGTGTTCTTCCCGCTCGCCCCGTGACCCTGGCAGACGTTTTTTTCGCGTCACCTGGCGCTGTGCCCGAGAGGTACACGGGATGAGCGCCCGGTCATCCGGCGAGAGAGCGAGTTTGCCGCCCCACGTGAGGGGCGGCCAGCGGCTGCCGCCAGCGGCAACAAAGGGCCGTGCGCCAGGCCCTCGCCGAGGGGGCATCGATCGGTGAAACTCACCCGCACGGGGCGCACGGCGTCTCTCAGCTCATATGGCACTGCTTTTGCTGCACCCCCTTCGCATCGATGACCTGATAAGGAGGTGAAAGATGATCATTGGCAGCAGTGCCATTCAGCATTTCGTGTCCAGAGTCGTGTCTCACACGCCGCACGACACGACAGACCGGGATGCGTACACCGCCGCGGCATTGGCGGGCGCATCGGCGCCGGTGACAGGCGTGGCGAACATCGCTGACGGCTCGACCCAGAGCAGCAACGACTCAGGCTACAACGAGTCCTTCGCCAAAATGATGGTGAACCTCAAAGCAGCGCTGGCCAACACCACCGCTTCGGTGTCGGACGACGACAAGGCAGCAGCCGCTGCGGCGTTCTCCGCCAGCAGCGACAAGCAGGTGGCGGCCTCGGACAGCGTGAGTCAAACGGTTGATCAGGAAATGGCGGCCGTCGATGGCGTCAGTGATGGCGGCGCTTCCAGCACCTTTGCCCAGGCAAGGTTCTTGGCGTACATGAACCAGACCGATGCCGAGAAAATGCGCCAGCAATTGACCGGTGTCTCGAAGGAGGAGTACGACAAGATGACGCCCGAGCAGCAGGCGGCCGTGGACAAGAAAGTCGCCGAGTTGCAACAGCAGAAACAGGAGCAGCAGATCGCCGAGCAAGAGGTCAAGGCCAGGATTGCCATGGCGAAGGCCGAAATGGCCTGAAGTCGATAAGCATGAAAGAAAAAGGGGCAGCGCTCTTGGACCGGCTGCCCCTTTTTCATGGATGAATGGTAAGGTCGCGCCATTCTGGCGAGGCTGCAGCGGTATGAACTTACCCTGGGTCTGTAAAAAGGCTTTCCAACGCGGCATCACCAAGTATCAAGGCTTTTCCTGCAGAACCTAGATCACCTGATCCCGATACGGCAGATCCGGTCCGACCCGGGTGCAGGTCACCGCAGCGGCGGCCACGGCGAAATTCAGCATGTCGGTCAGGGTTTCACGGCTCAGTGTCGTCAGGCTTGCCGGGTTGTCGAGCTGCCGTTCGGTGAGGAAGGTAATCAGCGCCGCCTGGAACGTGTCGCCGGCACCGACGGTATCGGCGGTCTTCACTTCGCGCGCGGGCACCGACCAGTGGCCGAGTTCGCGGGTGAAGACGGTCGCGCCCTGCCGTCCTCGGGTCATGATCACCAGTTGGCAGTTATGCTGCAGCCAGCCCTTGGCTACCGTTGCCGGCTCGATGTCCGGGTACAGCAGGCCGAGGTCCTCGTCGCTGACTTTAATGATGTGTGCGTGCTGGGCGAACTTCGCCACTTGGCCGCGCCAGCGTTCGATGCTCGGTGCCGGATTCAGGCGCACGTTGGGGTCGAAAGTAATCAGGCGCTTGCCGCTCTCACGCTCGACGAGCGCGAGGAGGGTGTCGGCGACCGGCTGCACCACCAGCGAGAAGGAGCCGACGTGCAGCCCGCGCACGTTGTCGTCCAATGCCGGCAGATGCTTGGGCGCGAGCAAGCGGTCGGCGCAGCCTTCGCCCCGGAAGCTGTAATGGGGTGAGCCGTCCGCTCCGACCGCGACCATCGCCAAGGTGGTGGGCGCATCGAAGTGAACCAGGAAGTCATCGCGCACACCTTCTTCATCCAGTACCGCTTCCAGGCGCTTGCCGAGGTAGTCGGTGGAGAGGCCGGCAAAGAAGCCAGCGTCCACTCCCAGGCGGCGCAACCCTACGGCGACGTTGAACGGCGAGCCGCCGGCAATGGCCTGAAAGGCGACTTTGTTGCTGTTACTCGCTCCGTTAGCGTCCGGCTGACTGAAAAAGTCGAACAGTGCTTCGCCACAGACCAGATACATAGGTGCTCCATTAAGGGCAGACGGCCAGCGTCAGAGGCCCTGCAATTGATTGCGATAATGCTGATAAACCTGTTGATAGGCGGCCACATGTTCGGCGATCGGTTGCGTTTCACTGTCAGGATCGAGGCTGACGCATCGCTCGCTCAGCGCCTGCAGCGACTCGTTGCCGCCGACGCTATGGGCGTGACACCAGGCCGCCTGAATCGCAGCGCCCAGTGCGGCCGCTTCGGTCCCGGTGGTGCAGATGACCGGTGTGTCCATGATATCAGCGACGATCTGCCGCCAGATCGCGCTTTTCGCACCCCCGCCGATCAGGCGGATAGTGGCGCTTTTGATGCCGCTGTCGCGCAGCAGGTCGAGGCCGTAGCGCAAGCCGAAGGTGGTGCCTTCGACCACTGCGCGGCACAGGTTGGCTTGTGTCAGGTTGGTGCTGTCCAGGCCCAGGATGCTGCCAGTGGCATGGGGCAGGGCAGGCACGCGCTCGCCGTTGAGGAACGGGAGCATCAGTACACCTTGCGCACCAATTGGCGACGAGGCGATGGCGGCGTTGAAGGCGCCGATGTCCAGTGCGAACAGTTCGCGGATGGCGCTGGTGGCGTTGGTCAGGTTCATGGTGCAGATCAGCGGCAGCCATCCACCCGACGACGAGCAGAATGTCGCGACCGACGGTTGGTCGCTGACGGTGCCCTCGTCGCTGAAGGCATACACCGTCCCTGACGAGCCCAGGCTCATGGTGATGGAACCCGGCGCGATGTTGCCGGTGCCGATGGCGCCCATCATGTTGTCGCCGCCTCCACTGGAGACGATGGCTTCAGGGTTGAGGCCCAGGCGCTCGGCGATCGCAGGCAGAATTTTGCCGACCGGCGCATGGGCTTTCAGCAGGGTCGGCAAGGCGTTGACCAGGCGCCCCGCGGGATCGATGTGGTTAAGGATGTCCAGGTCCCACTGCCGGGTCCGTACATTGAAATAGCCGGTCCCGGAGGCGTCGCCGAATTCACTGCAACAGCGCCCGGTCAGCCAGTAATTGAGGTAATCGTGGGGCAGCAGGATCTTGTCGATCCGAGCGAACAGGTCGGGAAACTGCTCCTTGGTCCAAAGCAGCTTGGAAACGGTATAGCCGGGGGCGATGGCAATGCCCAGCCGCTCCAGCGATCCGGTTTCGCCGCCGAGGTACGCCAGCAGGCGGTCATTCTCGGGGGCGGACTCGGTGTCGCACCACAGCTTCGCCGGACGCAAGACCTCGCCGTGTGAGTCAATCATCACCAGCCCGTGTTGCTGGCCGGACACGCCAATGCCCTGAATCTCGGCACCGGAAACGCCCGCCTGCTTCAATGCGACGGCCGTCGCCTGTTCGAACGCGTCGAGCCATTCCTGCACATCTTGCTCGCGCCGCCCGTTGGGCCCGCTGATCATGTGATGCGCGCCCGAGCCTTCGCCCAGAACCTTGCCGCTGGTGGCATCCAGGACGATCGCCTTGGTGCCTTGAGTGCCGCAATCGATGCCGAGAAACATGTTCACCTCACACGGTTTTCGCCAACAGGTTTTCCAGGGTTTTGCTGACGCCCAACTGCTTCAGGCTATTCAGGTTCTTTTCGAACGAGGCGACGAAAGCCGCCGACTTGGGAATCGCGGCGCCGAAGATCTCCTCGACCTCCAACAGACGCTGGGTGATCAGCACGTCATCGGCCACCAGCGCCTTGCAGAACTCGGCACGCGGGTCGACCACCTTGTACTCCACACCGTTCTCGCCTTTGAAATCCCCGTTCCTGTTGCCCTGCAGATAGAGGGCCCAGGCCGCGACGACCAGTGAGGCGCGGTCCAGGTTGCCTTGATCGACAATCAGCCGGTTGATCGTCGGGACAGTGAATTTCGGAAATTTCGACGAACCATCGGAACAGACACGCTCCAATTGGTCCGCGATCGCCTGGTTGGAAAAACGCTCGATGAGCGTCTGCTTGTACTCCGTCAGGTCGATGCCGGGCACTGGCGCCAATTGCGGCGTGACGTCCAGGTCCATGTAGGTGCGGATGTACTCGACGAACAGCGGATCGTTCATGGTTTCATGGACGAAGCGGTAGCCCTTCAGCGCGCCCAGGTAGGTCAGCGCCAAGTGGCTGCCGTTAAGCAGCTTGATCTTCATTTCTTCGTAAGGGGTCACGTCGTCGGTGAACTGCACGCCGACTTTTTCCCACGCCGGGCGGCCATTGACGAACTTGTCTTCCAGTACCCACTGCACGAAGGGCTCGCAGACCACTGGCCAGGCGTCGTCGATGCCCTTGGTGTCATGCAACTGCAAGCGGTGGGCGGTGCTGGTCATCGGCGTGATGCGGTCGACCATGGCATTGGGGAAGCTGACGTTTTCGGCGATCCAGTCATGCAGTTCCGTGTCGCGCAGCCGGGCGAAGGCCAGCAGCGCCTTGCGAGTCACCGCGCCGTTGTGCGGCAGGTTATCGCAGGACATCAACGTGAATGCCGGTATGCCTTGGGCTCGGCGCTTGGCCAGGGCCGCGCACAGGTAGCCGAACACCGTCTTCGGGGTGGCCGGATGGGTCAGGTCATGCTGGATCTGCGGCAGATGGCTCATGAACTCGCCGGTGCTGTCGTCGATGCAGTAGCCGCCCTCGGTGATGGTCAACGAGACAATGCGAATCTCGGGGCTGGCCAGTTTGTCGATCAATGCCAGATCGTTGTCGGTGGACATCAACATCTGACTCATGGCACCGATGACCCGGGTCTCGGTATCGGGTGTGTCGCCCAGTTCGAACAGGGTGTAGAGAAAATCCTGGCCTTTCAGGGCTTCGAAATTGTTGCGGTCCTCTTCGCGCAGGCTGACGCCGCAAATGGCCCAGTCCAGGCCCTCGCCGGTGTTCATGAGCGCATCGGTGTAAAACGCCTGGTGCGCGCGATGGAAGCCGCCCACGCCGATATGCGCGATGCCCTGGCGGCGGTCTTCGAGGGCGTAGCCGGGCACCGCGATACCAGGGCCCAGATTCGACAGGTTCTGTTTGTTCAGTTTCATGACGGCGTTCTCGATTCGGGTAGATGCCGCGGTTTCAGGCCGCGGCTTGCATGGCTTTGCGGATGACCTGCCCCTGAGCGTCGAACAGGTGGCAATGGGTGCTGTCCAGGTGCAGGTTGAGGGTTTCCCCATACTGGCTGGCCAGGTCACCGCGAATCCGCATGGTGAGGGCTTCGCCGGAAGCCGTCCGGACGTGGCAATAGGTGTCGCTGCCTAGCCGCTCGCTGACATCGGCCACCACCTGCAGCTGGCATTCGCCGGGTTTGGCGATTTCCAGATGCTCAGGACGGATACCCAGGGTGACGGCATCACCGACGCTCTGTTGGGCGTTGGTGAAGGGCAGGCTGATGGTGGTTCCCGCGTCCAACGTGACTTCACAGCCGCTGGCCTCGACCCGGCTGACCTTGCCTTTGAGGAAGCCCATCTTGGGTGTCCCGAGGAAACCTGCCACGAACAAGTTCGCTGGGTGGTGATAAAGCTCTAGCGGAGAGCCCACTTGTTCCACGCGGCCGCCGTTGAGCACCACCACCTTGTCGGCCAGGGTCATGGCTTCCACCTGATCGTGGGTGACGTAGATCATGGTCGCTTCCAGCTCCTTGTGCAGTCGCGACAGCTCCAGGCGTGTCTGCACCCGCAGCGCGGCATCGAGGTTGGACAGGGGTTCGTCGAACAGGAAGATTTTCGGGTTGCGCACGATGGCACGTCCGATGGCTACACGCTGGCGCTGGCCGCCCGAAAGCTGTTTGGGCTTGCGTTCCAGCAGCGGGCCCAGTTCCAGAATGCGTGCCGCCTCGGCGACCTTTTTCTCCACCTCGGCCTTGGGCGTGCCTGCCAGGTCCAGGGCGAAGGACAGGTTCTTGCTCACGGTCATGTGGGGGTAAAGCGCGTAGGTCTGGAACACCATCGCCAGGTCGCGTTTAGCTGGGGTGACTTCGGTGATCTCCCGCCCATCGAGCTCGATGCTGCCACTGGTGACGTCTTCCAGCCCGGCGATCAGCCGTAGCAGGGTGGACTTGCCACAGCCGGACGGACCGACGAAAACGACGAATTCACGGTCTTTGACGTCCAGGTCGATGCCTTTGATGATTTGGTGGCCGTCAAAGCCTTTTTGCAGATTTCTGATGGTCAGGTTAGCCATGTGGGGCTCCAGTTTTATTCTTCACGTGCATCAAAAAAGGGTGGTTAGGAGATCGTTCCCACGCTCTGCGTGGGAATGCCGCCCTTGACGCTGTGCGTCGGCCTTTGGACGCGGAGCGTCCGGGTCACGGTTACCACGCGGAGCGTGGGAACCATCATTTACAGGGTGAGATCGTGGCTTGACTCATTTCACCGCACCAAACGACAACCCGCGAACCAACTGCTTCTGGCTGATCCAGCCGAAAATCAGGATCGGCGCGCAAGCCAGGGTCGACACCGCCGAGAGCTTGGCCCAGAACAAGCCTTCGGGGCTCGAATAGGAGGCGATCAACGCGGTCAGCGGCGCGGCGCTTGAGGAAGTCAGGTTCAACGACCAGAACGCCTCGTTCCAGCACAGGATCAACGACAACAACGCGGTCGAGGCCAGGCCGCCCTTGCAGATCGGAATCAGCACCCTGAAGATTTCCTGCCCGGTGCTTGCGCCATCCAGACGCGAGGCCTCCAGGATTTCGCCGGGAATGTCCTTGAAGTAGGTGTAAATCATCCAGACCACGATCGGCAGGTTGATCAGGGTGTAGATCACAATCAGCGCGATGCGCGAATCCAGCAGGCCGAAACTCTTGGCCAGCAGGTAAATCGGCATGAGCACGCCCACCGGCGGCAGCATTTTCGTCGAGAGCATCCACAGCAAGGTTTTCTTGGTGCGCTTGGTTTCGAAGAAGGCCATGGAGTAAGCGGCCGGCACGGCGATCAGCAGGCACAGGATCGTGGCGCTGAACGAGATGAGGATCGAGTTCCAGGCGAAGTGAAAGTAATCGCTGCGTTCCTGGATGTGCAGGTAATTCTCCAGCGTCGGGGTGAAGAACAATTGCGGCGGTGTCGCGAAGGCGTCGATCTCGGTCTTGAAGCTGGTCAGCACCATCCAGAAGATGGGGAAGAAGATCAGCGCTGCGATCAACCAGGACAAACTGCCGAGCAGCAGGCTTTGCAGGCGACGGGATTGCTTGAGCGTCATCATGTCCGTGCCCTCAGGATTTTTCAGTGAGGTTTTTGCCGATCATCCGTACCAGGATGATCGCTGCGATGTTGGCGATGACCACGGCAATCAAGCCGCCCGCCGATGCCATGCCCACGTCGAATTGCAGCAGCGCCTGGTTGTAGATCAGATACGCCAGGTTGGTCGACGCGAAACCCGGGCCGCCGTTGGTGGTGGTGTAGATTTCAGCGAACACCGAGAGCAGGAAAATGGTCTCGATCATCAGCACCACCGCGATGGGACGCGCCAAGTGGGGCAGGGTCAAATGCCAGAAAATGGCGATGGGGCCCGCACCGTCCAGGCGCGCCGCTTCTTTCTGTTCCTGGTCGAGCGATTGCATGGCGGTCATCAGAATCAGGATGGCGAACGGCAGCCATTGCCATGACACGATGATGATGATGGACAACATCGGATAATTGGCCAGCCAGTCTACCGGCTGGGCCCCGAACAACTTCCAGACCCAGGCGAGGATGCCGGACACCGGGTGAAAAATCAGGTTCTTCCAGATCAGAGCGCTGACCGTGGGCATGATGAAAAACGGGGAAATCAGCAGCACACGGACGATGCCGCGACCGAAAAACTCCGTCGCTTCCAGCAGCGCTGAAATCAGCACGCCGAGGATGACGCTGATGGCCAGCACGCTGCCAACCAGCAGCAAGGTGTTCATGGCGCCCGGAAAAAAGCCTGAATCGGTGACGAAAAACTCGAAGTTCTCGAGGCCGACGAACTCGTTTTCACCCGGGTTGAGCAGGTTGTAGCGGATCAGCGAAAAGTAGATGGTCATGCCCAGCGGGACGATCATCCAGACCAGCAGCAAGGCCACAGAGGGGCTGACCAGAAACCAGCCAGGTTTGGTGACGCTGGCTTTTTTCGGGTCTTTTCCGGCGACAGAAGACGCAGGAGGCGGAAGGGTTGAGGTGTTCATGGTGACTCCGAACCGGGGCATGGGCGGAAGCGGGGCAGCGACCCAGCTGAGCCGGGCGCTGCCTGGAAACGAGCGGGATCAGCCCTTTTTCGGGTAACCGGCGCGCTTCATTTCACGTTCCGAGACGCTTTGGGCGTTGGTCAGCGCCTGGTCGACCGAGGCGGTGCCCACCAGGGCGGCCGAGAATTGCTGACCCACCGAGGTGCCGATCGACTGGAACTCGGGAATGGTCACCAGCTGGATGCCGACGTAAGGCACAGGCTTGAGCGTCGGCGCTTTCGGCGTAACCGCCTTGAGCGATTCCAAGGTGATGTCAGCGAATGGCGCGGCTTTTTTATAGGCGTCGGTGTAGGTCGAGGCACGCGTGCCTGGCGGCACGTTGGAGACGCCGTCTTTCTCGGCGACGAGGGCCGCGTATTCTTTGGAAGTCGCCCATTCAGTGAAGGTACGTGCGTCCTTGTCGTTCTTGGCACTGGTGGGAATGGCAAGGGCCCAGGAGTACAGCCAGGCCGAGCCTTTGTCGGTGACTTCATGGGGCGCGTAGGTGAACCCTACGTTGTCGGCGACCTTGCTCTGGGATTTGTCGGTCACGAATGAGCCGGCGACGCTGGCATCGACCCAGATGGCGCACTTGCCGCTGTTGAACAGGGCCAGGTTTTCGTTGAAGCCGTTGCTGGAGGCGCCGGGTGGGCCGTCCTTCTTCATCACGTTGGTATAGAAGGTCAGCGCGTTTTTCCATTCTGGCTGATCGAATTGTGGCTTCCACTGTTCGTCGAACCAGCGGGCACCGAACGCGTTGGCGACGGTGGTGATCAACGCCATGTTTTCGCCCCAGCCGGCCTTGCCGCGCAGGCAGATGCCGTATTGCTCCTTGGACTTATCGGTGAGCTTGTCGGCGAATTCGGCGATCTGGGTCCAGGTCGGCCGCTCAGGCATGGTCAGGCCTGCGGCCTTGAACAAGTCCTTGCGGTAGTAAGTGATCGAACTTTCTGCGTAGAACGGCAGGGCGAAGAGCTTGCCGTCGACTGAAAGCCCATCACGCACCGAGGGGAACACGTCGTCCAGCGCGTAGGACGCTGGCAGGTTGTCCATCTCTTTGAGCCAGCCCTTGGCGCCCCAGAGTGAGGCTTCGTACATGCCGATGGTCAACACGTCGAACTGACCGCCTTTGGTCGCGATGTCCGTGGTCAAGCGCTGACGCAGGACGTTCTCTTCCAGGACGACCCATTTGAGTTTGATGTCGGGATGCTGTTCTTCGAAGGTTTTCGACAGCCGCTGCATGCGGATCATGTCGCTGTTGTTGACTGTGGCGATGGTCACGTCGCCCGCTGAGGCTGTGGTGCAGAGGGTCAGGCCGAGTGACAGAGAGGCGCAAGCAAGCAGAACGTTTGCAGAGGTCTTCATGTATCTCTCCTCTTCTGCGCCTCGTGGCAACAGAAGGTTGGTTTATTGTTTTTGTTCCTTCCAAAAGACCTGGAAGAAGTCCGTTGATTACAACGGGCCGCACAGACGATGACAAATCCTGCGACACACTTGAACTGATACTTTCTTGCACTCAGAGTTCAAGTGGCAACGCGACGGAATCGCGTTCCGGCATGGCGCGGCGCAGTGCCAGCGTAGTCGATGGGGGCGGGCAGGCGGCGAATCAGTACAGGTTTTGTTCGGTCAAACGCTGCACGGCGAGGCGTCGGTAATGCGATGGCGTCATGCCTTTGAGTTGCTGGAAGCGCCGGTTGAAGTTGGAAATGTTGTTGAAACCGGATTCGAAACACACGTCGGTGACCGGTTTCTCGCCGTCGGCGAGCAACTCGCAGGACTTGCTGATACGCAGGCGATTGACGAATTCGACGAAGGTGCGGCCGGTGGCCTGTTTGAATACCCGCGAGAAATAGGTCGGTTTCATCCCCAGATGCTCCGCGACCTCTTCCAGGGTCAGCTCGCGGGCGTAGTGGCTGAAGATGTAATCCACCGCTTTGTTGGTGCGCTCTACTGCATGATCGTCCGACAGCTGCGACGCTGTGGTGCCTGACAGCAACTGGAAGTCGTCGCTCGCCGCCAACAACTCCAACAGGATGAAAAAATGCCCCAGTCGGGTCATGCCGCTGGAGTCGGCTATCTTCTGCATCAGTTTGCTGGCCTGGCGGATCGTCCGTTTGCAGCGGAACTCGATTCCGTATTGCGCCCGCTCCAGCAGGGGCGTCAAGGTCTTCAACTCGGCGAACACCTGATTGCCGCTTTCCAGTAATTCCTCGGTGAAGTTCACCAGCATGTCGCGCTTGGGCACCACCTCGTCCTCCCCGACCTGGCTGATCCAGTTATGTGGCAGGTTTGGGCCGGTGAGAAACAGGGTGCCTGGGTGGAAGTTGCCGATGTAGTCGCCAACGAATACCTTGCCGGAGCTGGCGACGATCAGGTGCAGCTCGTATTCCTTGTGGAAATGCCAGCGGACCAGCGGGCAGGGGAATCCGTGTTCGCGGTAGATGATCGATAGACCATTGTGGTCGTCCATCAACTCGTAGGAAGGGTCGGTGACTTTTGTTGTTTTGGTCATGCGAAAGGCCTAGGTAGCAGGGGACGCTTGACCCTTAATGTGCACTATTTCTGCCAGGCGTTGCATCCGATCTGACAAAACTCGCCGCTCTCGCCCGAACCGCTTCGGGTTGGTGGATACTACACACCTCGGCCACCCCGATTACCCTGCGGCAGCACCGGACGCCCCCTTTATGAAAAAAATCCTCCTCATCGGCATTGGCGCCGGAGATCCGGACCACATCACGCTGCAAGCGATCAAGGCGCTGAACCGGGTGCAGGCCTTCTTCGTTCTCGATAAAGGCTACGACAGCGATGATCTGCTGCGGCTGAGACGGGACATGTGCGAACGCTTCATCGAGGGGGACGACTACCGGTGGGTGCAAGTGCGTGACCCTCGGCGTGAAGAAGATCCGGCTTCGTACCGGGAGGGCATCGCGCGCTGGCATGCTCAGCGCGCGATACTGTTCGAGCAATTGATTGCCGACCAGCTGAATGACGGTGAGACGGGCGGCTTTCTCGTCTGGGGTGATCCGGGGCTGTACGACAGCACACTGCGTATTCTGGAGCAGGTATTGGCCCGCGGTCGGACGTCTTTCGACTACGAAGTGATTCCCGGCATCACCAGTGTGCAGTCGCTGGCCGCCCGGCATCGGGTTGCTCTAAACCGCATTGGCGAGCCGATCCGCATCACCACCGGCCGACGGCTCGAGCGGGACCCGGTCGATTCGCTCGATAACGTCTGGGTGATGCTCGATGCCAAATGCACATTCACGCGCTTCGTCGATGAGCAACTTTGGATTTACTGGGGAGCCTACGTGGGCACGCCGGACGAAATCCTGATTGCAGGCCCGTTGAGCGAGGTCAGCGAGCGGATCAGGCACACCCGGGACGTTGCCAGGCGCGAAAAGGGCTGGATCATGGACAGCTACCTGCTGCGTCGGCCAATGGACTGATCCACAAAAAAGGCGCCGGTATCAAGTGACACCGGCGCCTTTGTTTCGAGCCTCTCAGGGACGCTTCACGCGACATCCACCAGCACGATCTCGCTGTCCTCGATGGCGGTCACTCGCAGCACACGCTCCTCGGCGACCGCCACACCGTCGCGGGCTTCGGCACGCAACCCGTTGACTTCGATCAGGCCAGTGGCCGGCACCAGGTATGCGCGGCGCCCTTCGTCCATGGCGTACTCGGCGGTTTCACCGGCTTTCAGGTTCGCGGCCACCAGGCGTGCATTGGCGCGGATGCGCAATTCGATGTCATCGTCTGCCTTGCCGCTGGCCAGCGTCACGAAGCCCTCACGATTGCCTTTCGGGAAGGGTTTGGCACCCCAGGAAGGCGGCGCACCGACCTCGTCCGGCATGATCCATATCTGAAAGATCTTGGTGTCTTTGGCTTCCAGATTGTATTCGCTGTGAGCCACGCCGGTGCCCGCGCTCATCACTTGCACGTCACCCGCTTCGGTGCGGCCACGGTTGCCCAGGCTGTCTTCGTGGGTAATCGCGCCTTCCCGGACGTAGGTGATGATTTCCATGTCCCGGTGCGGATGGCGCGGGAAGCCGGTGCCGGCTTCGATCACGTCGTCGTTCCAGACGCGCAGTTGGCCCCAGTTCATACGGGCAGGATCGTAATAGTTGGCGAATGAAAAATGGTGATGCGCGTTCAGCCAGCCGTGGTCCGCGCCGCCAAGGGATGTGAAAGGGCGAAGTTGCAGCATGATTCAGTTCCTCCGTTAGCAGTGCCGGGCCGTTGAGGTAGGGCGCCGCTGTTAGTTGATGAGCCCATGATCCATCAACTAAATATCGATAAAAAGCGTAAGATTTGCGTGATTATGATCGAAATATCAGATTATAAGCCGTGCTGTCTCGTGCGATCTCCCTTGCAGTTGATCGGCTAACTCCATGACCCACAAGCTTTTCGCTGGAGCTCGGCGCTGAATGAGGCGACCATAGCGACCTCTCGATCCAAGCTGATATTCGGAGCCTGCGTGTCACACGATTTTCCAGCCGAACCTGCCCATGACCTGCCCCCAGATCTCAAATCGCCGCATCGATTGCCCTTCCTCAAACGTCTGCTCGCCCGCCTGATCGGACGAGGGCTGACACGCCTGCAGGCGCAGCATCTGCCGTCCTGGGAGTTGGGCCATGCCGACGGGTTTCTCAATGGGCATGCACAGGGCATGGATGAGGGGTATGCGGAGGGTCGGCTTGACGGTGTCGAGGAGGGGCGCCGGGTACTGGTCATCCGTGATACCCGCCCGCAAGCTCATCGCGGACCTCAGGTGGATGACCATCTGTTCGATGACTGGCGCTTGCCGCTGACCCCTGAACTGAAGAAGCGCATCAAGGCCGACGTGGCGCAAAAGCTGCCTGCCCATGCTCAGCCCACGACGGCGCAATGGAAAATGATCTTCAGCGATACGCCGTCCACGTACGTCATCGCCGGCGCGGGCGCTGGGAAGTCGACTTCGCTGGTGCTGCGGGTACTGTTGCTGCACCACTACTTGGGGTTCGAGCTGGATGCCATGACCGTCGTGACGTTCACCCGTGAGTCGCGCAAGGATTTCATCGGCAAGCTGATCGAGGTCTTGGGCCTGTGGGGCCATGAGCTGTCGCCGCGGCAGGCCCGCGAGGTGGTTCGCACCTTTCATTCGCGCATTCTGCCGTTGGTGCGCAGCTTGCCGGGCTTCGAGCAGTTGCAGGCATTCGAGACGCTGAGCAGTCAGAATCAGGATCTGTTCGGCCATCCAACGACGGACACCGAGGTCGACACCAACCCGTTCGATCTGCGCATCAATGATGCACAGCGTCAGCAGATGAACCTCTGCTATCGCGACCTGTACGCGGCCAACCCCCGCTTTCGCGAGCTCATTGCGCCGCTGTACCGACAATCCATGCAGCTCAAGACGCTGGACCGCGACCACCCGGACGTGCAGAAACGCATCACGGTCATGGGGCTGTCGTCTTCGCGGGACGAAGAGCTGTGCGATGTCATCGAGGACCTGTGGATCCGCAAAGGGATGTGGCCGATCCAGGGGGTGGAGCCCATGCGTCAGGCCGTCGAAGTCAGTGGGTTGACCTTCCACGTCCACGGCTATGCGGCCGAGCTCGATGCCTGGATCGTTCTGGGCTTCGACCCCAGCGAGGATCAGCACCTGCGCCGAGCCGACGCCAAGCTTCCCGTGCGCGCCGAGTGGGCCATCAAACGCACGCTGTTTCAGGCGTTCTCCCGTAAACCGGTGATCTGGCTGGAGAACTACGAAGCGTCACGGGGCATGATGCAATCCTTGTCCGGGGCGGCGGTGGCTGGGCCGGGCTTCGAGTACAAGGTCAAGGGCGAGCTGAGTGCGGCGCCGTTGCTGGACAGTTTCGTTGCCGCTGCAGGATTCATCGAAAACCTGGGCCTGGACGTACCCGACGCGGTTGCTCGCATGCGCTTCTCCGATCAGGAGCCGGATCGCTTCTTTTTCGAGGCCTTGAGTCTGTACTGGAGGGCGTTCGAGGATCACCTGCTGGGGATGTCGCCACCGGTCATGACGTACAACCGGATGTTCGCGCTGTTCGGCGAAAATGCGCCGGAAAACCTCAAGTTGGTCAGCGATGCCGGCCTGCGGCCGCTGTCCCACTTGATGATCGACGAATTCCAGGATGTGTCGCCGCAGATCGTCTCCTGGCTGCGCGCCAGCCTGCGCGAGGTGCGCAGCCGTGGCGCGTCGCTGCATCAAGGCAGGGGAGCCCAGCGTTCCTCGCTGCTGTGCGTGGGTGATGACTGGCAGTCCATCTACGGTTGGCGGGGCAGTTCGCCGAAATTCTTCATGGAATTCGCCAAGGAATTCCCGGCGCCTTCTACCACGCGCGTGATGCTCAGCGACAACTTTCGCAGCCACCAACACATCATCGATGCCGCAGAGCACATCGTACGCGCTGCACCTGCCATTCCGGGGAAGAAGGCCAAGGCGAGCGGGCCGGTTCAGGACCTGCTGCCGGTCACCGTGCTGGACCGCAACGACGAGCTGCTGGTGGCCAGCCTTGTGAAACATTACGAGGCCGGCGACTCGGTGTTGTTGCTGTATCGCAAGGGCAGCGAGCGCAACCGCTTGCCGGAGACGCTTCAGGCATTGATCGACGCTGACCGGGCACTGCCACCCCACGCGCGGCGTCTGAAACAACTGACCTATCACAGCGCCAAGGGGCTACAGGCGGACGCCGTGTTTCTGCTGGGCGATTGCCAGCACCTGACGCAGTCGCCTTACAAGAACCAGGTGTACCAGCTGGCAGGGCTGGGAACGGCAGGCGACCTCGAAGCGTTCGACAATGCCCAGAAAGACGAAGTGTTGCGCCTGGCCTATGTGGCGATCACTCGTGCCGTCCGGCAGTGTTACTGGTTCATCGACGCGGCGGGCAACGAGGACGCCAATGTGCCGAAAGCGTCAGCGCGGATTGCGTCAGACAAGGCGTTTTTCGACGACCGGCGCGGCGGCGTGACGATGCTGGAAGGCTGAGTTACGCCTGATCAAGGGTGGCAGGCGGTGGGGACGCTGGCTGCCGCCGGCCAATTCAATGCAGGGTGGCGATCACGCCTGACGGTCATACGACGGTTGATGCGGCACGAACGTCTCCAATTCCAACTCAATGGCCTCGATGATGTGCTCGACGTCCATTGCATTCATGACCGTTGCGCAGGGAATGCCCGCGATGGCGATCATCGTCTCGCCGCTGGCGCGGTCGAACAGGCGCGCCACCATGCTGCCAGGCGCATCCATGCTGGCCTCAAAGCCCACCGGGTGAAAATGCCAGCGCATCAGTTGGCAGGCGTTGGGAAACGTGACTTTGTTCATGGGACCCACCTCATCAATCGAGCAATTCCAAAGCTCCGCAGGGCAGGAAAACAGTGTCTGTCGCCCGGATCCGAGGAACGGCGCAACGCGCATGCCAGAGCAGGGCGGTGCTTTGTGGGTCGTCCTTCGTGGGTCGAATCAGGCGGTGCAGATCACGAGTCAGGTAAAAGTAGCACTGACTTCTTACAACGATGAGAAAAAATTCCTACTAAACGAAAAACTTTACGTTTCTTTGATGAACGTCACCTGCGCTTATTCGTTGAAGTTATTAGGGTGTTCTTAATTTTTTGACGTCAATAATAAGGCACGTGGCCACTATATTAGTTGGGCTCTGTAGCAGTATTCACGTGTGTAATAACGCACACAGCTTTTCAAGTCATTTTTCGCAATTGGATCCGCAAAAACGCACGTTTAAAAAAAATTCCTAAAGTCCACTGGTCCTGTTCATACCGCCAGCCGATAGAGAATTAGAGGCGTCAAAGGCCAACTTATTTTTGCGCCCCCTCGAGATGTGCAGTGGATAGCGGCTGAGGCATAACCCGGCATGGATGCGCTCCGCAGACTGAAAAGAGAGACTTTCCATGTCAATAAGAAACATGAATATTGCGCCGCGTGCATTTCTGGGGTTCGCGTTCATTGCCGTTCTGGTAATCGGGCTGGGCTTCTTTTCCATTAACCGCATGGCAGTGATTCGCCAGGCCACTATTGACATGGAAACCAATCAACTCCCCAGTGTCGGGTTCCTGGGTAACATGCTGGAAAGCAGCTTGCGGTTGCGTATCACGTCCTTCCGCACGTTGGTCAACCGCGAACCCGCCGCATTGCGTGAAACCGAGGGGCGCATCGCGGATTTGATCGGCAAGTTGCAAGACGCCAAGAAGAGTTACGCAGCGTTACCTGCCGAAGGCGAAGAGCTTGCGACTTACCACCAATTCGAAGCGACGCTGGCCACGTTCCTCGATGTCCAGGCGCAGGTGCTCGACTTGTCTCGTCAGGATAAAGTCGAAGAAATGCGCAACATGATCAATACGCGCATGAAGGACGCCACGGATCTTATGGGCGTGCAACTCAATCAACTCATCACAATTAACAAGGCTAACGCGACAGCAGCGGCGGCGTTGTCCAAACAGCAATACGATGGGGCGAACATTGGTGTCATCAGTGTCTCGGTCATTGCAGCGCTCATGACAGTGTTACTGGCGTGGTTATTGACCAAAAGTATCGTCAACCCGCTGGCTAAAGCGGTTCGGGCTGCGGAAAGCATTGCCGGCGGCGATTTGACCCAACCCATTGAGGTGGATGGTAAAGACGAGGCTACCCAACTTCTGCATTCCCTGGTGACGATGCAGAAGAACCTGCGCCAGACCTTGGAGTTGATCTCTGGCTCGGCCACACAGTTGGCTTCAGCCGCCGAGGAACTGAGCGCGGTCACTGAAGAGTCGTCGCGCGGTCTGCAACAGCAGAACAACGAGATCGAGCAAGCCGCCACGGCGGTCAATGAGATGACGGCGGCCGTGGAAGAAGTGGCGCGCAATGCAGTCTCGACCTCGGAAGCGTCTCAGCAATCCAGTCGGACCGCTGGCCAAGGTCGTGATCAAGTCGTGGAAACCGTCAAGTCGATCCAGGACATGAGCCAGCGGATTCAGTCCACCACTGCGGTCGTCGAGGGGTTGGCGGAGCAGGGCCGTGACATTGGGAAGGTGCTGGATGTGATTCGCGCCATTGCCGAACAGACCAACCTGCTGGCGCTTAACGCGGCCATTGAAGCGGCGAGGGCGGGTGAGGCCGGGCGCGGCTTTGCCGTGGTGGCCGACGAGGTCCGGGCGCTGGCCCACCGCACCGCGCAATCGACCACCGAGATCGAGCAAATGGTCGCGGGCATCCAGACCCGGACCGGGGACGCTGTGCAGTCGATGTCGCGCAACACCGAGAGCGCTCGAACCACCTTGAGCCTGGCGAGTTCGGCGGGGGATGCGTTGGAACTTATTACCGAGGCCATCGCGCAGATCAACGAACGCAACCTGGTGATCGCCAGCGCTTCCGAGGAGCAGGCGCAAGTGTCGCGCGAAGTCGACCGGAACCTGGTGAACATTCGCGATCTGGCGGCGCAGTCCGCGGCAGGGGCTAATCAGACCAGCGCTGCCAGCCATGAATTGTCGCGATTGGCCGTGGACCTCAAGGCCATGGTGACCCGGTTCAAAGTGTGACGGAGGGATGGTCGGGAAAGTCGCAGCACTGCAGTGCTGCGACGCCCTCATCCGCGCGGCCAGGCTTCGGGATTCACTAAATCCTTTGGTCGCTGACCGTTCAGCGCGCTGATCAGGTTGTCCACCGCACAGGCGGCCATCGCTTCGCGGGTTTCATGGGTGGCAGAGCCCATGTGGGGCGTGGCGACGACATTGTCGAACGTCAGCAATGGGGAATCCACAGGCAGCGGCTCCTGCGTGAAGACATCCAGCCCCGCGGCACGGATTTGGCCGCTTCGCAGGGCCTCGATCATCGCTTGCTCGTCCACCACCTTGCCTCGAGCGATGTTGATGAAGATCGTCTCGGGGCGCATCCGAGCGAATTGTTCCGCACCGATCAATCCCTGGGTTTGGGCGGTCAAGGGCAGGGTGAGGCAGACAAAGTCCGCTTCTTGCAGCAGCGCGTCCAGGCTTCGGTATTCAGCGCCAAAGCGGGCGTCCACCGCCGGTTTTTGCGAGTGGCTGTGGTAAATCACGCGCATGCCAAACCCGAAATGGCCGCGTTGCGCCAGCGCCTCACCAATACGCCCCATGCCGATGATGCCCAGCGTCTTGCCGTGTACATCGGTGCCGAAATGGGCAGGGCCGATATTCTGTTTCCATTGCCCGTCGCGCACCCAATTGGCCAGCTCGACCACGCGCCGGGCGGTCGCCATGATGAGCGCGAAGCCGGTGTCTGCGGTGGTTTCGGTGAGCACATCCGGGGTGTTGGTCAGCAGGATCCTGCGCCGCGTCAGCTCGTCGATAGGGTAATTATCGACGCCCACCGAGACGCTGGACACCACCTGCAAGCGGGGGGCGAGCGACAATAAATCAGCATCCAGCGTGAGGCTCGCGCCCAACAGCCCCTCAGCCTCGGGCAAGGCATCGCGCAGATGAGCCAAGCCGTCCTGGCTTTTCGGGTTCTCCACGACAGTGACCTGCGCCACCGCCTCCAAGCGCGCCATCAAAGGCGCGGACAGGGTTTTGTACAAAACGACGTGTTTTTTCATTGTGGAAGTCCAGGTCAAGGGTGCGCAGGAGTACGGGAAACGTTCGGCCCTTCGCGCAAAGGCGTGGCGGCAGCATCGGGTTTGAGCAGCAGCGTCAGCACCACCGACACCAACAGCGCGCCGCTCATGAACAGGTACGAAGCGCTGAGTGTGCCGGTGACGCCATTCAGGTAACCCACCAGGTAGGAGCCAGCGAACGAACCCAAGGCGCCGAGGCTGTTGATCAGCGCCATGGCCCCGCCAGCGACGTTGGCCGGCAGGATTTCCGGCACGATGGCGAAGAACGGACCGTAGGGGGCGTACATGCAGGCCCCCGCGACCACCAGCAGGGTGTAGGACCACCAGAAGTGCTCGGTGCCCAGCGCGTACGAGCCGTAGAACGCTACGGCCGCCAACAGCAGCGGGGGCCAGACGAACAGCTTGCGTTTTTGCGCCTTGTCCGACGCCCAAGACACCACCACCATGCCGATCACCGCAGCCAGGTAAGGCAACGCCGACAGCCAACCGGCCTCGACCATGTCCATTTCCATGCCTTTCTTGATGATGGTCGGCAGCCACAGGACGAAGCCATAGACGCCGATGCTCCAGCAGAAATACTGGGCAGCCAGCAGCAACACCTTCGGCGACCGGAAGGCTTCGGCGTAGTTCTTCACCGGTTTGATACCGACCTGCTCGGCATCGAGCCGTGCTTGCAGCTCGGTCTTCTCGTCGGTGGTCAGCCAGTCAGCCTGCGCCGGGCGTTCGTCCACCAGCCGCCACCAGATGAATGCCCAGATCACCGCAGGCAGGCCTTCGACGATGAACATCCAGCGCCAGCTGAAATGTGCAACCAGGTAACCCGAGACCACGGACATCCACAGGAGGGTGACCGGGTTGCCGAGAATCAGCACCGTGTTGGCCCGGGAGCGCTCAGCCTTGGTGAACCAGTAGCACAGGTACACCAGCATCGCCGGCATCACGGCTGCTTCGACCACGCCGAGCATGAACCGGATACCAATCAGCATGTAGGCGTTTGACACGATGCCGGTCAGGGTCGCCAGGCTGCCCCAGAGAATGAGGCTGACGAAGATCAGTTTCTTCACGCTGCGCTTCTGCGCATAAATGGCGCCCGGCACCTGAAAGAAGAAGTAGCCGAGGAAGAACAGCGCCCCCAGCAACGACGACATGCCAGGGGTGATGTGCAGGTCCTCGGCCATACCGGAGGCGGCGGCAAAGCCATAGTTGGCGCGGTCCAGATAAGCGAGGCTGTAGGTGATGAACACGATGGGCATGATCAGCCACCAGCGGCGTTTCAGGCCAGCGTGTTTCACGTTGTCGAGTGATGTGTTCATGTCGGGCTTCCTGAGCATGTTGTTTTTGTTGCAGCAGGTATGGGGCAAAAATGTGCAGGTAAACGTTGACCTCGTTCAGGCGCTCTGTCGTCGAGGTGCGCGCTCGGCCAACCGCAAGGCCCCCTGGGTCGGCAGGCCTTCCATGTCGCCGCGACTTTGCACCGCCTGGCTGCCGATCCAGTTGCCACGGGCAGTCGCCTGGGCGAAGTCGAGGTTTTCCAGTAACGCGCTGATGACGCCCACTGCAAAGCCGTCGCCTGCGCCAACCGTGTCGATGACTGTCGCCACCGGTACACCCGGAATGAACGCCTCGTTGAGCTGCGTGCGGTAGTACGCGCCTTTGGCACCGAGTTTGATGATCACGGCTTCGACGCCCAGGTCCAGATAGAACTGAGCGATGTCGCCCGGGGTGTCGAAGCCGGTGAGCACTTCGCCTTCCGCCAGCCCCGGCATGACCCAGTGGGCGAGGCTGGCCAGGCGGTTGACCTCGCGGATCATCGTGGCCTGCCTTGGCCACAGCGAGGGGCGCAGGTTGGGGTCGAACGACACGCTGCGCCCGGCATCGCGCATCTGGCTCATCAGCGTGTGGGACAAGTCGCGGCAGGTGTCGGAAAGCGCAGCGGGAATGCCCGTCGCGTGCAAGTGCCGCGCTTTCAGCAGGTCGGGCACGATGTCATGGATGGACAGGTGACTGGCCGCTGAACCGCGTCGAAAGTACTCGACCACCGGATCGGCGCCTTCCAGCTCCAGTGACTTGAATTGGAAGCCGGTCGGGTGCGACGGATCGACGGTGACATGACGGCAGTCGACGCCTTCTTTAGAGAGGCTGTCGGTCACGAAGCGGCCCATGGAGTCATTGCCTACCCGGCTCAGCCAGGCCACCTTGAACCCCAGCCGCGACAGGCCGATGGCCACATTGCTGTCAGCACCGGCGATGCGTTTCTCGAAATGCCGCACAGCCGCCAGATCACCGGCCTGCTCGGCCACCAGCATGGTCATGGTTTCGCCGAACGAGAGGATATCGATGTCAGACATGGCTCAACGCCTCCGTCGATTGCGGTTCAGGCTGGCCCAGGCTCGCCAGGGTCTGAACCTGAAGCCGGGTGATTTCAAGCAGGTCTTCGCCCTGTAAAGGGTATTCGACGGCGCGGGGCACGCCGCTGGGCATGTGCCTGAACAACTGCTCCCACAGGTGCAGGTCTGCGGCGCGGGGCGGGACGGCGACCAGTTTCCCCGCCGCGTTGCGCGCGACCGCCTTACAATGCACGTAGCGGACATGGCGACCCAACTGCCGCGCGGCGGCACTGGCCGATTGTTCCTGCCACATCCAGTTGCCGATGTCGAAGGTCATGCTGATGGGCATCTGCAAGGCCTCGACGCGCGCGAAGAAACGCACCAGCGGCTCGATGCGCCCCCCTTGCGCGGTCTGGTCGTTTTCCACCAGCAGTTGGATGTCGTAGCGGGCCAGTCGGTCTGCCAGTGCGGCGACGTCACTGTCTTCTGTCAGGTGGCCCAGCGAAACCTTCAGCCACGTGGCGCCACAGGCATGGGCCCGCTGCAGAGCAGATTCCAGTTCCGGATTGGGGTGGCGCCGATCCGTTGGCCAGAGCTCCAACGGCGCCGAATACAGGCATTCAAGGCCCTGGGCGCGAATGGCTTCGGCGAGGGCGGAGAAGTCCTCGCGACCGGTGAAGAGCTCTTCGCGCAATTCGATCCGCGTCACGCCGGCGTCTGCCAGTAGCGGTATGAAAACCGCCTGTCCACGTTCGCGGACCAAATCGGCACCGTAGGCGCCCAGGCTAATGGCTACGGGGTATCGGTTCATTGTTATCGTCCTCTGAAACCGGTTTCATTTTCGTTCGAACTCGCGCCTTTCAGCAAAGTTCGTTCAATTGGCAGGCCAGGGCGACCTGCGGCGGCGCTTTTCAGCCGCGTCGGCGAGTGGACCCGCGGACGATCAGTTGCGCCGAGAAGTCATACAGCCGCGTGGGCTCTCGATCCCCGCGTAAGCGATCGAGCAGGCACTCGAAAGCCGTGACGCCAATGTCGTGGGTCGGTTGCGCGAGGGCGGTGATGCCGCTCCCCACCAACGGGTACCAGTCCAGGTCGTCGAGTGCGATCAGGCCGATGTCGTCGAATAGCTGGCAGCCCAACTCGTGCAAGTGACGCGTGGTGCAGAGGGTGGCGACCCCGTTGCCGGTGAATACCGCTTTTGGGCCGTGGCCGGTGTTCGCGAGAAAGGCGCGCAGGTCCTGCGCAAGGTGATCGCCGGTTTCCGTCACGTCGCCCCGCAGCGCCGAGCGAGCGGCGATGCCCGCGTTGAATGCCTCGACCCGTTCGATGCGCGAGCTGGTGCCGTCCTGAGGCTCGGTGACCATGAGAATGTCGCGGAAACCCGACGCTTGCAGGTGGTCGAGTGCCTGATTCACGGCGTCAATGTTGTCGAGGCCCACCAGATCGCTTTGCAACTGATCGACTTTGCGGTCAACCAACACCATAGGCAACTCGTTGTGCAGTTCGCGCAATTCGTCGAGGTGGTGGCCCAGCGTATTCACGATCAGGCCTTCGATGTTGTACGAGCGCAGCGCTGCGAGGTGCAGGCGTTCCTGCTCGTCGTCGCGATCGGTATTGCACACCACGAGGCTGTAACCGTGCTTGCGGCAAGCGGTTTCGACGCCGTGCATCACGGCAATGGAATAGGGGTTGCGAATGTCCGCCACCAGCATGCCGATCAGGCGGGTACGCCCGCGTTTGAGGCCGCGGGCCATCTGGTTGGGGCGATAGCCGAGGGTGTCGATGGCCTGCTCGATGCGCTGGGCGATGGCTTCGGACAGGAGCTGGCGGTCGTCGCCGATGAAACGCGAGACGCTGGCCTTGGACACGCCGGCCAGGTCGGCGACATCGTTCATGGTGACGCGGGCGCGCGTCTGCAGTGGAATGCTGTTCATGGCCTGGCCCTTATTGGAGTTGTCAGCAGGCGTTCGAGGCAGAGCGCGTGTGGCTCTGAAACCGGTTTCAGGAAACACCAAAGCGAACGCGTCGTCAACTCGGGATCGGATGAAAGGTGATGGGGGGGGTACTCGAAACGGGCCCTGTCATTCAGCAGGGCGACCGGGCCAGACGACCAGCGCCTGACCTGAGCCCTGATCAAGGGCATAAGTGAGGTCAAAAAGCGCAACACAATGCTGAACCGCTGTTGCCAGACCAACAGCGGGCAGGTCGTTTGACGATGGCGGAGGAAGGGGATGGCGCCTACTCAACTAAATAGCGAAATGAACCAGCGAACCCCGACCGGGAAAGATAAACATTGTCAGCGAGCCTTCACGTTCTGCATGCTGCATCTTTCAATTGTGTTACAGGACCTTTCTGCGCATGTCTGCCCCTGCCCGAGCTGCCGACGCCGCATCACGCCGTTCGGCGACTGTTCTCAGTCTGTGCCTGCCCAGTGATGTCCTGTTGTATCTGTTGCTGCCGATGAACGCCGAGGCCTTCGGTATCAGCCTGCCGGAGGCCGGGATTCTGCTGGCCGCCAATCGATTGGTGCGGATCTTCGGCTACAGCTATGTCGTGCGCTTCTACGCCCGCCACGGGGACCGCCCCACGGTGATGCTGGCGGCGCTGGTCTCGGCGCTGTGTGCATTCGGCAATTCGTTTTTCGTCGGTTTCTGGTGGCTGCTGATCCTGCGCCTGGGGTGGGGGCTGACCTTCGGTGCGCTGAACCTCTCGACCCAAGCCTTGGCCACCTCCGAACCCGCCGGGGCCGCTCGCCGGTCGGGGACTTCACGGGCGATCATCGCCATCGGGCCGATGCTGGCTTTGCCATTGGGGGCCCTGATCAGCCTGCATTTCGGGCCTCGGGTGATCTTCCTGATTCTGGGCTGTTGCTCGCTGGTTGCCTGGGTGGTCGCCAGAGGCTTGCCTGACCTGGCCCACGCGATGCCCAGCACGGGCGGGCGGCGTTTCAAGGCGCCGGACAGTATCGCCATGTGGTCCTTCGTCGAAGGTGTGGCACTGGACGGGCTGTTCATTTTCGGCCTCTCCCTGCAAGCGCAATCGGTGCTGGGAGGCAATGCCGTGTTCATTGCCGGTGTGCTGCTGGCCCTGCGCTATGCCTCGGAAATGCTGCTCAGCCCCTTGGGTGGCCGGGCGGCGGCGCACTTTGGCGCTGTGCGCATGTTGGTGATCTTTTCCGGGCTCACGACGCTGGCGCTCACTGCTTTTGGTTTTCATTGGCTGATCATCGGCGCCGGCAGCGTCTTGATCCTCCGGGCGCTGCAATTGCCTTTGGTCACCACGCTGGTGGCCGAACGCAACCCCGGCGCGGCACGGGTGCAGGCCTTGGCGGGCAATGCGGTGTGGAGAGACGTGGGGGCCGGTGTCGGACCGCTGCTGGCAGGGGTGCTTCTGCCCATTGCGTCCCCATCCTGGGTGTACAGCCTGGCCGGCCTGGCGGTGGTCATCAGCGCGATCATCTGCAGCCGTTACAAGGTGCGCGAAGCGACGGCTTGAGCGCGCTGTAACATTCGCTTACCTACCGTTCGGCGATTACCGCGCGAGATCAGGGGCTTGCATGCAACCTTTGATGTGTTTTCGCCTCTGATGGTCATTCTTCATACGGACATAAAGTTTCACCAAACTGCGTTGGCCAGTGATGCCAGCGGACAGGGAAGTTGTTCAGGGCGCGTCCGCCCTTCACACAGAACCCGGGCCACCATGACCTTCTTCAAAACAAACGCTTCAACGCCGTTGCAACGTCTCGCTTGTCTCTCCCTCCCTTTGCTGCTGCTGGGCTCTGCGCTGTTCTGGTTCGCCGCGGGCAAGGGGGTGCACGCCGAGCCGAAGGATGGTACGCAGACGCTGGTTTTCCTGCGCCACGCCGAGAAACCCGAGAGTGGGCTGGGGCAGCTGAATTGCCAAGGCTTGAACCGCGCCATTGACCTGTCCACCGTTTTGCCGAATACGTTCGGCAACGCCGATTTCATCTTCGCCGCCAACCCCAACCGCCGGGTGGAAGAAGGTGACGGCGACCATTCCTACAGCTATCTGCGCCCTCTAATGACCGTAGGGCCCAGCGCCATCAAGTTGGGATTGCCGGTCAATATCGACTTCGCGGCCAACGACACCAGCGACCTGGCCCGTGAGCTCATGCGCGACAAATACCACGACGCGACCATTTACACCGCCTGGTCCCACGGCTACTTGCCTGAGCTGATCAACAAGGTCGCCGAGCGGGCCTCCGGCCAAGACCTGAAACTGGTTCAGGACTGGACCGGCGATGACTTCGATTCGGTGATGGTGCTGACCCTGAAATGGAACGACGGCAAAGCGACTTTGCAGTACGAAAACTACAAACAAAATCTGAATGATGGTGCGGTGGGGTGCCCCACCTGAGCCGGTGGCGCTTCTGCACGGGGTGATTTGAACGCAAGAACAGGATGGTTTCGCCCTTGGCGCCCGGTAATATGGCGCTCGTCGCGTAGCGAGGAGCCTGGCATGACCTTCACTTACCGTTTCATCGATTCTCCGGTCGGGCAATTGAAATTGATCGCCAAAGGCCCTGCACTGGCGGCCATTCTCTGGGAAAACGACCGACCTGGCCGGGTACTGCTCGGCGCAATGGACCCGGATTGCGGCAGTGACATCCTGGACCGTACCGAGCGGCAACTGGCCGAGTACTTTGCAGGGGCGCGTGATCGGTTCGATCTGCCGCTGGCGTTTCACGGCACCGCGTTCCAGATGCAGGTCTGGCAGGCGTTGCTGACGATTCCGTTCGGCGAAACCCGCAGTTATCTGGACATTGCCACCCAATTGGGCAACCCCGCCGCGGTGCGGGCGGTGGGTGCAGCCAATGGCCGAAATCCGATCTCTATCGTCGCCCCCTGCCATCGGGTGATCGGCCGTTCCGGCGCACTGACCGGTTTCGCCGGTGGATTGGAAGCCAAAGAATGGCTGTTGACGCTGGAGGGCTGGCTGCCTCGAACGCCGGCCCGACGAGGCCGAAACGAGCCCTCGAGGCAGGTCCCGCTGTTTTGAACGGGTTACGCCAAAGCGGCACCAAGGTGCTATTGCTTTGCCGTTCGGATGCTCTACGCTGGCGATCAACTGCCTAATCGATCACCTGCCCGCCATGAGCCAGAGCCTCAACCCGCTGCGTAAATTCGTGTCCCCGGAAATCATCTTCGGCGCGGGCAGCCGCCACAGCGTGGGCAACTATGCCCGGACGTTCGGCGCGCGCAAGGTGATGGTCGTCAGCGACTCTGGGGTCATCGCGGCCGGCTGGGTCGCGGACATCGAGGCCAGCCTGCACGGCCAGGGGCTTGATACCTTCTTGTACAGCGAAGTGTCGCCCAATCCTCGGGTCGAGGAAGTGATGCGGGGGGCCGAGTGCTATCGGGAACACGGCTGCGATGTCATCGTCGCCGTCGGCGGCGGCAGCCCGATGGATTGCGGCAAGGCGATCGGCATTGCCGTGGCGCACGGGCGCAACATTCTAGAGTTCGAAGGCGTGGATACCCTCCGGGTGCCCAGCCCGCCGCTGATTCTGATCCCGACCACCGCGGGCACCTCAGCGGACGTCTCGCAGTTCGTGATCATTTCCGATCAGCAGGAGCGAATGAAGTTTTCCATCGTGAGCAAGGCCGTGGTGCCGGATGTGGCGTTGATCGACCCGCAAACCACCCTGAGCATGGACCCGTTCCTGTCTGCCTGTACCGGGATCGACGCGTTGGTCCATGCCATCGAGGCGTTCGTGTCCACCGGCCACGGGCCGCTGACCGACCCTCACGCACTGGAGGCCATGCGTCTGATCAATGGGCATCTGGTACAGATGATCGCCAGCCCCGCAGACCTCGCCCTGCGAGAAAAAATCATGCTGGGCAGCATGCAGGCGGGCCTGGCATTTTCCAACGCGATCCTGGGGGCGGTGCACGCCATGTCCCACAGCCTGGGTGGCTTCCTCGACCTGCCGCACGGCTTGTGCAACGCGGTGTTGGTCGAGCACGTGGTGGCCTTCAACTACAGCTCCGCCCCGGAGCGCTTCAAGGTCATCGCCGAGACGCTGGGCATCGATTGCCGAGGCCTCAACCACGCGGCCATCAGCAAACGCCTGGTCGAGCACCTGATCGCGCTCAAGCGCCAGATCGGCTTTCACGAAACCCTCGGTCGGCACGGTGTGAGCAGCAGCGACATCCCGTTCCTCTCCCGCCACGCCATGGGTGATCCATGCATCCTGACCAACCCCCGGGCCTCGAGTCAGCGCGACGTCGAAGTGGTGTATGGCGAAGCCCTCTGATCCCCGGGAAAACGCGCTGACCGCGCTGCTCGGTCTGGGCAATCACTCGACGCGCAAAAGCCATTACCCGGAGCTGACGCTGCGTCTGGCGGAGCTGGAGAACGAGCGCAATCGCTATAAATGGCTGTTCGAACATGCCGTGTATGGCATTTTCCAGGCGCGTGTGAATGAGGGGTTGCGGGCGGCGAACCCAGCGCTGGCGCGCATGCTGGGGTATGACGATCCGCAAGAAGCCTTGCTGGCCCTCGACGACCTGGCCGGCGCCCTGTTCGTCGGCGGTCAGCCTGAAATGAACCGGATCGTCACGGCCTTGACCCGCGAAGGCGGCGTTCAAGGCTACGAGACTCGCCTGAAGCGCAAGGACGGCCGTTGCATCGACGTGCTGATGAGCCTCTTGCTCAAGCCCGAGGAAGACGGCGTGTATGAGGGTTTCGTTGCGGACATCACCGAACGCAAGCTGGCTCAACAGCGCTTGCAGGAGCTCAACGATCAGTTGGAGCAACGGGTGGCCGCGCGGACCGACGAGTTGTGGGAGGCCAACCTCAATCTTCAGCAGCAGATTGCTCGCCGCGAACGGATCGAACACGACTTGCGCGACGCCCGGGACGCTGCCGAAGCGGCCAACCTCAGCAAGGACAAATACCTGGCGGCCGCCAGCCACGATCTGTTGCAGCCGTTGAACGCGGCCCGCTTGCTGATTTCGACGTTGCGCGAACGTCACCTGCCGCAGGCGGAGGCGACCCTGGTCGAACGCACTCACCACGCGCTGGAAGGGGCAGAGGACCTGCTGACCGACCTGCTGGACATCGCCAAGTTCGACCGGGCGTCGATCCAGCCGGACATCGACCTGTATCGACTGGATGAGGTGCTGGCGCCCCTCGTCTCGGAATTCCAGCCTGTGGCAGCGGCGGCGGGGTTGAGCTTGCGGGCGCACATCGGCGCATTTGCCGTTCGCACCGACTTTCGCCTGTTGACGCGGATATTGCGCAATTTCCTCAGCAACGCCTGCCGTTATACCGAGCGAGGCGGCATTTTGCTGGGGGCGCGCAAGCGCGGGGCTCACCTGCGGATCGAGGTCTGGGACACCGGATGTGGCATTGCGGCAGACCGTCTGGCATCGATCTTTCTGGAATTCAATCAGCTTGACGTCGGGCGCACGTCGGACCGCAAGGGCGTCGGGTTGGGGCTGGCCATCGTCGAGCGTATCGGGCGGATTCTCGGTGGAAGCATTCAGGTGCGCTCCCGCCCAGGCCGAGGCTCGGTGTTCGCTTTCGACGTGCCGCTCTCGGCCGAAGTCCCTGTTCCGGCCTCCGTCAGCGTTCAGCCACAAGCCGGTATCGGTGATCCCTTGCCCGGCCGTCGTTTGCTGGTCATCGACAACGAGACCGGCATTCTGGAAAGCATGGCCGCGCTATTGGGCCAGTGGGGCTGCGAGGTGCTCACCGCCAGCGACGAAGCGTCGTCCCTGGAGGTGTTGGCGGGGCGGGCGCCCGAAACGATTCTGTTCGATTTTCATCTTGATCATGGCGTGCTGGGGTGTGACGTGGTGGCGCGCCTGCGCGCGCACTTCGGTGTCGCGATTCCCTGCGTGATGATCACCGCCGACCGAACAGACCGTTGTCGACACGCGCTGCAGACGCTCAACGCGCCGCTGTTGAACAAGCCGGTGAAGCCCGGAAAACTGCGGGCAGTGTTGAGCCAACTGCTGGGCTGATTCTCTGGGAAACAGCGCAGACGATGGCCCAACTGCTCCGATGGGTGTCAGTCACGGCTGAGAGGCTGGGGATTGCGGTTCTTCGCCTCGATCCACTGGGCCATGTACTGCGTGCTCTTGTGCAAATGGTGACGCAGCATGGCGCCGGTGAAGTTCGCCGCACGGTGCGCACCCAAGTCGCTGCGCAGGTGATCGATGCGCTCGATCAAAGCCTGGCAGTGCGGTGCGAAGCGAAAGCGCGCCTCCAGCACCTTCCAAGCGTCACGCTGCGAGGCTTCCCAGCGCGCCTGATCGGTGTAGAGCTGCACGGCCTGTTCCGCCAGTGAGCGAGCATCCCGCGCGATGGCACCGGGGAAGGGCAGCTCGCCGTGCATGGCCTCGGCGCCGATGGGGGTGGTGACCGTGGGCGTACCGCAGATCATCGCATCGATGATCTTGCCCTTGATCCCGGCGCCGAAGCGCAGCGGTGCCAGCGACACCCGGGTGGCGGACATCACCGCCAGCGCATCTTCGGCCCGGTTCATGATGTGAAAACCCTGTGCCGCATTGTGCAGCGCGGTCGCTTTGGGCGGCGTGTAGGCACCGTACACGTGCAACTGAGCCGTCGGCAGGCACTGGCGGATCAGCGGCCAGATTGCGTTTTTCAACCACAGCACCGCATCCCAGTTCGGAGCGTGGCGGAAATTGCCAATGGTCAAGAAATGCGCACGCTCTGCATAGCCGGGCGCCTGCCGTGGGACAGTGCGCACCAACAACGGCGCCCAGTGCAGGATCGACGATGGCACACCGAATTGCTCGGTCAACAGGGCGATTTCCAGATCGGAGACCATCAGGCTCAAGTCGCACCGGTAGATGGCGGCGATTTCCCGCTGGGCGATATCGGTGGTCGCCATGCTTGAAAAAAGCGCGTCATGGGGCATCTCGAAGTAGCTGGACAGGTCGACGTCCGGATGGCCGTCGAGGCGTTCCTTGACGCGTCGGTGACGGGCATGACGCAGGCTTTGCAGGTCGGACGTCTCAAGCACTCGCACCGCGTTCGGCGCGTGCCGTTCCACGCGCCAGCCGAACTGTTCTTCCATCAGGAACTGGTCGAACAGCACCACATCCGGTTGCAGCTCGCCGATGAAGGCGTCGAAGCTGCTGTTGTTCAGTTCGATGGGCACTTCGACGATGCCGAGGGCGGCGAGGTCGGCCTTGTGCTCGCCCTCGGTGGCCGCGCTGGCGAAGGTGATGTGCCAGCCCTGCTCGAGGAAACAGTCGATCAGTTGCATCACATGGCCGCTGGCGGCCGAGGAGCGGGGCTCTGGCCAAACGTATCCGATGATCAGTACGCGGGCGGGGTGACTATGACTGGACAAGGATACCGTTGACCTTGTCGCGCAATTGGTCGATGGAAAACGGCTTGCCGATCAGGTGCATGCCCGGCGGCACATCGATGTTCTCGGCATACCCGCTGGCGAACAGCACGGGCAGGGACGGACGCAACGCGGCGGCTTGTATGGCCAGGTCGGTGCCTCGCATGTCGGGCAAGCCCTGGTCGGTCATCATCAGGTCGATGGTGAGGTCTTCCTTGTTTAGAAAGGTCAGCGCTTCGCTGCCGTCGGCGGCTTCGAGCACGGTGTATTCGAGCTCATCAAGTACATCGACGATCAACATGCGCACGATGTCGTCATCTTCAACCACCAGAATCGTGCGGGCTGGGTCGGACATGGAAGGTTCCTTCAAATGGTTTGATCGATCAGGTGGAGTGTGCCCCGATCAGTGTAAACAGCTAAGCGGGTGATTGTGACAACATCCAGGCCGCAAAAACACACCTCATTTGAGTGTTATGGCGCAAAGAAATCACGCAAACGTATAGTGCGCGCACTGGCCCTGTCGATTCCAGCGCATAAAAACTTTGATCTGTGCCATGAAGTCAGAGTTTTTTGTCGCAGAATGCGGCAAACTCCCACGTTTATCCGAATGTGTCCCGGGCCTTGCGATGATCCAAACCTCTGCTGTCAATGAGCAACGTTTCCGCAAACTGCTGAGCCGCAATGTGAGTCTTCCCCTCGCGGTCGGCGTCCTCAGTGCCGCGTTTTTCGTGATTTTAATCAGTTACCTGCTGTCGGCGATTCAATGGGTGGAGCACACCGATCGGGTCATCAACAACATCAACCGCTCGCTGAAGCTGTCGGTGGATATGGAAACCGGCATGCGCGGCTACCTCCTGACGGGCGACGAACGTTTTCTCGACCCTTACGAAGTGGCCAAGCCCAACATCATCTCCGAGCTCAAGGGCCTGGAAGAGCTGGTGGCCGACAATCCCGATCAGGTCGATCGCTTCCGCCGTCTGGCGGCGATGCAGGAATCGTGGAACCAGTTCGCGCAAAGCATGATCAATCTGCGCCGCAACAATGGCGATTACGCGACACCCGTGCTGAACCGTCAGGGCAAGCGCCTGACCGATGAGATTCGCGAGCAATACGATCAGGCAGCCAATGTCGAGCACCAACTGCGGCTGACGCGCAACTCGGACGTGACCCGCACCACCGTGATATCGGTTTCGCTTTACGTGGTGTTCGTCCTGATCGTCAGCGGGATATTGGCCTGGGTCGGGCGGCGCGACATGACGGCGCTGTCCACGACCTACAACGCCAACATGAAGGCTCAACAAGAAGATGCCGAGCGCCTGGCCCATGTGGCCTGGCTGCGCAATGGCCAGAGCGCCCTGGCCGAGCAGGTGATCGGGCAACTGACGTTGAACCTGCTGGGGCGCAATGTGCTGCAGTTCTTTGCGCAACACCTTGGGGCGGTGGTGGCCGCGGCCTATGTCCGCCAGGAGCATGGGGGGCTGGTGCGCGTGGCCTCCTATGGTTTTTCCCGTGAGCAAGAGCAGCAGGAACAGTCGATCTACAGCGGTGAGGGTGTGGTGGGCAAAGCCGCCGAACAGGATCGGATCATCACCCTGGACAACGTGCCGCAGGATTACTTCAAGGTCACTTCGGGCCTGGGTGAGGGGTCGCCGCGCAGTGTGGTCGTGGTCCCGACCAGCAATGACGACCAGGTCAATGGCGTCATCGAGTTGGGCTTCCTGCGCGAGCTGACCCAGCGCGACCTGGAGTTTCTGGAGCTGGTCGCCGACAACGTCGGCACGTCCATCGAAGCCGCCCGTTACCGGCAGCGGCTACAGGAGGTTCTGGCGGAGACCCAGCAACTCAACGAAGAGCTGCAAGTCCAGCAGGAAGAATTGCGCACCGCCAACGAAGAGCTGGAGGAGCAATCGCGCATCCTCAAGGAATCCCAGGCTCACCTGGAAACCCAACAGGTCGAGCTGGAGCAGACCAACCTGCAATTGTCCGAGCAGAGCAAGGCACTGGCCGAGCAACGCGACGCCCTGGATCGCAACAACGAAGAACTGAACATTGCCCAGATCGAACTGGAAGCGCGCGCCGATGCGTTGCAGCGCTCCAGCAAATACAAATCCGAATTCCTCGCCAACATGTCCCACGAGCTGCGCACGCCGCTGAACAGCTCGCTCATCCTGGCCAAGTTGCTGGCGGACAACCCGCAGGAAAACCTGACGCAAGAGCAGGTGACATTCGCCGAATCGATCTACTCCGCCGGCAACGACCTGTTGAACCTGATCAACGACATTCTCGACATCGCCAAGGTCGAGGCCGGCAAGCTCGATGTGCGCCCGGAAAACTGCTCCGTCAGCCGTCTGGTCGATAGCCTGCGGATGCTGTTCGAGCCGCTGGCGGCCGATAAGCGCCTGCAGTTTTCGGTAGAGATCCAGCCTGGCTCTCCCGTGGCGCTGTACACCGACCGCCAGCGGCTGGAACAGGTGCTCAAGAATCTGCTGTCCAATGCCATCAAATTCACCGAGGCAGGTTCAGTCAGCCTGACCGTGTCGCGTCAGCCCGGCGAAGGGATCGTCTTCACGGTGCGAGACTCCGGCATCGGCATTGCCGAAGACCAGCAGGACAGCATCTTCGAAGCCTTCCATCAGGCAGACGGCACCACTAACCGCCGCTATGGCGGCACCGGCCTGGGGCTGTCGATCTCCCGCGATCTGGCGCGCCTGCTGGGCGGTTCCATCTCGGTCACCAGTGCGTTGGGGCAGGGCAGTGTGTTCACCCTCGTGCTCCCGGAACAGTACGTCGAGGACGCTACCCTTATCGAGGCCGCGCCAGCCCCCGCGGTCCCTGCGCCGGTCGTGTCGCCTGCCGCTGCACAGCCCGCGTCGATGGCTTCAGCGCCGGCAGCCGTGGCCGAACCCATCCCTCGGTTCGCCGACGACCGGGAAAAGGTGCCGTTCGACAACCGCTGCATTCTGGTCATCGAAGATGAAGTGCGCTTTGCCCACATTCTTTACGACCTGGCCCATGAACTGGGCTACCACTGCCTGGTGGCCCATGCTGCCGATGAGGGCTTCGACCTGGCGTCCAATTTCCTGCCGGACGCCATCCTGCTCGACATGCGCCTGCCCGACCATTCCGGGCTGACCGTCCTGCAACGCTTGAAGGAAATGCCGACGACGCGCCATATCCCGGTGCATGTAATCTCCGTGGAAGACCGCCAGGAAGCGGCTTTGCAGATGGGGGCCATCGGCTATGCAGTCAAGCCGACGACGCGTGAAGAACTCAAGGACGTGTTCGCTCGTCTCGAGGCCAAGCTGACGCAGAAGGTCAAGCGCGTGCTGCTGGTGGAAGACGACGCCCTGCAGCGTGACAGCATAGCCCGGCTGATCGGCGACGACGACATCGAAATCACCGCCGTCGGCTTCGCTCAGGATGCCCTGGCGTTGCTGCGCGACAACGCTTACGACTGCATGATCATCGACCTGAAGCTGCCGGACATGCTCGGTAATGACCTGCTCAAGCGCATGTCGACGGATGAAATCCGCGCGTTCCCGCCGGTGATCGTCTACACCGGACGCAACCTCACGCGTGAGGAAGAAGCCGAGCTGCTCAAGTACTCCAGAACCATCATCATCAAGGGCGCGCGCTCCCCGGAGCGGCTGCTCGATGAGGTGACGCTGTTCCTGCACAAGGTCGAGTCGCAACTGTCCAACGAGCGTCAGAAAATGCTCAAGACCGCGCGCAGCCGCGACCGGGTCTTCGAGGGGCGCAAGATTCTGGTGGTGGACGATGACGTGCGCAACATCTTTGCCCTCACCAGTGCATTGGAGCACAAGGGTGCGATCGTGGAAGTCGGTCGTAACGGCCTTGAGGCCATCGACAAACTGAACAGTGTCGAGGATATCGACCTGGTGCTCATGGACGTGATGATGCCGGAAATGGACGGCTACGAGGCCACCCTGCAAATCCGCAAGGACCCGCGCTGGCGCAAGCTGCCGATCATTGCGGTGACCGCCAAGGCGATGAAGGACGACCAGGAGCGCTGCCTGCAGGCAGGCTCCAACGACTACCTGGCCAAACCGATCGATCTGGATCGCCTGTTCTCGCTGATCCGCGTGTGGCTGCCCAAAATGGAACGTATTTGAATGAGCCGGATCAATTGACCACGCCCGCAGAGACACCAGGTTTTACCGATGGCCCATGAGCGAAACGCCGAGATCGAATTGCGTCTGTTGATCGAGGCGATCTACCTGAAATACAGCTATGACTTTCGTGATTATTCCGGCGCGTCGATGAAACGGCGCGTCGCTCATGCGTTGCGTCAATTCGAGCTCAAGACCATCTCCGCGTTGCAGGAGCGCGTGCTGCATGACCCTGCGATGTTCATGCAACTGTTGCAGTTCCTGACGGTGCCGGTCAGCGAAATGTTTCGCGACCCGTCCCATTTTCTGGCGATTCGCCAGGAAGTCGTGCCCATCCTCAAGACCTACCCGTCGCTGAAAATCTGGATCGCCGGGTGCAGCACCGGGGAAGAGGTCTACTCGACCGCCATTTTGTTGCGCGAAGAGGGCCTGCTTGACCGCACGATCATCTACGCCACCGACATCAACCCCCGCTCGTTGGAGAAGGCCAAACAGGGCATTTTCTCCATGGAGCATGTGCACAACTATCACAACAATTACCTCAAGGCGGGCGGCAAACGGCTGCTGTCGGATTACTACACGGCAGCCTATGACTACGCGATCTTCGACAAGACGCTGCGGACGAACGTCACGTTCGCCGACCACAGCCTGGCCACGGACAGCGTGTTTTCCGAGACGCACCTGATTTCGTGTCGCAACGTGCTCATTTACTTCAACAAGAACTTGCAGGATCGGGCCTTCGGACTGTTTCACGATTCCCTGTGCCATCGCGGTTTCCTGGTGCTGGGCAGCAAGGAAACGCTGGAGTTTTCCGCTTACAAGGATCAGTTCGAGCCCTTGGTCAAACAAGAGCGGATCTACCGTAAATCATGAGAACGTCGTTTTCCGCAGCCGATCCGGGGATGCCCGCGCTGCCGAAGGTCGATGCGGTTGTCGTGGGCGCCTCCGCAGGTGGCGTCGAGGCGTTGCTGCGCGTTTTCCGACCGCTGCGCAGGGGCTTTCGTCTTCCGATCATCGTCGTGCTTCATCTGCCAGACGAGCGCCGCAGCCTGCTCGCCGAGGTGTTCGGATCGCAGTTGAACATGCCGGTCAAGGAGGCGGACGACAAAGAACCCATCGTCCCTGGCACGTTGTACTTTGCCGCACCTGGCTATCACCTGTCGGTGGAGCGCGACCTGACCTTTTCATTCAGCCAGGAAGAGCGTGTTTACCACTCGCGGCCCAGTGTGGATATCCTCTTCGAGTCCGCCGCCGATGCCTACGAAAACAGGCTCGCGGGTGTGCTGCTGACGGGGGCCAACAACGATGGTGCCAAAGGAATCGCACGAATTGCCGAGTACGGCGGTCTTAGCGTGGTCCAAGACCCGGCGCAAGCCTTGGCACGGGCGATGCCGGACGCTGCATTGGCGTTACACACCCCTGACTTTCTCCTGTCTTTGGCCGACATTGGCCTGTTGCTCATTGAGCTGGAACGTATCGCATGCTGAGTGAAATCAAAGCCAAGTTGTTGATCGTCGACGATTTGCCGGAAAACCTGCTGGCCCTTGAAGCGCTGATCAAACGCGAGGACCGTCAGGTCTACAAGGCCACCTCGGCAGACGAAGCGTTGTCGCTGCTGTTGGAGCATGAGTTCGCCATGGCGATTCTTGACGTGCAGATGCCGGGCATGAATGGCTTCGAACTGGCCGAAATGATGCGGGGCACGGAAAAGACCAAAAACATTCCCATCGTGTTCGTGAGTGCCGCTGGCCGTGAACTCAACTACGCGTTCAAGGGCTACGAAAGCGGAGCGGTGGATTTCCTGCACAAGCCGTTGGACATTCATGCGGTCAAGAGCAAGGTCAACGTATTCGTCGACCTGTATCGCCAGCGCAAGGCGATGAAGCAGCAGGTCGAGGAATTGGAGCGCAGTCGGCAGGAGCAGGAGGCGTTGTTGCGCGAACTGAAGTCCACCCAGAATGAGCTGGAGCATGCGATCCGCATGCGCGATGACTTCATGTCGATCGTCTCTCACGAAGTGCGTACCCCGCTCAACGGGCTGATTCTGGAAACCCAACTGCGCAAACTGCACCTGGCCAAGGACAACGCCTCGGCGTTCACCCTGGACAAGCTCAAGGCGATGGTCGAGCGTGACGAGCGCCAGATCCAGAGCCTGATTCGCCTGATCGAAGACATGCTCGACGTCTCGCGCATCCGAACCGGCAAGTTGTCGATCCGCACCAGCGCGTTCGACCTGTCCGAGCTGGTGGTCAATCTGGTAGAGAGTTACTCCGCGCAAATCGCTGCCGCCGACTGTGTCGTGACACTGCACGCCAGCGAGCCCGTGATCGGCATTTGGGATGAGTTCCGCATCGAACAGGTGGTGGCGAATCTGCTGACCAACGCCATGCGCTACGGCGCCCACAAACCGATCGACGTGCGGGTCTACGCCGCAGAGAGCGAGGCGCGGGTCGAGGTGAAGGACCAAGGCATTGGCATCAGCCCGGAAAACCAGAAGCGCATCTTCCAGCAGTTCGAGCGGGTGTCGGCCAGTCACGCCGTGGCAGGCCTGGGCTTGGGTCTGTTCATTTCCGACCAGATCGTCGCGGCCCACGGCGGCAGCATCAGCGTCGAAAGCGAAGAAGGCCAGGGTTCGACGTTCAGGGTCAGCCTGCCGCTTTGAACCCCAGAGGCCCGTGGCAGAGCGCTTCGCTGATTATCCGTTGCGGTCGGTCACCGGGCTTTTGTCGGCGACTGCTAAATATCTGATTTGCCTGCGCAACCTCCACAGCGCGCCATGGTCGTAATGGCAGCTATTTAAAGATTGAAGGCGTTACCATGAGCTCTGATGCAGAAAATGTCGTTTTGATCGTCGAAGATGAGCCGCTGATCCTGATGCTGCTGTCCGACTATCTGTCGGGAGAAGGGTACCGGGTGCTCCAGGCGGAGAACGGTGAACAGGCGTTCGAAATCCTGGCCACCAAACCTCATCTGGACCTGATGATTACCGATTACCGCCTCCCGGGTGGCGTGTCCGGTGTCATGATCGCCGAGCCCGCGGTGAAGCTGCGACCGGAGCTCAAGGTCATTTTCATCAGTGGCTACCCGGCGGAAATCGTCGAATCCGGAAGCCCCATCGCACGCAAGGCACCCATTCTGGCCAAGCCGTTCACCATGGACAGCCTGCACTCGCAAATCCAGACGCTGCTGAATTGAGCCTGCACTGTTACGGGCGGTGAGGGCAGGTTACACGCTGCTTCAGCAGCGCTGCTTAAGCCGCTCGACGCCCATGGCGATCGACGCGCTCGCAGACGGGCAGGCAATGCCCGACCGGCGTGCGAGCCCTCGACCGCCGGTCACCGCCAGCAGGGTGACCGGTTCACCCTTCGATCATCTCCCGCACCTTGAGGGTTAATTGCTCGAAGGCGAACGGTTTGGTGATCATCTGCATGCCGACGTCCAGAAAACCAGCATGAGTCCCGGCGTTTTCCGCATAGCCCGTAATGAACAGCACTTTCAGAGAGGGACGCAACTGCCGCCCGATGTCCGCCAGTTGCCGCCCATTCATGCCCGGCAGCCCCACGTCGCTGATCATCAGATCGATGCGTTGACCCGATTCGAGAATCGGCACCGCGGCCAGGGCGTCGCCCGCCTCAAGGTAGTCATAGCCCAGTTCACTGAGGACTTGGCTGACCAGCGCACGTACCGCGGGGTCATCTTCGACAATCAAGATGGTTTCACCGTCCCGGGCTTCCAGCGCCTGGGCATCGATCAGAGGGTTCTGCGCCTCCTGGTCACCCTTGAAGCGCGGCAGGAACAACTGCACGGTCGTGCCGTGGCCCACCTGACTTTCGATTGCCACATGCCCCCGTGATTGCTTCGCGAAGCCATAGATCATCGACAACCCGAGGCCCGTTCCCTGGCCAATCGGCTTGGTCGTGAAGAACGGGTCGAACGCGCGGCTGATCACGTTTTCCGGCATGCCTGAGCCCGTGTCCCTCACGCTCAACACCACATAGTCGCCAGGCAAGAGGTTTTCATAGGCATCGGTGAAGGTGGGGTCCAGCCGGCGGTTGAAGGTTTCGATCATCAGCATGCCGCCGCTGGGCATGGCGTCTCGGGCATTGAGCACCAGATTCAGCAGTGCACTCTCCAACTGATTCGGATCGGCTTCCGCGGTCCACAGCTCTGGTGCCAGGCACATGTCCAGACTGACGCTTTCATTGATGCTGCGGTGCAGCAACTCCCCCATGGAGATGACCAGACTGTTCATCTCCACCGGCTTGGCGTCCAGCGACTGGCGACGGGAGAACGCCAGCAACCGGTGAGTCAATGCCGCCGCGCGATTGGCGGAGGTCACGCCCAGATCGATCAGCCCGTCGAGGTCGTCGGTGCGGCCCTTGGCGATCCGCCGGCGCAGCAGCTCCAGGCTGCCGATGATGCCGGTGAGCATGTTATTGAAATCGTGGGCGATACCGCCGGTTAGTTGCCCCACGGCTTCCATTTTCTGCGACTGACGCAGCGCCTCTTCGTTGTGGCGCAGTTGAGCGGTGCGCTCCTCGACCTGTTGCTCCAGGGTCTCGTTGAGGCGGCGCAGTTGGGTTTCGGCCAGCTTGCGTTCGGTGATGTCCGAGGTCACGCCAGCCAGCAGGCTCACCCGGCCGTTGCGGGCCCGCAGGGCACGCGCGCGCACGTCGACCCAATGCAGCGAGCCATCCGCCCAGACGTTACGGAATTCCATGACGAAATCGCTGCCGGTGTCGAGACTCTGCTGAAGCGCCGACTGCATACGCGGCTGGTCTTCGGAATACACCGCATCCAGCCATTCAGGGTAGGTGAATGGCGCGTTCTCATCGCGACCGAAGTGGGAGCGGGTGAGGGCTGAGCAGTCCAGTTCCAGGTATTCCGCTTCCAATTGCCACGGCCCGAGGCTGCCTGCCTTCAGCGCATGTTGCAAACGCTGCTCGCTTTCGGCCAGGTCTTCCATTCGGCTGCGGGCTTCATATTGCCGCCGACGGCTGCGCACGGCAGTGGTTACCAGGCTCACCAGCGTCACTGGATGGAAGGGCCGCTCGAGAAACGTCACATTGCCCAGCAACTTGCCCAGTCGCGACGAAGGGTTCTGTTCCGGGCTGCCATGGCGGGTCATGAGGACGATGGGCAGATCCGACCACGTAGGTTGGTTGCTCAAGAGGCTCATCAGCGGGTTGATGTCCACTCCACGCAACGCTTCGTCAGCCACGATGGCCAGCCCGGCACCGGAGATCAATTCCCGACACAGCCCTGCAAGGTCATGGGTGATCAATGCCGGAAAACCGGCTTCCTGAAGAATCCGCAAAGCGATCTGGCTGTCCCTGCCGAGTGGGGCCAGGATGATGGCTCGTTCTGACAGTTGTCCCGGTGTACTCACGCGTCCTCATCCCTCAGCAAGGGGCTGCTTTCACCTGCGTAGTCCGGGACGCCGCGCAATACGCCCTGGAACGCGTCCAACGGCACACCGATTTTCAGGCCCGAACCGCCGATACGGTATTCGCGGATGCTGGATTCGTGGGTCCCGGTGCGTTTCTTGATGATCGAAATGGCTCGGCGGACCTTGCCCATGGCCTCGAAATACCGCAACAGGATCACCGTGTCCGCCAGGTAAGTGATGTCGACCGGCGCCTCCATTTCGCCCACCAGTCCATGCTGGGCAACCGTCAGGAAGGTCGAGGCGCCGCGACGATTCAGGTACAGCAGCAGTTCGTGGACATGCAGAACCAGGGCATTCTCCTCAGGCATCGCGGCGTGATACCCATTGAGACTGTCGATGATTACCGTGGTGATCCCCTCGTCATCGACACGCCTGCGCACTTGGTGGGAAAACTCCCCCGGCGACAATTCGGCGGCATCGACCTGTTCGACCACCAGGTTGCCGGACGCCTGTAACGCGGCCAGGTCGATCCCGAGCTTATTGATTCGATTGATCAGCAGGCCCTTTTCCTCATCGAAAATGAACACTGCCACCTTTTCGCCTCGAAGGGCGGCCGCCACGCCGAACACCAGGGCAATCAGCGTCTTGCCCGTGCCCGAAGGCCCGATGATCAACGTGCTGGAGCCACTGTCGATACCGCCGCCCAGTAACGAGTCGAGCTCCGGAATACCGCTGCTGACCTGACGACTCTCGTAGCTGGCCCTGTATTCTGCCGCGATCAAGCGGGGGAATACCTGGACGCCTTCGGTTGCGATCGTGAAATCGTGATAGCCGCCGCGGTACTTCTGGCCGCGGTATTTCAGCACCCGCAGGCGCCGGCGTTCGGCGCCATAGTTGGGTGTCAGCTGTTGGAGGCGTATCACGCCATGGGCGACGCTGTGGACCGTCTTGTCCTGGTGTTCCGCCGTCAGATCGTCAAGGAGGATGACCGTGGCGTCATAGCGGACAAAGTAATGTTTGATGGCCAGTATCTGGCGACGGTAGCGAAGCGAAGCCTGCGCCAGCAGGCGAATCTCCGACAAGCTGTCGATGACCACGCGGCTCGGACGTACGCGTTCGACCACTTCGAAAATCTGCCGGGTGGCCTCGCCCAGTTCCAAGTCGGATGAGTACAGCAGGCTTTGCTGGTGCTCGGCGTCGAGCAGGTCTTCCGGCGGTGTGAGTTCGAACACGTCGATATTCGGGCCCAGCGACCAACCGTGTGACTGAGCGCCGTCGCGCAATTCCTGCTCGGTTTCAGAGAGGGTGATGTACAGACAGCGCTCGCCAGCCGCCGCACCTGCCATCAGAAACTGCAGTGCGATGGTGGTCTTGCCGGTGCCCGGCTCGCCTTCCAGAAGAAAGACGTGATTCCTCGAAAGACCGCCAGAGAGGACGTCGTCCAGACCTTCGATGCCGGTTGCCGCTTTTGATGTAGTCAAAAATCGCCCTCATGCGACCTGTAGTGGAAAGGGGCAGATCGCGAAATCGGTTGCCCCGCACAGCGATTCATAGGCGATTCGCTGGCACTTCTCTGGACCCCGGCCGTACACAGGCGTTCAGTCTTTCAACGCTGCCATTGTCCGGCAAATGGCGCAACCGTTGCCTGCGTCGGTTTCGCTCCATTGATATAGTCCGGCGAGATGGCCTTGCTGCCTTACCCTCTCTCAACAGGATAATCGCCGTGTCCGACTACAGCGCCTTCAAGGTCGACTTGACCGACCACATCGCCCACGTACAGATCAACCGCCCGGAAAAGGTCAACGCCATGAACACGGCATTCTGGAGCGAAATCATCGATATTTTCCAGTGGGTCGACGCGACCGATGAGGCGCGAGTGGTGGTGCTCAGCGGCGCGGGCAAGCATTTCTCCTCGGGCATCGACCTGATGATGCTGGCATCGGTGGCCAATGAACTGGGCGAGGATGTCGGCCGCAACGCGCGAATGCTGCGGCGCAAGATCCTGCAGATGCAGGCGTCGTTCAGCGCCGTCGACCGTTGCAGCAAGCCGGTGCTGGCGGCGATCCAGGGCTATTGCATCGGCGGTGCCATTGACTTGATCAGCGCCTGCGACATGCGTTACGCCGCGGACGATGCGTTGTTTTCGATCCGCGAAATCGACATGGGCATGGCCGCGGATGTGGGCACCCTGCAACGCCTGCCGCGCTTGATCGGCGACGGCATGATGCGCGAAATGGCTTACACCGGTCGCAACGTCAAGGCGGACGAGGCACTGCGCATCGGCCTGGTCAATCGCACGTTTACCGATAACGACCAACTGCTGGAAGGCGTCTTCGCTATCGCGAGGGATATCGCCGAGAAGTCGCCGATCGCGGTCAGCGGCAGCAAACGCATGATCGGTTACATGCGCGATCACAGCGTGGACGACGGCCTGGAATACGTTGCCACATGGAACGCTGCCATGTTGCAATCGGCGGATCTGAAACGGGCACTGGCTGCGCACATGAGCAAACAGAAGCCGGTGTTCGATAATTGACCGTGATACCAGGCAGCCCGCCGCCTGACGTCGTCAGGCCTTAGCCGAGCGCCGGGGGCTTGGGTCGCCGCTGAACAGGAGAGCTTTCATGACGCGCCCCAGGCGTTGGACCACCGCTGTGCTCGACCCTCTGGACACCGGCGGGTGGGCCGTGGTCCACAGCGATCAGGGTTTTCTGCTGGATGACAACGGTGCGATGTTTCCTCGCGAGTGGCTCAGGCGGCAAGAGCTGCCGCTGCTGAGCGAGCACGGCATCGGCCATTTCGACGGTGAGCCGGTGTACCTCTACGCGCTGGAGCGTCCGGTCGAACTGGAAGGCGTCCGTTGGCAGACATTGCGTCAGTTCATGCTGGGCGAGGATGCCGATCTGTTTCAGGTGCTCGGGTACGCCGCGCAGATCAGCACCTGGGCCAGGGAGCATCGCTTTTGCGGCAAGTGCGGACGGCCCACTCAGCAGATTCCGCGTGAGCGGGCCATGCACTGCAGCCACTGCGACCTGCGCGCCTACCCGCGTATCTCACCGAGCATGATTGTGCTGATCACCCGTGGCGATGAGGTGCTGTTGGCGCGTTCGCCGCGTTTCGTCACCGGGGTCTACAGCACCCTGGCCGGGTTTGCCGAGCCCGGCGAGTCCGCCGAAGACTGCGTGCGCCGCGAAGTCATGGAGGAGGTGCAGATCAAGGTCAAGAATATCCAGTACAAGGGCAGCCAATGCTGGCCGTTTCCGCATTCGATGATGCTGGGGTTCCACGCCGAATACGACAGCGGCGAGATCGTGCCTCAGGCCGACGAAATCGAGGACGCCCAGTGGTTCAGCATTCATGCCATGCCGCCTTTGCCCGCGAGCCGTTCCATTGCCCGTTATCTGATCGACCTCTATCTGGCACAGCGACTGGGCTTAACTGAACCAGTGCTGCCAGGCCAGGCGGACAGTTAGCGCCAGCACCACACTGATGAACACAGGGCGGATGAATCGGGCACCGCCCTGAATGGCCGTCCGCGCGCCGAGAAAGGCACCGACCATCAAGGCCGCGCCCATCGACAGGCCGATCACCCAGTCCACGGTGCCATTGATCGCGAAGACGGTCAGCGCCGCTGCGTTGCTGACGAAATTCATGCTTCGGGCCACGCCACTGGCCTTGACCAGGTCAACCGGGTACATCAACAGCGTGCTCACCGTCCAGAATGCCCCGGTGCCCGGGCCTGCCACGCCATCATAGAAACCCAGGCCCAGCCCTTGCGTTGCCTGCCATCGGGTCTTGATCGGCACATCGCTGTCCAGCGGCGCCTTTGGCGTGCCCCCAAACAACAGGTACAGCCCGCAACCGAAGACGATCACCGGTAGCATCTGGTTGAGCCATTCGGCGGGCAGATAATGCGCGACCACAGCCCCGATCAGTGCCCCGGCGAAGGTGCCGAGCAACGCGCGAGTCCACTGTCGAGGGTGAAACAGTTTGCGGCGATAGAAAGTGAAGCTGGCGGTCGCTGAGCCGAAGGTGGAGCTGAGTTTATTGGTCCCCAGCACCAGGTGCGGCGGTAGACCCGCGGTCAGCAGGGCGGGGGTGGTCAGCAGCCCGCCACCACCGGCGATGGCATCGATGAAACCGGCCACGAAGGCGACGAGGGCAAGTACCCACAATGTAGTGAGGTCAACGGACAGTTCGAAGGGCATGGGTCAGGGCTTATTGGCAGCAGGGCAGAATGGCTGCCCGGAAGCGGCGCATTCTACCTGTGATCCATGGCCTTTGGCTGGCCCATCTGCTCTCGAAACCTGCAAGGCGTGGAGGCCGGCTCCTCCCGGCGGCGCCCTCAAATGTCCGCCACGTTGACCCAGCGCATTTCCCTGGCCGCCACTCGGATGGCCGCGGCCAGGCGTTCCACTTCCAGCGCTTCGGCGAAATCCGGCCCTTCGTTCCCGCCGCCGCAGATGGCCTGGATCAGGGCGTGCACTTCCAGCGTCTTGAGCTCGTTGTAGCCCAACTGATGGCCTGGCGCAGGGCAGAAGGCCGCGTAACCGGGCTGAGCCGGACCGGCCAGAATCCGCTGGAAGCCATCTCGCCCTGGAGCGTCTGCGCGGTAGTAGCGCAGTTCGTTGAGGCGCTCCTGATCGAACGACAGCGTGCCGCCCGTGCCGCTGACCTCGAAGCTCAAATGATTCTTGTAGCCGTGCTTGAGCCAACTGCTGGCAAAGGTACCGCGCGCGCCATTGCTGAAGCGCAACAACGCGTACGTCTGGTCGTCGATGGCGATCTGGCGGCGTTCCGGGCTGCCGTGGAGGGCAGGGCGTTCGGCGTGCACCGTTTGCGAGTCCGCGCACACCGAGTCGACATCACCCACCAGGTACCGGGCCATGGCCAGCAGGTGACTGCCCAGGTCGGCCAGCGCACCCCCGGCATGGGTGTGTTCGCAACGCCACGACCACGGGGCGTGCGGATCACCCATGAAGTCTTCGCTGAATTCGCCCTGGAAACTGACGATCCGGCCCAGTTCGCCTGCCTGAATCATCTGCCGCGCCAGGCCCAGAATCGGGTTGTGTTGATAGTTGTAGCCCACCCGTGTGACGACGCCGACTTTCTTCGCCGTGCTGTGCATTTCGCGGGCTTGCGCCAGGTTGACCGCCAGCGGCTTCTCGCAATACACCGCCTTGCCCGCTTCAAGGGCGGCCATGGCCATCGGGTAGTGCAAGTGATTGGGTGTGGTGATCGCCACCAGATCGACCGCGGGGTCGTCGATCAGCGCTTGCCACGCGGCGTGGCTGCGGTCGAAGCCCCAGGATCGGGCGCACTGCTCAGCGCGAGCGGCGTCGGCATCGGCCAGGGCAACGAGTCGGAGGTTAACGGGCAGGTCGAAGACGGTGCGCGCGCTATGAAACGCCAGCGCATGGGCGCGCCCCATGAAGCCGGTGCCGATCAGCCCGACACCCAAATCCGGCAGAGAAGATTCACGCATGACGCATGTCCTTGAAGGCTCATTGTTGTGCTGAAAATCTATGCCGGGATGGGGCTCGAGGGAACCGATATTCCCTCACCAGCACCTCAGATTGACCTCAAGGGCCGGTCACCGAGCTGCAGTCGCCACTGCAGTCGATGAGCTGACGGTGCGCAGGCGGGTTGGCCGTTGCAGAAAGGGACGCGTGAGGGCTGGCCTGTCGACTCGCCCCTGCTGAGTCATACACGCAGGCTTCAGGACAGGAACCCGCCGTCCACGTTCAGCGCCACGCCGGTGGTGTAGCTCGATGCATCGCTGGCCAGGTACAACACCGTGCCAGCCATCTCGCTCGGGGCGGCGACTCGCTTCAGCGGAATCTGCGCCAGCGCGGTCTTCAGAATCGTGTCGTTGTTGACCAGTGCCGAAGCGAACTTGGTGTCGGTCAGCCCCGGCAGCAAGGCGTTGCACCGGATGCCGAACGGGGCGCATTCCTTGGCGAAGACCTTGGTCATGTTGATCACTGCGGCCTTGGTCACCGAATAGATGCCCTGAAACACCCCCGGCGAAACACCATTGATCGACGCGACGTTGATGATGCTGCCGCCGCCGTGTTCGCGCATCAGCTTGCCAGCTTCAACCGACATGAAGAAATAGCCGCGGATGTTCACGTCGACGGTTTTCTGAAACGCACCCAGGTCAGTGTCCAGCACGTTGCAGAATTGCGGATTGGTCGCCGCGTTATTGACCAGGATATCCAGGCGCCCGAAGGTCTCCCGGATGCGCCCGAACACCTGATTGATCTGTTCCATTTCACCGATGTGGCAGGCCATGGCCGTCGCCTGACCGCCCTCGGCGATGATGGCATCGGCCACCTGCTGGCAGCCGTCGAGTTTACGGCTGGAGACGATGACATGAGCCCCTTGCTGAGCCAGCAGCTTGGCGATGGCTTCGCCGATACCGCGGCTGGCACCGGAGACGAAGGCGATCTTGCCGTCGAGGTCGAACAGTTGAGTCTTGGACATGGTGTCTTCCTTGGGGTGTTGCGAACGGAGGCTGCACACAGGGTTCAGAGCGCCGAGCGGTCGATGACCTGCAGGGCCATCTGCTCCAGCAAGGCGTTCATGTGGATGAACGGTGCGAAGCGCTTGTCCTGGGTCTGGCCGTGATAGAAACGGTAATAGATTTGCTGGACGATGCCTGCCAGGCGGAACAGCCCGTAGGTGTAGTAGAAGTCGAAATTGTCGATGCGAATGCCCGAGCACTCGGCGTAGTACGCGACGAATTGATCGCGGGTCAACATGCCGGGCGCATGGCTTGGCTGGCGACGCATCATTTGCACGGGCGCCGGATCATCGGCCTGGATCCAGTAGGCCAGGCTGTTGCCCAAGTCCATCAGCGGATCGCCCAGTGTCGTAAGTTCCCAATCCAGCACGCCGATGATCCGCATCGGATTGGTGGGGTCGAGAATCACATTGTCGAACCGGTAATCGTTGTGCACCAGACTGGGGGCGGGGTGGTCGGCGGGCTGCTTGTCGGCCAGCCATCGCGCGACGCGCTCCCAGTTTGGCGCGTCCGGCGTCCGGGCCTTGTCATAGCGTTCGGTCCACCCACGAATCTGCCGCTCGACGTAGCCTTGCGGTTTACCCAGGTCTCCCAGACCGCAGGCGTTGTAGTCGACCTGGTGCAGCTCCACCAGCTTCTCGATGAAGCTTTTGCAGAGGGCTTCGGTGCGCGCCGCGTCGAGGTTCAGTTCGGCCGGAAGCTCCGCCCGCAAAATGATGCCCTTGACCCGCTCCATGACGTAGAACTCGGCACCCATCACCGATTCATCGGTGCAATGCACATACGCCTTGGGGCAGTAAGGGAACGCTTCCTTCAATTGATTGAGGATGCGAAATTCGCGCCCCATGTCGTGAGCGCTTTTGGCCTTATGGCCGAAGGGAGGGCGGCGCAGGACGAATTCCTGTTCGGGGTACTGCAGCAGGTAGGTGAGATTGGACGCACCTCCCGGAAACTGACTGATGCGTGCGCTGCCGGTCAGGCCCTGAATGTGGGCTTTCAAATAGGGGTCGATCAGACCAGCGTCGAGTTCTTCGCCGGATCGGACCTGAGTGGACTGGTCGGTGAGCGCCATGCTTATCCCTGTCGTTTATTTCGGAGGATCAGGATCATTGACTAATCTAATGCGCGCTCAGGGTGAGGAACAGCGCATGTGGGCCGTTATAGGCGAGCGTGTTACGAAGTAATCAGCCGCTTTGATGCCCGACTCACCCAGGGCTGGCAAAAAAAAACCGAAGCCGGTCGGCTTCGGTTCTTCGGTGTTGAGCGAGGCGCCTGCGCGCTTAGGACGGAAACAGCTGGCTCAGTTTCATCGCCAGCATCATGTCGCCTTCCGCGCGCAGTTTGCCCGCCATGAACGCTTGCATGCCGTCGGTTTCGCCGCTGACGATGCCGGCGAGCGTGTCGCCATCCATGACCAGTGTCACTTGCGCATCAGGGTTTTCGCCTTCCTGCAACTCGCATGTCTTGTCCTTGACGATCAGGGAGAAGTGTTTGTCCTCGTCGATACGGAAGCCGAAAACCAGGTCCAGGCCTGCAGCGGCGCTTGGGTCGAACTTGGCTTTCATCGCTTGTACGGCGTCGGCTACGGAGGTCATGGTGTCATCCTTTTATTGAAGTGATTGCAGGCACCTCGCGGTGCAGTTGGCCGGGCTCACCGGTAAGTGATGAGCTCCGGCGCCTTCGTCAGTTGCAAATGTGCATGACTGTTGAAGGAAGCCAGCGACACCTCGCGCCCTCTGAATTTCAGGTGGTTGAGTGAGGTGTTGACGATTTGCCAGTTGAGTTCGAATGCTTGGGCCGCAGGGATGCGGGTGATCAGGTGAAGCAGGGCGGTGATGGTGCCGCCCGACGTGAAGACCGCGATGCGGTCGCTTGGCGCCGCTTGATCCAGGACAGCGTCCAGGCCGCGTCGGGCCTGTTCGACGAACGCGAGCCAGGTTTGCAGCGCCGGGGTATCGTGTTGGCCGCCGAGCCAGCGGCTAATGATCAGCGCGAACAGGCGCTGAAACTCGGCGCGGTTATGGGCGGCATTGCGCATGATCGCCAGCGCTTCGGGTTCGTCCGGCAGCATCGCCGGGAGCAGGGCGCGGATCACGCCTTCGGCGTCGAACTCATTGAATGATGGATCGGTTTCCAGCGCTGGGGTGGTCAGCCCGGCGGCATCCAGCTGCGCCATGACCGTCTCGGCGGTGTGGCGTTGGCGAAACAGACTGCCGCAAATGCAGCGGTCGAACGTCAGGCCCAAGTGGGCGAGGTGCGCACCGAGGACTTCGGCCTGGCGATAACCGGTCGGCGACAGGACATCGTAGTCGTCGGCACCAAAAGAAGCCTGGCCATGTCGTATGAGGTAGATGCTGCCCACGTCCGCTTCGCCCCGGTACGTTGAAAGTGTTGGGAGGTTAGGAGGGCGGTGCAGGGTCTGTCAACGAAAAAACATACGCTTGTTTGAATTGTTCGACTGTCATCCTCTTTGGCCGTCGCTTCGCTGGCTCCCCGCCGGGTGCGACGGTATGCTGGGGCGTTCGCGATTCTGTCTCGGGCCTGCGATCCGGGCCCTGCACATGTAGGTAAGGAGCCTCTGTGGAGTTCATCTTCGATTACGCCAGCTTCCTGGCAAAAACCGTCACCGTGGTCATAGCGATCATCGTGGTGCTGGTCATGATCGCCTCGCTACGGGGCCGCGGGCGTCGTGGCGGCGGTGGGCAGTTGCACGTGACCCGGCTCAACGATTTCTACAAGGGCCTGCGTGATCGCCTGGAAGGTTCACTGCTGGACAAGGCCAAGCTCAAGGCGCTGCGCAAGGCCCAGGCCAAGGAGCAGAAGAAGGACAAGAAGCAGGGCGAGGTGAAACAGCGGGTCTATGTGCTGGATTTCAACGGCGACATCAAAGCGTCCGCCACTGAAAGCATGCGCCATGAGATCACCGCGTTGCTCAGCCTCGCCACGGGCAAGGACGAGGTGGTGCTGCGCCTGGAAAGCGGCGGCGGCATGGTCCACAGCTACGGCCTGGCCTCCTCGCAATTGGCGCGTATCCGTCAGGCGGGGATTCCGCTGACGGTGTGCATCGACAAGGTCGCGGCCAGCGGTGGTTACATGATGGCGTGCATCGGCAATCGCATCATCAGCGCACCGTTTGCGGTGTTGGGTTCGATCGGCGTCGTGGCGCAACTGCCCAACGTGAACCGTCTGCTGAAAAAGCACGACATCGACTTCGAAGTCCTGACCGCCGGTGAGTACAAGCGAACCCTGACGGTCTTCGGCGAAAACACCGAAAAAGGTCGTGAAAAATTCCAGCAGGACCTGGACATTACCCATGAGCTGTTCAAGAACTTCGTTGCCAGTTATCGCCCGCAGTTGCACATCGATGAAGTGGCGACGGGCGAGGTCTGGCTGGGCATGGCGGCCAAGGACAAACAACTGGTCGATGAGCTGAAAACCAGCGACGAGTATCTGGCGGACAAAGCCAAGACCGCTGATGTCTTCCACCTGCACTACGCCGAGCGCAAGAGCCTGCAAGAGCGCGTGGGGCTGGCGGCCAGTGGTTCGGTGGATCGGCTGGTGACCGGCTGGTGGAGCCGATTGACTCAACAGCGGTTCTGGTAATTATTTTGTTGTGGGAGCGCGCTTGCCCGCGATGACGTTGTGCCAGGCGACATCTGTGTCATAGGCACGCCGCCATCGCGGGCAAGCGCGCTCCTACGATACGAGTCGTTGATCGTTCCCACGCTCTGCGTGGGCACGCAGCCTTGGACGTTCTGCGTCCGGTGACGCGGAGCGTCACGCGATTCATTCCCACGCGGAGCGTGGGAACGATCAACGATACGAGTGATAACAAAAAGCCCCGGCTTCGTGAGAAGCCGGGGCTTTTGCATGGCGGAACGTCAGCGTTCAATCAACGGCGACGGAACAGCGGTAACGGCTCGTCGGTGGCGGCCTGATAGGTCACCGAGAAATCCTTGAGGCTTTCAAGGGCTTCGTACGGGTCTTTGTCGGCCCGGATGGCGAAGGCGTCGAACCCGCAGCGACGCAGGTAAAACAACTGATCGCGGAGCACGTCGCCAATGGCCCGCAATTCGCCTTTGAAGCCATAGCGGTCGCGCAACAGCCGCGCATTGGAGTAACTGCGGCCGTCGGTGAAGGCCGGGAAGTTAAGGGCGATGACCTGGAACTGGTTGGCGTCGTCCCCGATTTCTTCGGCCTCTTCGTCGCTGTCCAGCCAAACGCCCAGGCCGCCGTCACGGGCCTTGAGCGCGTGGGCATGTTCACGCCACAGCGCCAGCGGCACGATCAGATCGTCGCAGTTGGACAGGCCGTCCAGGGGGGTGTCCTTGGGCAGCAGGTGCCAGGTCTCGTCCACGACTTCGTTGTTCTTAATGATTCGCTGCATAGACGCGCTCCTTGAAAGGGTCGATGCCGATACGCTGGTACGTGTCGATGAAGCGCTCGTCCTCGTTGCGTTTCTCGACGTAGACGTTGATCAGTTTCTCGATCACGTCCGGCATGTCGTCCTGCGCGAACGACGGGCCAAGGATCTTGCCCAGGCTCGCGTCGCGGCTGGCGCTGCCGCCTAGCGACACCTGGTAGAACTCTTCGCCTTTCTTGTCCACGCCCAGAATGCCGATGTGGCCGACGTGGTGGTGGCCGCAGGCGTTCATGCAGCCGGAGATGTTGAGGTCCAGCTCGCCAATGTCGAACAGGTAGTCCAGGTCATCGAAACGGCGCTGGATGGACTCGGCGATAGGAATCGACTTGGCGTTGGCCAGCGAGCAGAAGTCACCGCCGGGGCAGCAGATGATGTCGGTCAGCAGACCGATGTTCGGGGTTGCGAAACCTTGCTCGCGCAGTTCGCCCCACATCGCGAACAGTTGGCTCTGTTCGACGTCGGCCAGAATCACGTTCTGCTCGTGGGAGGTGCGCAATTGGCCGAAGCTGTAGCGGTCGGCCAGATCGGCGATGCCGTCCAACTGCTTGTCGGTGACATCGCCCGGCGCCACGCCCGTCGGCTTGAGCGACAGGGTGACGGCGGCGTAGCCAGGCTTCTTGTGCGCCAGGACATTGCGCGAGCGCCAGCGGGCAAACCCCGGGTGTTCCTTGTCCAGTGCCGACAGTTCGGCGCTGAAGTCGGGCAGCGTCTTGTAGTCGGGGTCGACGAAGTGCCGGGCCACGCGGTGCACTTCGGCTTCGGTGAGGGTGGTCTGGCCGCCACGCAGGTGAGCCATTTCCGCCTCGACCTTCTCGGCAAAGACTTCGGGGGTCAGTGCCTTGACCAGAATCTTGATCCGCGCCTTGTACTTGTTGTCGCGACGGCCATAGCGGTTGTAGACCCGCAGGATGGCGTCCAGGTAGCTGAGCAGGTCCTGCCAGGGCAGGAATTCATTGATGAACGCCCCCACCACCGGGGTGCGGCCCAAACCGCCACCCACCAGCACGCGGAAGCCCAGCTCGCCGGCAGCGTTTTTCACCGGCTCCAGGCCGATGTCGTGCACCTCGATGGCGGCCCGGTCAGAAGTCGAGCCGTTGATCGCGATCTTGAATTTGCGCGGCAGGTAGGCGAATTCCGGGTGGAAAGTCGTCCATTGACGGACGATTTCGCACCAGGGGCGCGGGTCAACCAGTTCGTCGGCAGCGACGCCGGCAAACTGGTCCGTGGTGACGTTGCGCAGGCAGTTGCCGCTGGTCTGGATCGCGTGCATCTGCACGGTGGCCAGTTCAGCGAGAATATCGGGAATGTCTTCCAGCGCGGGCCAGTTGAACTGCACGTTCTGGCGGGTGCTGATGTGCGCGTAGCCCTTGTCGTAGTCGCGGGCGATTTTCGCCAGCATCCGGGCCTGACGGGACGTCAGTTGGCCGTAGGGCACAGCCACGCGCAGCATCGGGGCGAAGCGCTGGATATAAAGGCCATTTTGCAGCCGAAGCGGGCGAAATTCTTCTTCGCTCAGCTCGCCGGCCAGATAGCGGCGGGTCTGGTCGCGGAACTGCTTGACGCGGTCCTCGATGATCCGCTGATCGTACTCGTCGTATACGTACATGGTGGTCCTGTTCTCAGGCGATTCACTGCTGCCTGGACGCACAGAGAGGCGATGCGATGTCACCTGCGTTCGGTGCGTCCCAACAAATCTGCGCGCACGGTCGCGCAGCCTCCAACGAGGCCGGGGGAGGTTACCAGTTTGCTGATATGCGCAAAAGTGAAGTTTGAATATAAGCAAAGAACCGGAAGTAATAAGCCCTTCGTCAGCCGCTTTCGCCCTGACTTGTGCAAAGGACAGGCCTCGACTTTACTCATCCAAGGGCCGAGGTCAACCGTCTTCGGTCGGCGCCGGAGCCTGTGAAAGGCCGTTCGCGACAGCCCGGCGATTGAGGCGGCTGATAAGGGCGGGCCGCAGGTTCGCTGAGTGGCCGTGCCGCTGCGCAAGGTGCGTCGATGATTTCGATGTCACCGGTTCATCTGCAATCACCCATAAGAAGCACAAGAGGCGATGCAATGAGTAGATCCCATCCTAAAACTGCCAAGTCCGACAGTCGCGTAGACGCCTGGGCGATTCTCTTCCTGATCATCCTCGTGGTGGGGGCCGCCGTTTTCTGGGTCAGCCATCAATAGCAGCGATACCCGCTTCACGCAGGGGTACGACTTACCCGCCAGCGGCCGATAAGGTATAAGCAGACCTATGCGGGTCGGCGAACGACTTATGGGTGATGAGGCTCGGTGTCCATGATCAGGTGTTTCATTGGCTGCCTCATGTGTGGCGTGGCTTGGCTGTGGGGCGGGGCAGCGTGGGCGGCCTCGGTGGTATTTCTCAATCCCGGCTCCGTGCCGGACCCGTACTGGAACAGTTACTCGCGTTTCATGCAGGCTGCAGCGGATCGCCTGGGCATGGGCCTGACCATTCACTACACCAACCGTGACACCCGCACTTTGCTGACCTTTGCTCGCGAGGCGTTGCAAGGCAGTGCGCGGCCTGACTACCTGGTATTTTCCAACGAACTGAACGTCGCCCCGGAAATCCTGCGCCTGTCGCGGGGCAGCGGCGTCAAGCTGCTGGCCGTCAATAACACCTTCACCGCGGATCAATTGAGCATCCTCGGTGATCTGCGCACTCGCTACCCGGACTTTCTCGGCAGCGTCGTGGCCAACGATGAAGAGGGCGGCTACCTGGTCGCCAAGCGCCTCATCGAATCCCGTCCGTCGAACGCCTCAGGCCAGCCAGTGGAAATGCTCGCCTTTTCCGGTACCAACACCACACCCGTGTCCCTGCAGCGGGAGCAAGGTCTGTACCGGGCGCTGGCCGAACACCCTGAAGTCCGCTTGCGCCAGATCGTGCTGGGCGGCTGGCGGCGGGACAGGGCTTACGAACAGGCGCAAGTGCTGCTCAAGCGCTATCCGGCCATCAGCCTCATCTGGACGGCCAGCGATTTGATGGCGTTCGGCGTGATCGACGCAGTGGGCGAAAGCGGAAAGCGCCCCGGGGTCGACGTGTCGCTTGGCACCGTCAACGACTCCACGGCCGCGTTGCAGGCGCTGGTGCAAGGCCAATTGAGTGTGGTGGTCGGCGGCCATTTCACCTTGGGAGGCTGGGCGCTGGTATTACTGAACGATTACGACCGCGCCGACAGCCGCACTCGCTCGCCCATCGCCACCTGGCGCGTGCGGGCGATGCAGGTTCGGGAACGCAGCGACAGTGTCCGCTTCATGCAGGCCAATAACCAGGACGACTATGGGATCGATGTGCGCCAGTTCGTGGGTGGCCACAGCCCGGCGGGTGTGGCGTACCCCTTTGAGCGGGTCGAGGCAGTGCGCTGAACCGGTCACTGAAGAGACACCGATGTTCAGCGCGGAGCTCCGCGGTCAGCGGGGCCGACCGACTTGTCTGTCCAGCCGTTACTCGTCATACCCCAGATTCGGCGCTAGCCAACGTTCGGTGACGCGCATCTCCTGGCCTTTGCGGGCGTTGTAACTTTCGACCTGATCCTTGTCCACCTTGCCCACGGCGAAGTACTGGGCCTGTGGATGAGCGAAGTACCAGCCACTCACCGCCGCTGCCGGGAACATCGCGTAGTGCTCGGTGAGAAACACACCGCTGATGCCAGGCTTGCCATCGCCCTGCGTCGGATCGAGCAGATCGAACAGCACGCCTTTTTCGGTGTGGTCCGGGCACGCCGGGTAGCCGGGGGCCGGGCGGATGCCGACATACTGCTCCTTGATCAAGGCTTCGTTGTCCAGTTGCTCATCCCTGGCGTAACCCCACCAGGTTTTGCGCACTTCCTGGTGCAGCCATTCTGCGCAGGCTTCCGCGAGGCGGTCGGCCAGGGCCTTGACCATGATCGCGTTGTAGTCGTCGCCCTTGTCCTGATAGGCCTTGGCCACTTCTTCGGCACCGATGCCCGCGGTGGTGATGAAGCCCCCCACATAATCCGTCACGCCGCTGTCTTTCGGTGCGACGAAGTCGGCGAGGGAAAAGTTTGGCTTGCCATCGGTCTTGATCGTCTGCTGACGCAGGTGATGCAACTTCGCCAGAGGCTGGCCGTGGTCGTCGAACAGTTGGATATCGTCATGATCGACTTGATTGGCCGGCCAGAAGCCAAACACAGCCCGACCACGGATCAGTTTCTCGTCGATCAGCTTGCGCAGCATTTCCTGTGCATCCGCAAACAGTACGGTCGCTGCTTCGCCCACCACCTCGTCGGTGAGGATGCGCGGGTATTTGCCGGCCAGATCCCATGAAATGAAGAACGGCGTCCAGTCGATGTAATCCACCAGCACGTTCAAATCGATGTCTTCCAGCACCCGGGTGCCAGTGAAGGTCGGCTTGACGGGGGCATAAGCGGCCCAGTCGAACTGAGGCTTCTTGGCGATGGCCGCACTGTAGCTCAGGCGTTCGGTGCGGGCGCTACGCGCGGAGGTGCGTTCGCGAACCTCCACGTACTCGGCGCGGGTTTTCTCGATGAACCCGGCTTTGAGCTCCTTGGACAGCAGCTGCGTAGCAACACCCACGGCGCGAGAAGCGTCGGTGACGTACACGACCGCATCATTGCTGTACTTCGGTTCGATCTTGACCGCGGTGTGGGCTTTCGACGTGGTAGCACCGCCGATCATCAGCGGGAGATGGAAATCCTGGCGCTGCATTTCGCGGGCTACGTGGACCATCTCGTCCAGCGACGGCGTAATCAGGCCGGAAAGGCCGATGATGTCGCATTTTTCCTCCTTGGCCACCTGCAGGATCTTCTCTGCAGGCACCATGACGCCGAGGTCGACGATGTCGTAGCCGTTACAGCCCAGCACCACGCCAACGATGTTCTTGCCGATGTCATGCACGTCGCCTTTCACCGTAGCCATGAGGATTTTGCCCTTGGCTTCCGGCTTGTCGCCTTTTTCCGCTTCGATGAAGGGGATGAGGTGCGCCACGGCCTGCTTCATCACCCGGGCCGATTTCACCACCTGAGGCAGAAACATCTTGCCCGAGCCGAACAGGTCGCCGACCACGTTCATCCCCGCCATCAGCGGGCCTTCGATGACTTCGATCGGCCGGGCGAAGGTCAGGCGCGAGGCCTCGGTGTCTTCGACGATGTGGGTGGTGATGCCCTTGACAAGCGCATGCTTGAGGCGCTCATTGACCTCCCAGCCGCGCCATTCCTCGGTCTCGGCTTCCTTGACTGAACCATCACCCTTGAATTCGTCGGCGATGGCCAGCAGCACTTCGGTGCCGTCATCGGTGCGGTTGAGCACCACATCCTCCACCGCGTCGCGCAGCTTGACCGGGATCTCGTCATAGATTTCAAGCTGACCGGCGTTGACGATGCCCATGGTCAGCCCATTGCGGATCGCGTGCAGCAGGAAGACCGAGTGGATCGCCTCGCGCACCGGGTTGTTGCCCCGGAACGAGAACGACACGTTGGACACGCCGCCCGAGGTCAGCGCATAGGGCAATTCATCACGAATGTAGGCGCAGGCATTGATGAAATCGACGGCGTAGTTGTCGTGCTCCTCGATGCCGGTGGCGATGGCAAAGATGTTCGGGTCGAAGATGATGTCTTCTGGTGGGAAGCCGACCTCATTGACCAGGATGTCGTAGGAGCGCTTGCAGATCTCTTTCTTGCGCGCCTCGGTGTCGGCCTGACCGGCCTCGTCGAACGCCATGACCACCACCGCTGCGCCGTAGCGCTTGCACAATTTGGCGTGATGGATGAACTGCTCGACGCCTTCTTTCATGCTGATCGAGTTGACGATGCCCTTGCCCTGGATGCACTTGAGGCCGGCTTCGATCACCTCCCATTTCGACGAGTCGATCATGATCGGCACGCGGGAAATGTCCGGTTCGCCGGCAATCAGGTTGAGGAAGGTGACCATCGCCTTCTTCGAATCCAGCATGCCTTCGTCCATGTTGATGTCGATCACCTGCGCGCCGGCCTCGACCTGCTGCAGAGCGACTTCCAGCGCTTCGGTGTAATTGTCTTCCCGAATCAGCCGGGCGAACTTGGCGGAACCGGTGATGTTGGTGCGCTCGCCGACGTTGACGAACAACGACTGACGATCGATGGTGAAAGGCTCAAGGCCCGACAGACGACAGGCTTTCGGAATGTCCGGAATGGCACGCGGCATGTAGTTGGCCACGGCGTTGGCGATGGCCTTGATGTGCGCCGGGGTAGTGCCACAGCAGCCACCGACGATGTTTAGGAAGCCGCTCTGGGCGAACTCTTCGACCACTTTGGCCATTTCTGCCGGAGATTCGTCGTACTCGCCGAATTCGTTCGGTAGACCGGCGTTCGGGTGGGCGGATACGTGGGTGTCGGCTTTGTTCGACAGTTCTTCCAGGTACGGACGCAGCTCGCTGGCGCCCAAGGCGCAGTTCAGGCCCACGGAAATCGGCTTGGCGTGACGCACCGAGTTCCAGAATGCTTCGGTGGTCTGGCCGGAGAGGGTGCGGCCCGAGGCGTCGGTGATGGTGCCGGAAATCATGATCGGCAGCTCGAAGCCTAATTCGTCGAACACCCCTTGTACGGCGAAGATCGCCGCCTTGGCGTTCAAGGTGTCGAAGATGGTTTCGATGAGGATCATGTCCGCACCGCCCTCGATCAGCCCTTTGGTGGCTTCGGTGTAGTTCTCGACCAGTTCGTCGAACGTGACGTTGCGATAGCCCGGATTATTGACGTCGGGCGACAGCGAGCAGGTGCGGCTGGTCGGGCCGAGAACGCCGGCGACGAAGCGCGGCTTGTCGGGGGTTTCGAGCGTCTTGGCGTCCGCCACCTGGCGGGCGAGGCGCGCGCCTTCCACGTTCAGCTCATAGACCAGCGCTTCCATGCCGTAGTCGGCCTGGGACACTTGCGTGGCGTTGAAGGTGTTGGTTTCGAGGATGTCCGCACCGGCGTCCAGGTATTCTTTCTCAATGGCGCCGATGACGTCGGGGCGCGTGAGGACCAGCAGGTCGTTGTTGCCCTTGACGTCGCTTGGCCAGTCGGCGAAGCGTTTGCCGCGGTAATCTTCTTCCTCCAGGCGAAAGCTCTGGATCATGGTGCCCATGCCGCCATCCAGAATCAGAATGCGCTCGTTGAGCGCTTGATGGAGTGCTTTGAGACGCGCGTTGCGATCGGACATAGGCCTACCTGGAAGACAAAAGCGAAAAGATGACGATGAAAGGTGCGAAATAATAGCAAACCTGCACGCTTTTAAACCGTGACGCGATTTAGATGAATTCTGTTCATGTTGATGGCGGCTCGCCACAGGTAGAATCGTTCCGGTTTTTTCTTCTCAGGACGTTCGTTCCATGTTGCATCGCGTGTTTGCCATTGTCTTGGCGGTATTTTCCTGCGGTGCAGCGTTCGCGCAGTCACCCTCCGGATCGACCCCGGCGTCTCACCCGGCAATTTCCTACAGTCGTGATATCCAACCGATCTTTACCGAGAAATGCGTAGCCTGCCATGCATGCAACGACGCGGCCTGCCAGTTGAACCTGGGCAGCGGCGAAGGCGTGCTGCGCGGCGCGTCCAAGGTGCCGGTGTACCAAGGGGAGCGCAGCCAGGCCATTGCGCCAACGCGGATTTTCTATGATGCCGAGGGCCCGGAGGCCTGGCGCAAGAAAGGCTTTTACTCGGTGCTCGACGGCCAGAGCAATCAGGCGGCGTTGATGGCGCGCATGCTGGAGTTCGGGCACCGCACGCCGTTGGTGCCCAATGCCAAACTGCCCGATGACATCCAGCTTGGACTCAACCGGGAGAACATGTGCCCGTTGCCTCAGGAGTTCGATGGTTACGCCGCCTCTCATCCGCGGCAAGGCATGCCGTTGGCGGTGACCGGGCTGACGGACGCGCAGTACGACACCTTGCAAAGCTGGCTGGCGGCCGGGGCGCCGGTGGAGCAGGCGCCTTTGCAGCCAAGTGCAGGCGAGGCGGCGCAGATCACCGAATGGGAGCAGCTGTTCAACCGCCCGGGTTCCACGCAAGCGCTGGTCGCGCGCTGGCTCTACGAGCACCTGTTCCTGGCGCACATCTACTTCACCGGCGGCGAGCCCGGGCACTTCTTCCAGTGGGTCCGCTCGCGGACCCCCAGCGGCCAGCCCGTGGACTTGATCGCGACCCGCCGTCCCGACGACGATCCGGGCACGACGTTCTATTACCGCCTGATGCCGGTGCAAGGCGTGATCGTGCACAAGACCCACATCACCTACCCGATGGGGCCGGAGAAGCTGGCGCGGGTCAAGCAGCTGTTCTACAGCGGCGATTGGCACGCCACCGAGTTGCCGGGGTATGGCCCTCAGCGCCGCGCCAATCCGTTCGATACCTTCAAGGAAATTCCGGCCGTGGCGCGTTATCAGTTCATGCTGGATAACGCCGAATACTTCGTGCGCACCTTCATTCGAGGGCCGGTCTGTCGGGGCGAGATCGCAACGGATGTGATCCGCGACCATTTCTGGGCCTTGTTCCAGGAGCCGGCCCACGATCGGTACGTCACCGACGCCGGCTACCGTGCCGAGGCCACGCCGTTGCTGGCGATGCCGGGCCAGAACGATGACGTGGGCAGCGTGCTGAGCCTGTGGCTCGACTATCGCAACAAGCGCAATGCCTATGAGGACCTGCGCCGGGACGCCTACGCGCACATGCCGCCGCCGGGTTGGGCCACGCTGTGGGCCGGCAACGACAACGCGTTGCTTACCATCTTCCGCCACTTCGACAGTGCGACCGTCAACAAAGGCCTGATCGGCGACCTGCCGACCACCGTCTGGCTGTTCGACTACCCATTGCTGGAGCGCACGTATTACCAACTGGTGGTGAATTTCGACGTCTACGGCAACGTCTCCCATCAGGTTCAGACGCGGCTGTATTTCGACCTGATTCGCAATGGCGCCGAGGTCAACTTCCTGCGCCTGATGCCTGCCGACGCGCGCGACGATATTCTCGGCAGTTGGTACCAGAACAGCGGAAAGCTGAAAATGTGGCTGGACTACCAGGCCATCGACGACGACACGCCCACCGGCATGAAGCTGGATGAAAAGGCCCCACAGCGTGATTTCGAACGCAAGTTGATCGAACGCGCGGGCACGCTCAACGTCGCACCTGACCCAATCAATCGTTGTTCCGGCGCGTACTGCTCACGTCCCGGTATCGGGCCGGTGTTCAGTGACGTAGAGCAGGCACTCAGTCGCTTGGTGGCAAGGCCGGCTGCAGGGCTCAGGGTCATCGATCAATTGCCTGAAGCCACGATGTTGCGCATCCAGGACGGCACGGGTAAGCGCATCGTCTACAGCATGCTGCGCAACCGTGCGCACACCAACGTCGCATTCCTCCTTGGCGAGGCCTACCGCTACGAGCCGGGGCTGGACAACCTGACCATCTACCCGGGTGTACTCACCAGCTACCCGAATTTCATGTTCAACATTCCGGCCAATGAAGTCCCTGCATTCGTCGATGCGATGGAACAGGCTCGCGGCCACAAGGATGCGTTCGAGAAAATCGTCGAGCGCTGGGGCGTGCGGCGCAGCCACCCGCTGTTCTGGACCTACTTCCACGATTTGGACCGGTACATCCAGGAAACCGAACCTCAGGAGGCGGGCGTGCTGGACATGAACCGGTACGAGAATCTCTGACACCCGAAACGGGCGCACGGCGGGCGATTGACCGAAAAATCCTGATAAATCATGGCTCGCAGCCATTATGCAGCCCGTCAGTGCCTGCGAACCTTTTGCCCGACATCGACTCCGACCCCTGAGTCGCCCCCGCGAGACCTGGGCCTTTTCGAAGGCTGAGATCGCGGGTCAAACTGGTGTGAGCAAGAGGTTGCAGATGTTGATTTCGGTTCAAGCCCTGCGGGCACTCGCCGCGTGGGTCGTTGTATGTCACCACTTCATGCAGATTTTTTTCGACTTTCATCCCAGCGGCCCGATTGGCCGTTTCTTCACCGAGAAAGGCGCCGTGGGCGTCGATATCTTTTTCGTCATTAGCGGGCTGGTGATCTACCTCTCCACTGTCGACAAGGACATTCCCGCTCGCCGTTTCATGCTCCATCGCATCATTCGCATCGTCCCGGCCTACTGGCTCTACACACTGGCCATGGGGCTGCTGGTGGTCATGGCCCATCCCTTGTTACCCCACCAGGTGGTCGATTGGCAGAGTTTTGTCCTGTCGCTGCTGTTCATTCCTTCGGAAAACCCTGGCGGTTATGGCTTGTACCCCACGCTGAACGTCGGCTGGACACTGAACTACGAAATGCTGTTCTACGTGCTGTTTTCCATGGTGTTCCTGTTCCAGCAACGCTTGCGCCCGTTGATCATCGCCGCAGCCTTGGTGGCGGTGACCGACGTGCTGGGGCGCTCGGGGCTGGTCAGCCGGTTTTACGGGAACGACATTGTCTACGAATTCCTGCTGGGTATCGGCGTGGGTATCCTGTACCGCCGTGGCTGGATCGCCGAACGCTTGTGGTTGCCGCTGCTGGCCATCGGCGCGGCATTGCTGACCATCAAGCAATTGCCGCCAGACCTTCGCATCATCAACTGGGGGCTGCCCAGTGCGGTCATCGTGGTGGCGTGCCTGTCGCTGGAGCCATACCTACGCGGCAGCCGACTGCTCAAAGCCATGGGTGATTGCTCCTATTCGGTGTACCTGTTGCACGTGCTGGTGCTGTACGGGGGCTGGCTGGCAACCGAGCGCTATGGCCTGAACCCCTACGCAGCGTTTGCCGTGTGTGTGCCGATCATCGCCCTGGGGGCGTGGCTGAGTTACGAATGGATCGAGAAGGGTCTGTACCGTCGCCTCAAGGGCTGGCTGGACCGCAGGAGAACGGTCGAGCAGGGCACCGCGGCGCGTTGAGAAGAGTGATCGGGGCTATTACCTGAGCGAATTACTGGGACTTTGTCAGTTGCCGTGGAATGGCGTAAACTCCGCCCCACGTCTGCGAGGAAATTTCATGACCGCTATTACGATTACAGATGCCGCCCACGATTACCTGGCCGATCTGCTGCAAAAGCAGAACACCCCTGGCATCGGCATCCGCGTGTTTATTACCCAGCCTGGCACCCAATACGCTGAAACCTGTATCGCTTACTGCAAGCCCGGCGAAGAGAAACCGGAAGACAAGGCCGTCGGCCTGAAAAGCTTCACCGCCTGGATCGACTCGTTCAGCGAAGCGTTCCTGGAAGACGCGGTGGTGGATTACGCCACCGACCGCATGGGCGGTCAACTGACCATCAAGGCGCCGAACGCCAAAGTGCCTATGGTCAACGCCGACAGCCCCATCAACGAGCGCATCAATTATTACCTGCAGACCGAGATCAATCCCGGCCTGGCCAGCCATGGCGGTCAGGTGACGCTGATCGACGTGATCGAGGAAGACGAGCGCAACATTGCGGTGCTGCAATTCGGAGGTGGTTGCCAAGGGTGCGGCCAAGCCGATGTGACACTCAAGGAAGGCATCGAGCGCACCCTGCTGGAGCGCATCCCTGAACTGTCCGGCGTGCGCGATGTGACCGACCATACGCAGAAAGAGAACGCCTACTACTGATTGGCGGCTCCATTGCGCAAAATGCCCCGACTTGTCGGGGCATTTTCATTTACGTCAGGTGGCGCTCATGGCTGGCATCAAGGCCTGAACAGATGGGCATGGCCGGCGCGATACAGCGATGACTCCCCGAACACTTCATTGCCCAGCACCCGGCCTACCAGAATCAGCGCGGTGCGGCGGAAGCCCTTGGCTCGCACCTTTTCTTCGATGTCTGCCAGCGTTCCCTGCGCCCAGTCCTGATCAGGCCAACTGGCCCGATGAATCACGGCAATCGGGCAGTCGGCGCCGTAATGCGGGGTCAATTCCGCGACGATGTTCGCCAAGTGCTGGACTCCCAGGTGAATGGCCATGGTCGCCCGGTGCCGAGCCAACTCGTGCAGCGATTCGCCTTCGGGCATGGCGGTGTTGTTGGCGTATCGGGTCAGAATGACGCTTTGGGAAATGTCCGGCAGCGTCAGTTCGGTCCCGAGCAAGGCTGCACACGCTGCCGTGGCAGTGACCCCCGGGATGATTTCGAATGGAATGTTCAGCGTGCGCAGGCAACGGATCTGTTCACCGATCGCGCCGTAGAGGCTAGGGTCGCCTGAATGGACTCGCGCCACATCCTGGCCTTGTGCATGAGCGGATTTCATCAAGGCGATGATCTGATCGAGGTGAAGCGCCGCGCTGTTGATCACCTGGCTCGCTCGATGCCCCTCCAAGACGGCGGGTGGGACCAGCGAGCCGGCGTAGATGATCACCGGGCAGGTGCGGATCAGACGCTGGCCTTTGACGGTGATCAGGTCAGGATCGCCAGGGCCTGCACCGATGAAAAAAACAGTCATTGAAACTCCGAAGGGCTGAAGCAGGGGCCGACCCCGTTGAACCTCATGTTTCGCGAAGACGTCGGGCTAAGCGTGTAGTGAAGAGGAAGGCGAAACCCGGGCTCGGCTAACGGCCATTGCCAGGGTCGCACGCGTGCTGTGGCGGCGTTCGATCACCAACTCGGCGGGTTGGTGACTCAGGTGTGTGGCCAGCGCCAGGGCCGAACTTTCGGCCACCCCGTAGCAGCCAGTGTGGTTGAAGGAGACCTGCGAGCGGTGGCTGAGACGGGATTCGTAAGCCGCCAATTGCCCCGCATCGAAAAAATGCAACGGCAGTGAAAGGTGTTCGGCGAGCTCAAGCAACCCGGCCTCCGTGGACTTGGTGTCGATGGAGGCGAGGGCGGTGATCTCGTTCAGGGCCATCCGATGTTCGAGCAGCGTGACTTCGACCAACCCCATCAACACCTCCGCCGGGCAACCGCGCTGGCAGCCAAGGCCGATCACGCGGACCGGTCGAGGAGGGCGTGCGCTCATATCGCGGGGTCTAAACCGGCTTGGGTCTGACGGGCGTCCTGGCGGCGGAACAACCACGCGCTGATCAGGCCCATCGCCACCCAGAACAACGCGTTGGTCAACAGCGAAGCCACTTTGAATTCGGCCTCCAGTGCCTCGGGCGCCAGCGCGGCATGCACCTGCGGCTGCGGTGCGCCGATCACGTGTGGCACCACCAGAATCGCGGCGCCGAGCGCTTTCAACAACCCGCCGCGAGCAAACACGATCAATGCCAATCCGACGGCCGTGGATGCTGCCGTACCGATCCACCAGATCTGTCGTTGGGTCAGGTCAGCCGCTGCCGTACCGGGCAACTCGGGCGGCAAGCCCAGCGTGGGCGCCAGGACAAACACCGCGTAACCGGCCAACCCCCACAGCGCGCCCTGACGAACGCCAGTGGGCTCGCGCAAGGTGTACAGCGCCGCCAGCATGAGCGAGAACCCGACCGCGACGACCAGGTTGCCACCGGTGGTGGACAGGACACGCTGCCAACCGTCCTCCGGCTCCCAGGCTTGCTCATCGTGCACATGGCCGCTCATGGCGCCTTCCTCGTGCTCATGCATTTCGGCGGCCGGAGCCTTTTCGTAGGTTTCTGCCTTGAGGATCAACGGCGCGACCCAGAAACTTTGCAGCAACGTCAGGATCAGGGCCGCGAGCAGCCCGGTGAAGCCGGCCGTTTGAGCGATACGCTTGAACATGGGAGCGAACCTCAATGGCAAGGGAAGGCGGAGCTGTGACGGGTATCGTGTGCGGCATTGTGGACGGCCGCGATGTGAGAGAAACCCGCGAAGTAGACCAGGCAGGCGCCCAGTACCATGGCGCTGATAGCGGCGGTCAGGCGTTGGGTCAAGGTGCTGGTAGAAGAGGCGGTATGGCTGGCGGTGCTGATCGACATGGCGGTTCCCTCGTGGTGTTGGCGTAGGGAAGGCGCAAGCGAGCCACGGACGGTCGTCAGTCGCGAACTCAACAGCGCCCGCCCACCGCGGGTTTGTCAGGTGTCAATGTCGGGCCGGTCTCCGGGCTTGCGAGGGGCACCGAAGATGCCTTCAAGAATCGCCTTCCCATATCGCTGACCGACACAGTGGATCTGATCCTTCGCTCGCTTACCGTTGCGGGGGCAGCACCGGACTTGCGCAGAGTCGCCCTCTGCACGCACCGGTTTCCCGTTTCACCCTGTGAAGGGCACCCGTAACAAGGTGTGTAGGAGAGCATGGCGGCGCGCAACCGTCAATTGGCCGCGTCGTCGCCGACGGACACTTCGAGTGAGGTGGGCTCGCAGTGACCCCGCCAGCCTCTGCCGGATGCACATTGACCTCGGCCCGCCCACTGCGTAGCCTTGCGCAGTCGAGGTTCGCCGGCCCGGCCTTGCCTGGGCACCGGCGCTAAGAAGGGAATGTGGTCAATGCCACAGCTGCCCCCGCAACTGTAAACGGTCATGTTCATTGCACAGCCACTGCGCGAGCGGGAAGGCGCGATGAATGCGCCGCCACTGGCTCAGCCAGTGCTGCGCCGCCGTGAGCCAGGAGACCTGCCTCGAAGCGGACGAAACGTCCACGCATTCTCATTACAACCGGGCGGGGTGATCCGGTGGCGAATCGAGCGGCGCGCCTGTCCACAGCGACAGCGGCCCGCAGTCCTCGTCCTGTCTGCCCGCCGCTGTGCCCGAGGGCAATCATGAAAACACTGGCCAAACTCCCCGTCACCATCGTCACCGGCTTCCTCGGCTCGGGTAAAACCACCTTGTTGCGCCATATGCTCGACCACGCCGAGGGGCGTCGCATCGCGGTCATCGTCAACGAATTCGGCGAACTGGGTATCGACGGCGACATCCTCAAGCAATGCACCATTGGCTGTACCGAGGAAGAGGCCACCGGGCGGGTGTACGAACTGGCGAACGGCTGCCTCTGCTGCACCGTTCAGGAAGAATTTTTCCCGGTGATGCAGGAGTTGGTCGCCCGTCGCGGCGATCTGGACCACATCCTCATTGAAACCTCTGGGCTGGCGCTGCCAAAGCCGTTGGTCCAGGCCTTCCAGTGGCCGGAGATCCGCAACGCCTGCACCGTCGATGCGGTGATCACGGTGGTCGACAGCCCGGCGGTGGTCGCCGGCACGTTCGCCGCCTTCCCGGAGCAAGTGGACGCCCAGCGCAAGCTCGATCCCAATCTGGACCACGAATCGCCCCTGCACGAGCTCTTCGCCGATCAACTGGCCAGCGCGGATCTGGTGATTCTGAACAAGGCCGATCAATTGGACGCCGCCGCGCTCGCTGCGGTGCGGGCGGAAGTCGCCGAAGAGCTGCCTGCGGCGGTGAAAATCGTCGAGGCCAGCAAAGGGCAGTTGCCGCTCACTGTGCTGTTGGGGTTGGGTGCCGAGTCAGAATTGCACATCGACGGGCGCAAGACGCACCACGATCACCACGACGGCGAGGACCACGACGATCACGATCACGATGCCTTCGACTCGATTTCCATTGCGCTGCCGCAAGCCGATGAAGCGCTGTTGCTCGACGCCCTGACGCAAGCGGTCGTGCAGCACGGCATTCTGCGGGTAAAAGGGTTCGTGGCCATTCCCGGCAAGCCCATGCGCCTGCTGGTGCAAGGTGTCGGGACACGCTTCGACAAGCACTTCGACCGGCCATGGAAAGCCGACGAGGCCCGCGAAAGCCGCCTGGTGCTGATCGGCCAGGACCTTGACGCCGCCGTGCTCGAAGCTCAATTGCGCCAAGCCATTCAGGGGTAAGGCATGCACCTGCTGCGCACCCAGCCCGGCGGGTTCGTGCCCGACGACAGCATCGCCGACCTCGGCCAGACGCCTGCCGAACTGGTGATCCTGTGCAGCGGTGATTCCCATCTCGCCCTGCTGGCAGAGACCGCACAGCAACTGCCGGAAGATTACCCCACGCTGCGGCTGGCCAACCCGATGCAGGTGCAGAACCACGCCTCGGTGGACCTGTATGTCGACCAAGTGCTGCGCCACGCCAAAGTGATTCTGCTGTCGCTGCATGGCGGGATCGGCTACTGGCGCTATGGGGTCGAGCGGCTGGTGGAGCTGGCTGCGGGTGCCAGAAAGGGCGAGGGCGTCAAACTGATCATGGTGCCGGGGGATGACCGCCCGGACCCCGAACTCAGTGAGCTCAGCACTGAGCCGGCAGAGGATCGCGAGCGCCTGTGGCACTACCTGCGTCAGGGGGGCAAACACAACGCGTTGCAGTTGTTCAATTGCCTGGCCGATCGCTGGCTGGGTAGGGATTACCCCTGGGAAGTCCCGCAGGTGTTGCCCCGCGTCGCTATTTACCATCCTCGAGTGGCTCGCGCTGCGTTGATTGATTGGCAGGCTGAGTGGCGCACCGATCAGCCAGTGGCTGCCGTGCTGTTCTATCGCTCCCACTTGCAAGCGGCCAATACCGCCTTCATCGACATCTTCTGCGAGCGCCTGGTGGCACAGGGGCTCAATCCGCTGCCTATCGCGGTCGCCAGCCTGAAAGAGCCCGCCTGCCTAGCCGCGGTGCAGGACTGGCTCGACGAAGCGGGTTGCGAGATCATCCTCAACACCACCGGCTTCGCCCAGTCGACACCCGAAGCGCCGCATTTACGACCGTTCCGTCGTAATGTCCCGGTGATCCAGGCCATCTGCGCACAGGACAACGAACCTGGGTGGCGCGCCAGTGACCAAGGGCTGGGGCCGAGGGACCTGGCGATGCACATCGCATTGCCCGAACTGGATGGTCGGATCATCAGCCGACCGATCAGCTTCAAGGACCTGGCCTGGCGCAGCGAGCGCAGCCAGGCTGACGTGGTCTGCTACCGCGCCCAGCCCGAGCGGATGGATTTCGTCGCCGAACTGGCGCGGCGCTGGGTCACCCTGGCGCGAACCGCCAACGCCGACAAGCGGGTCGCGCTGATCCTGGCCAACTACCCGACCCGGGACGGGCGCATCGGCAACGGTGTTGGGCTGGATACGCCGGCGGCCGCGCTGAACATTCTCAAGGCATTGCAACAGCAGGGTTACCCCGTGGAAGGCCTGCCGCAGACCGGCACTGCGCTGATTCACGACCTGCTTGGCGGCGTCACCAACGACCCGGACGGTCGTGATCAACGGCCGTGTCATCAAAGCCTGGCGATGGACGACTACCTGGCGGCGTTCCAGGCCTTGCCCGAGGCCAACCAGCGAGCGGTGGTCGAGCGCTGGGGAGCGCCGCAGGACGATCCGATGTGCCGCAACGGCCGCATGATGGTGGCCGGGTTGCGGTTCGGCCTGACCTTCGTGGGCATCCAGCCGGCGCGCGGCTATGACGTCGACCACAGTGCCGTCTACCACGACCCGGACCTGGTGCCGCCCCATGGCTATCTGGCGTTCTATTTCTGGTTGCGCCAGGCATACGGCGCCCACGCGGTGGTCCATGTCGGCAAGCACGGCAACCTGGAATGGCTGCCCGGCAAGGGCGTCGGCCTGTCCGAGCAGTGCTGGCCGGACGCGATCCTCGGACCCATGCCCCATGTCTACCCCTTCATCGTCAACGACCCGGGTGAAGGTGCACAGGCCAAGCGACGCACACAGGCGGTGATCATCGACCACCTCATGCCGCCGCTCACGCGGGCGGAAACCTATGGGCCGCTGCGCCACCTGGAACTGCTGGCGGACGAATATTACGAGGCGCAGCTCCTCGACCCGCGTCGGGCTCGCGAGCTGCAACGGGACATCCTCAAGCTGGTGCGCGAAACCCACCTGGACCGAGAGCTGGCACTGGACGAGCACCTGAACGGTGAAGCCGATGCGGCGATTTGGTTGCCGCGGCTCGACACCTATTTGTGCGACCTCAAGGAGTCGCAGATCCGCGACGGGCTGCATGTGTTCGGTGAGTCGCCCAGCGGCCGTTTGCGGGTCGACACGCTGCTGGCGATGCTGCGTGTACCCCGGGGCGATGGGCGCGGGGCCAATGCCAGTCTGCTGCGGGTGCTGAGCCAGGCGCTCGCGCTGGAATTCGATCCTCTGGACTGCACCCTGGGCGATGCCTGGCAGGGTCCGAAACCTCAGGTTTTACATGAAGTCAGCGCCGAGCCTTGGCGAACGGTAGGTGATACCCGCGAGCGGCTCGAGCTATACGCGTGGCAAATGATCGCACAAGCGCTGGTGGATCCTTCTGCGGTCTACTGCTTCGAAAACAATGAGTTAGAGAGCGTTATTAACGCTGTTTCTCAAACGGTGGCGCCGCGTCTTGACGGCTGCGGTGCTGCAGAGCTCAAGGGATTGCTTGACGCGCTGAGCGGGCGCTTCGTGCCAGCCGGTCCCAGTGGCGCCCCCAGTCGAGGGCGGCTGGACGTTCTGCCGACCGGGCGCAACTTCTTCTCGGTGGACGTGCGCAACCTGCCGACCATGACGGCGTGGCGCATCGGCTTCCAGTCGGCCAACCTCTTGCTGGAGCGACATCTTCAGGACCATGGTGACTACCTGCGTCAACTGGGGCTGTCGGTATGGGGCACCGCAACCATGCGCACCGGTGGCGACGACATCGCCCAGGCCATGGCGCTGATGGGCGTGCGCCCGGTCTGGGCAGCGGGCAGCCAGCGGGTCGATGATTTCGAGATCCTCCCGTTGAGCCTGCTGGACCGGCCCAGGGTCGATGTGACGTTGCGCGTGTCGGGATTCTTCCGCGATGCCTTCGCCAACCTGATCCGGCTGTTCGATGCGGCGGTGCAGGCCGTCGCTGCGCTGGACGAGCCTGACGACATGAATCCGCTGGCGGCCCGCGTGCGCCAGGAGCGCGCGCAATACGAGCAGGAAGGGCTGACTGCGGAGCAGGCGGCAAAGCAGGCGGGCTGGCGCATCTTCGGTGCGAAGCCGGGCGCCTACGGCGCGGGGGTGCAGAACGCCATCGACGGACGTCTGTGGCAGAGCCGCGATGACCTGGCTCAGGTGTACCTCAACTGGGGAGGCTACGCGTATGGGGCTGCAGACGAAGGCACGCCTGCCCGCCAGGATTTCGCCAAACGCCTGAGCCAGGTGCAGGCCGTCGTCCAGAATCAGGACAATCGTGAGCATGACCTGCTGGATTCCAATGACTATTACCAGTTTCAGGGCGGCATGCTGGCGGCGGTGGAAAGCCTCAGCGGCGCAAGCGTTGCCAGCTACCATGGCGACCATAGCCAACCCGACTTGCCGAAAATCCGTACGCTGAAGGAAGAGCTCAACCGCGTGGTGCGTTCCCGCGCGGCCAATCCGAAGTGGATCGAGGGGGTCAAGCGTCACGGCTACAAAGGTGCGTTCGAGATGGCGGCCACCGTGGATTTCCTGTTCGGTTTCGACGCCACCACGGAGTTGATCGAGGATCATCAATACGCGCTGCTGGCGGATGCCTATCTGCTGGACGCCTCGACCCGTGAATTCATCCAGCAGCACAACCCCCATGCCCTGCGAGACATGACCGAACGCATGCTGGAAGCCCAGCAGCGGGGTTTGTGGCAGGCGCCGGGAGCGTACCGCGAAGCGCTGGAAAACCTGCTCTTGGACATCGAGGAGACCTGATGACCCCCTGCACTTTTATGAACTGCGATGCGGTCCGGAGGGCAGGGTCATGCCACGCCCGCGCGCCAATCCGCCTCTCAGCCTTGACTGCCCGGATCTCCAGAGACTGCCACCATGATTGATGTGCCGCATTTTCCTCTCGCCGCTGTCGTGGGCGCCGAAGCGCTGAAACTCGCGCTGTGTCTGACCGCCATTGACCCGAAAATCGGCGGCGTGCTGATCGAAGGGCCACGCGGCATGGCGAAGTCGACCTTGGCGCGGGGGGTGGCGGACCTGCTGGCCAGCGGACAGTTCGTGACCTTGCCGCTCGGGGCCACCGAAGAGCGGCTTGTCGGAACGCTCGATCTGGACGCGGCGCTGGGCGAAAGCCGAGCGCAGTTTTCGCCCGGTGTTCTGGCCAAGGCCGACGGTGGCGTTCTGTACGTCGACGAGGTCAATCTGCTGCCCGACCACTTGGTCGATTTGTTGCTGGACGTGGCGGCCAGTGGGGTCAATCAGGTGGAGCGTGACGGCATTTCCCATCGTCACACGGCGCGTTTCGTGCTGATTGGCACCATGAATCCGGAAGAGGGCGAGCTGCGGCCGCAGTTGCTGGATCGCTTCGGCCTGAACGTCGCCATGAGGGGCCAGACCGCCCCGGCGCAGCGTAGTCAGATCATTCGCCGCCGCCTGGATTTCGATGCAGACCCTCACGCCTTCTGCCTGCACTGGGCAGGTGAGCAGCGTGAGCTGCAGGCCCGTTGCGAAACCGCACGCCGTCTGCTGTCTGGCATTGAACTGGACGATGGCAGCCTGGCGGTCATTACCGAGCGTTGCTTTGCCGCAGGCGTCGATGGTGTGCGTGCCGACCTGGTCTGGCTGCGGGCCGCGCGCGCCCACGCTGCGTGGCGCGGATCATCGGCCATCGCGCTGGAAGACATCGACGCCGTGGCCGATTTTGCCTTGCGGCATCGGCGGCGCACCCTTTCAGCCCCTGAACCGGCAACACCACCTGCAGCGCCCCCTGCGCCCGCGCCGTCGTTGGCGCAAGGCGCCGAACCGGACTCGGCGAGCGGACAGTGGGGGGAAATGCCTGCACAACCGCTCAGCACGGGCCAACGCCGTGAAGTGCCTGCCTGGCCAAAAAAGCCTTAGGCATCCGCCCTCGGCAACGCACGGGGGTGGATGCCAGTCCTCGACCGGGCAGGCTCAGCGGCGGGAGGAGCGGTGCTCGGCGTTCGGGTGTCGAGGGCGCGGTGGCATGGCTGCCAACGTTATTGCGCGGTCGCCCGCAACGGCATGTCGATCTGATTCGGTTGCCACGCACCCGGCGCGAGCAGGCCCTGTGGCTGGTAATCGTCGATGCCTCGGCATCGACTCGGCGCCATCAGGCGCTCAGCGACGCCAAGGGGCTGCTGGCGCAGCTGTTCGAAGACGCCTATCGACAGCGTGTCAGGTTGGCGCTGCTCACCGCCAGCGGCGGGGCGGCCCGCTGGCAGCGCCACGGAATGAAGGCCAGTGCCGCGATGCAGCCCTGGCTGGATGCATTGGGGGCGGGCGGCGGAACGCCGCTGTTCGACGCCCTGGCACAAGCCCGTGATTGGCTGAGCGAGCGCAGTAAACGCAATCCTGGCGAGTCGCAGCGGGTGCTGATCCTCACCGATGGCCGCGTCAAGGATCTGCCGTCGCTGCAGCCAATGAACAGCCCCAGCGTGGTGATCGACATCGAGCGCGGTCCGATCCGTCTGGGCAGGGCCGCGCAGATCGCCCGTGCACTCGAGGCGGACTACCGGCACATCGACGATCCGCAGTGAGCGATTCCGTTCGTCACCCCGCCCGGGACGGCGTGACGATGGCGGGCAGCGTCAAGCGGGCATTGTCCAGGGTTTCAGGCGGTAGCCTTCTTCGCTGATTTCAGCGCGTGCCTGTTCCAGTACATGCGCCAGTTGCTTGGGGTCGGAGTAGGCGCTGCTGGGAATCTGTTTGCGACCAATACGAGTGCTGGTGCGATCGATCACGGTCAGTGTCAGCTCGCCGTTGCCGTCCTGTGGGGACCACGCCACGCACTGGAAGGGTTCGAAGGCGTGACCGGCGATCAGCAAAGCATCGTTGAAGCGCAAAGGGGCGTTCATGGAATGTCCTCAAGTGCCCAAATCAATTCAATCCCCGTCGGCGGGCTTACCGAGCGGCTGGATACCTGTACTGATGACCGCGAACAGCGGAGAAGTCACAAGAGATTTCAACTTTTTTCAATTTATTTACACATCGCGGCGATTTGTCGCATCGGGTTTGCGCGCGTGTCGGCTCCGTCCTATGCCATAGGCCCGCGTCGCCTGCACTTCATCCTTCCCGCCCTTCGCTCAACCCTGTTAAGCACGTTTCGATCTGAGGCTTATAGTGAATCGGTCCAAGCGCGTGTCAAATATTTGCTAATGTAACAATCAGCCTCGCCAAGACACTGTTTCTAAATGTGTTTTCTGTGTGCAAATCCCGTTGCCCTCCGGCGCCAAGGAAACCCGTATGCATGAACTGGCCTCTGTCCGTCGCCTGCTGATCGTCGAACCCTGCGAAGACTGTTTGCGTCTGATTCCTGGCCTGCGCATCGCGGGATGGGAAGTCGACACCTGCGGGTTGGATGAGGCGCTGTCTCATCCGTGTGACGTTGGCCTCATTCGTCTGCTGCCTCAGCATTTCGATCAGCCACAGCGCATCAAGGATCTCATCACCCGCAGCCAGACCGAATGGATCGCGGTGCTGACCGCTGACGACCTGCGTCGGGAGTCCATTGGCGACTTCGTTTGCGAATGGTTCTTCGACTTCCACACCTTACCGTTCGATGTCGCGCGGGTGCAGGTCACGCTTGGGCGCGCATACGGCATGGCCCGCCTGCGTGCGCAGGGGGCTGGGTACAGCGCAGCAGCGGAGCACCAGATGCTGGGTGAGAGTCGGCCCGTTCGCGAGTTGCGTCGTTTGCTTTCCAAGCTGGCCCCAACCGAATCGCCAGTGCTCATCCGGGGCGAGACGGGCACCGGCAAGGCGTTGGTGGCGCACATGCTGCACGAACAGTCGCAACGGAGCGATCAGCCATTCGTTTCAGTCAACTGCAGTGCCATTCCCGAACATCAGCTCGATGTCGAATTGTTTGGTGAAGAAGGTGACACCCACCCCGGTGGTTCGCCGCGCAAACCGGGGCGTATCGAAGCCGCTGACGGTGGCACGTTGTTTCTCGATGAGCTGGGGGAAATGCCCCTGGACGTGCAGGCCAGGCTGCTGCGCTTCCTGCAGGACCGGTATATCGAAACCGCCGGGGGCCGGGTGCTGGTGGATGTGCGGATCCTGGCGGCGACCCATATCGATCTCGAGTCGGCGATACGCAAGAAGCGGTTTCGCGAAGACTTGTATTACCGTCTGAACGTCTTGCAGGTGGGGACTGCGCCCCTCCGTGAGCGGCACGGCGACCTGGCCTTGCTGGCCAATCATTTTGCGCATCTTTACAGCCAGGAAACCGGGCGACGCCCGCGCAACTTCAGTCAAGACGCGCTGGTCGCTATGGGCAAGCACGACTGGCCGGGGAATGTCCGCGAGCTGGAAAATCGCGTGCGTCGAGGCCTGGTACTCGCCGAAGGCCGTCAGATCGAAGCGTTCGATCTCGGGCTGCTCGGTGAAGAGGAAATCAGTTCGAGCATGGGCACGCTGGACGAGTACAAAAGCCGCGCGGAGCGACAGGCGCTGTGCGACGTGCTGACCCGCCACAGCGATAACCTGAGTGTCGCGGCCAAGGTGCTCGGCATCTCGCGGCCGACGTTCTACCGGTTGTTGCACAAGCATCAGATCCGATAATCACCGTTACGCGGCCTTGCCGAGTGCCCCCCGGCCCTTCGGACGCTGGCCAATGGCTTCACGCTTGATTCAGCAATCGTTCCACTGCCGCAAACGCTCGATCCCTGCGGTAGCTCCAACTTCCGTCGATCACCTCGAACCGCTGATGATGCCGTTCCAGCCAGCTCTGGCTCGCGCGGAAGAACGCTCGACGCTCGGAGAGCAACGGCTGGCATCGCTGCCCGTCGCTCACCCAATCGACGCCGTCCGGTGACAACAGCAAGTGCAAGTCATAGCGCCGGGCGAGCAGTTCGGTTTCCAGCCATGGCGGGCAGTCGCCGAACAGTGTCTGGCTCCACAACAGGTTGCTCAGCAGATGGGTATCGAGTGTCAGGAGTGACGGTGCGCCCGACCGGGCGGCATCTTCTCGCGCCAATTGCCCGCGAGCGATGGCTGGAATGTCGGCATAGCAGGTGTCTCGTTGGTGCTCGTCAATGAAGTCGCGCACGTATTCGCCCACCAGCACACCGCCGAAGCGCTGTTGAATCTGCTCGGCCAGCCAGCTTTTGCCGCTGGATTCCGGACCTGCCAATACCAGAACTTTCATCGTGGATCAGCGTGCCAGCGCAGGGTCTGCGCGCCACTCACGCCAACCCTGGACCGCCAGCAGCGTGAACAAAGCATACAAGCCCGCTGTCAGGTACAGCGCTTTATAAAGGAAGAGCCCTACAAAAATGACGTCGAGCACAATCCAAAGCGGCCAGCATTGCACACGTTTCTGGGCCATCCACACCTGGGCGACCAGGCTGAAGCCGGTCAACGCGGCATCCAGCCAGGGCTGCGCGGCGTCGGTGAAATGCGCCATCGCGGCCCCCAGCGCCAGGCTCACGATGGCGCCGATGGCCAGGCTCATCGCCAGGGGGCCGCCGCCCAGCGAGGTGACTTGGCGCACGTCTCTGCGTTCGCCGCGCCGGGTCCACTGCCACCAGCCATACAGCTGCAACACGGCATAGACAACCTGCAAGAGCATGTCGGAGTAGAGCTTCACGTCGAAAAAGATCCAGACGTAAAGCAGCACCATCACCAGGCCAATCGGCCAGCACCAGGGGTTTTGTTTGACCGTCAGCCAGACGGCGATGACGCCGAGTGCAGCGGCGAACAATTCAAGCCCGGACATGGAAGCTCCTGAGGTCGTTGCGCAAGGGGCGGGGATTGTAAGCGCTTTGTTGGCGGTTGTGGTGAGCGGTGCTCGGGAAAGCTCATCAAGGCGCCGTGGGGTTCGAGCGAGGCTAGAGCGATTGTCCCGGAGGTCTGGTAGGATCGCCGCGCCTGCGGGCGGGAGGTGCTGTCTTGACTGTTCATGCGTTTTTTACATCAACCGGTTTATCGTGCGCCGAACAGTGCTCGAAACATATCAAGAGAGCCTTGCCATGAGCGGGCTCCATTTGGGGGAATGATGGATTTTTGGACCGCCGCACAGGCGTTGATACTCGGTGTCGTCGAAGGGTTGACGGAGTTTTTGCCGATCTCCAGCACGGGCCACCAAATCATCGTGGCCGACCTCATCGGCTTCGGTGGAGAACGTGCGATGGCGTTCAACATCATCATCCAGTTGGGGGCGATCCTCGCCGTGATGTGGGCGTTCAGGCACAAGATTCTGGATGTCGCCAGCGGGCTGACCACTCAGCCCCAGGCCAGGCGCTTCACGTTCAACCTGATCATCGGTGTGTTGCCCGCCGTGGTGTTGGGCATGCTGTTTTCGGATCTGATCCACGAATACCTGTTCAACCCGATCACCGTGGCGGCGGCACTGGTCATCGGCGGTTTCGTCATGCTGTGGGCCGAGCGCCGGGAGCATGAGATACGCGCCGAGACCGTCGACGACATGACGTGGGTCGAAGCCCTGAAAGTGGGCTTCGCCCAGTGCCTGGCCATGATCCCCGGGACGTCGCGTTCAGGCTCGACCATCATCGGCGGCCTGTTGTTCGGCCTGTCGCGCAAAGCGGCCACCGAGTTCTCGTTCTTCCTGGCGATGCCGACCATGGTCGCGGCATCGGTCTATTCGGGCTACAAGTACCACGCATTGTTTCAACCGGGCGATTTCGCAGTGTTCGCGCTGGGGTTCATTACCTCATTCGTCTTCGCGATGATTGCGGTGCGAGGGCTGCTCAAGTTCATCGCCACCCACAGTTATGCGGTCTTTGCCTGGTACCGCATCGCGTTCGGCCTGTTGATTCTGGCGACGTGGGCATTCGGCTGGGTCGACTGGTCCAGCGTGCAGGTGTAAGCCGATGAATCAGCCCATCAAGCCCACCCGCGACAGCCATGCCGAGAAACGCCCAGTACGGTTTCTCAAATTCAAGCTGCTGATGCTGGTCGGCCTGTGCGCCTTGCCAGGCTATGGCATGGTCGCCTACGGTCTGCATGGCGGCCATGGGTGGGTTCTGGGCATCTACCCGTTGATGAGCCTGCTGGCGTTCGGACTGTACGGCTACGACAAGCAACAGGCCCGCCGCCAGGGGCACCGCATCGCCGAAAAGTGGTTGCACAGCGTCGAGCTTCTGGGCGGCTGGCCGGGCGCGCTGGTGGCGCAACAAGTGTTTCGCCACAAGACACGCAAGTTCAGTTTTCAGTGGGTGTTCTGGCTGATCGTGCTGATGCATGAACTGCTGTGGGCCGATCAGGTGCTGGCCGGCGGCAACTTTCTCGCACGGCACTTCTATTGAGTCGTTTGCCGGGCAATCAGAGCTTGAGGGCTGCCTGGCGTTTCTTCGGCAGCCGGCTCACCACCAACTGGTGCGAACGTACGAGCGCATCGCGCAATTCCTCGTCGCCCATGGCCAGCGGCACCCTGAGGGTGATCCAGTGCGCTCGGGCCAGGTAAGGGGCAGGGCGGATACCGGGGCGGTCGACGTAGCCGAGAAAGCCTTCCGGCGCGACCTTAAAGGACAGATCGTCCCCGGCCAGCCCCATCACCGCGAACATTTTGGTCTCGGCGATGGAAAAGACGCGCACACCGCCCCATTTGTAATCTTCCCTGGCGCCGGGCAGCGACAGGCAAAAGTGTGCAACTTCTTCAATCTTCATAGGGGTTTTCAAGACAGGGTTTTCAAATAGGCCGCCCCGCGCATTGGTCGAAGGCATGGGTGAGGTGTTCGAGCCAGGCGCGCACTGCAGGCAAGACGCCTCGCCTGTGAGGATAGACCGCCTGTAACCAGGCGGGAGGGCAGTGCCACTGCGGAAGCAGGCGCACCAGCGTCCCTTCGGCCAGTTCCGCTTCGCAATACATCATGGGCAACACCGTGAAGCCCAATCCCGCCAACGCCGCCTGTTTACGCATGGTGAAGTCTTCGACCCCCAGCCTTGCCGGCATCGCCAGGTCGAACCGCTCACCGCTCGCGTTAAACAGCCGCGTCCGTGACAGCCGATCGGGATCGAGGGCGCCGAGGAACGGCAGGTCCAGCAACTCCCGCGGGTGAGTCAATGAGCGCCCTGCGGCGAAATGGGGCGCGGCCACCACCTCGGTCTGCGCTTCCCGCAGGCGCCGGGTGATCAGGTTGGGTTCTTCGTCGTCGGCCTCGCGCACCCTGAGCGCGACATCGATGCCCTCATTGATCAGGTCCACGCGGCGGTTGACCAGCAACAGGTCCAACTGCACTTGCGGGTACTGCTGAAGGAAGGCTTGCACCACTGGGGTCAGCAGTTGGCTGGTCAACCCCACCGGGCTGCTCACGCGCAGGGGCCCTCTCGGCACGCTGGCGGCGCTCGCCACCATCTCATCGGCCAGATCCGCTTCGATCAGCATCGCCTGGCAGTGCCGCAAATAACGTTCACCCAGGGTTGTGAGTTGCAGCTTGCGGGTGGTGCGCTGGATCAGCCGCGTGTCCAGACGTTCTTCCAGTTCGGCGATACGACGGGACAGCCTGGACTTGGGTATTCCGAGCAGGCGACCGGCCGCTGCGAAGCCGCCAGCCTCGACCACTTTGGCAAAATAAAACAAATCGTTGAGGTTTCTGGGGTCGCCAGTGGGCACGTGCTTTTGATTCCGTCGGTTGGGCGGGGGTGACATCATCACCGCACGTCGGCTGCGATGAGCGTCGGGTTGAGTCACCGGTCCACCGCAAGCCAGTCAGGGCACGTGCAAGGAGACATCATCGTGAAGAAGGCTGACCTTCCGATCAAACAGTGCAAGGTCTGTGGCCTGCCGTTTACGTGGCGCAAGAAGTGGGCCCGGTGTTGGGACGACGTGAAATATTGCTCTGAACGATGCCGACGCGCAAGGCAAGGTTCGTCAACGGGCAACGCCAGCTGAGGGCGGTCCACGGGGCCAGTTGGGCTGCTTTCATCACTCATCATTGCGCGATGGCTGCGGCTTGCGGGAAACACCACCGGTGCCTCTGAATCCACGATTGTTCTATTGGTAGAACGAACCATCGCATTTTCGCTGACTAATCAAGGATTGGATTGCAAGGTAGGATGATTCCCATCTGATCGCCCCGCGCGATTCTCATTTGGGAGGCCTTTTATGAAACTTTTGCACATCGATTCCAGCATCCTTGGCGATCACTCGGCGTCGCGCCAGTTGAGCCGCAGCGTGGTGCAGTCGTTCGTAGCGACGCAGCCGGGCACCGAAGTGGTGTACCGCGATCTGGCCAGCGATGCGTTGAGCCACTTTTCCGCAGCGACCCTGGCCGCGGCGGGCACCCCGGTCGAAGGCCGCGACGCCGCCCAGCAGTTGGAAGTGCAAACCAACGAAGCCACCCTTGAGGAATTCCTGTCCTCGGACGTGGTGGTGATCGGCGCGCCCATGTACAACTTCACCATCCCAAGCCAGTTGAAAGCCTGGATCGACCGCATCACCGTGGCCGGGCGCACCTTCCGCTACACCGAAGCAGGCCCCGAAGGCCTGTGCAAAGGCAAGCAGGTGATCATCGTTTCGACGGCTGGCGGCTTGCATCAGGGCCAGCCGACCAGCGTCGGCCATGAGGACCTGTTGAAAGTGCTGTTCGGCTTCATCGGCGTGACCGACCTGCAGTTCGTCTTCGCCCATGGCCTGGCTTACGGTGACGAACCTCGCGCCAACGCCATCAGCGCGGCGCAAAAGCACATCGCTGAAACCCTGTTCGCCTGACCTGTCGCCCCGCCATTGAGGTTGAGGGTCGGCAGGCCCGACCCCAGCGCGTGACACGCTCGAAAGCCCCTCCGCCCAAGGCTCTGTGCCTGCCGGCGGCGGGGCTTTCGCGTTTTCCGCCCGCAGATCGAGCGGCGTTCAGCCACCGGACAGCCTTTGCGGTTTCTTTGCGAGTAACCTGCCGAGATGGCAGTAAAGTGGTCGCCGAAAACGCCGTAACCGAAGGAATGAGGGTAACGGCCCGCACCGTATTCGCGGTTGGCCCGTCTTGTGCACTGACCTTTGGTAAATCGCAGTGAATGTTATCTGCGTGCCTGTGTCAGATGGCTACAGGCAGCGGTTTACAAGGCGCTCAGGCCATCAGGGACTGAGTGAGCAGGCAAGGATCGGAAGGGTGAGGGGCATTGCGATGATGCGTCTTTGTGCAATGGTGGTGATCAGCCTGTTGAGCGGCCTGCTTTCAGTGCAAGCCAGCGAACGGCAGAACTGGAATGTGGGATTTCACGAACTGACGTTCATCGATCCGCTGGATTCCCGGCCCATGCACGCCTATGCGTTTTACCCTTCTACCGATCCGGACAAGGTCACCCGCGTTCAAGGCTACCCCATCGAAGCGACAGAAGATGCCACGGTCGCCATGGGCCGGTTTCCGCTATTGATGCTGTCCCATGGCAACACCGGCACGCCACTGGCTCAGCATGACATCGCCACGTCCCTCGCACGGCGCGGCTTCGTCGTCGTCGCCGTGTTCCATCCCGGGGACAATTACCTGGATCACAGCCGCCTGGGCAGCCTCAGCAACCTGTATGGCCGCCCGTTGCAGGTTTCCGAGGCCATCAGCGCGGCGTTACTCGATCCCATGCTTTCACCCTATATCAGCGCTCGACGCGTCGGCGTCATTGGCTATTCGGCCGGTGGCGAGACGGCGCTGATTCTCGCCGGGGCGCAACCGGACCTTCAGCGCTTGCGCAATTACTGCATGCAGCGGCCCCAAGACATCGATGCCTGCAAGACTCAGGGTGAGCTGCTGGCCGACCGTGATGACCTGCATGCCCAGGCTGATCCGCGCGTGGGCGCACTGATGCTGATGGCGCCATTGGGGCTGATGTTTGGTCGTCACACGCTGGCAGACGTGCATGTGCCCGTGCTGTTGTACAGCGGCGATGGCGATGAATTGTTGGCCATCGACAAGAACGCCGAAGCGTTGGCGCGCAAGCTGCCCGAAGTCAGAGACTTCAAATTGTTGGCTGGCGCCGGGCATTTCGTGTTCATGGCGCCCTGTGACGACATGCAACGCGCGACGACACCGGGCCTGTGCACGGATGCCACGGGGGTGGATCGCGAAGACATTCATCGCACCCTGAGCAACGAGGCGGTGCAGTTCTTTGGCTCCGCGCTGGGCGGCCCGATCAGCACGGCGGGCATGCAGACCGCTGTGCATCAGCAATAGCACCTCCTCGACGCTACCGGCGAATCACCTTGCCTCGCCGCTCGGCAATCTGCCGGGCCTGGCCATCCCGCTGCTTGCCGGTCCGCGCCTCGCTGATCAACGCGGGGATCAATGGGCCTTCAGGCAGGTTTTTCCAGAACCGCGCCGGCAAATGGCCCTGCATGACCTTGGGGTTGAGCCGCGCGGGATTGAAGATGTGGCTGTAGTAGGTGAGCCACAGTTCGCCATGGGGGTCATCGGCATTGCGCGCCAGCGCTTTCCACGCTTCCGGGCAGCGGCGTTTATGAACGAGCTGTTGCCCGTCGTAGAACACACCGTCATTGGGGGTCGCGATCATCCAGCGGTGGCGCCCCAGCCGACCGATGAAGTGCTCGCTTGCGGTGCGCAAAATATCGTGCGCCGGTTCGTGCCAGGCCACGAATTCCGGGAGCGTCTGCATGTCCAGCAGGGCGGCTTTCACCGAAAGGTCTTTGGGATTGGGGTCGGCGGGCAGGGCAATGAAGCGCAGAAACGCATGCAGATGATGGGCCTCGCGGCTGACCCGTTTCAAGCGACGATGCAATTCGCTGCCCAGCTTGTCTCCCGCAAGCATGGCCGTGCGATCACCATGGCTCACGCGCCACAGCACTTCGTACAACAGCGTCCAACGCTGCTCTCCGCAGTATTGGGCGGCATTTTGCAGCAGCTCCAGCAGTGCCAAGGGCACCTTGGCCTGAAAAGGGCCCATCTGGTCCGGGACAGCGTGATCGCTGGAGAACAGATCAGCGTCTTCCGGCACGCGCCAAGTGACCTGGTCCGGGTTGATCTGGTGGCTTAACAGCCAGCGGGCCTGCTGGCGCCAGGTCTCGAAGAGGTCGTCGCAGTCGAGAATGATCATGCCCACAGCGCCATCTGTTGGGGTTGAGGCTTGTCGCGCAGTTGCTCGCGCAGCAGCACGCTGGAGCTTTCTGCCTGCCGAGGATGGTAGTCGCTGGTGATGATGAAAGGCCGGGCTTTCGACAACACGCAGCGCAGCCGGGTCAAGTCTTCATAGCGAATCCGCCGCTGCCGCCGCAGTTCCACGAGGCGTTGAGTGGTCCGTATGCCGATGCCGGGGATGCGCGCGATCATTGCGGGTTCGGCGCGGTTGAGGTCCAGCGGGAAGGCGTCACGGTGTTCCAGCGCCCAAGCCAGTTTCGGGTCGATGTCCAGCGCCAGGTGGCCCGGCCCCGGCAAAATTTCATTGGCGCTGTAGCCATAGCCGCGCAGCAGAAAGTCAGCCTGGTAAAGACGATGTTCGCGCAGCAGAGGGGGGGCGGCGAGCGGCACGCTTTTCGGGCTGTTGGGAATCGGGCTGAACGCCGAGTAATAAACACGCTTGAGGCGGTAATCGCCATACAGCGACTCGGCGGTGTGCAGCAGGGTGCTGTCATCGGTTTCATCGGCGCCGACGATCATCTGCGTGCTCTGCCCGGCCGGTGTGAACCGTGGGGCCCTGGGCTCGTTGAGCACGGTCTGTTGGCCGGTGTGGATCGTCTTCATGGCCTGTTTGATCGAGCCCATTTCCTTTTCCGGCGCCAGTGTCTGCAAGCCGACCTGGGTAGGCAACTCGATATTGACGCTCAGGCGATCGGCGTAGCGACCGGCTTCCTCGATCAAGGCGGAATCGGCTTCAGGAATGGTCTTGAGGTGGATGTAGCCGCGGAATTCATGTTCCTCGCGCAGCAGTTTCGCGACCCGCACCAGTTGCTCCATGGTGTAGTCCGCCGAGCGAATGATGCCGGAGCTGAGAAACAGGCCGCTGACGCAGTTGCGGCGGTAGAAATCGAGGGTCAGGGTCACCACCTCTTCCGGGCTGAAGCGTGCGCGGGGCACGTCGCTGGAGCGGCGGTTGACGCAGTATTGGCAGTCATACAGGCAGAAGTTGGTCAGCAGGATTTTCAGCAGCGACACGCAGCGGCCATCCGGCGTATAGCTGTGACAGATGCCCATGCCGGTGCTGGAGCCGATACCGGATTTGCCTTCCGAACTGCGTTTGGGCGCGGCGCTGCTGGCGCAGGACGCGTCGTACTTGGCCGCGTCGGCGAGGATGCTCAACTTATCGATCAGCTGCATGACCGCTCTCTTCACTGTTTTTATATACAGTATAGAGTCCGATCTGCTCAGGCAAGGCGCGAGGCCTGGAAAACCCTGCCGCACGTCCGATGACACGAGCTCGCTGTACGCGAGACGATGCCCGCGTCAACTGATGCGCTGCACCAGCACTTTCAACTCGCCGAAAGTTTTCACCGGATGGAAATTGGCATGCTCGACGAACTCGGAGAAGTCCGTCTCGCCGTAGCCGGCGACTTGCGCACCTGCGCTCAGCCCAGCCTGAACGCCGGGGATGCTGTCTTCGACCAGCAGGCATTCATCGGGTTTGAGCCCCAGCAGGTCCGCCGCATGCTCGATGAGTACCGGCGAAGGTTTCCAGGCCTCCACTTCATACGCGCTGACAATCAAGCCATGGAACACATCCAGCAGGCCGACGGTGCTCAGGCAGGTTTCGATCTTGCTGCGCGGGCCGTTCGATGCCACGCACTTGGGCAGGGATAGCCCGCGCACGAACTCGACGGCGCCCGGCATCTCTTCCAGCTTTTCCTGCAGCAACGGCAGCGTGCGCGCGCGGAAGCTGTTGACGATTTCGATGTTCGGCAATCCGGGATAATCCCGACACAAGCCCTCCATGCACAGCGCGAACTGCACCCCGCGGAAACGCGCCAGTACCTCATCGACGGTCAACGTGACCTGGTGTTCTTGCAGGATATCGCGCAACAATCCGGCGGCCAGTCGTTCGCTGTCCACCAGGGTGCCGTCGCAGTCGAATATGACGCCAGCGATGTTCAAACAGGATTCTCCCGTGCTCGTGTTCGGGGCGGTTGGACCGGCATTATCCCGAAAAGTTGGCGGGAGAGGGCGCAGACCGACCTGCGGTCGAGTGGATTCGACTGGGCTTGAGAGGTGGCAGGCCCAGCGATCGGCCGGGTTTCAGGGACAACGAGGTTGCGCCGCGCGATCGACAGCAGACTGGGCTGAGCGATGAGTCACTGGCGTGTCGCTGTGGTCCAACACGCCATTGCACACTTTGAATGTCGAGTTCTTATGCTTTCGAACCTCTGTCCCAGCCTCATCCGCACGCTGACCGGCCTGACGCTGATGACGCTGCTCGCCGCTTGCAGCACGCCCCGACAGCAGACGCTACCACCGCCACCGGATCTGGTGCGCAGCGAGATCGTGCGACTTCTGCCGCCGTCCGTAGCCGATCGCCAGGGCTGGGCGACCGACATCTATACGGCGTTCGAGTCCCAGGGCATTGCGCCGAGCGTTGAACACCTGTGTTCGGTGGTGGCGGTGACCGAGCAGGAATCCAATTTTCAGGTCGATCCTGCGGTGCCGGGAATGGGGGGTATCGCCCGGGCTGAAATCGACCGTCGTGCGGGCAAGGCGCACATTCCCAACTTGCTCGTCCGCAGCGCGCTGGACATCCGCTCTCCCACCGGCAAAACCTATAACGAGCGCCTCGCCGCAGCGCGCACGGAAAAGGATTTGAGCGCCATCTTTGAGGATTTCATTGGCATGGTGCCGCTGGGCAAGACATTGTTCGGCACCTTCAACCCGATGCACACCGCCGGGCCCATGCAAGTGAGCATCGAATTCGCCGAGCGCCAGGCGCGGGACTATCCGTACCCGGTGGAGGGTTCCATCCGCCACGAGGTGTTCTCGCGCCGCGGTGGGATGTATTTCGGCATCGCGCACTTGCTGGGGTACCCGGTGAGTTATGACAGACCGATCTACCGGTTCGCGGACTTCAACGCCGGATGGTACGCCAGCCGCAACGCGGCGTTTCAAAGTGCCGTGGCCCGGCTTTCCGGTAAGCGCCTGGCCTTGGACGGCGACCTGATCAGCTATGGCTTCGGCCCATCCCTCGGGCAGACGGAACTGGCCGTGCGCAGCCTGCACGCCCAGTTGGGCATGCGCAACACCACCATTCGCAGTGCGTTGGAGAAGGGCGATACGGCCGACTTCGAAAACACAGACCTCTATCGCCAGGTCTTCGCGCTGGCCGACAAAGCCGCGGGCAAACCGCTGCCTCGGGCGATTCTGCCGGGCATTGTGCTGGAGAGCCCGAAAATCACTCGCAAGCTGACGACCGCCAGGTTCGCGCAGCGTGTCGAAGAGCGCCGTGTGCGCTGCATGGGCCGTGCCTCTGGCCGATTGAAGTGACGAACGCCCCGCGGGTGAAAAACGCCATCACACCTCCCACGCCTTGCTTGCCTCGGTGAGCATGTGCTCGATCAACACGCTGAAACGCTGGCTGAGCAGGCTTTGCGGTCGATCTTCGGGCAGCAGCAAATAGGTTGAAAAGCGAATCTGCGGCTCGAACGGTCGGGTCTCGACACCTAAGTGCAGGTACTCCCGCGCGACCATTGGGCTGACGATGCTCACGCCCAGCCCCAGCGCCACCAATGAACACACTGTCGCCGCATAGGGCGTTTCCAGGTTCAGCTTGCGGTATTCCTTCTCATCGGCGAACACACGGTCCACCCGGGCGCGGGCACCGTCGTTTTGCGACAGGGAAATGAACTCCTCACCGTAGACGTCTTCGGGTCTGACGGTCGTCAGTGCCGCCAGCCGATGCCCCTTGGGAAAGACGCACACCCCCGGTACATCGCAGATTTTGCGCGTACGCACGCCTGGCATATCGTCCCCTACATAAGACGCAAGCCCCACATGGCAGAACTGCGAGGCGGCCCAGTGGGCGACCATCGGCGAATCATTGGTGTGAATCGAGATGGCGGCGTCCGGGTTTTCCTCACGAAATCGTCGGATCACCTCCGGCAATAGCGTCAATGACAAAGACGGCACCGCCGCGATCCGCAGTTGACCGGTACCGCCCCGGCGGATGTTCTGCGCCGACCTCTCGAGGCTTTGCAGCCCGATGAAGGCCCGTTCCACATCAGCAAATAACGCTGCGCCTTCGTCCGTGGGCAGCAGGCGTCCTCCCACGCGTTCGAACAGCTTGAACCCGCTGCCGCGTTCCAGCTGTGCGATGAGCCGACTGATGTTGGGTTGCGAAGTGTGCAGCGACTCGGCAGCGGCGGTCATCGAACCACTCAGCATCACGGCGCGGAAGGCTTCCACTTGTTTGAAGTTCATGGGGGCATATCAATTTGGTATGGATGACCAATGTATTGTCATTTGTTGGCATGATCCAGAGGCTTTATAACTGTTTTCGACATCGACAGTCCGCGCAGATGGACGCGATGCCCCAGCGCCGATGCGCTGCATGGTGCGTATTAAGTCTGCCCTTGAAATCGTCGCTCGACGCCTTTCCATGGCGCCGCGCGACTAGCCAACCAGGAGGCAATATGTCGTTTGCGTCAAAATTTCTCGTTCGTGTCGTGGCTGTTTCATGGGTTTCGCTGGCGGGGCTGGCTCAGGTCCAGGCGACCGAACTGCCGCCGGTGCCTGATGAGGTCAAAGAAGCCGGTCAGCTGCGCGCCGGTGTACGGTGTGACCAGCCGCCTTATGGCTTCCAGAACGGCAACGGCGAGTTCGCCGGTGTGGAAGTGGAAATGTCCAGGCAGATCGCGCTGTGGGCGCTGGGCTCCAAGGACAAAGTGACCTTTACCTGCGTGACCGCTGAAAACCGTGTACCGCAACTGCTCGGTCGCAAAGTCGATTTTCTCATTGCGACGCTAGGCGTTACCCCTGAACGTCAGCGGGTCATTGACTTCACCACGCCGTATCGCTGGGGCGCCAGCGATGTGGTGGTGAAGAAAGACAGCCCGATTCACTCGATCAAGGACCTCGACGGCAAAACCCTGGCGACGCTCAAAGGCTCGGTTCAGGCCAAGTGGTTCGAGGACCATATGCCGGGCGTCAAAACCCTGCGCATGAACAGTGCGGCCGATGCGCTGCAGACGTTCCGGCAGGGGCGGGCCGACGCCTACACCCACGACGCCGCCACGCTGGTGGTCGTCGCTGCCAACGATGGCGACGCGCGCCTGCTCAATGAACCGTTCCAGATATCCGATGCCGCGATCGGGGTGCGCAAGAACGATGAGGCTTGGCGCGATTACCTCAGCGCCGCGGTCGCCAGAATGCACGAAGAGAAACTCTTTCGGGGCTGGGTTCAACAGTACGTCCCGCAGAACATTCAGAGCTACTACCTGAGCGTCTTCGAACAGGCCAAGCCTGAAGAAAAACTCTGATCGGGCGTCGTCATGGATTTCGATTTCAACTACCTGGTGGCGCAATGGCCAGCCTTGCTCGATGGCGTGCTGATGACGCTGAAGGTCTCGCTGCTGGCCATCGCCTTCTCGCTGCTGATCGGGATTCTGGGAGGCGCGGCCCGCGCCTTCCGCATTCCCGGGCTCGCTCAGATGGTGGTGCTGTACGTCGAGCTGATCCGCAACACGCCGATTCTGGTGCAACTGTTTTTCATTTTCTACGGCCTGCCCGCGATCGGCTTGGAGCTGTCGCTGTTCTGGTCGGGTGTGCTGTGTCTATCCCTGTGGGCGGGGGCTTACCAAGTGGAAAACATGCGCGGCGGCCTGTCGACGGTGGAGCACAAGATGCGTGAGGCGAGTATGGCCTTGAGCCTGAAAACCCATCAGTACTTCTATCTGGTGGCCTTGCCCATTGCCGTCCGAACCAGCCTGCCAGCGGTGCTCAATACGTCCATTTCACTGCTGAAAAACTCGTCCTATCTGCAAGCGATAGGCTTGGCCGAGCTCACCTTCGTGGCGGTTGACCGCATTGCCACGGATTTTCGCGCCATCGAAATGTTCAGTGCGATCTGTGCGATGTACCTGCTTCTGGTGGCGATCCTGTCTTTGCTGACCGGGCGCCTGTCGGCTCACTTGCAACGGCCATTCCGGCACTGAGGCCTTCGATGAATTTTCTGATCGAAAACTGGGGCTTCGTGCTCAAGGGCTTGTGGATGACGCTCCGCCTGGCGCTGGTGATCCTGTTATTCACCACGCTGATCTCGACGGTATTCGGAGTGCTCGCCACCCTCAAGAACCGGGTGCTGTGGTGGACGATACATGGCTACGTCGAGCTGTTCCGCTCGATCCCGCTGATCGTCAACGTGTTCTTCATCTTTTTCGGTGCGCCGATGCTAGGCCTCGACCTGAGCCCGTTCGCGGCTGTGGTCACTGGGTTGACGCTGTGGGGCAGCGCCAATGGCATCGAGATCGTCCGAGGCGGCCTGGAGTCGGTCAACCGGCACCAATGGAAGAGCGCATGGACCCTTGGCCTGCGCCCGTGGCAGATCTATTGGCATGTCATCGCGCCGCAGTCGATGAAGGCGATTCTACCGGCCTACACCGGGCTGCTGACGATGCTGGTGCAGGCCACCTCGCTGGGCGCGCTGGTGGGCGTGAGCGAGTTCCTCAAGGTTGGCCAGATCATCGTCGAGCGCTCCACCGTCATGACCGGCGTCAGCCCCGCGTTCGCTGTCTACGGCGCGGTGCTGCTGGTGTACTTCGTCATCTGCTCATTGCTGAGTTGGCTCAGCCGTTATCTCGAACGTCGCCTGGGTCGCCCGGCGATGCGCACCACTCGTTAAAGGATATGATCATGCAAGCATCCAAAGTCAGTCGTCGCTTGAAAGAAACCACCGCGCCCGAAGTCAACGAGTACATCTACCGACCGCGGCTGGAGGGGTTCGCCGATGGCTTCCTCAACCTGGGCAACGTCAACAAGGCGCACATCGTGATGCTCGCCGAGCAGGGTCTTATCCGCCACGAACACGCCACGGCGCTGGCCAAGGGGGTCCTCGACATGGAGGCCGCCGGCCCTGGCGTGGTGACACTCGACCCCTCCCGCGAGGACGCCTATTTCAATTACGAAGCGCACCTGATCGAGCAGATCGGCGCTGACGTCGGCGGGCGCCTGCACACCGGTCGCAGCCGCAATGACATTCTCGCCACCCTCGATCGGCTGCGTTGCCGGGACGTGCTGCTGGCGTTGATCGACGTGCTGATCCAGACGCGGCAGACCGCGCTGAACAATGCCGAAGTCTTCGCCGAGGTGGTGATGCCCGGCTATACCCATTTGCAGCCCGCGCAGCCCATCACCTACGGCTATTACCTGTCGGCGGTCGAGCAAGCGCTGGAGCGGGATTGTAAACGCCTGACCCAGACCCTGGAGACGATGAACCAGAGCCCGCTGGGTGCGGCGGCATTCGCCGGTACGCCCTTCGATGTGGACCGGGCGCGCACGGCCGAGTTGCTAGGCTTCGACGGCTACCTGGACAACGCGCTGGACGCCGTCGGCTCGCGGGATTTCATCCTCGAAAGCCTGTCGCACCTGAGCCTGCTCTCGGTGTTCTGGAGCCGCGTGGCGCAGGACTACTTCGTGTGGAGCACCCATGAGTTCGGCCTGATCGATTTCCCGGACAGCGTGGCCGCGACCTCCAGCATCATGCCGCAGAAGAAAAACCCCACCGTGCTGGAGTACCTCAAGGGGCGCACCGGGCATATCGTCGGGCTGTTGATGGCCGCCAGCGTCACCGTCAAAGGCAGCAATTTCTCCCACACGGGCGATGGCAACCGGGAGAGTACTCGCGGGTTCTGGGAGGCGGCTGAGGAGAGCCTGCGCTGCCTGAAGCTGCTCGAGCTGGTCCTGCGGACCGCAACGCCCAATGTGGCATTGGCCAAGCAGCGAGCGGGGGAGGACTTCTCGACCGCCACGGGGCTGGCGGACCTGATCGTGCGTGAGGCCGATCTGTCGTTCCGCGAAGCGCACCATATCGTCGGTGCCGCCGTGCGCATGGCAATGGACGCCGGCTTGCCGGCCCACCGTATCGACAGTGAAATGATCGACGTCTGCGCCCGTGACCAGGTGGGCCATGCCCTGAATCTGGCTACCGACAAAGTGCGGGAGTGCCTGGACCCGACCGCCAACGTGCAGTCCCGCGCCTCGGCGGGGGGGCCAGCGCTGTCTTCGTTGCGTCCGAGCCTGGCCCGGGCCAATGCGCGCTTGCAGCAAGAGCGTCAGGCCAATCAGGCCAGGCGTGACCGTCTGACCGCTGCCCAGGAAAAACTCCAGGCGGCCACCCGCGCGCAGGCCGGCCTATGAACAAGATGCTGACGGTGCGCGGCCTGCACAAGCACTTTGGGTCCGTGGAGGTCGTCAAGGGTGTCGACCTTGACGTGGCACAAGGCGAAGTCGTGGTGATCATCGGCCCCAGCGGCTCGGGAAAATCGACGTTCATCCGCTGCCTGAACAGCCTGGAGGAGCCATCGGCGGGCAGCGTAGTGGTCGGCGGCGGGGAGTCGGTACGGGCCGACGACCGCAAGGCCATGGCGCGATTGCGCGAAGACATCGGCATGGTATTTCAGGACTACACGCTGTTCCCGCACCTGACGGTAATGGCCAACATGATTCTCGCCCCGGTCAAGGTCAAGGGGGTCAGCAAGGCCGACGCTCGAGCCGCCGCACTGGCCCTGCTTGACCGCGTGGGGCTCAAACACAAGGCCGACGGATATCCCAGCGAACTCTCGGGCGGGCAACAACAGCGGGTGGCGATCGTCCGTGCACTGGCAATGAAGCCGCGCCTGTTGCTGTTCGATGAGCCAACCTCGGCCCTTGACCCGGAAACCGTGGGCGAGGTGCTGAGTGTGATGAAAGGGCTGGCCGCCGAAGGCATGACCATGGTCGTGGTCACCCACGAGATGGGGTTTGCCAGGGAGGTGGCGGACCGGGTGGTGTTCTTCGACGGCGGCAAGATCGTCGAAATGGGGCCACCGGCCAAGGTTTTCGGTGCTCCGGAGCATCCTCGCACTCGGCAGTTCTTGCAGAGTGTGCTGCATTGACCAAGAGACTGAGGCCCGGACGCCAGGCAGAAAAAAGCCCGCTGGGGAAGACGGGCTTAAAGAGGATCAAAAGGAGTAGGTACAGACTGAACCCTGAGACGTGAAAGGTTTGTGAAAACCCATTTATAACTGATTCCTATTTAAAAATGAGCGACGAACGGTCATTGGTTCGAACCACGACCGGCCTTCGGGAAGGGGTGTTCGGCGGGCTAACGTGTTTTCGCGAGGAAGGCGTATCGCCCAGTGACGCGCCCGCGCGGTGCCGTGCCGATGTGTCGCCTGGCCGTATAGGTGAGTGCGCACAAACGTGCTCTAATCACCGCTACTCAAACCGAGGACGGCGGCGCACGCAGCATGCGGCCTGCGTCAACGCCCTCGATCCCTCATTTCACAAAGGGCAGTCATGGATACGGGGTCACGACTCAAGCTAGTGCGGGAAAGTTACAAGATGTCCCAGCGGGAGCTGGCCAGGCGCAGCGGTGTCGCCAATGGCACCATTTCTCTGATCGAATTGAATCGCGTCAGCCCCTCGGTCAGTTCGCTGAAAAAATTGCTGGAAGGGTTTCCCATGACCTTGGCTGACTTCTTTTCCTTCGATCAGCCGCCTCAGGATCAGCGACACATATTCCGGGCCGGGGAACAACCAGACCTGGGGCGTGACGGATTGCGCATGCTGCTGATCGGCGCCTCGCTGCCCGGTCGTCAGATGCGTATGTTGCGCGAGCAATATGCACCCGGTGCCAGTTCCGGCGATGAGCCCATCGTGCATGCCCAGGGCGAGGAGTGCGGGCTGGTCACCCGTGGCACCATCGAGCTGACGGTGGACGGCCAGATCAGCATCCTCAATCCGGGTGATGGCTACTACTTCCCGACGACCTTGCCCCACAGCTTCCGTAACATCGGTCAGGACGAAGCGGAAATCATCAGCGCCAACACACCGGCTAACTTCTGACCGAAGGCGCTGCGTGCGCCATGGGCGTGCGGGCAATAAAAAAGCCGCAAGCCCGTTATCTCGGACGGGGTCGCGGCTTGAAGGGACATCCATCAAATCGGCGGATTTGACAAGTAAAACGTTAGCAACCTATCTGAATCTCGGCCACCTCTGTTTCGGCAAGACAGTGTTGCGTATCGCGAAACAATAGCGGCTAGCCCCTTGCCGGGAACCATCCCATCAGACCGCCTCCAGCGCCTGAGCCAAATCCGCCCGCAGGTCGCCGACGTCTTCGATGCCCACCGACAACCTCACCAGCGAATCGCCGATGCCCAACCTTGCGCGGTTTTCCGGCGGAATGCTGGCATGGGTCATGATCGCCGGGTGTTCGATCAGGCTTTCGACACCGCCGAGGCTTTCGGCGAGGGCAAACAGTTCGACACGTTCCAGAAAACGTCGGGTGCCGGCCAGGTCAGTGTTCAGATCCAGGGAAATCATCCCGCCAAACCCGCGCATCTGCCGAGACGCCAAGGCGTGCTGAGGGTGCGAGGGCAGGCCGGGGTAGTAGACCTTCGCCACCTGAGGTTGGCGTTCCAACCACTGCGCGATGGCCAACGCGTTGCTGCAATGCCGTTCCATGCGCAGCGCCAGGGTTTTCACCCCGCGCACTGTCAGAAACGCGTCGAAAGGACCGGCGATCGAACCGACCGAGTTCTGCAGGAAGCCCAGCCGCTCCGCGAGTTCCGGGTTTTCTCCAACCACCGCAATGCCGCCGATGACGTCCGAATGGCCGTTGAGGTACTTGGTGGTGGAGTGCACGACAATGTCGAAGCCCAGGGCCAAAGGATTCTGAATCCACGGGCTGGCGAAGGTGTTGTCGGCGACGCAGAGGATGTCCCGGTCACGGCATATCCGTGCGATGGCGGCCAGGTCGGTAAGACGCAGCAGCGGATTGCTCGGCGTTTCGACCCAGATCATCCGGGTATCGTCCTGAAGGCCCGCCTCGAATGCGCCGAGGTCCGTCATGTCGACGAAGCTGAAGCGATGGCCGGCGCTGCGTTTGCGGACTTTGTCAAAGAGGCGGAACGTGCCGCCGTAGAGGTCATCACCGGACAGCACATGGGCGCCGGCGTCCAGCAATTCGAGCACCGATGAAATGGCTGCCAGCCCCGACGCAAAGGCAAATGCTTGAGTGCCGCCCTCCAGGTCGGCGACGCAGCGCTCGAGCGCGAATCGGGTGGGGTTGTGGGAACGCCCGTAATCGAAACCCTTGTGAACACCCGGGCTGTCTTGCAGGTAAGTGGAGTTGGCGTAGATCGGCGGCATCAATGCGCCGGTCGTCGGGTCCGGCGTCTGGCCCGCATGGATGACCCGCGTGGCGAAGCCATGGGACGGATGAGTATCGTCGTGCTGAGTCATGGGAGGGATCTCCGCAGGTGGTTGAGCAAGTCGACCCGGGTAATCAGGCCGTGAAAGCCAGTGGCGTCGGCGACAATGGCCACCAGGCCCCGGTCCAGAATGTCCTGAAGACGGGCCAGGCTCGCCTCGGGCGGCAGGGTTTCCAGCTTGTCGGTCATCGCATCCGCCACGGCCGTGCGGAAGTGTGCCGGGTCCTGATGCATGCCGAGCAGGATATCGGATTCATCGATCACCCCGGCCAGCCGCTGCCCATCGACCAGTACCGGCAATTGCGAGACGTCTGCCAGGCGCATGCGCTGAAAGGCGGTGAGCAGGGTATCGTCCGGCCCGACGCTGATGACCCGCCCATCCTCGAAGCGGCGGGCGATCAAATCGCGCAAGTCGCCGTATTTCCTGCGCTGCAGCAAGCCTTGGTCGGTCATCCATTGGTCATTGTAGACCTTCGACAAATAGCGCGTGCCGGTGTCACAGACGAAGCTGACCACCCGCTTCGGCGTGGTCTGTTCGCGACAGTAGCGCAAGGCGGCCGCCAGCAGGGTTCCGGTGGAGGAGCCTCCCAGAATGCCTTCGCTGCGCAGCAATTGCCGGGCGTGTTCGAAGCTGTCCTCATCGCTGATGGAGTAGGCATGCCCCACCCTGGACAGGTCGGTGAAGGAGGGGATGAAGTCTTCGCCGATGCCCTCCACGGCCCAGGAGCCGGGGGTGGGCAGCGTCCGGCTGCGGCTGTATTCCGCCACCACCGAGCCCTCGGGATCGGCGAGTACCATTTCCAGGTCCGGTTGCACGCGTTTGAAGAAACGCGTCAGCCCGGTGAGCGTGCCTGCGGAGCCGACCCCAACGACAATGGCGTCCAGGTCATGCTGGGTCTGTGCCCAGATCTCCGGCGCGGTGCTGGTTTCGTGCGCCAGGGGGTTGGCCGGGTTGTTGAACTGGTCGGCAAAAAATGCGTCTGGAATGTCCTTCGCCAGCCGGGCAGCGACGTCCTGATAATACTCAGGATGGCCTTTGCCGACATCGGACCGAGTGATGTGGACTTCGGCCCCCATGGCCTTGAGGTGCAGCACCTTTTCCGTGGACATCTTGTCCGGCACCACCAGCACCACGCGGTAACCCTTGGCACGGCCGACCAGTGCCAGGCCGAGGCCGGTATTGCCCGCTGTCGCTTCAACGATGGTGCCGCCGGATTTGAGACGACCGTCGCGCTCCGCAGCGTCGATCATCGCCAGGCCCACACGGTCCTTGATCGATCCGCCAGGGTTCTGGGATTCGAGCTTGAGAAACAGGGTGCACAGGCCCGTATCGATCCGGCTGACGCGAACCAGAGGCGTGTTGCCGATCAATTCGAGGACGGCGGGGCGGGAAATGGCTGACATGACAAGACCTCACGCACTGAGAGATACAGGATGGACAGCACCGCGATCAGAATGTGCACCGCGAGGGTGCACGTAAGCGGCGAAACACGTCGCAGCGGGGCAGGGGGCGCAACACCGACCATGGCCTCGCGACCCGCTAGACTTTCCGACAGGCCTCAGGTGCGTTCTTTCATGGGCAGGCGCTTGATCGAGTAGGCGCGTTTTTCATCTTCCGAGTTGTAGTACACGTTCTGCGTGGTGCTGAGGCTGTTGTGGCGCAGGTCGACCTGAAGGTCCTTCATGTCGCGGTGCGGCGCATCGAAGGTGGCCGACGTGTGGCGCAGCCAGTGCAGCGATGCCGCGCGCAACCGGCTCACGTCTTCGTCCGACCAGCCTTCGGCGAGCATGCGTTCCAGTGCGCGGTCGAACACCGCCTGCAGCAACACCCGAATGTGCCGGTCAGACAGGCCGGCCCGACCGCGATGGGTGGCGATCAATGGCGTGGCCTCCCGGAACCCCGGCAACGGCGACAGCCCCTGGTGCACGCGCCAGCGCTTGAGGTAGTGCTCGACGTAGTCGTCCCGTACGCTGATCTTCCCGGCCTTGTTGCCTTTGCCGACCACGTGGTACCACCAATTCCCCGCGCCATCCTGGCGCAGGTCGCCCATGGTCGGGGTCCAGTTGTCCCGGCCCACCAGGTCCGACACGCGCAGATACATGGCGAAGATAGTCGCCACGATGAACAGCGTCCGTTCGTGTACAGGGTCTTGAGCGGCCATTTGCTCAGCTGTCTCGAGCACGAAATCCCATTGCAGTGAAGTCAGGATGCGCGTGTCCTGATCGCCGGTGGTGCGTTGTTTGTACTTGCTTTTCTGCTTGACCGCGCGGAAAGGGTTGTGCTCGCAGAAGCCCTCATCGATGGCGTGCTGAAAGAAGCTGCCACACACCGCGAAAATCTGCGCGATGGACCCCTGAGCGGGCTTGTAGTGTTCCTGGATCAGCGCGCGGTTCTCTTCTTTGGCCCGTTTGCGCTCTTCCTTGGACGCAGACTGGCTGAATGGCCGCCATTGAGGGTTGAGCACATAGGTGTCGGTGGCAGTCTTCTTGCGCGCACCGATCCGGTTGAAACGGGATTTGACCACCGGGCCGACCCACGCCGGATCCGGCGCGAGACAGAACTCCAGAAAATCCTCGGCGTGGGTACGGCGCAGTTCGAGCAAGGGGATGCGCGCCTTGATCATCGTCCACAGCAGCAAGCGCTCGACGTGGGTGCGGTAGGCGTTGAAGGTCGATTCGTTGCCAGCGTATGACTTCAAGAAGCTGCGCACGGCGCGATAGCCTTCGACGGCCTGCTGGTCGGGGGGAAACGCCGCCAGGTAATCGGTGATGGCGGGCAGTTCTGCTTTGAGCGAACTGAAGTTGAGTTCGCCGAAGCGGGCATAGGTTTCAAACAGCGGATGCGGATGGGAAGGCGCGGGCATGGGGCCGGAGGCAGAGCGAGAACAGGGCGCCCATGTTCTCGCGCGCGGACGCGACACGCAAGGCGCGGTTTAGACTTTCGCCGCTGTGCCGGGTGCTTTACGCTCCGTCATTCGATTTGACATGTGTCAGGCGAGCGTATGGATCTGCGTCAACTGGAAGCCTTTGCGGCCGTGATGTCGGCCGGCAGTGTGACGGCGGCGGGAAAGATGCTGGGTCGATCCCAGCCCTCGGTGACGCGGGTGATTCAGGAACTCGAGCAAGAGCTGGAGTTTGCCCTGTTCGAACGCAGCGGCCCGAAGGTCACGCCGACACAGAAGGCGTTCATGATGTACGGCGAGGTCGAAAGCGCCTTGCTGGGCATCCGCAACATCCGCCAGCGGGCGCAATCGATCACTCAAGAGGAAAATCATCACATCAAGCTGGTGGCCATCTCGGCGCTGGCTGCCGGTTTGTTGCCCGCCGCCCTGGCACGCTTGCCGGCGACCCTGCATCCGCAGCAGATCCAACTGCAGAGCATGTCGCCGGAAAACGTGGTGCAGGCCGTGCTTTGCAAAACCATGGACCTGGGTGCCGTGAGCCTGCCACTCGAGCACCGTGGCCTCGATATCCACTGGATCGGCGAGGCGCCTTGCGTGGCAGTGCTGCCGGCGGACTCGGCCTTGGATCGCCACGAGGTGCTCTCGCTGGCAGTCCTGGCCGAACAGACATTCCCGTGGTCGATCAGCCGATGCCCGTGCTGGAGGTGGCAATCATCGGAGATTGCCCGGGCGATCACACTCGAGGCGACGCTCTAGTTCCTCGGCCTTAGCGTGCCGGTCACCGAGCCTTCACTGGGCCTGCTGATCGCCAACGGTTTTGCGCTTGCCGGCGTAAAGCATCGGCAACGGTCATCTGCTTCATCGGCTCATCTTTCTGCAGTGATCTGGATGCTGCGCACTGAGTACTCAGCGCACAGCAGGCTTTCGAATTACACGCGAAACTATTTGCTGCTACCGTTCGCCGCTTCTTCGATGAGCTTAGCCACTGCTTGGGGCTGGGAGACGTAGACCGCGTGGCTACCCTTTATCTCTACGGTTTTGCTCCCCGCTCGGGCGGCCATATATCGCTCCAAATCGGGATTGATTTTGTGGTCCTCTGTTGCAACAGCATACCAGCTGGGCTTGCTATGCCATGCTGCCTGTGTGATGGATGTGTTAAGCGCTTTGGCAGCAATCGGAACCTGAGACTTTGCCATAAACGCTGCTTGCTCTGGCGGCAGATCGGCTGCGAAGTCCTGAGCAAAAGACTTAGGATTCAGGATCTGAAAGCCATTACCAATCGGGATAACATTGTTGGTTGCCAATGGTTTGCTTTTGACCAAACTAGGAATAGATTCGCCTGCATCCGGCATCAGGGCAGCGACATAAACCAAACCCTGCACCTTCTGATCATTACCCGCATCGCTAATTACAATACCGCCATAACTATGGCCAACAAGAATGACTGGGCCATCTTGAAGAGCGATTATGCGTCGAGTTGCCGCGGCATCGTCCTCGAGCGAAGTCTCTGGCTCCTGAACAATACTGACTTGATACCCGTCCTTGGTGAGGATATCGCTGACGGCTTTCCAACCAGAGCCGTCGGCGTACGCACCATGAACCAACACAATGTTGTTCACCGGTTTGGCATAGACCGCACCACTCGCGCACAGCGCAGCAACGATGCAACTTAGGGAAACAGCAAGCTTCTTAAACATAAATTTCTCCACCATTTGGGCAGGTTGAATAAGGGTCGCGGAGACAAAGTCAGCCGCTTGAAATAATCATGTCGATCACCTGCAGATGGCGATCGATATACGCATGGCTGCTGAATTTCAGCATACCCACCTATGACGCTTGCCAAATCGAACTATTCCTTCACCCACTAAAAGAATCTGCCCGAAATGTCCCATCGGCAGCGCCGAGACAGCCCACGCTCGACGAAATGGGAGCGACAATCGGAACTAGAAATTCCTGACTTTTTATGGGCTTAAAGTTAACGCCGATGGTCATGTGGTCATTCGCAACTATCCCGAATCTAACCCCGATAAACGGATGGTGGTAAGACATGCTCAACAGCGAGTTCTGGATCAGCCTCTTGCCGAGGCTGGCATTGCTGATCACCATCGTCGCGATCAACCTGGTCGGTGACCGGCTGCGCGACGTTCTGAACCCGAGGTTGCAGCGATGAGCCTGTTGGAATCCTCGAACGTGACGCCGCCGACCCTCGAGGTGCGCAACCTGTGCACCACCTTTCATACCCGCGCTGGCCTGCTGCCGGCCGTGCGTGACGTATCGCTGCGCGTGCAGCCCGGCCGCGTGCTGGGGCTGGTGGGGGAGTCCGGTTCGGGCAAGTCGGTGACCGGATTTTCGATCCTGGGGTTGGTGGATGCGCCCGGGCGCATCAGCGACGGGCAAGTGCTGTTCAAGGGCCGCGACCTCATTGGCCTTGCACCGGCCCAATTGCGTGAGCTGCAGGGCAACCGCATCGCCATGATCTTCCAGGACCCGATGATGACCCTCAACCCGGTGCTGAGGGTTGACACGCAAATGATCGAAGCCGTGCGTGCGCACGGGCGTTGAACAAGCGCGAGGCTCGGCAGCTCGCTGCTCGGACCCTGGCGGCGATGGGCATTCCGAGCCCGGAGGAACGTCTGCGCGCCTATCCTCATCAGCTGTCGGGCGGGATGCGCCAGCGTGTGGCGATCGCCATCGCCTTGTTGCACTCGCCGGATTTGATCATCGCCGACGAGCCCACCACGGCACTGGACGTGACCATCCAGGCGCAAATCCTCAGCGAAGTGCAGAAACTGGTACGCGAGCGAGGCACTTCGCTGATCTGGATTACCCACGACCTGTCGGTCGTCGCGGGCCTGGCAGATGATGTGGCAGTGATGTACGCCGGACGTATCGTCGAGCAAGGTCCGGTGGACGCGGTGCTCGACCGCCCCCAGCACCCTTAATGTGCCGGGCAGCGTGGCGTCCTACGCCGGTGGCACACGCACGTTGGAATCGGTGCAGGCCAAGGTCTCGCCGACCGACGTCGAGCGTCTGCGCAAGACGCCCAACGTCAACGTCTTTGCCTATCAGTGGCTGCGCGCGCTGATCATTCAGCCAAGCTTCCGCGAGGGGCCGAACGAATTCATCCGTGACAACGCTGGCAAGCCGCTGGCCGAAAACCCGCTGCATGACGTGCGCGTGCGCAAGGGTCTGGACGATGGGCAGATCCTCGACCTGATACACGCCATTTCCATTTTCGCATGGGCCAACCGTCTGATGCTCAATCTGGGCGAGCCGGTGTTCCCGGGGGCGTGAACGCCAACCGGCGCATCGCTCACTTGCCGCCGGTCACGTCCAGGAAGGTTCCGGTGGTGAACGACGCCTCAGGGCTGGCCAGCCACAAGATCGCCCGTGCCACCTCTTCGGGCTGCCCGCCACGGCCCATGGGAATGGTGTCCTTGATGCGATCCACGCGTCCGGGCTCGCCACCGCTGGCATGCATGTCGGTGTAGATGTGCCCGGGGCGCAGGCCGTTGACGCGAATCCCCTCGCGTGCCACTTCCTTGGCCAGGCCGATGGTGAAGGTTTCCAGTGCACCCTTGGAGGCCGCGTAGTCGACGTATTCGTTCGGGCTCCCCAGCCGCGCGGAAGCCGAGGAAACATTGACCACTGAACCGCCTCGGCCTTGATGCCGATACGACATGCGCTTGATCGCCTGTTGTGCACACAGCATGGGGCCGATGGCATTGACGGCGAAGATGCGCTGCATCCGTTCGGGGCTCAGGTCTTCCACGCGCGACTGGCGCGCCAACACCGCCGCGTTATTCACCAACACATCCAGGCGTCCGAACTGTTGATCGATCGTCGCGAACAACTGCGCGACCTGCTCGGGGTCGGCGCTGTCTGCACGCACGGCCAGCGCACGGCGGCCCATCGCTTGCACATCAGCCACGACGCTTGCGGCGGCGGGCTCATCGGCCACGAAGCTGATGACCACGTCGTAACCCTGGGCGGCCGCCAGGCGCGCGGTGGCGGCACCGACGCCGCGGCTGCCGCCGGTGATCAGAATCAAAGGGGCTTGTGAAGCAGTGTCCATGGTGTGAACCCTCATGCGATGAAATAGCTTTCAAGTCGGGCGACCGCCTGCGCCAGGCGGTCAGCCCATGACGATGGTGCCCAGGGCGATGACAGCGCAGGCCAGCAGTTTCCTGACGGTCAAGCTTTCTCCCAGGAAGAAATAGCCAATCAATGCGGCAAACACCACGCTGGTTTCGCGCAGCGCCGACACCGCGCCCATGGGCGCCCAGGACATGGCATAGATGATGGTGCTGTACGCCAGAAGCGACACCAGGCCGCCGGCGATGGCGATGAGGAAGCCCGGACGAGGCGTCACCAGGCTGCGGACGCCTCGCAGGCCAATGTAGACCGCCGGCATCATCACCCCCCACAGCGCGCACATCCACAAGGTGTACGCCATCGGAGCCCCCGACAGACGCGCGCCGATGCCGTCGGTCACGCTGTAAGCCGCGATGAACACACCCGTTCCGACCGCGTAAGGCAGGCCGGGAACGGCGAGACGGCCCTTGCTCAGGGCCAGTGCGATGATGCCTGCCGAAATCAGACCGATCCCCATCAAGGCGCTCGCCTCGACATGCTCCCCGGCGAACAACGCCGCGCCTAGGGTGATCAGAATGGGCGAGCACCCCCGTGCGACGGGATAGGTTTGACCCAGATCACCCAAGCGGTAGCTGCGCACCAGAAACAGGTTGTACCCGACGTGCAGCACGGCCGATAGAACCGCATACGGCCAGCTCGCTGCCGCAGGCGCCGCCATGAATAACGCGCCGAGGACGCTGGCACCGGCCACCGCCACGCACATGATGGTCATTGACCAAAGCCGGTCACCGACTGCACGGAGCAGGGCATTCCAGCTGGCGTGCAGCACGGCGGCGAACAGGACAAGGGAGATAATATGAATAGGCATGGGCCATGTTAGGCCGATGATCCAGCGCCATGACAGCGAAGTCTCTTCATCCGATCATGAACAAAAGCTCATGCTCGATTCGTTACCCGTATGCACGTTGGGCCTCGGCCGATTGTTCGCTCAACCATTGACGGAAGCTGACGATATGAGGCTGAGCTTCAATACCTTTCGGGCAGACGAAGTAGTAAGCGACCGGGGAGGGGAATGGCACGTCGAACAACCTAACCAGGCTGCCATCGGCAATCTGCGCCTCCACATGGCCACTGCGAACCAGCGCCACGCCTTGCCCCAGCAAGGCCGCCTCCACCGTCATGTTGGTGTCGGCGAACCGGACACTTTCCTGAAGGGATGAAACGCTCAGCCCGACGTGCTGGAACCACACCTCCCATTTGGGCACCAGGTCGGCGCCATCGCGGGTCAACAGCGGGTAGCGCAGCAGTTCAGCCGGCTGCCGGGGCTGGCCAAAGCGCTTGAGCAGATCGGGGCTGGCCACCGGAAAGATGTGCTCGCGAAACAGGAACTCGGAGAACAGGTTCGGGTAATGACCTGGCCCGAGGCGGATTGCGACGTCCGGGTCGGTGCGCGAAAACTTGATCGCCTCATCAGTGGTGTCCAGCGTCACCAGGATGTCGGGGTGTTGCTGGGCCAGGCTCGGCAATCGTGGCAACAGCCACTTCAGTGCGTAGGAATAGGTGGTGCTGACCTTGAGCCTGACCCTGCCTTTCTGCTCGCGCAGATCGGCGAGGGTGGCCTCCAGGTTCATGAAAAACTCCCTCACGATGGGCGCAAGGGCCGCGCCCGCCGGGGTCAGGGTCAGCGCCTTGCCACGCTCGAACAATTTCAAGCCCCAGAGGCTCTCGAGGTGCTTGAGTTGATGGCTGACGGCGCTTTGGGTGATATGCAATTCCTCGGACGCCGAGGTGAAGGTGGCGTGCCGCGTAGCGACCTCGAATGCACGCAGGCTGGCGGTCGGTGGCAGATAGCGCATGGCGGGTTTCCGACGGAGGGCAAGGGCGCCCGGTATGAATGTCTGCTCATCATAGACGATCCCCTCCCCACAGCGTTCGTGATCAATCCGCGCGCGTCAGTCTCGAATTACCTCCGGCGCGGGTGACGGCGCGTCCCACTGTTCCAGCACGGCAGCCATGAACTTTTCAGCCAACTCGGGACAACTGGAAGCCCGCGCGATGATCATGGCACCCGCCGCCGAAGCCAGCATCTGCATCGCTTGCTTTTCCGAGGTGCCTTCAACCAGGTCGCCTTTTTTCGCCATGAGCAGCTCGACCATGCGTTTGACGCCGCGGGTATAGGCCTCACGGGGCGCGCCGCCTACCCGGGCGACATCGGCCGCCAGCGTTGGGATAGGGCAGGCGTCATGCTTGCTCTGGCAGTGTTCATGGTTGACGTAGCTGTGCACCACCTCACTCGCTGATGTCAGGGTGCTCCAAAATTCACAGTATTCATCGAATGTGCGTTGGATGGCTTCGGCGACCAGTTGGTCCTTGCCTTGGGGAAATTGCCGGTAGAACCCGCCGTGGGTAAGCCCCACGGATTTGGAGAGTTCGCCGATCCCGATACCTTCTATTCCATGTTCGCGGTAGAGACGGGACGCTGCCGTCAGGATCTTTTCCTTGTTCAGCTCTCGTCGTTCTTTCGTGACTTTCATAATGTTCTCGCGCTGCGGGGCGATGCGAATTATAGCCGCCTCGCCGGGCCGGGTGCCTGGAAGCGCTGCGCAGATGCGTTTGTTCACCTCGCAGGCCTTCCAGCCTTCTATCGGCGGTCTGGTTCGCTGGCGGTTGTTCGACTTCGGCAAGATCGACGCCGAGGTTGCCAACGCGAAAGGCGAGCACGCCGAGGCGCTGGCGCGCTACCGGCAATCGGTGCTCAGAGGCTGCGAAGACGTCGAAAATGCCCTGGTAACGGTGGCGCAGACCGAAGAGCGCCGCAAGGAGCTCGCCGACGAGGTCGTGGCACTGACCCGGGCTCGGGATCTGTCCGAGCGGGCCTATAAATCAGGGGCCATCACCCTCACCGATGTGCTGGACGCCAATCGTGAGCTGCTGGTCGCCCGGGACAGCCTGAGCAGCACGCAAAGCGATTCGACCCGCGCTGTCGTGTCGCTGTATCGCTCGATCGGCGGCGGCTGGGACGGGGCGAGCGTTCAGGCGGCGAATTGACCCTATCACCGCGCGAGTCATCGACCGACGACGCGTGCGGCCTGCAAAAGAGCGTCGCGCCCGTTCGCGGGCGCTGAAACTCCCTTCCTGTACGTGCCCAGCGATTCATTTCGTCGCTGGCATGCCCCCTGCATCGCGCTGACGCAGTCCATGAGCCGGTAAAACCTTTGCGTACGTCGCTGTTGTCAGGTTCGCGATTGCTGGCGCTGCATCGGTGATGCCACAATGCCGCTCCCCGCTTGGTTCGCCGAACGTTCAGCGTGACGCATAGACAGTCACGATGCCCAGCCTCCGTGGCTGTTTTCACATGCCAGGCCCGCAGGAGAGGTTCATGTCGGTTCGGTTGCCTCTGTTATTGAGTATCGTGCTGCTCTGGGCGCAGGCGGCGTGGGCCAGCTCCGTCACACAGCGTGAGAGCTCCGCCCACACTATCGATGTACAACTGCGATGGAAACACCAGTTCCAGTTCGCCGGGTACTACGCTGCCATTGCGCAGGGGTATTACCGCGAGGAAGGGCTGGAGGTGCGCCTGCACGAAGGCGGCCCCAGCGTCACACCGGTCGAAGAAGTGCTTTCCGGGCGTGCCCAGTACGGCGAAGCCAACAGCGAACTGCTGTATGCGCGCCTGCATGGAAAGCCTTTGGTCGCGCTGGCGGTGATTTTTCAACACTCGCCCTCCGTTCTGCTGGCGCGCACGGACCAGCAGGTTCGCACGGTGCACGATCTCATCGGCAAGCCTGTGATGCTGATGGGTGAGCAGACCGACGCCGACTTCCTGGCAATGTTCCGCAGTGAGGGGATACCCCTCGACAAACTCAACCTGCTACCCAGCAGTTACCAGATCGAGGACCTGGCCAACGGAAAGGTGACGGCCTTCAATTCGTACCTGACCAACGAACCTTTCTACCTTCAGCAGCGCGGCGTGGACTACAACGTGATCTCTCCCGTCACCTACGGGATCGATTTCTACAGCGACATCCTGTTCACCAGCCAGGCCGAGATCGACGAACATCCACAACGGGTTGAAGCGTTCCGGCGCGCCACCCTGCGGGGCTGGCGCTACGCAATGGACAACCCCGAGCAAATCATCGACCTGCTGATCAACCAGTATTCGGTCAAGAAAAGCCGTGCGCACTTGCAGTACGAGGCCCAGGCCATGCGGCCGCTGGTGCTGTCCGACCTGATTGAGATCGGCCATATGAACCCAGGCCGCTGGCAGCGAATGGCAGAAACCTTTCTCGACCTGGGCATGGTCACCTCGATCGACGGCCTGGAGAACTTCATCTACGACCCCAGTCCGCCTCAACTCGTCGAGCGCCTGCGCAAGACCATCGTCCTGGTCAGTATCGGCTGTGGAATCGCACTGACGTTCACCTTGATTCTCCTGAACGTGCAGCGCCAACTGCGCAACGAGATCAAGCGACGCAAACTCGCCGAACAGGAAGTCCACAAACTGGCTTTCTATGACAGCCTGACGGGCTTGCCGAATCGCAATAGTTTCATTCCCTTCGCCACTGAGAAGCTGCTCGCTGCAAAGCGGCGTGGCGCGCACCTCGCGCTGTGTTACATCGACTTGAACCACTTCAAGCAAGTCAACGACTGTTTCGGCCATCAGGCGGGCGATGCGATTCTCATCCACGCCGCCGAGGCGATCAAATCCAGTATTCGTCCCTCCGATATCGCCGCGCGGGTAGGGGGTGATGAATTCGTCGTGCTGCTTGAGGGGGCCCATGCGCGCAGTGAAATCCAGCGCATCACCCAGGACATCTGCACGGCCGTCGCCGAACCGATGACCTGGAACAACAGCCTGATCAAGGTCAGCGCCAGCCTGGGCGTGGCGTGGTATCCGGAAGCGGGTGAGGGCCTCGACGATCTGATTTTCAAGGCCGACACCGCCATGTTCGAAACCAAGGCCAGTACCGCGGCACGGGCCTGAATCGGTCTTTCGTCCATGGCCTCGCGTCCCTGACCGCTACAACCTTGCCTCAGCCTTTTCCTCCTTGTTTCCGGTGCCGTCTCGATCAGAGGGCTTGTCCTCAAACAGTGCGCAACGCCTCAACCCAGTGCGGCCAGCACATCCTCGACGGAATAAAGAGTCCGATACCGCCGTTTTCAGGCCGTCTGAAACGGGCCTGCTATTTGCTCTCCTTGAGCGCGCGATCACTCAATCAAACGCACTTGAACAGGAGCAGGTACATGAGCTCATCCGGCGATTTTCCCTTAAGTGAAGCCCCACCGTCCGCGCGAAAGGGGCTGTTATCCATTTCCATGGTGCTGTTCAGTTTCACGTTCTTTACCGGGACCATGTTTGCAGGTGGCAAGTTGGGCATGGCCTTTTCATTTACGGACATGCTGTGGATTGCCACGATCGGGAACACCCTGCTCGCGATCTACGCTGCCGCACTGGCGTTCATCGCGTCGCGCAGTGGGCTGAACACGGTGTTGATGGGGCGCTTCTGTTTCGGGGAAGCGGGAAGCCGGCTCTCGGACTTTCTGCTGGGGTTTGCCGAACTGGGCTGGTATGCCTGGGGCACGGCCACCGTCGCCATCGTGCTGGTGAAGATGCTCGGGCTGGCCGAGGGCCTGACGCTCCCGCTGATGATTCTGTTCGGCTTTGGTTTCAGCATCACCGCCATCGTCGGTTACAAAGGCCTGGACATCCTTTCGCGCCTCTCGGTGCCCCTGATGTTCATCTTGTTGATCATTTCGATGTACATCGCCACGCACGACATCGGCGGGTTCAAAGGCCTCTCGGCGGTGATTCCGCACGAGACCATGACCTTTTCCGCTGCGGTGACCATGGTGTTCGGCACGTTCGCCAGTGGCGCGACGCAGGCCACCAACTGGACGCGGCTTTCCCGCACTGGGCGCGTGGCGATCATTGCCAGCGTCGTCAGTTTTCTGCTGGGCAATGGCTTGATGGTCGTGGCAGGCGCCTGGTGCGCAGTCGTCTATCAGCAGGCCGACATCGTTGAGGTGATGATGCTCCAGGGCTTGTCATTCGCGGCCGTGGTCATGCTGTGTCTGAACCTGTGGACGATCCAGGGGCCGACGATCTACAACGTGGCGGCCGCTGCCTGCCATCTAGTGCGAAGCGAAAGACGCCGCACGATGACCTTGATCGCGGCGGGTGTGGGCGTCATTCTGGCGATCGGCGGCATGTACGAAATGCTCATTCCTTTTCTCGTCCTGCTCGGTTCGATCATCCCTCCCGTGGGCGGCGTCATCATGGCTGACTTCTGGTATCGCCATCGCGGCAGTTACCCCCTGCTGGCCAACGCCACATTGCCACGCTACAACGCCAAAGGCTTGATTGCCTATGCCGTCGGCGCCATCGTCGCGTACTGCTCACCCTGGATCGCGCCGCTGGTGGGGATCGCGGTTGCCGCGGTGTGCTACATCGGGCTGCTGCGCATGGGGGCTCGGGACACGGCGGTGACCAGCGTTCAGGGTGAACAGTGAGCCTGATGGTGGAGGAGGTCCTGAAGCTTTCAGGCCTTGACGAGCTGACCGTGCGCCCAGGCGGTTGAGCATTGGAACGGCCACAAAGATGGAACCTTGCCGAGCTTGGCTTGCCCACTTCCTGTGTGAGCAATTGATACTCGACAGGAGAAGAGGATGCCTAGCTCAGATGGAAAGATTCGGTACGCGGTGGTAGCAGGCGGGTCAATTTCTCAAGGGGCCTTCATGCCGGGTGTAGGCCAGACGGACAACTCGGTGATGACCGCCCTGGTCACGGGGGATCCGGTCAAAGCGCAGGATTTGGCCTCGGTCTATGGTCTGAAGTCCTACTCGTACGAGGAGTACCCCAAGCTGTTGGCCTCCGGGGAAATTGACGCCGTGTACGTTGCGACGCCGAATTTTTTGCACACCCAGTATGTGATTCCCGCGCTTCATGCAGGCATCCATGTGCTTCTGGAAAAGCCCATGGCTGTCACGCAAGCCGAGTGCCGTGAGATGGCGGACGTCGCAGAACGAACAGGCGCCAAGCTCATGGTCGCGTACCGGTTGCATTGTGAGCCTGGAACGCTCGAGATGATCGAGCGTGTGCAGAAAGGGGAGTTCGGTGACCCGCGCGTGTTCACGTCGACATTCGCCCAAACCGTCAAGGCCAGCAACCATCGCAACCAAAACGGTTTCGCTGCGGGTCCCGTTGCGGACATGGGGCCTTACCCACTGAACATGGTGCGCAAACTGTTCAACGCCGAGCCGATCGAGGTGATGGCGTTGGGTGCAAAAACGCCAGGATCACCTCTGGAGTCTTGGGACACGGTGACCGTCTCGCTGCGCTTCCCGGAAGAGCGGCTGGCTCACTTCACCGTGAGTTACACGCTGCCAGACACCGAGCGCTTCCAGTTGCTCGGTACTCAGGGCGAAATCGAGGCATCGCCCTGCTTCGGGTACGGGGAAGGCGTGGCCATCCGTTACCGAGCGACCCTCAACGGCGAGACGACCGAACACGTCAACCCCGTCGTTGATCAGTTTGCTGGCGAGACCGCCTATTTTTCCGACTGCATCCTCAATGACCAGACGCCCGAGCCAGACGGCGAGGAGGGCTGGCGGGACGTTCGGGTGATCATGGCGATACAGCGTGCGCTCGAGACTGGACTGGCGCAAACGCTCGAGCCCTTGGCGCAAAGACGCCCGCCGCTCAGGACACAACAGCGAACGTTCGCGTTGGCCGAGGTGCCGCCTTACATCAACACCGAATCGCCAACGGAGTGATCGAGCACGGCCGACGCGTGAGGAATGGCGCGCGTCGGCACGGCCCGATCAAGGCGTCCAGATCCCCACGTCTTTCAGTAACTCCCCAGTCACCCGTCATGCTGCTGAGCTGACCGGTACGATTCATACGTCCGCTGGGGGATTGCTACGGGCGTGTCAATGCTGCAACCTCGTCGTTCTTTTCTGCACGGGGTGGGGCAATGGACTGGAGCGATATGCGGGTCTTTCTGGCGATTGCTCGCAGCGGATCGTTAGGCGCTGCTGCGAAGCAGTTGGGGGTCAGTCACCCCACGGTAGGCCGTCGCTTGCAGGTGCTTGAACAGACCAGTGGCCAGCCCTTGTTTCTACGCACGGTCCAAGGGCTGGTGCTCACGGACACCGGCGAACGGATTCTCGGTCTGGCGGAGGAGATGGAGCAGAGTGCACTGTCGATCGAGCGTCGTCTTGCCGGTGACAGCGATCAGCCTGAAGGGCTGTTGCGAATCTCATGTGCGGAGTGGTTCGCCGGGTATGTGCTGACGCCGGTGTTTCGTGAATTGGCTCGACGGTATCCGCTGATCGCGCCCGAGGTGATACCTGGCCATCGACTCTTCGATCTGGCGCGGCGTGACGCAGACATTGCCTTTCGCATCGTGCCTTTTACCGAACCCGACATCGTGCACCGCAAGCTGACCACCATGCGTTACGGGCTTTACGCCAGCGCCGCCAGTCCCGCGCCAAAGCCCGATGGCGAGGGCGCAGGGCTGTTATTGATGAATATCGCCCAATCCCACTATCCCGATGTGCATTGGCTGCAGCAGCGCTATCCTCTGGCCCGCACCGTATTCACCAGCAGCAGCCGCACGGTGCAGGCCCAGATGTGTGCGAACGGCCTCGGACTGGCGGTCCTGCCGCGCCCGCTCGGCGACCGAACGCCAGGCCTGCAACTGCTGGACCCGGACGAGCCGCCGCCGGGTCGCGACATCTGGATGGGCTATCACCAGGACCTGCGCCAGATGGACAGGCTGCGCGCGCTCGCGGACCTGGCCTCCAGCATGATCGGGTCCGACTGACGAGGCGTCGATGCCTGAGGGATCGTACGCACCCGCTAGCGGGGTTATGTGGCCGACGGCTGGCGCAGCAGGCTGAAGCTCAAGCCGGCGCCCAACGCCAGGAACGCGGCGATGCAGAGAACGGAAACGCGGAAAGCGTGGGTGATCGTCTCGGGGTCCGTATTCATCCCTGACAGCGTATAGAAGACCCCGCCAATCACTGCCACGCTCAGCGACGTACTGATCTGCAAGGTCGCGCTGGTGATCCCCGCGATCATGCCCGAGTAGGCTGGAGCAACCCTTCCTGTGACCATCCGCATCAACGTCGGCAGGGCCAGGCCTTGTCCAAATCCGATGACGAAAAGAATGACCGCCAGCAGTGAGACAGACGGAGCGACGTCAGTCGGTACTGTGGAGACAAGCCAGGCCAGCGCCAGGAATCCGATGACTTCCAGTGCCATGCCCACAGGATTGACGTAAGCGCCAAAAAGACGCTTGAACGGGCCGGTCGACAAAGGCCCCAGCAGAAAGCCCGCCCCAAAAGGCAGAAAGATCAGACCAGCGTGAAGCGGTGTGGCGTGCAGAGCGCCCTGCAGATAAATCGAGAACAACAGGAAGAACACGCCGATCGCATAGAAGCACAGAGCGACCAGCAGTGCTCGGCCCAGGCCAGGCGCCTTCAGCGCGGTAGGATTGAGCAGAGGTGTACCACCGGCGCGGTGCAGACGGATTTCGTATTGCCAGAACAGCCAGGCCAGAACGGGGGCTGCAGCCAGCGACAGCCACGCCCACAGCGGCCAGCCAGCTTCGCGGCCTTCGATCAAGGGGACGATCAGAGCACCCAGCGTCAGGATCGACAGCCCAGTGCCGCAGAGGTCCAGCTTGCTCGCGTGCGCCGCGCGGGTTTCCTTGAATACGGGAATCCCGAACACCACGACCAACAACGCAATGGGCAGGTTAACCAGAAAGATCGCTCGCCACCCCATTCCCATGACGTTGAGAGAAATCAGAATGCCGCCCAGCGCCTGACCTATCACCGATGCCAGCCCGAATACGGCGCCATAGATGCTCAGCGCCCGCGGTTTTTCAGCTTCTGGAAAAATCGCCTGCACCGAGGCGAGTGCTTGAGGCGCCATGACCGCTGCGGTAATGCCTTGCAGCGCGCGACCGGCAATCAACATCCACGGCGATGTCGCCAGTCCGCAGAGCAGCGATGCCGCCGCGAACCCCACCAGTCCCAGGAAAAACATGCGCCCGCGACCGTAAAGATCACCCAGCCGCCCGCCTGTGATCAGGGTGACGGCGTAGAGCGTCGCGTAAGAAGAGATCACCAGTTGTTCGGCGGAAGAACCGGTCCCCAAATCTTTCTGAATGGAGGGGAGGGCAACGTTCACGATGAAGAAATCCAGAGGCGGGAGAAACGCCCCAACCAACAGGATTACGAACATGAACCAACGCTTGGGATCGTGTGTGATGTCTACGTTTTGAGTCAGGGTAAGAGACATAAAGAGGGTTCCTTTAAGAAACCATTCGGTTCCGGATGGGGTGGATGGGTCGATTAGCTGTCAAGCAGATGCATGCTGCGCTCGACCAACGCGGTCATTTGCGCCTCACGTGCCCCGGTCTTTCCGAGTACCCGCATGCCCTCGATCTGGCAGACCAGAAAATGCGCGATTTCCTGCTCATCGCCTTCGCCGAATTCCCCAGCCGCCTGGCCACGAATGATCGCGCTAGCGTAGAGCTGCTGAGTGCGGTCGAGCATGCGGGCGATCCGCTGCCTGACCTCGGGTTCCTGCGCGATCAGTTCATTGGCTACGGCAACCAGCATGCATCCGCGTCGTCCTTCCTCACCGGCAGAAGAGCGGGCATGGCGCAGCATGGACTCGTGGATCGCTTGCCTCGCGGTGCCGGGCTGGGAAAGGATGTCGGCAGTCATTTTCAAGGCTTGTGCGCAATAGATATCGAGGGCTGCCAGGAGGATGCCTTTCTTGTCGCCGAAGGCTTTGTACAAACTTCCCCGGGACAACCCGGTGCCTTCGATCAGGTCGGGCAACGAGGCGCCTTCATAGCCGCGATCCCAGAACACGTTCATGGCATGGCGGGCGGCATCCTCCAATTCGAACTGTCGTGGACGCCCGGGTCCGGGTGCATGAGTCATCGATCGGAACTCCTGAGTGTCGGTTCAGGCCGAGAACCGATCGGTTCCAATCTAAAAGAATTTTTCCGCGTTTACGCCTCACAAAAATGTACGCCCCGCGTGCATTTGTGGCAGTGCCCATCACGCTGAATGACTTCCACAATGGCTCACAGTGGTTCCAGTCGATCCACCCAGCCAACACTTGAGGAGTCAGACATGGCAGGAACATTCACTGATCGGATTGCAGTCGTCACAGGCGCATCCACCGGCATCGGATTTGCCATCGCACAGGGGCTGATCGAGCAAGGTGCTAAACGCGTATACATCACTGGACGTTCGGCCGGCACGCTGGAGGCTGCGGTCGAAAAATTGGGTGAGAAGGCAGTGGCGGTGATTTCCGACGTTTCCCGCCAGGCTGACCTTGATGAACTCAAGGCGGTGATCAAGGCGAATGGCGATCAGGTGGACGCGGTGTTTGCCAACGCCGGTATCTGCGAAAAAAATCCGGTGGGCGAGACCACCGAGGCCGCCTACTACACCCTGTTCGACATCAACGTGAAGGGCGTCTTCTTTACCGTTCAGACACTGCTGCCGCTGATGAAGAACGGCTCCGCGATTGTCCTGACAGCCTCGATCTGCTCAAGCAACGGTCTGGAAGGGTTGAGCCTGTACAACGCATCCAAAGCCGCCGTGCGGTCTTTCGCACGCACGTGGGCCAACGAACTCAAAGGCCGCAAGATCCGCGCGAATGTGGTCAGCCCCGGCTTCACCCGCACCCCGATCCAGGACAACGGCCTTGGGATGAGTGAAAGCGAGATCGCCGAGTTGCGCAAATACGTCGAGCAGATCACGCCGCTAGGCTACATGGCCGAGCCGGAAGAAATCGCTTCGTCTGCGCTGTTCCTGGCGTCCGACGATGCGCGTTACGTCAACGGCGTCGAGCTGATGGTCGACGGCGGCCTGTCGCAAATCTGAAGTTCCTCATGCCCCGCTGCCCCTTTGTAGGGGGCGCTCCTGACTGGACAACGTTATGAACATCGAACAATTGATCGCTCGGCTGGACGCATTGGAAAGCCGTGCGGCTATCGACACCCTTATTTCCTCCTATGCGAACGCTTTCGATCGCTTGGACAGAGCACTTTTGCAGAGCATCTGGCACGCCGATTCGACCCTTGATCTGCCGGGTTTCGGAAACGCCGCCAGCCGCGATGACATTCTGCTGATGGCTGAAAACAGCTGGCGACAGATGCCCCATATGCACCACTGGATGAGCAACCCGCTGATCAAGATCGACGGTGACAGCGCTGCCGGCACCGTGGCCGCGGACTGTGTGTTCTACGACATCGAGAAAGGCCCCGTGCAAGTCAGTGGGCTGTATCACGACACGTTCGAACGACGGTCAGGGCAGTGGGCGTTCAAGTCGAGGTATTTCGAACTCCATTACCTGACCCCCTTGAAAGACTGGGCCCCCATTGCGGGCAACGAGGGCTTCGGGCGGCAACAGCCTTCTCCCGAGCAAGGCTGATCGACTGAGGCGTTGCCAGCTGAGCTGCTGCCAGAATGAGCGAAGGCTTGGGTTACAGAAGCGAAATGGGGTATTGAATGATCAGGCGGTTCTCGTCGAAGCTGCTGTTGCTGCCGTAGTTCCTACGCAGGGTGGAGTTACGCCAGCGGAGGGTTAGAGATTTGAGAGGGCCGCTTTGAAAAACATACGCCAGTTCCGATTCCCGACCTCGGTCTTCCCCATCTTTGATCGTGGTGGTGTGTACGTTTGTCCCCTTGATAAACCGGTTCATCATGGTGAGCCCCGTTTTCTAAAAGCGTCTCCAATGCCAAGGCTTGAGCCACCGCATGGGGGCAACCGAGCAAGGCCAGGGGTTGACACCGGCAACAGGTTCTTCGCATCCCGGGCTGGCTAGGCAGGTGAACCCTCACGTTGATGACAGCTTTTCAGGTTTTCAGCGAGATGCGGTAGACCTGTGCGGCTGTGCCCGAGAACAATCGCTCTTTTTCGCTCTCGCTCGCTGACTGAGCAATCAGCTTGAATGCGTTCCATACCGTGGCGTAGTGCCCGGCAGCACGATCAACCGGAAAATTACTTTCGAACATGCAGCGTTCAGCGCCAAAGGTCTCAATCACAAACTCGGCAGTCGGTCGCCACAGTTCAGCGAGCAATTGCGAAGACGGTGGTGTGAGATATTGCTCGAAATGGTAACCAGAAATAGCGATCGCATAGCCACCGATTTTCACGAACACATTGGGGCAGTCAGCGAGTTGCCTCACTGAGCGTTGCCACTCAGCGAATACCTCGCGGCGGCGTTGTGCGTGTTCAAACACACCCAGGATGCCGCCCAAATGATCGAGCACGATGGGCACCTCCGGAACAGCCCTTGCGAGGTCTACCACTTCTTGGATCTGGGTATGGTAAATCCATGCATCGAAGGCTAATTCATGCTTCGCCAATTGCTGTAATCCGCGACGGAAATTAGGGTCGGCAAAAAGCTGGCGCTCAGGGCGTGGCAATACACCGAAACGGAAAGCTTCGCTTCTGGCGGCAGCACACCGGATGCCTCGAAAACGCCCGTTGGCCGCTTCTTGATGCGCCACGAGCACATCTTCGACTGCCGCTCCCATCGTGAGGTCCGCATGACCCACAATTGCAGCGGCGATCTCGGCACGCGCGCCCTGGGCGAGGGCCTGTTCGGCGATTCGGGTCACGGCTTCCGTTTCGCCGACAGGCTTCAGTGGTTCTGGCCCGGTAGCCCGGTAGTTCCAGCCACACTGAATGAAGACGGTAGCTTCGACGCGGTGACCCGCTTCAACGTCGGCGAGTTGCTCGTTCAGCCCGTACCCCGCCCAGTGATCCGTGAAATGGAAATGGGCATCGATAATGCGGCGCCCCGGATCCAGAATGGTTTCGGGGCTGTCAGCATACCAATCAGGGTTCAAGCGCGGTGCCTTCAGCATGGGCAGCAGGTCGTCTTGCGTGTGGGTAGTGGTTGGCATATTCATGTCTGTCCTCGAAAAACTGCTTAGGCATGACGGTATCCACCGTCGCACTCATCTCGGTAAAAAGGCTTGGCGGTTATTCGATCGCCAAGGGGCGTCCCGCTGTTTCCTTGAGGCGCAGCAGCACCAGGAAAGAGATCAGTCCTGCGATGATCAGGATCCAGGCGGGGGAGGTCGGCGAACCGGTATACGTCATCAGCCAAGTGGCGATGTAAGGGGCTGATCCGCCGGCGGCAATCGCCGCGATGCTGATGCCAAGGTTGATGCCGCTGGTGCGAACACTGGTTGGCAGTAGCTCGCAATACAGGGTGTAGTTGGTGGACAAGTAGGCCGCCTCAAGCAGCCCAAGTGCGACTTGCGACGCCATGGCCGCGCTCACAGATAGCTTCATTGCCAAAAAAAGCGGATAGGTAAACACCATGAAGCACAGCGTTACGCCGATCAGCATTGGCCGTCGACCTATTTTATCGCTGAGCAATCCGAACGGATAAATGGCTAGAGCAGCAACCGTCATTGAAAGGGTGGCAGACCAACCCGCCATCTGCGCCGTCATAATGCCCTGCTGTTGAAAATAGGTGACCAAGTACGTAAAGGGCAGGTAGTAGCCTGCCATCGCGCACGAACCGATGCAGGCAATCGCCAACAGCGGACCGGGGTAGCGGCGCAGCAGGATCAGGGTAGGGGCTTTCTTGACCTTGTTTTGCCGCTCGAGCTTCACGAAGTCTGGAGTCTCCTCCATTTTGTGCCGGATCATCAGCGCAATGATGCCCATAGGCGCTGAGATCAGAAATGGCAGGCGCCAGCCCCAGTCCAACAGTTGTTCATGGGTCATTAGCATGTTCAAAAGCGCAACCGCGATTGCACCCCCCATGGTCCCCACCAGGCAGCCGATTTGCGTGGTGCTTGTCAACGCCGCTCGCTTCGCGTCAGGCGCCACTTCGGCCACATAAGTAACGGCCCCGCCCATTTCTCCGCCGGCGGCCATGCCTTGAATGCAACGCAACAAACACAGCAGCACAGGTGCGGCTATACCTGCTGCAGCATAAGTGGGTAAAAGCCCGATGCAGGCCGTGGCACCCACCATGCCCACCACAGACACCAGTAGCGCAGGCTTGCGACCGACTTTGTCTGCCAATGCGCCTAACAGGATGCCGCCTATGGGTCTGACCACGAATGCGACGCCGAACACCGCGAAGGTGTAAAGCAGGGCGAGCGGCTCGTCCGCCGGGAAGAACAAGGCAGCTAGGGTCGTGGCCAAGAAGGCGTAAGCGGTGTAGTCGTAATACTCGATCAGCGTGCCGATTGCTCCGGCCCAGACGACCTTGCGGATCGAGCGAGTGTCGTGGACTGCGGACGTGGGGGGCGTGTCCGCCATGGCTGCATTACCGATATTGTTCATATTCTTGTGCTCGCTACGGCAGTAAGAGGGCGTGGCCTGAATGGGAACAGGCCATGCGTGTTCTACGTGTTCAACTGGCTTGGCTCTGCCGGACAGACTTGACCCTAAGGAATTCTCGTAATCCTTCGATGCCGCCCTCGGAGCCCAAGCCGCTGTCTTTGTACCCCCCGAACGGGGTTTCAGGCAGTGACGCCAGCCATTCATTGATGCAGATCGCGCCGCTCTGAAGCATGTGCGACAGCTTCCCTGCTGCAGCGAGGTTGTTGGTGAACGCATACGCTGCGAGCCCGAACGGGAGACGGTTGGCCTCGATAATCGCCTCGTCCAATTTGTCGAATGGGCTGATCAACGCCACAGGGCCGAACGGCTCTATGTTGGCGACGTCCGCGTCCATCTGTGGCTCAATGATCACAGTGGGTTGGAAATAGTAGCCATTGCCTGGCAGGCGTTCGCCGCCGGCGGCGATGCGTAATCCTCGTAAGCGTGCATCCTCTATCAGACGCTCGACCGCACTGCGACGACGTTCATTTTTCAAGGGTCCCATCTGGGTATCCGCATCGAATGGGTCGCCCACTTTGAATGCACGTGCCGCGCGGGTGAACGCATCCACGAACTCATCAAAGATGGGCCGTTGCACCAAAAAACGCGTAGGCGAAATACAGACCTGTCCGGCATTGCGGAATTTGGCAGCGGCGGCGCTCGCTGCGACGTTGGCGACATTCACGTCATCGCAGATGATCACCGGCGCGTGGCCTCCCAGCTCGAGGGTGGTGCGCTTGAGTAAGGCACCGGCTTTGCCGCCAATTTCTTTTCCGACAGTGGTTGCACCCGTGAAACTGATCGATGCAATTTCGGGAGCGGTGCAAAGAATATCTGCGATCCGGGCCGGATCACCAAACACCATATTGATCACACCCGCCGGGATACCGGCATCCGCGGTCGCCTGGGCGATCATCAGTGCGACGCCGGGGGTTTCCTCCGAGGGCTTCAACACGACGGTACAGCCGGCGGCGAGTGCACCCGCAATCTTGCGCGAAGGGGTGATGGCCGGCGCGTTCCATCCGGCAAAGGCGGCCACGACACCACAGGGCTCGAGCACTACGGTTTGGGTCACGCCGGGGGTGCGGGCCGGAATCACACGACCGTAAAGCCTGCGGGCTTCTTCGGCAGACCATTCGAACATTTCCGCGGCGACTACGACTTCTTTCTTGGCCTCGCTGAAAGGCTTCCCGAGCTCAAGCGAGATGTGTTTTGCGATTTCGTCACTACGCTGGCGCATCAACGCAGCGCTGCGGCGAAGCATATTCGAGCGCTCAAGCGCGGAGGTATCGCGCCACGTTTTGAATGCAGCGGCGGCAGCCGCGATGGCGCGTTTCACATCAGTGTCTGAAGCTTGCGGGTAGCTGCCCAGCACGTTGCCGGTGGCTGGGTTGATGACGGTAATCGCGGCGTTTGCCGTACCGGTGCAGAACTTGCCGGCAATGTATTGGGAATAGTCCATGGCGTTTCTCGTCAGTTGTTGTGTTTGTTCGACTTGAAAAAACGGGGAGGGGATCAAATACGTAAAGGCTCAATGCCATTTGCGATGGCCCAGAATTCGGTCATCGACGACGTGTCTTTACCGTCGTACCCAGCGTTGCGGGCCAACTGGAACATTCCGCGCACCAGATTTCCTATCGGGAGCGATACGCCCGAGGATTGCGCTGCTTGGCACGCCAGCGTGAGGTCCTTGAAGCCCAGCGCGATATCGAACCCAGGCGACAGATCGCCGCCGAGCACTTTAGTCGGCCATTTTTCCTTCAACTGCCCATTCACCGCTGTGGTGCCGGTCAACAGGTCGTAGACCTTGCGGGTATCCATTCCGAGGGCCTTCGAAAGGACCAGCGCTTCGGAATTCAATTGGCAGTAGGAGAGCACCATCAAGTTGTTAATCAGCTTCATGCGGGTGCCCGCGCCGGCCTCGCCGCAATGTTGCACCGTTGAGCCCATCTTGAGCAGCAGGGGCTTGAGTGCGTCATGATCAACCGCTGAAGCGCCGAGCATGAACAGTGACTCTCCCCTGTCTGCGCTCGTTGCCAATCGACCGACGGGGGCGTCGGCAAAACGGATGCCGCGTGCGGTGGCGGCGCGGTGAATTTCATCGACCGTATCGGTGTCGATGGTACTGAGCTCCACCAGAGTCGCATCCCGGTTCATGGCAGCCAGGATACCGGCCTCGCCCAACAGCACTTCCCGCGACTGTTTCGGGCCGGGGAGCATGGTAAACACCACATCGGCCTCACTCGCCAGGATGGCCGGGTCCGCTACGGTCTTTGCACCTCGTTCGACAAGCTTTCCGACAGGGTCGGCCTGGATGTCAAAAACCGTCAGGTTGACGCCGTTTTTCAAGAGATTGGAAGCCAAGGCAAAACCCATTCGGCCCAGGCCAATAAACCCGATTTTCACACTGTGTACCCCGCATTAACGTTGAACAGGCTGCTTATTGAAATTGTCATGCCCAAGCCAAGCGTTGAGCCTGGTCGGCAAGTCAAAACGCTTTGGGAAAATGTGGGGGAAGACGGGGACCTTGGCAAAGACCGATTTTCTATGCCAAGCCATGCTCTAGCGGTATAGCTAGGATGGTAGCCATATCGGACTACTTTTCAGGACCTGGACGGGGCAGGCGGTGTATAGGGTGGGACCGCTCACTCACCTAGCCAAGTGGTGTAGCCATACCACGCACCTTCTGTGACCAGACTGCGCATGCTGTGGGTGATGATCTCGGACGCTGCCTGGACCAATCGGGAGGGTTGCTGCTCGCGCAGCGTCACGATGGAAACGACCGAGCGTATCGGGGGGCGCTCGATAGCGATTGCTCGTAGCTTGCCGTCGTCGATTTCGCGTTGCACGGCCGTTTGCGTAATGACGGCATAGCCATGCCCTGCGGCGACGAGCTCTTTGGTCAGACTGACGCTGTCGACTTCCAGCGCGACGTGCAGGTGCGCCCCATGCTGCGCAGCAGCCTGTTCAAGTACCCGGCGGTCTGCGTGCGGAAAGGCTGGGGCGATCAGCGGTAAGTCCGCGACTTCCCGAAACGTCAAACTCTCGCGACCAATCTCACTAAAGTGTGCATCACCTGAGGCTGAAATGAGCACCATCGGCTCACTGTTCAATGGCGCGATATGCAATGCATCCAAGGGTGGTTGGTTGTAGACCACCGCGATGTCCACTCTGCGGTCAAGTACCCATTCCTGAAGCGAACTGCTCAAGCCCTCCCGGATATGCAGCCCTACAGCCGGCCAGGCATTTTTGAAAGCCTCCACGATGGCAGGGGCTACCCATATGCCTACGGCTGGCGGCAATCCCAGTGCCAAATGCCCGGTCAGGTTGTCCTTGGACGCTCGAACGTGCTCGCCTGTCTGCGCCACCAGATTGACAATCATTTCTGCGCGTTCGAGCAGTGACGCGCCGGCGCTGGTCAGACGCACCCCGCGGCCATGCCGTACGAACAGGCTCTCGCCTATTTCCTCTTCCAATTTCGCCACTTGGCGACTCAGTGCAGGCTGGGCGATATGCAGATCGATGGCCGCACGGCTAAAGCTTCCCAGCCGGGCGATGTGAATGAATGAGCGCAGTTCTCGTATATCGATAACCGTATCCCCCAAAAAGATGGAATGTGCGAGCGATACCTAGGTGACGCACTGGCAGTATCGCCATGCCTCGAGTGGGAGCATCTGACGCGAGGTATAACGTAGGAGTATAGGTTTCTATCTCAATAAGGTGTTTGTCAATGACGCTCTTTCGGGCGATGTTGGTCCTCTACAAAAACAACACCGCCTTCCGGGTGAGAAAGAGGTGAATGCGTGACTCGAGTGAACCCTTTGGATGTGTCGTTCATGACGCCTGATCAACGCAACGTCTATAACGCCATCTCGAATGGCCCCAGGGGAGGGGTCCGTGGCCCGTTAGCCGTCTGGCTCCATCGGCCCGAACTGGCGCAGACCGCACAAGCGCTTGGCGCCTACTGCCGCTACGACACGCTACTGTCCCCCAAACTTTCGGAGCTGGCCATCCTGACCGTTGCCCGGTTTTGGTCCTCTGAATATGAGTGGTACGCGCACAAACCCATTGCCCTCGAAGCCGGGGTCGCTGAGGCGACCTTGGAAGCCATCCGTTGCCATTCATTGCCGGCATTCGAACATTCAGATGAGCGAGCCGTTCATGCGTTTGTCAGCGCACTGCAATCGCTCAAGCATGTGCCTAAGTCTCTGTACCGCGAGACAGTTGACGTACTCGGACAGGGGGCTGTTATCGACCTGGTCGGGTTGGTTGGCTATTACACGTTGATTTCGATGACCCTCAATACCTTTGAAATCAATCCACCGTCCGAACATAAAAGAGAACTTGAGTGACTTATGAATAAGCGGCTGGCAGGAAAAGTAGCGATCGTTACTGGCGCAGGGTGTGTGGCCAGCGGCTGGGGAAACGGCCGAGCCGTGGCGGTTCGCTTTGCTCAAGAAGGGGCGAAGGTGTTTGCTGTCGACCGTTCGGTGGACACGATGCAAGAAACCCTCGAACTCATCAGCCAGGACCAAGGTGAAGTCACTTCGATGACTTGCGACGTGACGTCGGGAAAATCAGTCGAAGCCATGGTTGCAGAGTGTGTGAAACGCTACGGCCGTGTCGACATTCTGGTGAACAATGTCGGGGGGTCGTCTGCAGGTGGGCCCGTCGTCCTGGACGAAGCCACCTGGGATGCGCAGCTCGCATTGAATCTCAAGAGCGTGTTCCTTACGTGCAAGTATGTGTTGCCCGTCATGGAAGCCCAGGGGGGAGGAGCAATCGTCAACACTTCTTCGACCTCCGGGCTTCGCTGGAGTGGTGCTGCGCAGGTCGCCTACGCGGCAGCCAAGGCAGGCATCATTCAACTGTCCAAAGTGGTCGCGGCGGAATATGCCAGTAAAGGGATACGGGTCAATACTGTTGTCCCTGGTCAGCTACACACGCCAATGGTCGGCGCTCGGCTGGCCGGTCAGCGGGCCGATGGCAACGTCGAGGCGCTTTTGGAGCAGCGACTTGCCCGAATTCCTTTGGGGTTCATGGGAGACGGTCGCGACACCGCCAACGCTGCGTTGTATTTGGCCTCTGATGAAGCCCGGTTTGTCACGGGCGCCGAGATTGTGGTGGATGGTGGGATGACTGTGCGATGTGATTAGTCGAGGTCTGAGCAAAGATTAAAGCGGATCGGCGGGCATGCTCAGCCGCACACCACATGGTATCCGCCCGTGCAGGAGATATCACGGCTGTTGACTGGAGTTTGGTCGTGAGCAGGATTTGTGTCACTGGCTTCCAAACCTGCGAATTCACCAGCCATCCTGCCATGGATGGCTGACTTCCAGAACCGTATGGCAGTCGATGCCGGCAGACTGTCCGCGATGTTGATGGACGCTCCTTTGCGGGACAGATCCATTTGCGTGATCGGGTAGGGCCTCGAGAAACTGGGCCCCCATTGCGGGCAACGAGGGCTTCGGGCGGCAACAGCCTTCTCCCGAGCAAGCCTGATCGACTGAGGCGTTGCCAGCAGGGCTGCTGCCGGAATCAGCGAAGGCTTGGGTTACAGAAGCGAAATGGGGTATTGAATGACCAGGCGGTTCTCGTCGAAGCTGCTGTTGCTGCCGTAATTCCTACGCAGGGTGGAGTTACGCCAGCGGAGGGTGAGAGATTTGAGAGGGCCGCGACGAACAACCTAAGCGGTCACTCGCTTGTTCTTCTTTTCATCTCATCCCTTGCGCGTTCCATGAGCGCTCGATCACGCCAAGCGACCCGCGACTCCCAGTCTTCGAGCGGGACTAACGCCCGACGTTGGGTTTCGACAGTGGCGACCAGATCCGCCGTCCAAGGATCTTGCTGCCCCCGTTGAGCGCCCATGCGTGCATAGGCGGGCCCCATTTTTACGGCATGTGAAGCAATACCGCCGCGGGTATTGAGGTCCACTGTTTCGAATGGCCCCATGAAGGCCCAGCGCAAGCCAAGACCGTGACTCACCACTTTGTCGATATCAGCCACGCTGCTGATGCCATCACGCACCAGGCAGTAAGCCTCTCGAAGCAATGCACCCTGAAGGCGGTTGAACACAAAGCCTTCGATCTCTTTTTGCAAGCGCACGGGGGTGAGCCCCGCTTCGGCGTAAAGCGCCAGAGCGCATTCAAAATAGTGAGTTTCGGTGAACGGTGCCGGAACGATTTCGATCACCGGCAGCAGGTACGGCGGGTTGCCGGGGTGCGCCACCAGGCATCGACCACGACCGGGCAATGCTTCAGCGAAGCTCGACGCTGTCAGCGCCGACGACGAGCTGGCGAGCACCGCAGTGGGGGGCGCCAGGCGGTCCAGTTGTTGAAACAGCTCGACCTTGAGGTCAAGGCGCTCCGGGGCGCATTCCTGGACGAGGCTGACGTCAGCCACCGCGTTGGCCACATCGCTGCACAGCGTGACCCGCCCATTGAGGACCTCGGGCGTCTCCTCGATCAGCCCGTAGTTGAACAGCTCCGTACATTTACTGGCGATCTCTTGCCGGGACAGTTGCAGCCTTTGAGGGTCGGGGTCTTGCAGGCGCACGCGCCATCCGGCACGCGCAAACACGATAGCGAACGCAACGCCGATGCTGCCAGCGCCGATGACGGCCACGATCTGAGGGGATGTGTGCATGAACTCTCCGTTTTTATAGAACTTATTTCAATGCGTCACGCGCAACATGACGCTACGACCCGGTGCTGTGTGCACGCGGGTGAAGCCGCTGTAACGAACGTCGATTTCCGGGTCTCCGGTGTCGACGAACAATTGGCCATCAGGTAGCTGGGCGATTTTTGCGGCGCTTGCCAGCACGTGGAGGTTGGCGGGGTCGACCCGTGCAAGGACGGCCGCGCTGATTTGCTGATTGCCGCGACCGAACAGGCACCCTTGACCGCCAGTCAGGCTGACGACGAGATGCACCGGATGCTGCGCGGCAAGCGCCAACAGCTCACGCTCGCTGGCATCACGGCAGACCAGCTTATGTCCCAAGTAAGCATCCACACCCAGCAATGTGCCGTCGCCATCGAGCTGCCCGGCCAATGCCTGAACCGTTCGGCCAGGCCCCAGGAAATAGAGGTGGTCGGCGAGCATTTGGCTGGCGAACAGTTGGGCCGCGTCGGCTACGGCACGATCAGGGTTGGTGCTTCCCGCTTTGGCGCTCTGCATGTGCCGCGAGTGTGCCGGTACCCTGGCATAACCGTAGAGCCGGGTGCTGATCCGGTCGCTGCGGGTGGCCTGCTCATCGATATCGAGCACTTCGGCTTCATGGATCGCTACAGGCCCCTCGGCGCACTGTCGGACGAGGTCTCCGGCGTGTTCGGGGGTGCGGGCGAACACCCCGGAATACATCTTCACGCCGCATGGAATGCCGAGCAGCAGGGCAGGAGCAGAGCCCGACGCGGCCATCACGTCCCGTGCCGTACCGTCTCCGCCGCCGAACAGCAACAGATCGATGCCCTCTGCCAGCAGTGCGTGGCAGGCTTCGACGGTATCCCGCGCGGTGCTCACTGTCGGCGGTGTCGCGACCACCCGTGCATTCACCCCTGCCGCGCGGCACGCACGCTCGCCCAACGCGTCGGCCACGGTATACACCTCCACGTTGCTCCCCACGATGCGCTTCAACGCGCGTATGCAGCGCGCTTGGGCTTGCGGCTGGGCGCCTCGCGCCAAGGCCATTTCGACGATAGCGGCCCCGTCGCTGCCCTTTAGACCGGCTGTCCCGCCGAGCCCGGCGTAGGGGTTGATGAGCAGGCCAACCTTGAACGTCATCGATATGAGCCTTGAGACCATTGAGCAGTTGCGGGCATCTGCGATGCGACGTAGATTGTGCGCATTGCAAACTTAAGTTCGCGTTAAAACCATATTGCGTCTGGAGGCGAAATGAGTCAACCCAGCTCAGCACACCCGTTCATGGCCAACGCGCTGCCGGATATCAAGCAGGAGATGCTTGATTTTCTAGGCGTCGACCATATCGAAGCGCTTTTCGAACAAATCCCCGATGCTCATCGTTTGAAGGAAATGCCCGAACTTATGGGCGCCCTGCGGTCGGAAATGTCCCTTAGCCGGCACCTGCGCGAAACCCTCGGCCGCAATCGACACTGCGGCAACACCCTGAGCTTTTTGGGCGGCGGTTGCTGGCAGCATCATGTGCCGGCGATTTGCAGTGAGATCGCGGGCCGCAGTGAATTTCTGACTTCAGTATGGGGCACCCCCTCTTCGGACCAGGGGCGTTGTCAGGCCTGGTTCGAATTCAGCAGTCAGTTGGGCGAGCTGGTGGGGTGCGAATACGTAGGCCTGCCGGTGTACAGCTGGGGCTGCGCGGCCGGGCATGCGTTGCGCATGGCCTCGCGTCTGAATCAGCGCAACACGGTGTTGCTGCCTCAGGTTATCGATCCCGAGCGGCTGGCGGTGATTCGCAACTATTGCGAGCCCGACATGGCCAACGAACTGACGATGGAATTCGTCGCCGCCGATCCCGTCACCGGCGCCATGGACCTGCAAGACCTCGAACGCAAACTGGGCAGCCACGTGTCCGCGGTGTACCTGGAAACCCCTGACTATTTCGGATTGATCGATGGCGGTGCGACGCGTATCGGTGAATTGGCCCACGCGGCTGGCGCAGAGTTCGTGGTGGGTGTAGACCCGTTATCGCTGGGCATCCTGGCGCCGCCGCCCGCGTACGGTGCGGACATCGTTGTCGGCACCATCCAAACCCTGGGCATTCCCATGTATGGCGGAGGTGGCCTTGGCGGCTTCATCGCCACTCGTGACGAGGAGCGTTACGCCCGCGAATACCCCACGCTGTTGATCAGCGCGACCACCACAGTGCGCCCGGGGGAGATCGGTTTTGGCCTTTCGCTCGCAGAACAGTCCTCCTATGGCCTGCGGGAAAATGGCAAAGACTGGACCGGTAACTCCGTTTACTTGTGGGCCATCGCCAACGCGGTCTACATGTCGTTGATGGGGCCTCAGGGGTTCGTCGATGTCGGCGAATTGATCTTCGCTCAGGCACACCTCGCGGCCCGTCGGTTGAGCGAATTGCCGGGCGTCTCCGTCCGGCATGGAGACAACTTCTTCAAAGAGTTCGTGGTCGATTTCAGCGCCAGCGGCCTGAGCGTGGGGGCCATCAATCAGGGTTTGCTGGCCAGAGGCATTTTTGGCGGGCATGACTTGAGCCAGGAATTTCCGGGACTCGGACAATGCGCGTTGTATTGCGTGACTGAATTACATCAGGACGACGATATCGAGCGTCTGGTCAAAGCCCTTCATGAGGTACTCACACATGACTGAATCGGTGACTTTGCGGCGTTATCAAGGGGCGGTTTGGGATGAGCCGGTGGTGATGACGCTCTCTCGACCAGGGCGCCGTGGCGTGGTGTTTCCCGCCGCGCGGGTGCCGGGGGAGCTGAGTGCGATTCCAACGGCCATGCGCCGCACCGTGGCACCGGAGTTGCCGGAGATGTCCGAGCCGGATGTGTTGCGTCATTACTTGCATCTGTCGCAGCAAACGCTGGGCATGATGGGGATCTCACTGTTCGGTACGTGCACCATGAAATACAACGCACGGGTCAACGAAGCGATCACTGCCCGCGATGAGGTCGCCCAGTTGCACCCCCGTCAACCGGATACGACGTTGCAGGGCTCGCTGCAGATCATGCACGACCTGGATCTGAACCTGAGGGCGTTGTCGGGCATGGACCGCTTTGTATTCCAGGCGGCCGGTGGAGCGGATGCTGCCTTTCTTCATGTCTGCGTGACCCGGGCCTACCACGCGGCACGCGGCGAGCTCGACACGCGGGACGAGATCATCACCTCGATCCAGTCTCACCCTTGCAACCCTGCAACGGCGGCGACGGCGGGGTTCAAGATCATCACATTGCCGCTGGAAGCCAACGGTTATCCGTCCCTCGAGGCCCTGAAGGCGGCCGTGTCGCCGCGCACCGCCGCGCTGATGATCAACAACCCTGACGACATGGGTATCTACAACCCGGACATTGCCGAGTGGGTGAAAGTGGTGAAAGCGGCGGGGGGCTTGTGCTTCTACGACCACGCCAACTTCAACGGGGTGATGAGCAAGATTCGGGCGCGGGATCTGGGATTCGACGCCTGCATGTTCATGTTGCACAAGACCTTCGGTGCGCCCAAGGGCGGCGGCGGGCCTGCGGTTGGCGCCTACGGATGCAGCGAGGCGCTGATTCCCTATCTGCCTGGCCCGTTGCTGACGCAAGAGGATGGGGCGTTTCGCTTGCAGCCGGGCAGCGACAGCGGCATCGGTCGGGTTCGCGAGTTTCTCGGCAATTTGCCGCAGATGATCAAAGCCTATGCCTGGGTGCGCGCCATGGGGGCCGACGGGATTGCCGAGGCCTCTGATCTGTCAGTGCTGGCCAACAACTACATGGGACGCAAGCTGGCTCAGATTCGCGGGGTGACATGCTCCCATCCGCATCTCACGACGTGGCGCCTGGAAATGACACGGTACAGCCTCGAAGTGCTGGAGCGGGAAACCGGCGTCAGCGCGTATGACGTGCAGAATCGCATGGTCGACTACGGCGTCGATGCGTTCTGGCTCGCCCATGAACCCTGGATCATTCCGCAGCCCTTCACCCCGGAAGCCGGAGAGATGTGGTCGAAGGAAGACATCGATTACTGGATTGCGGTATTGGCCAAGGTTTGTCAGGAAGCCTATGACGATCCGCAGCTTGTGCGAACGGCACCGCACAACCACGTGATCGGACGGCTGAATACCGGGCCGCTTGAAGATCCGGCGCAGTGGGCCACGACTTGGCGTGCGTACACCCGCAAGCACCTCAAACCACAGTAAAGCGAAACCGCCGACGCACGGTGCGTCGGCGGTCCTAGAGGGGATCAGCCTTTCCAGTGACCTTCCGCGTGTAACTGAGTGAACACGTTGTCCACGGCGCGGCGTGCACGGGCCACCATCTCGGCGATTTCATCCTCACTGATAACGAACGGCGGGGAGAAGGAGATCGAATCACCCTGCGGCAGCGCTCGGGTGATCAAGCCCTCTTGAAGAGCCGCCTTGGCAATGCGCGGCGCGACTTTCAGCGCTGGGTCAAAGGGAGTCGCTGGATCGCGTGCGGCCACGAATTCCACTGCACCCATCAAGCCGACGCCGCGAATCTCGCCCACGGCGGGATGGTCGGCAAAGGTTTCGCGTAGCAAACGGTGCATGACGTCGCCCCGCGCGCCGGCCTGAGCCACCAGATTTTCATCTTCGATGATCTGCAGATTGGTCAACGCGACGGCGGCTGCCAGCGGGTGAGCGCTGTAGGTGTAGCCATGAGCGAATGCGCCATACCGCTCGCCCCCTTGAAGCAGGCCTTGCCAGATCTTCTCGGACACGATGCACGCCGACAACGGTACGTAGGCGGAGGTGATGCCTTTCGCGACGGTCATCAAGTCTGGGCGCATGCCCATTTTTTCGCTGCCGAATTGGGTGCCCAGCCGACCAAAACCGCAGATGACTTCATCGGCAATGAGCAGCACGTCATATTTATCGAGGACGGCCTGGATGGCCGCGTAGTAACCGGCAGGCGGCACGATCACGCCGCCTGCGCCCATCACCGGCTCCATGATCATGGCGGCGACGGTATCGGGCCCTTCGGCGAGGATGAGGTTTTCCAGATCAGCGGCCAGCCGCGCGACGAATGCAGCGTCGCTTTGTCCGGGCTCGGCCTGCCACAGACGGTGCGGCGCGGTGGTGTGGCGAACGAATGGAAGCGGCAGGTCGAAGCCGGCGTGCATGCCCGGCAGCCCTGTCAGCCCGGCTGCGACCACTGTCACGCCGTGGTAGCCCCGCTGACGCGCGATGATTTTCTTTTTCTGCGGCAGCCCGCGGGCGTTGTTGTAATACCAGACCAGTTTGACCTGAGTGTCGTTGGCATCGGAGCCCGAATTGCCGAAGAACACTTTTGACATCGGCACCGGGGCCATCTTGATCAGCTTTTCCGCCAGCAGGATCGGGGTGTCAGTGGCCATCGAGGAGAACGAGTGGTAGTAGGGCAGGCGCAGGGCCTGAGCGTGCAGCGTGTCCGCAATCTCCCTGCGGCCATAGCCCACATTCACACACCACAGGCCTGCCATGGAATCGATGTAACGGCGTCCGGTGGTGTCCTCCAGCCAAACCCCCTCACCCTTGGTCATCACCAGCGGACCGTTGCGCTCGTGCTCGGCCAGTGCCGTGAAAGGGTGCAATGCATAGCGTCGGTCCAAGTCGTGCAGATCGGTCAATGGCGTCAGTGAATCCATGGTGGCTCCTGAATCGTGCGTGTTTCCAGTTGATAATTTGTGCGCAGTGCGTTGATATGGGCGAAGCGCGAACATCAATGTAGCACCATCAATCCGCATCGAGGAAACAAAACATGCTGAATCTGAAAGACCCTTCATTGCTCAAGCAGGCGATCTTCGTTAACGGCGAATGGTCTGTACCCGAGGGTTGCAGCTGGATCGACGTGGTCAATCCCAGTACCGGCGAGCCGGTAGGAAGGGTGCCCAAGGCTGGCCGCAAAGAAACTGTCGAGGCCGTGGAGGGCGCAGAGAAGGCTTACAAATTGTGGGCCGCGCGTTCGGCTGGCGATCGGGCGAAAGTGGTCAAGCGCTGGTACGACCTGATCGTGGAAAATGCTGATGATCTGGCGCTGATCCTCACCGCCGAGCAGGGCAAGCCGCTGGCCGAAGCGAAAGGCGAGATCCTTTACGGCGCAGCATTTTTTGAATGGTTTGCCGAGGAAGCCAAGCGCGTTTACGGCGAAGTGCTGCCCGCCGCTCAACCCGGCCAGCGCCTGCTGGTGCTGCGTCAGCCTATCGGCGTTTGCGCGGCGATCACCCCGTGGAATTTCCCGATGGCAATGATTCCCCGCAAGGCAGGCCCAGCTATTGCCGCTGGCTGCAGCATGGTGCTGAAGCCGGCCAGTGCCACGCCTTTTTCAGCGCTGGCATTGGCCGAACTCGGCCAGCGCGCCGGGTTGCCTGCCGGGGTATTCAGCGTGGTCACGGGGGCGGCCGGGGAGGTGGGTGATGAACTTTCCACTCATCCGCTGGTGCGTAAAGTGACCTTTACGGGGTCCACGGAAGTCGGGCGTTCACTGATGGCCAAAGCGGCAGGAACGATCAAGAAAGTAGCGTTGGAACTGGGTGGCAACGCGCCGCTGATCATATTCGATGATGCGGACATCGACGTCGCTGTGGAGGGCGCCATGGCCTCTAAATTTCGCAACATGGGCCAGACGTGCGTTTGCGCGAACCGCATTTACGTGCAAAGCGCCATTCATGATCGTTTCGTCGAGCGTTTCGCTGCGGCTGTCGCTGCCCTCAAGGTCGGGGATGGTCAGACACCGGGCGTTCAACAGGGGCCGTTGATCGATGAAGCCGCGGTGCTCAAAGTTCAGGAGCACATTGATGACGCGCTGGCCCTGGGTGCGCGCGTCGTCACCGGTGGCCGTCGGCACGCCCTCGGACAGACGTTTTACGAGCCGACCGTGCTGGCTGATGTGACCGCTGACATGCGCATCGCCGTGGAAGAAACCTTCGGCCCGGTGGCGCCCGTGTTCCGCTTTGAAACGGAGGCCGAAGTCGTCGCCGCCGCCAACGATACCGAGTTTGGCTTGGCCGCGTACTTCTTTACCCGAGACAACGCGCGGGTATGGCGAGTGAGTGAGGCGTTGGAAGTTGGGATCGTCGGCGTGAACACCGGTGCAACGTCATATGAAGGTGCGCCATTCGGCGGCGTGAAGTCTTCGGGCATTGGCCGCGAAGGCTCCCATCACGCCATCGAAGAATTCACCGAGCTAAAATACGTATGCGTCGCCCAGGTGAACTGATATATTCCGCCCAAACATCTGTGCGCTCGTCGCACAGAATTTTCTAACCATGGTGTCAAAAAATGCTCGATTCAGAATCTTCCATCGACGACCTTGAAAACCGTGATCGCGATTATGTGGGTTCTTTCGCGCGCGGCCTCGAAGTCATCAAGACCTTCACCCGTCACACGCCGAGGCGAACGCTGAGCGAGGTGGCAGAGGCCAGTGGCATGAGTCGGGCAACCGCTCGGCGTTTCCTTCTCACGCTAGTGCGTGAGGGGTACGCCGAGAGCGATGGCAAATACTTCAGCCTCAAACCCAAGATTCTCGAAATCGGCTTTTCCGCGCTGTCCTCAATGAACATCTGGGACGTTGCACAGCCCATCATGAGCGCCCTGTCCGATCGTCTCCAGGAGTCCTGCTTCGCAGCAGTGCTCGATGGTGACTCGGTGATTTATGTGGCGCGTGCCAACTCCACGCGCGTCGTCAACATCAGCATCTCAATCGGCAGCCGTTCGCCCGCTCATAGCGTGTCCACAGGGCGGGTGTTGCTCGCCGCGCTGCCTGAATCAGAGTTGCAGGAATACCTCGATAAGGCCACGTTGACCAAGTTCACTCAGCACACCGTGACCTCCAAGGTGAAGCTGCGAGAATTGATCAATGAAACCCGGCTCAGAGGTTGGTCGATCGTCGATCAGGAACTGGAAATAAGCCTGCGCTCGATTTCGGTGCCTGTCCGCGATCGGGACGGGCGCGTGGTCGCAGCCCTTAACGTCCCTTGCCCGACGGACCGCGTGACCCTCCAAGACATGAGCACACGAATCCTGAGCGAACTGCTCGAAGCGTCGAAGAACATTACCCAAGCCCTTCAAGGCTGACGCTTCAAATATTAAAGACGCGCCTCAATCAGCGAATTAGGCGCGTTTTTTTTCGCCCGCGTTTTCCCGAAGCGAAGAGAGAAAGCGCGAAAAACCGCGCACAATAGTTTGCAATGCGCACAATTGTGCGATACCTTAGGCTCCACATCGAAAACAACGAAAATAGCAAACGATGGGGTTTCACTGATGCACGCAGCACTTCACGCACGTCCCACGCAGCGCATTTGGCCTGCGGTCCCTTTTGCCCTTTGGGCACTGTCTCGACGCCAGCCAGTTCGCTCGGCGCGTCACCTCACTTTCATTTCAAGGATCGCTCAAGCGATCTGACGACGTTAGCCCGCGCATTGGCTTGATCAATGCAGCGGACTTTGCATGGAGTCTTGAATGTTTGACCTGAAAGGTAAGACGTTGCTTGTCACGGGTGCTTCCAAAGGGATTGGTGCCGCGATTGCCACCGCCTTGGGCGAAGCGGGCGCGCGAGTCATCGCCCATTACGGTGCAGACCGCGAGGGTGCCGAACAGGCGCTGGCCGGCGTGGTAGACGCAGACAAGCTTTTTTTGCAGGCCGATCTTCATGATCTGGCTGCTGTGGAGCAGCTCTGGGATCAAGCCCAAGCCTGGCAAGGCCGTATCGACGGATTCGTGAACAATGCCGCGATCATGCGCTGGAACGGCGGTTTTGCGAGTGATGACGAAACGTGGGACCGCGTTTGGGATGAAACCCTGGGCGTGAATGTGCTCGCACCTGCGCGCCTGATCCGGCGCGCGGTGAAGCATTTCCAGGCCAATGGCGGGGGCATCCTCATCACCATTTCCAGTTGGGCGGCGCAGCGTGGCGTAACCAACCCGGACACGATCGCCTATGCCGCTTCCAAAGCTGCTGTGCGCTCGATGACCCAAACAGTGGCTCGGGCCTACGCCAAAGAGGGGATTCTCGCCTACATCGTGGCTCCCGGCGTTGTGCGCACACAGATGTCCGAGTCGTTTGCCCTGACGCAAGGGGGCGAGGAGGGCGTCACGGCGCAGTTGGCCATGGGCGAATGGGTACCACCGGGCGATATCGCCGCGCTGGTTGCCTTCCTGGCCAGCGGGCGATCCAGGCACCTCAGTGGCGCCACGTTGGATGTAAACGGTGCAAGTTACGTGCGTTAAACGAGCTGGCGTAAATGTGTGCGCTATGACGTAATTTGTTCGTATAGCGCATAAATTGATTGACATACTTGCGGCGACGTCAGACATTGAGATGCCAGCATGTGCTGGTGTCGCTTGTCATACCAATCAGGAGTTTCACATGCTGAAATTGAAAGCTGTCATTCTCTCGCTGGCTGTTGTGGCGGCAGCGACCGCCGGCGCCGTGCAGGCGCGCAGTCTGGATGCGATCATCCAGAGCGGCACCCTGAGGGTCGGGGTCAACCCGAATTTTCCGCCGATGAGTTCGTACAACGACCAGAACGAAATGGTCGGTTTCGACATCGACACGGCCAATGAAATTGCCCGCAATCTCAACGTCAAAGTCGAATTCGTCCCCACCGAGAGTGCGCAGCGTGTGCCGTTCCTGCAGTCGGACCGGATCGATATTTCCCTCGGCGCGCTGACGCGTAACTCCGAGCGCGCCAAGCTGATCGATTTCACCGTGCCGCTGCACACCGAATCCATGGCAGTGCTGACCACCGACAAACTCAAGGCCGATAACTGGAAGCAGCTCGACAGCCCTGACGTGAAACTGGTCAACATGCGCGGCAATTGGTCCGTCGATTACCTGAAGAAAGAGCTGCCCAAGGCCAACGTTTTGTTGGTCGAGACCATCGCAGACACCGTGCGCGCAGTAGCCCAGGGCCGTGGCGACGCCATCGTCGAGAACATCGACTTCTTCATGAGCTTCACCAAGAACTACCCAGACGTGAAATGGCGCGTGCTGAAAGACCCAATTTCCGTCGGGTATGACTGCATTGGCGTGGCGAAAAACAGCACCGGCCTCAAGGATTACCTGAACGTGGTGCTGTACGAAATGCACAGCAGTGGCTTCATCAATGCCACCTGGCAGAAAGCATACGGCGCACCGATGCTCTCGCCAGTGCCCGTCACCCCGTACTTCTAACCCTCGCAGCGCCCCCGTGCACCCGAAAGGCTGCACCGGGGACGGCAAAAAAGACGGATTAGCCTTGTGGACTACACCTTTCAATTCTCGAACGTGATCCAGAACCTGCCCTACCTATTGAAGGGCGCACTGTTCACCCTGGAAATCGCCTTCGTATCGTTCTGGCTCGGCTCGGCCATCGGCCTGGCCGGTGCCATGGCAAAAATGCATGGGGGACGCCTGCTGCGCGGCCTGGTCAGCATGTACATCACGCTGTTCACCAATACCCCGGCGCTGGTGCAGATTTTCTTCCTGTTCTATGCCTTGCCCGATGTCGGCATCGTGCTGGAACCGATGACCGCCGTATTGATCGGCCTGACGCTCAATTCGGGTGCCTACCTGACGGACATTCTGCGCTCTGGCGTCGAGTCGGTGCGCAAAGCGGAAATCGAAACCGCCGTCACCCTGGGGATGTCCGGATTGCAGACCGTGCGCTACGTCATCCTGCCGCACATCGCCAAGACCATCTATGCGCCACTGTGCAACTTCTTCGTCTGGCTGGTGCTGGGCAGTTCCATCGGCGCGATCTTCGGGGTCGAGGAATTGACCGGTCGAGCGATCAACATCTCGACCGCCAACCTGCGCACCATTGAAACCTTCTCGGTCGTGGCGGCGATCTATGTGGCATTGACCTTCGTGGCGTCGATCGCTCTGGGGCTGGTTGGCCGTCACCTGTTCCGCGCAAAAATCAAGGTGTTCTGATGCTCGATCTGATCATTTCCCAAGCCCCACGCTTCTTCACCTGGTACACCCTGGTCTTCGTCCTTGAAGCCATGGGGCGCACGTTGATGATGACCGTGATCGGCTGCACCGTGGGCGCCCTTTGCGGCTTCGTTATCACCGTGATCCGCAGCACCACCAGTCAGTGGCTGATGCTGTTGCGACTGGCCGTGACGGTGTATGTCGAAGTGTTCCGGCGCATCCCGTTTCTGGTCATCCTGTTCATCGTCATGTACGCCTCCCAAGGCCTGGGCTCGAACATTTCGCTGTCGACCATCGCCACGGCCTCCATCTGCCTGGTGGCCACCGCGTTCCTTTCGGAGATCATCCGGGCGGGGCTCGAGTCGGTGCCTCGGCAGCAGCTTGAGGCGGCCCAAGTGATGAATTTCGGTTTCAGCCGCACGCTGTTCATGGTGCTGCTGCCGCAGTCGTGGAAGGTCATTCTGCCGCCAGCCTTCGCCTTCATGGTGATGTTCATCAAGGACACCTCGCTGGCGTCGCAGATGGGTGTCGTCGAGCTGACGTTCACCGGCAAGGTGCTGATGAACCGTGGCTTCTCGCCCTTCCTGGTGTACGGGGTCGTCCTCGCTGCGTATTTCGCTCTGTCTTATCCGCTCAGTAAATTTGGCGCTTATCTGGAGAAACGTCTTGGCTCACCTCAACGTCGTAAATCTGTCGAGCGCGTACGCGCACATTCCGGTCCTGCAAAACGTGAGCTTGTCGGTTGATCGCGGCGAAGTCATCAGCCTGATCGGGCCGTCCGGCTCCGGTAAAAGCACGTTGCTGCGCGTACTGATGGGCTTGCTGCCGCCCACGGCCGGGCAAGTGCTGATCGACGAAGAGCCGCTGGACTATGTTTCGAAAAGCAGCCTGCGCGCCGCCCGCGACAAAATGGCCATTGTCTTCCAGCAATACAACCTGTTCCAGAACATGGACGTGCTGCGCAACGTGACCGTCGCACCGACCAAGATCAAGAAGCGCCCTCGCGCCGAAGTCGAGGTGGAGGCCAAGGCCTTGCTGAACAAGGTGGGCCTTGGGGAGAAATACCATGCGTATCCGGACGAGTTGTCCGGCGGCCAACAACAGCGTGTCGCGATTGCGCGGGCGCTGGCCTTGCGTCCGCAGATCCTGTTGCTGGACGAAGTCACGGCGGCTCTGGATCCGGAGCTGGTCAACGAAGTGCTCGACACGGTGCGCGGGCTGGCGAAGGAGGGCATCACCATGTTGCTGGTCTCTCACGAGATGTCGTTCGTGCGTGAGGTCTCCACGCGCATCGTGATGATGGATAAGGGGCAGGTGGTGGAAATCGGGACGCCGCAGCAGATTTTCGAGGCGCCGGTCGAAGCGCGCACCCGGGAGTTCGTGGGCAAGATCCTGCGGCATTGAGATGTTGATCGAAGGCAGAGAAGAAGCGGCATGACAAACATTGCAGTCACCTTCGAAGGCACGGAATACACCGCACGGGCAGGGGAGTCGCTGGCCGCTGCGTTGATTGCGGGGGGCGTGAAGCATTTCCGTGAGACGCGCAACGGCGCCTGCCGCGGGATCTTCTGTGGCATGGGCGTGTGTCAGGAATGTCTGGTGGAGATCGACGGGCGCCCGAACCAGCGTGCCTGCATGACTAAAGTCGTGGCGCCGATCAGCGTTCGACGGAGTGTCGGCGAGGCTGCCTTGCCACTGGACGTCGCGCAGGCCGTTTCGATCGAACCCATGGAGGTACGCGCCCCCGATGTGCTGGTCATTGGTGCCGGGCCGGGTGGCTTGTCAGCCGCACTGAGCGCGCGACAGGCGGGTGCAACGGTGGTGGTGCTGGACGAGCGCAGCTTGGCCGGCGGCCAGTATTACAAGCAACTGAGCGTCAGTGGCCCTGGCATCCAGCCCCCGGACCGACAGCATCGGCAGGGCGCTGAGTTGATTGCTCGCGTGCGGGAGGCGGGCGTGGAAATGATCGGCGACGCGCTGGTCTGGGGTGCATTCGAGCCCGGCGAGTACGGGGTGGCCATCAACGGCCACACTCAGCGCTGGAAACCGCGGACGACCATCATCGCCACAGGTGCTTACGAGCGTGCCTGGCACGTACCGGGCTGGACGCTACCGGGAGTGATGACCACCGGCGCTGCGCAAACACTTTGGCGCACTGCGCGACGTTTGCCAGGGCGCCGCGTGCTCATCGCCGGGAACGGCCCGCTCAATCTGCAATTGGCGGCCGAGCTGCGTGCAGGGGGAGCAACGGTGGTGGCGGTGGTGGAAGCTGCTAAGGCACCCGGGGTGTCGTCACTGTCCAGTCTGCTACGCATGACGACGTCAGTGCCGGGCTTGGTGCTGGACGGTCTGCGTTATCGTTGGGCGTTGGCACGCAGCGCCGGTCGGATGATCCATCGGGCGAGGGTGGCGGGCATCGAGGCCCACGGCGAAACGTTGCAGGTGAGCGTGTGTGATGGAGACGGCAATGCATTCCCGGAACGTTTCGAGGTCGATTGCGTATGCCTCGGCTATGGGTTCGAACCGGCCAATGAATTGCTGCGCGCCTTGGGCTGCAGCCACGATTACGACGCGGCACGTCGGCAATTGGTGACCCGGCGCAACGCACAAGGCGAAACGGACATCGCCGGGGTGTTTGCCTTGGGTGATTGCACAGGGATCGGCGGAGCCAAGGCCGCCTTGGCGGAAGGGCACTTGGTGGGCTTGAACGCGGCCAGCCAATGCGGCTATCAGCCTTGTGACGAATTGCGTGAAAGTGCTGAAGCCGCAGACGCCGAGCTCAAGCGCCAGCGGGCGTTTCAGAAGGCGTTATGGACGCTGTACCAGGCAGACGCTCGGCCCCCTGTCATCGACGCGACGGCTGATGCGCAGCGCCTGATTTGTCGGTGCGAGGAAGTCAGTTTCGCGACGCTGAAGCAGGCGTTGGACGACGGGATCAGCACCGTCGGTGCGATCAAGCGCCACACGCGAATCGGCATGGGGCGCTGCCAGGGCCGTTATTGCGCGGCATCGCTGGACGAGCAGGTCTGCGCCCTGACAGGGGCACAACGCTCGGAGCTGTCTGGGTTCGCCCCTCGACTGCCGGTCAAGCCTGTGACGATCGCGGAGCTCGCTGGCGCATTGGAAAAGACTGAAATCACTTAAACGCGAACGCGTGTTCGCCTGAGTGACATCGCTTTGCAGGTGTCGGGATTCGGCCGCTTCGAATAAGACGATTCGGGCCGAATTGGACCTGGAAAGCGTCATTCGTGACACAAAAATAGTGGATGCATACCGCGTCCGCGCACAATCGTACGACAGTTGGAGTCAAGCATGAGTAAGGAATTTCGCGGCAGCTACGGCGTTACTGTGACGCCCTTCACCCCCGATGGCAGCCAGATCGATTACAAAGCGCTGGCCGCGTTCATCGAATGGCAAATCGAGTCGGGCTCGCCAGGCATCATCATTCTCGGCACCACCGGCGAGTTCCTGACCATCTCCGATGACGAGCGGACGCAGTACATCGAAACCACGGTCAAGCTGGTCAACGGCCGCATCGACGTGCTGGTCGGCACGATGAACGCCTACACCCCCAATGCCGTGCGCTACACCCGCGAGGCCGAGGCGTTGGGCGCCGATGGTTTCATGATTGCGCCGCCGTATTACTACACCCCGACCGAAGACGAAATCTTCAATTACTACCGGGCGGTGTCGGAGGCCACTTCGCTGCCGATCATGCTCTACAACAACCCGGTGACCACCAACGTCGACATGTCCGCCGCGCTGGTGGCCCGCATGACCAAAGCCTTTGACAACGTGCGGTATATCAAAGAGGCCAGTATGGATGTCGGTCGTATCTACGACATCGTCGAGGGCACGCAAGGCGTGATGAATGTGTTCGCAGGCGAGCGCCCTGTGGAGAGTTTCCTGCTGGGTGCCGTGGGCTACGTCAACCCTTACGCCAACTACATTCCCCGTGCTTCGACCCGGATGTGGGAGGCGCTGGTGGAAGGCAAGCTGCAGGAAGCGAGCAAAATCCAGGCGATGATCAGCAGCTTCGATCACATCATTGCCGAAGGCCATCCGACCTATGGCCACCAGTGCTATTCCAAGGCGCTGGCTGCGTCGCAAGGCTACCCGGTGGGGGACGTGCGCGCGCCGCTGACGCAGTTCGCCGACTTGGGTCAGGAAGGGATCGACCGCCGCGCGCGGATTGTCAGCATCCTTGACGACCTCAACAGCTACGTTGCCACTCAAGCGAAATAAGACGAGGAACCGGCATGAACCGACCCCCGTTGTTTACGCCGTTCGACTGCCGAGGTGTGAGCTTTCGCAATCGTCTGATCGTGTCGCCGATGTGCCAATACCAGGCCGAAGAAGGGCAGGTGAATGACTGGCATTACGCCCATCACGCCCGGTTTGCACTGGGCGGGATCGGCGGCGCGATGCTTGAGGCCACGGCGGTGCTGCGCGATGGACGCATCAGCCCCGGCTGTCTGGGCCTCTGGCGCGATGACCAGATTCCCGGCATGCGGCGGCTCGCTGAGCTGTACCACCAGCACGGCATACCCGTAGGCGTGCAACTCGGTCATGCCGGGCGCAAGGCCAGCTCGGCGGTGCCCTGGCTCGGCAGCGGCCCCTTGACCGCCGATGACCCGACACCGGCCTGGCCTACGCTGGCCCCTTCAGCGCTGGCACACACCTCGGGCTGGCCGACACCCGAAGCGGCGAGTCCCGAGGACATCGAGCAGGTGGTTGCGGCGTTCGCCGAGGCCGCACGCCGCGCCGTGCAAGCGGGGCTGGACTTCGTTGAGATCCACGGCGCCCATGGCTACCTGATCCACGAGTTCTTTTCACCGCTGGCCAACCGACGAAACGATGCTTACGGCGGCGATTTCGCCGGCCGCGCGCGGCTGGCCCTGGAGGTCGTGCGCGCCGTGCGCGAGGCGATACCTGCCCATACACCGGTGTGGTATCGCGCTTCCTGCGTCGACGACGGCGAGGGCGGCATCACCCTCGACGATACGGTGCGTCTCGCGCAGTCGTTGGCTGAGCAGGGGGTCGACCTGGTGGACTGTTCGGCCGGTGGGATTCTGGGGCCGGTGGCACGTTCCGCGACACTGGCGACCCCAGGGCATCAGGTGCCTTATGCAGCGCGAATCCGCGCAGAAGCCCAGGTCCCGACCATGGCTGTCGGACTCATTACCGAGGCGCAGCAGGCCAATGACGTCATCGCCAGTGGTGCTGCGGATCTGGTGGCGTTGGGGCGCGCATTGCTGGATGATCCGAGCTTTGCCTATCACGCCGCCTTGGCGCTGGAAGTGACGGATGCCCATGAATTGCTGCCGCAGTCCCACGGTTTTTTTCTCGCGCGTCGTCAGGCGCGTGCACAGGGGAAGACCGCATGAGTGACGATCCGGGGACTTTTCCATGGCCGATGTGATTGTCATCGGTGGAGGGCTGGCGGGGTGCGCCACGGCTTATTACCTGGCCAAGGACGGCGTGGACGTCCTGGTGCTCGAACGCAGCGAGCTGAACACCCAGGCATCCGGTTCGAATGCGGGCAGTCTGCATGCCCAGATCCCCCACGATCCCTTTGTGAACAAGGGGGCTGCGTGGGCTGAGCGTTTCGCGCCGAGCATCGCGTTGATGGCCCGCTCTATCGACCTGTGGCACGCGTTGCCGGACGAGTTGGGGGTCGATCTTGAGGTGTCGACCAAGGGCGGTTTGCTGGTCGGCACGACCGATCAGCAACTGCGCGAAATCGAATCCAAGGCGCGCCTGGAGCGCAGTCAGGGGCTGGAGGTCAATGTGCTCGATCAGCGCGGCGTGCGCGAATTGGCGCCTTACCTGTCGGACCGGGTACTCGGCGGGGCATTTTGTCCGATCGAGGGCAAGGCCAGTCCATTGAAAGCGACCCTGGCCTACGCTGAGGCCGCAAAGCGTCTTGGCGCGACATTCCGTCGTCATTGCGAAGTGGTCGGGGTCGAACGTGGTCAACACAACTACCGCATCAGCCTGGCAAATGAGGTGCTGATCGCCAGGCGCGTCGTGAATGCCGCGGGCGCTGACGCCGGACGCATCGCCGCCATGCTCGGCATCCATACCGACGTGCAGGGCTTCGCCATTCAGGTGGCCGTCACTGAACAGACCGGGCCGTTGATCCCGCACCTGGTGTACTCGGCCGGGGAAAAACTGACCCTCAAACAGAACGCCATAGGCTCAGTGCTGATTGGCGGCGGGTGGCCGGCGCGCTGGCACGGGCGCGGACATCCGGTCACCGACCCGGATTCTCTCGCACAAAACATGGCCCTGGCGCTGCAAACCGTACCGGCCCTTGGCCCCCTGCGAGTCATCCGGACCTGGGCCGCGGTGGTGAACGGCACTGACGACTGGCGCCCGATCCTGGGTGAGGTGCCAGGCTCGCCGGGCTTCTTCATGAATTTCTTTCCGTGGATGGGGTTCACTGCCGGACCGATCATTGCCCGCATCATCGCCAGTCTGGTGCAGGACAAACCCGTGCCGCTGGACATCGATTACCGGCCGTTTCTGTGCCAATGACAAACGACGCCTCGGAGGTCTCCATGCGCGACAAAGTGGTTCTGATTACCGGCGGCGCTGGCGGCTTGGGACTGGCGTTCGTCGAACGTTTCCGTCAAGCGGGCGCACGCGTGTATTGCGTTGACCTGCCAAGAGACGGCATAAACGAGTCCCCAGACTTCATCGGCTGCGACGTCACCCAGGTGGGAGATCTGCAGCGGGCCGTGCAACGGATCGTGACGCAAAGCGGCCGACTCGACATTTGCATCGCCAACGCAGGCTGGGTGCCCCCATGGCGCAGTACGTCCGAGCTTCAAATAGACGAGTGGGAGAGGGCGCAAGCGATCAATGTGCGCGGCGTCGCCTTTACCCTGTCGGCGAGTGCGGCAGCATTGAAAGCCAGTCAAGGTGTGGCGTTAGTGATGTCCTCGGTCAATGGTCGATTTGCCCATGGCCAGCAGATGGCCTACAGCGCCTCCAAACACGCGGTACTCGGCATCATGCGCGCCGCCGCACGAGACCTTGGCCCCCATGGCGTGCGGGTCAATGCCATCGCCCCGGGCCCCGTCGCCACATCAGCGTTGCGCGCCCGAGTGTCGGCCCGCAGTGGCTATAGCGCAGAGGCAGAAGAAAACGCGTTGCAGTCGATGGCCGAAGGCAATGCCTTGCGACGTCTCGTCAAGGTGGAGGAGGTCGCTGATGCTGCGTTTTTCCTGTGCTCGTCGGCCTCAAGTGGCATCACGGGCACAGTCCTGCCAGTCGATGCCGGGATTGAGTGCATTTGAGCTGAGTTCGGAATTCATCTTCTGCACAAACTGCTCCTGCTCCCGGGCGAGGCGAGGGGCAGCATGCTGGGTACGGGAGGCTAAACAGTTCAAGCGCATCGTCGACAACACATAGGTGGTCAGAGGTGCTTTGCAGATGAAGCAGGCAGAAACGTTCCTGCATGCAAGCTGCGCTCGATGTCTTCCAAGGTGCGTCCCCCGGTCTCCGGTACCAAGAAATAGATAAATACCCAAGCGAGCGCGTTTAGCCCCGCATACACCCACATCGCACCTCCGACGCCCAGCCATTGGGTCATCGTCAGCGCAGTACCTGTCAGGAGCAGATTCGATCCCCAAAGGACGGCAGCGTGCAGGCCAATTGCTTGGTCGCGAATGGCCGTCGGGTAGATCTCCGACCCGGTCAGCCAACCAATGACCTGAATGCCACCAGAGTTAAAAATCATGAAGACGATCAGGCACCCGACAATCCACCATGCCTGGCTATCACCAGCGAGGTTGTAGTGCAGCACTGCACCCAGCACCAGCAAGCTCAAAACCGCACCAGGAATCATGGCCAAACTTAGGGTTCTGCGGCCGGTGTGGTCGACCACCGTTTTGCCAATGAAGGTCATGATGAGGTAGGTGACAGCGACACCCAGGGCCGACCAGAGCGCAGCTGATGCACCAAAGCCTGCATTCTTGAGAAAGGTGGGGGTGTAATAGATCATCATCTCGATACCGCTTAACTGCGTAAACGCGGCAATCCCGAGCCCAGCGACAAGCGAAGGGCGCACCCAGCGCTCCTTGACCGCTGGCCAACCAACGGTGGGAAGCTTCTCGCGTTTCTCGACTACCTCCTGAATGTCAGCAATCTCCTCTCGTACCTCTCGGCGTGTTTCGCGTACCAACGACAGCGCCTGGGCGGCGTCCTGGCGACGGTCATTTTCTACCAGCCAGCGGGGACTGCCCGGCAGCTTGCTCATCCCAAGCAGCAATACAAGGGAGGGGACGATTGCGATACCCACCATCCATCGCCAATCAAAAAGATTCTGTCCGGCAACACCGACGATTGCAGCCAGCAGGATGCCGATTCCGATAGACACATTGAAGTAGGTGACGAGCCGCCCACGTTTGTCCGAGGGCGCGAGTTCAGCGATGTAGGTCGGAACGATTTGCGTGGATCCGCCTACAGCGAATCCCAGCACCAGTCGAGCGACTGCCAGGCACCAGGCGTTGGGTGAAAGCGCTGCACCTACCACGCCAATACAGTAGATGGCGGCGACAATCACGATGGTCGTCCGTCGGCCACGACTGGCGGAAAGGCGGGTAGAGCAGATTGCTCCAATCACAGCGCCCAGCAGAATGGCGGCGGTCACCCATTCCTGAGCGCGGTAGTCGAGTTGAAACTCGTTGGCGATCTGGGGCAGTGCACCCGAGATGATCCCAGTGTCGTAGCCATAAAGGCCGCCGGCGATCGCTGCGACAGTGGCCACAACGGCCATGTAAGTTTGGGGTTTGAGTTGAGTACCCGAAGAGACTTCAGCTGTGTTCATGCGAGATCCTTCCAGTCGTCCATCAAAAGTGCGAAACGCTCCTGATGTAATTGAGCCGTGATGGTGCCGTTGCGGTGTTGACCTAGGCATTGCTGAATCGGTTCATTAGATTCTTGGTGAAATGTCGCAATCGCTGAGGTTTGGGCCAAGCATGCGTGACCAGGGGTTACGCTTACGTCAACGCAGACGGCGGAACTATGGATCACGACTACAACCGAGGGCTGGCGATACTGGCCAGTCCGCAAGACGTTTTGAATGGAGGTGACTGAAAACGGAGTTAGTGAAACGACGAGAGGCATGAGGATGGGGCTGCGAATAACTGATTTCCGGAGAAACGGGGTTTTGTGTAAAACCGACCAGGACACCGAACAACAGTTCAAAAAACAACAACCTTAGCAAGTCGTTGATAATGTAAGGGCAACCACTGGAATTGGCCGCATGCAGCGGGGGGAATTTTGAATCTTTGGCAACATGTGATGCGCGCTAGGCAATGAACGCTAGGAAATTTCTTTCCAAAGAGTGAAAATGGTAAATCGAACTAAAGCATATGAAACTCATTTGATATTCTATTCTGACATTACCGCAACAAATCCACGTGCGGGAGTCTTGAAAAAAGTTCTATTGATAGTCAGTTCGCAGTGTGATCGTTCATCCTGATAGTTATATTCAATTGGCGCTAAGATTGAGCGAGCCTATGCTCCAAATAGGCCATTCCACACGGCGCATAGCGCCAGCTAAGAGACCAAAATGGACCTATCTTTCCTCACATCGGATCGGTGGGTTTATGGGCGTCTCAAAATCAAGAACTTCGTATTTTACAAATCGTGGACTCCATTTTGGAAACCTTTGGGAAGTCTATAGCTATAAAAAGAAGCAGCGGATTCAAATTATTAACGATTTTGAGTTGTGTTATTGGTTGCTTTTCCTAGAATTTGAACCTGCTATCAAGGGATTCGAAATACGGCCCCCTGGTAGGGTCGTCGCCCATCCAAAACCTCACAAATTATACCTGAATGCTGAGACATCGAGCTCCAATGGGCAGGGTTGGGATCTATTATTTAACAATAGTGACTACGGCGGAGACAGCAGATTTCGAGATGCTTCCATTGCTGCTCGAGAATATGGGGCTGATGTAAGAGTTGTGACTTTGGAGGATGTTGTCCCGCTAAAGTATAAAGTCTTTCCGCTTCTTAGAGTCGTGTCATGCCTTGCAATTGGTGATAACGATTACTCCACATTTTATCACTTGGGTTGTTTTAGGGCATATGCAAAGAAACGAGGCAGTGGTCACTTGGTCGATTTTTACACACATTTTTCTGATGTGGAAACATCTCTGATCCATAAGGCAGTAGCTGAGCTGTTTGCACTTGGAGAGTTAACCGTTGAACTGGCACCTGATTTCTTCTGTGAGCTGTCTGAGTGGGTGTATAAATGAATCTAAGAACGGAGCTTAGACTGCTCAATGTTGAGGAGCATCTCTACATAGAGCCGCACGCCTTAGAAGCTACAGATAGAAAAGTCTATATGCTACGGCTCGAAGCAGTTATGCAGGTGTACCAGGGCCAAACTTCGAAGGAGGTTTATCTATCCACCGGAATTCCCCCTAGTGACCAAAGTCGTATGATAAAACGATTCCTATCACTCGATGCGAATGGAATTTTATTCGGGGATCGTGCGTTGCTGCCCCAATTTAGGATAAAACCCTATGAGAGAACAAAAGAATTTGCCGATACTCATACCCAGCAACAAGGCGGACTGAGCGGGGTGCTAACAAAAACCCTGGAGAACTATCCTGAAGTAAAAATTAAATATGAGAAATTTGTGACAGAATTTCATAGGAAGTTCAAGGGTGTCCGATTCGATCGCAGGTTCATGGCTGCTAAATTCCGCTCTCTATTAGCTGAGGCTGGTGCTCCAAGTACTTCTTGGCCTTTTAATAAAGCCGGATTAGGCCTGCGTTCAATCGAAAAATACACAAATGAAATTATATGCTCCGAATTTTCAGTTGCCGCGAAAAGCTTGGGGTTAGAAGGCGCGACACATGCTACTTTAGGGACCGGTGTCGAGGGTTTGGTGTTAGCATCAATGCCGTACGATATAATCCAATTGGATGCTTATAAGATTGATAAAATGTGTGTGATAGAAACTGAGCCAGTCCCAGGGGTCTCCGTAAGTCGAGTTGTGAGTAGGTTCTGGTTGTTAGGTATAATTGATACTACAAGCCAAGGAGTACTAAACTCCCAGTTTGTTTTTAGTAGTGAGGTTAGCGCCAGAGACATAGAAAGGTTGATAACTGATGCATTTCTTGGGAACTGGGAACCCAAAAGTTATTTGTGTTATCCCCCTGGCAGCGGGATGTTAGCTTATGTGGTTCCTGAGGCGAAGTACGCAATTTTCACTTCAGTGTATTTCGATAATGCTATGGCGCACCATGCAGAAAAAATAAAAACGAAGCTCGCGAAATTATTAGGGTTTTCTAGTAATTATGGCCAACTTGGGCGTCCTGAAAGGCGCTCTATTATGGAAAATACATTCAAGCAAATCGCTCACCAATTTATGCATCGAATTCCGTCGACAACTGGAAGTAATCCAAGAAATGGCCGTGCAGAAAACCCTGAGCAAAGTGCTGAAAAATATAATGTATCAGTAAAGGGGGCCGAAGATGCACTAGACGTCTGGCTGGCGAATTACAATATCACCCCGAAACAAGGAGGAACTTTCTCTCTTAGTCCGGCTGAGTATTTGCGAGCGTTAATTGAAAATAAGAAACAGCGATTTATACTGCCGAAAGCATCAAGCAATGTGGTTGAACAAGCAAAGTTGCTGCATGATGTCGAGTATTGTATTGTTAGGGGGAGCGCTGAAGGGGGGATTGCGCCACATATTACTCTGGATAAGGCTAGGTATACGTCCCCATTTCTTGCGAACTCGTTAGGTTTGATTGGTACCAAACTGATGATCAAAGTCAATCCAAAGGACATGCGAACCGTAGAGGCATTTCTTCCTAGCGGGGAAGGAATTGGGACTTTGACCGTTTTGGGATACTGGCGAAATACGCCACATAGCCGAGCTACGCGAAAAGCCATTAATCAGGCGTTCTATGCACGAACATTTGAGGTCGTGCGCAAAGACGATATTGTACTATCGTATTTCAATTCTCTGGTTGATAAGAGCGGAAAAAAAGATCGGTTGGAGTTGTATAGATTGATGGATGAGTTGGACTGCAGCCGTGCACCGCAAACCGAGCCATTGTGGGAGGGTGTGAGTGATAATCTTGGCGCGAAGGCTGAGCTTCCAACTATTCAAGAGCTCAAGGAAATTGATAGCCATAAGCAGCTCACCGGAACTAACATCAATGATTATTCGCATACTCCCATAGAGGACTTTAATTTGAACTTTTTGGATTTAGCTACTCTTGATCCGAGCGTGCAGCAGCGGGGAGGGGGGATTATAGATGAAGATGAATGACTTGGATAGCCATCCGGTGTTCAGCAAGAGCTTCACTGTTCAGACCGACGCTATCGCTGAAGCTAGCAATGAAGCGCTGGATGCAATATTTATGCGCCAAACAGGTCTTATATTTTACGGAATGAGCAGGGTAGGGAAGACTCGATGCATTATTGCTATTAAACGAAAACTTAGCGGTTTCATGCCGAGAGCCTATATTACACAGATTGAAGTAATGAAAAAAGAGGGAAGTCATACGAATAATATCATCGAGCAGATTGCCACAGAAGAAGGGTTGCCTTTTGCTTCAAAAATGCTCGCTGTCTCGAAACTTACGGCTTTAATCGATACCATACTTTTCCGGTGCATTGAACGCTCATGTAACCATTGGGTGCTTTTGATCGATGAGTTTCAGAAGCTTAGGGTGTATGACATGTCTCTTCTCTCTGATATGTTCAACCGCCTGGAGCGTAAGGGTGTGACAATGACCGTGTTGTCCTTCGGTATGAACAGTGTTAAAAGACAACGTGACGACCTAAAAACAGTTCCTACAGGAAAAATAGACAGTGCTCAGTTGATAGCACGGTTTATGAGTAGGCTGATACTTTTCAAGGGTTGCACCAATGTGTCTGATCTAGAGACCATACTTCGAGCTTACGATCGTGATTCAGAGTATCCTACAGGTTCTCAGATCAGCTATACAGCCGGATTCTTGCCTGCTGCATTTGCTAACGGATTTCGACTTGAGAGCTACAGTCGTGATCTTTGGAAATCTTTGAATTCAGCGACTGCAGGCGGTTATAAAAACAATGTGCCTCTCGAGCACGTTTTTTTGTCATTGCGTTATCTTATAAGGTACTTGGTGACGCTGGATGCTGATAAAATAACGCTGCCACCGCATGTCTTTGATGAAGTGGTGAGAAAGTCAAATTTGCATGAGTTCTGTGCAGAAAATGGTTACACCCAATGAGTAAGATTTTAGCATTTTTCAGGAATGGAGCCTACCCATATGAATCCATCTTTGGACTGGTTATCAACATTGCACGCTTCAATAGAGTAGCACCTAATGCAGTGTACAAGCATTGCCAGCGCCAATCCTTGGGTATGGACTTGCGCAATTGCATGTACGCGTCAAATTTTTGTATGGCTTTTTTTCCTGCTTCGAGGAATCGCTCATCAAAGCGAAATTTTCCAGGAGAGTTTAAGCGTAGTGCGTTTGCTCTAGATTGTGAAATTAAATATTGCCCTGAATGTATTAAGCTTGGCTATCATTCGGTTTTCAATTGCCTGCCAGCAGTCAAATATTGCTTGTATCATTCATTGGAGCTTTGTCGACTCTGCACGACCTGCAAAAAAAATCTTATGCGAGAGTGGCTGTTTACAATACCTTGCGAAGAATGCGGATTCTGTCTAGCACCTCTCACAATTCAGGCACGAGTAAGGAATGACCCTCAAATACGAATCAGTTTATATAAGTTTGGGAAAAAATACCAAGTTTGGTATGATAATGTGGTCGCAAATGCAATAGGCGGTTCTACACTGCATCGTATGATTGACGGCTGCAGCGATTACGAGGCGGATCCGGTACTATATGCACTAGTTAGCTCTATAGGATGGCCCGTGCTCAAGCCAGTTGTTTCCAATGTTTTCGTTCGTTTTGTGTCTTGGGATATGTCCAACCTATCCTATCCCGAGCAAGCATGGATTGACACCTGCGATTCATGGGCAAAGATATTTCTTACAGGTCATGAATCCTGTCTTTTCGCATGTGAGACAACGCTTGGATACTGGACTGGTGTGGTATCGGAAGTTGAAGCATGTCTAATGAGTTTAGTATATTTTTTTGTACGTCTACGATTGGGTTTTTTGAGCTTTCGGTATCAGCCAATAGGGTGCGTTAATCAGATGGGGTTCGGTTATGTAACCTCTTTAGAAGCAATGCTTTTTGGGCTTGTTAAGATCCCCCCTCGGCTGTTCAGAATCTACGCTGCAAAACTAATGTTTCACATTGCGCTATATCTTGACCAAGGCTATGCTGTCAAGCTTAGGATGTCTGCATTTGAAGGCATGTTTTATGGACTTGCTATGAGATCTATTACAGGTACTGGTCGATGCATTGATTTTGTTGGCTATACGCCCTACGCGCTCCGTCGATGCATGAAGTTGAATGTAATAAATAACGACCAGTCTCTTAGGCTGAAACGTGGCCAAGATGGGGTTTTCGAAATTTCGCGAAAAGAAGAAACACTGAAGTCTGTGGTAATCAATCTCTAGTGCTAGAGGCTAAAACCATGAATAAAGAAGAAGTTGACATTAAAATTCTGAGCCTGAGCAAGGATGATGTTAGAGCGGCTATCGAGGTGCTGCGGGAGTTCGGTATCACTCCGACGGTTGCGTTAATACACGCGTTTACGTTGGGACGTGTTCAGGGGCTTTCTGAAGCTATGTGCGAAAGCGACGTAAGTCCCTCGACAGTCGAGAATTGAGTCATGACTCGTTCGAAAGTCAGTCGCGGTGATGTTGCTACTGCCATTCGGCAACTGCGAGCTGCAGATATCTACCCTTCTATGCGTGCAGTGCGCGAATATATTGGGTTCGGCTCGCAAACTACAATCCATAAATTTATGTCAGAGCTTAATTCTTCTCCAAATTTAGAAGACTCAACTGAACGCATGAGTGGGTATAAAACTATACCCCACACAGATATTTTACTCGGTGGCATGGAGGCAAAACGTAATGCAGCAACCGCCGAGGTCCTCAACGAGATTGGAGCAGTTCTTGCGGCGTTTAGTGAAGTTTCAGAAAGCTCGCAAGCTCTGTTTGTGAAGGCTGCTACGCTATTGGAGGCGGCTCGAGAACAAATAAAGATTGATTTATTAAAAATAGATGATCTGCAGCACGAAAGGGATCGTCTGGCCAGTAGGTTGATTGCGCTAGAGGCCTACACTAATACTCCCTAATGGTACCGCGTTCTTCGGTGGAGAATGTGCTCGGTAGGTACGCTTAGGCTTGACCATCAGTTCACTTACTGCCATTTGCCCAGCACTTCTAACCGGAGACATACTTGCTGAAGACGAGGGCACGTGTTTTGTTTTTTACCTTGACCGTGACTAATACTGTGCCGATTTCCGCTGGCAGTAGGTGGGGTCATTCGCCGTTGTTGAGTGGTCACGCCAGGTGATCGAAGATGGATTGGAGGGCGGTTATTGGACTGTTGGCCAAGGCAAGACAGAAGCGCATTTGCAACCGACCTCGACATACTAGTAAATGAACGCGTGTGCAGCCGTTGGGCGCGTTTCGTGAGCCCATTCAATTTCAGTGGGGCGTTAATTTTTGTTCTTGATTCACTATCTTTGTTCATTACGTTCAATGTAGTACATCAGCAGTTATCAACAAATAAAGTCGGATAAACTTCATTTATCATACGTAATCAATAACGACTTACCATTGCGGTAAAGTAGTCATGGTCTGGACGCCTGGTTTAACAATGTTCGCGATCGGGCCATGCCGCGGAGGCGGCGGGAGTATTGAAAACACTGCCGTATGGTTAGGCATCGAGCTGATGATTCCTATCTTCAGGTCACTGCCACAATCTTTATCTCTCCACCGCGACGCACTTGATCTCCACGAGGAGTCCGGGCCGAGCAAGCTCACTCACTCCTATACATGTCCAAGCACACGTACCCCTAGGAAAAACCTCATCCTTCACGCGTCTAAACACTGGCATGTGGATATGCATATCAACGTGATAAGTCGTTATTTCCACGACATCTTCAAATTTACAGCCGCCGGCTTCCAGGACGAGCCGAAGATTGTTCCATGCTGCCAAAAACTGCTGCTCAGGATCCTCGATAACAGATAATTCTGGAGTCCTGCCCACTTGGCCTGCGCAGTAGAGAGTTCTTCCTACCTTCACACCCGGCGCATAACCAGCACGTTCGTAGAGCAGTCTCATGTCATCTGGAATAATGATTTGACGATTGGTCATATTGTAATGCCTTTAATATTAAAATATTTTAACTCTAAACTAGGTATGATCGCGGCGCTCAGTTGGAGCGTTCGCCATAATCAATCAGAATCCGGAATTGAGTAATGGGTTCTTGCCGAACCACGCTTGTGGTGCACCGTTATTCCTCGCGCTCCAGAAGATAAGGCTTTTTGAAAAGTAGAGCTGTAGAGCACGAGCCACCCAGAACTTAACTTACAATTACACCGTTGTACGCCAATCTCCAGATATGGCGCCGCTCTTTTCCAGATGTGTTTTCTAGAACCGGTGCCTCTTTGAGTGCAACACCGGTTTTCGAAACAGAATACTAGGCAGATGTTGGAGATCAATGGGCTATGACTTCCTGGCTGAAAAGTTCTTAGGCCGAAAACCCTCCATCGATTGTTAACGCTGCTCCGGACACCATCGCTGCTTCTTGGCCAACGAGCCAAGCAACTAGCCCAGCCACCTCGCTATCATGAGCATGTCGCTTGATTGCCATGAAGCTGTGCATCAAGTCTTTCATCTCACCGTCAGCGGGGTTCATGTCAGTATCTGTGGGGCCAGGCTGAACGACGTTGACGGTGATTTGGCGATCACCGAAGTCACGGGCAAGGCCTTTCACCATTCCTTTGATAGCAGCTTTGCTGGCCCCGTAGGCGGCGAGGCCGGCCATTGGCGATCGATCGGCATTGGTAGAGCCAATGAAGACAATTCGACCGCCACGGTTCATCTGTCGTGCGGCGGTGATGGCGGCATGATAGGGAGCGTTGATATTGATACTGAACAATCGATCGACTTCATTGGGATCCATTGCAAGCGGATCGCCGGCTACTGCGACACCGGCATTCACGACAAGCACGTCAATTGCGCCGAGTTGATCGATCATGGTGATCAGCCCATCTCGATCACTGCTGTCCAACCTGATAGCCTCCCCACTGATCTCTTTGGCAAGTGCCCTGGCGCGATCTTCTGATACGGCGTAAGTAAAGGTTACGTGCATTCCCTCGCTGGCGAGGCGCCGGACGATAGCGGCGCCAATGCCTCGGCTACCACCTAAGATCAAGGCTTTCTTTACAGATTTGGTTGTCAATGCTGCGCACTCCGATTTTAGTTTCATTAGTGTGCATCTCGGTCGAGACCAATTTTGGCCGTCCCCGCAGATCGCTTTCCGACTGGTTAGCCCGGTCTCGAATCTCGTAAGCAGCCACCAGCGTGGCCAGCGCTTCGCTGTTCATAGGATATGAAGCTGTGATCCTCGCGATGAAGGTGTTGCAATCAGCAGCTTTTTGGGTTTCGGTTAGATTCTTGGTTTCGATACCGATCAATACGTATGTAATCAAAAATGAGTTGTTTTGGTCAATCACAACCCGGGAAGCAGTACCGCCTAGTAGCTTTTTTGGCGTGGCCAAACTCGAACGTCCAGCTCAGAAAGTGCGCTACCCAAGGTGTAAACACGGGTGGCGCCCCTCCGTCAACGATCAGGTCATATAGTCGAGCGCCAGCGGCAAATAAGGCAACGTCATCGATAGTGGCTTTTGCTGCTCCTGGGTATCCGATGGGGTGTAGTCAAGGCTCAGCCAAACTGACTATTTCTAAAACGTTTTTTGTGAAGCAGAGGTAACCGTGAAGGGTAGGCATGGAATCGACGTATGATGCCTGGGCCTGACGATGTTTGGGATTTAGACGCCTCTCCGAGCGGTAAGTAAAAAGCCCACGGTTACCGAATATGGTCGGTGAGCTCTAGCAAGTTGGACCGTGTCTCGCAATGAGATGAATTGTCAATGCGCGCCTAAATGCACAGCGCCATCTTTGAAAATTTCTGCGTAGAGTCTGGCTACGGCAGGGGTAAAGTTTTGCTTTGAAGGCATCAGGAAGTCCTCTGCGGGGGAGAGCTGTTTGGTATAAATGACCTCGTAGATACGTAGGAAGGTGCCTGGTTCGATTTCTTCACGATCAAAACCCGGCATAATACCTACCGCCGTGTAACCCGCCCGCTCTAAGGCTTGCTGCATGTAGGGCGTTCTGGTGGTTGCCATGCCGTAGATCAAACCTGCGCCCATGCGTATACCCATTTTCTCGCCAAGGTCTTGGGCTGCTACAGCCAGATTGGATTGACGATGAGGTTTCGCCACTGCCCCAACCCGGCCGGAAATGACATCTGCGCCGTCGACTTTTTCCCATGTCGCGATCGCGACGACTTCATCACCATAGCGAACGACCAAGGCAAGTATGGGCGTGGCACTGCGATCAGCCCCCATGACTTTTTCGTTGTAAAAAGCTCGATCTAAAAACGAGCTACCCATGCCTACGGAGATTGAAGGAAACCAAGATTTGAAAAAATCTACCGCGATATCGATCTCGTCCTGCCTCAGAAAATCCCAGATATAGCCAGCAGGGAGTGGCGTGAACATACGAATTTCGTTGATTGTCGGCCAGTGCATCTACTTTTCCTTTTTGAAGGGATAGTGGTCATCAATGCTGTACAAGCGGGGCGCACAGTTCACCTGTCGCTCGGATCAGCGCCATTTCGTGCAAGCCGTCGGCAGCCAACAGTGGTATTGCTTGGCTCAGCCAGGCATGGCAGGCCGGATCCGTTCGCTGAGGGCTGAATTTCGCGTACTGCTGGAGCAATGCCATCTGAAGTTTGTCCAGCCGAGGACGAATTTGACTCGTCAAGTCCGGGCGCTGCGTAGCGGGGGCTTTTCCATCCGCGTGCCACATCGCAAGCAAACCGTATTGGACAAGTTTGTTCGCCTCGATCTGAGCGGCCATGAACTGCGCTGCATCCTTTTTGGTAATCGCATAGCCCTCAGCTTGCTGCTGCGCATCGACGATTACCGTGGCCTCTCTGTCGCTATCCTGAACCGGCTGTCCGCTGTCCCATTTTGTAAGTGCGACCGCGTCGGCGATTTCGAGCCGCTCGTTGATCAAGCTCAAGAGCGGCTTCAATGAGATTGGAGCAGTACTGTGTTGATCTGCGGGTGACTTTGCCATCGCGCTCATTCCAGTAAATGCCAGGGAAAGAAGCGCTGTTCTAATCATAATTCTCAACATAAGGTGAATATCTCTGAGCATCGATTAGGTAGGGGCGGGCGAATGATGGCCGCATATTTGACGGTGAACGCTCTGTATTTCTGGCAAGGGCGGGCCTTGCTTTTGCTGATCACGGAACACCGGGAATCGCAGCTTGTGTGGGGGCTTCCCCCTTCCTAGACATTGCGATCTCGCGGTGACGTTGCACAACTTCGCTGATAACGAATTCCATTAATTTTTCTACGAAGACAGGATCAAGATTGGCATCCTCGGCAAGGTTTTTGAGCCGCTTGAACTGTCGCTGTTCACGCTCTTTATCAACTGCGGGTAAATCATATTCTGCTTTGAGTTCGCCAACCTGGTCGGTGCAACGGAAGCGTTCCGCGAGCATATGGATCAGGGCTGCATCGATGTTGTCGATCGTCTGCCGGAACGTCGAAAGTTGGGTACTGATGTCTGCATTCATGAGAAGTCCTCCGTACGGCTTGATTTCGAGGCCTATGAACGGCCTCGAAGGCCGTCTTTAATTGCATGCTCGATACTCGTTGAGCGAGTCGTGAGAAAGTTCCTGAGTCTGCACAATCTGGTATCCGCCAAGTGGGGGAGGCGAGCCATGGAAAGGTGCACTCAACCGTAAGCACATGAAAAACCTACTAGAAGGTAGGCCGCATTGCAATTAACTTTGATTGCTTACCCTGGGCTCCCACCCGATTGAAGGTAATCAGGTTAGGCGGGAAACGTGCTGCGACTTGACGCGTGGCCTACTAGAAGGTAGGTTTCACTCATGACCAATCACTCCAACACTTTTTACGAAATCCTGAACTGTGCTCGCTCGCTTATCATCGCAGGCGGCTACAGTGGCTTTAGCTACGCGGACATCTCGGAATTCGTGGGTATTCGCAAAGCCAGCATCCACCATCATTTTCCTACCAAGGTGGATTTGGTGAGAACCTTAGTGACCCAATATCGCCAAGAGGCTGAATCCGGCATCGCCCATCTCGAGCGCATGTGTCCGAGTCCGAATGACCAACTCGGGGCTTATATAGGGTATTGGCAGGGCTGCATCGGCGATGCCACAAAGGGGTACTGCGTGTGTGCACTTCTTGCAACGCAAATACCCGTGTTGCCCCAAGAAATTGTTACCGAGGTCAGGGCCCATTTTCGGGCGCTTTCGGCGTGGCTGACATCTGTCTTCGAGAGAGGGGACAAGCAAGGTTGCCTTTCATTCTCAAACGATGCTTGTGCAGAAGCTGAGACATTCATGGCTACCGTTCACGGCGCCATGCTTTCTGCCCGCGCGTACGGTGATCCTGAAATGTTCGGTGCGATCACTCAGCCAATGCTAAACAGAATTGTTGTAACGAACTAATCCAGGCGGCCACGTGTTGGCCGTTTTTTTGGGTTTAGATCTCTACCTTCTAGTAGGTACGCATACTCAATATTTCGCCGACTAGCCTAACCATAAAAGAGAGTGATGCGATGCTTGAGACCAATTTGTTGATTAACCCAACAAGCCAGCCTGCTGGCTCAGCTAACGTTGGCAGTCGCATCCCGGCTCTCGACAGTCAGGCATTTTTGAAACTGCTAACAACGCAGTTGCAGCATCAAGACCCGCTATCGCCGACGGATCCTGGAGATACCGTGCAACAGCTTGCGGCCCTGACTCAGGCATCCACGCTTCAGGAAATCAGTGGTTTGCTCAGGCAGTTGTTAGGAAAGGGATCAACTTACGATCCTGCGTCATGGCTTGGGCGTTCTGCGTTGGTGCCTTCATCTCATGCAACTCCACGTGCGGACGGTAGCTATGCCGGCGAACTACTGCTCGAAACCCCGGCGACGCTGGACCTCACTTTCACCGACGAAAACGGGGTCGTTGTTCATACCGAGCACCATGAAAACGCTGCAGCGGGCATCCTGAGTTTTGTGTGGGATGGGAAAGTAAATGGCACTGCAGTGAAAGGGCCTCTAACCCTAACGGCCGCGGTCGGCTCAGGAACACCACCACAGGTTGCTGTATGGACAACCGTGACCGGTATCCGTGGCCCGGGAACATCGGACATAGGGCTAGAGACGCCAGTTGGGACATTTGCTCAACACGACGTAATAGACCTCAAGTCAGGAGCCGACCAGACCGCACGTTGATCTCGATTGTTTTGCCAATTTGGTGATAGACATGAAGACTAGAACCTTCGATGCACTAAGCGCCCCTATGTGTGATGTAAAGGGTGAGTGGCTCGTTTTTTACTATTTCATCCGTGCTGCAGTTTCTTTCATATGGGTAGGGGCCGCGGTCACCACCGGCTCGATACTCCCTTTTGCTGCTGCAGCATTAATCATTTTCTATCCCGCATGGGACGCTGCAGCGAGTTTTTTGGATGCCTACCGACATGGTGGGATGAACTGTAATCCTGTCCTGTCCATGAATGCAATTTTGAGTCTGGTGGCAACGATTGGCATCGCCGTTGCACTGTCAGTTAGTACGAATTCTATGCTGGCTGTTTTCGGAATATGGGCTATCGGGTCCGGTTTTCTTCAAATCGCGACCGCTGTTAGGCGTCGCAAGAAATATGGCGCTCAGTGGCTGATGATCATGAGTGGCGCCCAATCCGCAATGGCAGGAATCTTCTTCCTGAGGCAAGCCATGTCGGGAGGTTTCTACGGCGTCAGCGACATCGTGCCTTATGCGGCGTTTGGTGCTTTCTATTTCCTGGTATCAGGCATCTGGCTCGTCGTCTCTCAGGCGCGTCAGTAATCTTGAACAACGAACGGATTTAGTAGGAGCGATCAGTGTTGTTACCTACCCGCTGTGCGGGCCGGAAGCTCAGCGTTTAATGTATTCAAAGGTGAGGCATGCAATCAACAGATTCAGATTATCTCGAAAAGCGGCTGGCAATCATCGAAGCCAAGTTGGCTATCTACCAGCTCATCGCTTCGCACCCACCTAGCGCCGACACGGGACATGCCCAATACACACGGTCCGTGTATCACGAAGAGGGTGTTTTTGATCGAGGCTCAGGTCTGGACGGGGCAATGGGTGCTCAAGAAATAGCTAGCTTCATTCTGCGGCCTGAACATGAGGCTGCCATTCAGGATGGTCTTGCGCATTTTGCCGGTCTGCCGTTGATCGACCTGAGGGGGGACGAAGCCGTCGTGACGTCATACCTGATGATTGTCCATTTGGATCATGAAGGCACACTTCGAACGTTACCAAACCATGGTTCTTCGAACGGATATCGAATTCATCGCACGCTGATTAACCGTTGGGATCTGCGGTGTTTTGAGGGCCAATGGAAGATTTTACGGCGCACGCTTCTTCCCGTGGATGGATCGGAAGAACAGCGGCGTTTACTGCAATCGGGTCTGAATGACCTGTATGGCTTTATGTGACTGCGGGCGCAAGCCTGTCGACATACGGAGAACAAACAAGATGTTACGCATCGTTGTGGGTGTTGCAGGACTTTGGTGTTCGTTCAACTGCCTGGCAGATTTACGACCGCAGTCAGCGGCACAACTGTGTACTTCCTTGAACGACACGCAACTCCGCGCTAATGAGTGGGTTGTTCGCCAGGATGGTCAAGAAGGTTGCAGCAGTGGTGCGAGACCGATCAAATCAGATCGAGTCGATGGCAATACTATTTCGTTTTCCGCTGAAGGGAACGAAGGCGTACCCCATCGTGTAAAACTGATCCTAAATGTAGTCCTGCCTTCGGATGAAGACTCGGCGCGCAGAGAACTGATCAGAGCCACGAAACGTCTGTCAGTGCGCGCGCTTGGCCTTTCCATTCCTCACGCTTTTGACGAAGCGATTCTGAAAGCTGCGCCGATCAGTCTGCCAGTCGGCGATGGCCATGCGACTTTGACTCGAACCGTCGTTAACAAACAGAACTACGTATTGTCCGTGCTGATGGAGTAATTGCCGAAAGAGTACCGGGGAGTGGAGCGTAGCAGTCGAAAGACGGGGAAGGGTCGTGGCCTCCCCCGTGTTCTGGGTGAAAGTTACAGCTGAGCGCCCGCCATCAATACGTACTTAACGTGCACGTATTCTTCGATGCCATAATAGCTACCTTCGCGGCCATAGCCAGACTGCTTGATACCGCCGAACGGAATCGAAACTGTGCCCACAGAGCCCGAGTTCAGGATGACCATCCCGGCCTCAAGTTTGCGGGACAGACGCAGCGAACGGCCCAGAGCGCTGGTGTAGGCATACGCAACCAGGCCGAACTCGGTCTGATTGGCGCGCTTGATGACTTCTTCTTCGGTGGAGAAGGAGTAGACGGCAAACACAGGACCAAAGATCTCGTTTTCAGCCAGCGGCGAATCGTCAGTGAGACCGGTCAGAATGGTGGGTTCGTAAAACAGTCCACCTTTGGCGTGAGGCTTGCCACCCAGCAGTACCTTCGCACCTGCAGCCTTGGCCTGCTCAACCAGTGAGGCGACCTTTTCGAAGCCGGTCTTGTTGATCATAGGACCTACCACAAAGTCCTCGCGCAGGCCTTGATCCACGTCGATCGCAGTCACCGCTGCTTTCACTTTTTCCAGGAACGCATCGATGATGGTGTCCTGCACGAAAATCCGGTTCGGCGAGATGCACACCTGGCCCGAGTTACGCAGCTTCGCGCCGACCAGCCCTTTGACAGCTTCTTCGATATTGGCGTCGTCAAAGACGATGAAAGGTGCGTTACCGCCCAGCTCCATGGTCATTTTTTTGATGGTTTGTGCGCATTGGGCCGCCAGCAGCTTGCCCACATTGGTGGAGCCAGTGAACGACACCTTGTGGATGCGCGGGTCAGAGGTAATGAGTTCACCAATCTGCTTGGGATCACCCACCACCATCTCCAGAACACCTTCAGGGATGCCGGCCTTGCGGGCATGCTCCAGCAGTTTGAATGCGGTCAGTGGCGTATCTTCGGCCGGCTTGATGATCATGGTGCATCCAGCCGCCAGAGCGGTGGCGACCTTACGGGTGATCATCATGAACGGGAAGTTCCAGGGCGTGATAGCGGCGACCGGACCGACCGGTTCCTTGGTCACGACCACCGAAGCGTTCTTGTCGTGGGTAGGGATGGTGTCGCCATAAACGCGCTTGGCTTCTTCTGCGTACCACTCGATAAAGCCCAGACCATAATCGATTTCACCGCGGGCCTCGGAAAGACACTTGCCGTTTTCTTTCGACATAAGTTCGGCGAATGCTTCTTTGTCCGCTCTGACGCTTTCAAACCAACGGCGCAGGATGTCGCTGCGTTCCTTGGCCAGTTTGCCGGACCACTCAGGGAATGCGGCGCAGGTGCGATCAATGGCTGCACTGACTGCCGCGGCATCGCTTTTTTCAACACGGCCAACTTCGCTGCCATCGGCAGGGTTGTAAACGACTAACATGGGCTGATCTCCAATCGTTGAATATTGATTCAGCGCAAAAGCTGAGTGCCCACGTTACGGTTAACCCGTATAGCTGCGAATGCCGTTTCATCTTCATTCCTTGCCTAATCCAATAACCGCCAATACCAGCCCGTCGCCGTTGATAAAAACTCAACCCCTACCTGAGAGAAAGTCGATGGCAGCTGTGTGATCGTTCTTTCATGCTCGCCGCGCAGAGGTCCAATCTCTGAGTACCAAGCTCTCTTTCATAATTATAAAAACCGGCTGGCTCAGCGCCGACGCTTGTCGTCGTGCCTGTGAGCAGCGTTGGAGACGTCATGAAAAACAAGAAAAAAATGATCCGCAGTACGGGTGCTGTTCTGGTGTTGTCAACAATGTCGACGATGGTTTTGGCGGAAGGTTTTTTCGAGGACAGCCGAGCGACATTCATTGCCAAGAACTTCTATTTCAACCGTGATTTTCGTGACGGGCCGGGACAAAGCAAGCGGGATGAGTGGGGGCAAAGCTTTCTGATCGATTACCGCTCTGGCTATACCCAAGGTTGGGTCGGTTTCGGTGTCGATGCCATCGGCATGTTGGGCCTGAAGTTAGACTCCAGCCCGGATCGTATCAACTCGGGTTTGTTGCCTGTTCACAACGACGGTCGTGCGCCTGGCGAATTCTCCAAAGGCGGGGTGATGGGCAAGGTTAAAGTGTCGAACACCGAGCTCAAATTCGGCAACGGATTTCAGCCGGTGCAGCCCACGCTGGTGGGCAATAACGGGCGAATGCTGCCTCAGGTCTTTCAGGGGGTCACACTCGATTCCAATGAGATCAAATCACTGGCACTGACCGGAGTGCGCTTTGATCGTGAAACCGATCGTGCACAGGCCGCTGCCGAGGACTTGGCGCTGTTCAACAAAAACGGTCGCTTCCGCGGCACCGTTGAGTCCGACCACTTCACCATGGGAGGGGGGACATACAAGGTGGCGCCCAATCTCGCGCTGACCTACCAAAACGCTGTGCTTGAGGACATCTACCGACAACAATATTTCGGTCTGGTCCACACCGCGCAATTGGGCGAAGCCAAGTTAAAAAGCGATATCCGCTATTTTGTCAGCGATGAAGCAGGTTCAGGCAAGGGCGGCAAGGTGGACAGTCGCTCTCTGAGCGGTGCCTTCACCTACAGCCTTTTGAGTCACGCGCTCACATTCGCGTACGTGCACAACGGTGGCGACACTTCCGTACCGTACGTGAACGGGACCGACATCTACCTGCCGAACTTCGTGTTGATCAACGACTTCGACGAGCCTGAAGAACGGTCGTGGCAACTGCGCTATGACTTTGACTTCGCAAGGCTGGGCATTCCCGGTCTAACATTTCGCGCGCTGTATGCCAGTGGCGATAACATCAGCCTGAAAAGTGGCGGGGAGGGCGATGAGTGGGAGCGGGATTTCGAGATGCAGTATGTCGTGCAAAGTGGCCTATTGAAAAACCTGGGTGTGCGTTGGCGCAACGGGATGGCGCGTAACAACTTCTCCCGTGACGTCGACGAGAACCGTTTGATTCTGACCTATACGTTGGCGCTCTTCTAAGTCGCAGGCGATTCTCGCCAAGTGCCTCCTGGTTCAGCTTGATACGCGGCGCTCTAGCGCTCGGGTCCGTTTCCACAGGGAGGCACTGGCCGTTCATTAAAGACTCGCCGATTAACTCTGACGAGCCTTGATGAGCAGTACGGTGGTGCAACTATCGCGATCAGCTGCGTTGAGCGGGATCGGGTGCAAGCCAGCGCAAGGCTGCGACCCCAAGCATCAAGGCTGCCACCGAGCACACACCCTCCCATTGGAACTGGGTCCACGCCCAGCTCCCTGCTGCAGAACCTGCGCCTGCGCCAATAAAGAAACAGAACATGTACACCGTTTGCACCCGGCTCTGCCCATCGGGTACCAGGCCGAAGACTCTGCGTTGATTGGCAACATGCCCCAGTTGGACTCCCAGATCCATGATCAATACGCCGATGGCCAGTAGCAGCAGGTTGTATTGCCCAAGATAGATAATGCCGTAGGACGCTAGGGCGATTCCGATCATTGCACCAGTCACGCGACGGGGCCTGATGCGCTCTGTCAAGGCGCCGATGGGAGGACTGAAAAGCGCGGCCACTGCACCGATCAAAGCGTACAGCCCAACCTCTCTAGGACCCAGGTTGAGCGTGGGGCTGCGAAACAAGTAAATGAGACTCGACCAGAACGCCATGAATGAGCCGAACAGCATTGCGCCAAACAGACAGGATTCTCGCAACACAGGCTGAGTGCGAAAGAGCTGTACCACACTTTTCAGCAATCCAACATAGCTGCCGTGGTAGGTCGGTTGTGTGCCGGGCAGGGCCCAATACATCACTAGGGTGGTCAGCGTCATCAGGGCGGCTGCGACGGTGAACATTGCACGCCAGCCGAACCAGTCACCCAAAAATCCCGAGATGACGCGTGCCACCAGAATTCCCATCAGAATGCCGCTGATCATCACGCCGACGACCCGACCTCTCTGCTCGTTCCCTGAAAGATGAATAGCCAGAGGCACCAGTAATTGGGGAGTCATGGTGGTCAGCCCATACAGGAAGCTTGCTGGCAGCAACACGTACAATGAAGGCGCCAGTGCTGTGCCCAGTGCTGTCACCGCCCCCAAGGCGCTGAACAGGACGATCAGCCTTTTGCGTTCAAACATGTCTCCTAGCGGGATCAGAAACATCATGCCCAGGGCGTAGCCGATCTGCGTCAGCGTCGGAACCCAGCCGATTTCGCGCTCGGTGACTTTAAACGTGTTTCGTATCAGTGCCAGCAGTGGCTGGTTGTAATACAGATTGGCGATGCCGATACCTGCGCAGGTCGACATAAACCACATCAGCCTCGAGGAAAGCATTGCTGATTTCTCAATTGTCGCTTGGTCGGCAAGCGTGCTGTGCATGACCCCCTCCTGATGTTTGTCATCCAGACACTGTGCATCGGCGTCGCTCATCCTTGATTGCCAAAACGTCGGCTTTGCTTGCCCGATTCTCTCGTTCCGTCTAGCGGAGCTCGAGCCGTACATGTCTGGCGAACTGAATATCTCCAGGCTCTGCTTTTCCTCTGGCCCAGAGGGCCATGCCAGACAGCGTTGTTAACAAAAACTCAATTGGTCCCGCCTATAAAGTCGATAGCGGCCGTGCCCCGGCCGTCCCTATGCTCAACCCATTACAAAAAGGCACGTCTGAGTGCGCATAGGGTGTTGATGATGTTGACCGACAGCTTGAAGAACATAAGAGTCGTAGACTTTTCGCACATCGTGGCGGGGCCGGTCTGCGGCATGCTACTCGGCGATATGGGCGCAGATGTGATCAAGGTAGAGCCGCTGGACGGTGAGCTGGGTCGCGCTATCGGCCCGCCCTGGCAGCAGCGCCAAAGCGTCACGTCGCTGAGTGTGAACCGCAATAAGCGTGGCATTGCTCTGGATCTGAAAACGGAGCAGGGGCGCGGGATTGCGCTTGAATTGATGCGTGATGCCGATGTGGTGATCGAAAGCTTTCGACCCGGCGTCATGGCCAAGCTAGGGCTGGATTACGACGCGGTAAAGTCTGTCAATCCTGACGTGGTGTATTGCTCGATTTCTGCCTACGGGCAAAAAGGACCCTGGCACCAGCGTCCCGGTGTCGATGGCATCATTCAGGCCGTGACCGGGTTGATGAGCATGCTCGGCGATCCTCAGTCCAGCCCCTCGAAAGTGCCTATTCCCATCGCCGATATGGTGACCGCATACCTGGCGGCAATCTCGATTCTTGCTTCGTTAAATGGCCTTAAGCACCAGGGACAAGGTGAACATCTGGATGTGAGTTTGTACAACTGCACCTTGATGTTGCAGCACCTGTCGATGAGCAGTTTCCTGGCGACGGGACAGGCCCCGGAAAAAACAGGCAGCGCGGCGCCTTACGCCGCTCCGAACGAAGCCTACAAGACTGCGAACGGGTGGATCATGGTGGCCGCCTACCACCCGGCGCGCTGGCTCGCGCTATGCACACTCCTGGAGATGCCTGAGCTCGCCCAGGATCCGCGGTTTGTCGATAACCCATCTAGGGTCGAGCATCGAGCGCAGTTGCGCGAATTCCTCGAACAGCGATTGGTTCAGAGAACGTCGGAGGACTGGCTACCGCTGCTGGAGGCGCAGGACATTCTGTGCGCCCCCGTTGCCAACTACCACGAGTTGATCGACACGGACCACTACCGTCAAAGCGGCGTGCAAGTCGAACTGGATCACGATCAGGCAGGGCTGTTGCGCATGCCGGGTTTCGCCATCAACAGTCATCCGGAATCGCCCCGCAAACCACCCCCGGCGGTCGGTGAACACACCGCCGAAATTCTCATCGCGCTTGGTTACAGCGAACAACAGATAGATGCGTTCGGGGCAGCAGGCGTCATAGGTATTCGTTTGTCTCAGGAGTCGGTGGCATGAGCGACACAATCGTCACATTGCAACGTCAGGGCGCCGTTGCACTGGTCACGTTGACCAGTCCCAATACCCTCAATCCATTGACCAGCGAACTGATGACGGAGTTGGGAAGGGTGCTTCAGTCATTGGATGACGATGTTGAAACCCGCGCGATCGTCCTGAGCGGTTCTTCGCGCGCGTTCGCTGCCGGCGCCGATATTCAGGCGATGGCCGAGATGACCTATACCCGTGCCATCGTCGAAAACTACCTGGCGGTCGAATGGCAAGTGGTTAGCAGGCTGCGCAAGCCCGTCGTGGCTGCTGTGCGAGGCTATGCGTTCGGTGGAGGCTGCGAGCTGGCCATGATCTGCGACATCGTCGTCGCCGGTGAAAACGCCCTGTTCGGTCAGCCGGAAATCAAGCTCGGGCTGGTGCCTGGTGCGGGGGGGACCCAGCGACTGCCGCGCGCGGTCGGCAAGTCCCTGGCGATGGAAATGAACCTGACCGGCGAGCCGATCACGGCTGCCCAAGCGCTGGCTTGCGGCCTGGTTTCGAGAGTTGTGGTCGACGCTGAAGTGGTGGATGTCGCAATGTCGATCGCGCAGTCCATCGCGCGTCATTCATTGCCCGTGTTGCTGGCCGTCAAAGCGGCCACGGCGCGTGCCTGGGAAACCTCTCTGGAAGAAGGGTTGACGTATGAGCGCAGTGCTTTCCACGCCTGCTTTGCGCTGGATGACCAACGCGAGGGTTGTGAGGCATTCCTGGAACGCCGCGCTCCGTTCTTCAGCCATCGATAACAAGACTACTTAATAAGAGTGTGCCTGCCATGAGTTCAGCAACACCTGATCTGGTTCTGATCGAACAACGGGGTGCCGTCCTGCACCTGACCCTCAACAGCGGTGAAACCGGTAACGCGCTTTCGACGCCGATGTGCGTTGCGCTGGCCGAGGCGCTGGAGAGCATCAATGCGCGTTCCAATGTTCACTGCGTCGTCCTGCGGGGCAGCGGTCGACATTTCTGCACCGGTGGCAATGTAAAGGACATGCAAAAGGGTGAAGACCTGATGCAGGGCGCAACGGAGGATGTACTTGAAAGTCTGCGCCGCTACCTGCATCGCATCACCTTGGCCATGCAGGCCATCGAAGTGCCGGTGATCGCGGCGATCAATGGGTCTGCCATCGGCGCCGGGTTGGATCTGGCGATGATGTGTGACCTGCGTGTCGCGGTTAAAGGTGCGCGTTTGGCCGAGAGCTTTCTGCGCCTGGGACTGATCTCGGGCATCGGCGGGGCGTGGTTCCTGACGCGCGCCGTTGGATTGGCAAAAGCGATGGAGATGACGCTCACGAGCCAGTTCCACAGCGCCGAAGAAGCTTTGCAAATGGGCTTGATCAATCACGCTGTGGACGCTCAGTCGCTCGACGGCACAGTTGATGATCTTGCCGGAAAAATCGCCTCTGCGCCTCCCAAGGCTTTGCGTCTGGCCAAGCGTCTGGTGCGTCAAGCCGCCAGCAGTGACCTGTCGCAGGCGCTGGAATCCGCAGGGGCGGTGCAGGCCATTCTTCTTTGCGGAGCTGAACACAAAGCCGCCGTTTCCGCGTTTCTCGCTTCATCTCAGTAGCGCCAGTGCGCTACTGATCGCTCGCTGTAGACCTATAACAATAAGAGGACCATGACAATGGACATCGCCGCAACCACCTCATCCCATCGGCCAAGCATGTCGCGCGTGGTAGGCACCGCCAGCTTTGGCACCATGCTCGAATACTACGACTTCTTGGTGTACGTCGCGTTGGGCAGCACCTTGAAAGCGCTGTTTCTGCCGGAGTTCGATCCTTTCGTTTCGTCGATTCTCACAGCAGGCACCTTTGGCGTGGCTTACCTTGCACGCCCGTTGGGCACGCTTATTTTCAGCCCTATGTCAGACCGTATCGGTCGTAAGCGGGCGTTCGTCATGACACTGATTCTGATGGGCGTTTCTACCGTGTTGATGGGATGCTTACCTACCTATGCGTCAGCCGGACTGTTTGCTCCGATCTGTCTGCTACTGTTGCGCATCGTCCAAGGCATTGCGCTGGGTGGCGAGTACGGGTCTGCGGCGGTGTATGTCATGGAGCATGCGCCACGTGAGCGGCGCGGCCTGTTTACGAGCTTCCTGCAGAGTACCGCCAGTCTGGGCCTGCTGTTGGCACTTCTGGTTGTGTCACTGCTGAACGTTTACCTCACACCTGCCGACTTCTCTGCCTGGGGCTGGCGGGTGCCTTTTCTTGTCTCGGCACCGATCGTTTTCGTGGCCACCTACATCCGCCTGGGGATGGAAGAAACGCCAGTGTTCCAGACACTCAAGGAGAAAGGGACCGTATCTCGCTCACCGCTGGCTGACACATTGACCAGTCGCAGCTCATGGAAAAACCTTCTGGTTGCGGTGTTCGGTGCGCAGGGGGGGACCTCGGTAACCCTCTACACCTCGATTATCTTCATGCTGTATTTCCTGCAGAACGTGCTGTCCGTGCCGGTGTTCCAGGCCAATATGTGCGTTGGCGTCGCGATTCTTATCGCCGCGCCGCTTTACCCCTTGTTCGGTGCTGTCAGTGACCGGTACGGCCGTGCCTGGGTCATGCTGATTGGCATGGTGCTGTGGGCGATTGTGGCGTACCCATGCTTTGCGCAGATCATCGACGCGGTGAAAACCCAGTCATGGCCGGTGGTCATCGCTTGTATCACGCTGCTTGCGGCATTAACGGCGATGGTCATGGCACCGCTGCCAGCGTTCATCGCCGACAGTTTTCCACCGCAGAGCCGAACTACCGGGTTCGGGCTGTCGCAACAGATCGGTAACATCCTCTTCGGTGGATTCTTGCCGATGATCAGCCTGGCGCTGGTGAACTGGAGCGGCAACCCGCTGGCGGGCATCCTGTACTCGATGGCTTCCCTGCTGCCGTGTATTCTGGTGGCGGCGGTGTGGGGTGTAAGCCTTGACCGCAAGCGCAGTTCCGAGAATCAATAAGTTCCGTTATTGGCGGCTGCTGCCTGGAGGTTTTCCGTGAACACCCACGCCACGAACTCCCGGCCACTGCCGCCGCTCAATCCGCTCAAGGCGTTTGAGGCCACGGGTCGGTCGCTCAGCGTCACCCGCGCTGCCGACGAACTTTCGGTCACCCCGGCTGCAGTGAGTCGGCAGATCAAAGCTTTGGAGGATTATCTGTCGGTGCAGCTATTCAGACGTATGCCGACCGGTCTGGAGCTGACGCCTGCGGGAGAGCGGTATCTGAAGGACATCGTGCCGCTGTTCAACGCCTTGCGCGAGTCGACCAACGCGATTGTTGGCGGCTCGTCACGGCGCCAGTTACTCAAGATTCGCGCCCCTGCAACTTTCGCCGTGCGTTGGCTGATTCCACGTCTGGCGGGCTTCCACATTACACATCCTGCGATCGACGTGCAGTTGACCACTTCACCGGCCGCGCTGGATTTCGAACATGAAGACCTCGATGGCGGCATTCAGTTGGGTGGTGGCGACTGGCCGGGTATCGGCACGCAGATACTGACACGAAACGAATTGGTGCCGGTGGTCGGTGCTGGCTTCAATGCCGATCTTGATTCGCCGGAGCAGTTGGTTGACCAGGTGCTGCTGCATTCCTTGGCACGGCTGGACGATTGGGCGCTGTGGTTGCGTGAAGCCGGCGCAACTCAGGTCAATCCTTATCGTGGTATGCGCTATGAAACGTCACTGCTGTCTTATCAGGCGGCGATAGAGGGTCATGGCGTCGCCATTGCACAGAAATCGCTCGTGAGCAGAGACCTTGAGACAGGATCGCTGCGCATGCCCTTCGAGTTGGTAGTCGATCGGCACAGCTTCTCCTATTACTTCGCGTGGCCGCTGCATAAACCGGAGTCGGCCGCGCTCATCACGTTTCGACAATGGCTGGCTCAGCGCGTCGATTGATGTATGACAGAGATCTGGTGCGAGGATCAGCAGCATTCTGATCACCTGCATCGTGATCAGTGAGAGCATTGAGCAAGACCCTGATGCTTTTAGGCGTAGGTAGATATCGCCTTCTTGACTACCGTGGCGGGTATCTCATCGGGGAGTTCGTCATGGCATCAGCTAGGCCGGCGCTGACTGCGCTTGATTCTGTCATTTTATCCATTTGCTGCGGCCTCTCGGTGGCCACGGCCTATTACAACCAGGCCATGCTGCCGCTGATAGGCGAGAGCTTTGCGGTCTCCAGTGCGCACACGGGTCAAGTGGCGACGGCCACACAACTGGGGTACGCCCTGGGCTTGTTGTTGTTTGTGCCTTTGGGTGATCGCGTGCAACGACGGCATCTGATCATGTCGTTGCTGGCAGGTAATATTGCCAGTCTGTTGCTGTGTGCAAGCACCGGCAGTTTCGGCGCGGCTCTGTTCTGCAGTGTGGCGATCGGTGTAACGGCGATCAGTGCACAGATCATAATCCCCGGCGCGATGGCGTGGGTCGAGGCGGAGCACCGTGGACGTGTGCTGGGTTTGATGGTCAGCGGTTTGTCCGCTGGCGGACTGCTCGCGCGAACGGTGAGTGGAGCGTTGGGACACTGGTTGGGCTGGCGTGGCATGTTCTCTGTCGCGGCAGCACTCGATCTGCTCGTATTGCTGGCGATTGCCACGCGTATGCCTCGTAGCGAAGTTTCCAGTGCATTGCCCTACGGGGCGTTGCTGCGTTCGTTGTGGCAACTGATGCGACGTTATCCGCCGCTCTGGCGCTCGGCGCTCTGCGGTGGCTTGCTGTTCGGCGCTTTGAACGTTTTTTGGGGCTCAATGGCTGGTCTACTGGCACAGCCGCCTTACGGGTTCAGCACATTGCAATCGGGTTTGATGGGTTTGTCGGCGGTGGTCGGCATTGCTTGCGCCTCGACGCTGGGCCGGTTGACCCGACGGTACAGTCTAACGCTGTCCTGTCTCGGCGCGGGACTGGTAATGGCTGCATTCGTCGCTCTGGAGTTTGCCGGGCAGATGGCGATAGTGCCGCTGGTGCTTGTGGCCGCTACGTTCATCGATCTGGGCAATCGTGCCAATCAACTTGCGCATCAGACGCGTGTGCTGGCATTGCAGCCAGACGCAGTCAGCCGTCTGAATACCGTGTTCATGATGGTGTATTTCGTCGGCGGGGCTTTGGGCTCATCCCTTGGCGCAGCCGCTGCGCAGCACTACGGATGGCCCGGCATGGCGGTGGCTGGCGGCGTGTTGGCAATCGCAGGAGGTCTGTGCAGTGCGACCTTCGCCAGAGTGCGCTGACGGACAGCGGTTTTCTATCGGTATTGATAGGAATAGGCAAGAGTTGCAGATGAACCAGCATGGGGCAGTTGCCAGGGGCTGGTTAACATGGGCACTTATCAATCAAGAGGATTTTGTCATGAGTGACCTTAAAACCTTGTTTATCACGGGCATCAGTAGCGGCTTTGGTAAAGCACTTGCCGCCGAAGCACTGGCAGCCAGGCACCGGGTGATTGGTACTGTCCGGAATCAGGAAGCCCTGCAGGCTTTCGAGTCTCTGTCATCTGACCGTGCTCATGGTGTCATCCTGGATGTCACCGATTTCGAGCGCATCGAGAGCGTCATTGCCCAGGTGCAGACTGTTCACGGCCCGGTGGATGTTCTGGTTAACAACGCGGGCTATGGTCACGAAGGTATTTTCGAAGAGTCGCCGCTGGAGGACATGCGTCGTCAGTTTGACGTTAATGTGTTCGGTGCTGTCGCTGTCACCAAGGCGTTCGTTCCGTATTTTCGACAGCGCCGCAGTGGTCATATCATCAATATCACGTCCATGGGCGGAACGATCACCATGCCGGGTATTGCTTATTATTGTGGGAGCAAGTTCGCGTTGGAGGGCATTTCGGATACCCTCAGCAAGGAGCTCGCGCCTTTCAATATTTTTGTCACGGCAGTGGCGCCCGGCTCCTTCCGTACCGATTGGGCGGGTCGCTCGATGCAGCGTACGCCCCGCAGCATCGCTGATTACGACGCCAGCTTCGATCCAGTACGACAAGCCCGTGAAGAAAAAAGCGGCAAGCAGCTCGGACACCCGCGTAAAGCTGCGCAGGCCATGCTGAACTTGATCGCCAGCCACCAGCCGCCCGCGCATCTGCTGCTGGGCAGCGATGCTCTGGATCTGGTGCGTGGCAAGCTGGAGCAGTCACTCAAGGATATCGAACAATGGGAAGCGCTCACTCGTTCGACGGACAGTGAGCGTGTCGAACAAGGGGATTGAACATGACGTCCTGTGAGGTGCGCACTCAACGCATGGTGAAGCTGATGGAGCAGTTGGCACCGCTCGAGGGCTACAATTTGAGCCCGCTGGATGACATAAGATTTCTGCGTTCGAATCGACCGTTGAATCGCACGCCGGTGCTATATGAGCCCGGTATCGTGATCCTGTGCCAAGGTCGAAAACGCGGTTTTCTGGGCGATGATGTTTACATCTACGACGCTCAGCATTGCCTTGTGGTGTCGGTGCCCGTGCCGTTCACGATGGAAACCGATGCCAGCGAAGAGGAGCCGATGTTCGCGGTTTACATGCGGCTGGATTTCAAGCTGGCAGGCGAACTGATGCTGGAGATCGATGAAACATTCGGCCCGACTTACGCGCAACCCCGAGGGATGTATTCCTCGCCCATGGATGAAGGCTTGCGCGAGTCTACGTTGCGTTTTCTCGAAGCGATGAGCCACCCGGTGGAGGCAAAGATTCTTGGCCCCGCGTTGGTGCGTGAAATCTACTACCGCATCATTGCCGGCGAGCAGGGCGGATCCATGCGTGCCGCTCTCAGCCGACAAGGGCATTTCGGTAAGGTAACCCGCGCCATCCGCAAGATTCACAGTTGCTACCAGGAGCAATTGAACGTCGAAGCCCTGGCGCAGGAAGCGAGCATGAGTGTGCCCAATTTCCACCTGCACTTCAGGAACGTCACAGACTCCTCGCCCATGCAATACCTCAAGTCGACGCGGCTGCATCAGGCACGCCTGCTGATGCTGCGCAATGACATCTCGGCGGCCGCTGCGGCGTTTGATGTAGGTTATGAAAGCCCGTCGCAATTCAGCCGCGAGTTCAAGCGTTTCTTCGGGCGTACGCCCCATGCCGAGATTGCATGGATGAAGGCGACCTATGCGCTGCCTGACTCGAACACTCCCTCTGTTTTTGTGTCATCGCACTGATGCAGGGGCAGGCGAGGCGAGTCGGCCATAAATATTGCATGTGAGAACGGGTGTAATGTCACTGACGCTCTTCCTCCAGAGCTCGAGCGTTGTCGTCTCGTGGCGAGCAACCGAAGAAAGATTTGTACGCGCGGCTGAAGGCGGCTTCGGATTCATATCCCACCGCGTACCCGACTTCTCCGACGCGGCTGTGCCCTTGCAGCAACATGCTCTTGGCCAGTGATAAGCGCCATTCGTTCTGATAGCGGAGGGGTGGGCGACTCACAAGGGTGTTGAAGCGTTCGCAGAAGTTGGATCTGGACATGCCAGCCATCTCGGCCAGTGTGTTGATGCTCCACTGTCGGCCGGGTGTTTCATGGATGGCTTTGAGAGCGCGCGCGATTCTGGGATCGGAGAGTGCTTTGAGCCAGCCGGAGGCCGCTTTTTGATGTACCCAGGTTCGCAGGATGCGAATGACCACCAAGTCAATGAGGCGCGAAACCATGAGTGCGCCACCTGGGTGCGTATTGCCTGTTTCGAGCAGCATGAAATGAAGAATCCCTTCAGACCAGGCCGCGGCTTCCTCTCTGGGGATCAGTATTGTTGAGGGAAGGGCAAACACCATCGCTTCGAAGCTGCTGGCATCAAACCAGAAGCGACATATCACCACCTCCGTGCGATCAGGCCCTGCGGCCACTTTCAGAGTGCGGGGCGAATGCGGTAGTAGCAGAACGTCGCCTTGCTGCATCGTGATCTGTGGTTCGCTGCCGTCACGGATGTGGAGCGCGCCTGATCGCAAGATGCAGACATGAGCGCTTTTCTCATCCATCGTCAGGACTTCGTTGCCCTCAATCGTAACGGAATAAACGTGGTCTCCGGTCAGGCGAATTTTAGCCAGTATTTTTTCACAACAGTCATAGCGCCGACAAAATCTGAAGCGGCAGCCGTGATGGAACTGGCTTGTCGTTCCCGCACTGCGCGCTGGCCCTCATGGATCGGGAAGTGTCGAGTTCAGGGGCTGTATCAGCAGCACCGCCGCGGACCGCCTTAAAAATAAGGAGTGACGTCAAACCCGGTCGACCAGGCGATACGCGCCCGATTTCGGCGCTCAGCAACGCCGCAACACCAAAACAATAAGATCTACAACGAGAAGGGTGATTCTAATGATAAAAAAACCTTGTCTGCCCGTTCGTACGACTCTGCTGATAACAGCAGTGATGATCACGCCGGTAGCCAATGTCGATTTTTTAGCGACGGCAAAGGTCAACTGGATTTAAAGAACTTCTACTTCAGTCGGGATTTTCGCGATGGCTTCCCGTCTCAATCCAGACGTGCAGAATGGGCGCAGGGCTTCCAGCTCAACCTTAGGTCCGGATATACACCAGGCGTTGTCGGATTCGGTCTGGATGCGGTAGGACTGCTAGGCGTCAAGCTCGACTCAAGCCCCGCGCGCGCTGGAACCGGAATATTGCCCCGTGGGGAACATGATGCTAGCGATGACTTCTCCACCTTACTCGTGACGGCGAAGGCGAAGTTTCGCGAAACGGAGCTACGAGTGGGTGCTTTGAATCCGGGGCTACCGCTGCTTCTTTCTAACAACACTCGGCTGTTCGATCAGTACTTCAATGGCGCGCAGATTACCTCCAAAGACATCAAAGATTTCACCTTTCACTTTGGCAAGATCGACAAGACGAAGCTGCGTGACTCATCTGGAATGGACCCGCTGACCACGTCCGACCACCCCGAAACCAGTGACAGCTACACCTATGGGGGCGTGGACTACAAGGTGCTGCCCAACCTGAAGGTCAGTGCGCATGCCAGTGAGCTGAAGGACTTTTATACCCGGCATTTTCTTGGGCTGACCTCTGACGTTCCTGTAGGGCCGGGCAAGGCATTTACCGACTTGCGTTATTTCCAGGCGCGGCAGGCGGGGCAAGAGATTATAGGTAAGGTCGACAACCGGGTGGTCAGTACTAATTTTGGCTACCAGATTGCCGGTCATATCTTCAGTGGCGGCTATCAGAAGGTCATGGGGACACTGCCTATATTTACTTGGGCGGAACGGGTACCTACCTGTTCAGCGAGCAGATGGCGAGCATCTTCGCGGCCCAAAACGAGCGTGTTTGGCATTTTCGGTATGACTACGATTTTGCCGCGCTGGGCATTCCGGGATTGAAGTTCAACGTCCGATACGTGACGGGCGATCAGGTAGATCCGGAGAACCTTACAACCCGCAAGGGGCGCCTGCTGCGTGCAGCAGGTCAAGATGGGAAGGAGTGGGAACGCTCCACAGATATCAGTTACGTGGATCAAAGCGGGCCACTCAAGAACTTTGGGGTGCGCTGGCGCAACAGCACCAACCGCTCCACGTATGCCGATAGTGTTGATGAGAATCGCTTGATACTGACTTACGGCATCAGCTTCTGAAATTGCCGCGATGCTGGGCGGTGTAGGGACGCCGTTATCAATAAGAAAAATGTCAGGCTGCGTTGCCATAGGCATAGAGCCGACCCGCAGCGACGGGGCATTGCTCGAGCATGCGCATTGGCAACTGAGTCTGGTTACTCCTGCCTGCTCTTTACCTTTTCAACTGCCGCCTCACTCACTTTGTATGACCAATGATTCTGGAACAAAAATGAACTTGAGATCAGTGAATGTCGCCGCTCGTGCGGCGCTATTTTTTGCGGTTGTGATTTTACTGGTATTTGGGCTGGGAATTTTCGCCGTCATTCAGATGGGCAAGCTCTATGACGCTGAGCAGCAGGTCGGAAAAAAAATGGATGGCCAGCGTACGGCAGACAGGACATATGAAATCAGGTGCGCTCAGATTGCGCCTTGAAAGCAGGAAATCGGTCACCTCACTTGATCCTGATTCAAGAAAAAAGACCGTCATCGCCTTTGGTGGATATAGGAGTGAATTTCTCGATGCAGTGAAAAACTACGCCCCCCTTGTGGTCACTGAGACAGAAAGGGATTTGTATGGAGCGGTCAGCGCAAGCGCGGCGAAATATGCAACACAACTAGGTACGTTCGAGTCGTTGGTGCAGGCAGGGGATGATGCGGCCGCGATCGCTTTCATCGACGCGCATTTACGTCCTTTGGCAGACAAGCTTGAAGGGGAAATCAATCGCCTCGCCGCCGAAAGTGATACCGGCGCCAAAGAGGCCGGTAGCGTAGCGTCTGATGTTTTCGAACATGGCATGGGGCTGATCACGGCACTACTGATGGTCATTGTTTTACTGACGATCGGGTTAGCAACCCTTCTGACCCGCAGTATTACCTGGCCTATCGCGCAAGCTCTTGAAGTAGCGGAGCGTATAGCGGATGCCAATCTCGCTGAGGAGATCAAGGTCAGTGGGCAGGACGAAGCGGGGAGGTTGCTGCAGGCGTTGAAGACGATGCAAGACAATCTTCGGGCAACGATAATTCACATTTCTGGGGCGTCTGCCCAACTTGCTTCGGTATCAGAGGAAATGAGCGCGGTGACCAGTGACACCAGCAAGGATCTGGTGCGTCAGAATGACGAAGTGAACCAGGCGGCAGCCGCTGTCGCACAGATGAGTGCTGCGGTGGAGGAGGTTGCTCGAAGCGCGGAAGCAGCCTCCAATGCCTCCAGGCTCTCCCAAAACCTGAGCAACGCAGGGATAGAAAACGTTGCCTCTACCCTGAATGCTATCAAGGGGCTGGCGAGTCACGTAACGGAAAGCGGGCAGCAGGTGCAACTCCTCTCAAGCCGGGCCCAGGATATTAGTCGCGTCGTGGACGTTATTCGTGCGGTCGCAGAGCAGACCAATCTGCTCGCATTGAATGCCGCAATCGAGGCGGCCCGAGCCGGTGACCAGGGGCGAGGCTTCGCTGTAGTGGCCGACGAAGTGCGAGCGCTCGCTCATCGTACCCAGCAGTCGACTGAAGAAATCGAGCAGATGATTGTCGCGATCCAAAATGATTCGGTGCAGGCGGCAGCCGCTATGCACATAAGCACTCAGATGGCGGGTGAATCTATCGCAGTGGCGCAGAGTGCAGAGGCGTCCTTGCGGCAAATTGCGCAAGTGGCTCGGGAGATTGATGAGCGGAATGCTGTGATCGCTGCAGCCACCGAAGAGCAGACTTTGGTGGCTCGAGAAGTGGATAGAAACCTCGGAAGCATTCGTGACTTGTCGGCGCAAAGCTCTACGGGCGCCGGCCAGACCGCGATCGCCACACGCGAAATGGCGAACCTTGCGGTCGGCCTTAGCAAGCTTGTAGACCGCTTCGAAGTCTAACCCCGCTGACGCGTGATCGAGCCTTTCCAATCAGACGGCCCTTTGCGAATGGCCGATGAAGACGAGACCACCTTGGAGCTCTTCCCATCCTGCGTCACCCCGCACATTACATCCAGCCATGAACACCTCAGTGCGTGAACTGGGGATTGCCTGGTAAGCGTCAATGCTGCAACCTCACTGATCATATTTGTACGGGGAAGGGCAATGGACTGGGGTGATATGCGGGTGTTTCTGGCGATTGCCCGCAGCGGCTCATTAGGCGCGGCTGCAAAGCACTTGGGTGTCAGCCATCCGACCGTAGGACGTCGCTTGCAGGTGCTTGAACAGACAAGTGGTCAGCCCCTGTTTTTGCGCACTGCTGCAGGGTTGGTGCTCACTGACACGGGTGAACGTATTCTCGGTCTGGCGGAGGAGATGGAACAGAGTGCGATGTCGATCGAACGTCGTCTGGCGGGTGACAGCGATCAGCCTGAGGGGCTGTTACGTATTTCCTGCGCAGAGTGGTTCGCCGGTTATGTGCTGACGCCAGTATTTTGTGAGCTGGCTCGACGCTATCCGCTGATAGCGCCCGAGGTTATACCCGGCCATCGGTTGTTCGATTTGGCGCGGCGAGATGCAGATATTGCCTTTCGTATCGTGCCGTTCACAGAGCCCGATATTGTGCACCGCAAGCTGACCACCATGCCCTATGGCCTTTACACAAGCGCTGGAAGTGCCGCACCAAAACCCGACGGCGAAGGCCTTGGGCTGATATTGATGAACATTGCCCAAGCACACTATCCAGATGTGCACTGGCTGCAGCAGCGATATCCGCTGGCTCGCACAGTATTCACCAGCAGTAGCCGCACGGTGCAGGCCCAGATGTGTGCAAGCGGTCTCGGTGTGGCGGTCATGCCGCGTCCGCTGGGGGATCGAACGCCGGGTCTCCAACTGCTTGACCCGGACGAGCCGCCACCGGGTCGAGATATCTGGATGGGATATCACCAAGACATGCGCCAAATGGACAGGTTGCGGGCGCTCGCTGATTTGGCATCGAGCATGATCGGGTCCGACTGACGATGCGTGGATGCCTGCGGGAGCGCACGCATCGTCTAGCAGGATTACGTGGCGGATGGCTGGCGCAGGAGGCTAAAGCTCAATCCGGCGCCCAGAGCCAGGAACGCGGCGATGCAGAGGACGGAAACCCGGAAAGCGTGCGTTATCGTTTCGGGGTCCGTATTTGTCCCTAGCAAGGTGTAGAAGACCCCACCAATCACCGCAACGCTTAGCGATGTGCTGATCTGCAAGGACGCGCTGGTGATACCCGCGATCATGCCCGAGTAAGCCGGAGCAACTCTCCCCGTGACCATCCGCATCAACGTCGGCAGGGCCAAGCCTTGTCCAAATCCGATCACAAACAGAATGACGGCCAGCAGTGAGGCGGACGGAGCGACGTCAGCGGACGTCGCCGAGACCAGCAATGCGAGCGCCAGGAAGCCGATAACCTCCAGCGTCATGCCTACAGGATTGACGTAAGCGCCGAAGAGGCGTTTGAACTGCCCAGTCGACAGCGGACCCAATAGAAAGCCGGCGCCAAAAGGCAAAAAGATCAGGCCCGCATGGAGCGGGGTTGCATGCAGAGCGCCCTGCAGATAAATCGAGAACAACAGGAAGAACACGCCGATTGCGTAAAAGCACAGCGCAACCGACAGCGCTCTACCCAAGCCTGGCGCCTTCAACGCGGCGGGGTTAAGCAGGGGTGTCCCTCCCGCGCGATGCAAACGGATTTCGTATTGCCAGAACAGCCAGCCCAAAACGGGAACCGCAGCGAGCGACAGCCAAGCCCACAGCGGCCAGCCGGCTTCGCGGCCTTCAATCAAAGGTACGATCAGAGCGCCCAGTGTCAGTATCGACAAGCCTGTGCCGCAGAGGTCCAGCTTGCTTGCGTGTGCCGCACGAGTTTCCTTGAACACGGGAATACCGAACACCACGACCAGCAATGCAACGGGCAAGTTAACCAGAAAGATCGCTCGCCACCCCATTCCCATCACATTGAGGGAAATGAGAATGCCGCCCAGCGCCTGCCCGATCACTGAGGCCAGTCCAAACACCGCGCCATAAATGCTCAACGCCAGCGGCTTCTCGGTTTCGGGGAAAATCGCTTGCACTGAAGCAAGAGCCTGAGGCGCCATCACCGCTGCAGTGATGCCTTGCAAGGCACGACCAGCAATCAGCATCCAAGGTGACGTGGCGAGTCCACAAAGCAACGAAGCCGCTGCGAATCCTACCAGCCCCAGGAAGAACATGCGCCCGCGCCCAAAGAGGTCGCCCAATCGCCCGCCGGTAATCAGGGTGACGGCGTAAAGCGTTGCATAAGATGAGATCACCAACTGTTCGGCGGAAGAGCCTGTTCCCAAATCACCCTGGATGGAGGGTAGAGCGACGTTAACGATGAAGAAATCCAGAGGCGGCAGAAATGCGCCAACCAACAAGATGACGAACATGAACCAGCGCTTGGGATCATGTGTGATATCTGCGTTTTGAGTCATGGTAAGAGACATGAAGAGGGTTCCTTTAAGAAACCGTTTGGTTCCAAATGGGTTGAGTGATTGATTAGCTGTTGAGCAGACGCATGCTGCGTTCGACAAGTGCGGTCATGTCCGCCTCTCGAGCACCGGTCTTTCCGAGTACCCGCATGCCCTCTATCTGACAGACCAAAAAATGGGCCATTTCCTGTTCATCGCCCTCCGCGAACTCCCCGGCAGCCTGTCCGCGAATGATCGCGCTGGCGTACAACTGTCGAGTGCGGTGGAGCATGCGAGCGATTCGTTGCCCAACCTCGAGGTCCTGCGCAACCAGTTCATTCGCCACTGCGACCAGCAGGCAGCCTCGTCGGCCTTCCTCGCCTGAAGAGGAGCGCGCGTGGCGCAGCATGGATTCCTGAATTGCGTGCCTGGCAGTACCAGGTTGCGACAGGATGTCTGCGGTCACTTTCAAGGCTTGGGCGGAATAAACATCGATGGCGGCCAATAGCAGTCCCTTCTTGTCGCCAAAAGCTTTGTACAAACTGCCTCGGGACAATCCGGTGCCTTCGATCAAGTCGGGCAACGATGCGCCCTCGTACCCACGATCCCAAAACACGTTCATGGCATTGCGGGCGGCGTCCTCCAATTCAAATTGCCGTGGGCGCCCGGGGCCGGCTGCATGATTCATTGGTCGGAGCTCCTGAGTGTCGGTTCATACCGTGAACCAATCGGTTCCAATCTAGAGTAATTTTTGAGCTTTTACGCCTCACAAAAATGTACGCCCTGCGTGCATTTGTGGCAGTGCCGCTCGCGCTGAATGACTCCCACAATGGCTCACTGTGGTTCCAGTTGATCCACCTAACCAACGCTTGAGGAGTTAGACATGCCAGGAAAATTCACTGATCAGATCGCCGTTGTCACAGGCGGGTCGACCGGCATCGGCTTTGCCATTGCGCAGGGACTGATTGCTGAGGGTGCGAGCCGTGTTTACATCACCGGCCGTTCTGCGGGCACATTGGAAGCAGCAGTCACCAAACTGGGCGACAAGGCTGTGGCGGTGGTTTCTGACGTATCTCGCCAAGCGGACCTTGATGAACTCAAAACGGTAATTAAAGCCAACGGCGATCACGTGGATGCGGTGTTCGCGAACGCTGGCATCTGCGAGAAAAATCCAGTGGGCGAGACCAGCGAGGCGGCTTACTACACAATGTTCGACATTAACGTGAAGGGTGTCTTCTTCACTGTTCAGACGCTGCTTCCGTTGATGAAAGACGGTTCTGCGATTGTTTTGACCGCCTCGATCTGCTCCAGCAATGGTCTGGAAGGGTTGAGCCTCTACAACGCTTCTAAGGCCGCGGTGCGGTCATTCGCGCGAACTTGGGCCAATGAACTCAAAGGTCGCAAGATCCGCGCGAATGTGGTCAGCCCCGGCTTCACCCGCACCCCGATCCAGGATAACGGCCTGGGGATGAGCGAAAGCCAGATTGCCGATCTGCGCAAATACGTTGAGCAGATCACGCCGCTGGGTTACATGGCCGAACCTGAAGAGATTGCCTCGTCGGCTCTGTTCCTGGCGTCCGACGATGCGCGGTATGTCAATGGTGTCGAGTTGATGGTCGACGGCGGTCTGTCGCAAATCTGAAGACCCACCCAATTCCGGGCAACCTCTCGCAGTGGGGTTGCTCCCAACAGGACAACGTCATGAACATCGAACATCTGGTCGATCGGCTCGACGCACTGGAAAGCCGTGCGGCGATCGACACCCTCATTTCCGCTTATGCAAATGCCTTTGATCGATTGGACAGAGCGCTTTTGCAGAGCATTTGGCACGCCGATTCGACCCTTGATTTGCCGGGTTTCGGGAACGCCTCAAGTCGTGATGAAATTTTGCTGATGGCTGAAAACAGTTGGCGGCAGATGCCACATATGCACCACTGGATGACCAATTCGATGATCCAGATCGACGGCGACAGCGCCGCCGGAACCGTCGCCGCGGACTGCGTGTTCTACGACATCGAGAAAGGCCCTGTGCAGGTCAGTGGGCTGTATCACGACACGTTCGAACGACGTTCAGGGAAGTGGGCGTTCAAATCGAGATATTTCGAACTGCATTATCTGACGCCGTTGAAAGATTGGGTGCCCATTGCGGGTAATGAGCGCTTTGGACGAGAAGAGCCATCTGCTGAATAAGATTGATTCGCCGGTTTAACTTCGGCGGCACGCCTCCCGCTCCCTTCCATGAAGGGGGCTTCAACCGCTAAGCGCATGCACATTGCTCGCGGCAGTAGCAGTACGCAATTCAGAGAAACCGGCACGATCGTTTGTTTATGGCGATATTAGTACCGGTCGATACAAAAAGCGTTGACCCCATGCCCGCGAATAACTATATATACCGACCAGTATATTAGTGAGGTGGCCCATGGCTTCTAACGCAAGAAGTGGTACAAAGATTCCGCTGGGGGCATTACTCGCTCTGGCGATGACCGGTTTCATCTGCATCGTGACCGAGACACTGCCAGCAGGACTGCTGCCGCAAATGGGTCAAGGGTTGGGAGTGTCTCTATCACTTGCAGGGCAGATGGTGACAGTTTATGCGCTAGGGTCATTGGTGGCTGCAATTCCATTGACTATTGCTACGCAAAGCTGGCGCCGCAGAACTGTTTTGCTGCTGACGATTCTCGGCTTTTTATTATTCAATTCGATAACAGCGCTGTCTTCCCATTACTGGCTAACACTGGCTGCACGCTTTTTTGCCGGGGTTTCTGCAGGGTTGGCCTGGAGCCTGATCGCAGGCTATGCGCGACGGATGGTTGCGCCGCACATGCAGGGGCGGGCGTTGGCGGTGGCGATGGTCGGTACGCCTATCGCATTATCGCTGGGTGTGCCAATCGGGACGTGGCTGGGTGGGCTTGTGGGCTGGCGCATGGCCTTTGCTGTGATGTCTGGATTGACCTTGATATTAATCGCCTGGGTATTGATCAAGGTCCCGGATTATCCGGGTCAATCATCCTCGCAGCGCATGGCGTTACGAGAGGTTTTCCTGACTCCGGGTGTACGTTCGGTGTTGGGCGTGGTTTTCACCTGGATGCTAGCTCACAACATTCTTTACACCTATATCGCACCCTTTGTTTCCAAAGCTGGTTTGACGGGGCAGGTTGACCTGGTGCTGTTCGACTTTGGTGTGGCAGCTTTGGCGGGGATCTGCCTTACGGGACGACTGGTTGACCGTCATCTACGGGGCATGGTCCTGATCAGTCTCTCGACCTTCGCCGCAGTGTCAATCTTCCTGGGTGTGTTCTCAAACTCCACCCTGGCCATCTATACGGGCGTCTTTATATGGGGCCTTACCTTCGGCGGGGCAGCGACGCTTCTGCAAACTGCCCTCGCGGACACTGCAGGTGACGGCGCCGATGTAGCGCTGTCCATGAACGTAGTGGTCTGGAACGGTGCTATTGCCGGTGGAGGACTGATGGGTGGCATATTACTTGAGCAATGGGGTGCCAGTGTTTTCCCAAGCGTGCTGCCGGTATTGCTTTTGCTCAGTCTGATCATCGCATTGCGGGCCCGGGTTCATGGTTTTCCTAGCGGCCAGCGCAGCGGCGGAACGGCCGTGGTGGGTCATTGACACACCAGCACCACGGCGCCATCTAGTCTTTACTTGGGAGTGAGTAATCCGGCGGTCTCTCCTCCGTCGATGGTGAGAGTTGTGCCGTTGATATAGCTGGCTCCCGGCGACAGTAGCCAGCAAATGGCATCCGCGACTTCCGAAGCCGAAGCCAGGCGTCCCTCGGGTATTCGCGCGGTCAGAGCTGCCAACCGAGCTTCATCATTGATGATCTTGTCCATCATGCGTGTGGCGATCTGACCGGGGCAAACCGCGTTGAAACGAACCTGCCCACCGTATTCCAACGCAAGAGCCTGGGTCAGGCCGAGGAGCGCGGCTTTACTGGCGCAGTAGGTGGCGAGTCCTTGCTCTCCTGTTTTACCCGCGATGGAGGATACGTTCACTACTGCGCCGCGGCCCGCGATCAGCCCCGGCAATGCGTGCTTGGTGTAGAAAAATACAGAGCGCGTATTGACGGCGAACACCATGTCCCACTCTTGCTGAGTCGTCTCGGTAAACACTTTGCGACCGGACATCCCAGCATTGTTGACCAGCCCAGCGAGTTTACCATCGCCCAATCGCGTAGCTGTCGCCACCACGTGGCGGCAATCGTCTTCATTTGATACGTCGCCCGCGACGAAAGTGCAGTTGGTCAGGCTGGCTGCCAATCGGGTGCCTGCTGTCTCATCCCGTCCGGTGAATAGTACCGGGTGGCCGAGGCTGGCGAGTTTTTCCACGGTTGCGGCGCCAATGCCCTGGGTACCGCCTGTGACGATGTACATGGTGTTGCTCCTGATGGTATGGCCGACTCATGTCGGACTTTTCACTGCAAAGAAGGTATGAAGCTGAATCTCATGCGCCTGATTGAGTCGAGTTTTTGCTTGAACGTAATGAGAGCCACGTCGTGGTCAAGAGTCCTGCGAGACCTACCACCAGCAGGAACGATGACATTGCGACTATCGACGGATCGATGGTGTCACGAATGCCGTCGAACATCTGCCGGGGCAGGGTGCGCTGGCCGGGGCCGCCGATAAACAGCACGACGACGATTTCATCGAACGATGTCATGAAGGCAAACAGCGCCCCGGAGATGACGCCGGGTGCAATGATCGGCAGTGCGATATTGATGAACGCACGCAGTGGCGATGCCCCCGACATTGCCGCGGCCTTCAGCAGGCTCATGTCCAGACCCTGCAGGCTGGCAGCGACGTTGATCAGGACGAACGGTGTCGCCAATACGGTGTGGGCCAGAATCATCCCGGTCAGGGTGCCTGTCAGCCCCAATTGGCCGAACAGAAAATACATGCCCAAGCCGGAAATCACTGGCGGGATGATCATCGGTGAAATCAACAGCGCCAACACGCTGGTTGCCCCTGGCAAGTTGCGCCGGGCGAATGCCAGTGCCGTCAGGGTGCCTAGCAAGGTCGCCAGCAGTGTCGAAGCGCAGCCCACCAGCAAGCTGTTGCGCAAGGCTTGGAGCCAGGGGCCGGCGCTGAAAACCTTCTCGTACCAACGCAGGGATAACCCTGGCAACGGATAGGACAGAAAGGTGCCGCTGCTGAACGAGATCGGCACCACAGCCAGCAAGGGCATGATCATGAAGACGATCATGACGATGCCAAACAGACGCAGCAGATTGCGGCTGATGAAACACAAGGTGAAATGGTTCATGGCAGGTTCCCGTTTACTTGAGGCCGGCGATCTGGCGGATGCCAACCAATCGTGCAGCGACCAGATAGATCGCCATGACGCAGAGAATCAGCACCAGTCCGAGGGCCGAAGCCATGCCCCAGTTGACGGTGGTTTTGGTGTAGAAGGCGATGAAATAACCGAGCATCTGTTCCCGTGCACTACCGACCAGGGTAGGGGTGACGTAGTAGCCGGCCGCGACGATGAAGGTCAGCAGCGTACCGGAACCGATGCCAGTGAGAGTCATTGGCAAGTAGACGTGCAAGAACCCGCGAATCGGATGCGCGCCTAGCGATCCCGACGCGCGCATGTAGTGGGCCGGAATACCTTTCATCACGCTGTAAAGCGGCAGCACAGTGAAGGGCAGCAGGATGTGCACCATCACGATGTAAACCCCCAGCGCATCGAAGATCATAGGCAGCGGTTGGTTGATCAGTCCCAGTTTCAGCAGCAGCGTATTGACGATGCCTTTCTCCTGTAGCACCACGATCCAGGCGGTGGTCCGGGCCAGCAGGGACGTCCAGAAGGGCAGCATCACCGCCAGGAGCAGCAGCATCTGAAACGGTCGGGACGCCTTAACCAACAGGACGGCGAAAGGAAAACCCAGCAGCAGACATAGGACCGAAACGACAAACGCGATCTTCAACGTTTTAAAGGTGAGGTCCAGATATACGCGTTTGTCTGGGGCGACGCGCTGGATACCCTGCGTAGTACGCTCTAGGTCCAGGGCGGTGAGCAGGTAATAGGAGGTGTAGGCCGGTGATGCGCGCTCAAACGCTTCCCATAGCTCAGGCGTAGACCAGCGAGGGTCGATGGCAGTTAGACGCGCGCGGGGTGATTCACCGCTGACCGGTTGCTGATTGGCGGGCCACTTGTAGCGGCGAGCGGTGGCGGTGATGAGGAAGCGGTAGCCGCTGTTTTCGTAGTTCATACGCCGTGCGGCTTCACCTATGACACCCAGATTTTCGACGTGCATGAAGTCCTGTTCGATGGCCTCGAACACGGCATCACTCGGCAGGCTGGAACTCTCGCTGCGCGTTTGTTGTTCCAGTGCCTGAACGGTGCGGGGGAAAGCTTGCACCAGCTCCGGATTGCTGACCGCGCGATACAGCATCATGCCGATGGGGAGAACGAAGAAGATGGCGGTGTAGATCAACAGGGGCAACAGCAACGCCACTGAGACGAGCCGCTTTTGTCGACTCGATTTCAGGTGGGCGCTTGCAAGTGATTCCAGCGCAGGGGCGGACATATCGACTGACCTCGGAATTCGAAGGCAGCGGCTTCGGTTGAACGAAGCCGCCATTCAAGCAAAGGACGGGCTTACTTCGCCGCCCAATTGGTGAAGCGCGCCATCAGGTCTTCCTCGTAGTTGACCCAGAACGGCGTGTCGAGCAACAGGGCGTTTTCCAGGTTCGCGGGGGCTGTGGGCAGATTGCTCAGCGTCTGCTTGTCCAGTGCAGCCTGGGCTTTGGCGTTGACGATGCCGTAGGGGATCGCTTGAGCGAAGGCGATCTGGGCTTTGGGGCTGACCATGTAGTCGAGCAGGGCGTAGCTGTCTGCGAGGTTTGGCGTGCCCTTGATGATCGTCCAGTAATCCATGCTGTAGAGCTGCTGGTTCCAGATCAGGGGGAAGTGTCCGCCTTGCTGATTGGCGATGGCGATCCGACCGTTATAGGCGGCCGTGACCGCAACGCTGCCTGACGACAGCCATTCAAGGGGTTGTGCGCCGGTTTCCCACCATTGGATGTAGGGTTTGATCTCGTCGAGCTTTGCGAAGGCGCGATCCTGCCCGGCCTTGGTCGACAGTACCGTGTAGACATCGGCAGGTTTGACGCCGTCCGCCATGAGGGCGATTTCCAGGGTCATGCGCGCTTGTTTGCGCAGGCCACGCTTGCCTGGCCATTTCTTGACGTTCCAGAAATCGGCCCAGGTTTTGGGGCCGTCGCTGGCGAACTTTTTACTGTCGTAGGTCATGACTTCCGACCAGACAATTGCGCCGACGCCGCACGGCGCGAATTTGTCCGTGGGGATGTCGGCGGCGTTGCTCAGCTTGCTGTGGTCCAAGGGTTCCAACAGCCCTTGCTCGCAGGCCAGGGCCATTTCGTTTTCGTCCATCTGCACCACGTCCCACGTAGGGTTGCCGGCCTGGACCATGGCTTTCTGTTTGGCGATGCCGCCGTCGTACGTGTCTTGCACAACGGGTTTGCCGCTCTGTGCTGCATAAGGTTTGAAGTAGGCCTTATCGAACGCTTCCTGAGTGGCGCCACCGAAGCCGACGGCGGTCAGGTCTCGGGCCTGTACGGCGTGGCTGGTGAATAAGGTGGCGGCGCAAATCGAACAGACCAGTGCGGTGCGACGGAATATAGAGGACATGTTTGTCCCTCCTGCTGTTTGAGGATGTAAATGGAAGACAAGGCTCACAAACGGGCAGTGACGAACTAAACGGTGTCAGGGATGGTGTGCATGGTTGCCTCTCGGATCGTTATTGTTGTCGAGACTTATCGTTATCGGTGTAGCGGTGGATCAGCTCAATTCGAATAGATGGGCGTCGTCGGTACTCCAGTCAAAGCCGGTCATCTGGCCGGGTCGCAGTTGTTTGAAGAGGGCGTTGTTGGGCACTTTCACAATCAGCGCTTGCTGGTTGCTCAGGCGCAGATGCACCCGCAGGTGGTCGCCCAGGTAGACTGTATCGGCCACCGTCGCCTGCCAAGGCATGCTTGCCATCGGACCCAAGCGAATGTTCTCAGGGCGGATGACCAGTTCGACCCGTTCAGGTCGCAGGCCCTTGAGGGCTCTGGCGGAGCCTGTGACCTGTAGCCCGTTTTCTAGGATTACTTCACAGGTTTGTTCGTCGCGATGCCGGGCGGCGCCGATTAACACGTTGTTCTCGCCGATGAAGTTGGCGACGTAGGCGTTTTCCGGGTGCTCGTAGAGCGCCGTGGTCGAGCCGATCTGGGCGATGTCGCCTTGATGGAACACGGCAACCCGATCCGACATCGTCAGCGCCTCGCTCTGGTCGTGGGTGACGTAGACGATGGTCACGCCCAGAGATTTGTGCAGTTGCTTGATCTCGTACTGCATGTGCTCGCGCAGGTTTTTGTCCAGTGCGCCCAAGGGCTCGTCCATCAAGATGATTTCCGGCTCAAAGACCATCGCCCTGGCCAGGGCCACGCGCTGCTGCTGGCCACCGGAAAGCTCGGTGATGCGCCGTTGCTGCATGCCATGCAGCTGCACCATGTCGATGGCGCGCTTGACCTTGGCCTGTAGATCTGTGCGATTGAGGCCGCGCATTTTCAGGGGGTAGGCGAGGTTTTCCTCGACACTCATGTGCGGGAACAGCGCGTAGTTCTGGAACACCATGCCCATGCCTCGCTGATGAGCCGGTTTTTTCTGGATCGGTGTGCCACCCATGAGAATCTCGCCCCGGGTCGGAGTTTCGAAACCGGCGAGCATCATCAGCGTTGTGGTTTTGCCGGAGCCCGAAGCGCCGAGCAGGGTCAGGAATTCGCCCCGGCTGATGCCCAGATTCAGATCCTTGATGACCAGCGTCTTACCGTCATAGCTTTTCTGAACTCCGTTGAATTCGATCAAGGGCAGGGTGGTTTGAGGGACAGCGGCTTTGGCGTTCATCACAGTGACAGCCCGTTGGCCACAGCGACGACATCCAGTGCACGCGCCAGGCGGGCGACAAGCTCGGCTATCTCGTCGGCGGTGATTATGAAGGGCGGCGCTAGGGCGATGGAGTCCCCCATGTTGCGTACGATCAGGCCTTGTTCGCGGGCCGCCCGCTCGACTTGGGCGCCGATGCCGATGTGCGCCGGAAAGGACGCACGGGTCGTTTTGTCCGCGACCAGTTCCAGCCCGGCTACCAGGCCGATGCCGCGCAGTTCGCCGATTAGCGGGTGTGCCAGCAGCGGTTCCAGTTGCTGATGCAGCAGGCGGCCCAGCTCCTCGGTGCGTTCAGGCAAACGCATTTCCTGGTAGATGGTCAGGGTTTCTAGTGCCACTGCGGCGGCCACTGGATGGCCCGAGTAGGTAAAGCCGTGGCCGAAACCACCCAATTGCTGACTCTGCTCTTCAATGGTCTGATAGACATTCCCCGCGACCACCACGCACGAGATGGGTTGATAACCCGATGACAGGCTCTTGGCGCACGCCATCATGTCCGGCGAAAAGCCTAGGGTCTGATGACCGAACCAGCGACCGGTGCGGCCAAACCCGCAGATGATTTCGTCGGCCAGGAATAGAATGTCGTGCTTCTTCAGCAGCGCCTGAACGCCTGCGAAGTAGCCCGCAGGAGGGACAATCACGCCACCGGCACCCATCACCGGTTCCGAGATGAACGCGGCGATGGTGTCGGCGCCTTCCGTTTCGATGCGTCGCTCCAGTTCCCGCAACAGGCGCTCGGTGAACTGCGCCTCACTTTCGCCCTCAGTGCCGTAGCGGTAGAAGTGCGGGCACTGCACGTGCAGGACGCTGTTTTCCAGCGGCAAGCCGAAAGCCGCGTGCATGTTCGGCAACCCCGACAGGTTGGCGCCCATCACCGTCGAACCGTGGAAGCCTTTCTGATGAGCAATGACCTTGCGCTTGCTGCCATTGCCGCGAGTCCGATGGTACGCCCAGGCGAGCTTGATCATGGAATCGTTGGCTTCCGATCCTGAGCAGGCAAAGAAAATCTTCGGTTGTTCGAGCGGCACGAGACTGGCGATGCGTTCGGCCAATTGTGCGACCACGTTCGGCACCCGGTGGTTGAACGTGTGGTAGTAGGGCAGCACGGCCATCTGGCGTTGCGCCGCCTGCACCAGCCGAGGATTGGAAAATCCAAGCCCTGCGCACCACAACCCCGACATACCTTCGATGTAGTCGCGGCCGTGTTCGTCAGTCACGTAAATCCCTGACCCTCGCTCGATCACCAGCGGGCCGTGTTGTTGATGCGCCCGCAGATTGGTCTGCGAATGCAGATGGAAGCGCACGTCCGTGCGGGCCAGTTCGGTTAGGGGAAGGGTCGTTTGCTGCATCATGAAAAGCCTCGTTGAGCATTACTGATCACTTATAACTTATATGATTGGCACTGAAGCTTATGTCATGCAAGCCCTCGGCGCGAAAAAATAAAAAAGCTCACCGGTGGTTGATTCTACAAAATATAACTTATAGGTTGTAAGTAGAAGGCCGCATCAGGCCTCGATCAACCCACTCAGGAGTGCCCTCATGCCCGCTGCAAATCTCCCGGTTCGTGATCCCGTAACGCCGTTGACGCCCGAGCAAATCGCTCGTCTGAAAGAGCGCGCAATGTTCGTGCGCCTTGAGACGGTGCGGCTGATTTCCATCGCCAAGGTCGGCCACTACACCTCGGTGTTTTCCTGTGCGGAGATTTTTTCCGCGCTGTACTACGACGCTATGCGCCTCAAACGCGGCGAGCCGAAGTGGCCTGGACGCGACCGTTTTCTGATGGGCAAGGGCCACGCGGCCGTCGGCCTCTATCCGCTGTTGGCCGACTGGGATTTCTTCGACAAGGCCTGGCTGGATGACTACACACGCTTGGGCAGCCCACTGGGCGATCACCCGGACATGCGCAAAGTGCCGGGAGTGGATTTCAGTTCAGGATCCATTGGGCACGCACTGTCGGGCGGTCTGGGCATGGCGCTGGGCGGGCGTTTGCGGGGCAATGCATTCGACGTCTACGTGCTGCTGGGTGATGGCGAGATGCAAGAAGGGCAGGTCTGGGAAGCGGCATTGGCGGCAGCGCATCAGAAGACCGGCAACCTGATCGCCATCGTTGATCGCAACGGCTATCAGCTCGACGGCAAGGTCGATGATGTGGTGGGTATCGAACCGCTGGCGGACAAGTGGCGAGCCTTCGGGTGGGACGTTCGGGAAGTGGACGGCCATGACGTGGCCGCTGTGGCGACGTTGTTCCGGGAGTTGAAGGCGGAGCCTGCGCGGGAACGGCCGGTCTGCGTGATCGCCCTGACCGCCAAGGGCAAGGGTGTGGAGTACATGCAAACCGAACCCGGCTGGCATCTGGGCTGGCTTGCGCCGGAAGACGAAGTGCTGGTCATCGAAGAAATCAAAGCCAATGGAGGTGTTCAATGAGCGCGCCACTCAACCCGAAAAGCTGGCAGTACCGCCAGTTGAACGCGATCAACCCTGGGCTGGATTACCTATCGGAAGGGTTGCTGGATCTGGTCGCTGACGGCCATCCTATCGCCGTCGGCACAGCCGACTTGCAGTACTCCAACGGACTGAACCGCTTCGCTGAGAAACACCCCGATCTATTCATTCAGTTCGGCATCTCCGAGCAGAATATGGTCAGTGCTGCGGCCGGCATCGCCACCACCGGGACCATGCCGTTCGTGGCCACCTTCGCATCATTTCTCGCGTTGTTATGCTGTGAGCAGATCCGTATGGACGTGGCCTATTCGGCCTTGCCGGTACGCCTGATCGGCCACCACACAGGCATCAGCCTCGGCTTTTATGGCACCTCGCACCACGCCACTGAAGACATCGCGATAATGCGCAGCATCGCCGATCTCACGGTAGTTGCTCCGGCAGACGGTCCACAACTGGCCGCAGCCATTCGTGCCTCGATTCACCATCCTCAACCGATTTATTTCCGCATCGGACGAGGGCAGGAACCGGCTGTTTACCAGGATGACGTCACCTTCGAATATGGCAAGGCCGTCGTGCATGCTGTGGGTCGCGACGTGACGCTGATTGCCACGGGCAGCATGCTGCACCCGACACTGGAAGCCGCCAAAGCACTGACCGAAAGCAGTCTTGCCGTTGGCGTGATCGACATGCACACCCTCAAGCCCATTGATCGCGAGGCGATCCTGAACGCTGCCGCCGGGACCAACCTGCTGATCACCGTTGAAGAACACAACGTCCTTGGCGGGCTTGGGGGCGCGGTGGCCGAAGTGCTGGCCGATGAGGGCGCCGGCGTTCGGTTGGTTCGCCATGGCATTTATGACGAGTACGGCCTCATCGCGCCGCCTACGCATCTCTATCGGCATTACCGGCTGGACGCGGCGGGGATCGAAGCGGTCACCCGCGACGCGTTGGCCAACGTTTCTGGCAAGGAGCAGCGCCATGTCGGCTAATCAAGCGTGGTATGCCCGTGCCGAAAAAGTCCTGCCGGGTGGTCATTTGAGTCCTAGCCGAAAGCTTGGACAACCCTATGCGTTTGTGCGCGCAGAAGGGGCGTATCTCTACGACGCCGACGGTCATCGCCATACGGACTTTCACTGTGGATTTGGCGCCCATGTTCTGGGCCACGGGCACCCGGCAATCCGTGATCGAGTCTTCGAGGTCGCGCAGCGCATCGACTTGATGGGGGCAGGCATCACTAACCTGGAAGTCGAAGTGGCCGAGGCGCTGGTCGGTTACATCCCCTGCGCCGAGCAGATTGCGTTCTGCAACAGCGGCTCGGAGGCGACCTATCACGCGCTGCGGCTTGCCCGTGCGGCCACGGGGCGCAAACGGATCATCAAATTCCAGGGTGGGTACCATGGGTGGCACGATTACGTCGCCATGAACGGCCAGACCGCCAGAGACCGGATTGGTCAGTTCGATCCGATGTCCGACGGCATCCTCCATGCTGCCGCCGAATACACCGCCGTCCTTCCGTACAACGATGCCGATGCGGTCGAGCAGTACCTCAAAGCGCATCCGGGGGACGTGGCGGCCATTATCGTCGAACCTATCGCGCATAACATGGGTGCGGTGGCGGCGACAGACGCTTTTCTTAAAGACCTGCGCAGTCTGACACGCGACCATGGCGTGGTGCTGATCTTCGATGAGGTGATCACCGGTTTCAGGCACGCGCTGGGTGGCTATCAGTCGATCGTCGGCGTTACGCCGGATTTGGCCACGTTCGGGAAGGCTGCCTCGTCCGGCTATCCCGTGGGTTTCATTGCTGGGAAGCGTGAGCTGATGTACTTGATCGGTTTGACCGGTCCCAAGGGCGTTTTCATGGGGGGCACCTGCAATGGCACGCCTTCGACCTTGGCGGCGGTGCAGGCCACCCTCGAAGAACTGGCGCGCCCCGGCACGTACGAGAAGCTGTTTGAGTTGGGCGACTACATGCGCGCGCAACTGAACGCCATCGTTCAGCGCCTGGGCATCCCGGCTCAAAGCGCCGGTTACGGGTCGGCCTGGCTGCTGTATTTCTTCGAAGGGCCGTACCATCAATACACCGATCTGTTGCGCAATGACGATGCGCGCGACGTGATATTTCGTCAGCGCCTGATCGAAAACCGTCACATCTTCCAGCCGATGCAGCTCAAGCGTCTGTACATGTCGACCGCGCACACTCGGGAGATACTCGATGACTCCCTTGACGTCATTGAGGGCGTGCTTAAAGCCCTGATTTGATTGATGGTTTGCGCAGGATCTCCGTGTCGGTTGCTTTCGTTGAAGATGTGGCAGAATTTGCCTGTTTACATGTTATAAGTGGGTCTTATCGAATGGAGCGCGGAGTCCAATCTCGTATTCCCGCGCTTCGTTGAAACTATCAGGAGTCAATTGTGCAGATTCAACCCCTGGAACAGGGCAATCTCTCGGCTCGGGCCTATTCATCCCTTCGCGAGGGGTTGATTGCCGGTAACTTCAAGCCCGGCGAGCGCCTCATCATGCAAGAGCTTGCCGAACGATTGGGTACCAGCGTCACCCCGGTGCGTGAGGCTTGTTTACGGTTGGTTAGCGAACGTGGGCTTGAGCTGCGCTCTGGCCGATTTGCGACCGTTCCCGCACTGACGCGCGCGCGCTACTTGGAGGTGCGCACTATCCGCATTGCGCTAGAGGGGCTTGCCGCAGAGCTGGCCACCCAGCACGTTACTGATTCAGATATCGAGCAGCTCAAGAAACTGCATGAATTGTTCGAAACTGCCGACAGAAATAACGATGCGCTTGCGGCGATGCATCACAATCGTGAATTTCACTTCACGCTCTATCGGCTATCTGGCCTCGACATGCTCACTGCGCAGATTGAAAGTCTGTGGGTCTCCATGGGGCCGATTCTGAACCTGTTCTATACCTACGGGCATAATTCATATGTGGGAGCCGACGAGCATTTGGTGCTGCTGGACGCCTTGCGCGACCGAAAGCCATCTAAAGCTCGCAAGGCAGTTGCCGATGACATTGTGCGAGGGGGCGTCAGCATTCTGAAGTTTATTGATGACGCCGAAGGCCTGGCTGAAATCGCCAACGGCCGTTAACGAGTGGAAAACTGTTTACACCTTACATTGATCACCATCGGGCGAAGCGATTGGCTGAGTCATCTGCAGGTGACCGACCCAACTCAAGCACATAGAGCGAGCACCGCGCACGCCTTAGCACTAGCTAAGGTATGCGCGCCAGCGGCGGGAGTGGTGATCAGAGGGCTTCGTTGTCTTCATAAGCTCGGTTGAATGTGCTTCCGGCGTGTAGTGTCTCAACTGGCGGTCCCACGTTCAATTTAACGCCCGACTGGGCTCAGATCTGGAAATTGGCAACCAACTGCTTCAACTTTACCGCTTGGTGCTCAAGGTCGGTGCAAGCTTGTAATGTCGTTTGTAAATTGTGCAGACCTTGTTGGTTCAGAATACTCGTCTGTGAGATTTCGGCATTTATAGAGTGCACCACCGAACTCTGTTCTTCTGTCGCCGCGGCAACAGATTGGTTCATCGCGTCAATTTCTCCGATGTGAGTTGCGACATTCTTTAATGCGCTAGCGGTTTGCACGGCTATCTTCACACTGTCCTCGCTCTTACTTTGACCCTGGATCATGATTTCCACGGCCTCTTGTGCTTCGGCTTGAAGTGCTTCAATGATTTGTTGCACTTGGCTTGCCGAGTCCTGTGTACGGAGGGAGAGATTTCGTACCTCGTCGGCCACGACTGCGAATCCACGTCCCGCATCGCCAGCCCGTGCTGCCTCGATGGCCGCATTGAGAGCCAGAAGGTTAGTTTGCCGAGAGATATCCGTGATGACCTCAAGAATCTGGCCGATATTCTCTGTTTTGCTGTTGAGTGATTCTATTTTTTGACTGGCGCTGCTAATCCGTGCCGACAGGAGGTGCATCGAATCAAGATTCTGCTCTACCACGGCCAAGGATTCAAACGACAGCTCCCGTGCCTTGTTTGAATAGCTCGCCGTACGGGCCGCGCTCTGCGCGATATCGTTGGCAGTGGCCCCTAACTGATTGGTCGAGGTTGCGACACTGGTACTCCGATCGGCTTGTTGGTCGCAGTTGATCATCGATGAGTTTGAAGCGCTGACAACCAGCATGGCTACGTCATTCAGTGCAGTAGTAGCAGATGCGACCTCTTGCATGGAGATGTGGATCCGCTTGACAAAAAGATTGAAGCCCTCACCGAGATATCCGAACTCGTCCTGACTTTGTATATTCAGACGCTGGGTCAAGTCTCCGTGCCCCGCAGCCATGTCGTGCATGGCCTCACCCATGCGATTCAGTGGCCGCAACAGCACATTTAAGAGGATCGTCGAGCACCCTGACCAAGCGTCCCGCTTTGACTTGGTGGATGACTTGAGAGTCCAGAAGGCACGCCACCCGAATCCCGCCACGGCGGCCTCCAAGATCATCTCTGGCCGATTAAACGCTACCTGCCCCGACACCCGAACCTGTGTCGGTTGGCCGTCCTTTTCAAAGTGCCAGGCAGATTTACCGTTCAGGCTGGGGAAACGGCGATTGATACACAGGTGGTTGACGAGCTGATCCGGGTGAGTAGGCACGGGGTGTTTGGCCTGATACGAAGGCGAGCCTACGATGACGCAGCGCTCCATCGGCCCGATCGGAACAGCGATCATGTCCTTGTCCAAGTTTTCGCCCAGCCGGATACCTGCGTCGAAGCGCTCGGCGACGATGTCCACGAAGCCATTATCGACGGTGATCTCTACTTCAATGTCTGGGTATTTTGGCAGCCATCGATTAAGGGCAGGCCACAAGATGGTCTCAGCCACATGATCTGCTGTGGTAATCCGGATAGAGCCGGCAGGCTTATCACGTACATCAGTCAAGCTCTCAAGCTGGGCAGTGATATCAGCTAGGGCAGGCTTCAGTGTTTCCAGTAATCGCTCGCCAGCAGCGGTTGGTGAAACGCTGCGAGTGGTTCTTGTGAGAAGTCGCACCCCCAACCATGCCAAAAATGCACGTCTGAACTGAGCTCATCCCGAGGGCGAGGCTCGGCTCAACGCCGGGCCTTAGCTTGCTAGTCATCGACAGAATCGTACCTCTCGAAGGCACCTATCTTGTCAGGGAGGTCACTAGGACAATTCAGAAATAAAAGGAATGCAGTGGAGGCCGGTAGACGTTGGTAAGTGCGTGAGTATTAGGAATCACACGCTTATGGTAGAAAGGTATGGGTCGGTAGGAACTCGATGCTTTGCTGCTTGCCGTGAGCGTAGGACGATAGGGCATTCATGCCAAATTGGTGGATGACGTCGTGTGTTCCTTCCTCAACAATACCTGTCAGCTCGATCACCGATCTCATTGGCTACCGTTGTTGTGCGATGGGGTAGCCAAGTGGGTGCGACGGCTGAAATAAAATGCACGATAATTATTTCATGGATTTGAATGATCATGTCGGAAGTTCTAGACTCGCTAGCAAACAAAGCTGTTGAACGCATACAGCAGCTTATAGATCTGTATGAAGGCCAGTCGAATGTCAGTCTGCATGATCACGTGCGGACTCAGCGAAAGGAACGGGCCGCACGTGCCAAGGCGTTTAGGCTCATCTATCTCGACACTAATGCCTGGAAATGCATTGTGGATTTCTCCGTGGGTAAACCTACGCTTACACCGGAAATGGTATATTTTGCCAGAATGATGGAGCTGGCTGGAGCGTCGGGGAGCTTTGCATTCCCGATAAGTGCTCCCACATTATTCGAAATGGATGCAATGACGGATAGTGTGACGCGGGATTCAATGTGCAGGATTGCCGATCAGTTGAGCAAAGGGCTTTGTGTTATTCCATTTACAGAACGATTTGATACCGAGTTGCGGCAAATCAAGTCAAAAAAGTTTGACATCACTGAAGATCTGGATGCGTTTTTGTGTAGTCCAGCTGAGTTGCTTGGGATTCCAGAATTTTCGGCGAATGGCTTTTGGCCTGTGAATAAGCTTACCTTTGATAAGGCTTTATTCGACGTTATGAGTGAAATGCCTTTCTCGACTCTATTGGAGGTTACGCGGGATGAGCAGGGCCTGAAGTGGGATAATGATCGCGGGGTTAATGAGGAGAATCTACGGAAGTCGAAGCTGCAAGTTCTCGGGCTTAACTTGAACACGGCAATTGCAATTGAGTTCAGAGAATTGATCGGGGCTTGGTTCAAAGATATTAATGTTGAGCTGAGCATTGAAGACTTGAATCGATACGCTTACCGCGCCATGCTTTATTGGCAAGATAACAAGGGCGCAAAGTTTGCACCAACATTGCGCTCGTTGAGTTCGATTCGAGGGCTTATGTTACTTGATCCACAGCGTAAATATCAAAAGGGGGACATCAACGACTTCATGATTGCTGCGTCGGCGCTCCCAGTTGCATCGGCGTTTTTTACGGACAGAAAGCTCAAAAATCTCATCACTGATAAACGGATTGGCATCGATCATTACTCCGATTGTAAGGTGGTTAGTGGCTTTGCCGAAATGGGGCGTTATCTGGAGCAAGCTTTATAAGCTATAAGAGATCAGATTTAGCTGATAGTGGGTGTAGTTTCGCAAACTGCCAGGCGTACATGGAGGAGGCGCCGATGTAGCGCGCTTTGCCCGCTTTCACAATGTCGTGCAAAGCCCCCATGGTCTCTTCGATCGGGGTCTCGTAGTCCCACCGGTGGATCTGGTACAAGTCGACATAGTCAGCCCCTAGACGTGTCAGGCTGGCGTCGATGTTGGCCATGGTGGCTTTGCGCGACAAGCCCTTCTCATTGGGGCTGGTTGAGCGCTCCCACATGTTTGCCGGACAGAACACCTTGGTGGCGATCACGATTTCATCGCGCTGCGTAAATTCCTTCTGGAGCTTGCCCACGATGATTTCCGAGGTGCCGGCGGAGTAGCTGTTGGCTGTGTCGAAGAAGTTAATGCCTTAACAACCCTTCTTCCTCATGATGCCGTCTACAGGCACCTCAAGCGCTGAACCAGGCTGCCTAACCTTTGCGCCATGCCCTGGCGACGTGTCACCCGTGAAAACCTCTCCTCGGCGCTAATCAGCCCGTCTAGAAGCATGATTTCAGTAGACCCTGGCCTCGTAGCTTCAAGGTCTTGACAGCTTGTCAATTTGGCAGCCGTTCGTCGGCTGAATCGAAAATAGTTCACCCACCCCCCCTTGAAAATTTTTAAGCGAAACGGAGTTCTTATATTTGAGAACAACAGAAAAGCAGCAATCTCACTGACGCTCAATTTCTGTGGTTGTGCAGAGGTCAATTGTGCTTTTTCGTCATTCGGCTGACCGCTTCTGCCTTGTCTCTTCCGGCTTGCCCAGAAATTGGAGCCACTTCAAGGCCTGTCCTGGGCAGGGGCAGGGGCAATCGCCACTTAATGCCGTAAGGCCGAATTGCTTTTCCTTTGAAGCCAAAAAAGACAAGGTAATCTGATTACTTTGGATACAGATGAGTGCGCCCGCTGGGTTCTCGTTTCGGACAACATGCCGGACATGTCGGTCGAAGGGGTGTTGTGCTCATCGAATTACTCATTGCGTCTCGGATCAGCCTCGCATTGTTCCAAGGCCAGTTGAAGAGCTTCGAGGGCGTCAGCTAGGCGGGCATCCTCACGCGGATCGCCTGAGCTGTCTCTGAACGACTGGCAGTGACGGAGGAGGGCATCTCTGTCATTTTGATTGAGGTCGAGTTGTACGAGCACTCTAGGCATCCTTGGATGTTGATCAAGGTCAGGGCGGTGAGGCACCCTCCGCGAGGGTGGTAATCGGCCCGTTTCGTGGTAACTGAGAAGTCTGTGGTGAGTGTGCGGTGGAAAGATGTGAGCTTGAAAAAACGGTCTGGCAGCATGCTGCTCAGTCGTATGGTCGTTCATTGACCGAAATTCTCCAAGCAGCGCTTGAAAGCTATTCGCGACCGCCAGGGCACGACGATATGACCCGCTTGTATCGGCAAGGCATTGGATCGGAGGCGTTTACTGCTTTGCATGGCTGCTTGAGTGAAGACTGGCGCAATTTAGATTCGAATACTGATTTCCTGTGGTTGCGAAGCCACAAGCGGGATTATCTCTACCGTCACATTCTGCAGCGTTTGATGCAGGATGACCTTGCCAGCGACTCAATGAGAGATTCGCTGTTCTCGATCGATTTAGGCGTGTAGGGAAGAGGTGGCTCGGCTTCAGCCCTCGGACAGCCCTTCGTGATTCGCTAATGGCACTCTGGTATCATTTCCCGGTTACCAATCTGAATCACAAGTCGCATCAGGAGGCGCTTGCACGGGTGATGGATAACACAGACTCGAATTCGGTGCACGACGCATCAGCAGCTGCGCTGGGATTTTACTATCAGAGCCAGTTTGCACTGCTAACTCTGATGTCACAGCCCGACAATGATGCTGGGGTTGCCATTGAGCGGCTGGATGACGTAGAGCTCAAGGCGAACGGGCAGCAACTGCTCTTCCAGCTTAAGCATTCCGTCCAAGACAACCCTCCACCCGTCACGCTTGCCTCTGTAGCGCTGTGGAAAACCATCAAAGTCTGGATTGATGCTCTGCCCCTGGTGTCGCTCGCCGATACGACTTTCCACCTTGTCTCAGTGGGGAAAGTGCCCGACAAGTCGCCTTTAAGCGCGCTGTGTGACGCGCAGGCCGACAGAGAAGCTTTGCTCAGGGCGATGGTTGAGGAAGCTCAGCGGGTGGTCGATGAGCGCGCAGGCGCGACTGATGGCAAAGCTCGTCACGCAGCGCGAGCTCCTGGCTGTGAAGCCTTTCTTGCCCTTGATCCGTCAGTACGGCTGAGTCTGCTTCGACGGATTCAAATTCAGCAAGAAAGTGTCACCATCGATCAAATCCCAGACAGAGTAGCCAAGTGGCTGCATCTTCTGCCGAAACAGCAGCGCTTGCAGGCGGCAGAAAGGTTGTTGGCGTGGTGGGATCAGCAGGTCGTCTATACCCTCTGTGGCAAGCGAGAACGAATCATCCAGCGCAGCGAATTGGAGCAGTGCATCTCTTCGATCATTGCGCAGCTGGAGGAGGAGAGGCTTGTTGCCGACTTCGATGTCATGCCCCATCCCGAAGACTACAAAGCCGATGGCATGCTGTACCGCCAGATCGAATTGGTTGGTGGCAAGACTTCCGATGTAACTAGGGCGGTTCGCGAACAATGGCGGGCGAAAGAGCAGCGCGCCAAGTGGATCACCGACAATCCCCAGATGCGCTCTAAGATCGCTACCTACGACGCCAAGCTCACTGAGCACTGGTCGGATCGACATGTGCGAATGACCGAAGATTGCGAGGGACTTGATCCGGCTCAGGTGCAAGCCCAAGGATTGGATCTGCTTCGCTGGACACACGATTTCGCACCTAACCAAGTCGAACCCATCGCTCCGAGTTGGCAAGGCCACTACTACGTGCGAGGCACGTACCAGGTACTGGCCATTGATCTTCAGGTAGGTTGGCACGCGGACTATCGCAAGCTTCTAAAGGAATAGAGCATGGCCATCGCCCATGACATTTTCGCCGAAACCAATCCGGCTTACTGCGCTGCGCTCCTAACCACCTTTGTGGGAGCTTACCTCTCTCGAAGTGATATGAGTCCCGACATCACGCTGTGCTACGCGGCATTGCCCCTGGCGCTATCTGGAGATCTTGCGAGCAGTTTTGATCGCACTGACCGTCGCACTGGCCTTCTAGAGTGGCTTCATCGCAGCCCTATCATCCAGATACGTCTAGCCGCGCGAGTCAATGGCTCCATGGATATCGTCACGGAAGCGATTCGGTTTGCATGCTTCAACAAACTGCTCGTGATCGATGATGACGGTCGGATAGCCCGGGGAGGCGCACGCCTGCCGACATCTCTCACCAAGCAGCTGAGCGAAGACACCCGGCAGATTTTCAAGAACATCGACCGCCTGGGCTGCTGGCTGGCATTGGCGGGTTCGACAAGGACGGTATTCGACATGATGGGGCTGGAGTTATGACGCGTTGGAACATTTCCGACATCTTCTTCGTCGGCGAAGGAGGGCGCGTTCGAGTCCTCGACCTGAAGCCAGGCGAGGTCAACATCTTCACCGGTGCTTCCGGTACCGGCAAATCGACCTTGATCAAGACCATCGATTACTGCCTAGGATCCAGCAAGTGCGAACTCGCTGCGCACGTGAAGCGCCATTGCCTTGCAGTAGGGGTCAAGTGGGTCTTGGGCGAGGCTCAGATGATTACCGGCAGACTCGTTCCCCCGGTTGGTCAAGGCACCAGTACTCGAATGTTCGTCAGTAACGGCCGCGACCTGCCGATTCCCACAACTGTAGAGCAGTTCGAGGGTGCCACGACGCTTGATGCTGGTAAGGCTTATATTGAGCGTGCATTTGGTATTGGCGGTGTGCCGGACGTCTCCGATCACAAGGTAGCGCGTAAGTGGCGGCCCACAGTGCGCCACGCGACGGCGTACATGTTCGTGCCGAAGGACGTCATCTACAACGAAACCGCTTTGCTCCATGGTCTGGATCAAGCCGACGAGGCGCCTGCGATCATCGAGACGATGCCATACTTCCTCGGTGTCGTGACCGAAGACATTGTACTGCAGGAGCGTCGACTGCGAGATCTCCGTAAGAAGCTGGAGCGCGAGGAGCGGAAGGAACGCTCCCGGCTGATTGCGGGTACTGATTACAGAAAGCACGCCATGCGATTGCTCATGGACGCGCACCGTAGCGGCCTGTGCGACCTCCCGTCTGATGATGCCTCCGAAACAGCCCTGCAAGCGTTGCTGATGAGGGTCAGACAGATCAAGCCAAGTGCAGCAAAAAACGCAAATGAGAGTGAGCTTGCCAACCTCTATGCGCAGCGGCGCAGCTTGCTTAGTGACATTGAAAAGGTACGACGCAAATCTCGTGCGACTCGAACTGCCCTTCAAGAAATGAATGGATTCGACGGCGCGGTTCGGCGTCAGTACGAGAAACTGAAAATCGCTGAACATCTCCAACCGGTAGGCCAGGCATGTCCAGTATGTGAAGCTCCAAGCGATCGAGGCATTGCGATATCTGAAGCCATTCGCCATTCCATCGATATCGTTCGATCAGAGAGCGTCGCCGTAGAAAATGTCAGGCCTCGCCTTGTGGAGCATGAGGACTCATTGCAGCTGCAGCTGGCTCAGCTCAACCAGGTACTGAGAGATGTTGATGAGCGCATCAAGACCTGGGTTCGACAAAGCGACGAAACCAAACGGTTGGACAGCCTGGCTCAGTACCATTCTCACTTACTGGGCAAGGTATCCCAGTTTTTGGAAATGAACCCGGCGACTCCTTTGGCGGGCCCGGATCTGAACGTCCTGCGTGAGCAGATTCAAGGCCTGGAGGCCCTGGTAAACGGTGCAGCTAAGCAGGTGTTGTTGTCGCGGGCTGAGCGCAAAGTCTCCCAGTATCTGTCTGCTGCGTTTGCAGAGCTCCCTACGGTCGCACCATGCATCGGCGCTGATCTGGAGTTTTCGTCGAAACCGCCGGATGTAGCGATTATCGAAGACCGTTCCGGGGCTGTATTGCGGTTGCCGGATGCTGGGTCAGATGAGAACTACCTGGCCATTCATATCGCTCTCTCTTTTGCTCTCCAGAAATACCTGGAAGAAATCGACGCCCCGGTACCAGGCTTCCTGGCGTTCGACCAGATCAGCCGACCTTACTACCCCCAGCGGGGAGATGAGTCGAACATCGAGGAGAATGAAGAGGTCTCGGCGATGCGCCGGCACTTAGACTTCCTGTTCAATAGAACAGCTGCCCAGGAAGGGCTTCAAGTGCTGCTGATTGAGCACGCCTACTTTGGGGATGACCCTCGCTACGTCGCCGCTACCCGCAAACGGTGGAACAGGGAGTCAAAGGATGCCCTGATTCCCCATGAATGGCCGAAAAGGGCAGACTCGCTCTAACGAGCCGGTGCAGGTCAGGTGCCAAACCCTCGACTGGATGGAAGCAATGAGATGGAGCCCATAGAGATGTGGGCTCCTTCGCTGCTACCTAGGCTCTGTCTGAAATATCTCATTTACCATGCCGTTGCCCCAGGCCATGTACGAGCAGGCCTAAAGCACCAGAACACACAAGTACCTTTCGTTTGGCAGCAAAACCACTCACAGCCCGCGAGACCTAATAAATCCTGTGGGACATCGCCTTGGTGCAGCCGGGGAAAAACTAAGCAATAGCTTAGATTCTCTAACCAACCGTGACAAAAACCGCAAAAACTAAGGTAAACCTTAGTTTTTAGATCCCGATCTTAGGTAGTGGGTTGCCCAGCAGAATGCGTACGAGGCTTCCCCGGACTCTGGCCCAGTCAGTCTCTCAGCTTGGGGCTGTGATGGATCTCAAGGAGCGGGGTGGGAGGGTAGAGGATTGCGTGGAGAGCCGAACCTGTTCACACGCCTACTCAGCCTGGGTTCACATGTCAGAGCTATCAACGGTAGAGGCGTCGCTGAAGCTGGATCAGGCTGCAAACCCGTGTTCGATTCTGTCCAGTGTTTCCTTTGCATGGAGATATGTTGGCTCATCTCGGACGTATTCCAGTGCGGTTAGCCCATCAAACGCGGCACGTGCCTGGCTGAGCCACACCGCTGCTTTGATTTTGCCCCCAAAGATACGCTCAGCTTGATCGTGCAGTAGCTCTGCAAACACCATCGTGATTTCCTCCGAAACTCCACAGCTTGCGCCAAGCGTAGCTGCTGTTCTTTTCGAACGCAGCCACGGTCGCGACAGTGGTTATCTGGAGATCATCTTGGCAGGAGGATTGCTCGTCAAGCAAGGATAGGTACTGCCAGTGCTGACGGTTAATGCTCAAACGACAGCGTTTATCGACAGGTCGAGTCAGCATCATGTCGAACAGGTTCGAGGGGATGAAGCGCTCGGCCCTGGATGCTGAACTGACATTGAACTCAGGGATTTCTCCCCGCAGCATGTCGGTACCGTGGCGAATTCGCGGAGCCTACTGGCGCTGGAGTGTGCCCTATGCGCGATTCGCATCGAATGCCAACTTTACCCTGGGTGAGTAGAGTATCCTCCAGCCAACCCGGCCCGCTTGGAAAGGATTCTATCTTGAAGCTTCAGTCTGTTCGCATCTGTGGTTTTCAGTCATTTGGGGCAGTTCCCGTCACTATCGATCTGTCCGACCTCACCTTCCTGATCGGGCCGAATGGCTCCGGCAAGACGGCAACCCTACAAGCTCTTTGCCGACTCTTTTCTTTTGATCCCAACCAACGCCGCCTACGTAAGTCGGACTTCTCTGTACCTCATGAAGAAACTGAGGTTCCAGCTCAGCGGGTGCTGTGGATCGAAGCGGAATTCACCTTCCCTGAGCTAAACGACGATGAGCATAAGTACCCAACGATTCCATCCCATTTTGGGCATATGCGCCTGGATGAAGCAGACGGTGTCCCGCGTGTGCGGTATCGGTTGGATGCATCGATTGACATCGATGATGAGATTGAGCAGAGCCTGGTTTACGTTCTGGACGTAGATGACGATGATAATCCAGTGGATACGGTTCCTGTACCACGGGACGAACGAAGCTTCATCCAGGTTCACTATCTCCCAGCACGCCGCGACCCCGCCGACCATATCACCTATGGTGCGAATGCATTGTTAGGCCGCCTACTTCGCGCGGTAAATTGGACAGAGCAACGTGAGACGATCCAGCAGCTCACCGCAGATATCTCTTCTAGCCTCACGGAGAACGAATCAGTACTCAGCCTTAGCGCTGGCCTTTCCAGAGCCTGGAACGAATTGCATAAAGGTCAGTTTTTCACGCAACCCAGCGTGACGTTCATGGCCAATGAGATCGAATCCCTTCTGCGGCATCTTTCAGTATCGTTCTCTCCAGGCCACGGTGAGCAACTGGTGGACTTCTCAAGGTTAAGTGATGGACAGAAATCCATGCTTTATCTCTCGCTGGTGTTGTCCTCGCAAGCCGTTGGGCGAGCCGTGTTAGAAGGCAAAGATGATTGCTTCGATGTTGAAAAGCTGAGACCTGCGGTGTTCACAATCATTGCTCTCGAAGAGCCGGAAAACAGCTTGTCGCCTCATTATCTGGGTAGGATCGTTTCGTCGCTCAAGGCTCTCGTAAGTGATCCTAGGTATGCGGACGCCCAGGCTCTCATTGCGACCCATGCGCCATCGATGCTCCGGCGTATCGACCCTGCGGCCATCAGATATCTTCGATTAAACGAGGCGCGCTGCACCGTGGTTACGAAGATTCGAATGCCTCTAAAAAAGGATGAGGCTTACAAGTTCGTCAGGGAGGCTGTTCAGGCGTATCCGGAGATCTATTTTTCCCGCTTGGTCATCTTAGGCGAGGGTGACAGTGAGGAGATCGTGCTACCGCGATTGCTGGCAGCAAAGGGGCTTCTGGTTGACGACGCGGCCGTGACGATTGCACCGCTCGGCGGGCGCCATATCAATCACTTCTGGAGGTTACTCAGTGGCTTGAAAATTCCTTATATTACGCTTCTGGACTTAGATGTGGCGCGATTCGGTGGAGGATGGGGGCGAATCAGATACGTAGCCACTGAGATGAACAAGCATTGTCGGAATGATGCCTACCTCACCGAGGAGGAGATCAAGACCCTGCCCAAATGGAACGATCCAGAGCAGAAGCTATTGGACATCGAGGACGATGCTGAATACTTCTCCTACATAGCTGAGCTAGAACCACTGGGTGTTTTTTTTTCATCGCCGATGGATCTCGACTTTTCAATGATCAGGGCATTCCCGACTGCCTATGGCCTTGCCCCAGAAAACTTGGTTATTCCAGACCTCGCTCAGATCAAGTCCGTGCTGGGGGACAGCCACTTTGACTCCGCACAATACTCGCCGATCGAGCGCAAACACTTCATCGCGTATCACAAGCTATTCAAGCTCGACAGCAAGCCAAAGTCGCATATCGAGGCCCTCTCCAAGCTTACTGATGAAGAGTTGCGCACGAACATGCCTGAGTCTCTAGAGCGATTGGCGGAATTCGTCGTAGCCAAGGTAGAGGGCCTATCGGAATGATCTCTCCTGATGATTGGAGACCTTCGGAAGGTATCGATTTAGAGCCTAATGCGGAAAAAGCAGTCCGAGAGGTTCAGCATTGCGTAGCTTTGACGGCCGGCCCAGGAGCAGGCAAATCAGAACTGCTTGCACAGCGTGCGGATTTCTTGCTGACCACGGGAACATGCCGTTACCCGAAGCGGATATTGGCTATCGCTTTCAAGGTGGATGCATCCAACAACCTCAATGAGCGCGTTTGGCGCCGGTGCGGGCCGAAATACGCCAGCCGTTTTGACAGTTACACTTTTCATGGCTTCGCCAAGAGGATCATCGAGCGATTTCGCTCTGTTCTGACAGGCAATGATGCGTTGGACGCCGGCTTCCAGGTAGTACCCAAGGGCAAGGCCCACCCTAAACAGACAGAATTCTCTCTGCTGATTCCTTTGGCTCTTAAAATTCTGGAAAAATACCCAATGGCGGTGGCTGCCATTAGGCAGACATACAGTGACGTCTTTCTGGATGAGTTTCAGGACTGCACGGACGAGCAGTACACGCTAGTAAGAAAGATTTTCCAAGGGACTGAGTGTCGTATAACTGCAGTGGGCGATGTAAAGCAGAAAATCATGGGATGGGCGGGCGCACTGGACGGCGTCTTCGGAGAGTTTGAGGCGGATTTTGTGGCGCACCACCTCAACATTTATCGTAACTTTCGGTCACAGCCCCAGCTCCTGAGATTACAGAACGAGCTGATAAAAGTCCTTGATCCCGGTTCAGAGATGCCGACAGAACTGTTGGGTGGGCAGGGCGGCGAGATTTTACTCCAGGTGTTCAGCGATTGCACAGCCGAAGCGCAGAGCCTAGCCGACCAAATCAATACTTGGATCTGCTCGGAGGGTGTGGCCCCTGCTGAGATCGCGGTATTGACTAGAGCTTACCCTGAAGCATACACAGCCAGGCTGGCCAATGCGCTAGATGCTCTGGGCATTGCTCACCGCAATGAAAACCAATTACAGGACATCACCACGGAACCTATAGCCTTGGTAATTGTGGACTTCCTTCTATGCCTGTACGGCTCGCGTGAGCCTAAGGCATGGACAAGGCTGCTGAGGCGTATCATCCCCGCAGATGACGAGGAACATGGTGGCATTGTTAGAAGCGACTGGAACAGATTCATAAAGGAGGCCCGAAAATCTGCTGCAGAGGATCTCGCCTCAAAAAATTATGTGCAGAGATGGCGTCTGTTGAAGTCTTTCCTAGGTATGGTGGGAGTCAGTCTCTTAACCGGTCTCTCTCATGACTACGAATCACGTGATCGTTTAAAAGAAATAATTCGGGATGTCAAAAAACATATCGACGCAGTACTGGAAAAAGAGCCAGATTTGTGTAAGGCACTTTCACAGCTCACCGATGATCAGTCTATGAGAATTTTGACTGTCCATAAAAGTAAAGGCCTTGAATTTGATTCGGTTGTTCTGCTGGGCGTGGAAAAGGAGGCCTACTGGGGTAATGACATTCAAGAAGTGCGATCTACCTTCTTCGTCGGGATCTCTCGTGCTAAAAGGCGTCTCTTAGTGACCACAAGCAATACAAGGGATAAGCTTGCCGATATCAATAGCTGGCGCACCGCCCGTAACCCCCATGCTGAATTTGTCAACTATGTTAAACGGTGGCAAACAGCAGCAGATGTCGCCACAGGGTAACTTGAACTGGTTTCGATATTCACAGCACCTTCGTTAAGGCTTGCGAAGTGGTAGCTGGATCAAAAATCCATAAAGCAGCAGTGCTTGAGTCAGCAATTGAACTTAGCTCGTTCTGATGGTTTTTCAAACAGCTGGGGACATACCGGCAGGATTATTTTTTGCATTGGAGCGTCGCGGGCGTGACGCTAAATTATCAACGGAAGTAGAACGAGAGCAAGAGGGTGTAATGAGCAACAGTGATGGCGTGAGCGTATTTGACGAAGGCCATGGTGCTGAGGAGTTCTGGAGGCAGATAGGCACTAAGAGCGAATCCCTGCTGACGCAACAGCTATGTGTTTTTTTGGATGTTTTGGGATTCAGTGCATATGTGCAGGACAAGGAAGGTGATGAGGATGCGTTTCTTTCTATCGTCAAGTCCCTGGAATATGCAAGGGAAAGTTTGACGCTGGGAGAGGAGCTGAAACTACTTAAGGTAAAAACTTTTTCCGACAACATTGTGATAGCCGTGAAGTACACGGACGGCTTAGAATACTTCGGATCGTTTTTAGAATTCATCAGCGGCTATCAACTTTCCATGATTGAGCATGGATTTTTTTGTCGCGGAGGCCTCTCGCTTGGTGATTTAGTTATTGATGATAATTTTATTTATGGCAATGCGTTGGTTGAGGCCTACAAGCTGGAAAGCGAAAAGGCTTTAAATCCGATGGTTTTGATTTCAGGTGATGTTATCGAGCGCGCTCGGAATAGTGGTCATTTTTATGCGGTGAGCAGCATCATGGATAAGTCAGGTAACGGCTATTTCGTGAATCTGGATGGACTCTATTACCTTAACTACCTAAGGCGCACATTTATTCATTTTAGAGATCGCCAAGGAGATGCTGCGTGTTGTTTGGATTATAGGCTGCTCGAAAAGCACAAACACCATATTCGACTCAACCTGGCTAACCACAAGCCTGGCAGTGGGGTTCATAAAAAATATGCATTTCTGGCGAGATACCATAATGCCTTCTTGGCTCGCTGCATTGATTATGATGGCTATAGTGAGTCCTTAAAGATTCATGTTCCAGCTGAAATACTTTTTGTAGATAAAGACCGGTTTTGTAGGGGGTGGGACTAAGCTTTCAGTGGCAGCCGGAAGACGTGGCTGGGTCTGGGCATCGCCATTGGTGAGCACGGATAGCTGCAGGTTGAGCAGATTCCCGTCATGAGGCTCTGCAACCTCATGACGGTGGCCAAGCCCACAGCAGTCCTGGAGTCATCAAGCGTTGCCATCCTATACAGAGATGTGGAGGTTTCGGGGCTACGTTTTGCCTACATTAAGCTGGTTGCCGACGGGGAGCAGAGGTCTTCTCCACTAGCTCCAACAGCCCTGGCAAATCCATTCTTCCGATCTCCAGTTGCAGCGCGTAGCTCTCTACGATTCTGCCACCTAACTTGTTCAGCGCCGCGTCGAGTAGTTGGTAGTGATGGTGGTGCTGATCTTCATCCTGCCAATCGCTCAGCATGTCGCGTGGGATCGGAGGCGAGGTTGAGACTGCTTGCGGGATGAAGTACGGGTAGAAAAGCTCGCTGCTGATATCCATGCCTTCCCGAGCGACCACGGATGCAAAGCTCAGAGACATCGAACGGGGCCGGTGTACGATCCACTTGGGAGCGTGTAAAGCATCTCCGTCGATAAAGCGCTTGGTCGCCCGCACATCGAGGCTGCTTTCCAGGTCAGCAGGGATGAGGTAGAGGTCAGGACGGAAGCGATCCAGGAAGCCTTTAGGATCTACCTTGGGGGGCGCACTGCTGTCATGCGGTGAAGGCCATACAAAAGAGTCCGACGCAAGATGGTTCGACACATCCACGAGTACGATTTCCCCGATAGACGGCCTATACCCTAGGATTTTTTCAGGGCTCAGATTAGGACATTTGATCCACAACGGTTCGAGTAGCTTGGGGACAATTTGGGCTCGTCCCCGTGCGTCCTCGTACTCGGCATACATGTATGTGGTCTTCATGTGTAGCGACTTTGCTGTGGCCGCCAGGTTTATGCAGAGGCTGGTTACACCCGTGCCTCCTTTGGGGTTGACCACGGCGATAATGAGCCCGTCTTTGGGCAGCTCCACCATAGGTTGGATGTTGGCACCAACCTTCGAGCGCACGAGCTCTGTGATCCAGCCCATGAGGAATGGATCGACAGGATTTGTTCCGTTCAGCCAGCGGCTTATCGTTTCCGGTGCCGTCCGCTTGTCGTCCTCTCGCAAGGCGCTGACCCGCTCTGCCAAGGCCACGCCCGTCAAGTCGAGGTATTGCATTGCCTGCTTAAGAAGTGCTGCATTGGACATGATATTGATCCTTGGTCAATTTTTTTAGTCGTCGTATTGACCATAGATCATGTCTTCTAAAGCGCCAGGAGGATTTCGCAGCTGCGGGAAGGATCCTGTTCACGTGGATAGGTGGCATACTGATGGCCCCGAATAAGGACGATTCAGGTCACCAATGATCCCTGCACTAGATCCCGCTCAAATTTCGCTGTTCCAGCATCTGAACAAGACGGCCCCTAGCCCTTGGGTGGGAGCGTCGCCTCACGATTGGGCGGAGTCAGTAAAGCCAGGGCTCGGGCGTCATCATGGCTTGTCGAAGACACCGCTTTCGCGAGCATCTTTGAGAGCGCTTTGGGCGAGCCCATCAGTTTCAGTGGAAAGCTGTTTCCTCAGCACCATGGCTTGGGGGGGGATGCAAAGAGGGAACGGACGCAGGATTTGGACCGTTCGCGGTGACTGCCTCACCCTCTGTACCGCTTTACGGGCAGGTCAGCATACCCGGGCATCTGGATTTGACGCTTTTCTAGCGCTCAGGGGGAAGAAGCTGCTACCGGGGATGGGCCCTGCGTATTTTACCAAGATCCTGTTTTTTGCATCGCCGCTTCAGGACGCATACATCCTGGATCAGTGGACAGCTCGTAGCATGCATATCTTGAGTGGCCAGGGTAGGTGCCCGGCTGTACGCAAAGATTACACGTCGGCGTCCAAGGCGCTGCGTCACAACGCTCCCGGGATGCTCCGATTGATTGTGGACGACAAGGTGAGTGCTGCTGACTACGTAGATTACTGCAATCAGGTCGATAGCTTGTCGATGAACCTGGGATGGCCAGCTCATCAGACTGAAGAGCGGTTGTTCAGCAGTGGGGGCAGGGCGCCGCATCCGTGGCGTAACCAGGTCATGACGGCTTGGAAAGGAGCAGGGTGGAATTTCTATCCCTAACCTAGCGATTGTGAGTGATCGTGTCCGCTTGAAAAAACGCGGACACCCTTGGCTCTAATACTGGAGTTTGGACGGTGAGTCCGCCGGCCCCTAACGGTAGAGCACTCACTCTGGTGTGGTAATTTGAGCCACTGCCCGATGAACCACACTACGACGTTGAGCATGCTCGTCGGCAGTTGTTACCGAGTCGCTAAGGCACCACATCTGATCTGCCAAAGACTGACGGTTAGGTGTCTCCAGGTTTGACAGCCTGAGCCACCTAAGCGCCGGAAGGGGTCAATTCGGCGTCAGTACCCATGCTGGGCTTTGATTGCTAGGTGGCCAAAAGAGACGCTTGAGTCCACATAGCGCAGCGCAGACTTCATATCCTTCCACCCGACATAACCCATTAGTGCCTTGATGTCCCAGCCATTGGCCGACGCCCAGGTCGCAAAACCCCGACGCATCGAGTGGCTCGTGTAGAGGGCCTCCGGCAGGCCCGCTTCTTTGAAGATCCTACGGAGCAGCGGGATCAGGCTATGAGGCTGAATGGCTTTACCTGAGAGATTTCCCCAGCGGTCAATCCGCTGGAACACGGGCCCATTGGTGAGTCCGGCAACAGTGATCCAGTTGATGTACGCCTCCACAGGGCAAAGCTTCGTCAGCGCCGGCGTTTGAAAGGTCTGCCCCTCATGTGCGCGATCACCTTTGGTGTATGGCAAATAAAAGCTGATCACTTCGCCACTTGATGCCTCAGTGTTTTCGACGGTTAGCCTGGCGAGCTCGTCGCCACGGAATCCTCGCCAAAACCCAATAAGCACAATAGCCACCGATCGGCGATGGCGAACAAGCGATTTGTAGTCACCTCGCTGATGCGCGGCCGCTGCTTCAGCCTCCAGCCAATCAATCACCTGTTCCAGATGCCTGATCAGCAGCGGGGCGGCCTGTCTGACCTTCGCAGGGTGCACAACCCTGATGCCCTTGATCATCTGGCGCACGTTCGGAGATTTAGTCGGATCGGGAAATCCCTGGGTGATATGCCACTGAGCCAAGGCCGCCAAGCGTTGCTTGAGCGTGTTGAGTGACAGCTTGTCGGCGTACTCCGCGAGATAGCGGACGATTCCATCTGCTGTCGTAGGGAGATAGCTGCCCCAGGTCACCTCGAAGTGCTCAATCGCAGCCCGGTAGCTCTTACGCGTGTTTTCCCGGGTACCCGCCTGTAGGTATCGATTCGCCTTGTCCATCTCACTTGACCTTGAAGTCGGTGTGTTCGCGCCAAGAGCAGGGTATCTGGACGCTCAGAAAGCGGAATGGGCTTTCTAGAAGCCATAAGTCTCCATTATGTCTTTCTAGAAAGACAGGATCAAATAGCGTAAAATACTTTTTACGTGTTACGTATTTACATGTTATGTAACACAGTACGAAAACGTAGGAGGTCCCATGGCCAGAGGCGGAATCAACAAGGCTATCGTGCAAAAAGCACGTCAGGCACTGCTGGCCAAAGGAGTCAATCCCACCATTGACGCTGTGCGGGTTGAGCTCGGAAATACGGGCTCCAAGACCACGATCTCTCGGTACCTGAAAGAGCTTGAAGCTTCCAGCCCAGCGGTTGCTCCCGTATCACGGGAACGCCTAGGAGACGCGCTCAGCGGTATGGTGCAAACGCTGCTGGATCAGCTTATGGAGGAGGGCCAAGAAACCATCTCCGAGGCCACCGCGGCGTTTGCCTTGGAGCGCACTACTCTCGAGACCCACATTCTCGAACTCACATCCGCGCTGGCGAAGGTCGAGCGTAAGTCGGCCACCCAGCATGCTGCGCTGGAAGTGCAGAGTGCTGAAATCGCAACCGCCCAATCCTCGTTACAGGCTGAGTTGACACGAAACGCGGGGCTCAGCCAGCGCTGCAGCGACCTCGAGGCTCTAGTTGTAGAGAAGGACAAGCACATCCAGTCGCTGGAGGAAAAGCATGTTCAGGCACGTGGGGCCCTAGAGCATTATCGAGAGGCGGCGAAGGAGCAACGAGATCAGGATCACCGTAAGCATGAGTCTCAGTTGCATGAGATGCAGGTCGAGCAGCGAAAGCTGAGAGAAACGATTGCGGTGAAACAAGATGAGTCGACGCGGCTCAATCGTGATAACGAACGGTTGCTTGGGGAAGCCAGGCAGCAAGCCAAATCCTTACGTACTCAGGAAGCCCTGATTCAGTCGCTCAACATCCAGGTTGAGACATCGCGCCAAGGAGAGGCAAAAACTGCTGGCGTGGCTGAGCATCTAAACGGACAGCTCTCCGAGCTGCGTGAAGAGGTCAAAGCCCTGCACAAGGCGGCCACTGTCGCAGAACTGCAGGAGCGCGAAACCGCAGCGAGGATCACGTCACTGCAGAATGAGAACGAACAGCTGCGCCACGCTCAAGGTGTTGGGCCTGCCCCGAAAGATGGAAGCGAGCCCCCCCCATCTGCAAGGCAACGAAAACGCCAAATCCTCAAAACGACCTAGGAAATGAATCATGGATCAGATCACAGGCGATACTCGTAGTGTTCAGGAAGGCCCATTCAGCTTGAAGCACGCTCATCAGCGTCTTTCCTTGATGCTGACGGAGAGGCTTGATCACGCTACGCCGCCCCAGGCACTTATGGGCGGCGTCACCCATGTCCGAGCATCCTGCCGGGCTGACGAGAGAAAGTTTGCCCGTTCGTGAGCCGTCACGTAATCGCACTGCCCAAAGGGTAGTAGTACGGGGAATCGCTGCCTCCCTCCCTAGTACACCCAGCCCGTGGTAGGAAATTGCATCTGACTTGACCAAGCGTTTGCATCCCATTTGACCAGCGCATGGGTAAGCCTTGGCCGGCAGGTATCGACCTGAAGCTGCCCTTCAAGGAAGGGCAGTAGCCGCTTTTGATTTGAGCACCTCTAACATTTCGGTCAATACTGCACGGGACCGAAGTGCCCTCTATACCCGACCTGAGTGAGTACCAAACGATTAATGCATTGGATGCTTACCAGGTCGTTCTCCAGCGGACGTCCAAACAGGGCAAAATTTTTGATTGTGTATGCCTCCGCGTATTTTTCCCGATCAGGATGACAGCGCCGCAGTGACATACCATAGGCGGTTTCAAAAGGATGGCCGCCAGTGCGAATCAAACTAAAGAACGACGGGTAAACTATGCCGTCGAAGCCTGCTTCTTTGGCCGCTAATGCGATCGCTCTGGAAATTTCATAGGAGTGGGAACGTGCCAGGAAGAGCATATGGATAGCCATATCCAAGCTTTCGAATTCCGTCACGTCTTCTTCGAGAAGATGAGTAAGATCCAAAAGCCGTAAGTTTCGCTTAGGCTCCAGGGTAGCAACGTAGATGTCGTCATCTGTCGATGCTCGGCATTCATGGATGCAAACGTCGATGTCCTGCGATCCGTACATTATAGGAAAGCCTGGCGAGTCGAGTCGCCCCTTTCCTGCGAGTGCAGTAGGCGGGCTGTCGTACTCTGCTGGATCACTTGGACGCTGTGGGCAAATTCGTAGGCGATAAAATTTCTGACCCGCTTCAAGTGTCTTTTCTGGATATTCCTTCATTACGCGCTTGATGATGTTCGACCGCTTCAATTCGTCCTGAAGCTCCTTAAGTGGCTCGACTTCGCCAACCATCCAAAGGCGTGGGCCGTAGTGGAAGAAGCCAAGCTGAGCAGCCTCCTCAAGAAGCCTGATGTCATCTTTGAGCCAGATCGATGGCGATATATCGCTCCTCCCATAGTGATGCTCGTTGCACTGAATTACAGGCGCTGCACCGTAGTCGCAACGGACGGTAGTACCACCCACAAAAAAACGCCATGCAAGAGCTTCAATAAGCTCCTTCGTCAGCTTTCGGCCCTCTTCGCTGTGGCAGTTCGGACATTTCACATGCTCCTCGGTGCCGAGCTTGAATGCATCTATCCGCAGTCCTTCATCCGTGAAGCATTCAGAACAAAGGAGGGTTTGAGTCGTCTTCGCAGTTTCTTCTGCCATAGTCCTGCCGTGGGTACTTTTATGGGGTGGACCTCAAACTTTAGACCAAGCGGATCGCTCCGGTTTTGGGCTCAGTTGAGCCGGTTGCTGCGGTCCGCTTCTGGCCGGTAGCCGCCAATCTGAAGAGTCCCTCAATCGAGGTGGTTCAATTGAGTGTTTACACGCCGCTGCAAAAGGGTATGTTGAGAATCTCACCGGAGCGAGAGGACTGACGCCATGGATACAGAAGACAGGCTGCTTCAATGGAACGCTTCGTTTCAGATATCAGACGGTAAATTGGTCTGCCGGGGATGTTTGGCAGGACAGAGTTTGATGGATGCGGAGCAGGCGTTTCTACACACCGAGCACTGTCAGCACCGTCATCCGGAATCCGAGTCTCCCTGGATAGCGCTCCACGAAATATTGGATAGCTTCAGAGGCTAAGTGCTTTTCCTAGCACCTGACGTCTCAAGGACGGCGGCGGTTATCACTACCGTCCCTGGCTGGTCATACCTCTGTTTGCTCTGCCATCTCTAATGCATCGTCAACTTCAATGCCGAGGTACCTGACGGTGCTCTCCAGCTTGGTGTGCCCCAATAGTATCTGTACAGCCCTAATATTTTTGGTCCGACGATAAATCAACGAAGCCTTGGTCGGCCGCCTTGAGTGAGTCCCATATGACGCCGGATCAAGAGCGATGGACGCTACCCAAGATTTCACGATGCGCGAGTATTGGCGGGTCGATAAATGTGCAGAGGTGCTTTGGCGGCTAGGAAAGAGGAAGTCTTCACTCTTCAGCCGGGCTTGATTCAACCACGTTTCGAGGGCTGCTCGGGTTTGAGTCGTGATTTCAAACTGCACAGGGCGATGAGTTTTTTGTTGCATTACGATGGCACGCGAAGACACATGGGCTCCGTGCGCGACATCTCGAACTCGCAGCTTGGTCAAGTCGCATGCTCGTAGCTTGCTATCGATCGCCGGATCGAAGAGTGCGAGATCCCTGACCCTCGCAGCAAGCTCCAGCCTGATACGGATGCCCCAGATGTCTCGCAGGCGCAGTGGCGACTTCTGACCGACAAGCTTCCCCTTGTTTCATGGTGATCTATTTTCTCGTTGTACAGTTTTTTTTCATCGAAAAGCCTCCTATCTGTAGGAGGTTCAAGGATTACCGAGTCTGATCCTAGAAGATGTCGAATTGCGTAATCGAATTAGAAAATTTTGGACGCAGGGACTTCGTCACCCATGGATAGTCCTGCGCTAGGCACTTTCTGGTAGGGACTAGGTGGTATAATTCCGCCGGTTTAGCGATCAACCTCCGAGAAGTAACATGAACAGTGAATTGACCGAAGAAGAAATGCGTCAGGCGTTGTTCGGCAACGCTCCAATATCAGCGCCCGTGAGCCCTGCTCCCTCGAAAGGTGTCCAAACGGATGGCATTGCTGCGCCCGTATCGAAGGTTACAGAGAAGAGGACGTCCAAGACCCTTACCCCGAGGCTGAAGGTAACTTTGCGGGTGGGCAATGAGTTTGAAGGCAAGACGTTTGAGATCGTTCATGAGGCCGACACCCTGAGTACCCTACTGGCGGAACAGGAAGCCACAAAGGTAGCCAGGAAGAAATACCGTTACGTGGAAGTAGTATCGGTCAAGCCGATGTAACGCAGAGTGTTCGGCACTCGGGATGACAGGTTGTTTTTGACCAGAGCGGTCGCCTCGCATTGCCCTGGTATGATTAAATCCGGCCGAGAATCCCTGCATCCGCTAGCCCGCAGTCGTGCCGCCTTAGCGCTAGGTGAGGGATGATTGAAGGAAGACATGGACGTGCCGGAGAATGGATATTAAAGCCGACATCAGCGATGCCCCAGAACGAGTATTCCGAAGACATCCCAAACAGAACGTTTTCCGTACGTTTATCTGCCTGCTGATCGGAAGCCTAGCCACCGTAGGTGCCCTTCAGTTGATCGGCCGATCTTCAAGCGTCGACCCACCACACAAGCAAATGGAGAGTCCTGCCGAAAGAGATCAAGCCCTGACGCATGTAACGAGGCAGGGGCTCGACTCATCATGGCTTCGAGCGTCATCGGAAGTCCTTCTGCCGGATCATGCAGCAAAGCAAACGGTTTTCAATGATCAGAGCTTTCTAGCTAGAGGCGCTGACAATGTGGTCGCCTTCCGAGTTGGCTCCGGACTTATGCCAAGGTCAGAGGCTCCTAAGCAAGCAAAGCTGACGATCGTCCGGCAATCGCCAACTATGAGAGAACGTGTCTGCTGGCCTTACAGACGGGGAAGTATCGAATCCCGAAATTGCCGCGCGTCAGTCGGCCTGAAGCATCGCGACTAAAAGAGAAGACACAGCGAATCTGTAGTCCTTCCCGTCACCGACAGCTACCGACCCAAGGCGGACGTTCGCGGGATCGAGCAAGAAGCAGATCGCCCCGTGATGTCTCGACTCTGGATCCTGTTGTAGGGATCTCAGAGCCGAGTCCCCGTCATAGATTACAAAATCAAATCGGGGTGCCGAATGATCAGGCGGTTTTCGTCGAAACTACTGTTGCTGCCGTATTTTCTGAGCAGGGAGGAGTTCCGCCAGCGAACAGTGAGGTATTTGAAAGTGCCGCTTTGAAAGACATAGGCCTCGGCATGAAGCATCGCGACTAAATGAGAAGACACAACAAATCTGTGGTCCTTCCCGTCGCCGACAGCTACCGACCCAAAGGGGAGTTAAAAGCCCGCTGGTGCGAAGTCGGTTTGCCCGACACATCCGATCGCATTAGCCGCCGTTGAGAAGCTTGTTCATAACCGTCTCGCACTTTATCAGTTGGTCCAGCGCCACGAACTCATCCGGCTTGTGTGCCTGGCTTATAGAACCTGGTCCGAGGACCACTGTAGGGATACCCGCTTGTGAATAAAGCCCGGCTTCGGTCCCAAAGCTGACGAAGCTCTGGTCAGGCGTCCCGAGTGCTTTTTTGATTTGGCTAACAAAAGGCTGATTCTCATGCGTTAGCAAGCCAGGGTAGCTGCTGCGCATATTGAAACGCACCTTCGCTTGATCAAAACCCGGTGCGCGCTCATCCAATATGCGGTTCGATTGATCATCAAGATGCATGAGCAATGATGTCGGGTCTTCGCTTGGCAAGTGACGCATCTCAAATTCGAACGCACACGCCCCAGGCACAATGTTCAGTGCTGTACCGCCGTGTACAGTCCCGGTGTGAATCGTGGTGTAGGGTGGGTCGAACCGGTTATCGCCCTCACGTGTACGTTGGAGTTTGGCCTGCAGGCTCAACGTATGTATCAGTTCGGCGGCGATTTCGACGGCGTTGACGCCATGCGCAGGCATTGATGAGTGGCACTCGCAGCCGCGCACATCGACCTGGTAACTGGTTTTCCCTTTGTGCCCGAGAATCAGCTGCATGGAAGTGGGTTCTCCCACGATGCAGCCTTTCGGAAGGGCGGGCAGGTTGGAGATCAGCGGTACAAGTCGTCGAGCCCCCACGCAGCCGATTTCCTCGTCATAGGAAAAGGCCAAGTGCGTAGTCTGCTGATCGGCCAAGCGCACCCAGTCGGGCACCATCTTGAGCAGCACGGCTAGAAACCCTTTCATGTCACACGTGCCGCGACCGTACGCTTTTCCCTCGCGAATGGACAACTGAAACGGATCTGAAGCCCACGATTGCCCGGTGACGGGAACTACATCGGTGTGCCCGGAAAACAGCATTCCCGGACGCTCCGGATCGCCAATGGTAGCCAGTAGGTTGGCCTTGCGTTTATCGTCATCGAAGCTCTTCTGGCAAGTGAACCCCCACGATTGCAGATAGGTTTCAATTTCCTCGATCAGCAGCAGGTTCGATTTGCTCGATGTGGTGTCATGGGCCACCAGTCGGCTGAGCCACTGGAGTACGCTCCAACTTTCTCTCACAGTTTCATCCCTTACCAAATTTTGATGCAGTGTATGGGGCCGGACATAAAGACCGATGATTGCTCACAGCCATTCCGTCAGGTTGCTCGTCACCCGGCGGATTTGATGTATTTGGTTTCCAGAAAAGCTTCTATGCCTTCTTTGGAGCCTTCACGTCCTAGACCAGAGCATTTCATTCCTCCGAACGGCATGCTTGCATCAGAAACCAAGCCGGTATTGAGGCCGACCATTCCGACGTCCAGATCATCTGCAATTGCCGTCATCTGGGAGGTCTGCTTGCCAATCAAGTAGGCAATCAGCCCCGTGTCCTCGCTATTTAGGGCCGCCACCAGCGAAGCGAGGTCTGTAAAGGAGCAAACCGACGCCACTGGGCCAAATACTTCCTCGTTGTATATCCGCATGCTCGGGCTTACATCGCAAACGACGGCAGGATGGACGAAAGCAGTCCCGGTCTCGTGTCCCCCACACATCAACACCGCACCGGCTCGTACGGCATCGTCGATTAGCTCGTGGATCCGAAGGGCTGCCGACTCGTTGATCACGGGACCGATATCTGTCCCCGATAAACCGTGTCCTACCGTTAATGCCTCAACTCGACCGACCAGTTGCGTCAGGAACGCGTCATATATCGATGAGTGAATGAAAAAACGATTCGCCGCAACGCATGACTGACCTCCGGCGCGAAATTTGGCGACCATGGCGCAATCGATCGCCAGCTCTAGATCAGCATCGTGCATAACAATGAACGGTGCATTGCCTCCGGTTTCGAGCGAGACACGCTTCATCGTCGCCGCGGATTCGGCTAGCAAGTGGCGGCCAATGGGTGTTGAGCCGGTGAATGAAATTTTCTGCACGCGGGGCGATTGCGTGAATGCGTTACCAATCTGCGCGGGGTCGCCCGTGATGACATTGAATACACCGGGGTCGATACCTGCATCCAATGCGAGCTTGGCCAACGCCAACGCGGAAAATGGCGTCGCTTCCGCAGGCTTCAATACCACGGAGCATCCTGCGGCGATGGCCGGCGCTACTTTTCGGGTGACCATCGAGCATGGGGCATTCCACGGTGTAATCGCCGCGACTACGCCGACAGGCACTTTACTGACTACCAGTCGGCTTGAGCCGTCCAGAGACGGTGCAATACGACCATAAACGCGTTCTGCCTCTTCGCTGAACCATCTGACGAAAGACGCCGCGTATTCAATTTCCGCCAACGCTTCGACGGTCGGTTTCCCTTGCTCAAGGGACAGTATCAAAGCGAGGTCGTCTTTTCGAGCGAGGATCAGGTCGTGCCATCTACGTAGCGCATTCGCGCGAATTCTGGCCGGTTTTCGGCTCCACCGATGGAATGCATCTCGGGCGACGTCCAGGCAACGTTCGGTATCGACAGGCCGTATCTTGGGGATGCGGCCGATTCGGGCACCCGTGGCAGGGTCAGTGACCTCGATATGCCCATTGTCGAAATCCGGGATCCAGTCGGGACCAATCAGATTCGATTGCCGAAACAAATCATCTGCTGCAAGCGAGGGGTAGCGGTCAATGATCATTTTCGCCTCATGATGCGTATCAATAAGATTGATTTTATTTGACAGTGGTTCAAAGCGGGTGTCAATATCGATTTGAGATAGATCAATGATTGCGTGCTGACTGATTGATTCACTATCGCGGTGGCCGGAAGATGTGATCGCGTGCGGAGTCCTCACCGCCGCACTCGGAGAGAGATGAACAGACAAACGTAACGGAGACAAAAGATGCAGACTGATGCACCTCTCAATGGCTTAATCATTCGACGCGCCATCGCCGATGATGGCGATTCGGTAAAGACCATCGTAGATGCGGCTTACAGCATGTACATTGAGCGCCTGGGCATGCTTCCTAATGCCATGCGGTCGGACTATGGCGCACTGGCGGAAAGCGGCAATCTTTACGTGCTGTGCGATGAGCAGACGATACTAGGTGCGGTCTTACTGACCCAGAAGGATGACTCGATCATGGTGAGTAATCTCGTGGTTCATCCGGATGATCAAGGTAAAGGCTATGGGCGCGAGCTTATGTTGTTTGCCGAGTCGCTTGCCCATGAATTGCGCCTTGGCGCGATCACGCTGTTCACCAACGAATTGATGCATGAAAACATCCGGCTTTATTCGAAAACCGGATTCATTGAAACGCACAGGAAAACGGAGGGAGATTTCAATAGGGTTTATTTTCGTAAATCGCTGAACTCACCAACGTTCGCCTTTTCGGAAGCGCCGAGAAATTAGGTATCAGGCTATCGAGCGCATCCACCCGCTCGTCAAAAAATAATAATACGTACCGTCAAATCTTTACTGCCACTCAACAATCTTCGGTTCCCACCGCCGTGGAAACCTATAACAAATGGGTATGGCTGAACTCGACCCTGCACATCTGTGCACGCGGGCGGATCGGCATAGTAAACGATAACTCGCGGGAGTCGGATTAATGGAACTGGAAGCGCGTGAAACTGCTTCGCTCAAAGCAGTCGGTTGGTCGCGGCACGATACGCTATGGGTGCTGGGAATTTACGGCTGCGCGGTCGGCGGAGGCTCATTATTCTGGCCGCTAAGTTTGGGGCTTCAAGGCTTCTGGCCCATGTTAATTCTTTCGCTGTTGGCGTTTCCGATCACGTACTTTCCTTATCGGGCGCTTGGGCAGTATGTGTTATCGGGTTCGAATAAAAGCGGTCATGATGGCAACCTGCTGGACACAACGATAGAACACTTCGGAGTTAACTGGGGCAAGGCCCTGACTACGATCTACTTTCTGACGGTGTTCCCGGGGATGATGATTTACACCATCATCATCACCAACACGATTATCGATTTTCTTAACAGTCAGCTTCATGTGGGGTCTGTGTCACGGTGGATCGTTGCTCCTGTCAGTATCTTTCTGATGATGGTGGTCGTGCGGTATGGCACTACGGCGGTGGTGAAAGCGATGGGCTATATCGTCGTTCCTTTCATTACCTTGATCCTCATCGTGTCAGTAGTTGCCGCTCCCCATTGGAACAGTGCCATGCTTCAGACCATCGAGACGTCTAATGATCTTGGGGGCATCCTCCTGAGCAGTTGGAAAGGCATCCCTCTCACGGTATTCGCGTTCAGCTTCACGTCCATTCTGTCGCAGTTTGTTGTAGCACAGAAGCGTCGCTATGGCAGGGCGGCGGCAACAAAAGTATCCAGTATCATGATGATTTCGACTGTCATGGTGGTTTCGACTGTCATGCTGTTTTCTTGGAGCTGCATATTCGCGCTATCCCCGGCAGAATTAGCTGAGGCGAAGGCAGATAATTTGACCGTTCTATCGTTTCTCTCTAGAAAATTCAGTGTTCCGGCGCTCGCCTATGCATCACAGTTAGTTGTGTTCACTGCAGTAGTGAAAGCGTTTTTGGCCCACTATATAGCGACTGAAGAAAGCGCTCGTGCGTTTGGACGCGCATTTTTTAACATGCCGGAGAGCACACTAAAAGGCACCGCCTTTTCCTGGCTGGTGGTGATCTCGGTATTCATAATTACGACTGTTTCGGCGATTGCCAATCTTGATGTCGTTAACTTGATCACTATGATATTCGTGCCGCTGAATGTTTTCGTCGTCTATTTCATCCCACTCTACGCGTTCCATCGTATAGACTCGCTTAAGCAATATCGTTGGCAACCTTCTAATGTGTTGGTGACGGCGGTCGGTTTAGCCTGTCTGATCAACTCCCTTCACAGTATTGTTCAAAAATTCCTGCCTTAATCTCGAGGTATTGCAATGAGGCGGCGGGAGAGTCGGTGCAATAATCACTCCCCGCGATCGCTTCGGCTGACGGAAACGGCCCGTCGACTTCAAATTAGGCCATTGAACGCGGGCCTCATTCCGCCCAATAGCACAGCTCGCAAACGGGTCATCGCGATTTCCAGAACTTTCAAGTTGCGGGCAGCGCCTAGGCACAATCTCACGCCTCCTGGATCTCCGGTGCCGACTCTTATGCCTTCGGTTGGCGTGATGATGACGCCTGCTTCTCGGGCGGATGATATGAATCGTTCGGTTTCCCATCCCTCAGGTAGCTTCAACCACAGGTGGTAGCAATGCGCCGGCTCGCCGGTCATCCAGGCGCTCAATACAGAATGGGTGAGGGCTTGTCGCTGATACGCTTCATCGCGATTTTGTTCAGCCAGCGCTTTTGCCGTGCCATCCAGTATCAAGGTCGCGCCTACGTCCATCATCAGCGGCGCGGCAGTCCAGCCAGTGGCCCGCATCAGTGCGGTCACGTCTGCAAGCTTATGCATGGGAGGGATCAGAAACCCGATTCGCAGGCTGGGGATCACGGCTTTCGACATACTCGTCAGATAGAACGTGCGGTCAGGTGCAAGATTGCGCAACGGGTCGATGTTAGGCGAGCCCACGACGCCGTAAATATCATCTTCGAGGATGTATAGACCCAATCGTTGTGCCACTTTGGCAATATTCAGGCGCCGGTCGGGGGGCATGGTGTGGCCCGTTGGATTGTGTAGGGTTGGCATGAGATACACCGCTTTGCCCGGCTGATCGGCAAATGCACGTTCCAGTTTATCGGGCAACATTCCATAGTCGTCCCCTTCAACTGCGCAGATTTCCAGTCCCATGTAGCTTGCCAGCGAAAGTATCCCTGGATAGGTCAGCGTATCCGTATAAAGGACGTCACCGCGGGTTGCCACGGATGACAGAGCAACCGCCATGGCATGTTGGGCACCATTGGTCAGCACGACTTCGTCCCCAGCCACGTTCAGACCATGGTGACCCAGCCACATGACAGCTGCTTCCCGATGTTCAGCATGAACGAAGTAGGGAAGGTAGCGACTATGCATCTCTAGGTCATTTTGCCGGGAGAGATTTGCAAACGCGTCTGCCAACACGATGTTGTGCGAAAGCATTGGCGGCGTATTGATGCTTAAATCGATAATCGTGGGGGAGTATTGATCGACATCCACTTGCGTTGCAGTCTCCTCTGAAGGAGCGCGACGGGGCTGGGAAAGGTCCCGGATGAAAGTTCCTCGCCCGACTTCCCCATCGACCAGCCCACGACGTTTAGCCTCCGCGTAGGCTTTGTTCACAGTGCCTGGGCTCACACCTAAAATGTGAGCCAGGTCACGATAAGGCGGCAATTTGGTCCCTGGTTCAAGTAACCCTGAACGAATATCCCGTTCTAGCTGGTTTGTCAGTGAGATGAATTTGGCTTCTCCATCGTTTTGGATGACCGGATTCCAGCTTTGCATCGATGACCACCGTCCGTCGGAATAAACTTAGCGGCTAGCATATCAATGTTTCATCGCTATGTATCAATCCGCAGCAGACGCGCAGCATCAAAACGCTTCCTTGCCCAAGCAGAGCTCATGCACTGAAGCGTATTAGGAAACTGTTGGTTTAGCGAGCGCGCTTAAGAATTGATCATTTGATTGACACTGTATCAAGACTGAATGATACTGGATTGATCACTTATCTCAACTTCGCGTTAGACAGATTGACTCATGGAGGCGCAGATGACCAAGGTCAAAAACGTATTGTTCATCATGGCAGACCAACTGCGAGCTGATTATCTGGGCTGTTATGGTCACCCGACGCTCCGCACGCCGAATATTGACGACTTGGCATCGCGAGGCATGAAGTTTACTCGCGCCTATGTCCAGTCGCCCGTGTGTGGTCCCTCGCGGATGTCCTACTATACCGGACGCTATGTCAGCAGCCACGGTGCCACCTGGAACAACATCCCACTCTCAGTCGGTGAGTGGACATTGGGTGACTATGCACGTCCACACGGAATCAGAGTTGCGCTGGTGGGTAAAACGCATATGCGTGTCGACCGGGAAGGCATGCAACGGCTACGTGTCGACGAACAATCCGACGCTGGCCGGTTTGTCGCTCAATGTGGTTTTGAGCCGTATGCCCGCGACGATGGTCTGCACCCCGATTTCCTGTATGACGCCGATGCTGCTTATGAGACTTATCTGCGAGAGCAAAGGTACGAAGGGGGCAATCTATGGCAGGAGTGGGCAAACTCCGGGGTCGACGCTCAAGGCAACTTGCTTTCCGGCTGGCATATGCGCAATGCAGGCACGGCAGCGCGGATTCCTGATAAGCACAGTGAGACAGCCTGGACCACCGATGAGGCGATGAGGTTCATCGAGGAGCAAGGGGAAGAACCCTGGATTCTGCACTTGAGCTATATCAAGCCTCACTGGCCGTATATCGTGTCGCAACCGTATCACCAGATGTACTCGATGGAAGAATGCATTCCGGTTGTCAGAAGCAGCGCGGAGGTGACTGATGGGCACCCGGTCTTTCAGGCGTTTATGCAGCACGCCGAAAGTCAAGTGTTCTCAAAAGATCATGTCAGGGAAACCGTCATACCTACTTATATGGGGTTGATCGCACAGCTCGACGATCACATAGGTAGGCTCATGCGTTATCTCAAGCAGAAGGGCAGGCTGGCCGATACGATGATCGTATTCACCAGCGACCACGGTGACTATCTGGGTGACCACTGGCTTGGTGAGAAGGAGCTGTTTCACGAGCCGTCGGTTCGGGTGCCCTTGATCGTGGTCGACCCTTCGGCCAGTGCCGATTCGACCCGTGGCGCGGAATGTCATACGCCGGTTGAAGCCATCGATCTGGTCCCCACGTTTCTCGATGCCGTGGGTGCGCCTGTTCCTTATCATCGGCTTGAAGGACGTTCGCTTTTGCCGTTGTTGCAAGGGCAGGGCGCATTGAGCGGCGAAAAGGACTATGTGATCAGCGAGCTTGATTACAGTTTTAGGAAAGCGCGTCTGGATCTCGAACTAGGCCCCAGCGAAGCTCGTGCCTATATGGTCGCGACGGCGAGGTGGAAGTGCATTTTCTTCGAGCGGTTCCGGCCGCAGTTGTTTGACCTAACCAATGATCCTTCTGAATTAAAGGATTTGGGAGGCGACGACTCGTATGCTCATGTCATCGAAGAAATGGCGGATAAGTTGGCCCGGTGGAGTCGCCAGCGTAAAACGAGGGTCACCACCACCGATGCGGATGTGGAAAGGCTGTCGTCTTTTGCCAGCAAACGGTTGATCGGTCTTTGGTGACGCGCAGTTGACCGATTCCATGGGTCACCAGGTAAAGCCACTTGGCTGCGGCTTTCGGTCTGCTGCAGCGAATGATTGAAGGGGGCAAATGCTTTGCCCTCAGCAATTGGCCTAACTTACTTCGATACACACTGACTACTTGCGGCCTATCATCTCCATGGTTTTTAATTCTTCTCATCCCCCTGCTGATGACCCCTTGGCGAGCTCTCAACGCAGGCAACCTCGTCCTTACATCGTAAGTCTGCTCCGTGGAGGCCGCGAACCTGATCCGCGATTCACCCTAGCCAACGAACGGACGTTTTTAGCATGGATTCGTACCGCGTTGGCGCTACAGGCGGCCGGCATCGCGGTGCAAGCGCTTGCCCCCGGCATCTTCTTGCCAGAAGTATGCAAGCTTCTGTCTATCGCCTTGATGGCGTTTGGGCTAGTTATCAGCGCCAGTGCTTGTCTGCGCTGGTTCAATGTAGAACGCGCAATGCGCTTGGACCAGCCGCTTCCATTGCCGTTCCTGGTGCCGCTCTTGTCGATCGGCGCTGCGATAGTGGCAGCCGCGTTGACAGCATTTACGTTCATGCACCAGGCATGAGTCCCATCGCCCCGATGCACCACGACATAGGCCTTCAGCCTGAGCGCACTTTGTTGGCGTGGCGGCGGACCCTGCTTTCACTGCTGGCCGCCAGCGCGTTATTCCTACGCTGGGTCCCTCACCATGGGCCGTTTGCTTTTGCCATGACCAGTCTGGCATCTCTGGCCGCCTTGGGCATCTGGCTAGGGCAATTGCGGCGTTATCACAGGCATGCACAGGGCATCAACTACAACCGCCTGTCTCCAGCGGTAGGCGAGGTATTGGCATTGGGCCTTATTTGCGTAGCGTTGGGGTGTGGAGGCATCTGCGTGGCGCTGAAGCTTTGAGGGGCGCAAGTGTAAGAGGTCGCCATAAGTTCACGACCCACTGGGCTGTAATGCGTTAGCGCATGGTATTTCCTTGTAGTGATCAACTGATACCGGACACGACGTTAAGTTTTTTTTGGGCTTCAGATGGGGACAGCCCTCCGTTCAATTGGTGCGGTCGAATCCAGTTGTAGCGATGCATCAGATAATGACTGATGTCCCGCTGCGATTCCTGGCTGTCACATAGCCCATGGTTGGTATCCATTCGGTTTTCAAACTGCGGAACATACGCTGCATCGGCGTATTGTTTTAACAGTTTCCACGGAGACTCATGCTCTGGCGCATTCGGTAACGCCAGAGACGCTGGCGAAACTGGCGGCTGCCACATTGCGACCCCTGATCCGAGTGGTAAAGCAGTACTTGAGGTCTGCCTCGCTGTTCATAAGCCATGTCCAACGCCTTGGTCACCAGGTCAGCGTCTGGTTTGTTCGACAGCGCCCAACCCACAATTCGGCGCGCGTAGAGGTCCAGAACGACAGCCAGGTAATACCATTTTCCTTGAGCCCAAATGTAGGTGATATCGCCACACCAAATCTGATTGGAGGCCGGCACATCACCCCCCGATTCAAGATGTTCGAAATATCAGGTCGCTCGACGGTCGCGTGTTTGTAAGCATGCGAGCCAGGTTGCTTGCTGACTAACTCAAGTTCCCACATCAGACTACGCACTTTGAGCCGCCCGATTTGCTCGCCGTCTCCCTGCATCACTAACACGATGCTGCGGCTACAGGTGGTGCTTCGACTTTGCGTTAACAGTTTGTTGACCCGACTGCGCAATCGAAGCCGCTCAACGTCTGGAGTTTGGTGCCTGAGGCGGGGGCGTAATAACACGGGTGAGTGATTTCAAAGACCGCACAAAGCCAGTCGACCGGCTCAAGGGCGCTTAACTGATCAATCAGCGCGTGCGCTCGTGCTCTTCCGACATCAAGCGCGGTAGCCTTTTCAAAATGGATTTTCCCGCTCAAGACGAGCAATCCGGGCTTCCGACTCTTGGATCTTTCGCTGTTCGGGCGTCAACGCTTTTGTCTGCGGAGCAACACCGCTGCGCTCCTGCTGGAGTTGGTTGACCCAGCGACGTACCGCGGACTCGACCACCCCGAGTGACCGGCAGGCCTCGATATGGCTATAGCCTTGATCAAGCACGAGAGCCGCGGCCTCGCGTTTGAATTCAGCAGAAAAGGAACGACGTTGTTTGGTCATCAAACACCTCTATCTGGCGAGCATTCTCGCCTAAATGGGTGTGTGGTTTCAGTAGACCACTACACGCTCGGCTCGACGCACTGGAAAGCCGCGCGGCCATCGACACCCGTATTTGGGCTAATGCAAATGCCGTCGATCAATTGGATCGAGCGCTTCTGCAGAGCATTTGGCACGCTGATTCGACCCTGGATGTGACGTGTCTCGGGAACGCCTCGAGTCGTGACGAAATTTTGCTGATGGCTGAAGACAGTGGGAAGGAATAATCACCGGTGAAATCAACAGCGCCAATATGCTTTCAGAAAAAAGACTAAGCAACATCGGGCTGGAAAGTTGTAGCACCGGTGCAGTCGCAAAGTGTGCGCGTCCGATACGAGCCTCAAGGATTGAATCCTGATCCACTTGACAATACACGCGTGCTTGGGTGGATGACCTGAATCAATCTGGTGAGGGTATTCTCCCGCCTCCAACTATCGATGGACGTCGGATGGTTCGCATCTCTATCGGAGCACTAGAGGCTGAACCCAAAGACACTGTCGCGATCTCGGAGGCAATGCACCGCTATACGCAATCGCAATTGAAGAGGTTTCACGGTGAAGAGGCCTAACGGCTGATGTGAGAGGAAAGCTCATAAGGAGGGGCATCGCATCTTCTTATAGGTAACTCGCGCGATCTTTTGCCTGGCTTCCTGCGCTATATGGCAGATTATGACAATTCAAAAAGATGGCCTGCCCATCCTCAGAGTGATGTCAACCTGTTGACCTCTTACAAAATTGAACAGGGGCGGTTCAGGAATGTCAGTATCGCTCCCAGATTCGCCGTTACAGAATGTTTCAGCTTAAAGCTGTGCTGCGAGCAGCGCCTCTAATGGATGGCTGAGAGATTTCCCTTACCGGAACTCACCAGCTATTCCCTTTGCTAATTCCATTTCGATGTGGTGCGACAACTCTTGTGCTTTCAAAGTTATCGCAATTTAAAACCCCGTTTGGTGTGGCCATACTGCCGAGCGTGCCGATCCACCGAATATTCACAAAAATAGGCAATTAAGATGCAGCTTCCTAAGAACCGGTCATTCATCAAACTGGCTAACTATCGTTGCCCTGGCAACTTGTTACCCCGAGTAGGTCTTGTCAAGGAGACTATGATCGCCGATCTGACGTCTCTAATAGGTGCTCAGACGACGCTGGAATCGCTATTAGCGTTCGAGCCGGATGCCTTGCGCAGCTTAGCCGCCCGCGCAGGGCACCACCGTGAGCTGAGCGGAGTAGAATTACTACCTGCAGTTCTTCAGCCATCAAAGATTTTCTGCGTAGGCAAAAACTCGCGGGTGCACCGTGAAGAGTTGGTTCGCGAAAACATGTTGAAGGAGGATCCACAGGAGCCGACCGGATTCGTCAAGCTGCCATCCACAATGGTGGGAGAGGGCGCTTCGGTTCTCCGCCCGGAGGGCATCACCACCCTTGACTACGAACCCGAACTCGCCTTCGTCGTGTCGCGTCCCGCCCATCGAACCAAGCGTTCTGACGCACATGCAGTGATTGGCGGCATTACCATCCTGAACGACTTGACTGCACGAGCGATTCAAAAGCAGGAAGTAGCATCAGGTACGAAATTCTGGACGGCCAAGAATATGCCGGGCTTTTGCCCCACTGGCCCCTTCGTCGTACCGATCTGGGAAATTGCCGATCCCTACAACCTCTGGATGACCTGCAAAGTGAACGGCCAGGAACGTCTTCGGGTAAATACCAACGAGCACATATTCCGTATCGACCAGATTATCGAGCACTTCACGCGCTGGATGCCATTCGAGCCAGGCGATGTGATTTCAACCGGTGCTCCACGCGGCACGGCGATCTCCCACCCCAATGCTGATGAGCTCTATCTCAAGCCTGGCGATGTATGCGTGGCCGGGATCGAGGGGGTCATGGAACTGACAACTCACATCGTCTGAACAACTCAAACAATAAGCCACAAGAAGAAGCACAGCATATGAGCAGCAGACGCGACACCGTTTCAACGATCGTGAGAGTGTGCGTAGGAAATTGTCTCGAGGTCTACGACCTACTGATATTCGGCTATTTCGCGACTGAAATCGCGAAAGCCTATTTTCCCAGCGACAATACTTACGCATCGTTGCTGGCGACCCTGGCAACGTTCGGTGCAGGTTATTTGATGCGGCCGATCGGGGCCTTCGTGTTAGGCGCTTATATTGACCGGGTAGGTCGGCGGCGCGGGCTAATGGTGACGTTGTCAATGATGGCAGTGGGAACGTTGACGATTGCGGTAACACCGAGCTATGAGTCAATCGGAATCCTATCTCCAATCATCGTTGTGATAGGGCGGTTGGTGCAGGGCTTCTCGGCGGGCGCGGAACAAGGAGGCGTTTCGGTCTATCTTGCCGAAATCGCACCACCCGGTCGCAAGGGTTTCTTCGTGAGCTGGCAATCGGCGAGCACGCAGCTGTCGGCGGTGTTGGCCTCTTCCCTCAGTGTTTTGCTGACCACCGTGATGGCGCCGGACCTGTTGAGCGCCTGGGGCTGGCGTATTCCGCTCCTCGTTGGCTGCCTGCTCATTCCGGTACTGTTCGTGTTGCGCCGATCTCTTGAGGAGACGAGTGCATTTGAGGCCCGGCGCAGGTCGACAACCGCCGAGCTTTTTACTTCTTTGGCTGCAAACTGGCCGGTCGTACTTATGGGGGCGCTGGTAGCGATGATGACTACCGTGTCGTTTTATACCTTGAACGGCTATACCCCGACATTTGGGCGTGAAGTCCTGCATCTCACCCGGTTTGAAAGCCTTGCAGTGACCTTCTTCGTGGCCTGCGCAAACTTCGTGTGGTTACCATTGGGTGGCGCGGTATCCGATCGTCTGGGCAGGTTGCCCGTGTTACTCACCTGCACGCTGCTGGCGGTGCTAACAGCCTATCCCGCGATGACCTGGCTCGCTGCAGGTCCTTCTTTTGAGAAACTCTTGATCGTCGAGCTGTGGCTGTCAGTGCTTTACGGTCTGTTCAACGGAGCGATGATTGTCTACGTGATTGAAATCGTGCCTGAGTCGTTGCGCACCCTCGGGTTCTCGGTCGCGTATAGCCTTGCAGCCATCGTGGGTGGATTCACTCCTGCGATCGATACATGGTTGATTCATGAAACAGGTAATCGCGGCATGCCGGGGGCATGGACGGGAGCTGCAGGACTCATGGCGTTTACTGCCACACTTGCGCTGCGCCACTATATGAAAACTAAACGTGGTCATGCAGTGATGGGTGGTCGGTTGGCCGCAGCTACGAGCGCGGTAACGACTCGCAAATAGTGGATTATTGCGGTAGTAGTCGATCTGGCGTCTCTGAGTGCTTCTTTCGAGTCCTCTCAGAGCATCGCTACGAACACAATGTCCTTGGCAACTGCGTCTTCTCGTGTATCTGCTTTGATCGAAGGGCCCCATTGCCTGATCTGGTCGCGGAGGGTTTCAGGTCCTCGGCTGTTGGCCAGCGTGGCTTCAATGTTCAAACGCGCGAGCTGCTGAGCGATTGCGCTGCCGATTTGTCCGGCGCCAATGGTTCCGACGCTTTTCATATCTGCTCCTGTTTATCCTTCACTCGAAGCGGCAGGCTTCCTCGAAGGGCAGCCGAGGGTCACGTGGGTAGAGGCGCGCGTCATCGCCATGGCCAATGGTGAAAATGAAGTTTGCCTTCCATGACGTGCCGTTGAAAAAAGCCTCATCAATGATAGCGTTGTGGAAACCGGACATGGGGCACACATCCAGCCCCAGGCCGCGCGCCGCGATCATCAGGTAGGCCCCTGTGAGCGAGCTGCTGCGGTAGGCAATCGACTCGGCAAAGGCCGCGTCGGCCTCGAACATCGGCTTGAAATTCATGCGGGGGAACAGGCGAGGTGCCTGGTCAAAGAACCTCGTGTCCTGAGCCACGATGGCGGTTACAGGTGCCATCCGCACTTGCTCGGGGTTGCTGCCCATGCCCTCAAGCGCGGGATATAGCTTGCGTTTCCCTTCCTCGGATCGGACAAAAACGATGCGGGCAGGCTGAAGGTTCCCGCTCGTAGGGCCCCATTTGGCCAGTTCGTAGAGTGCTTTAAGCGACTCGTCCGATACGGCTCTATCTGTCCAGTGGTGATGAGACCGGGCTTCTGTGAACAGTTGAGCCAGCACATCGTTGGTCATCGCAGAGCGAATAGACATGGTGTTCTCCTCCGAACCTGTTATCGAATGTACCGGCGGTCCAGGCGACCTTCTTCGACCAGGCGTTTGCCGATGGTTTGGATTTGGGCTTCTCCGACCTTCAGCGCCTGCGGTGAGGTGTGAACCGAGTAATAGCTTAGGGCGAGATCGTGCTTGTGAGGTGTGGCAGACCCCAGGATGAACTGGGTATCAGTCAAGGCCTCGAAGTGAACCGACTGACTGGAACGTTCGAATGCCACCAACTCTTCAGGGTGAAGCTTTTCATCGTTGGCCAGCAGTCCTCCTTCAACAGGTGATACCCATAGCACCGTGTGTCCACTCGGCGAGACATAGGTCCACCGGTCTCCGGCCTTGAGTTTCACGGCCAGGAAATTCATAGGCGACGGGGTTTCGATTGCGCTGCTGACGCTGCCGCCGTGCCACATGCCTTTACCTGCCTGCATCCACTCGACGCCGCCGCTGGGTAGAACGACCGTGGTGCCATCCGGATCAATCAAGTCCATCCGCCCGTCGATCAGATAGGACAACGTGGCAATACCCGAATGTGGATGAAGGTCGCCCACGAAAGGCGGGCCCTGCATGTCGAAGAAATCCAGGAACACGAACGGTTTGAGAATCTGACCGAAATCTGACGGGCTCATCAGTCGCACGGCCGCGCCGTTGCGTTGCCCATGGGTGCGATGAGTGATCTGACGCAGTTGCATATTGGTTTTTTCAGCAGCGTGGGACATGGTCATCTCCTCGATCAGGCGGTTGTATTGCGGGCAGTTTGGAGGGCGTCCGACCACCAGAGCAGGTCGTCGATCATGCGTCCCGCCTGATCGTTCTGCGCCTGCAACGCGGCCTCGATTTCATCGGTTTTGCCCTGGAAATGGGCATAGATCGCCCCGACCGGGATATGCACCGCTGTACGAATCGATGCCATCTGAAGCTCGGTCGCGATTTCGCGCAGTTGCTGAACTGCGCGGGCGCCGCCAACGCTGCCCCAGCTCACGAAACCAATCGGCTTGCGATTCCACTCCGGGTAGACCCAGTCCAGTGCGTTCTTCAGAACAGCCGGCGGGCCAAAGTTGTATTCGGCTGTGGCCACCACGAACGCATCAGTGGTCGCAATCTGTTCAGTCCAGCGACGAACATTTTCGTTTTCATACGCTGGACGGCCAGGAAAGCCGGGAAGCATGGCGCTGTCGAAGAACGGCAGATCAAAATCGCGCAGGTCGAGCAAGCGCACGTTGAGCCCTTCACGTTGTTCCAGGTGGTGCTTGATCCAGTTAGCTGGGGCGCTGGAAAAGCGGCTGTCACGAATGCTGCCGACGATGACGGAAACGGTGGTCATGGTGAGTCTCCTGAGAAAAAAGTGGGGCGCCTGTGCGCCATGGAGCCCACTTTAGGAAGTCACCGATCATCCAGAAAGATGGATGGGTGGGATGCACTCGTTCATAAATGAGTGCAATGGGGTAGAGTGACTAACACAGACTTGGTGATGAAGGATCAAGCTGGCCGGTCGGGCCTCGTTCTGGAAGAGGCGGATCAATCTTACTCATGCAGAAACGGCGGTAATCACGTGGACCTGAATGATGTCGCGCTTTTTGTTCAAGTCGTTCGAGCAGGGAGTTTCGCTGAAGCAGGCCGGCGTCTAGGTATGCCGCCCAGTACGGCCAGCAGGCGTGTGCAGCTATTGGAGGCCGCGTTAGGTACACGGCTGATGCAGCGCACTACGCGGCGCTTAATGTTGACCGATGCAGGGACCAATTTTTACGCCGAATCTGCCGATCAGATCGATGCGTTGCTGCGGGTTGCCGGTCAGGTGACGAATGATTCTGCTGAGATTGCTGGTCGCGTCCGGGTGGCTGCTCCTGTGGATTTTTTCAACTGGTTTCCGGCACAGGCGGTCGCGCAATTCATCGCCGAGCATCCACGAGTACGTCTTGAGTTCGAGCTAAATGACGCGCGAATCGATTTGCTGGGGGAAGGAATAGACGTCGCTATGCGCGGAGGTGATCGCGATCCGTCGCTGTTCGCTCGCAAACTTGGCACGAGTTACCAAACGCTGGTGGCGAGCCCAGGCTACCTGGCGGCACATGGCGTGCCGGCAGAGCCTGGGGATCTGAGTGGCCATCAATGCATCACCTCGCCGTCTCACAGTGGTCCTCGCACCACCTGGCGGCTGGGCGGTGTCGACCATCAAGCGGCGACCATCGAAGTGGACGGTCCATTTCAAGCCAATACCTCTTCTGCGCAGCTTGAAGCGGCGCTGGCCGGAATGGGTATTGCGCTGCTGCCCATAGCACTCAGCGCTGCCCATATCGATGCGGGGCGCTTGAAGGAAGTGCTTCCTGATTACACCTCAGGCGCAATAGGTGTGCATCTTGTCTACCACAGCCGCCAATTGCCTCGCGCGGTATCTGCGTTCATCGAATTCGCTGCAAACACCATCAAGGAAATGGGGTTGATGGACAGCGGTAAGCGCAGTACGAGTTCTCCGCTTAAGTGATAGAGGGCTTTCCACATGCTGCTTGAGCGGCTGCTATCGACCCAAAGCGGACGCTCGCGGGATCGAGCAGGAAGCAGATCGCCTCTTTGGTTGCTCGGCTCTGGATCCTGTTGTAGACATCTCAGAGCCGAGTCCCCGTCATGGATTACAGAATCGAAATGGGGTACTGAATGATCAGACGGTTTTCGTCGAAGCTACTGTTGCTGCCGTAGTTTCTGCGCAGGGTGGAGTTGCGCCAGCGAACAGTGAGGGATTTGAAAGTGCCGCTTTGAAAAACATACGCCAGTTCCGATTCCCGTCCCCGATCCTCGCCATCGTCGACAGTGGCGGTGTGTACGTTGGTCCCCTTGATAAACCGGTTCATCATGGTGAGCCCCGGTACGCCCCATCCAGCGAAGTCGTAGTCATGACGGACCTGCCACGAGCGTTCCTTCTCCCCCTCGTAACTCCAGTTGTAGCTGTCGTTTGCGAGAGTGCCGCCGCTGGTTCCCGAGATGCGCTGCCAGGCTGCTTCACCTGAGACATGCTGGAGCCCAAGGTAAAATGTGTTCGCCCCTGTTTTGAGGGAGAACAGGCCCGAGAAGGTACGGTTTTTCTGTCCGCCAGCGAGCGCAGCCCCGTCTTCATCGCCAATGAAGTAGCCGAGATTCGCGCCCAGGGTCACATTGCCTACAGGTTGGTCGTGTACAAGCTGGAAGTAGCTCTGGTGATAGATGTCTTCCAACTGTCCATACCAGGCACCCACCATGGTGCTCTTTTCGTAGAAGGTGTATTCGGCACCCGCAAAGTTGAAATGATCAGACGAGATGGTGTTTTTCCCGTGCACCACTGTGCCAGCAGTATTCAGTGAAAGTTTCTCCATGCTGGCATCGTTTCGCTGACTGTTACCTCTGAACTGACCGGCATAAAGCGTCACATCCGGTATCTCCTTGGATGTGATCTGAGCACCTTCCAGGGTTTGAGGCAATGAGCGGCCATCGTCAGCTCGAACGATAGGAAGGACTGGCATCCATTCGCCAATCTTCAATTCGGTCTTCGAAAACTTCATCTTCCCAGCTACCGCGAGGCGACCGAAGTCGTCTGCTGGCCGATTACCATCATGGGTCGGCAGCAACTGGGTTCCGTACGTCCCGCGACCGCCGTCCAGTTTGATCGAATAAAGCCCGAGCGCATCCACGCCGAATCCAACCGGGCCTTGAGTGAACCCGGAACGCAGATCCAGGATGAAGCTCTGCGTCCATTCTTCGGCGCCCCCGCGCTTCGTTGGCCCCGGAACAGCCTTGGCCGGTCCGTTATCGAAAAAGTTGCGATTCATATAGAAATTGCGAAGCTTCAGGTTTGCCTGCGTGTCTTCGAAAAAACCTTCTGCGAAAGCCGAGCCAGTGGAAGCGATGCCGCTGATGGTGACGGCCAACAGACTATTGGTGTATCGAGAAAACTTGAGTTTCATTTTTATTGTTCCCAAGGCTACGTGCGCGCACCCTTTTTACAGATGCCAGGTTGCTGTTTTTATTTTTGAACAGACGCAGAAAACTTTCCGATATTTAGATTCTCGGCTCCTTACAACTTTGTATGGGGCGATTTATTAATAACGTTTAGGGTTCAGCAAACTGTTTGAAGTCGTTTGGCGCAAATGGAGAGCACTTCTTCGGCGTCCCTTTTCCACCAGTTCTCTTTTGAAAATATCTCTACTTCAACTGAGCCGACATAGCCTGCCGCTTCAACGAGACGCCGCAATTCTGGAAGATCAATGACCCCATCTCCCATCATCCCTCGATCTAGGAGGAAATCCTGAGTGTCGTGAAGCCAGTCGCAGACGTGATAGGCCAAAATCCGTTTAGCGTTCCCTGCCGATGCGATACCTTGAGCCAAGTCTGGATCCCACCAACAGTGATAGGCATCAATGGCTACACCCAGATAGCCGCTCCGGTCAGGATCAATGTCGTCACACCATTGCAACGCCTGTCCCAGCGTATTCAGAACCGACCGATTGGCAGCGTACACAGGGTGCAGGGGTTCAAGTGCCAGCGGGACGCCCACCTCCTTGGCGACATTGAGCAATTCTGCCACTGCATCACGTACTTGGGTTCGTGCACCTGCGAGGTCTTGGCTGCCTACTGGAATACCGCCGACAACCATGACGAAGCATCGCGCCTCCAATACGCCGGCGTCGTGAAGTGCCTTCTTGTTTCCCTCCACGTTTGCCTTGAACTCCGTGAGGCTGAGTGCAGGGATATAGGTCGACCGGCAATAGCCGCTGACACTCAGACCGGCGTCTTTGATCTGTCGGCTAAGCGCATGAACATCGCAAGATTCAACCTCGCTTCGCCAAGGAGCGATAGATCCAAACCCTGCACGAGCAATGCGGTCCACGGTGATACGTAGTGATTCTCTATGGCCCAGAGTCGCCGTGTTGATCGAGCAACGTTCGAGCTTGCCGTCCAGACTTTCTAATATCCCGTTGGCCATGGCGGTTACTCGCTGACGCCATAGCTGAACATGACGCGTTGAGCGCGACGTACGGCGTCGTCCGGATCGCGTAGCAGGCCACTCTGATCAGCAAGGCGCAGCACTTCGGCCAGATAGGCAGGAGGCCGCATACCATGATGCCCAGCCAGCATAAAGAAGTGATCCTGGAAACCGTTCAAGTAGGCCAGGAACACCACCCCTGTTTTGTAGTACTGAGTCGGGGCACGGAAGATATGCCGGGACAAGGCTACGGTTGGGTCAAGCAGCGAATGGAAGCGGTCAGTATTGCCGCTGCTCAGTGCCGCCAACGCTTGGGATGCGGCAGGGGCGATTGCGTCGAAAATGCCCAATAACGCGTGCGAGAAGCCAACTTCATCGCCCTTGATCAGCGTGGGGTAGTTGAAGTCATCACCCGTGTACATCTTCACCGAGGCTGGAAGCCTGCGACGAAACTCGATTTCTTTCTGCTCATCCAGCAGCGAAATCTTGATGCCATCTACCCTGGATTCGTTAGCACCAATGATATCCAGGCAGACCGCAGAAGCCTCACGGTAGTCAGGTGCCCCCCAGTATCCGGCCAATTCCGGATCGAAAGCTTCGCCCAGCCAGTGCAGGATGACCGGCTGATCACACATGGCCAATACTTCGCGATAGACGCGCTCATAGTCGCTGGAGGATTTAGCGACTTTGACCAAAGCACGGCTGGCCATCAGAATGATGCGGCTTCCCGTCTTCTGGATCGCTTCGATCTGCATGGCGTAGGCGCGGATTACATCGTCGCACGACTGAGCTTCATTCGGACCCAAGTGATCCGTGCCGCATCCGGAAGCGATCAGAGCGTCTGGAATATCGCTTGTTTCCTGCATTGTGCGGGAAACCAGTTCCAGCGCATTTGCCCAAGCTAAACCCATTCCACGCTGCGCGGTGTCCATGGCTTCAGCGATGCCCAGACCTTGCTCAAGCAGGTAGCGGCGATATTCCATAGTTCGCTGCCAGTCGATAGCGGCTGGTTGATTCAGCTCACCAGCTGCTAGGGGATTGGCCACAACGTGCGCTGCCGAGTAGACGATCCGGGAGAATGGCTGGGTGGGTTTTACTACGGGTATAGGAGTGCCGCGCAGTTGGTAGTTTTCGACGGAGCCGTTAAGAGATGGAAGTTTGATAGCAGGCATGATCGTTCTCAGTACTTGTTGACGAGGAGGCCACCATCCACACGGATGGCTTGACCGACGCTGTAGGGAAGGGATCCGGTCGCCAGACTACGGACAGCCACGGCCACATCTTCAGGGCGGCCCCAACGCTGGATTGCCGTGAGCCCGCCTGCCATCAATGCGTCGTAGCGCGACTTGGATGGCGCCGTCATTTCCGTCTCGATGAAGCCAGGCTGGACTTCGTAAACACTGATCCCTTCCTCCGCCAACCTGAGCGAGAACAGAGTAGTGGCCATCGATAACCCGGCTTTGGAGACGCAGTACTCACTGCGCGCAGGAGATGCTGCAACGGCATTTGAGGACGTTATGGTGATGATTGAGCGAGGATGAGCGTTGGGGTCGCTATCGCGTTTCAATGCTGCCTTGGCAAACGCCTGCATGAGGAAAAAAGTGCCACGGGTATTGATGTGCAAGCAGCGGTCGTAGCTTTCTGGTGTGACATCCAGCAGGTCACCGCGCGACATAACCGAAACACCGGCATTGTTGACAAGGCAGTCCAACGCGCCGAGTTCTTTTTCGACAGTCGCTAGCCATTGATCATGGCTGTCGATGTTGCTCAGATCCGCAATGGAGGGAATCGCCTTTACGCCGAGGTCTCGCAACATCACGACAACGTCGTCGAGTTCTGTAGATGCCTGGACGTCATTCACCGCGATGTCGAAACCGGCCTTCGCCAGCTCCAGGGCGATGGCTTTACCGATGCCTCTTCGAGCGCCGGTCACGAGTGCTACTGGACGGCCCATCTCTGATCCTCCTTGCGCTCTGGAAGCTGCCGCCGTAACGGCTCGCATCGCCAGAGACTCTTGTTTTTATTTAAGTAACGATACGGTTCGGTATTTAATCTGGCGATCAGCAAGGTGTCAATGACCAATAGCCAGACGGCAAAACGCAGCACGCAGCCATGTAGGCTGCGTTGCTTGGGGAAGGGGCGGAATAGTGCGGTTTAGACTGGGCGCAAGATGCCCATGATGGTCTCGATATTGAATTCGAGACGAGCTTTCAGCGCTTCTTTGCTGGTGAAGTCGAAGCCGAAAATCACTTCCCCGGTGAACCGGTTGTTGAGGTAGTAAAACCCGATAGCGGCCAGTGTCAGATGGAGCTGACGTGGATCTACACCTGGTCGGAAGTCACCTGATGCAACACCTCGGTTGAGGATGCGTTCAACCATGCCAACGAATCCAGTGTGCAGCTGGGTGAATAGCTCAGACTCCTTGATATGGCGAGCCCGATGCAGGTTTTCGCTGTTGACCAGTGATATGAATTCGGGATTTTTCAGGTAGTAATCCCAGGTGAAGGTCAGCAGTGTACGGATGGCATCTACAGGTGGTAGCGAATCGAGGTTCAGCTTTGCCTCTGCTGTCCGGATATCCGTCCAGGCCGCTTCCAGCACCCGTAGGAACAACTGATCCTTGCTCTCGAAATACTCATAAATCATGCGTTTGTTGACGCCCGCCTCCTCGGCAATGGCTTCAATTCTTGCACCACCAAGCCCTACACGTGCGAACACTTTTTTCGCAGCAGCCAGAATCATTGCCTGAGTTTTTTCAGGATTCCGGTGCCGCTTTTGCTGCCGTGCTGGTGCGTCCAGTTTTGTGTTGTTTTCGGGTGCTGCAACATCAGGCATCGCACGATCCTCAGCGATTTCTCATTTCAATCGAGTGACCACTGTACACCACTGTCCGAGCGATTGGGGCTCAGCTATCACACCAAACCGTTACTTCTTGAGGGAGAGTGGTTGCCGCTCATCGTCATCATCCAGCTCCCCTTGCAAAGACGGAGGACATGTGAAAGCATTTGTTTAAGTAACGAACTGGTTCGGTCCTAAAAAATAATTATTGCAAATCGGAGGTCCTGTGAAAAAGTGGATCAATGCCGACCTAGCGGTCTCTGCAATCGAAGACAACGCAACCCTGACGCTGACAGGCTCAGGCGGTGGATTGCTGGAACCTGATGAGTTGTTGCAGGCGCTCGAGCGTCGCTTTCTGAAAACAGGTCATCCACGTAACCTCACCGTCGTGCATGCCTTGGGCATTGGTGACGGAAACGGCAGTGGGCTTGGTCGCCTGGCTCACGCCGGGATGGTCAAGCGGGTCATTGGTGGGCACTGGGTCTGGTCACCTGAGATGCAGCGTCTGGCAGCCAGCGAAGAAATTGAAGCCTACAGCTTTCCTGGCGGTGTGATCGCCACCTTGCTTCGTGAAATCGGAGCAGGCCGTCCGGGCGTGATCACGCGAGTAGGACTCGGCACATTCGTGGATCCGCGCGTCAACGGCGGCAAACTGAACAGCATTTCTACCGAAGATCTCGTTGAAGTCCTGACCATCGACGGACAGGAGTATCTGCGGTTCAAACCCATCAAAATCGACTATGCCTTTGTGCTGGCCTCGGAAGCAGACGATCAGGGCAACCTTACCGTCCGGCATGAGCCTGCGGATCTCGACCTCTATTCTGTTTGCCTCGCCGCCCATAACAGTGGCGGTAAGGTTATTGCTCAAGTAAAGCGCAAAGCCGCTAAGCCATTCCCGCCGCGTCAGGTGCGCGTTCCTGGCGTCCTTGTGGACTCTACGGTGGAAGTTTCTCATCAACGCCAGTGTGCAATCAGCGAGTACGATCCGACCCTCAGTGGTGAGGCGCGAGCGGACGTTAAAGCTGAAGACGCACCTATAGACCCAATGCGGCTGATCGTGGCCAAGCGGGCTGCAAAAGAGTTGGGCATCAATCAGTCAGTGAATTTCGGCTTCGGATTCCCCGGCGCTATCCCTGCGCTGCTGGCCGCTCAAGGGCGGAGCCATGAGTATTGGGGATCTGTAGAGCAAGGTATTCATAATGGTGACATGCTCGATGGCGCCATGTTCGGCACCGCCCGCAATGCGAGCGCAATTATTTCGAGCGTCGATCAGTTCGATTTCTACAGCGGTGGTGGTATCGACGTCAGCTTCTTGGGAATGGGCGAACTCGACAAGGAAGGCAACGTCAATGTCTCCCAACTGGGCAGTCGTGTCGTCGGCCCTGGCGGTTTCATGGACATCACCCAAGGTGCCAAAAAAATCGTGTTCTGCGGTGCGTTCGAAGCGAAAGGCCTCAACGTCGCGCCGAAGGATGAAGGTATCGAAATCCTGTCTCCTGGCTCCATCCCGAAACTCGTAGAGAAAGTCCGTCACATCACCTTCAGTGGTAAGCAGGCGCTCGCCGATGGAAAAGAAGTTTTCTACGTTACCGAGCGTGCTGTTTTCAAGTTGACGTCCAACGGCGTTGCGCTGATTGAAGTCGCTCCGGGCGTTGAGCTTCATAAAGATATTTTGTCTCGAATGGAGTTCGCTCCGGTCCTTTCCGAGATGCACGCTGCCCGTAAGCCGGAGCCCGTCACACCCTGAGTTAAACCACACACGCTGTTCCAACTTAACAATAATAAGGATCGCATCATGTATAGCGATGACGTTACCTTTCGCGTCGAAGATGGCATCGCGACCATCTCGTTAAACCGGGTCTCGCGCCATAACGCGCTGACGACCGAGATGCTACGCACTATCGACCGGGCTCTTGAAGAGATCGAGCACAGCCCAGCAGTCAGGGTGTTGACCATTCGGTCGACCAGTCCTCGCTTCTTTTGCAGCGGTGCCGATATCAATGAATGGGGCGACATCGATCCCGAGCGGATGGGTAGTCAATGGATCCGCACCGGCAACCGCGTGTTCAGACGCCTGGATGAGTTGGACATCCCAACGGTGGCAGTCTTGTCGGCATCTGCACTGGGTGGCGGTTTCGAGCTGGCTCTGGCCTGTGATCTTCGCTACGCGGCCACCACTGCCTCGTTAGGTTTTCCAGAAGCTGCCGTAGGTGCCATTCCTGGTTGGATGGGCTGCAAACGTCTCAACGATCTGGTCGGCCCAACACGCTCCCGTGAGTTGGTGCTGCTGGGAACACCTATTGATGCTCAGCGCGCAGTTGACTGGGGTTTGGTGAATGCAGCGGTAGCTCCGGAGGCACTGGAGGAGGTGGTTCATCAGGCCTGCCAGACGCTGAAATCCCGTTCGCCGGTCGCACAGTCCATTGGAAAGCGGCTCCTGAGGATCGCTGACGGAGGCGATGCTGAACTCAGCCACGAGTTTGCCGCGTCCGTCTGCAAAGCGACATCCGATGCGGTTGAGGGGGTTCGTGCGTTTCGGGAGAAACGTCCAGCCATTTTCAGTGACCGAAGCTGATCAGTGTTTTACTGATCAGTGAATGACTGCCATACACCGTCAAAAAAATAATAGAGGTCAAGTCATGAATAGCGTTCGCACCAACTATCGGTGGCGTATCTGCGCGCTTTTGTTCTTTGCAACCACCATCAACTATCTGGATCGCCAGGTTCTGGGAATCCTGAAGCCTTTACTGAGCACTGAGTTCGGTTGGTCTGAAACGGACTACAGCTACATCGTTGTTGTATTCACATCCTTCTATGCAGTCGGCATGCTGCTGTCTGGTCGCTTTGTCGACAAGGTAGGCGTGAAGATCGGCTACGGCCTCTGTGTCGTCGTCTGGAGCATCGCTGCTTGCGGCCACGCTTTCGTGAAAGGGGCCCTGGAATTCGCGATGGTGCGCGCCTTGCTCGGCATCTCGGAATCCGGCAGCTTCCCCTGTGCTGTGAAAAGTGTCTCCGAATGGTTCCCACGCAAGGAGCAAGCTCTTGCCGTAGGCATCCTGACGGCGGGCACTAGCATTGGCGCTGTGGCCGCTCCAGCCGTCGTACCATGGCTCGCCGCCTCTTATGGCTGGAAGTCCGCGTTCTTCATCACAGGCCTCACTGGTTTTGTATGGCTAATTTTCTGGTATCTGATGTATCAGGTTCCGGCCAGACACGCGAAGCTCTCCCAGGAGGAGCGCAGCTACATTGATGAAGGCCAAGATGACGGCGCGTCAGAAAAGGTATCGGTGAGCTGGTTGTCGCTGCTCAAGCTGCGGGCAACCTGGACATTTTTTAGCGGCAAACTCCTGACTGATCCAATTTGGTGGTTCATGCTGTTTTGGCTGCCGTCTTACTTCAACGCGCGTTTCGGGCTTGATCTGAAAAGCTTGGGTCTCCCCCTTGTGATCGTCTACACATCGACCTCAATTGGCAGCATTGGCGGCGGTTGGATTTCTTCCAGGCTGATCGCGCGGGGCTGGGCGGTCTCCAAGGCCCGACAAACGACTATGTTGGGCCTGGCGTTTCTGGTTGTGCCAATCGCGTTCGCGCCGTGGATCGAAAACATGTGGGTCATGGTGGGCTTGTTGAGCCTGGCTGCGGCTGCTCATCAAGGTTGGTCTGCGAACCTGTTCACAACACCATCCGACATGTTCCCCAAGCAGTTGGTGGGTTCCGTCGTGGGAATCGGCGGCCTTGCCGGTGCGCTCGGTGCGACACTGTTCCCCCTACTGGTTGGCGTGATTCTTGATCACTTCAAACTGCTGGGTAACATCAATGCTGGCTACAACATCCTGTTCGTAATGTGCGGAGCTGCGTATATCGTCGCCTGGTGCGTGATGGCATTGATCCGTGGCTCCAAGCCGGTTGCGAATATCGAGGATGTCGCCAAACAGCAGACACCTCACAGCGCCCAGGCCTGAAGTCGAAGGTTGGTTAGCCCGACTGACCAGCCGATCTGTTCCTCATGAGCGGTTGGTGGGGACATCCTCCAGTTATGCTCCTTTTGCCTCGCCCCTTCATTGAGTTCTTCCACGCAAGAACTTCAATGTAGGGGCGGGGCTTTTTTCATCCCGCTGCATGGCGTTTAGAACTGATACGAGCAGGACTGGCAGCTTTTGGCCGTAGGCCGCCAGTCTGTCGAGACTCTCAAACGAAGTTACTCGATTGAGCATTTACACGCCGCTGCAAAAGGGTATGTTGAAGAAGCTCCGGGAACGAGAGGATCAAGTCATGGACACAGAGCGCAGGTTGCTTCAGTGGAGCGCTTGGTTTCAAATTCCAGACGGTAAATTGGTCTGCCGTGGTTGTTTGGCAGGACAGGGGTTGATGGATGCGGAACAGGCGTTTTCCGCACACCGAGCACTGTGAGTGCCCTCATCCAGAGTTCGCGTTTGCCCTGGATAGAGCTCCACGAAATACTGGATAGCTGTAGAGGATGAATGCTTGTCCTAGCATCTGACCTGTCAAAGACGGCGGCGATTAATGCCACCGTCCCTGTCTGTTTATACCTCTGTTTGCTCTGCCATCTCCAGCGCATCGTCTACTTCAATGCCGAGGTACCTGACGGTGCTCTCCAGCTTGGTGTGCCCCAATAGTATCTGTACCGCCCTGATATTTTTGGTCCGACGATAAATCAATGATGCTTTGGTCCGCCGCATTGAGTGAGTACCATATGACGCCGGATCAAGAGCGATGGATGCTACCCAGGATTTCACGATGCGCGAATATTGGCGGGTCGATAAATGTGCAGAGTTGCTTTGGCGACTAGGGAAAAGGAAGTCTTCATTCTTCAACCGGGCGTGATTCAACCACGCTTCGAGGGCAGCTCGGGTTTGAACTGTGATTTCAAACTGCACAGGTCGATGAGTTTTTTGCTGCATTACGATGGCACGTGATGACACATGGGCTCCGTGCGCGACATCTCGAACTCGCAGCTTGGTCAAGTCGCATGCGCGCAGCTTGCTATCGATCGCCAGATCGAAGAATGCAAGGTCCCTGATCCTCGCAGCAAGCTCCAGCCTGATACGGATGCCCCAGATATCTCGCAAGCGCAGCGGCGACTTTTGACCGACTAGCTTCCCCTTGTTCCACGGTGAGCTATTTGCTGATTTCAGATTTTTCATAGCAAGGCCTCCTATCTGTAGGAGGTTCAAGAATTACCGATCCGATCCTAGAACATGTCATTCGTCCGGTAGTTCTCACGAGTAATCACTAACGGTACTTGCACCCCTCAGAATGGTTCTCCTGCACGCCTTTTCGTATGATGCGCTAACTAGAGGTCTGGAAGGTCGGGCGTGAAATCATCACCAAAAGGTATGTCGTCGGGGCAGGGTACGCATGGCAACGCCAAGTGGGACCTGAGTGAGGCAGTCAACCAGCTTTCGTGGGACGATCTTCGCATCATCAAGACCCTCAGCGAGTGTGGCAATCGCGCCGTCACTGCCAAGAGGCTCGGGATCAACGTGTCCACTGTTTCACGCCGAGTGACGCAGCTCGAGAAGACATTAGGCATCGCCCTGTTCGATCATCGGCGCTCGGGTTACATGCTCACCACGGAAGGCGCGGAGCTGCGTGCTCTGGCCGAACGCGTCGAGCTCGACATCGTCAGCGTCGCCCGACGCATATCACGGGCGGGGCACGGGCTTCTGGGCAAGCTGCGAATCACCACCAGTGACTCGTTGCTCCTGTATTTCCTGACCCCCATCATCGCCGACTTCAAAGCGGTCAACGAAGGAATCACCATCGAGGTGCTGGTGGGCAACCAAACACTGAGCCTGGCCCGGGACGAGTCGGACATCGCGGTAAGGGCCACCAAGAAACCATCGGAGAGCCTGGTGGGGCGAAAGCTCGCGACAATCGCTTGGGCGCCTTACGGCAACGCCAGAAGCGCGCCGGGTTCCGCAACTTTCGCCGAGGGCCAGTCGTGGGTGTCGTATTCTGGGGGGCTTCGTGATTTGAAGGCCACCACCTACCTCGACGGCCGAGTGGATGCGCACTGCATCTCGTATCGCACCGATTCGGTCGCGGCGGCCAGCGCAGCGATCGCGGCGGGGCTGGGGTTCGGGTTCCTGCCCTGCATGCTGGGCGATATGACCCCGGGCCTGAGACGAGTCGGCCCGGTGGTGCCCGATCTCAATGATGAACTCTGGCTGCTCACCCACCAGGACATTCGCAAGTCATGGCGGGTAAAGGCCTTCATGACGTTCTGCGCCGCTGCGGTGGCCAACCAGAGGCCCCTTATCGAAGGGCAGCTCGTCCATCCGGTGTAGTCGCGTCGGGCGCAATTTCGCTCAAGCGGCTCGTGAGCCGATGACGGCCTTGCACGCGATGTCGACCAATTGCGGACGCTGCGCCAACCTGGACACCCCAATGATGTTGCTTGCGCACTGCGGGTGCTCGGTGCCGTAGGCTGCCTTGCGCACACTGCCCACCACGGCGAATGCCGCATCCATGTCCAGCACATACAACGTTTCCTCGACTACGTCCTCGAGCGTGGCGCCGTAAAGGGCGAGCAGCTTGGAAATGTTTTCGTAGGCAGTACGCATCTGCTCTCCCATCTTGGAGAAATCACGAGGTTTGCCCTTGCTGTCGAGTGGGGCCGGGGCGACCAGATTGCCGTCTTCATCGTGGTTGAACTGGCCGGACACATAGATCGCGCTCCCTTCCAGCCGCGCTTGCGGGTAGCCATAACCTGCTTCCCAAGGAACGCCCCAGTACGCGGTTTTTCGGTCATTCGGACGTGAAGCAGCCAATTGCATTCTCCTGGCTCGGGTAGGACGCCTTGTGTGCGCCGGTTCGGTTGACAGAGAGCGGATGCTAGCAGGGCTGGCAAGACTTCACTGGCGCATTTCTGCGCCACCGGAAGCTCAAAAATGCACGAAAGATTGGTCGGTAGATCCGTTAACTTGAATGAGCGTTTAGCCGCCGCCACTCCACAAGGCCCTCGATCAAAGGGGGATTACGAAGCGGACGCGGTCGCTGAACACCGCATCCCCTGACTCATGATTCAGATGCAAGCCGATGCCCTCCCGGTGACGGATACGGCTGCGCGCACTACGAGGAGAGACAATGAACACGGCCGTGTTGCAACAGGAAAGTTACCCAATCGCACTGGCTGTTCAGCCAATGCTGCAGATCAATGGGTGCGCCGTTTTCCGAGCCCAGCCTCAGATGGGCATGGCGCGTTGCTCGGAGCAAGCGGTTCGCCGTGAGGATGAGGGCGCGGCCCCTGCGCAAAAGGCTGCCTTGGCACCTTGGCTTGAACGCAAAGCCAAACAAATTCTCGCCTCCTGTTTTGAGGAGAAACTGTCCATCGCCCAGGTCGCATCCCGCTGCTCATTGTCCCGAAGCCATTTCTCTCGCGCGTTCAAGAAAGCCACCGGCATGTCGCCGCAAGAGTGGATGCATAAATCGCGCATCGAACGGGCCCAGCATTTGATAACTGAACGGTCACTGTCGATGTGCGAAGTGGCGTTCGAATGTGGCTTCGCCGATCAAGCCCACTTCACCCGCGCGTTTCGCAAACATGCCGGACTTTCACCCAAACAGTGGCAGCGCAGCCAGTGTTCCCATGTTGACGTGTTATAAGGTTCGATTGCTAATCCTGTAATAGCCGCTTCGGGTCGCCGACGGCGATTACTCAGTAATGCGGGAGCAGCTAATGCAAGCTTGGGTGAGCGCAGTCAAACGGGTGGACCAAAAGTCCGGCACAAATGTCTCTCCTATATATTGATCGCTCCATCTTTTCCACGGCGGTTCGACGCGTCCAGCGCAATTTCAAGGTCCCTCCAAGGATTCCGTCCATCCTTTTGATAGGGACAGTTCGCGAAGTGCTCGAACGCCTGGCCGTCAGACTCGAACGGCTGCTCAGCTTGGCACCGGCGGCAGGTGACGTGATCCGCACTCAATCGCCAGCGGCGGTTCCACTCTGTTAGCAGAATTGTAGGCATGATAGGTATACGGGTCTCGATTGATTGCTCGAGTCGGGGCTAAAAATGGGCTTCAAAAGATCCTCTCGATAGCTAATTATAGCTGTAGCGCCTACCGAGTTCTGCGGCCAATCGGGTAGTTATGCATGGCTCACTACACCTGTTCGAGGGTGAACACCCATCAACAAACTTAGGGGCTGCTCATGCCGTCTATCTGAGCGTCAAAAAAGATATGGGTTCTTTAGGCATAAAACAGCGCAGACCGATCGCCGGGTTCGGCGCGTTGCCTTCATCTGAACTTTCGCATCGCTCTGGGTCATAAGGAATGAGTGGTAGAAAGTCGCAAGGCAGTGTCTATCAAACGCGTGGCGCTCGCCTTCAGCTCTAACATTTGAAGTTCAAATTCTTTTGCTTCGCAACTGGAAAGGTTAATTGACCAGTACCTAGCCACGTCGTGGATAGTTTGCACAACAGTTTCAATATTATGGCCGCACTGTGTGATCAGCAGCACGACAGCCTCATCCGAACGCATATTCGTCGTAAGAAATCGACCTGAATTTGTCGACGCAGGTTCGCTTGGGTACGTGTCCGAATCGTTTGTAAACAAGTACGAGAGGTCCACACCTGCCCGCACAAGGTTTTGCAGATAGTCAGCCTTGGGCGAACGTGTGCCAGATTCGTAATGGAATTGAGCATTTGGCTCAACCCCTCCAATCTTGGCGAGCTCACGTTGACTCAAGCCTAGACGTATGCGCTCCTGCTTAAGCCTGCGTCCGAAGCTGTGCACGTCTTCCTCCTCCACCATCAGCAGGAAATCCACATAGTGTTTGCAGCCTGAATTTATAGCCGTCTGTCTGGGAAAACTAAAGTGAATTGACCTTTGCCGCACGGTTGGCTCGAAATTCCGAGCCGTAGCAACATCCATACTCGCCTTAGCAGGGCAACTTCAGTTAGCTACACTTCGGTGCGGCTTTTTTACGCTCGTGATGCTGAGGACGTCTAATATCTATAGTCAAAAGGCCGCAGCAGTCATGGAGGGCATATGCCGAACAGTTCACGTTCGCAAAGACAGTTGGAAAGTCTTCGCCGGATGCGCGACTGGCACCTGAAGGAAGCACTGAAAGCAAAAATGGAAGGTCGCAAAGAGCAAGCGGACTTCCATTACCGATATTATGATCTGCTTGGCGCTGCGGTCGAGGAAGAACCTCGTGAATGCTGACCTTCAGGGGAGCGGAGGTAGAACGCCCTTGGCGATATCTTCCGCAGGCAGCGTTTGCCGCTCATCCAAGGGAAAACTGGGTTGGCTATTTTGCAAAGCTCTGCTGTACCGCTAAGGAGGCGCCAGGCTCGCCGCGCTTTTTTCACGTTGCGGCGAGCCGTCACTTGAGGTGTAGGTATCCTCTGGGGATTAGACGGCCGCTCAGGTGTTTATGCACCTGGGTCGGTTGATTCTTTGGGTGGTGAGGTCTCAGTTCGAGCCGGGGATGTTGTGCAGCTGGAAGTGCGGTGATCAACACAAACACATCGCGGGATGAGAACCAAGGCTGATTCGACGAATCGTGCGGTGGTGAATTTCAGGCTGCTCAACTGTTTTTCAAGTTCTTCTTCATCTACGGATGGCACCGCTCGTGAGCACGACCTCGCAGCGTCATAGACGATCTGTGCGGTTGTAACTATATTCAGTCCGAATTGGGATATTAACGCTGCGGCAGCACCGGCAGGGCCTCCCCCAAGACGACCAGGGAGGGTAGTCGTAACGATTCCGTCTGAATGATCTGGTGGGTTGTCGGAAAAAAGATACCCGACATTTACGCCAGCGTCGCTAAGGCGTTGAAGATATGAGGCCTTGGGTGAGCGAGCGCCCGATTCGTAATGGCCCTGTGCATTCGGCTCGACGCCACCGAGTTTTGCCATTTGAAGCTGGGTTAAACCTAGCCGTTTACGTTCTTGCCTGAGTCTGATGCCAAAGGTGTTCATATGTTACTCCTGCGAATCCACCTCGCAGGGAACTCCCTCGAGGTGCAATGGGGGCTGGAGTACGAGTAAAAAACTTCTGTTTTGTCTCTCGCACCTAACGTAGGGAAATTTGAAGATATCTGTCGGATCAGACAATTCACACGTTTTGTACGGGTTAAACCAGAGCACCGCTTCCTGGACCGCACGCGACCGAGTTTAGCTTTTAGCGAGAAATAGTTCAGCGCCCAAACGGATAGAAATGCAACTATCACATAGCTTGTTGAGTGGCTATGGTTACTTGCTAGGCGAAATTCAGCCGGACGCACCTGCCCCTAACCCCTCGAATGGCTAAGCACGGATGCAGCCACTGAAAGTAACGCAATCCGACGACAATCCATGGAAAGGCTGAGCAAAATAAACCAAACGAACATCAACTCAATGCGTCGAAAAGAAGGACTGAAAAAAAGGAGGCACTATGGAAAACTATCATCTCATCAAGTCGGACACTGGCTGGGCCCTGAAAAAGGAAGGCGCAACCCGAGCCTCCAAAAGCGCGGCAACCAAAGCTGAAGCAATCCAGTTGGCAACAGCATTCCTTGAGGGCAAAACGGCTTCGTTGAAGATCCACAAGGAAGACGGCACTATCCAGGAGGAACGCACGTATCCTCGTAGCGCGGACCCTGCGAAAAGCAAGGGCTAAGCAGATCTGCTGCCATCGACAGATCTTCACACCCGCAATTTTCCGGTGATGTTTCCTAGGCCATCACCGGTTCCTCTCAAATTCTTACCCCCGCTTATTGCACCGTTGATCGGACTCGGCCGGGCCTTTTGCATCGGCATTCTTGAGAGCGCGTCCACCATAGGAGTGCGCCTTACGAGTGCTGCGCCTCTGCTTTCGCCGCCTGCCGATAAACCACACCGGGGATATTTGCGGGACCATCGCCAGGGTGGGCCTAAGGGCCGGTGCCTGGACGTCGTTAGCCGGAAAGTGCGACGTAGCGGAAAACCCCGGCAGCCAGCGAGCGATGACCTCCTGTCAGCGCTGCGCTGGAAGTTCTGCTGGGACCGGTGCAATGGGGTGCTGGCAGCAGGACTTCTCAGGCGGACAGAGGGGAAAGACTCTCGGAAAAATTCAGGAAGGCAGGGCGGCGATCAGTGTCGATATCGCCCTGTGATCTCGCAGTGACGCAGCCCACCTCCCCTGAACATAAATTCTCACCCATTGCGCATATGCGCTTCACATTCAAACAGAAGGTTGACGCCTCCTGCCGAGGTATCATTCATGTCCGCTGCATCCAACCGCCATAACCAGCCTCCCGCAGGTTGTAGCCACCCTTTTATCCGCAAAGGTTATTACTTGAGACTTGCGCCGGAGGTCTACATCTGCATGACCTGTGGGGAACAGCGGCTGCCCTCGGAGTGGGAGGATATCGACGCGCGGAGCAGACCTCCGTCTGGCTTGACGGCTCCACCATCTCAACTCAGTCCAACCTGGCTTGGTGGAGTTGGGAAATCCTCTTCAAGCAACGAGCGCTCGTAAAAAGTTTGAATTATGGCGATGGGCCACAGTCAACATTACTAGCACCTCGTACACGCACTGGATGTCCCATGCTTCTACTCGATACGCATCAACTAGATACGCTCATTGGCGATCTTGACAGCGTTTCCGATGCTGCTGACCGGGCATCTGCCGCACAGGCGGCAGTCCTTCTTCATCGCTATGCAACTGCGCTTCATCAATCAGGTTTGCTCAGCGATGAGCACTTGTCTCGGTGTCACGCAGAGATCGACCGTGCTCTAGGGAATCGTCTGATGCCCGACGGACGGTTGTAGTTCTGTAGGAAGGTCAGGCATGGCATCAAAAAGGCATAGATCATGACGATAATCTGTGCCGCTGGTGAATTTACGGGGCGAGCCAAGCCACTAATGCCAAACTTTGGCCGCATCGTCCCAGGACTGATTGCGAAGTTTTGAGAGGCTGATGGCGAGGTCGGCTTTGCGAAATGGCTTGCTCAGCTGGGGTAGCTCCGGGTCAATGCCCCCTCGCTCGGCATAACCCGAGATTAAAAGAACGGCGGTGTCTGGTCGACTTGCACGTACAACTCTGGCGAGCTCGGTTCCGTTAATGCCGGGCATCAAGTGATCAGTAACGAGCAGTTCAAAAGCTCCACCGGCGTCCATTACCTCAATCGCCTCTTCGGCCGAGGCCGCCTCGATGACACGATAGCCCAGTTCGACCAGCATGTACGATGTGCTCGCACGTACAAGCTCCTCATCGTCAACCAGCAATGCCGTCCCAGTTATAGGCACTTGTTGCGAAGTCTCCACATTGCGTAACGGGTTGATCGTTTTAGCCAGGCTCCGTGGAAGCCAGAGCTCAACATTTGTGCCCAGGCCCGGCGAGCTCCGAATGGTGAGCGCTCCGTTCAACTGCGATGCTAAACCGTGAACCATCGAAAGCCCCAGACCTGTCCCTTTTCCAACGCCCTTGGTGGAAAAGAACGGCTCTACCGCTCGGCTCAGCGTAACCGCGTCCATGCCGATGCCGGTGTCCGCAACTGAAATACACAGGTATTCGCCCGAAGGGAGCTTCGAGCGATGACCGTCCTCGACCAACTCTCTCTGGGCAGACATGCGGATCGTTCCTCCATCGACCATTGCGTCACGGGCATTCACCGAGAGATTCAGAAGAGCCATTTCCAGTTGGTTAACATCGGCGAATGCCGCTGGCAAATCGCTTGGAGCATCAATCACCACCTTGATTTGCGGGCCAGTGGTGCTGGCCACGAGATCGCCCATTTCCCTGAGCAGCTTTGTCACGTCGACCGGAACCTTCTGCAGCGGCTGACGGCGAGCGAAGGCGAGCAATCGTTGCACAAGAGTCTTTGCGCGGTCGGCAGACTGTATCGCGCCGGATATCAACCGCTTCTCTCTCTCGCCGCCAATGCCTCTTCGCTGCAGAAGGTCAAGTGTGCCGACAATAGGCGTGAGCAGGTTATTGAAATCATGTGCCACACCACCGGTGAGCTGCCCCATGGCTTCCATTTTTTGGCTCTGACGCAGCGCTAGCTGAGCCTCTTCGCGTTCCTCAATGGCCTGGGCAATCCGTGTTTCAAGCGTGGCATTAAGTATCCGCAGCTGCTCTTCAGCAGCTTTACGGGGAGTGATTTCGATGGCAGTACCCGACACGCGCACGCATAGACCGGAGTCATCGAACATACCTCGCCCCTTGGCGGCTACCCAGCGAACTACGCCGTCCTCTCGCCCCACCGTTCGGTAGTCGACTTCGTACAGCGCTCGGCGTTCGGGGTCCATTGCCGCTGCGAATGCAGCAACTGTAGCTTCGCGATCGTCAGGATGCAGACCATCGTAGAAGTCTTGAAGAGTGACAGGCGCATCCGGGGAAATACCAAACATCGCTCTGGTCTGGGAGGGCCATATCAACGTGCCCTGAACGCAGTCCACGTCCCAAAAACCGACATCAGCATGTTCAACAGCAAGACGCAGTCGTTCCTCGCTGATTCGCACCGCGGACTCCGATTGGGAGCGATGTACGATCAGAGCGATCATCTGAATTATAAAGTCGACGATCTCTACGTCCGATGGTAGCGGTTCACGCGGTTCCCCATGTAATAAAACGACAGCACCCAGCACCGTGCCCTGCGCCGAACGTATTAGATTCCACCAGCAGACGTGCAAATCCATTCTAAGGGTTAGCGCGTGAAGCTCGCTCCAGAACGCATTTTCTGTCGTGCCAAGCTGAGAGCTCACGACCCTTGGAGAGTCAAGCAATTGAGCGTCAGCGATGTGTTTGATGGCCTCGCTGTATACGTGGGGGAGGCTCGGACTTGCAACGAATTCCAACTGCTCCCCGCTTTCGCTCAGAAGCAAAATGCTTCCAATGAAGCCCGAGATCGATAGCATTTCCATCTCGCGAACTATCACTTCAAGCATGAGGTTGAGTGGGATTTCTTCAACCGCCAGCTTGAGGATGCGATTCTGAGCGGCTCCAATGGCTGCTCCTCGATCGCGCGCTTGCATGATGCGCACGTTTTCGATCGCTACGGTTGCGAGTTGTGCTAGCCGCTCCAACTGTTTGATCGTATGAACGTCATGATCCCGCACTGTCGACCAGTACGCACCCAATGCTGCGACTGGAGCCGGCTTGCCGATGGGCACCATTACCAAGCTCTGGACGAAGGTTTGGCTATAGGCTGCTTGTGGAATGCGTGAATCAAGCTGAACATCAGAAACGGTCACCGTCTCGCCATGACGAATTGCCCAGCCTGAAATGCACTCATCAACTAAGAAGCTCTGCCCCTGCCAGAGAGGTGAAACTGCGTCCTCAGCTGCATAGAAACATCGCCCGGCGTTCTCAAGAATTACGGCGATACCTTCGGCACCGACCGCAGCGCGAGCCGTGTCTCGCAACACCGCAACAACTTCATCAATTGAAGCCGCGCGGGCCAGTTGAGCACTGGCCTCGAGCACATAAGACACGCGGTCGGCGCTGGTAAAATGCGCGGAGCCAGTAAGCAAGCGGTTCTCCCAATGAGCTAGGCGTTACTTCGCGGTACACTCCAAGGCAAATGGACGTACGGAAGACGCTATCGACTTGTTTGTGCGGACGGATGAATTCCAGTCTTTCAGAAAAACGCTTTTCGCGCACCCCTATGGCGATGACTTGGACCATAGGGCTTTTGCTCTCATGGCTACCTATTTCCTTCCTCGACGACACATTTTAGCTATGCCCTCATAGCAAAGAGTGCCGTGTAAAGCCGGGGCGGCCTACCGTTTAGTACTCAGCTTTGGGAGCGTGGCCTGCCCGTCGCCGTGTTTTTAAGTGGTCTCCTGAATGTTTTTAGGAGCGAGCTCACCTTAGAGTCACTGCTCTGATTGTGGAGTGTCGGCTATCGGCCCATGCTGTGTGAAAACACCTGTTGCTTTTCGATGATCGCGCTCCTACGTGGAACCTGAAAGAGATGCGATTCACCCCTAGATTGGCCCAAGTGAAAGCGCTAGCTTAAATCACTTTGATTAACAGGGGTCGAATGTCCGCTTCTGGCCGATAGCTGCCTGTCGTTTTTTACGTGCGTATTCAGCCGGATGTAAGGTAAGTCAAGCGGTCGAAAACTAGAGCCAGTGGTGTTTATTTTCTCTGGATCACCGTTTAGGTAGAAAGAGCAACGGAGGGGCGAGCCCCCGTTGATTTTCTATTCCACATAAACGGCAACATGAGCGAGCGCGTCATGATGATCATCGAGTCGATGGTGCCCGCGCTTGAGGTCTACAGCATCGACGAGGCCTTCGCCGACTTGACGGGCATGCCAGGTGATCTCACAGCCTTTGGCCGTAAGCTGCAAGCCACGATGTTCAAATCCACTGGCATTCCAGTCGGGGTAGGGATTGCTCGGACGAAGACATTAGCCAAGCTTGCGAATCACATCGCAAAACGTCTGCTCGATAAGACGGGTGGTGTCGTGGATCTCTGTGATCAGTTCAAGTGCGATTGGACGCTGCGGAACACGGATGTCGGAGAAGTGTGGGGCGTCGGCAAACGGATGAAAGCGCATCTGGAGACGATGGGAATCAAGACGGCCATGGACTTGGCCAAAGCTGATGCCTGGACACTCCGGCAGAAATTCAGTGTTGTGATTGAGAAGACGGCGCGCGAGCTCGCCGGCACACCTTGCCTAGAACTCGGAGAGGCTGATCCTCCCAAGCAAGAGATCTGCTGTAGCAGGATGTTTGGCACACGCCTTACGGATATCGAACCGATCAGGGAGGCCGTGGCCACCTACACTCAACGCGCGGCAGAAAAGCTTCGGGCGCAAAACTCACTGTGCAAGAAAATCCGCGTCAGCATCCGTACGGGCATGTTCAATACGCACTGATGGATCGTGCCGCTGGACGCCGATGGCGAAAAGCTGCAAGCCCTGTTGAGCTGCGATGGCCGGCTCGAGTTAACTGGTCGGTGAATCTTTTCTTCTACGTCCAATGACTCGGCAATCGCCATCAACTAATATCACCGACATCATCAGAATACTTGGAGCTTCACATGTCGCGTCTCGCTGAATTCCGCAAACTCGAGCAACAACTCGCTGCCCAACTGGCAGAGCTGGAAACGCTGAAAAATGACGATGGCCTGAAAAAGGAAATCGAGTTTGAAACCAAACTGCGTGACCTGCTTGCTCAATACGGATGCAGCCTGAAAGACGTGATCAACATTCTTGATCCCCAAGCCGCCACCCGCAAGGGGGCTCCAGTAGTGGCCGAGAAAGTGGCCCGCCGCGCACGTACCGTCAAGGTTTACAAGAACCCGCACAACGGCGAGATCGTCGAAACCAAAGGCGGAAACCATAAGACACTGAAGGCTTGGAAAGCTGAGCACGGCAGCGACGAAGTCGAGTCGTGGCTTGCCCATTGATCGACAGCGTTGATGCAGAAAGCCGCCTACTCAGGCGGCTTTTTTGTTTGAGTCTGGCATGCGTCTCTGCCGAGCAAGCGAGTGCAACTGACAGATCAACTTGGACACCAGCGGTTGACCTGTCGGTGCGAGTGCACAGCATGCGTCAATGACGGAGGCATTACTTCCTCAGGAACTTCTCATTCAGCCGGTCCACCCCGTAGTACCGCTTCCCGTCCTTATGCATGCACCAAGGATCGAAAAACTCGCGCAGGTGAGGAGGTTCGGCGGTTGGATCTATCGCTAGCCGCTGGCGTACAGCTTTGCGATAGCGCCTATGCCAGGCCTGCTTGTCGAAATGTTCGCTTACCGCAGTGGTGATGCCGCAAACCGGAGTCTTGCGTCGGCTTCTGCTCATGATGAGACCAAGGCTGATGAAGCGCGCCATTACGTGCTTGCCCTGGAATGCAGAGCCGTTCAGGTTAAAAGGATAGGGGAGAGCCGAACAACTCAAGGTTCAGCAGAAGTCTTCCGCGCTGCTGCTTGGCAGCTTTACGCGCTTGGGCGTGTTAGTTTGTAAAGAGTTGACAGGGAGGGCCGCCTAATAGCCCGTGGAGATGCCGTGACGCAGATGGGCATGGCTTCAGGCAAGGGATCTGCCATCGTTCATTCAGCAGCCATGGTCGCTAGACTACTGGTCGTTGGGCTCTGTGTAGGCCTCTGCTAAAAGGGCCTGAGCGTAACCTTCGAGGAAGTCGAAAATCTCTTCTTGGATACGCCCGTTGTATTGCTTGCGTCGACTCTTTGATACGACCCCATTCTGATCTAGGCACTGCATGATCAGCTTGCTCAATAGGCTGCCGCGCACGTCGTAGTTCTCATTAACCACCTTGAGCAGTGTGTCGTATCGTTGCAGATACTCGATTCCTTCCCTCAGTTCGATTTCCAGTGCCCGCTTGGCCATTTCCAGCGTGAAGGCCACACATTCAGTCGCATCCCAGTAACGATAGAGGCTTGGGTCGCCGGTGAAGTGAAGCGACAGATTATCGGCATCGATCCAACGAACGTCCCAGAATTGCCGGGCAGGTTTCGAGAAGCTCTGCAGCGCCTCGAGATAGCGTTGCTCCTCTCGCTTCATGGCCACGGAGACAGGGAGTAACAAACCGTTCTCCAACGCCCCGCTGCGGCACAATGCCTGGTGGATCAAGAACCGCGACAGTCGGCCGTTCCCATCCATGAAGGGATGTAAGAAGACGAACCCGAATGAGGCAATGCCGGCGGCCACCAGTGGGTCAAGCTCCAGGGGCGCACGGTTTGCGAAGGTCATGAGTTCGGCCATCAGATCCCGGCAAAGGTCTGGAGGAGGGGGGATATAGGTGACCCCAGCCGGTCCTCGAAAAGAGTTCGTCAGGTGGTTTTGTTCATGCCGGAAGGCCTCCGCCCATTCAAGCGGTTGGGAAATCGTATTGTTTTGCAGAAAGACCAAATAGTCCTCGGTAAGCGGTTGGCGGTCATGTGCCTGACGCAGCAACTGAACAAAACGCTCTGACTTCTGCTGGCTTGGTGTTTCCTTCTCAATCGCAAATGAGGAATCTGTTTCGCTCAGGTACGCCCTGGTGATGGCGCGATCCATCATTTCCTTAGGCAGGGAATCAATGAACGCTTTCGAACGCCCGAGGATGTCGTAGTCAAGCAACGCCTGGATCTCAGGCGTGCGTTCTACCGTCGCGCAGTATTGGAGCGTCCCCAGCCCGTTGAAATCCACGCGCCAGCGGCTGTTTCGCACCGATGAACCCGTGATGTAGTGTTCTGGATCAAACAGCAGTACGCCGGGCCCCCGAGGCTTGTCGGTGTAGTCTAGCAAATGGCCCGAATACGCTTCCCAGAGGAAGCAGACTTTGCGCAGATAGCCGCTGCTGGGAGATTGGGTAATGGCCTCGACAAGGGTTCGATCGTCAATGCGAGGCAGAGCCTGCGCCAAAATTGCCAGGTTAACGCCCTCATGTTTGAGCGCGAAAATGATGTGGGCGAGAAAATCCCCAGATTCCGGTGCGACCGCCTGCGGCACAGCAAGCGCGCGGATGGTCCGCTCAATGCGGGTCACGGGTTGAACGCGTGCGGGATTCTTTACCCCGATAGCCTTCAACCCCATGGCGTTGATCAAATGGGCGTACCCCACTAGATTTCCCATTTTTACCCTGCCGTTAGCTAGATTTTTTTAACCGAGCCAAGATTTTCTTAAAACACCCGCCTAACGTTCAGAAAATATTAACCAAGGCTGGTTGTGTAACCACTACTTTTGAGCTTGCTGCTAATCGGCGCACCGGGAATCTGTGTAGTGGTCATTGTGTGTTGTTCTGTCGCCTAGCGGTCTCTGAGCCTGGCAGTCTGAAGGTAGGGTTTCTCGTTGGCCGGCTTTGGGAGGATCGAGGCATGACTTTAATACTCAAATTCCTTTGCGGCACTGAACAGTGCCAAGCGCATCCACTCAGGCATTTTGCAGCCCATGAGCTTTTTGAACTCTTCTTTGCTGAGAGAGCTGGCGACCTTGTAAGCCACCATCTCAGTCACTCCCGTTCTTCCTAAGTACATCAGAGCAGTGAGAGTCACACCCACTCGTGTACCAGCGCGCTGAAGGCGCTGGTTTGATGCATGCCGCAGTCGCACTACTGCATTTCCAATTGTGATTTCACGAGTCGACCCACTGGTGTAGTAGGTCGGGAGCACCTGCATCTGCGTACTGAGCCCGAAACGGCGAACCGCTTCTGCGCCGTGCACCTGGATAGTCTCTCCGCGTGCTCTAGCGATAGCCTCCATGACCTGAATCGGGTTAGCACGGACCTTCCTACCTGTGTACTCACTCAGCTTGGGGCGCATGTAGACGCCGCGAGCGACACGCTCCAATAGGCCTATCAGCGCCATCCGCGACAGTGCTTTGTCAACCGAAGCACGAGTCCCCGCCCGCGCGAGTAGTGCGCGAACAAAAGACTTGCCCTTGGGCATGTGCTTGATACGGTTGGAAATACACTCTGAGACAGACATGGATGACTCTGATTCTATCAGTAGCTTGATGGATGGTTCCTGGCCCAGCAGCGCGATAAAGCCCTTACAGGATCTAGTTTCCGGTAGAACCATTTCAGGTTATGACGAAGCTTTGTCCCGTGGCCACCAGAGCAATCAGTCTCCGCATTCGGCGGCGTGATCTCAATAATGGTGAATGTCGATCGCAGGGGCGGTGTGTCCCTCATAGCGCTGCTCATCTATTCACTTTCCTGGCTTTTGGGATGAGTCGAACAGATCGGGAAACAGGGTCATTATCAAGTGCCCAGGTAACCTCATCGAGGCCTGCCCGTTCTCATCCAGGGCGATCAAACCTTCACAGGCCATCTGACCGAGTAGATTTCGCGCTGTACATTCTCCAAGGCCCAGCTCGGCTTGGATCTCTGAACGTTGCATCGGGCCACGCTCAAGCAGGCGACGGTAGAGTTGCAGTGCGTCGATTCGCAGAATCGCCAGCGCTTCACCGCTAGCTGCTGAAAATGCGGACTGTTGACGCATGTGGAAATAGTGGTCGATACGGCGGTTTAGCGTGCGAGGCTCCAGAAGCGCGCTGACGAAACGCACCTGCTCTAGGGCCGTTGCGATGAAGTACTCGGTGAATTTGAGCAGGCCGCTATCGGAGAGCTCGCCACGGCCATCCAGATCACCTTTACGGACATGATCGGCAGCTTGCAAAGCGCTGTAATACGCATCGGCATCCTGGCCGAATCCGCGACTCATTGACCACAGTCCATAGCCCTTCAGGCCGCCAGCTTTGAGATATTCATCGGTTAACAGTCGGCCCGTCCTCCCATTGCCATCGACAAACGGGTGCAGCCAGAGAAAGCGGTGGTGAGCGCCTGCAGCAGCCAGAAGCGGCGCCAGTCCATGCAGTCGATCCAGCCGATAAGCATCTTCAAACCACCTCAGATAAGACCTGATCTTTTCCGCGGCCGGCGGAATGTGATGGCCCACCCTCACTTCGCGAGTGCGGATCTCCCCCGGTACAAGTGGGATGGGTTGGCCGCCTGTCTCGGCGTGGATGCGCAGGTGGTTCTCGGGTACTCCCCTGTAGAGCTCGCGATGTATGCGCGCGATTGATGCACGGTTACTCATTACGGTCGCATCGATGGGGTCCGTCGACAGACTGATTTGAGCTTCGATGTGGCTCCTGATTTCCAAGAGGTCCAGCGCTACGTCACCGTCTGCCGGATCATCCTGAGCACGCAGTACATCGGCGGGTGCCGCCGAGTTACCCTCGATCCTGTTGCTGAAATATGCACTCACCTGGCGTTGGAGGTGAATCATCGGGACGCGCAGCGATTCAGGGATGTTTTCACTCAGTGCAGCGTTGAGCCGTAGGAGTTCAGCAGCCGCATCCCTGAGGTATCCAGGCGCTCTATCCGGTGTGATGTAAGGTGTTAAGGCCATGTGTTGTCCATGCCCCCGAGATGAACCTTATGGAATGTGGAGTCGCTTTCTCTTTGACAGATTCATCGCGCGTGGGGCTGGGCAAATGACGTTGTTCAAGGGCCCATCCGCTAGCCGTGAAAGATCCCTTCGACTTCATCGTGAGCGGCACCGAGGACTCTATCGGGTTCTGAACTCAGTAGAGTCTTGGGTGCTTTTCCCCCCCAGATAGCTGTTAGGGAACGCAAACCAGCAAGCCATCAACCATCCGTTTTTCATGGTGGCCAGAACAGCGATGATTTCACTCAAACTCTCAAATGGTTGGTATGAGCGGGTAGGGTCGAGGGCATAGATGGGGAAGAGCTGGATTCCCTTGTGGTTGAAGCTGAAGAGTCGCCCTTCGGCCTCCCATTGAGCCAGGCGGTGACCAAGCTCTGCTGGTTCGGCACTCGCCATTGCAGCTATGTCGTTGATGGTAAGCCAGTCCCCACTGCTGATGATCTCATTCAGCGCTTTTGCGAGCATCTTGGCCTGTATCAGAAGGTTTTTTGCGTTCCGAGTGGCGTCCGACAGCGATTGCGGCAGGCCTTCGTCCTTAAGAGCGGACGGCGGAGTTATTCCGTGCATGACCTGGTTCAAGATGTCGAGAGCATCGACGTATGCATCAACCGCAATGGAGGAGTATTGGCCATCAAGGTCGATGGTCAGCCTGGTGGTGTTCTGTGCTCCATGCGCTCCGTCTTTGCTCGTTGTGGATCTGTGGACCATGATTCTATCGTTGGGCATGTTGCTTCCTCCTTTCGGGATATCGCGGATCGCGTTGAGCATCGCAAGCGAAAGGCTTACCAGTAGATCCCGTACTCAAGGCAGGACAGAGTTTCCATAACCAAAGTGAAATCGCGGACAGTGTTCATCAGCGTGCAGGGCTGTCGCTTACCCAGGCTTCGAACCCGCCCCACAAACCAGCGGCTGGCGCTTGCTGGCGACCCCAATACCACAGAGGCGCGTGAGAGAACCTGCGCTCGAGCAGATGCGAAGCGGCGATAATTGATGCTCAAGCAGCCCATGCCTGTGGGTACCGCCCGCCCCAATATGTGGAAGTTCGCAGAAACAACATCGCCCTCTGCGCGAGGGAGCGGAGGCACCGCGGGGGCGGTAGCAAAATCCGGTTGAACAGCCGGCTCAGGAGCGTTTGGGAGCTCCGGGTCGCAAAACAATGGCTCGAGAAGAGGCCAGGTCGCGAGTGCTGGATGTAGTGCTTTGGGGCCGCTAGGAAGCTTTGAAACTTCATCCTGTCTGATCGCTTCCCATCGTCCAGCCAGCCTGATGATGTCAGCGGTAGGGTAGTGACGGAGCAACTGTCTGGCTTCACTTCGAATGGTGTCGGGCAAGGATTGGTCGCGAGTCAGCCTGAGCAAGAAGTCACTCGTTTCAATCACGCTGCGTGTCCGCTCGTAGACGGTGGTCATAGCGCTTGCTCCTCGCTCGGTAAAAGGGCGCAAAGTTTTGTGAGGACCTCGGTCGCTTTTCCGATCAGCATTAGTTCATTCTGCGCGCCGGCGCTGACATCCTCCGTGTTGACGTGAATCACTGTCGCGCCATGCGACAAGGCAAGCTTGGGAATTTCAGCAGCAGGGGTAACGATTCCAGATGTACCCACAGAGATCAGAACGTCGCAGCTTTTCACCAATGCGATCGCAGATTTCCAAATGTCCGACGGCAAGTCTTCGCCGTACCAAACTACGCCTGGACGCAGCTTTCCGTTGCACCTGACGCACCGAGGCGGTTCGACCAGTTCGCCATCGGCAGAACAGGTCATGCTTGGTGGAGGTATTTCTGCTGGGCGATGGCAAGCAAAGCACTTTGGCGTAATCAAGCTGCCGTGCAGATGTAGCACGCCTACTGATCCGGCTCGCTCGTGTAAGTCATCAATGTTTTGAGTCACCACGGAGAGCTTCTGTCCCTTGGTCGCTATGTTGTTCAAAGCAACATGGGCGGCATTTGGTAGGGTTTCAGCTACCTGCTGGCGTCGCCACAAGTACCATCCCCAGACAAGAGCAGGGTTCTCGCGAAACACTTTGGCCGTTTCCAAGCTCTGCGGGTTCTGCCGGGCCCAGGCCCCCTTCAATGGATCGCGATAGGTAGGAATGCCACTTTCAGCCGAAACCCCAGCACCCGTGAAGACCACTATCTCGCGAGCGTTCGACAGAGCCTCGGCCGCGTACTCGAAATCTGACATCAGGCAGCCCTCAGGAGCCGAAGTGTGGATGATCAATCTTGCTGGTAACCCGCCCCGAAAGCTGATGCTGTCTTGAGGTAAAGCGGGGCGTACATCTCGACGTCTGCTGGTCTGGAACCCGATTCTGAGATTCGTGGCTGGTGATTTTCCAGCCGCTTTTTCGAAAACCAGACCTTGGATGTTTTCTTCTTGCGCAAGTCCAGCCCCCCCAATTTGTAAACGCCCCGCGACGTGCGATACACCACCGCACTCTCTTGGGTTGCTACACCTTGGAAGCATGTAATCTGGTCTAGATCTTCGAGGCTCCATTTTCCGGAGCGAGTGATGGCTGGTGGGCATAACATCTGCACGTTACTGATCTCTACATCCGAAGCGGTATTCATGTAGTGCTGAAGCTCGTACGCACAGCTGACCATCGCGGCGCGCTCACACATCCCAGTCCGAGCTGAGGTGACTGTGAGGAGAAAACTCATGCCCTCTATCTCGCAGTGCGTTTCGGTGAAAACTGTCCGTTCTGCAGGGTCAAGTACGTATATCAATTGCTAAACCATTCCCGATTCAATCAGCATCACATGCACACCTTCTGCAGAAACATTAGGTATTGAGCGCTAGTAGTCTAGCGAAAAGCCAACTGGGCCCACGAACCAAATCAATAATTCCATCTACTAATGGGAAACTCTTCACCAGACTTTGCAATGTAGATTACTTTGTAAATGTCCTCGTACTTAGGTTCAGCAAGAAATTCTGCAAACTCACCAAATTCTGTTTGATACAGGATGGATTGGAGATTGCCCGCCATATCGTAAGAGGCGGAAAGTTCTGTAATGGGAGTGTTCAACCAACGTTCACCGTTGTACTGATGAGGAGGCATCACTACAAAGAGTTCCTGGATGATCAAACCGTCGATATTTTGGCAATCTGTGAGGTATCCAATCAACGAGGCTTGCGTTGAGAGAAGCACGCACGCTGGGCAAATACTCACATCCTCATCAACGACAAAGGCCATGTAGTATGTTTCGCTCGTGTCAACGCGGGGCCAAGCATGCAGCGGCCGGTACACCTTCTCGTGGTCGCTGAGGATTTCCTCGCGAGGGTCGGATAGAAACAATTTCTACGCCTCTTGTATTCAAAAAATTTGCTCAGCCTGGTCCATGCACACTGGCTATTCATCGTCTTGATTGCGCCGATCAGGCTCGCGTTTATGGGCGTCCCCAGTGGACTGACCGCCAAAGCGGATATTACCAGTATACTGTGAAGACGTAAAAGGACCCATATCCCAAAGTCCCACCTTTTGGATGGGTTTGTGGACATTGCAGAGGCGTTTGGGAAGGTGTTGCGTCGAGCACGACTGAAGGCCGAGCTTACTCAGGAGGGACTAGCCTTTGCTGCGGAGCTTCAGCGAAATTACATAAGCCTGATGGAGAGGGGGCATCACCAGCCTACGCTTTCCACGCTGATTAGCCTCTCGGCTGCGCTTGAGCGCTCCCCGATTGATCTGCTTTCAGAAGCTCTCACAGAGCTAGAGGGCAATCCGACCGCTGATCAATTAGGGCGGTAAACCTGGCCGACGAAAGGCATGTTCGCTCAGGCTCTCAGCCTATGAACACCAAACAGGACGACCGTGCCTTCATGCCATGAAGCGTCTTCGAACTTCATGGCGACGATTCATTGGGAGGGAGAGGCGATTGAACTGAAGAGTGACGAATCATTGTGCGCCGTTTAGCAATTCGGCACATCCCATAGCGCCAGCGACTAGCAGCCATGCGACCACCATCAGGCAGACAGCTGTCGAGAAGCGCATACAAGGTTCGTTTCCAAAAAAACCTACCTTGTGTGATGAGGCCAGGGTTAAGGCTTCAAATGCGGCGTCGCATATGGAATTTCGACTCCAAAGGGCCGTATAACCTTCCTCAAATGCTAAAGGAACAGTCAGCCAAGGACGAGGCTGCACTGAATGCAGAAATGCTGGTCTCTTCTCCGAAAATCATGGAGCAGGCCCAGCGCGAAAGCGAAGCTGCCAAGCTAGGTCCTTATGATGGGGAATGGGTGTACCAGCGAGTGGCCCTGCGTGACCCTCTCAGTATCATGACCATTTGACGAAAGAGTCAGATCAGACAATGGTCGTTCAATTTTCAGAGTATGGATCGGCTTAGCCAAGGAACTCCCACTTTCGAGATTCTCGAAAGTGGGTTGAGAATCGGATCAGGTCCTCAGTCCCACCTCTTTGCACTGAGCCCTGATAAGCGAACCTTGACCTGTTTAGACTGTGCCACTGTCCAGCGCTGGAGCAAACCAGCCCCCCAAGAAAGACCTAAGTGACCGATACTACGCCCGCAGCATGGCGGGCAATCCGACAAAATAGTCCGTTTGAGAGGATATCTGGCGATTTTTTAAGGGGCCGTGAGCAGGGCGACATTTCGATTGGTCTGATTACGTGTCGAGCGCCATTTCGGTCTGCTCAGGAGGGGCTTCGTTTGCGTGCAGCGGCTGAAGGGTGAGCTTTTCATAATGATATCTGCGAGCAGCATCGACACGGCTTGAACCTCTGTTACTGGCCAACTAATTGGCTGGCCTGGCAGGCTCTGAGGTTTAGGGAGCCTTCCCCAGTTATGGGCGTCGGGTGTCTCGAATCCAGCCTTAAGCGCGCACCCAAGCCAATAACCTTCGAAATAGGTCGCATTGCTCTGGGAGCCTGCGATCCAAGTGAGCACCGCCGCTCGGACTTCCACTTGCTCGTGTTTTGCCCATTCAAATAGGGCGTACGAACCGCGCCCTTCTCTGGGGCGATTGAAATGTTCAAGTAGGCGCTTGCGCAGATTGGCTGTCTGGCCGATGTAGCAAGCTTTACGCGTACCGTCATCGCTATAGGCCATCAGCGCATAGATCCAGTAGCCAGTAACCTGCGTCCGGCGTAGGGATGGCTTTGGGCATGGCGATGGACGATCTTTAAAGTCGAAGCGGACTCTCAGCCGTTTTCCGCTCTTGCACAAGAAGCCGGCGTAATCGCGACCTTTACGTGTGACGCTCAGATTATTGCGAGTTGCTACATCGAATAACTGCTGTCGAGTGCGGATCACCCCCGCATCGATCGCGGCTTGCAAGGTGTTTTTAAGCCGCTTGGCATGCTCGATTGCTTCCCGATCCATTCTCACTTCCCGATCGCTCATTGCTGTCAGAGCCTATGGCCAATACGTCACGGAAGACAGCATGTGAGTGGGGTTAAAGTGGAGCCTGAAAGCACTTTTCAGATTCATCGACTAATGTGTGATGGCTATTGGCCTTGGGATGCGAGGCTTACACGGGACCAGGAGCGGACGGATATGCGGGTTGCACGGCTGAAGATTGAGAATTTTCGGGGTATCAAAATTGCGGATGTTCTGCTTCCCAAGCATGCTGTAATCGTCGGTGACAACAACATCGGTAAGTCCACGCTGCTAGAAGCGATCGATCTGGTACTGGGCCCTGAGCGGCTGTCGCGTAGGCCAGTGATAGATGAGCACGATTTCTATGCGGGAGAGTATGTAGATCCGCAGGGGAAGCCGATCAACATCACCATTGAAGCGGTCATCACCGATCTCAATCTGGATCAGGAAATGCGTTTCCGAGATCACATCGAGTGGTGGAATAACGCTACCGGTGATTTGCTAGAAGGCCCGCCAGTCGAAGGGACTGACGCACAGCAGGTAAAGCCCTGTCTGCGTGTCATTTTCGTCGGCAGCTATGATGCCGATGAGGATGATTTCACAGGCACCACATACTTCTGTTCGCCGATGAAGCAAGATGGGTCGTTCGACTTCTTCAGAACCGCCGATAAACGTGTCTGTGGGTTTCTGTACCTGCGCACGGTTCGAACCGGCAGCCGTGCATTGAGTCTTGAGCGTGGCTCGCTCTTGGACATCATTCTTCGGTTACAGGACGACAAGAATTTTAGAATCTGGGAGGGGCTCTTGGTCGAGCTGCGCCAGTTGCAGGTTGCAGCTGACCCAGCCATTGGAATCAATGAAATCCTATCGAAGGTACAGACCTCGATCCGCGGGTACATGCCCAGCGATGACGGTAGCGATCCTCAGATGCGAGTCACTCAGCTAACGCGCGAATCTCTACGCAAAGCGTTGACTGTCTTCATGGCCACCGGGGCGCAGCGCAGTGACGGTGAAGCGCATGCCGCGCCATTTCAAAGCCAGGGCACTGGCACCATTAACATGATGGTGCTGGCACTTTTGTCATTGATTGCAGAGCTGAAGCAGAACGTGATCTTTGCAATGGAGGAGCCAGAAATAGCAATTCCGCCGCATATCCAGAAACGCATCATTAACGGTGTGCGCGGCAAGTCAGCCCAAGCGTTGTTTACCTCGCATTCACCTTACGTGCTCGAAGAATTTGAGCCGGACCAGGTCATTGTCATTAGCCGTGTGGATGGACAGTTGAGTGCCATGCCTGCGGGGCTGCCGCCCGGCATCAAAGCAAAACTGTACCGGCAGGACATGCGGTTACGTGTTTGTGAAGCCCTGCTGGCGCGTAGGGTTTTGATTGCCGAAGGACGGACGGAATACGACGCTTGGCCGGCCGTAGCGCGGATGCTTCATGAGCAAGAACCTGAATCTTTCATGCCGCTCGAGGCCATGGGCATCCCAATCATCGATGCGACAACGGACTCGCTGATCGCGCCGATGGGGGCCTACTATCGCAGGCTCGGGAAGAAGGTCTATGCCGTTTTCGATGAGCAGTCACCGGAGCAACTGGAAGCTATCAGAGCAGCGGTCGACTATCCCTATCAGGCACCCGAAAAAGGTTTCGAGAACGTTGTCCTAAGAGGCACCGATGAAACGGTTCTGCGCACCTACGTAGCATCTCTGATTGAGAGCGGCGCCTGGCCTTCGGACTTGAAGGATAAGGCCCCGGGGTCTGAAGCCACGAAGAATGAGGTTGTTGAGATTCTCTCGGTGCTGCTCAAACGCTGGAAAGGCGATGGTGCGGCTGCCAATTTGCTTTGTAGCGCGGCGGCCAGGCAGCACCTGCCTGAGTTTATCGTCAGCACGCTCGAGAGCATCACAGCCACAGTTGTCCCCAAAAAGCCTGAAACCGATAACTTGGGGCTGTTGGATGATAACCTGCTTGATCTGGTAGGGGCTTAATAATGATGGTGCTTGACCAGGCTCGTAGGGACGTCATCGGCTCACCCCACCATCTAGTTGTGATGGGGGGGCCTGGTTCTGGGAAAACCACCGTCGCGTTACTCAAAGCCGAAGCATTTTTGGGCCGACTAGACCTTAAAGAGTATCAGCGGGTACTGTTCCTCAGCTTTGCCAGGGCCACGGTCGCAAGAGTTGCAGAACAGGCGGGGAAGATGCTTCCGAAGCTTGAGCGGGGTCAGCTCGAGGTCAACACCTACCATGGTTTCACATGGAATTTGCTGCGCAGCCACGGCTACCTACTCCGTAACGGACGGCCGCTATCGTTACTTCCTCCGCCAGAGGCGGCCGCGCGCTTGTCCACATTGAGCGAGGAACAAATTGGCTTGGAGAAAGTCAGGTTGCTCGAGGAAGAGGGACTTTTGCACTTCGACCTTTTCGCCAGCAATGCTGCCGTTTTGTTGGAGAGAAGTCAGTCACTACAGCGCATCTACGGCAACAGCTATCCACTGATCATCTTGGACGAGTTCCAAGACACGAACGAAGACGAGTGGCGCTTCATTCGCGCTTTGACTCGGAACAGCCAGGTGGTGGCTTTGGCTGATCCGGAACAGAGGATCTACGAGTTCCGTGGCGCCAGTGCAAATAGGATTCAGGAGTTCGAAGAGGCCTATCGTCCCGCCTCCTATTCCTTTGGAATGGAAAACCACCGAAGCACTGGGACTGACATCGTTCGGTTTGGCAATGATCTGCTGACAGGAGCCAACAGAAACAGGACCTACACCAATGTGACCGTGACGTCCTATGTGCCACGTAAAGGACAGCTTAATAAAGCCTTCAAATTTGCAGTGCTTGCTGCGATAGCGCGGTTGAATCGCGGTGAGCGTGATTGGTCCTTGGCCATTCTCGTGCCCAGCAAGAGTTTCATGGCTGAGGTCTCTGCATATTTGTCGAGTGACTCCGATAATTTGCCCAGGCTGTTCCATGAGGTGGCGTTCGACCAAGAGGCTGCGGCGCTTTCTGCTACGGCAATCGCAGCCCTACTGGAGGGCGGCGACACTGCTGAAATTATTACTGAACGGCTTCTCCGAAACCTATGCGCTCACATGCGTGGAAGGAAGGGCGAGAAACCACCCAGCAAACCGCATCTGGAACTGATCCTCGCTTTGGAGCAATTATTTGGTGGGCAACTGCTCCGGCGAGCACCGCACAAGCGTGTCTTAGCCGCTGCTCAGCTCATTGCTGCCCAGCGCCTGAATCTGCAATTGACAGGAGATCCTCAGATTGACTGGATTGCCGCGCGACAGTTGCTGGATGCGAGTACTGAGCAGGTCTTCAATCAGGTTGGTATCGATGGTCGGTATGTTCGCTTGCTAGGGAAGGGGTCATTACTACGAAGTCGGCTGAGCGAACTGTGGCGCTCAGATGAAGGCTACCCTGGGGCTGAAAGCTTGGTCCGTGATGCGCTTCTTCAAGACCACTTCCAAGCGGTAACCAAAGACTGGAAGGGCATTCATCTGATGACTATGCACAAGTCGAAGGGGAAGGAGTTCACTGAGGTCATTCTGTACGAGGGGTTAATGAAGGGACGGTTTTTGCCGACCGGTGCAACCGCCGATCGAGAGCGGCAGGCGCGTTTAGCCATGCGTGTCGCAGTCACTCGAGCAATGAAGAAAGCGACTATCTTGACGCCGCAAGGACAATATCGCTGCCCGTTGCTTTAACCGCCAAAGGTCCCGCTACTTGGCGGTATGGGTGAGTTCCGCGTGAAATCCGGAGAAATGGGCTGCCAAGCTCGACAAGGCAGTGCGCTCGGGAAATTTCGAGAAAAATAGCGTCGGACGCAACCGCTGTGTAATTCCATGGACTTGACCACCCATTCGCATTCGACCTGACCAGTAGTTTGCGTTGGATCTGCCTACCGCACCGGGTGCGCTTTGACCGGCAGGAATCAACCCAAAGCTGCCGGTGAGGAAGCACGGATAGCGCATCGTGGAGGTAGCCAGTCAAGACAGTTGGCGGTGACCTCGCCACCGACCCTGCTCGCAATGGGGCTAAACTGTAGCCTACATATATTCGTAGGCAGATTGAGGGAGATGGCGATGAAGATTACTGGTAAAGTCCAGATTGAAGCCGTCACAGACGTTGTATGCGATATCTGCCTACTCACTACGACAGTAAACGGCGGTGGTTTTCAGTTTGGCACGCTGCAAGCACATTGGGGTTACGGTACCAAACACGACGGTGAGCGCTACGAGGTACATCTATGTGAGGGGTGTTTCTTCCAAGCAATTGCCAATCTCAAAGAGCAACGCCGTGGGCAGATCATGTTTCGCAACGACGTTGAGATTATGGAAGATGATTTCGGCTTGGTTACCAGGGACGATTTTGTCGGCGACACCGTCCGAGGATAGACAATGTGGGAACCTCGCTGTCCCATCATTCCTCCGGCTGATAGATCGTAGCCAAGCCTCCGCCTCAGTAGTCCGCTATTGATGGCTCCTTTTGGCCGATCTCTGCCGTTCAAGGCGCGCCCATTGAGTTAGGCAGATCCGATGCAAACAACTGGTCAGGTCGAATGCAAAGAGAGCTTTCAATCTGAATATCTGATCGTCTTGTGCAGAGACGCGCTTGGGCCGCCACTCGCGGTGGGAAGTTGCGATGTGCTGGCAGAGGCGGCGACTCCGATCTGCTAATTATAGGCGGCTACGCGCAGGCACTCTGGATTTTCCGACAATCCCCATAGGCGGAAATTAAGATAAAGGAGAAGGGTAGTCGTCAGACTTCAGAATGAGAGGAAGTGACGCCCAATATGTAAGAATTACCAGTTCATCGAATAAGCTGTTCGATGTCCAGTAGATCTCCCGACCTGAGCAGCCCCATGGTGTATTGGTCGACGTGAGCGCCACGCGAGCCTCGACACATCAAGCATTGCCAGAATCAGAAACAGGCATGTCTGTCACAGCGTCTATTTCAAGCCGTATCAAGCGCATACCCAAGGGTAAACCCTTTGCTAGCGGAGTTTTCGCAGATGCGGATTGACAAAGCTGCGTCTCGGTTGGTTCTCAGCGGCTCGCTAAAACGCGTTGCTCGCGGCAGCAAAGCGAAAGCACAGGTGAGAAGATCCTAACCAAAAGCTCAGAGCCTGTAAGATATCTGGGGCCAGGTTAGCGCTCCTCAAATGTCCAAAGATTGCAATTGGGAGCGGTCCTACCATTTTGAATCTTCAGTTACACGTTCTGCTGAAGTTTAGTTCGGTGTCCTCGACCGGGGGTTGGTGGATTTGGACAGCATGTCAACAGAAGCGCCACAGACATACTATTTAACATAATATACATTATACGTAACAACGTATTGCGAGTCAGGGCAGAGCTGCTGCATTTCGCTGCCTCCATTCCCCAGCTCTCGGAACTGGTTTCTTTGCATTTTTTGAGAACTAATTCATCGACACCATTGCTTCGTTGCTGCGCAGCATTGTCGACGAATTACTTCCAACGCGGCAGGCACGACACCCAGCATCAACGTATCACCGAAACACAAAAATGTGTCTGCATGCGGGTTCGCAGATCAGCGGTTGCTGTTGGATTTCGTTCTCCTGGTTGGCGATTTACTTCTTGCCACGACAGCGCGCACTCCATGACATGCATCAGCCAAGACGGTGCCGAAGGCCTAAAGTTACTCAAATATTTACTTCTGGCGAGACTCACTCCTGACCCTCGGATAGCAATACGAGGCTTTTGGGCCCTGTCGACGAGACCATTAGCATTAAGGCTGCTGAGATAGGATCCGCGGTCGCGAGCGATCGGTTGAGTTCCCAAATACAGGCTGGCGCGTCCGACGAACTTACGGCCGAGCCAGCCGTGCTATCACCGCCTATCTAGACGTTTCAGCTCTGCTCTGATTCCCTTGAATGCCCCAATCATTGGGGCGAAGTACATGCTCGAAGCCTCCTTGGTAGCTATAACGCCACGATTATGCCAACGGCAACACGATAGAGGGCTTATCTCCATATGCAATATCCGATAATTGCTAGACCCGGATATTGCAGGGCTTAATTTGACGGCGGTTCAGGTGGGTCTCCATCGTCTGAGTTTGACTGATGGAAATTTATACCAACGGTAGTTTTGGTGACCCTGTCCACCAAAACAGTGACAACAGGATATCGATAATTTAGTACTCCCACGCTTCTTGTCTTAACAAGAATATCCATCCGAAAGCCTTCTTTTAATCCGAGTACTCTTTCCACCGGGCTTTCAAAACAGCGCGGAGTGTCACCCCCGCAAAAGCACGAGGGCAACACGGAGGAGATGCCGTACGGCCCACAAGCCCAGCTTCAGCTTCAGGCGTGCTCCCTTCCCTACCCCATTTACAGTTTAAATCTAGCCACCATAGGAAATGGCCAAACGAGAAAGCTCCTGAGTCGATGCATTCGTCTGATCGGCGCCCGCTGCGGCCTTATTTCCCGTGCAAATCTTGCGGGCACAAGCTACTACCCTGTGGGCGGTGCCCTGTCCGGAACCTACACACTTGTTACCGAAAGGCGTCGAACCGGTGTTTCGCGAACGGGCCAACTCAAAATAGCCGCCATGAGGCTCAGCAGGATAGACACTTGCCAAACCAGGTCGTAGCTACCTGTTCTGTCATAGACGATCCCACCTAGCCAGCCCCCGAGGAATGCTCCGAGTTGGTGGCACAGGTACACGAGCCCCCCCAGCATCGATAGATTCCGCACTCCAAATACCGTTGCGACAGTCCCATTGGTCAAGGGCACTGTTGATAACCACAAGATGCCCATGGCAACGCCGAACAGGTAAGCAGTGAGCTCTGTGACAGGAAGTGAGACGAACGCAAAGATCACCAATGCTCGCAACAGATACAAACCTGTCAGCAAGCGGGGCTTTGACATCCGGCCGCCAAGCCAGCCCGCACCATAGGTACCGAAGATATTAAACAAGCCAATCAACGCCAGGACGGTGGTACTCGTTTTGGCATTAAGATGCTGATCCAACAAATACGCCGGAAGGTGGACTCCGATGAAAACAACCTGGAAGCCGCAGACGAAGAACCCAAACGACAACAACCAGAAGTCGGAGTGGGTGCATGCCTCATGCAGCGCTTCGCGCAGCGTTTGTTGAGGCCCGGTGTCCGGAATAGGCTTGTCCTTCAGCATGCCAACCAACGGCACGATAAGGGCGGCTAAAACGGCGAGCACCAGCAACGCTTTTGACCACCCTAGTCCGCTGATCAGCCCCAACGAGCCAGGCAGCATGACAAATTGGCCGAAAGATCCGGCGGCTGCCGCCAAGCCCATACCCATGCTGCGTTTTTCGGGTGGCAGCGCCCGCCCTACCACACCCAGGATGACGGAAAACGTCGTTCCAGAAAGGCCGATACCGATAAGCACGCCAGCGCTCAATATCAGGGTCGAGGGAGAGTCAGCCATGCTCATGCAGAGCAGGCCTGCTGCATAAAGCACTCCGCCAATGACAATGACTTTGCCGGCACCATAGCGGTCCGCCAGCCCCCCCGCTATCGGTTGTGCCAGTCCCCAGAGCAAGTTCTGGAAGGCAATGGCAAACGCGAACACCTCCCTGCCCCAACCGAACTGCGCACTCATTGGAGAGAGGAACAATCCAAAGCCGTGGCGTATCCCAAGCGACAGAGTCAGGATCAACGCACTGCCCACTATAATCCAGCCACTGGATCGCCAAGCGTTCGTCACGGTATATCTCCAAAACAGGATTGCCTTCACCTAAGAAGTAGTGTTCAAGGCGGGGATTATTTCCTCGTCGCGATAACGAGGTCAGTAAAAGTAAGTGATCGTTGGAACTTACGGATATAGAGGTGCGCGCGCCGCCAGACAGCGTCGCACCCTCCATCGCTCTACCGAGCGACGGAGGGTACATACCCGGGTTTCATCGCGCTAACAGACTGCCACTTCCGGCTCTGTTGGGTGCTTACTGGCCTGTCCACTCCGCTACCCGATCGGGATGTGCTGCGACCCACTCGGTCGCGACTTCCTGAGGTTTCTTGCCGTCTTGGATTTCGAGCATGACGGCGCCGATCTCATTGGCGTCCTTCCACGAAAACCGCTTCAGGAACTCAGCGACCTCAGGTGCTTTTGTGGCAAGATCCTTGCTGCCGATATTGTCTACATGCTCAGCGGCGCCAAAAACACCCTTAGGGTCTTCAAGGAAGCGCATTTTCCATTTAGCGAAAAGCCAGTGCGGCGACCACCCGGTCACTACAATGGGTTGATTCTTAGCGTAGGCGCGGGCCAGTTCAGCCGTCATCGCCGCGCTGGAGCTGGCCTGAAGCTTATAGCCGTCCAGATCATAGTCCTTGATCGCAACGCCGGCTGCCGTCATCACACCTGCGCCTGCGTCGATCCCGACAATCCGTTTGCCATAACCATTATCAGCCTTGAGATCGTCGATAGATTTAGCGGTTACATAGTCCGGTACAATCAAACCGATCTTCGCACCCGTATAGTTAGAACCGTAATCAACAACCTTTTCGCTATTCTTTGTCCAGTATTCAGCATGTGTCACTGGCAGCCAGGCTGAAACCATCATGTCCAACTTACCGGTTGCGACCCCTTGCCACATGATCCCCGCCGCAACAGGCATTAGTTTTACGTCATATCCAAGCTTTTGCTTGATGACTTCTGCAGCCACAAAGGTCGACGCGACACTTTCAGCCCAACCGTCTGAATACCCAAAGCTCAACTCGGGTTTGGCCTGCGCAGCACTGCAAGCAAATACCAAAGCCAAGGTTATACCCGCCCCCAAAATACGCCCAGATTTCATGTGAGACTCCTGAAAGACGCCGTTGTCGGCTATGGTCTTGTGTAAATTAGTGTGCTTTCTTGTTAGGTCATGGTCCATGTAACGGCCATGTTTGCGATCACTCGCAAAAGGCACTCACCCCAACCCTGCCACTCACTGAAAGCGACGGTTTGCCGTCTCGGCAATCGTGGGTATATCGATAGAACCAAGACGGAGGCAGATGTCGTGCTTATAAGAAATCGATGAACATGTAAAACATTTTCGATTACGGGGGATGGCCTCGTGAAATAGAAGATGCTAGGCCTTCTATCCGTTAAATTTTCCAGCAATACTACGTCAACACGCTTCTGCTTTGTGCCGATTGTGCTGACGTACCCAGCAGCGCGCCATCTTTCTAGCGGTATCGAAAACCTCGGTATTTTTTTGCGCCATTGCTCCTGTGAGGAAAGTCCCCTCAAGTAACACGAAAAGTCCTTCAGCAGCTGCATGTGGATCCATCAAATTTGCCTTGATAGCCAACCCCATCAACTCATCCCGGATCCCCTGTTTATGCCTGTTCACAGCAATATGAACAGGATGGCTGCACTCAGGAAATTCTGCGGCGCTGTTGACAAACACGCATCCACGTCCGCCGTCCTGAATAAGGTAACGTTGATAAAGATCAAAAAACGCAAGAATGGAGTCGACCGGATCGGGGTGCCTTTCCAGCATAAGCTCTACTTCTCTACGCCAAATGCGATCTCGCTCATCAAGGCATGCCACAATCAACGCGTCTTTTGATTCAAAATGACTGTAAAGGGTCATCTTGGTCACACCGGCTTGCTCGGCAATAGCCATAACACCCGTGATGTGCACGCCCTGAGACAAAAACAGTTTTAACGCCGAATCAACTAAGCGTTTGGGGACATTGTCCATTCGAGTGTCTCCCTTACATGAGTAAAGTCACTATACCGACCGGTATAACTCGAAAATGGCCATAAGCGACACAGAGTATTCCCATTGCGACCGAGGTGAACACTCCGCGGCTAATGAAAAACCCGCCGCAGCGGGTTCTCATCAGTACGGCGTTTTGAGGGAGACTCTGAGGTTGATCCTCCGTTGGGCATCATGCACTTTCGACCGATCTCCTGCTTTGGGTAGCTGCTTCCAACTCACGCACCAGCGGCAATACGTGTTGGCCAAAGTACTCAACTTCTTCTTGAAAGTGCAGGAACGCAGACAGGATCAGGTCGACGCCCACTGACTTCAGCGCGACAATGCGCTCGGCGATCTGTTTGGGGGTACCTATGAGATTGGTTTTGAAACCGTCGTTGTATTGGACCAGGTCGGCAAAAGTGGATTTGGCCCAGTTCCCCTCACCTTCCGGGCTAGCTTTGCCTGCCTGTTTTGCAGCATCGCTGAACGCGTTAACGGCCTCCGGATTCGCCTGATCGATGATGTCCTGAAGTACGGCCTGGGCCTCTTCCTCGGTTTCACGTGCAATGATGAAGGCGTTCAGACCAATCTTCACCGAATGGCTGTTCGCCGCGGCCTTCGCCCGGATGTCATCGATCTGAGCTTTGACGCCCTCTACGGTATTGCCGTTGGTGAAATACCAATCAGAAACGCGCGCGGCCATGTCCCGTGCTGCACGAGAACTGCCTCCCTGGAATATTTCCGGATGCGGTTGCTGAATAGGCTTGGGTCGAAGTGTGTAGTCATGGAAGCGGTAAAAATCACCTTTGAAGGTGAAGTTATCCGTCGTCCAGATGCCTTTAAGCGCAGTGATGAACTCTTCCGAGCGACGGTAGCGCTCATCGTGCTCCAGCCACAGTTCGCCAATTGCCTGGAACTCGCCCTTGAACCACCCACTGACGACATTGATCGCCACGCGCCCACCTGTGAGCTGATCGATCGTCGACAGTTGCTTGGCCACCACTGCTGGCGTCCATGGTCCAGGCAACACTGCTGCGATCACCTTCAATTGTCGGTTGCCGCCAATAATGCATGACTGAAAGCCACGGACTCATGCTGGCTGTCAGCGCCATAACCAGCGGTGAAACGAATCTGGGTGAGCGCATACTCAAAGCCGGAGCGCTCAGCGATTCGAGCGAGCTTTCGGTTGTAATCGATTCCCCAATGAGTGCGCTGCTCGATCTTGCTAACGACCAAACCGCCACTCACGTTGGGTACCCAGTAAGCGAACTTGATTGCGTGCTGACTCATGACTAGCCTCCAATTCGATGAGGGAGCCGCCCGGCATGATCACCAAGAACGTAGATCCTCATCTCCTCGCAAAACAAGAGCATCAACTATGCCATCAAATATCCTCATATTTTTCATAGGGTTAGTCGGAAGACCTGATTTGATCGATTGTTGAAATCGCCCACCATTGCTGAAGGCGTGTTGCCAACCAAACATCTACTGTTCAAAAAAAACAGACAATGTCCTGGTGGCTGAAGCCTCATATCGATCTTTGTTGCGCCGCACTCTGCAACAAAAGTCGCCCAAGGGCAGCGCAGCACGCTCACTCCGCCGCCCTGTCTATCCGTGAACGGAAACGGCGTTACTTCATGGTCGGCATAGAGAACTCAGCTCCCTCACGGACACCTGAGGATGGCCAGCGTTGAGTCACCGTCTTCCTCTTGCTGTAGAAACGCACGGCATCCGGGCCATACGCATGCAAATCGCCGAACAGCGATCGTTTCCAGCCGCCGAAACTGTGATACGCCACCGGCACTGGAAGAGGGACGTTGATACCTACCATCCCGACTTTGATGTTGTCTGAAAAATAGCGTGCAGCTTCACCATCTCGAGTGAAGATGCAGGTGCCGTTTCCGTACTCGTGATCGTCGATCAATTGCATGGCTTGCTTCATGTTTTGAGCGCGCACTACCAGCAACACCGGGCCGAAGATCTCTTCCTTGTAGCAGCGCATGTCAGGCGTGACTTGATCGATCAATGTCCCGCCGACGAAGAAACCGCCCTCGCATGCCGACACTTGAACATGACGGCCGTCGACCACCACTTGGGCACCCTGCTCTTGCGCGCTGTCGATATAGCCGATGACTTTTTGCTGATGTTCACGGGTGATCAACGGGCCGAAGTCGTTCTGCTTGTCTTGGTAATGGCCAACCTTGAGCTTGGCCATCGCTTCACGCATTTTCAGAATGAGTGCATCGGCAGTCGCATCGCCCACTGTGACCGCAACGGACACCGCCATGCAGCGCTCCCCAGAAGAGCCAAAAGCGGCGCCGATGAGTTGGTTCACAGCGTTATCGATATCAGCGTCAGGCAAAACGATCGCATGGTTCTTTGCCCCGCCCAGCGCTTGGCAGCGCTTGCAGTTAGCCGCCGCCGTTCGATAGATGTATTCAGCAATCGGGGTCGACCCCACAAAGCTCACCGCCTGCACGCGTGGATCGTGCAGCAGCGTGTCAACAGCCTCCTTGTCACCGTTGACCACGCTCATCACCCCATCCGGCAGACCTGCTTCTTGGAGCAACTGGGCGATATAGAGCGTCGAGCTGGGGTCGCGCTCAGAAGGCTTGAGTATGAAGCAGTTACCGCAGGCGATAGCCATAGGAAACATCCACAATGGCACCATCGCGGGGAAGTTGAATGGCGTAATACCTGCCACGACGCCGAGCGGTTGAAATTCGCTCCACGAGTCAATATTCGGGCCGACGTTTTTGCTGTGTTCGCCTTTCAAAAGCTCAGGAACGCCACAGGCATACTCGACGTTTTCGATCCCACGCTGCAACTCACCCATCGCGTCATGGATGATTTTCCCATGCTCCTCGCCGATGAGTTGGCAAATCCGTTCCGCATTTTTTTCGAGCAGCTCTTTGAAGCGAAACATCACTCGCGCACGCTTGATCGGGGGTGTATTTCGCCACTCCGGGAAAGCCGCTTCAGCTGCGGCGATCGCTTGTTCGACGGTGGCTTTAGAGGCAAGCGAAACCTGTTTGGTGACTTCACCTGTTGCAGGGTTGTAAACCGCCTGAGTACGTTCAGTGTCGGCGACGATTTGGCCGTTAATGAGATGCCCTACGGTAGTCATGTAGACGTTCCTTATTATTGAATAGTGTTGTCGTTGCCCGAAGGCTCGGGATCTTGGGGTTACCAAAGATTGCGATACAGCTCTACGATCTCGTCAGCTGTGGGGACACGCGGGTTGTTTCCCGGCGACCCCGATGCGAGCGCCTGCTTGGCCATAAGAGGCATCAGTTCAAAAAAGCGGTCGCGGTTGATACCGAAGCCTTCCACCGTAGGCACCTGGAGCTCGTCGTTGAGGGCCTGCAACTCTTCAAGCAACTTCTTGTTCGCCTGTTCATCGGTATCGCCTGCACTGGCGATTCGCATGGCGCGAGCACAGTCGGCATAGCGCCCTGGCGCCCCAGGAATGGAGAACTCAGTCACCGCCGGCAACAGCATGGCATTGGAAAGGCCATGAGGAACGTGGAAAAAAGCACCAATCGGGCGACTCATGCCATGGACCAGTGCAACCGACGCGGCGGAAAACGCGACACCGGCCAAAGTCGAGCCAAGCATCAACGCTTCGCGGGCTTGGGCATCGTCATCCCGCTGAAATACTCTGCGCAGGTTTGGGCCAATCAGGCTCATCGCGGCGAGGGCCTGACTGTCGCTATAAAGATTTGATTTGAGACTGACATACGCCTCAATCGCGTGAGTGAGGGCATCGATACCGGTATCGGCGGTAACACGCGACGGCAGCGTCATCGTGAGTTTGAAATCTACTAGCGCCGCGACCGGCATGAACCCGATACCGACACACAGCATTTTCTCGTCAGTTTTTTCGTCAGTGATGATGGTAAATCGGGTGACTTCCGAACCTGTGCCGGAGGTGGTCGGGATGGCAATGAGCGGTAAACCTTGTTCGGTGACCTGACGAGGGAATTTATAGTCACGCATTTCCCCGCCGAACCTGGCCAAGATACCAATAGCCTTGGCGCTATCGATTGGGCTGCCACCTCCCAATGCAATAATGCAGTCGAAGTTGCCGTTGCGTGCATGCTCTACCCCTGCCTGAATCGAAGCGACGGTGGGCTCTGGCACAGTGTCTGAAAACACGTCAGCATCGATCCGCTTGGTGCGAAGCACATCCTGAATTTCACGTGCAAAGCCCAGCTGGACCATCATCTTGTCGGTGATGATCAGAGGCCGACTACAGCCAAGTGTGGTCAACACATCTGGAATGGCCCGACTCGCGTTAGCGCCGACTTGCAAAATTCTGGGCAGGACAATTTGGTTGGACATAGAGCCTCCAAGGCTTTCGTGCGTACGGGAGTCGGCCCAAAACGGGCCGTCCCTGTTCTTGTTTGCGGGATTTAAACAACGATTCGGATCAGCTCGGCAGGTATTCCAGGCTCCAGGTGTCGCTAATCACCTGGTTGGCCATCAAGGCTTCGATGGCCTGGGGGCTGTAACCGAGCTTGAGCATGACCGCGCGAGTAGACGCACCAAATTTCTCTGCGGGCCGCAGAGCGCGAATCGGCGCCAGGCGCGGACGAATTGCGAATGGATCGAGCTGAGTGACGCGATGACCACTAGGGTGGTCGGCGTAGACGCTAAATGAATAGCTACCGTTAGCGGTGCCCGGCAGGCCATCAGCTGCGCGGCTATAGCGCTGGCGCAAGTTGTCGATGTTGTCTGGAACCGCTGCAGCGATCCCGACGGCTTGCAGCCGTTGCTGCCAGATATCGCCTGCGGCCTTTGCGAGTGCTTCAGTCAAAAACGCAGTTTTGTCCGGCGCCTGGTCGATCCCCACCAATCCGGTGACAGTGTCCAATAACACCAGATCGACTTCCCTAGCGTCCAAGTACAGCCAGCCGTCAGAGGTTTGATAAAACCGTGACAAGTCGCTGTAGCCCATGACGCTTCTGCCAGATGGCTCATCAAATTCCCTGCGGCCTTTGTAATCGAAACAGAACGGCACCTGTACCAGGTTACCGAGCGCTGCCAGGGACGTCCGTGCACGGCTCACCTTGCCTATTCGTGATTTTTGATAAAGCGCTGCCCCCACCCCAAGCGCTGCGGCAAAACCACACATGACATCGATTGTTCCGACATGAGCATGCTCCTCCGGAGTCTGCATGCCCCCGCCGAACCGCACCATGATGCCCGTGGTAGCCTGGATCAGATCGTCGTAGCCCAGATAGTCGGTACGAGGGCCACGGCGAGGCCCGCCAAAGCAATCGAGCTGGCAGAAAATCACCTGAGGGTTGATCGACTTGAGGCTGGTTTCGTCCAACCCAAGCGGTGCCAACTGTCGATCTGGCGCGTTCATGACGATGACATCGACGGTCTTGACCAGCCTGTCGAACACCTCGCGACCCGCAGGCTGATTGAGGTCAACTAACACGCTTTGCTTACCACGCGCTGACGACATGCCAAACACGACGGTATTCCAAGGATCATAGTTGGGTGTAGTCGGATCCAGCTTGATCACCTCGGCCCCGAAACGCCCCAGAAACGAGGTGGAATGAGGGCCGGCGATGACGTTAGTCAGATCTAGGATGCGCACGCCATGCAACCATGCGCCAGGAGCTTGTGGCACGATTGCAGGAAGCTCATCACGTGGGACTTCACTCAAGGTGGCAAGCGCTTCCTCAATGCTCACATCACGGCGTGAAGCGGGCTCCAGCATCAAATGCCCGCTATCTTCAAGCCAGGCCATCGGGCCAGGTTGCTTCATGACCCCGAAGTCTTTGTCCACCACTTCGACGATGAGGCCCGCAGCGTTCGCATGCTCGTCATGCAACCACTCTTGTGTCGAGCGGTGAGGCGCGCCGGGGAACTGCCCTTCTCCGAATATCATTTCCCACTCTGCTGCAGTCTTGGTGAGAAATACCTCTTTCATGCGCTTGGAAATGCGCTTTGCCCACTGTTCTGGCAGTGGGTAAACACCTAAAGAAGCATCGCCTTCCCATTCAGCGAGCGGCAGGTAAGGGTCATCGACCTTCGGCAGACCTGCAGCAATCATCTCGTCGTAAAGCCCCATCGTTTGCAGGCACCGCTTGGCGTGGGATCGATGCGAAGGGCACACCGCATAAAACTTGCGGCCATCGGCACATTCATAGGTACGGTAAAAAGGATCGAGATACTCCTGCAAATCCTCGTAACTCAGATTCATTGGCAGGTTTTCAGCTCGCCGACGTTCAATCTCCTTTTCACGCAACGTTTTGTAGCGCAACGGATAGCCATCGATTTTGATGGAGTTGTAAGACAGCCCCTCCATGACGGCCGCAGCCAGCGGGACTTCGATCTCATCACCCAACCCAGTTCGCTGACGAGACTGCAGTGCAAGCATCACTGAAGAAGCCGCCAGCATCGTGCCGTACGCTGACGCCAGTGGCAGCGGAGAAAAACTTGGATTGATCCCCATCAATACCCGGTTCTGACCCATGTCGGTAAACACGCCAGACGCCGAAGCAATGATTGCCTCAGACGCGCGCCAGTCTCGACGCAGTTCATCATTGGTGGCAAATCCCGGAATCGATAACGTGATCAGACTGGGCCGCTCGCGGCGAAGCTCGGAAAAATCCAGCCCAAGGCGCGCTAGAACACCAGGGCGAAAGTTCTCGATCACGATATCTGCGGTCGCAATCATCTCGCGTGCATGCTCAAGGCCGCTCGGTGACTTCAGATCAAGCTTCACGCAAAGTTTATTACGATTGAGAACCGCGTTAGCCGGACTGTCCCAAAGCGGCCCATCGGGAGGGTCAATGTGGACGACCGTTGCCCCAAGATCGGCCAGTATCATCGCCACGGCAGGGCCTGCGATGTATTGGCCGAAGTCGATCACGTTCACGCCACTGAGGGGCAACTGGCTGTGCTTACCCATGATTCACCTTATTTTTTTATAGACATATCTGTAGTTCAGACACGCCCTCGATTGATGTTCATACTCCGCCGGCAACGTTGCGCTGCGGCAGCGTCAGGGACGAGTTGGGCTACTTTCAAGAAAAGGCCGGGGCAGCGAAAGCAAAAAAAAAAGGCCCTTTGGGGGCATTTTTTTTATGCATAACAGATAGGATTTATGGGTATATGCTTCGTTGGGAACCTACAACAACAAGACGCCATACCCAGAGCTCAGCAACATGAAAAAAAGACTGCCCCCTCTCAACTGGTTGCGTGCTTTCGAATCAGCAGCACGCCACCTGAGTTTCACCGACGCGGCCCTTGAGCTAAGCCTCACCCAAGCCGCCATCAGTCAGCAGATCAAAGCACTCGAATCGCAACTTGGCGCAGCGCTCTTCAAGCGCCTACCACGTGGTCTGGAGCTCACAGAGCCGGGGCTGGCATTTCTCCCGGCGGTACATGATTCGGTCGAGAGACTGGCGGCAGCAACTGATGAGATCTTCGGCCAGGGTCATCGTAAAGTGCTGACGATCCGGTTCAGTCTGGTGTATTTCACGCACTGGCTGGCGCCCAGGCTCCAGGCATTCAGGATGCTCCACCCGCACATAAACTTGCGCATCACCAGTAACATATGGATGGGTGAAACAGACTTGGAGGCTGACCTCGAGATTCGCTACGGCAGCGGAAAATGGCCGGGGCTTAAAAGTGAGCGGCTGACGTGGGATCGGTTATTTCCGGTGTGTGCCCCAGGGCTTCCATCGCAACACAGGCCGCTCAAAGTGCCGGCTGACCTGGGAAACCATGAGCTTCTACACGTTCTGGGCTACGAAGAAGGTTGGGGATACTGGTTGAAAAAAGCCAGAGCCGATCACCTGGACTACTCCCAAGGCATGCAGTTCGACACACTCATCTCCGCGCTGAAGATGGCCGAGCTTGGTCAAGGAGTAGCGTTGGCGCGATCATCATTGGTGGAACAGTACCTGGCCTCCGGACAGCTGATCGCTCCCCTGTCAGCGCGTTTTGAGACGTCTGAAGCCTTCTACCTCGTTTACTCTCCGCACAAAATAGTGAATCCACAGGCAGCCGCTTTTGCGAACTGGCTCGTCGAAGAAGCTCACAAAGCGCGTGAGCCTGACTGACGAGGACAGTCTGGAGCGGCGGCATCTCTGTGAAGACAGAGCACATGGGGCGCTTATAAAAAAAACCGATGGCTGTATCTGGCAGTCGCATTAAGCATTCAGACGCGCCAGGGCTGGGTTACAGCTTCGCGGATCGGACGACGGACTACTTGGTTGAGCGAGCCTTCATCGTCACCGGACAGGCCCATAGCGTTCCACACGCAGCCATCCGCGGAACTCGGTTGACGGAATCGCCTGCCTAGTGGCCAGACCGTGCGGCGGTGTGTGCTGTTGAGCCCGCCGCAGCCCTGACGCAGCGAGCTCCTGCTAACCACTCCCTCAGCGCTGCCGCGATTCAGGTGACGCCCTGAGAGAATGGTCAGTGTCGCTGCGTGTGTTATCGAACCACGCTGGTCAAGGCGTCTGCACCTGCGCCAACGCCCCCAATTGCTCGGGCTTGCCAGCGACGATCACCAGGTATCGACGTTGTCCTGTCACGTCGCTCTGCACGATCTGGCGAATCGGGCCAATGGTGTTGACGATGGCTGACCCCGCCGGGTTGGTCATGAAGGCTGACAACGGCTGCAGACTGCCGCTGCCGTCCGGTTTATCGGCCAATGCCAGTGTGTACGGCTGCTTGGGTTCCAGCCCGGTCGCGGCAGCTTGCAGCACTTGTGTCAGTCCCTGGTTGAACAGCGTGACGCTGGTCGGCGCCTGATCCGATGCCTTTCCGACGGCATTCAAACTCAAATGCACCGCTTGCCCCGCCACGCCCAGCGGTTTGAGGTTGTCGAGACCTGCGCCCTTCTCTACCGCGTTTGGCACATACGCGATGGCCTGCGGCGCCTGACCGATCGGAATGTTGGCGATCACCTGATTGCTTGCCGTGTCGATCACTGCAAAAGCGTCGGCGTTCTCCAGGCCCACATAGATGCGGCTGCCATCACCCGACGGCCAGATACCGTGCGGCAGTTTGCCGACGGGGATCGTGGCGACCTTTTCGAACGTGTCGGTGCGGTAAACCTGCACCTCATTCAAGCCACCCACGGTGATGTAGGCGAACGAGCCGTTGGCGTTGTTGACCAGGTTGACGTGGTTGGCAATGGGACCGATGTCCAGGGTCTTGATGAGTTTGAACGGCGGCGTGGCCTCGAACACCTGCGCCTTGCCGACGTCCTTGAGGGTGAACCACACCTGCTTGCCATCGGCCGATGCCGCGATGTTCGGGCAGAACGGGCTGGCCTGTGGCACGCGTCCGACGATTTTGTGATCGGCCACCGAGACCACCACCGTTTCCGGGTTGAACGAGGAGCAAACGTAGCCGTATTTGCCGTCGGGCGAAAAGATCTGCATACCCGGCCCCGCTGGGGTCTTGATGCGGGTCTTCTCCTCGAAGGTCTTGGCGTCGATGACCGACACGTAATCCTCGCCGCGCACCGTCACCCAGACCTCTTTGCCATTGGGCGTGAAAAACGCTTCGTGGGGCGCGCGGCCTACATAGGTCTTGTGTTTGACGGTATTGGTCTGGGTGTCGATGAACGACACTGAATTGGTGCCAATGGACACCACCGCCAAGGTCTTGTGATCTGGCGAAAAGCCCAGGCCATGAACCAGCACTTCGCCCTTGTACAACGGACTCAGGTTGCCGGGTTGCGGATCGCCGAGGCTGATTACACCGAGCAATCTGTTGTCGACCGGGTCGCTGACGGACACGGTATTGGAGAACTGCTCGGCAGCATACAGACGATCCTGATGTGAAACAGGAATGTCCTTGGCCGAGGCCTTACCGGGAATCTGGCCGGCGAAGATGGACACTGGAGCGGTCAACAAGGCGCAGGTCAGCAGCGCCATGGGGTAGCGAGACAGGTGCATGGGATTTCCTTCTTTTTTGTGAAGTCAGAGCGAGGCAATCAGGGCTTTGTCGCGAGCGGCGTCTGGGTCGGTGACGCGACGGAAGGCGGCAACGGGTCGCCGATTGCCAGGCGCATCGCGGCAATTTCCTGCTGTTGCTCGACGATGATTTCCTGCGCCATGCGTTTGAGCTGTTCGTTATGCCCGTACTTGAGCATCGTCACCGCCATGTCGATGGCCCCTTGGTGGTGGGCGCTCATCATCGCGACGAAATCACGATCGATATCACCGGTCGGCTTGTTGTCCATGCCCGCCATCATTGTTTCCATGGCGGCAGCGTTTTCGCTGATGAAGGGCGCCTCGGCGTTGAGCTGCTCGGCGTTGGCTTTGGGCGCATGACCTTCATGGGCGACAGCAGCGGACACGGAGCCCGCCATGAGCAGCGCGATACCGCAGCGTAACGAGCGGTGAGTGAGTCGTGACATAAGCGTTTCCTCCTGACGGTAAGCCTTCACAAGCAGGACGCTTGCCGAAAGGGTTTATTCCATTCGCTGAATTCGATTGGCTGGCGCTCGCGCAGGCGTTCATGCTCAAGCGGCCTCCTCCCCGGTTCACTGCGCCAGGGTGAACAGTCCGACTTCGATGCCTAACTGCAGCGTTGGTCTTCGCGAGCGTGCTGAGCCTGCCCGTACCGCCATGCGCGCGGGCTGATTCCGGTTTTTTGGCCGACAGTTCATTGCCAACCCTGACCCTTTTTCAAACATCCGCGCCGTCGTCAGCCCTGCGCTAAATGATATGCTTGCGCCACCTGCCCCTCCTCCTCAAGAGCTGCGATCAGACCGATATGAGCGAGTTATCCCCAAACGACATTCAGGCCCAACTTGATGCGGCTATCAGTCGCTCTGCGCTGCTGGGCAGGCCGGGTTTCCTGATCCGTCGGCTTCAGCAAATTCATTACGGCTTGTTCCTGGATGAAACCCGCAACTACAACATCACCCCTGTTCAATACAGCCTCATGACCACGCTGGGCACCCACGGCGAGATGGACCAGAACACGCTGGCGCGTGAGATCGGGCTGGAGCGTACCAGCGTTGCGGAAGTCATCCCGCGCCTGGAGGCTCGCGAGCTGCTGCTGAGGCGGCAAAGCACTGAGGACCGTCGCGTCAAACTGGTCAAGCTCAGTCGCAAGGGCCTCTACCTGCTGAAGAAAATGGACGCCAGTGTGCAACGTGCTCACGACCGGACCATCGAGGGCATTCCCGAGGATCAGCGCCCGCTGTTTCTGTTGCAGATGATCAAGCTCGTCGAAGCCAACAATGATCGAGGGGTTGCGCCATTCCGGCTTGGAAAGGCCGAAGAATAAACATTGACAGGCTCGCTCGGGCTGCCTTTGTCCGCCCTGGCGGTGCAGCGAAGCGTTATCGCTGCCCCCTGCGAGCCTGACCTTTCCCTACCAGGCAGCCACGGCACCATCGCTGCGGGGATCGGCTCCGCCTTCAAGCAGTCCGTCGCCGTGCCGGACGATGGCACCGGCGTGCCCCATGCTCTCGTCGTAATCCTGCAACACCGCCACGTCGTGCCCCTTGGCGGTCAATTCGGCCACGCAGGCGTCGCTGAACCGGGACTCCAGCTTGAGGTTATCGCTGGCATTGCCCCACGTCCGGCCCAGCAGCCAGCGCGGCGCGTCGATGGCGCTTTGAGGGTTCATGCCGAAGTTGACAATGCGGCTGAACACAGCGCTCTGCGATTGAGGTTGCCCGTCACCGCCCATGTTGCCGTACACCAGCGTCCGGCCGTCGTTGAGACGGGCCATGGCCGGGTTGAGGGTATGGAAGGGTTTACGCCCGGGAGTCAGCGGGTTGCGCGCCGTCGGGTCCAGGGAAAAGCTGCACCCGCGATTCTGCCAATTCAGCCCGGTCGTCGGCAGGACGATCCCGCTGCCGAACTCGTGATAGAGGCTCTGGATAAAGCTGACCGCGACCCCTTCCCTGTCCACCACGCCCATCCAGACGGTATCCGCCGGCCCCACGCCCTTCCCCCACGGCGCCGCCCGATGGAGGTCGAATGTCGAGGCCATGGCGTCCAGCCGGTCATGTGTCAGGAAACTCTGCGCTTCGTCCGTCATGTGGTCCGGATCGGTGATATGACGATCACGGATGGCGAAGGCACGCTTCGTTGCTTCGACGCATGCGTGCACGAACGGCGCACCTGATGCGTCCATCTCCGGGGTGAGCAATCGATCCAACTGCCCCAGTATCAACAGCGAAACCAGCCCTTGGGTCGGCGGAGGAAAGTTGTAGACCTTCCCTTGTGAATGGCTCAGCACCAATGCTTCCCGCCACTCAGCTCGGTGGCGTTGAAAATCCACCCGGCGCAGGGGGCTGCCCGCCGCTTCGAGTTCTGCGCAAATGCTCTGGGCAAGGTCCCCGTCGTAAAAGTCATTGAGCCCTGCCTGCGCCAGGCGCTCCAGGGTGTCGGCCAGCCTCGGGTGGGTGAACCGCTGGCCGGGCAACGGGGCGCGCCCAGCGTCCAGGAACGTCTGACTGAAACCGGGGATCGTCCCTAATTCATCGCACTTGCTCGCTGTGCACCGGCTTTGGCTGGCCGTCACAGGGATGCCTTGGCGGGCATAGTCGATGGCGTCGCCGAGAAGGCGCTTCAGCGGCATGCGCCCACCCAGCACGCGATGCTGCCACTCGAACGCGGCGTTCCAACCGGACACGGTGCCGGCCACCGTATTGGCGGCCAGCCCCCCACGGAACGGGATGCTGTCCAGCCCCTGCTCACGGTAACTGGCCAGGCTCGCGCCCTGCGCCGCACGGCCGCAAGCATCCAGCGCCAGCGGCGTTTCACCGGGCTTGGCGATCAACCAGAAGCCGTCGCCCCCCAGACTGTTCATGTGGGGGTAGACCACGGCGATGGTCGAGGCGGCGGCGATCATCGCTTCCACCGCATTGCCCCCCTCTCGCATCACCGCCAAAGCACTTTGCGACGCCAGTGCATGGGGCGCGACCGCCATCGCGTGAGCACCGCGAACCGGATTGAGGACATGGGGCATCAGAGGGTTCCTGTCGAATGGTTGATGTAGTGGTGGTGCACATCGATCGCGCTTTCGACGGTGGATTCATCCGCGAACGGCGCCCCGATAAGCGACATGCCCACGGGGGCACCGTCGATGTTTCGCCAAGGCATGACGACTTGTGGCAGCTGCGCCAACCCCGCCATGCACAACAGACTTTGTGAGCGGGCTCGAATGTCGTTGACCCGGGCCAGAGGCTCATCGAGCTTAGGTGCAGGGCCGGGGACGGGAGGCATCAGCAGGCAACCATTTTCATTCAGCAGCGCGTGCAGCAACGTCTGCGCCTGATGGCGTACCTGTTGAGCGGCCTCGACGGCAGACGCTGTCACCTGACTCGCCATGGCGAAGCGCTGCGCCACGTCGGCACCGAATGAAGGTCGCGCGCGCGTGACCCACTCACCGTGTTGTTGCCAGACCTCTGCGGCCTGCAAAGTGCGGAACGCCTCGGCCCAGGCTGCCAGTGGCAGCGTTCCGACAGGCAGTCGCTCGCATGGAACGGCCTGTTCCATCAGCCAGCGCTCGAAGGCGACTTGCAGGGGGGCGTCCAGCAGCGCGATCACGTCATCGCTGACCCAGACTCGCCGGGCCGCTGGAGTGGCGACCTGGCTCGGCGCCTGGACGAGCACCGACAGCGCCGATGCGAGCAACTCGCCGTTACGCGCAAACCAGCCGACCGTGTCGAAACTGGGTGCAAGCGTAAAACAGCCCTGGTTGCTCACTCGGCCATGGGTGGGCCGGATACCCCACAGCCCGCAGTAACTCGCGGGGAGCCGAATGGACCCGCCACAGTCCGTTCCCAGCGATAGGTCCGCATAATCGGCGGCGACCGCCACTGCGGACCCCGAGGAGGATCCACCCGGCAGGCGGTCCGGCGCGGCCGGATTCGTCGGTGTACCAAAGTGCAGGTTGATGCCCGCCAGGCTGTAGGTCAGCTCATCGGTGACGGTCTTGCCTACCCATCGACACCCCGCATCCAGAAGCCGCTGCACCACCGGTGCCGTGTCGCCTGCCGGCACGTGTTGTTCAAGCCATGCAGGGTTGCCGGCGCTGCAGGTCATCCCTTCGACGTCGAACACGTCTTTCACCGCCAGACGCGCTCCGACAAGGCGTGAGCTTGCAGCGAAAGGCGCCGACGGGAGGCTGGCTGCAAAGCCCTCGGCCATGAAGGCCCCATTCAGGCCGGGTTGTAGCCGTTCGTTCATAGGTCCATCCAACTGACATGGGCGGCGACGACACGCCACGCCCCTTCTATACGCACCCAACTTTGGGTCTGCCTGCCCAAGCGCGCTTCGCCCTGGCGGCTGAACACCATGTGGGTGATGCCGAAATCGGAACCGAAGCTCGTCACCGAGCGCTCCAGGATCTTACGGTCCAGGTTGGCCGCCGGGCGCGCCACACGAAAGGCGCGAATGGCCTCGAAGCCATACAGGTGTTCTTTGGCCCCGTAACGCAGGGTATGCGGGCTGTTCCAAAAGAGCGCGTCCAGGACCTCAATGTCATTGCCGGTCAGTGCGCGCTCGTAACGTTCGAAGGCGCAATTGAGTTCGGCCAACGATTGGGGTTGATTGACTGCCAGAGCCTCGTTAGGGGGGACGCCAAACAGCGTCGGGTCTGTCTTGCAAACGCCCCGGCCCAACAGGCCCTTCTCCCCTGCCGCATCGAGCATCGCAATCGAAACCAGAGGTGTAGGAAGCGCGTCGGACACGCGGTTGGCGTCGATTGCACAGCCCAACCCAAACGCCGAGAAGTCCGGATGGCTTCCGACCAACCAGGCGGGGCGCTGAGGGGATTGCGCAGGCAGCCAGCCAGCGATGTCCGTTGCCGCTTCAGGCTTGCAGAACCAGGCCTGAGCACCGAAACCTGCGGCATCGATCACGCCGCTGTCGCCCAACATCGGGCTCACGGCGCTGTTCCCATGGCCCAGTCGTGGTCCCTCGGGAACGTGCGCCGGCGCTGTGACCCATTGCTCGGGCCGGTCCGCCAGGCGCACTCCGGCTTCTATGCCGTTTCCCGCCAGTGCCACGACCAGCCGGGTCGAATGCGCTTCATCAGCGGCGGCCGTTGCATCGAGCATCAGGTAGCAGGCAGCCATCCATAGCGTCAGGAAAAACAACGGGGTTGCCGCGAGCATGGCATCGACCACGCTGTCATCCATCGACGCCGAGAGCACGCTGCGCAAGTGAGCAGTGGCGGCGGTGGTCCGGCTGTGCAGATCATCCCCAGCCTGAAGCCCCACCCGCGCAGCCTGCATCAAATCGATGTCAGCCTTCTCCAAGGCAGTCCGCAAGACGGGCGCCAGGTAGTCGTCCCGCCAGGCCATGCGTTGCAGAATCTCGGGCGCACGGCTGCCGAAGCGGATCTGCGGACCTGCGCCGGAGCCCAGCAGCGACCAGCAACGAGGCCCACCCGGCCTGGCCGTGTCACTCACCTCAACCAGGCTGGTCGAGGGTGAAATGACCGCGGCCAACGGTGTCACCACCCGATACGCCTGGCTGGACCGCAACGACACGGTACCGTCAGCGATCAACCGTTGTGCCTCGCTTTCATCGGTTGCCCAGCCTTCGTACAGGCAACACAACACCGCCGAAGACAGCACCGGCGCACTGGGGCGACGGGGGTCTGCAAAAGGCGGCCCCGCATGCAGCAGGGTCATCGCCTCAAGCTGCACGGCCTCGCGAGCACTGCGCACGGCGTGCCAGACCGGTCGCACGGCATACAGCCGTGCCAGCGCGGATGCCAGGGCCTGATCGTTGAGCATTGACGTCGGTTCTGCGGTCATGGCTGCGGCCCCTCGGTCAGGCGGCCCGTGGTACGGGCAGTATGGTCGCCGAGGCGTCGAATCGTTTGCCCGCCCGCAGGCAAAACACCGGCTGCAGCATCCGCTTGGCGATCACTTCGGTGCCTTCGTTGTCGCGCAAGAGCCAAGCGCCCTCCTCATCGGACAACACCGTCACATCCGCTTCACGCCCCACACCCAGGCTGCCGATCTCGTCGCTCATGCCCGCGAGCAACGCGGCATTACGGGTGACCATCGGCACCACCTGCTCAAGGGTCAACCCCAACGCCATCATGCTGACCATGGCGGAGACGAGGCTGAACCGCGAGGTGCCCGCGAACAGGTGTTCTTCATCCGGGTGCTCATCCGGGGTGCCAGCCGGTGCTGGCACGGTGGTGTTATAGCCATGCATGTCCGAGCCCAGGGTATCCGGTACCACGCCGGCGCCGAGTACCTTGGCGGCCATTTTGTAGCTGAAATGAGAGCCATGGCCAACGTCGACCTTCAAGCCCCGTTTTATCGCTTCGCTGACCAGCGGGTGCATCTGGCCGTTCTGCTCCACGAAACCGCCTGGGTGGCGACTGAAAGGATGGGCCAGCACATCACCCGGCTTCAGTACCTCCAACACCTGCGGGAAGATGCTGTCGGGATCGACTTCGTAGGTGGGCTGGTCCGGCATTGGCCACAACTGCCCGAAATGGATGTACACCGGCAGAGACGTCAGTTCGCCAATCTGTGAGGCCTTTTTCATGACGTCCAGGCCCCAGCGAGCAAAACCGCCCAGCTCGGCGTGAGCCTTGATGCCTTTGACGATGTCACTGTTGGCCAACGCCGCCTTGACCGTCGCCGCCACATCGGCGCACTCGGGACGGTACAACTCCGGATAGAAATGCCCTTCGAGGCCACCGACCAGATAGGCGGAAATGAACGACAATACCCGGCTGTGGGACGGCTCGACGATGAACTTGCGAAAACCGGGCAAGGTCATGCAACTGGCACCCCCTTGGTCGATCAGCGTGGTCACGCCGGAATGCACGCCGCACATATCGGCGTTCAAACCGAATCGCCCGGTCACATACTGGTAGACATGGCTGTGGGTATCGATCAACCCGGGGAGCACCAGCTTGCCGCTGCAGTCGATGCGCTCGGCACCGATCACCTGTTCGGCGTCGAGCGCTGTTCCGACGGCCTTGATGCGATCGCCCTCGATCAGCACATCACAGACAGTGTCGATTGAATTGGCTGGATCGATGACACGACCGCCAGACAGAAGGATTTTTTTCATGGGCTTCTTCACAGTGTCAGTGGGTGGGCAATACGAGGCAATCTGCGTGCCAATCCTTTCTATCGACTTTTCTTAAATTGGCTTATCTATCTGATTTAAAAGAAGATAATCGGCCGCGAAAATAGGTGGCATACCTTATTTAATTCAACGATGAGGATGGTTTACACACCCGCCGTGCTCCGGGGCAGCGGATGACGCACCACTCGGGCTCACTGCGGGGTATACCCCCTATATAAATGAGCCATGAGGGTGCGGTGGCAAAGCAGGAAGGTGAACGAGCGACGGGAGAACACGGCCGATGGCGGCAGTCGGAGCAGCGACCGTCGCCATGACGCCATTCGACTGAGGGTCTGAACGGCGTCCACGGGACTGACGAGGGGCTGCATTCAAGGTAAGTCTGCCGAGCGCCGAGGCGCCGGATACGCTTGCTATTTACCGCAGGTCGGGCAGCGCCGTTTCTCTTTCAGGCCGAATAGCCGACGCAATCGGCGCAGCAGCAGCGTCCAAAACATGTTGCCGAGGTCCAGCGGCGCTTGGGGTTCGGCAGGCTGGCGCCCAACAGCCTCCGATGCCGTGACGGCACTTGGTTCGGCCACGCGCGCTTCGTTTACTTCTGGCAACGCTGACGAAGCAGCGTGATCGACCGGCTCGACTGCAACGGTGTGATCATTGGCGGCTTCCAGGCGGGTCTTGAGGTTTTCGGCGAAGGCCTCCGTCATGCGAGTGGCCAGTTCACGAACAATCCCGCCCCGGGAAAACTGCGCCAGCGAGCCGGTGATCGAATAAGTGACCCCCACATTGACCCGCGTGCCGCCTGCGCCGTCAGGCAACAGTTCGAATTGCGCCGTGCCTTTCACGCGGGACCCGCTTTTGCGATCGCTGCCTTGCCCGCTCACCACCCCGCTGTGGCTGGCAGCGTCCAGGGAGATGTCGCCCTGCCCTTTGAAGGCCGCCACGATGGGGCCCAGCTTGACCGTCATCGCAAGGCTCAGTTGGTCGTCCTGGGGCGGCTCGGTCAGCGAGGCGCCCGGAAGGCAAGTGACGATGCCTTCCACATCGAGAAAACTCTTCCAGACCAGGTCTGGCGCGAACGGGACGCTGAAGCTTTGTTCGATATCCAATGCGTGTTACCTCATGAAAAGGGTTAGGCCGGCAACGTCTCGCGCCGTTGTTCGAGGACGCGGGCAATGGCCTTGACGAGCCCCACATACCCGGTGCATCGACAGAGGTTTCCCGACAGCTCATGGCGAATACGGGCCTCGTCGGCGTCAGGAATGCGCAGCACGATGTCTCTTGCCGTTGCCAGCATGCCTGGCGTGCAGTAGCCGCACTGCAACGCGTGCTCGGCAGAAAAGGCAGCGCGCAGTTGCACCATGACCTGATCGTCATCGAAGTCCTCGATGCTGCGAACCTCAGCACCGCTGCAGGCCACGGCGTAGACGATGCACGAGCGCATCGGTGCGCCATCGATCATCACGGTGCAGGCACCGCACACACCTTGCTCGCAACCTATGTTGGTGCCGGTCAGCAGCCGCTCTTCGCGCAGGAAGTCGGCCAAGTGAGTGCGAGGTTCGACGTCGGCGCTGATCGCCTTGCCGTTCACCTTGAGTTCGAGTCGGGTCATAAGGAAGCTCCTGGCAGCCGCGACAGCTGTTGCGCGGCACGGCGAAGTGCAACGAGATGGGTGTGGTATTCGTAACTGTCAGCCTCGATACCCGCGGCGAGCAGCCAAGGCTTGGCGAGCTCATCGTCCCAGCCGTCGATGAGCCCCCCAGCCTGCTCGATGACCAGAGGCGGCCCGTCTACGGCACCAATGATGGCCCGGCGTACCCCCCTGACAGGGTCGTCCATGAACGCGGCAATGGCTTCGGCGAACTCACCGGTCTTGCGGTTGAATTTGTAGTAGCTCCAGCGCGCCTGGCTGCTGACTTTGGGGATGCGTACCGCGCAAATGAGTTCGTCCTCGGCCAGGTGCGTGGTGAACGCGCCCAGCATGAAGCCGTCGGCCTTGACGGTCCGTTCACCTTCAGGGCCCAGCAGCATGATGTCCGCGTCCAGCAAGGCCATCACATTCACCCAATCGGCGGCAGGGTCGGCGTGGGCAAGGCTGCCACCGAGAGTTCCCCGGTTGCGGACCGCGCGGTACGCAATGCCGCGGGCCACGAAGGGCATCAGCCCCGCGGACGCATCGGGCACGCGGCCGTCTTCGATGGCGGCATGGGTCGTCGCGGCGCCGAGCACCACGCTGTCGGCCAGATCCTGCACCTGATTCAACTCGGGCAGGCGACGCACATCGACCAATTGTTCGGGTTGCACCAGGCGAAGGTTCATCATCGGCCCCAGTGACTGGCTGCCCGCGACCACCTTGCCCATGCCATCTCCCGCCTTGAGCAGCCTGACCGCGTCGGCGGCAGTGGGCGGGAGCTGGTAATCGAACGCTATGGATTTCATGAAATCACCTCCATGGGCCGGGCGGTGTCGGCCTTACGCCGCTTGGCGGCCAGCGCGGCACACACCGCACGCGGTGAAAGGGGCAGTCGTGAGACTTCGACGCCAAGCGGGCGCAACGCGTCGTTGATGGCGTTGGCAATCGCAGCCGGGGAGCCGATCGCGCCGCTTTCACCGATCCCCTTCTGGCCGAAGGTGGTGTAAGGCGCCAAGGTTTCCATGTGCTCGATACGGATGGCGGGCACTTCCGTCGCGCCGGGCAGGATGTAATCGGCAAGGGTCGACGCTAGGGGCTGGCCCTCTTCGCTGTAGATCATTTCTTCGTAAAGGGCGGTCCCGATCCCCTGCGCTGCCCCGCCATACACCTGGCCATCAACCACCATCGGGTTGATGAGTTTGCCGCCGTCTTCGACGATGACGTAATCGAGGATGTCGGTTTTGCCCAGTTCCGGGTCCACGGCGACGACGACTGCGTGGCAGGCGTAACTGAACGTCCCAGTGTCGCGCTGAGCCTGATACGTCGTATGGACTTCCAGCCCACCCGCGTCGGTATCGGCTGGCAACCGCTGGGGTTGCAGGTACCAGATCCGGCTCAATTCGTTCAGCCCGATCCGACCCGAGGGGCCCGCCACACCGCCATCACGCCAGGTCACACTGTCGGCAGGATCGTTCAGCAGATGGGTGCCGACATGCTGCAGCCTGTCCCGCAGGATCTTGCAGCCCTGGGCCACCGCGCCGCCGGCCATGACGATCGACCGCGAGCCCCATGTCCCCGTGGAGTACGGGGTCATGCCGGTGTCCCCCAGTACGATGCGAACCCGTTGCGGATCGATGCCCAATACCTCGTTGGCAATCTGCGCCAAGGTGGTCTCCATGCTCTGCCCATGGGAATGCACCCCTGCGCGGACTTCCAGGATGCCGTCCGGCGTCAGCCTCAGCGAGGCCGGTTCCCGGCCCGGCACCATGGGAATTCCCCAGCCGAAATACACCGACGTGCCATGGGCGCCCTGCTCACAGAACACCGCCATGCCGACACCGATCAGGCGGCCATCCGGTTCGCCCTGGCGTTGACGCGCGCGCACTGCCGCCAAATCGATCGCTTGAGTCGCACGCCGCACCGCTTCGGGGTAATCGCCACTGTCGAAGTGCTTGCGGGTGATGTTGTCGAACGGCATTTCCTCAGGCAGGACGAGGTTGCGCAAACGCACTTCGTAGGGCTCGAGGCCAGCCTCGACGGCAATGGCGTCCATGACCGTCTCGATGGCATAGCACACGCCGGTTCGGGCCACGCCTCGATAAGGCAGAATCGGCGGCTTGTTGGTGGCCACCGACCAGGTGCGGCACCGGTAGCGCTCCATCTTGTAGGGGCCGGGCAGAATGCTGGCGACCTGCGCGGCTTCCAGGCATGCCGAAAACGGGTACGAGGAGTAGGCCCCAGAATCGACGTGGGCTTCACAATCGATCGCCAGCAATCGCCCGTCGCGATCGGCGTAAGCGTGGATGTCATAGTGGTGCTCACGGCAGTTGGCGTTCGCGATCAATTGCTCGCGGCGGTCCTCGATCCAGCGCACCGGGTGGTCCAGGTGCATGGCCAACCATGCCACGCAGACTTCCTCCGGAAGCAGAATGCCCTTGTAACCGAACCCGCCGCCGACGTCGGGCGAAATCACCCGGATGCTGCCCTCGTCCAGGCCCAGGCAACCTGCCAGACCCGTGCGGTTGATGTGAGGCATTTGCGCGGACGTGTACACCACCAGTTGGCTCAGGCGCCTGTCCCAGTGGGCCACCACGCCCCTGCCCTCCATCGGCGCCATGCTTTGCCGGGCCGTGCGCAGGACGCGGTGCACGTGGATCGCGGCGCGTTCCCGGATGTCGCTCAGGTCGGCATCCACATGGGTTTCGAGGAACACGTTATCCCCCCACTCCTCATGGACCAAGGCAGAGTCCGCCGTTCGCGCCGCCAGCATGTCCACGACGGCAGGCAGCTCATCGAAATCGACGAACGTCGCGCCAGCGATGTCCTCGGCTTCGGCCCGGGTATCCGCCACGCACATCGCGATCATTTCACCGACCTGGCGCACTTTTCCGTTCGCCAGTACCGGTTGCGCGGAAGATTTGAACCCAGCCAACCCCGAGTTGGCGACGATCGGCTTGACGCCGACAAGGTCGTCGAGGGTAAAGACGGCATTTTCCTGGCCCAGGGGTTTCTCGATCTGCAGAATGCGCCCATGGGCCACCGGGCTACGGACAAACGCAACATCACGCATCCCCGGCAGGCGGATATTGGCGATGTAGTTACCACGTCCGCGCAGGAAGCGGTCGTCTTCCTTGCGCAGCAGCGATGCGCCGACACCTTGGCTGGATGATTGCGGCAACACAGTCATGATTCGCCTCTCTACGGCACGACGCCTCGAACTCCGCGCCATGCCTGTCGTTGGGTAAGGATCTTTAGCGGTAAGCGCCAGAAGCACTGTGAAAACGGGACAGGAACTGCTGCGCGCGCACCGTTTTCGGCGCACCGAAAAACGCGGCGGGCGTCCCGCTTTCCACGATGTCTCCGGCGTCCATGAACACCACCCGACTGGCGACCTGCCGGGCGAACTCCATCTCGTGGGTGACGATCACCATGGTCGCGCCTTCGCTCGCCAGGCTGCGGATCACTTCCAGTACCTCGCCGACCAGCATCGGATCGAGCGCGCTGGTGGGCTCGTCAAACAGCAGAATGTCAGGTTTCATCGCCAGCGCTCGGGCAATGCCCACGCGTTGTTTCTGACCGCCAGAGAGCTTGGATGGAAACATGTCGGCCTTTTCTGCCAGACCGACGCGGGCCAGCAGGGCCAGGGCCTCTTGCCGCACGGTCTCACGGGCGCGCTTCTGCACGAAAACGGGAGCCTCCATGACGTTCTGCAGCACGGTCAGGTGGGGCCACAAGGCGAAATGCTGGAAGACCATGCCGATGCGTGCGCGCATCTGAGCCAGGTCAGCGTCGTTCATCTTCATGCCGCCCTTGTGCACGCCCATCCGCTGGCCTTTGAGGAACACGTTTCCGGCGTTGGGCTGCTCCAGCCAGTTGATGCATCGCAATAAGGTGGATTTTCCGCAACCGGATGGGCCGAGCAGGCAGACCACGTCACCGCTCATGACGTCCAGGGAAACGTCCTTGAGCACGTGGTGGTCGCCAAACCATTTGGAGATCCCCATCAACTGCAGGACCTTGGTCTGCGAGACCACATCGGTGGGGGAATCTTGAAAGGCGTTCACGTTCGACGCTCCTCGGCATAGCGGGTCAGAAGGCTGGTAAGGATTTCGATGCACAGACAGAGCACCCAATACAGCAGCACTGCCGATAGAAACGCCGCGAAAGGGATGAAGTAAGTCGACTGGATCGCATTCATCACACTGGTCAATTCGGTGACGGCAATGATCGACAGGAAGGCGCTGTCCTTGACGATTTGAATCAGTTGATTGCCCAGGCTGGGAATGGCGCGCATCAACATGGGCGGCAGGATGATCCGCCGGACCAGGTTGAAACCCTGGAAACCGAACGCCCGAGCCGATTCGATGGAATCCGCGGGCAAATCCTGCCAGGCGCCTTTGAGCAGCACCGCCATGTAAGCCGAGTTGTAGAGCACCAGTGCGAGGACGCCACTGCTCCAATTCGACAAGCGGATGCCCATGGACGGCAAGGCGAAATAGATCACATAGACGAACAGCAAGAACGGTACACAGCGCATGGCGTCGCAAAACCCATGAGCCGTCCGCGCGATTCCCGGACGACTGCTCATCAACATCGGGGTCAGCAAGATGCCGAACAGCAAAGACGTCACGGCAGCGACGCTGACGAGCAGCAACGTGTTCAAAAAGCCGCCCCAGATATCCGGCCATTGCCCCCAGATCGTCAGGAAGTCGTTGATCATGCTGTCACCCCGCTGGGCAAATCACGGCGTTCCAGCCGACGTTGCAGGCGAATCATCAGGTAGACGATCACGCCATAGATGACCAGTGCGAACACGAAGGGCGGCAGCGGGTCGTAGGTGCGCGCGCCGACGCGTTGCGCGGCGCGGGTGATCTCCACCATGCCGATGACCGCCACCGCCGGGCTGGACTTCAATAACATGGTCATCTCGTTGACCAGGCCTGGCAGGCTCGACCGCCACACCTGGGGCAGCACGATCCGCCGCAGGCGCAGGCCCCGCCGCATGCCAAAAGCCAATGCCGCGTCGTACTCTTGTTTGGGAAAGCTAATCAACGCGCCGCGCCACACCTCACAGTTGAACGCGGCGGTGGACAGGGTCAGCGCCAGAATCCCTGCCGCCGCCGGGGCCAGCGATATCCCGAACTGCGGCAGGGCGAAGAAGATCAGCAGAATCAGTGTCACCGCCGGGCACGAGCGCATGATGCTCACATACAGAAACACGGCCTGGCGGGCCACAGGCACCCTGCCCCAGCGCAGCAGCGCCAGGCCAAGGCCCATTGGCACGCCGACGACGATGCTGACGAGAGAAACGCCTATCGTCGACAGAGCACCCACCAGGATGCTCCAGTAGTCGAATGCCGTCATAACGCAGGCTCAGTTCACGTTCGTCGGCATGTCTTCATGGCTTTCACCGAGCCATTTCTTTTGCAGCCGATACATCTCGCCGCTCTTGCGCAAGTCCAGCAACGCCGCGTCCACCATCTGCAGCACACCGGTGTTGCCCTTGGCGACGGCCCAGGCGAGATAGGTCGGTTCGCCGATTGGCTGGCCCATCACGAACATGTCACCGCGTTCCTTGACGAGTGAGAGCAAGGACAGATCCGTATTGGCAACCGCGTCCAGGCGGTCGTTCGCCAAATCCTGGTAAGCCTCTGGGTAACCGTGGTACTCGACGATCTCCTTCAACCCTTTGCCCTTGGCCTTGAGCTGGGTGTCGAAGTCTTTGAGGTCGGTCAGCATGGCGCTGCCCGTTTCGGCACCGACTGTCTTGCCTGCAAGGTCTTCGGGCTTGAGGATCGAACTGCCCTTCTTGGTCGCGAAATACGTCGTGCTCTGCGCGGTCGGCGAGGTGAAATCAAACGTCGCTTTGCGTGCCTTGGTCACCAGCACCGCCGACAGCGCCATGTCGTACTTACCCGTGGTGACGCCTGGCAGGATGCCGGCCCAGGGCAGGATCTGCTGACGAATCTTGAGGCCGATTTTTTTCTCCACCAGTGCCAGCAACTCATTGTCGTACCCGGTGGCCTTACCTTCGTCCATGAACTCAAAAGGGCGATAGTCGTCTTCCGTGGCCACCAGCAGATAGCCACGGCTTTTGACCTCATCGATCGTCGCCGCGTGGCTCATGGCCATATTCGATAAAGCAGCGGTCATCGCGACAGCCAGCGCCACCAGCGACTTTCTTACGCGGATCGAAACCTTCACATTTTGCAGTAGAACAGTCATGGAAAATCCTTACTGAGTCCGTGGAGAACCGACCATTCAAGTCGCGTGGTCGTAAAGCGCAGAGCGCGCCAACAGGGACAAAGCAAGTGGCATGCCACCTATTCGAGCATCAGGCCTGGTGGGGGCTGGGCGTCTGAAACTGGCGAGCAAACGTCACGACAACGCGGCGCGGGTCGAAAAAGCGCACCAAAACAACCCAAGGGAAAGGTGGTATGCCTCTTAATTGGACGGTTAACAAATGAGATCGGATCCCGTTGGACGGCCTGGTTTCGACTGCAATCGGTCTGCGCCCACGACTCAATAAAAACTAAACCATTGATTTTCATCGCATAAAAGAAGACTACCCGACCCGTCAAAACGGTCGTGGAGAATTTAGGCCAGCAATTAATGTGGCATACCCCCTTTGTGAGTATCGGGTCACGTTTCGCCAAATCATTGTTTTTCCTGGCATTGAGCCCGCATGCGTCAACCGACGCCGTTCTGGCACATCACGTGCACTCTCTTGAAGGACACACTCCCCGCCCATCAAGACAGAGTGACCTATGAGCAAACACCTGACCCCCTTGCAAATCGAGCACTTCAATCAGCAGGGTTACGCCTTCCCCTTTCGCGCCCTGAGTGCCGAGGACGCCGCCCTTTACCGGTCGCGCATCGAGGCTTATGAAACGCATGTGGGGGCAGACGCCAACCTCTCACTCAAGATCAAGGCGCACCTCGCCTCCCCCGCCTTTGTCGAGTTGGCGCGCAACCCGCGCATCCTGGACGCGGTGGAAGATGTGATCGGGCCTGACATCCTGTTGTTCGGGGCGTCCGTTTTCGCCAAAAACGCCCATGACCCACGCTACGTGTCGTGGCATCAAGACTCGACGTATTTCGGGCTGTCGCCCCATGAGGAAGTGACCGTGTGGGTCGGCTTCACCGACGCCACACCTGAGAATGGTTGCCTGCGTGTCCTGCCGGGCTCCCATCGCGAACCGGACTACCTGCATCAGGAAACCTTCGCCAAGGACAACATGCTGGCCAAGGGGCAATCGCTCATCGGTGTCGACGACAGCCGAGGCGTGGAAATGCCGCTGTCGGCAGGCGAATTTTCCATTCACCACGAACGAACCGCACACAGTTCACGGGCCAACACCACCGACGATCGTCGGATCGGTTTCGCCTTCTTCTACATTCCCACCCACGTGTCATCCACCATCGGCCGTCGGCGAGCAACACTGGTCCGCGGCGAAGATCGCTATGGCCACTGGGACGCAGAAGCACTCCCTGGCTGTGATTACGACCCGGCCTCGATGGCGCAACTGCACCAAGCCTGGGGGCAGTATCGCGACGGTGAAGTGAAGGGCGGCTGAAGTCCTTGCCCGGTCGCCCACCTGCGATGCTGGGCGCTGCTGACCGGGCCGGATGCCGGCTCCCTCGTCCTAGACGTCGGAGACCAGCGGGATCACCCCCGTCAACAGCGCAACCAGCAACAGCACCAGGCAACTGACCACCGACCACTTCATGGTGAAGCGCTGGTTCTCGGCATAGTCGAGCTTGAGCATGCTCACCACCAGATAAGTGGAGGCCACCAGCGGGCTGAGGATGTGCACCGGCTGCCCGATCAACGAGGCTCGCGCCATTTCCACCGCGGTGATGCCATGATGCTGCGCGGTCTGGGCCAGGATCGGGAGGATGCCGAAATAGAACACGTCGTTGGAAACCAGCCAGGTGACGGGGATGCTCAGCAACGCCGTTATTACGGCCATGTACGGGCCCATGGATGAAGGAACAATCTTCACAAGGCCATCAGCGACGGCGTTCGCCATCCCGGTTCCGCCGAGAATACCCGTGAAGACCCCCGCTGCGAAAATCAGCCCGGCGACGGCGAGTATCGGAGGCGCATGCAGGGCCAACTGATCCTGCTGGGCTTTGAGGGTGGGAAAGTTGACGATGAGCGCCAGGCACGCGGCGATCATGAAGAGGTACGACAGGGGCAGCACCTCCAGGCAGAGGGCCAGCAGCAGCAGCGCGGTCAGCGTCCAGTTGAAGATCAGCCGCCAGCGGCTTTGGCAACGCAGCTGTGCGCGCTCGGGGAAATCACCGTTGAGGTCGATACCACCGCCCAGGCGGGTGCGTTCGCGGCGGCCGAACCACCAGGCCAGGCCGAAGGTGTACACCACGCTGGCGAGTAACGCGGGCAACAGGGGAACGAACATTTCCGCCATGTCCACGTGCATGGCGGTGGCCGCGCGGGCCGTGGGCCCGCCCCAGGGCATCATGTTGCCCAGCCCTGCCACCTGCAGCAACAGGCAGCACACCATCGGGCGCGACAGGCCTAGCCGATGGTAGATCGGCAGAAACGCCGAGAGCACGATCATGTAAATGGTTGCGCCGTCGCCATCCAGCGCCACGACGAAGGCAAGCGCCACGGTCCCGATGAAAATTCTCACCGGATCGCCGCGCACCGCGCCCACGATACGCGCCACGAGCGGGTCGAACATCCCGGCTTCGGTCATGCACAGGAAATACAGCATGGCGAAGATCATCAGCACACCATTGGGTGCGACCATCTTCAGACCGTCGATCACATACTTGCCCATCTCGGCGTGGAAACCGCCGATCAATGCAAACAGCGACGGAATCAGGATCAGCGCGGTCAGCGCAGACAACCGTTTGCTCATCAGTGTGTAGATGAAGCACGCCAGCATCACGCAACTTAGCGTAATCAACATATGAGGAACCTTTTCTTATAGTTGTTAGGTGTACCGCGCCGAGGCCGACCGACGGGGCTGTATCAGACGGGAAGCCCCTTGGCCCGTAACAGGGCGTCAAAGCGCTCAGGGTCGGCCGTACCCTCTTCGTTGCTTTTGCGGATGGCCGCCTCACGCTTCAGATGCGCCTGGGTCAGGGGCAAGAGCGCGGCGGCGTCGTCGGCCCGGATCGCGATGACGCCGTCCGCGTCCCCCAGCATCAGGTCCCCGGGAAGCACGGCGAGCCCTGCACAGGCGACCGGCACATTGATTTCACCGGGGCCCTCTTTGCTTGGTCCTCGGTGGGTGTGACCTGCAGCGAAAATCGGAACGATCCCTTCGGCCAGTTCTTCCAGGTCTCGCACGGCGCCATCGATCACCATGCCGCCCAGGCCCACCCGCAGTGCGGTCGTGCGCACGAGGCCGCCAATCACCGCCTGGCTGAGGTCACCTCCCCCGTCGATCACCAACACGTCGCCGGGTTTCACCATCATCAGGGCTTTGTGAATCATCAGGTTGTCGCCGGGGCGCACGCGCACCGTGAACGCTGGTCCGCACAGTTTCAGCGAAGGATCGCCATGGTACGCGCGCAGCCCTCGCGCACCGACGCAGCGGCCCATGCAATCGCCGGCCACGGCGACGGGTATGTCTCGAAATGCGGTCACCAGGTCCTCGGCGGGGCCTTCCACACGCGGGTTGATGCGATAGCCAGCAGGCCATTGGGAATGGGTCATGAAAACCTCGGGAGTCAGGACAGAACGGAAGGGTTCACGCAGGCGCTGGCCGCGGGCGGATTGCCGGCCAGAAACCCGAGAACATTGCGCACGGCCCCCTCGGCCATTGCCGCCAGGGCTGCGGGCGTCGAGCCGCCGACGTGAGGGGTGAGTACGACATTCTTCAGCGTCAGCAATGGATTGCCGGGCATCAGCGGCTCCTGTGCAGTGGTGTCGAGCCCCGCCGCGTAGAGGGCGCCGCTGCGCAGTGCGGCGATCAATGCCGCCTCATCGACCACTTCGCCACGCGCGGTGTTGATCAGAATGGCGTCAGGAGGGAGTGCCGCCAATTCAGCGGTACCGATCAGGCCGCGGGTTTGCGGCGTCAGGGGAATGTGCAGGGACAAGACGTGGCTACGGTCGAGCAACTCCGCCAGGCTACCGGCGCGTTGCGCACCGTCGAGCTCGGCGTCCTGTGGCAAGAACGGGTCATAGACCCAGGCCGACATGCCCAACGCCTGGCACGCGCGCCAGAGCCTGCGCGCCACCTGGCCGAAGCCCACCAGCCCAAGGGTGCGCCCACTCAACTCGATGCCATCTTGCGCGCGGGACCAACGACCGTCGCGCAGTTGTGCATCCATCCAGGCGATTCGTCGGGCTGCGGCGAGCAGCAGCCCCAGCGCCATTTCTGCGACGGATTGGGCGTTGGCACCTGGGGTGACATAAACCGGGATGCCCCGGGCGGTTGCTGCATCCACGGCGATGTTGCTCACGCCAACGCCATGCTTGCTGATGACTTTGAGTCGCGGCGCGCCTTGAATGGCAGCCGCGCTCAGCGTCAGCGTGCGTGAAATGACGGCATCGACTGGCTCATCGACCAGGACCTTCTCGATGGTTGCGCCGTCGGCCGATTCGGGCAGGTAGATGACGCGGTGTCCGCCCGCCTCCAGCAACTGGCGACCGGCAGGCGCGAGAGTCGGGGCGGTGACGAGAATCGTATAGGGCATGTGCTGTTCCAGCCTTTTTTGTTCTTGGATGGCTGAGAGTATTGCGGCCCCTATCGTTCACTTCCATTATCGTTTTTTCAGTTAGTCTTTCCTTCGAGGAAACTATTGATTCACCTCGACCATCAGCGCCATGAAGCGTCGGGTGGCGGGAGACAGGTAGGCGTTGCGGCGGTGCAAAATCCCGAAGCGCCTGCGCAAAGTCAGCGCCGCGCCCTGCACCTGGACTTCCACCAAACCGTACGCCCGACCAAACGGGGCCAGGTTGCGGCGCGAGATGAAGCTCAGCAGCCGGGTTTCGGCGATCAGCTGCGGGGCCGCCGCAATCGCGTTGGTGACGATCGCGACAGCCGGTGCCGGGTGACCGTGCTGGATGAACGTTGCATCGAGCCATTGCCGGGTCGCCACCGTCGGCGGGGACAGCAGCCAGCGATGGTCAGTGAAATCGGACAGCGACACCGTCTGACTGGCCAGTGGATGCGCCTGATGCGCAACCACCACCACTTCATCGCCACTGACCTCGTGCTCGAGCAGTTCCTCATCGTCCGCACCGCCCAGCGGGCCGACGACGATATCCAGTTGCCCTTTGCGCAATTGCTCGCGCAGCACGTCGTTCATGCCGATCTGCAATTCGACGACAACGTTTGGCGCCTCGCATTGCAGGGCGCTGCAGGCCGCGGGTAACAGGTAATCGGCACTCGTCGCGGCAGCCCCTACCCGAATACTGCCGCTCAAACCCTGCCCCAGCGCCGCGGTTTGCCGTTGCGCCTGATGGATCAGGTGCTCGACCTCAAGCGCGTGGGCCAGCACCAACTCGCCCGCTTCGCTGAGCCGGATGCTCCGTCCCACACGCTGGAACAACTGCGCGGCGTACTGCTGTTCAAGGCGGTCGATGCATTTGGACAAGGCGGAAGGTGAAATATGGAGCGCCTCGGCGGCGCGGCCGAGATGCCCGAGCTGGGCCACTTTGATGAAATACGTAAGGTCCCGCATGCGCTCCCACTCGGTCAGGCAGAGGGGACAGTATAGGGACTGAGCATCGCGCTGGCACGTCAGGCCTCAACCGCTGGACTTCTTGCTCAATGCAACAGAGATGCGCCCGTTAATCGAAACGAGATTCCATAGAGTGATCTCGATTAAACGTAAAGCCACTCATTTGAATAGATAATCACGACTTCAGCGATAACAGTTGACGCATACTGGCCGTCCTGCACAGCCTAATGGAAACGCCATTTCAAAAATAACAATCGTGGAGTTTGCCCGTGTCGCTATTCGACTATTTCCGTTATGCCCCTCGCCCCCGCGCACAATTTGCCGTCGCTGCACTGAGCGCCGCGCTGGCTATCACCTGCATGTCGCGGGCTCAAGCACAAACCGAGCAGGCTGAAGTGACGGTCGCGGTCCAGTATGGCTATGCCTACCTGCCGGTCACCGTCGCCGACAAGCTTGGGTATTTCACCGAAGCCGCGACTGAGCGCGGCCAACCGGAAACCCGATTCGTCATCAAGCGTATCAGTGGCGCCGCGTCCATCAACGACGCCTTGATCAGCAACAGCGTCGACATCGGCGGCTACGGCCTGTATGGCACGCTCACTGCCTGGCAGAAAACTCAGGGCAAGATCGACATCAAGGCGCTGTGCGCGCTGGTCGCCGGAGACAACGGGTTGTACGTCAACGACCCGTCTATCAAAAGCCTGGCGGACTTCAAGCCCGGCGACAAGATCGCCGTCACGGCGCCCAACAGTCAGCAGGCCGCTCTCTTGCAGATGGCCGCCGAACAGGCCTTCGGCCAGGGCAAAGCCCACCAGATGGACAGCCTGATGGTGGCCCTTCCCCATCCCGACGCGATGGCCAGCTTGCTCAATAAAGCAGGCATCAAGGGCTACATCGGGCCGAACCCCTACAGCTACCTGCTCGACCACGACGAACGGGTCAGCAAGCTCTTCGATTTTTCCAAGCAGCTCAACATGCGCATGACCAGCGGCGTGCTGGCCACCACCGGCAAATTCGTCAAGCAAAACCCCCAATTGACCGAAGCGGTGGTCGCGGCAATCGCCAAAGCGGATGACTTCATTCGCGACAATCCTCAGCGGGCCGCGGAGCTGTTTCTGGCCAGCGAACCCTCGAAGCTGACCCCAGAGCAAACCCAGGACATGCTCGCGAAGGTGCGTAACGAATGGGGCATTCAACCCTCGGGCGTCATGAACCTGGCTGCGTTCATGGTGCGCACAGGTGCATTGAAGGAGGCCCCGACCGATTGGCGTCAGGTGTTCTTCGATCCCGTGGCCAAAGGGGAAGGCAATTGATATGGGCGCGCTTCCTTTGAACACCCCAACCGTGTCGCTTGAAAGCCAGGCGCTGCTTACCGTGGCAGGCGTCACCCTGCAATACAAGACACGCGACGAACTCATCACGGCCACCCATGCCGTGTCGTTTGACGTGAAAGAGAACGATCGCTTCATTCTCCTGGGCCCGTCGGGCTGCGGAAAATCCAGCTTGCTGAAGAGTGTCGCGGGCTTTTTGCCCCCTGCGGCCGGGACGATCCGGCTCCACGGCAAGACCATTCAAAAGCCTGGGCCGGATCGCATGATGGTGTTTCAGGAGTTCGATCAACTCATGCCCTGGAAGACGGTCCTGGGCAACATCATGTTTCCCATGTTGATGACCAAACGCTTTCCCGCTCAGGAAATCCCCGAGCGCGCTCTTCGTGTCGCGAGCAAAGTGGGGCTGGAACGCTTCAAGGACGCCTACCCTCACCAACTGTCGGGCGGCATGAAGCAGCGGGTGGCCATCGCTCGGGCCCTGGCCATGGAGCCGGCCATTCTCCTCATGGATGAGCCGTTCGCCGCGCTGGATGCACTGACCCGGCGTCGGATGCAGGAGGAACTGTTGGAGCTCTGGGCGCAGACGCCCTTCACCCTGATGTTCGTGACCCACTCCATCGAGGAGGCCATTCTGCTGGGGTCTCGCATTCTCGTGCTGACTCCGCATCCGGGCCAGGTGCGGGCCGAACTCGATGCCGTCGAACACGACTTTTCAACCCAGGGCAGCGAGGGCTTCGCCAGCCTGCACCGGCGTATCAACCACATGCTGTTCGGCGACCAGGATACCGCTCATGAATAAGCCAACGCTGCAACCTCGCCCTGATGTCGAATACACCCCCTCCCCAGTCGGGAAGATCGGGGATATCGCCCGGGAGCTCAGCCCTCTCGAGCGCTGGATGGGTCATGCCGGCGTGCGCCGTACGCTGGTGCTGATCGTCCTGGCAGTGCTGTGGGAAGCCTACGCCCGCTACCTGGGAAACGACTTGATGTTCCCCACCTTTAGCGCGACCGTCACCGCACTTTGGGGTGATCTGGCGAATGGGGTCCTGCAGATGGCGGTGGTGAGCTCCATGAAGGTGCTGCTGATGAGTTACGGCCTGGCGGTAGCGATTGCGGCGGTGTTGACGACGCTGGCAGTCTCCACGCGCATCGGCACAGACATCCTGTCCACCTTGACGGCCATGTTCAACCCACTGCCCGCGATCGCCATCCTTCCCTTGGCGATGCTCTGGTTCGGGTTGGGGGTGCAGAGCCTGATATTGGTCATCGTTCATTCGGTGCTCTGGGCGGTATCGCTCAATGCCTACTCGGGTTTCCGATCCGTAAGCCAGACCCAACTGATGGCGGGGCGAAACTACGGCCTCACTGGCGTGCGACTGGTGTTAAGGATTCTCATACCCGCCGCTGTGCCCTCGATCCTTGCCGGTTTGAAAATAGGCTGGGCCTTTGCGTGGCGAACACTGATCGCCGCGGAACTGGTTTTTGGGGTGTCGGGCAATTCCGGCGGGCTTGGCTGGTACATCTTCCAAAACCGCAATGCGCTGGAAACCCCCAACGTTTTCGCCGGGCTGTTGACGGTGATCATCATCGGTCTGGTCGTCGAAGGTGTGGTGTTCCGCAGCATCGAAGTGCTCACCATTCGTCGCTGGGGGATGCAGAATTCATGACCCACACGCCCGCTTCACCCCATGCGCCGGTGCGCCCTGACTGGCTGGCGGCGGTCAAAGAACGCCCGTTGGACCCCCAGCGGGTGATCGTCGACCCTCATCATCACCTGTGGGACCGCCCAGGTCAGCGTTACCTCGGCGAGGAACTGCTGGAGGATGTCGAAGCTGGCCACCAGGTGGTCGCCACCGTGTACGTGCAATGCAGGTCGATGTACGACCTGCAACGCCCCGAAGCGTTGCAGCCGGTCGGTGAGGTGCGTTTCGCTACGGAGGTTGCCAAACGATCGCCGCGCGGGATTCAACTTTGCGCAGGGATCGTGGGGGGCGCCAACCTGCGGCTGGGGCATGCGGTGGCACCGGTCCTTGACGAGATGATCGAGGTCAGCGAGGGGCGCCTGTGTGGCATACGCAACGCCACGGCCTGGCACGCCGACCCGACCCTGATCTCCAACCCTATGCCGCCGCCCGGCGGTATTCTGCTCGATCCGTCATTCAGCCAAGGCGTCTCGAGACTGACGGAGCGCAATCTGACACTGGATATCTGGGCCTATCACACTCAGCTCGCGGAGGTCATCCAGCTGGCCCAACAGCACCCGGATCAGCAGATCATCCTCGACCACGCGGGCGGCCCACTGGGCGCGGGCCCCTACAGAGGGAAGCAGGTCGACGTCATGCAGGCTTGGGACGCATCGCTGCGCACACTCGCCGAATGTCCGAACGTGCAGATCAAACTCGGCGGCCTGGGCATGCGCGTCAACGGCTTCGACCTCGATCAACGCGCCTCCCCTCCCGATTCGTGCACCGTTGCCGAGTTATGGGGGCCTTACCTGCTGCGTTGCATCGAGATTTTCGGCGTGGAACGCTGCATGTTCGAAAGCAATTTTCCCGTCGACAAGGGCATGGTCAGCTACGGCGTGCTCTGGAACGCCTTCAAGCGGATCACGGCGCATTTCAGCGAAGACGAAAAGAACGCCCTGTTCAGCCGGAACGGGGCCAGGACCTACAAACTGGATGAGACGTGGTTGGGACGATAAAGATCAGGAGGTTTGTTCAAACCTGCTGAGGCCACTGCTCGACCTTTCGATCTCGGCAACGAGCTTCGCCATTCGGATTTCGCGATCGGTTTGAAACATGGTGATAGCCAAAGCAAGCGATGAGCTTGCCTTGGCCAGGGGAGCAATCCAGGGGCGTCAATCCCCGCTGCGGGTGAGCGCCGTTAAGGCGAGAAGGTCACGCCAGATCGGGCGTCGGTTCCGCGAAGTCGAGTTACTTGGCGTGAAGTAATACCTCCAGTGTCGCGAGGAACACGTCATGGCTGAGGATCCCTGTGGCGATTGTCGACAGCATGGGCTTCCCGTGCTCGTCCACGAGCGTGACCTTTTCGCTCCAGGTGTTCAGATCCACCGATGCCAGGCTCGACAACGGCAGTTTGCGCCCCTCTACCTCAAGCCACTCCCGAGTCATCGTGATGGACTGGGTCTTGATGTTCAAAAAGTCCCCGCCCATGCGCTTGCCCCAAACCTGCCCGGTGTCTACGAACCTGAACGTCACCGCCTCACCTGACTCCAGGGCGCTGAGCACAATCGGCACACGGGCACGCACGTGTAACTCACGCACCAACTGCTGAAATTCATGGAAGCTTTTAAGGGATGCGATCACTCGATGAAAGGGGTCGCGTTCAGTACGCCGGTACGCCAGGTTTGTGATCAAGCCTGTGAACGCAGTCTGCCCCGACGCGAACAGGTACAGATCCTCAATCTCGGCATAAGGGGTGTAGTGCCGACCGGCACGGTCGATCGCCGCAATACCCTGCTCGTACACCTCATACTGAGTGCCGCGCAGCTTCTTCTGCCAAAGGTGAATGCCAAACAGCACGGCGGCGAGAACCACCAGAAATCCGCTGGCCGCGTAGATCAACAAAACGGGATTGGAGCCACCACTGCCGCCGACCCCGTTTGTTGGCAAGATCGTGCTCAGATACAGCACGAAGCCGGCGAGCGCCAGCATCACAATGCTGAATAGAAGCGTGAAAACCACAAGCCCCTTACCGTGGGCAAAGACCTTGATGAGCGGCCCGGTGTCTGTGGAGGTATTGAGATTTGATGTATGCATTGCTACCTACTTCCTTGCAAGCGTTGATGGGAAATAGCCTTTTTAGGCTGGGGCTGGACCAGCATTTTTTACGATGGGTGTGAGTGAGGTGCTGTTGTCGAGCCTGGGTTGATATATGAAAGAAACGATCCTTGACCAATTGCTCTAAGGCACCAGTCATGGCCTGCAAAACCTTAATTTTGAAAGTGTCAAACTCAGATCGGTCACCGCTTTCTCGCAAGTCTCTGTTTATTTCTTTAAAAAACTCACCCCCTCCCGCCTCATGAGCCCATTCCGCAGATGCCCATCGATAATAAGCGATATTTTCTTCAGTTTTTTCTTCATCCTTCAATTCCTGTCCTATTTTATAGTTTAAATCCTCCATTGAATTGGCAGATGGGCTTATGCTCATCGCGTCGCTATCGGTGTAAAGAACATAAGCATAAAAATCTTTACTTGGATATTTTTCGCCTAGCCCCTTGAATGCTAATTTAGTGGCTTCATAAATTCGATGTTGCAGTCCAGCCCAGTTCATACAAACCTTCCATGTTCAACTGCCGAAAATTTCGGCGCCAATTTTTTTTCAATTCTGTCTTCATAGACGCACTAGCTTGCTCAAGAGGTAAGTCCATTGCCCGGATTGACTTATCGGCGGCTTCTAGCTTCGAGGCACCAAGCTTAGCATCAGCAATGGTGTGTCCCAGGGTTGCCAACTCTGCGTCCGAGGCTGTCGTAGCGGTAGGTCCCGATACTTTCCAACTTGCCGTAGCTTAGCGTCTCCGCCCTGACCAGCCGATTCTCAGAGTCGCAGCTAAAGGTTTGCAGCTTGCTCAAGCTCACACCCTTTTCAATCAGATTCCTGATCCCGCCAGCACTTGATGCGGTTGTCTCTGACGTGGTCGAACTGGCGGGTGTTGAAGTTCAGTCGGTTCGACGCGGGGTCGTATTCGTAGCTGCGGCGCATGAGCTGTTGGGCGTGATCCACCAAAAGACTGTTATCGCCTGGGCTGTGGATCTGGTAAAGTTTTTTGCCTAAATCGTGAGTGCGTACTATCAATGCTCGCGCCTCATGGGTTTATATCTTAAGTAACTTGTGAGATGCCTTGCGTGCGACGGGCCTCGTTGCAGAATTCATCGCGATCTCGGCCCTCCACAACAGGTCATAGCTGGGGTTGCAAGTTATATCGCTTGAATATCCTCAGATATCAACGAGCACGGCGGATAACTGAAGTGCCGCTATCATCCACTGGAAGGCTAAAGTCCAAGTTCCTCAATCACATCTATCTCGCCCAATGGTGAATAATCAGGCAGTTTTTTAGCATCAGATTCGGCAATGGGCTCCTGATTATCGAATATATTGACCTTTTTGCAAGAGCCACCTACGCCCAATGTGAAGTATGTAGGCTCATCAACTGATGGGCTGTATCCCTCTTGATGGGCGACTATCCTCCAGTCTCCCTCCATTTTACGATCAAATAACCCGTAGGAATCGAGAATTACAGGACGGCCTACACGCTTAAAATCCAGCTGCTCTGGATTCGGACTATCAGAGACCTTATCAAAAATTTCAGCTACATGACCTAACTTATTGCGAGCCATGATTCTGCCGAAACGATATCCATGTTGAACGGGAAAACAAAATATATCGCCCACCTTAATACTGCGCAAAGCAGTCTTAGCCCTAAAATCCCAACCATAAATCTTCACGTCAGTCATCCAAATCCCCTGCGCTAACTTCAGTATTTGAAGCGCATTTGACCTCGTGGTCTTCTTCGAAACTAGCCTGCCCAGAGGACCGTCGAGTCGTGTTGTTTCTATCGAAAGAATTTATCTTATTTTCGCAATTAGCTGAAGAGATTTTTTCACCTAGGATACCAATGTTCGTACCGTAGTGATCTATAGATGCCTGCTCATACCCTCTAGCTTGACGATATGTTACATCAGTATCTACCGGCGTCATTCTGGCTTCCTGGTTTAGCCTGCCGATTTGAGCATGCTCCACGCGGCGCCTGGATAGATCATCTGTTATTCCAACATAGTGGGGTTTATCAGGGCCTTCATCAAACAGACCATATACGTAATATCCCCGACACTCTCATGCTCCTAGCTTAGCGGATCAAACCATATAATCGGGTTCCGTGAACAGTGATATACATTTTTCAACCAAATCACCCAGTCGGACTCTGCGTTATAAACCGCCTTACCCCCGTATCGTAATACCGAAACGTGTTGTACTGCTGCTCCATCTCTCCGTCCACCAGTTTGCCAGCATCACATTCGACCTGATAAAAAATCTGTCGAAACATAATAGATGCAGGTGACATAGACTTATCATAAATTTCCATCTCAGTCGAATCAAACACACTCCGACCGTAGCATTAGCCTCCCAATATTATTTCCATCAAGCCAATTCGAAGAAGTCTTCAAGAAACTCATTAAAATTAGACCATTGGGGCCTCAACCTTCCGATTTTAAAATCGCTCAGAGAATCACCCAGTGAGAGCTCGACAACTTCTCCCGACGACCTATTGTAGAAAAAACCATATTCCCCTTCAAAAGCATCTATTGGAAAAAACTCTAAGGGCAAGCCGAGGGTCTCATGCGTTCTTTTCAGAGCCAAATCAAAATTTGTATTTTTTAAAAACCAACACACCTGGTAAATCTCTTTACCCCTGCTAATAAAGGTTGGTCCATCTTCAGCATGAAGATAGAACTGACAAAATTCGCTTGAAATGTCAAAGCCATTTTTCTTGAGCATCACCTCATACTCGACGCTGACGTCGTCGTACCACCATCCATTAAGTTTGCAGTAGTCGGTAATTTTTTTTGAAATCATATTATCATCCAAGATTAAAGCACCTTTGGCCATGGAGTGTCTAAGTAACTAGACCAACGTCGCACCACTATTGCGATTGATGACTTCGATAAACAGTTTCTTACATAGCCTTGTCAAAAATCAACGGGCATTTGGGTCGCAACACATTAAAATCCCCTTTTAGCAAAAGAAGTTCATCGTAAACTCAACGATATCGTTTGTATAGTTCGATGCAGAGTTGAGCGCCCTGTACTTTCAACGTATGAAACCCATAATTTCTTTTGCATACGCACTGGCCTTGGGGATTCTAGAGGACTTTAGATAAGCTTCTAAATACTGGCTACCTTTCTTAGCTAGTAAAAACTCAATGCCGTTACCTAATAAAAAGCCACGAGCGTACCCTTGGGATACTACCTTACTGTCTTTATCCGATTCATCGGGCTCCTCTCCTGGTGGATAATCTTGCTCATCCGGCACGCAGTTTAACTTTTTATACTTTACAGTCGAAAAAGCTTTCAAGCTTTTCGCATTCATAACAAACAAGCTTTCCAGCTCTTCGGGCGTTAAGCCTGAGCGAGTGATTGATGCACCGTCCATATCGGAAAAAACATTTTCATAGCTGTCCAGAACTTTAATATTCAACTCGGCTTTAAGCTCATCAATCAACCTCGCGTAACAATCAGAATTTATGACGCGCTTCGCCAGTTCAGAGTTTATATCTACCAAACGTCTACCCCTTTAACTATTTTGATTAAATTTGAGCCTAAATGTCGGAATGAATCGACGGCCTCATGCTCCCATGGGGTAAGTGAAAGCAAGTTTGACGTCTCGTGCACACCTGCCCCACAAATACGCTGAGGTATATTACTACGATGAAGCTCCATAGAGACGTCTTTCTGACTTACCTCAAAAGCCCTACGATTCACTACCTCTACGGTAATTTTAGGAGCCTTACCTTCAGACATGCGTGCAATATTTGCGGGAGAGTATGCTCTTGATGGAGCTTTTGCTTCGGCTTTCCAATATTTACTTCGTGCCGTACTCAGGCACTCCCAGCCCCATTGATCAATCCATGCCGTTGGATTAGGGACATACCTGTAGAAGTTCATCCCCCCATCTAACCCAATCGGATCTTGCGTGATAAACCGCCCAACCCCCGGATCGTAATACCGAAACGTATTGTAGTGCAGCCCCGTCTCGTCATCGAAGTACTGCCCCTGAAACCTCAGGTTCTGCTCCACTTCGTTGACGCTCAGCGCTTCGATCTCACCCCAGGCCTTGTACGTCGCTTGCCAGACAATACTGCCATCAACGTCCGTCATCTCCAGCGGCGTGCCAATCTGGTCAGTGTGGAAGTAGTAGACCTTCTGTGCTGTCTCACCCTCCTGCTGGTCGACCCGGGCCAGCGGTGCATAGCTCCCCGGCTCGTAGACGAAGAGGCTGCTCTGCCACGGCGTTTCTTCGCGCAGCAGGCGCAGGCCTTGCCAGAGGAAATGTTTATGCTCGGTTTTGCCTTCGATTTCGGAGGTTTTGCCGATTCGTCTTCCGAGGCTGTCGTATCTGTAAGTGCCGGTGCTTTGCAGCTTGCCGCTGGTGAGCGTCTCAGCCCTGACCAACCGGTTTTCACAGTCGTAGCTGAACGTCTGCAGCGTGCTCGGCCCTACCTGCTTCTCAACGAGATTGCCCCAGGCATCGTAGGCATATTCCTGATCACGCCATTTTTTGATGCGGTTGTCTTTGACGTGGTCGAACTGGCGCGTGTTGAAGTTCAGCCGGTTCGCCGCCGGGTCGTAGCGGAATTCTTCGATGTCGACGAGTTGGCCGGTGTCGCGGCTGTGGAGCTGGCCGTTGGCTTCGTATTCGTACTTGATCTCGCCGCGCAGTTTGTCGAGGGTGCGGATCAGTTCGCCGGCCGGGTGGTATTCGTAGCGGCGGTGGATCGGGTTGTAGGCGTGGTCGACCAACAGGCTGTTATCGCCTGGGTTGTGGATCTGCGAGAGCTTTTCCGCGGGAAAAGTCGAGGCGAACTGCCAGCGCTTGCGACCCAGGGCGTCGTAGCCAAGCAACTGGTGAGTTTGCCTGGGTGCGCAGGATTTCGCGGTGCAGGTCGTCGCGCTCGATGTCGCTGATGAGCAGGCCATCAAGGTTCAACTGGTGCAGGTGGCCGCTGCCGTAGTACAGGTGGTTGAGGTGTTGGCCTGTCGGCAAGGTCAGCGTGGTCAGGTTGCTCAGAGGATCGTATTCGTAGTCCAAGGCGCCTTGGGGTGTGGTCTCCTTGACCAAGCGGCCCAGTAGGTCGTAGGCGAATTCGAGTTTTTCCTCGCTGACGCCGAGTTTTCTGCCACTGGCGGTCGGCGTTCGTTCGATGGACAGCAGGCGGTCGCCGTCGTCGTAGCTGTAGTCCTGCCGTGCATCGTCGTTGAGTTTGGCCAGCAGTCGGCCTATCGGGTCACGTTCGAACTCGGTGCTGCGCTGCGGTCGTTCGGCCCGTTCTCCGTAGCCGATTTCATCGACGCGCGTCAGGTATCCGCCTAGGTTGTAGCTGAAACGGCGGGTCAGGTTGTCGATGCGCTTTTCTTCGATCAGACGATCAGAGGCGTAATAGGCAAACTGATACGCGGCATTGTTTTCGGTGACCATTGCGGTGAGGCGGATCCCTTCTCATACTCGTAGCGAATGCGCTGGCCTATGGCATCCTGACGGCTGCTGGGAGCCCGCATGCGGTGCGCAGCAGGTGCTCACCGTAGAATTCAGTGATGCGACGAGAGCGTTCCGCACATTCTTCGTAGCCGATTTCATTGAAACTCATCGGATGCCTGCCGGGGTTGTAGCTCAACGGATGTTGCGGGCTTCTGGGAAGACCAAAGGCGAAGCTATTTGCGGCCCCCCATCGGTAATTAATCCAAAATCAGCCCCATACCAACTGAACGATGGGTGCAGAGAGACCTACAGCAGCTAAAATCTCCCTATCTCGTGCCTAATTGAAAACTCATATCCTTATAGGATCAAAAAAATTATTGTTTTTAGATTCCGAAGTCAAAAAAGACAAAAACACTTTGCCGCCGTCTTTTTTGTACTTAACCTTATAGTTCCCTGGAGTAAACTCCAGGATGTCGCCCTGAATGGATTCTGACCCATCAGGTTCTAAATCCCCGCCGGTCGTGTCTTCGCCTGCGCCAATAAACACTTTACCCGAAGGGAATCCTATATACACTTCACCATCTTCATCTGCAATGTCTTGAACGATGGCTATATCATATTTACCATCTTGACCGACATTAAAAAAGGCAATATTCCCCTGATTTGTTTCATGTAGCTCATCCTCCCGAATGCTCCACCAATCAGGAGTATCAGAAAGCCTATGCTTCATAGCTGCTAAGTCAAAAACCACTACCGTCGCAGTATCAGTTATTACACTAAAGGTTTTAGTCATCTTAAATCCTCAATTAAACACAATTGCGCTGATCCTGTCGCCGGGACTTAGCCCTGCTCGTCGGCCAGCATTTTTAATCGCACTGCCGATACTCTTGTTGATAGTTTCATCAAGCATCTGCAATCGCTGCGTCGCCGATCCGCCTACGATTAAATCGATTGGGTGATCAGCGTTGAGCTTAGTCAAGTCCGGTGCATGCCCAAACATTCGTTCAAAACGAGCCGCAACCGCTTTCCTATACGATCCTTGAAGGGACGATATCCTAACGTCATGCGTGCCAGGTGACCATACTAGTTCACCTCGACTGGCCGCTCGCGTCAGGGCATTTTGTTTTTTTGTAAACTGTCTTTGAAGAAAGTTACGCTCCGCACTCGATAGATCAGCCCTACTAAGTATCTTAGGCTTGCTTACGTTCAATGTAGTAGAGCAGGTCCATCCAAGCGGATCGATCCAGCTAACGGGATTTGGCGTTTGTTGATAAAGGTTGACACTCCCCGCCAACCCAATCGGATCCTGCGTAATAAACCGCCCCACCCCCGGATCGTAATACCGAAACGTATTGTAGTGCAGCTCCGTCTCGTCGTCGAAATACTGCCCCTGAAACCTCAGGTTCTGCTCCACTTCATTGACGGCAAGCGTTTCGATCTCACCCCACGTCTTGTAGGTCGCCTGCCAGACGATGCTGCCATCGGCGTCGGTCATTTCCAGCGGCGTACCGATCTGGTCGGTGTGGAAGTAGTAGAGCTTCTGTTCAGCCTCACCCTCCTGCTGGTCGACGCGGGCCAACGGGGCGTAGCTGTTCGGTTCGTAGACGTAGAGGCTGCTCTGCCAAGGCGTTTCCTCGCGCAGCATGCGCAGGCCTTGCCAGAGGAAATGTTTGTGCTCGGTTTTGCCTTCGATTTCGGAGGTTTTGCCGATTCGTCTTCCGAGGCTGTCGTATCTGTAAGAGCCTGTGCTGTGCAGCTTGCCGTTATGTAACGTCTCAGCCCTGACCAACCGGTTTTCACAGTCGTAGCTGAACGTCTGCAGCGTGCCCAGCCCAACCCGCTTCTCGACGAGATTGCCCCAGGCATCGTAGGCATATTCCTGATCGCGCCAGCGCTTGATGCGGTTGTCTTTGACGTGGTCGAACTGGCGGGTGTTGAAGTTCAGCCGGTTCGCCGCAGGGTCGTAGCGGAATTCTTCGCTGTCGACGAGTTGGCCGGTGTCGCGGCTGTGCAGTTGGCCGTTGGCTTCGTATTCGTACTTGATCTCTCCGCGCAGTTTGTCGAGCGTGCGGATCAGTTCGCCGGCCGGGTCGTATTCGTAGCGGCGGTGGATCGGGTTGTAGACGTGGTCGACCAGCAGGCTGTTGTCGCCGGGGTTGTGGATCTGCGAGAGTCTTTCAGCGGGAAAGGTCGAGGCGAACTGCCAGCGCTTGCGACCCATGGCGTCGTAGCCAAAGCAACTGGTGAGTTTGCCTTGGGTGCGCAGGATTTCGCGGTGCAAGTCGTCGCGCTCGATGTCGCTGATGAGCAGGCCATCAAGGTTCAACTGGTGCAGGTGGCCGCTGCCGTAGTACAGGTGGTTGAGGTGTTGGCCTGTGGGCAACGTCAGCGTGGTCAGGTTGCTCAGCGGATCGTACTCGTAGTCCAGCGCGCCCTGCGGGGTGGTCTCTTTGATTAACCGGCCCAAGAGGTCGTAGGCGAATTCGAGTTTTTCCTCGCTGACGCCGAGTTTTCTGCCACTGGCGGTCGGCGTTCGTTCGATGGACAGCAGGCGGTCGACGGCGTCGTAGCTGTAGCCCTGCCGCGCATCGTCGTTGAGTTTGGCCAGCAGTCGGCCACTCGGGTCGCGTTCGAACTCGGTGCTGCGTTGTGGCCGTTCGGCCCGTTCTCCGTAGCCGATTTCATCGACGCGCGTCAGGTATCCGCCCAGGTTGTAGCTGAAACGGCGGGTCAGGTTGTCGATGCGCTTTTCTTCGATCAGGCGATCGGAATCGTCGTAGGCGAACTGATACGCCGCGTTGTTCTCGTTAACCAGTGCGGTGAGGCGGATGGCCTTGTCGTACTCGTAGCGAATGCGCTGGCCTTTGGCGTCCTGGCGGCTGCTGGGTAATCCGCGAGCGGTGCGTAGTAAACGCGTGGTCTGGCCTTTGCCATCGGTGTGCGTCAAGACCTGGCCGAGGGTGTTGTAGGTAAACGACTCGGCTGTGCCGTCCGGGTGATCGATGCGCAGCACTTCGCCGTCGGGCTTGCGTTCGAGCTGGGTGGTCTGGTTCAGCGCATCGGTGACGGCGATCAGGTGGGCTCGGTCGTCGTAGCGGTAGAACGTACTTTTGCCCGAGCAGTCCTGAAAACGCTCGACCTGGGCCAGGCTGTTCCACCACAGGTATTTGGATTTGTGGGTCGCATCGATGATGGTGTGGGGCAGGCCGTCGTCGCTGTTGAGGTACTCGGTCGTGTAACCAAGGGGGTCTGTTTCCGCGATGAGGTTGCCTTTGCTGTCATAGCGTGCCTGCCAGACGCTACCGTCCGGGTAGGAAATGGACGTGACCTTTGTCGTCAGGTGGTGATACGTGTATTTGACGCTTCGACCTAGCGGGTCAGTTTCCTCCAGCAACCGTGAGTACTCGTCGTACTTGAACTGCAGGCGATTGCCATCTGGCAGCGTCAGGCCAGTCATATTGCCGGTATGGTCGATGTCAATCGCGTAGCGTTCGCCGCCATAATCGCGGCTGGCGATGACTCGATGGTCTTCGTTGTAATGCACTTCAAGTTCGCGGCCCAACACGTCCGTTGCTTGAGAGACGCGCTGTTTGAAGTCGTAGCGGAAATGGAAGTGTTCACCGTCACTGGTCCAGTGCTCCACCACACGAGGTTTGCCGTCAATGGTTTCCCAGCGGTAGTTGCAGGTCAGCCCCAACGCGTTGCTGTGGGTCGCCATCACGCCTTCGGCATAGCTGAAGCGGCGGACCGAGTCGCCATTGCGGTTGATGACTTCGGTAAGTTGACCGTTGTCGTCGTAGCGATACTGCACCAGCGTCTCGACCGCCTCGTTCTCGACTACACGTTTGACCTCGGACAGGCGCAATGACCGATCGTCGTAGTGCAAGTGGACACGCACGCCTCCCGTAGCGCTGATGTCGGTCAGCGTGCCCTCGACAGTGCGCGTGAAGTGCAGGAAATGGCCCAGGGCGTTCTCGATGCGCTGCAGCGGCACCCGGGTGTTGTCGTTCGGAACCTCACCAAAGTAGAAGAAGAGATTGTCCAGCGTTTGCAGCAGGTAGTGACCCCCTTCGGTGCAAACGAGGTAGATCTGCTCATGGGGGTTGTAGATACGCTCGCCGGGCTGCACGTCAACGAAGGGAATACTTCGACCTTGGTTATCGGTCAGGTAGACGAAGCTACCGCTGCGCCGCAGGTTTTGCTCCCAAGGCAACACCCAGCCTCGCCCCAAAACGCTGTCGACGGCCAAGTCACTCGCGTAGAAACGCGACCACTCGATGGGCATCAAGCCTGGCAGGCTGAAGTCGGTCTCGTCGGGTATGACTTTGCGTCCCGTGGTGAGGTCGACTGGATTGCCGGTCAATCCGCCGATCGCGCCCTCGATGGCCGGGCCTACGACATAACGACTGGCCACTTCGCCCGCAATGAAGCCTGCGGTGAACTTCATCACGCACGGCATAACGGCTTTCATGCCTGCCTGGGTGCCGGCCTTAATCAGTTGGGCAATACCGCCAGCGGCACCGGCGATCGCCATCAGCACGTCGACCGTGGTACGCAGCCAGCCAGGGATTTCGTCATCGACCGGCAGATAACGCTGGGTGCCGCCACCGATCAGCACATTGCTCGAACCACTTGAAATCGTCGCGCCGCAAGTGAGCTTGTCGCCTTTGCGTGCCGCCGCGGTGCCATTGATGAAAACGTTGGTCGAACCGTCGGCCACCTGAACCGGGCCGGGATGTTTGCTGCACGCGCCAAGGCTTTGAGCCACATGCGCGGCTTGACGGCTATTCACGAACACATTCGCCGAGGCAGTGACTATCGTGCCTGAGGGGGACGAAAACATGCTGCCTATGGCTTCGCCCGCGGCGGTGAGCAGGCTACCTCCGACGCCTGCAGCGAGACCTGCCAGAAGTGCGACACCAAATCCGCATGTAAATGTGGCAATGGCTACGGTAGCAACCAATGCAATACCGAGCGCCGCTCCGATCAGGAAGCCTCCGAGGGCGCTGGTGTGTGAAATTTCGTCCCCGAAACGCGCTGCTTCGAACATGAGCGTTACTCCTGTTCGTTGGAGTCGGCCATGGTCGGGCTGCTCAGCCTCGGCTGAAAGCTGGACAGCAGATTGTCCCAATCCTCGCTCTGCTGAGGGCTGAAATCAGCCTGCGCGGTGGTGGAGAAAATCAGCGCACGCCCTGGCTCAATCAGAAATGCCGCCTGACGCTGATAGAAAGGTCGCCCCTCGTTCATGTAGTACGCGTCGATCTGCACGCCCTCGATGGGCGCGGCAGAAGACAATGCCACGGCCTTCTTGCCGAGCAAGGTGTAGCCGCGTAGCTTGGAAGCCAACATCTTCACTTGGCGCTCGACGTAAGCGCCGAGGACTTCCGAAGGAAGCAAGTTATCTCGGGAAATGGTGATGCTTAGCGGTGCCGGGATGCTCGCGCCCAACACAAACATGTTGACCGTGCGGTCTTGAAACCCTGTTGGCAGCGCGATGCTGCCTTCCTGCAACTCATAGTCCATGTGAAATTCATTCCTGAAATCAAAATACGTCGCTACTCAACGGGCTGCCATGCCCGCGAGCATGTTGTCGAACTCGACCAGCCAAAGGCTCAGGCTCGGCTTGGCCGGGTCAATCACGCACGAAAGGCTCAGCCACTGCGGTGTGTGTCGTGCTTCCACGGGAACAATGCCCCCTACCAAGCGACCATGCCGTTCTGCGTGCCCCATGGTGAATTGAAAATCCACCACTTTTGCGACACTGCCCGCCAGCATGCATTCACGCTCTCGAATGACGCGCAACTGGGGGTACAGTTTGCGAAACGTCTGGATGGCTTCGTCTAGCAGACCGTCAATCGTCGCTCCCTCGTGCAGGTCGCGTCGTTTGATAGTCAGAACGATCGGCTCACCTTCATGCTCGATAGTCGTCTGGATGTCTCTGAAGTTGAAGCCTTCTGGAAACCGCAGATCGAAACCGCCGAAGCTGAAGCTACTGGGGATATCGCGTAAAGGCACAACGGGTTCCGGCTCCGGCTGCGGTTCAGGCTCGATGACCGACGCCGCCGCTTGCTGCTCAGCGCGTGCGGCTGCCTCGAGGGCAAGGCGTCGCTCGGAAATACGGTCGTACATACTGGTCCTGCTCATACGACGGTCACCTTAATCGTTCACTCTCACTTGAGCGCCAGTGATCTGAGTCGTCCCAGTGCTGACGGTAGAAATCGAGTTGCCTCGGATCTCAATCCCCTCAGGCGTCAGCGTAATGCTGCTGTCACCGACCTGCAGAATGATGTGCGCCTTGGCACTGACCTGAATGAATTGGTTGTCGACCTGAATCGTCAACGAGCCCTCCTGGACATTCATCACGGTGTCTTTCTTGATCGTCTCGGTGTGCGTGCCGCCCACGGTAATCGTCCGGTTCGCGCCGACATGATGGCTCTCGTCGACCTCGATTTCGGTGTCCATGTTGCGCTCGGCATGCATGATGATCTGCTCGGCACCGGCCTTGTCCTCGAAGCGAAAGAAATTCGCCGTGCCGCCATCGCCCTTCATCGACCGCGTCAAAAACCCACTCTGGGTCTTGTTCGCCGGCAGTGACCACGGGGGCGTGTTCTGGCTGTTGTAGAGGCTGCCCATGATCAAGGGGCGGTCCGGATTGCCGTCGAGGAAGACGACCACGACTTCATCTCCCACGCGCGGAATCTGGATGCTGCCGAATCCGCCGCTGGCACCCGACTGGGCGACGCGGACCCAGCAGGAGCTGTGGTCGTTGTATTGGCCGTTGCGATCCCAGTGGAACTGGATCTTCACGCGGCCCAGTTCGTCGGTGAAGATTTCTTCGCCCGGCGGGCCGACGATGAGGGCGGTCTGCGGACCGGCAATCGTGGGGCGCGGCGTGGAGAGTTGCGGACGGAACGGAATCTTTTTGCGCACGCAGGTGAAGGTGTTGTCGTAGCTCGCCGGGTGGCCGTTGAGGTAGTTGTTGTGCCCTTCGCTGTCGATGCCCATCAGCAGGAATTGCCGGTCTTCGGCCGAGCCCTGATCGTGGTCGTAGTGCTGCAGCAGTTCGAAGGTGTAGCCGGGCTTCATCGCCCGGCAGTTGCTGGCGCCACTGAATGTCTTGCCCTTGAGTTCCAGGGCCTCGACGCGCAGGCGGACCAAGGCTTCGCCCTCGTCGTAGGTGCCGTGGGTGTACTGGCCGGGGAAGTCGTAGATTTCGAAGTTCTCGACGTCGCCTTGCTTGTTCAGGCTGTTCATCGTCACCGGCAGGCGGTTCTTCGGCTGGCGGTAATCGAAGGTCTGCACGGCGATCTTGCCTGACTGAAGCTGGCGGTTGCCGCTCCACTGGGTGATGGAGTCGGCGGTTTCGGTGACGGAGGCGGTGTGAAAGCGGATCTGAGGCTGTTCAGGCAATGCCACCAGCGTGCTGGAGTCATCGCAGATGATCATGGTGTGGCCTTCGGCAGTGTGCTCGAAGTAATAGAACATGCCCTCTTCTTCCAGCAAGCGCTGGACGAAATTGAAGTCCGTTTCACGGTATTGGGTGATGTAGGTGTAGCGCTTCTGGGGTTTGGTCAGGCGGAACTCGTGGCGGGAAAATGCCGTGCACAATGCGAAGACCTGAGTGACCACTTCCTCCACCGTGTTGCCTTGAAAAATCCGCGTGTCGAAGCGGTTTTTCAGCATCGAGAACCAGGGGTTGAGGGTCGCAGTGTAACGGGCCATGCCGCCATCGCTGCCGATACTGGCGAAGCGGGTCAGGTAGCCCGCGATATAGCGCGGCGAGCCGGTGGCCAGCTCGATCTCGATGGTCACGTGTTGGCCCATCATCGACTTGAGCTCGACTCCGGAATCTTCGCACACCAGCAGCAGCTCGAAGCTGTAGGCCTGCGACAACCCTTCGCGCCCCTTGAAGGACTCGATGAGCAGTTGCTGCTCGGGGTTGGCCAAATTCTTGAACTTGAATAGACGCCGGTTCTGGGGAGTGAACAACGCGGCAAGGTCCATCGACATGTGTATCTCCTTGGAGGCATGGGGAACAACGCTACCGCCATGCTCGGCAACAACAGGTTACGAGCAACAGGGGAGAACAGAATTTCCTGTTGCACCTTCTCTGGTTTTCGTCGGTGCTTCCAGCAACATGTGCTGTGCGGCCGGTACTACTCATCCGAACAGTTTGTAGGACATGAACTACGGCTACGCTGAGCAAATAAGTCGGTTCCGCCTGCTCTACTCGCCCGATCCAGGTTTCAGTCCGTCCTGCAAAAGGCCGTTCGACACAACGACGGAGCCCGTGTCGACACAGCTGGACACTGGGACCGCAATGCAATTCGAAAGTGCCACTAGAGCTTCCAAAACGAGAGACTGATCACAGTCTCAATAATGTTACAGATGCTCGAAAGCGAGGAAGGAGACACCTGACGCGCCCATCATGTCAACCCATTTGCCCTCTTTTGCGAAATCGCGCGCGGCGCTGTAGTTCAACTTTCCGGGAGCGTTCGCTGAGATTCGAGACGTCAGTGATTGACTCGTTCAGCGTTGTAAACAAGAGGCTCCCGGGTAAAAACATTCTGGTTGATATTCATATGACATCATTGTCGATCGCCGCGTATATGACAAAAATGCAGCCCTCGCTGAATTTATTTGGTAGGCGATGATCTGAGTTGTCCGTAATGGCTCTATGATATCGAGCGAGACCACTTGAGATCGCTCTCTGGCATGCGCCCTTCACTCAAGGACTGTGATGAGTAAATGGATCTTTTAGCCCACGTCCCTAGTTGGGACGACATTGAACGAAACCTTGACCACAGATTCAGTGAACTGAACCAGAGCGTCAGCAGCGGTTGGCAAAGCGCGCATGACGGCTGGAACGGCTTCACTCGACGCGTCAGCAACGGTGCGAACCGAGCTTACGGCGCGATGGGCGGCACCCGCATCGACAATGTTCGCCACGCGATGGCCCTCTCCTACCCGATCATGCAGACCAACCTTTCGCGCAAGTGGGCGTCGATCAACATCTCGCAGATCTTGCCGGTGCTGATCAAGCTGGTGCAGGAAGTGGTGATGATTCTGGGGGGCAGCGTTGCAGTGGGCGGGGCCGTCGGCGGTGCAGCGGGCTCCCTGGCGTTTGGTATCGGCGCGGCGCCTGGCGCAGTGGCGGGTGCCGGCATCGGCCTGCAGGTCGGCAACCTCATCCTGATGGCGCTGGGCCTGTCGGCGATCGCCGAATATTTCTACAAAGGCCTGCCCGCCTGTCTGGCCTCTTTGCAGGAGGGCCTGGCCACAGCCTGGCATGCCGAGGACGGGCTCAAGCCACCCGGGCTCGACCCCACCGGGGGATCCTCGGCACAGATGCAGGAGCGTACAGAACGCGCCGCCCGCCAACTCGCTCGGGGCCAAGAGCAACTGGTGATGTTGCTACTCACCGCTATCGTCACCTACCTCACCCGCGGCCAGATGAAAGCCGGTGTGATGAACAGCATGGAGAGCATTGCGACGCGCAGTGCGAAGCTTCAGGCGGAGATTTCAAACAAGCAGTTTGCAGACTGGCTGGCCAAGAATCAGAGCAAGATTCTGGCGGAGCCGGAGTTGCAGGTTAAGGAGGTGGCGCCGCTGAAGAAAGCTGCTCAGCCTGACCAACGATCAAACCCAAAAGAAAAATTAGAAGAATTCAAAATAGTCGACAAGGTAAAACCAAAGTATAAGCCAGGGTTTACGGAGGCTGATATCTTAAAGATCCCGAAAGGAGAAAGGCCACTGCCAGAAACTTACCTTGATCAAGATTATATGAAAGCGCATTTAAATTCTTTTGAAGAAGGCGGCGGCTTTCTGTTTACTCCTGACGACATTGCAGACGTAAACAGATCCGGATTTAACCCCAAAAAATTTGTCATGCAAAAAAACGATCTTGAACAGGTAATTGCTGAGTATAAAAAAGCAAATGACCTCTCTATATTGGAATCTGCACTTGGATATGATCCAGGTTCGCTGGCCAACAAGGATATCTACATGCTGACATTAGACAGACCAACGGTGCTAATGCCAGCAGGCAATGAAGGCGGTGTCAACAGTCTTTGGCGTCCAGGGGGATTAACTTTCCCAGGCGGAATGCGTGAAGCGGTGCTGGACAATATATCCATCCCCCATAACAATAGTATAGACTCAGTCATCTCCACTCAAAAGGTATTAAAAATTCAATGAACAATGCCCCAGATGACATTCTTGCTATCGCCTTAACCAATGCTGAACTCGACAAGTTTTTGGTAGGCGAACCATTTTATTTCTTTGAAACAAAGGATGATAATGATGACCCCCAGAATGTAGTTGTTGCATTCGATCTTCTGTTCATGCCGTATTTTCGCGCAGGTGATAAGTTATTCCAGGCAGCATTTATAAACTCGCTAGCAAAGATCCTCGAAACTTATCCAGATCGCAACCGTGCAATCTACATGGCTCAGCGTTGGATCTGGTACTATAGATTTTGTATATCCAAACGAAACTCTCAACCTCAAGGAGTCTACGCTGCGCTTCCTGATATTGATCTGACTGCACCTTCCATCGTGCTGAAACGACAGATGGAAGTTAACAAGACAGAGCTGGTTAACGACACCCGTTGGGCCGGAGCTCCCTGGAATAGCAAACAGGGACTATGGGAGCCATTGGTGCGCACTGCCGTGCATGTGCGCGACACGTTGGGCGGCCCCGATTATGTACCCGACAATGCTTGAATAATCCTGCCTTGACGTAGGACGTCCAGCGTGTCGTGGCCCCGTTGAGCAAAAAACACATGATTGATCTAAATAAATCCACGCTTGACGTCACTGAATACGCTTATAAATATAATTATTTGCTACCCCCTCCGTCGCCTCGTGTATCTACAAGTAGAAGGTACGTAGAGCCTGATTGGCTACAATCGCGGGTCTCTACCCTCACAGAAAGTCAATCATTGAATAGGGCAAAAGGTGCCTTGCTGGGTTTAGCCATCGGGGACGCTGTTGGCACCACACTCGAATTTCTGCCTCGCGATACAAAGTGTATTGATGACATGTCGGGGGGCGGTCCATTCAAGTTGAAACCAGGAGAATGGACGGACGATACCAGCATGGCGCTGTGTTTGGCAGAAACCTATCTGAAACACCACAGGTTTGATTTAAGTGATTATCTGGATAGGTTGTGTCAGTGGTATATGCAAGGAAGAAATAGTGTAAATGGCGTCTGTTTCGACATTGGTCACGCGACGCGCAATGCTTTGGATGGATGGCTAAGCAAGGGGCTGGACTGGATCGGCAATCTTGATCCCAACACTGCCGGAAATGGCTCCATTATAAGGCTTGCGCCTACCGCTATTTTCAGAAGGCATAGCCTGTCCTCAACGTGGCGGGATGCTCAGAGCCAAAGCCGCGCTACGCATAGAGCTGCCGAAGCGATCAGCGGCTGTGAGCTTTTGGGTGCGATACTGCATTTGGCACTCAACGGCGCGGACAAGGCTGAAATGTGCCAGCCGATGGTTCGCCCTTTACAGCCGCGAGCAACGCTCATAAATGCTGGAGAATACAAACAGAAAACACGAGATCAAATCCGCTCTTCTGGCTACGTGATAGACACGCTGGAAGCCGCATTATGGGCGGTGTGGAACACCGAGAACTTCAAAGATGCGATCCTGTTGGCTGCTAACCTGGCAGATGACGCTGATAGCGTGGCGGCGGTTGCAGGCCAATTGGCTGGTGCGCTTTATGGCGTGTCCGGCATGCCAGAGGATTGGGTAGCTAGAGTTGCATGGTCCGATAATATTCAAAAACTGAGTCGACAGTTACACGACTTGGCACCTGCTACGGATACATTTGAAACTAGCGGTGTTTGATAACTGGAATGTGCTGATGTGCCGGCTACGAACTGCCTGTCGCCACCTTAGAGGATCATTATGAAATTTACAGATAGGTATTTTAATCGTGAGGAACGCTTTTCACTAGGAATAGAGGAAGCATCCGGAAAGTTTTATGCCTCACTTCCTGTTAGTAATGACATGATTGAGTATGAGGAATATTACGAAATTGACAGTGCTCAGTTTGAGCTGTTTCAAAAGGATCTCAACGCTGCACTGGCATTCCTCACAAAATGCCGCCGCCGAGAGTTAGACGAATTATTGATCCAAAAGCCAGGCAGCAGAAGAGGGATGGCTATTTAATTCTATGCATGACCGCGACTACGACACAACTGCCGGCAAAGGAACATCCAGCAGCGAAGACCAGATAGAAGCGATATGAACACCAACAAACTAAAAAATGCCGCAGTAAAGCTTGAGGAGCAACTTGAAAGATATTCGAAAAAAGATCCAGAAGTCATGGCACTTTATTCCGACCTGAAGCCTTTATTGGAAAGATCCAAGACAGGAACCCTTCTGGGGTCAATTGAAATAGGCCAAGTACCTGGGCGCTACCGCTTTACCGAAAGAAATCTTCAGCAATATGCCGAACTCGAAGAAGCCTATGCACATTTTTCAATCGAGGTGACAGGTGGCGAGACTTTGGCTTTAAAATTATTCCGTGAATCGATGAAAAAAAAGTAAAACGGATCGCGGGCCGACAGGCTCGATCAGTGCCGAGCTTGACGAACTGCCGATACAAAAGCCGAGCTGGGACAGAGGAACCGCTGTCTAACGCCCCATTGCTGCGCTTGAGACCAGGAAGTCCTTGAGATGAAAAAAGCCGTCGACTATATCAATGAGGCCATCGACATCACACGCTCGAGGCTGGAAACCGGCTCAAGGGATGCCCTGTACGCCGGCCTTCTTCATAACCTTGAATATGTGAAAGACGTGGTCTTGGGTCTCGAAACCGACAAAGCAAAGCTGCATACGCTGAAGATTGGCGTCTGGCCAGCAGAGGACTTCCGTCGTGACGACCCGGAGCATGCGGACGCGCTTGCTGTAGCCGACAGCATCCGTGACCAGATTGCACGCGGACTGAAAATTCAACTCCCGGACGGACAACCGCCCGAGAGCCTCGCAAAACAGTAGCGCTACTCAGACGTCTCAGGAGCTTCAATGCCAACTACGGACCTGCAACACCTCTACAACAAAGCCTGGCTTTTTGCCTCGCAGGCTCATCTCGGACAGACCATGAAAGCCTCGCAGCTGCCCTACTCCACCCATGTGGCCATGGTGGCGAATGAGCTGATCTTTGCTGATCGCGAAGAGTCGGTCGGCGCGTTGGAAATTGCGTTGCCGGCCGCGCTGATGCACGACGTGATCGAGGACACATCCGTTACTCAAGCGACCATCGCTGACCTCTTCGGCGAACGTGTCGCCTCGGTGGTCGCCAGCTTGAGCAAGAACCTGATCGTGCCGTTTTCCGAAGAGCAGTATTTCCAGGCCATCGCCGCGCACTCCAAGGAGGCTGCGGCGATCAAGCTGTGCGATCGCATTACCAACCTGCAGTCCGCGCCTGCGACGTGGACGCAGACCAAACGTGCGAGCTATCTGGTGGAGTCATCGCAGATTCTGGCGGCGCTCGGCCATACACATGAATACCTCGCAAAGCGACTGAACACGGCAATGCTGCGATACGAAACACTCATCTGAAAACGCGGTGTAAATGGTTGCCGGGCTGTCGCGTATCACTGAGTGACGCTGGAAACGGGCGATCACCGCATTGCAGCACGCAAGACCTCGATCCTGCGCAACACATTTTGAGTAACCCACTTATGGCCAACCACCACCTGAGATCATCAACCGCATGTCTGTATTGCTGCGCGCAGGAGACAACGGATCGTGGGCCGACAGGCTCGATCAGTGCCGAGCACAGCTGCTTCAAGATGAAGAGTTCGCACACTCTCAGATAATCAAGTTATACGGCGGAATGGGCTCCCTCAATGACGTCGTTTTGTACCAAGATGGGCAACCCTTGATCAGTTCAAACAACGAATTTAACGAATTGAGAACTCAGCTATTCGAACTGTGTACGCAGCGCTAAACGCGCCTAGCTCTGTGTAAACGGCTTGCAAACCGCTCATGACAGCTGGGACGGATTTACACGCCAGATGGGCAGCGGTGCCAGCCAAGCCTAAGGCACCATCGGCGGCAACCGGATCGACCATGTTCGGCAAGCGATGGCCCTCTCCTACCCGATCATGCAGACGAATCTCGCCCGAACGCGGGCATCGATCAACATCTCGCAAGTCTTGCCGGTGCTGATGAAGCTGGTGCAGTAAGTGGTGACGATTCTGGGGGGGAAGTCTCGCTGTCGGGGCGCCATTGGAGGCGCTGCACGTTCGCTGGCGTTCGGTATCGCCGCAGCGCTTGGCGCAGTGCGAAGCTTCAGGCGGAGATTCCGAATAGGAAGTCTGCAGACTGGCTGGCCAAGAATCAGAGCAAGCTTCTGGCGGCGCTCGGCCATACACATGAATACCTCGCTAAGCGACTGAACACGGCAATGCTGCGATACGAAACACTCATCTGAAAACGGGGTGTAAATGGTTGCCGTGCTGTCGCGCATCACTGAGTGACCCTGGAAACGGCGCGATCACCGCATGGCAGCACGCAAGACCTCGATCCTGCGCAACACATTCAGCACGTAACCCTTTTCGATAACCGAACCATGATGCCCGTCGCAGAAGCGCTCGCCGCGTGCGCACCAGGTCAACATACTCTGGATGTCCGCCAAACTGGCCTGTGCGATGCAAGCTGGGTTTTCGATCATGACCGCGGCGCCATGGTTGAGGTAGTCGAAGTCAGTCCAGCAATCCTTGCCCACCGCGCAAAAGAAATCGGTCACGACCTCGGCGTACTCAGGCCAGTAGGTGCCTTCGCGGACGGTGTAGGTCTTGATGGCAATGCCGCCGGGGTAAAGCCGTGGCAAAAACGACAGGAGTTCATCCATGTCCTCGACCTGCAGCACGGGTTCACGGGGTGAGCGTGCGTCCTGCGGCCCGCGCATCAGCAGCAGATTGCCTGACGGCAGCTCGGGGGTGAATGCCCGGACGTAGCCGTCAAAAGCCTCTACCTGCTGGCGGGTCAAGTTGTGGTCCTTATAGTAGTCCACGTCCTTTCTGTAGCGGCTGAAGGCGACCGAATGAGCGCCATGGGCGAACAGCGAAACCAGCGCCGCGCACTGCATGAACCAATAGATATCAAGCGAATCGGTCGTCGCTTTGGAAGAACTCAGGTCGAGGGCTTTCGAATGCAGAGCCCGCGCCAGCTCATGCCCCTGCTGGCGGCATTCATCCGTCAGCACTTGCGGATAATATTTTTGAGCGTGGCCGACGAATGCCAGATAGCGGCTGCGTAATGCCTCATATTTGCGGCCGAGCGGCGGACACCCTGGCGGCGGCTCGTTCAAGGGCTGCGGCGCCTCGTAGGCCGGCAGCCAGCTCAGATTCTGTTCCACAGGGGAAGGCGTGGGTGGCGCAGGCTCCTGCGCAGGACCCCGCCCAGGGTCCGCGGCAGGTGGTTCAAGTCGTGGCTGGCGAGCCAGCAAGCCTTTGAGTCGACGAAGCCAGTGCATCAGAACACCTCGAGAGTGAGCGCTCACGTGACAGCGGTCTGCTGCGAACGCTGCGCGAGAAGGTGGCGGGCAGTGCCGGCGTTCAGGTACGTGCCAATCAGTTCCGCCAGTTCTTCGGGCTTGAGCTTCCTGTCATCCCGGCAGAACTGTATCAACTGCAACTGAACCCAGCGTTTTTTCTTAATCACTTGAGCGTTGGGCGCGAAAAAAGAACCTGAGGTTACTTCGGGCAGCGGGGCGTCGTCTTCGAGCAACACGTTGAGCACCAGGCCATTGCCGAGGGTCAGGCCGAAATCTGCCACATGCTGGATAGCCAGCGGCGCTTTGAGGTTGGCGAAGACGAAGTGATCCGGTGTGAGCTTCAAGGCGGGGATGCGAGCGCGCATGACCAGGCGCAGTGTCATCGGCAATAGGCAGGCCATCAGCACGGCAAGGATCGCACCGGTTACATAGAGTATCTGCGGTTTGCCATTGGCCAACTGTGGATGCAGGTACCCCACGGCAAGCAACGCCAGCCCGGTCAGCAACAGGGAACCGAAAACCGCTGTGGCGATTATCCCCCGCTTGCGTGCCCCCTCATACAGGAGCACATCACCGCTGACGTTACCCGCGTAGGTTTTCAGCTCTTCGACGACCGCAGCGTCTTGGGTGACATAGTGCGAAAGGAAATCTTCGGTGAGGCGCGCCCGGACACTGGATGGATCGGTGAAGAACCGATCCATTGCAGCACTGGCCAGTACCGCGTCGATCGGGTGGGTGCTCCTCTTCGCCGCGTCTTCAACCGTCACGTGCAACGAGGCCAGTCGCTCGCCGTTGGAGGGGTGGGTGTCGGATGGGTGCGGAAGTTGAACGGCCAGTTCGTCTTCGGACAAGGTCAGTGCCTGCTCGCTCAAGGCCTGCAGCACGGCCCCCGGCAAGTCTGTGGGCAAGACATAACCTGGCACGGGATTGGTCGCGCTGCCGACATGCCCCCAAACCCGTTCCTGAAGCAGCGGATCGATCGCCGAAATACGCAACAGTGCCGACCCAGCTGCCTCGTTGTCGGCCATGCGAGCCCCCGCAGCGTCCGCAGCAAGTTCCCGTACGCGACTCCAGTGATTCACAGCGTGGTCGAAACTTTCCATGAAGTGCAGCCCCAGCATCAACGCCGGGCGAAGGATCGTGCGCTGAAGCAGATCGCTGCTGAGCATTGTCTGGAAAATCGACTGCAGGCTGCGGCTGATACCGTCGTAGATCGGCAGAAAGCGCAGGCTGTATTCAGTATCGGCGCCAGCGAAATGCGCCAGCTCATGACCGATTACCGCGCGCGTCTGCGCGTCATCGAGCAGGCCCAGGTACATGATCGGCACATGCAGCGTTCGCCCTGAGAGGTGTGCGTCGCTCGGCAGCAGACTGACGTCGCTGGAAGTAACGTAAAAACCGTCGGCCATCCCGAGCACGATGTGATCGGGCTGCAACGCGCCGAGTCGCTGCGCCAGCTCGCGCACGATGTCCCACAGCAGCGGCGCTTGTTGCGGCGTCACAGCGTGCCCAAGGACGACCATGCCCGACGGCTCGAACATGTGCAGCATGACCTTCAGCTGCTTGGCCATGGTCCAGATCGAATAGAGGCAGACGAGACCAGTGATAAAGGCGACCGCCATCAATTTGAACTCACCGGCAGACATTCGGCCGACGTGCCACAACCCCAGACCTTCGAACACCAGAACGGCAGCAACTGCGGCGGTCATCGCAACGATGTGCCCGACCAGAAGGAACGGGAGGATGCGGCTGATGAGGGTGAAGGTGTGAAGCAATCGCTTGCGCGACTCCAAGGCTCGCGAGGCGGCCCACCCCAGGGCCAGGAGGCCGAGGGTACCGACCAGGGCGGCCAGCAGGCCCAGGCCGACCACACTCCATGCAATGCCGGTCTTGATCCGTTCCAGCGACAGCAGTTGGAGGATGTCGTGCTCGGCTTCGCCAACGCGGCTCAGGGCCAGCTCCACGCCCACTCGCTGGTCGTTGATCTCAATCCATCCATTCTTGTTCTTGCTGGCCATTTCCCGAAGTTGCGGGAGAAGCTCGGCGAGCTCTGCCTGATCCTGGACCAGACGACTCCCATTGTCGGCACTGCGTTGCAACTCCCACGCGCCAAATAATCCGAGGAACAGAGGCAACAGGATCAATACGGCGACAAGCTTCATCTTTTGCATCGTGCGACACCTTACAAACGGTGCATCGCCGCTGAAGGAACACGGCGAGCAGAACTTCCCTTTAACAAAAACTCCGAGGTTTTCGCGCTCCTGCACACCGTCGGCAGACGCGAGCGCAGACGCAATGGACCGCCGCGATGTGACAGGCGGCGTTATACCCGAAATGCCTTTCTTTCAGTACCCCAGCATGCCGCGAATCGGGTGTGGTTCACACGATGACCTCCGCTCAGTTGCCATCATCGATTCGCCACGTAAAACACAAGTTGCAGTGCACATTCATTTTCACCACCCACATTTCAGGTGAACCGGATCACTTTTTTAACCTTTAGTTTTGTGCGTGAGAGGGATCCAAAAAAAACCGAAAACCCCCTGTTTATAAGGTTTTCACCGGGTTCTACAGGCCTCATCCGGGTTAATAATGGCTTTAAGGCATCATTGCGATGTGTATCAAAAACGAGAAAAACTTGCCGCCTGTAGGAACTTTCCTACTCCAAATGATGCCTGAGCTGACGCTGCTGGCTAGACAATATTGGTTTGCTAGCACCCCACTTTCACCTAACGTGCGGGGCGATTTCGTGATGCTGTAGGTCCGGGATCGAACGTGTCGCAAAGGTGTGCCGGTTGAGAAACACGTAGCCCTTCTCGTCGCCCTGCTGAGGTTGCGAGGGTGTTGCAGAAAAGGGTTCAAGGACGATGTATCGATGACTCAGACGTTCGATGTAGAAGCATTGATCAAGCTGCGAAGCCAGACACGCGCCATCTCAGATGTGCTCAAGGCCCAGGCTTCGGATTACCTGGCCACGTTGTCTCTGCTGATACGTCCGCAAACGTTGTTCGGCGAATACCTGCAAGGCGCACAGCGCAGCAGCGGGCGTGAGACGCAACATCACTTCAAAGAGCTCAAGGGGTTGTACGACAGAATTGGCGCGGCGTCTCCGTTCCAGTTGGTCAGCGAACTGGAAGTGCCTTTGAACCTGATCAGCACCACCCCCGAATTGTTTCCGCTCGAATACGACAAGGTCCTGCAACCCAGCGGACAGACCATTCGTATCACCAGCCCAACGCGCTGGGTGGTCGGTTTCAACTCGTTCGATCTGGCGCGATTTCGCAAGGTGATCCAGGACCCGAACCGCAGCAGTGCCGAGTTGTATCGCTTCGTCGTGCACTACCTGGTGCTGTTTTACTGCGTCAGCAAATCGCCTGGCCTGGGTCGCTTGTTCGAAGGGCTGCGTTTCCCGGTCAGTTTCGAGCGGTTGAAGGATTTCGGCGACCTGCCCTTCTGCGTGATCAGCTCGCCGGTGCGCTCGACGCTGCCGGACGACTCGGTCATTCGCAGCAGCACCCAGATCGCAGGCAACGCCAGCTTCGAAGAGTTGGTGGGCCACGACAGCATCATGGAAATGAAAGATGAGATTCGTCAGCGCCTGCTGATGACGATCGAAGGACTGTAACGCGTCCGGCCCATCGCCGGGCCGACACGCAAATGAATTGCAGCGAGTTACTCGCACAGGAGATCACGATGGCGAAGAAGGAAAGTACCCAGCACAAACTCGACCGCGTACGCGCCCCTCGGGTTCATATCACCTACGACGTGGACATTGGCGACGCTCAGGAAAAGAAAGAGCTGCCCTTTGTCGTCGGCGTGCTGGGCGATTTCTCCGGCAACCCGCTGGAGCCTTTGCCAAAGCTCAAGGACCGCAAGTTCATCTTCATCGACCGCGATAACTTCAACGGTGTGCTCAAGGGCATCAAGCCGCGCCTGGCCTATCGGGTCGACAACACCCTGGCGAAGAACGGCACGCAGCTGGGCGTCGAGCTCAACTTCAACACCCTCGAGGATTTCGAGCCGCAGAACGTCGTCAAGCAGGTGGAACCGCTGCGCAAGCTGCTCGAGGTTCGCAATAAGCTGGCGGACCTGCGCAACAAGATGGGCGGCAACGACAAGCTTGAAGAGCTGCTGATGGACGTGTTGCAAAACACCGAGAAGCTGAAAACCCTGGGCAAGGAATTCGGCCGCGAAGCCGCTGCTCCTGCCACCGATGCCAAAGAGTAAGCAGGAGCACGACGATGAACGATAAACAAACCGTGGCTCAGCAGGATGCCGATCTGGTGGAAGTGGAAAACTTCGCGCCCCAATCCTCGCTGCTCGACAGCATCATTTCCGAAAGCCGTGTCGCCCGCTCCGAAACCGAGCGCACCCGCACCCGTGACCTGATCGGTGAGCTGGTCGGCCAAGTCCTCGAAGGCGAGGTGACCCCGAGCAAAGACCTGATCGCCGTGCTGGACGCGCGGATCGCGGAAATCGACTCGATGCTCTCCGAGCAGATGAACGAAATCATGCACGCCCGCGAGTTCCAGCAGTTGGAAGCTTCCTGGCGTGGCCTGAAGTACCAGGTCGATCAGACCGAAACCAGCACCACACTGAAAATCCATCTGCTCAATGCGTCGAAAAAAGACCTGGTGCGCGATCTCAAGGCCTCGTCCGAATTCGACCAGAGCGCGCTGTTCAAGAAGATCTACGAAGAAGAGTACGGCACCTTCGGTGGGGCTCCCTTCGGCATGCTGCTGGGCGATTACGAATTCAATCGCAACCCGGAAGACATGTACCTGCTCGAAGAAATTTCCCACGTTGCTGCGGCCGCCCATGCACCGTTCATTTCCGCGGCGTCGCCGGAGCTGTTTGGCTGGGACTCGTTCACCGACATGTCGGGCCCGCGCGATCTGGCGAAGATTTTCGACACCGTCGAATACGCCAAGTGGAAGTCCTTCCGCAACTCGGAAGATTCCCGTTACGTCGGCCTCACCCTGCCCCATGTGCTGGGTCGTCTGCCCTACGGGCCGGATACCACCCCCGTCGAAGAATTCAACTTCGTCGAAAGCGTGGACGGCCGCGACCACAACAAATACCTGTGGATGAACGCCGCTTATGCGCTGGGGACCCGGGTCACCGACGCCTTCTCGCGCTACGGCTGGTGTGTAGCGATTCGCGGCGTCGAGGGCGGCGGCCTCGTCGAAGGCCTGCCGACCCACACCTTTAAGACCGATGATGGCGAAATCGCCCTCAAGTGCCCGACCGAAATCGCCATCACCGACCGCCGCGAAAAGGAGCTGTCGGACCTGGGGTTCATCCCGCTGGTGCACTGCAAGGGCACGGACTACGCAGCGTTTTTCGGCACTCAGTCGACACAGAAACAAAAGCAGTACAACACCGACATCGCCAACGCCAACGCGCGCCTTTCCGCGCAACTGCAGTACATCTTCGCGACGTCGCGTATCGCTCACTACATGAAGGCGATCATGCGCGACAAGGTTGGCAGTTTCGCTTCGCGCAAGGATGTCGAACTGTTCCTGAACAAATGGCTGTCCAGCTACGTGCTGCTCGACGACACCGCCAGCCAGGAAGCCAAGGCCAAATTCCCACTGCGTGAAGCCCGCGCCGAGGTGTTCGAAGTGCCTGGCAAGCCGGGCGTCTACAAGGCCGTGACGTACCTGCGCCCGCACTACCAACTGGATGAACTGACCGCGTCTCTGCGGCTGGTTGCCGAGTTGCCGCAGTCCACACGCGGTTGATCGATGCCGTTGCCAGGGAGGCAATATGAGTAGCCAACACAAGCTGTTGCCGTCACTGCTGGATCGGTTGCTGGACGACCGTCCGCACCAATCCACCGAAGCGTCGTCGCAACGGCTGTGTTCGCTGGCCGATTACAAGGCCAGCATCGTCCGCGACCTGGAGATCCTGGTGAACACTCGCCAGTCCCTGGTGGCGGAGGAGCTCGGCGGCTTTCCCCAGCTGGATGGCACGATTCTCGACTACGGCATGCCTGATTTCACCAGCAAAAGTGTGCTCGACCCTGAGGATCGCCTGCTCATCCAGCGCCAGCTGGAAAAGGCGATTTCGGTGGGAGACCGACGTTTTCGCAGCGTGAAGGTGCAACTACTGGCACAACAAACCGGCCAACGCATGCTGACCTTTCGCGTGGACGCCGTACTGCGCCTGCAGGATGTTTCGCGTCAGGTTTCGTTTGATGCGGTGCTGCAAGTGAACACCCAGGAATACAAAGTACAGAACCTCAACTGATGCTCGACGATCTGCTCCCCTATTACGAAAAGGAACTGTCGCACCTGCGCTTTCTGGGCCAGGAGTTCGCGAGCCAGTACCCGAAAATCGCTTCACGGTTGCTCATCGACGGCGATAACTGTGAAGACCCGCATACCGAGCGTTTGATCGAGGCGTTTTCGTTTCTGGCTGCCCGTGTCCACAAGAAACTGGATGATGAGTTTCCCGAGATCGTCGAATCGTTTCTCGAGGTGCTTTACCCGCATTACCTGCGCCCTACTCCGTCGATGTCCATCGTTGAATTCAGCCTGGGCAAGCACGAGAAGGTCACCGAAGCCTACCGGGTTGCCCGCCATACCGAACTGCATGCCAATCCGGTTGACGGCGTGGTGTGCAAATTCCGCACCTGCTACCCCGTGGAGCTCTGGCCAATCACGGTGCAGCAAGCCTCCTTCGTGGAGATGGAACGCTCTGCCTTCAACGGCCACAGCGCCGACCTGGTTGCACGATTGCGCCTCGGCCTTGCTGCAACCGGCGACACCCTGTTCGGGCAGATGGAAATGGACCGTCTGCGCTTCTTCCTCGACGGGGAAAGCACGCTGATGCTGCAGCTGTACGAGCTGCTGTTCAACAACCTGGCCAAGGCGACCATCAGCTTTCAGGAACAAGGGCGGAATCGGGAGGTGGCCCTGCCGCTCAATGCGCTCAAGGCCGTCGGTTACGGCCTCGACGAAGGGCTCGTGGACTATTCGGAGCGTTCATTCCTCGGGTATCGGCTGCTGCATGAGTACTTCACCTTCCCGGACAAATTCATGTTTTTCGACCTGTCCGGGTTCGGCCGAATCCTGGCAGGCAAGGCGCTTGACCGGATCGAGATCAACTTCTACTTCTCCGACTACGACCTGAACGATCGTCTGGCGCGCCTGACGCAAAACATCGGCCGTGCCAATTTCAAGCTCAACTGCACGCCGATCATCAATCTGTTCCGCCAGCAGGCCGAGCCGATCAAGCTGACGCACGCACAGCACGAATATACCGTGAAGCCCGACGTACGCCTTCAGGCTTCGGCTGAAGTGGTGTCCATCGATCGAGTGCGTCGCGTTAAGAAGCTGGGCGGGGTCGATCATGTTGCGACCTGTCACCCCTTCTTCGATCCGCGGGCCGATCATGGCCCTGGCGACAGCTTCTGGATTGCCAGGCGTCGACCGGTGCAAACCGTGCAGAGCGAGGGGACGCACATGTACATCCGGGTCGTTGACCGGGATCTGGAATTGATCGATTCCAACAACGACACCCTGAGCCTGCAATTGACGTGCAGCAACCGCGATGTGCCGCTGATGCTGCCCTTCGGCGGCGAGCGCGGGGACTTCAACATTCCGGCAAACGTGGTGATCCAGGACATTCGCTGCCTGCGCAAACCCACCGCCTCGGTCCGCGTGCCGCTGGGTAACGGCGTGATCTGGCGGCTGATTTCACACCTGTCGTTGAACCACATGTCGCTGGTGTCCAAAGGGCGTGACGTGCTGCTGGAACTGCTGTCCTTGTACAACTACCGCAACACGTCGGCGATCCGTAAGCAGATCAACGGCATCGTGTCGGTCGGCAGCGAGCCGGTGGTCGCTCGCATTGGTCATCCGCGGCCCAACTTCGTTCGCGGCGTGGGCATCACCCTCACCTTCGATGAAAGCCAGTACACCGGCAGCGGCGTGTTCCTGTTCGGCATGGTGCTGGACCATTTCTTCGGCCAGTACTGCTCCATCAACAGCTTTACCCAATTAACCCTGCGCACCTTGCAACGTGAAAAGAGAGTGGTCCAATGGCCTCCGCGAACCGGCGATCAACCCCTGGTCTGATTGATCAGGCACGGGCTGAGCCGCACCGATTCGAGTTCTTTCAATTGGTGCGTTTGCTCCGCCTGCATTACAGCAGAAACGGGCGCATGGACCTGCAGACGCGGCCCCATGAGGATCCGCTGCGCTTCCGCTCTCAGCTCTCCCTGAACTTCCCCGCCAGTGAAGTCAGTGACCTGAAATTCGAGCGCGAGGGGAAAGTCTCGTCCGCCGGTTTGCCGCTGTCGGAGGTGCAGGTCACGTTCATGGGGCTGGTCGGCCCTTCCGGTGTCTTGCCGCGCCCGTATACCGAATTGCTGATGGAACGGCATATCCAGTACCGCGACGACGCCGCACACGCTTTTTTCGACCTGTTTTCGCACCGCATGACCACGCTGTTCTACGAGGCGTGGCAAAAGTACAAGTTCTACATCGAGTACGAGCGCACCGGCAGTTCGAACTTCGACCGGTATCTGCTCAACCTGGTGGGTTTCGGACCTCAAGCGCAAAAGCAGAAGTTCGGCCCCGGTGGCTCGCCGCTGCGTCGTGAATTGTTCAGCTACTTCTCGGGAATGTTCGCGCAGAACCCGCGCAACGCCCTCAACCTGCAGGTGATGCTCGGCTTTTATTTCTCGCTGCCGTTCAAGGTGAGCCAGTTTGCCGGACGCTGGCTGAAGCTGGATGTCAGCCAGTGGACCCAACTGGGCCGTAAGAACGCGGTGCTCGGGCAGAGCGCCGTAGCGGGCAACCGTGTCTGGGATTACCAGTCATGCGTGCGGATTGAGATCGGTCCGTTACAGCTCGCGGATTACCAGCGTTTTCAACCGGCCACCGAGGACTACCAAAAGCTGGTGGAACTGGTGCGTTTCTACGTGGGCGCCCAGCTGGACTTTCAAATTGCACCCACCCTTGCGCGTGAGGCCGTGCCCCTTGCCCGCCTGGGTCGCCAGGGCAATGTCGCGCTGGGGTGGCTGGGCTGGCTCAAGCGTCCGGACGTCGAAGTCGAGCCTTCCCGCTGCGCCGTTTTCAATATTCCTTTCGATGGGGTCTCCCTGTGAACCTGAAGTCGCTGTTCGCCAAGCTCAACGAAACCAGTCGCACGGCCACGGAAGGCGCTGCCGCGCTGTGCCTTGCCGAGCATCATTACGACGTGGAAGTCGAACACCTGTTGCTGCAACTGCTCGAAGGCAGCGACAACGACCTGCCGGCCATTCTTCGTCATTACGATGTCGTACCCGAGCGCCTGCAGGCGCAACTGGTGACAGCACTGGGCACGTTCAAAAAGGGCAACACCCGCACGCCCGCCTTGTCCCCGCATATTACCCGCATGATCGAGCAAGCCTGGCTGCTGGCGTCGATCGAGTTCGGTCAGAGTCAGATCCGCACGGGCTACCTGATCCAGGCGCTGCTGGATGACGATGAACTGCGCCGCGTGATCGTCGGCTCGGCCATCGAACTGGAAAAAATCAACGCCGACGACCTGCGAGTCAATCTCGCCGCCCTCGTGGAGTCCAGTCCTGAATCGCGTCTGGCCAAGCCACTGAGCCCATCAGAGGCAGCGGCCAGCCGTCCACTCGCCGGCAACGGCAAGACCCCTGCGCTGGACCAGTACACCGTCAACCTCACGCAGAACGCCCGCGAAGGCCGGATCGATCCGGTGCTGGGTCGGGAATTCGAAGTGCGCCAGATGGTGGATATCCTGACCCGTCGTCGGCAAAACAACCCGATCCTCACGGGCGAAGCCGGCGTGGGCAAAACTGCCGTGGTCGAGGGCCTGGCGCTGCGCATCGTTCAGGGCGACGTGCCTTCGGTGCTGAAGGACGTGGCGATCCACACGCTGGACCTGGGCCTGTTGCAAGCGGGCGCTGGGGTCAAGGGCGAATTCGAAAACCGTTTGAAATCGGTCATCGAAGAAACGAAACGCAGTCTTCACCCGATCATCCTGTTCATCGACGAAGCCCATACCCTGATCGGCTCCGGGGGCCAGGCCGGGCAGAACGACGCCGCCAACCTGCTCAAACCGGCGCTGGCCCGCGGCGAACTGCGCACCATCGCCGCCACGACCTGGGCGGAATACAAGAAGTATTTTGAGAAAGACGCCGCCCTCGCCCGCCGCTTCCAGGTGGTCAAAGTCGAAGAGCCCGACGAGGAGAAAGCCATTCACATGCTGCGTGGCCTGCTGGGCAAGATGCAGGCGCACCACAAGGTCAGGGTGATGGACGAAGCCTTGGTGCAGGCCGTCCGCCTGTCCAATCGGTACATCACCGGGCGTCAGTTGCCGGACAAAGCCGTCAGCGTGCTGGACACAGCCTGCGCACGCGTGGCGCTGGCGCAGTCTGCCCAACCCGGCGCACTGGAAGATTGCAAGCGGCTCATTGAAAACCTGGAGTCGGAAATCACCGTCCTCACCCAGGAATCGTCACGGGGCAGCGACCATACGCGCCGCCTTGCGGCACTCGACGACGAGCTCAAGGCCGCTCAGCAACACCGTGAAGCCCTCCAACAGCAATGGCAACGCGAGCTTGAGCTGGTCGATAAGCTGGCACAGGCGAGTGAACACGAGGCGCCGGACGCGAACGAGATTGCTGCCCTGCACGCTGAGCTTGGCACGGTTCAAGGCGAGCAACCCCTGGTGCATGCGCTGGTCGACGGCGGCACCATCGGCGAAGTGATTTCCGGCTGGACCGGCATTCCCCTCGGCAAGATGCTGCGCGACGAAATCGAGACGGTGCAACGCTTGCCTGCGTTGCTGGGCGAGCGCGTACTGGGCCAGGACCACGCGCTGCTGGAGATCGGCAAGCGGATCAAGATTTCCCGCGCACGCATGGAAGATCCGAACAAGCCCATCGGCGTATTCCTGCTGCTCGGCCCCAGCGGCGTCGGCAAGACCGAAACCGCCCTGGCGCTGGCCGACACGCTGTACGGCGGCGAGCGCAATGTCATCACCATCAATATGTCCGAATACCAGGAAGCGCACACCGTTTCCAGCCTGAAAGGCTCGCCGCCCGGCTATGTCGGTTACGGTGAAGGCGGCGTGCTGACCGAAGCGGTGCGGCGCAAGCCCTACAGCGTCGTGCTGCTCGATGAAGTGGAAAAAGCCCACCCCGACGTGCTGGAACTCTTCTTTCAAGTATTCGACAAGGGCGTGCTCGACGACGGTGAAGGCCGTGAAATCAACTTCCGCAATACCGTGATCATCCTGACGTCGAACACGGGCACAGACCGGATCATGCAGTGGTGCCTGAATGCCGCCGAGCAGCCAACGCCCGAGCAGATCGTCGACGGTTTGCGCGACGAGTTGAACCAGGTGTTCAAGCCCGCGTTCCTGGGCCGCTTGTCCATCGTGCCTTATTACCCGGTGCAGGACGCGATTCTGCAACGCATCGTGGCCTTGAAGCTGGAGCGCATTCGCAAGCGTTTCGAACGCAACCACCAAGCGGTGCTTGGCTACGACGACTCACTGGTCTCGGCCATCGCCGCCCGTTGCACCGAGGTCGACAGCGGCGCGCGCAACATCGACAACATCCTGTCCAAGACGCTGATGCCCGAGCTTGCACAGCACGTGCTGGAGCGCATGGCGCAGGACAAACCGATCCAAAGGCTGGACATCGAACTGGGCAGCGATGGCGATTTCGCCTACCGCCTCACCTGATTCGAGCATTCATAGGTAGTAGTCATGAATATGCACAACATGGAACGTGCCGGCGCGAGCTGGGCGAAGGGGCTGACTCTTCTGGCGATGCTGCTGGCGTTGACCGCCTGTGGCATCACCGAGCGGGCTGGAAAGCGGGTCGACGACACTTGGGCGGGCGACATGCTGTTCGGCGACAAAGAGAAGGTGATTCTGACGTCCGACGGTGGCAATCAGCTGAACCCCGATGAGTCGGGCAAGCCCTTGTCGGTGGTGCTGCGGGTTTATCAGCTCACGGCGCTCGAACGCTTTGCGTCCACCGACCCCGATTCGTTGTGGAGCGACCCGCAGAAGGCGCTCGGCAACACCTTGATTGACAGCCAGGAAATCACCCTGCTCCCCGGCATGGGGCAGAACAACCAGTGGCCTTTGAACAAGGCCACCGGGTATGTCGGCGTCGCCGCCTTCTTCCGCTCGGAAGAAAAGAGCCAATGGAAAGTCGCCTTCGACGCCAACTCGTTGCGCAAGGACGGCATCTGGTTCTCATCCGATGGGCTGAGGGTGCTGGTGGACAACAACCAGGTCGTGGCCGTGCGCGGCGCCGATGTCCTGCGCCAGACGCCGACGCAAGCCCAGATCGCCGGTACCAACACCCTGCCGCAGGCGCCGGGCACTCCGACGGTCGCGCAAAAGGTACAGGACGCGGTGGTGCAGAAAGCCGAGGACACCGCCGTCGACTCCGCGCAGAAAGGCATGCAGTCAAAATTCGATTCACTCCTGGAAGGCGTTCATGAGTAAGCAGAGCCGTGTGATGTGGTCTGAAGGCATGTTCCTTCTGCCGCAGCATTTTCAGTATCAGGACGAGTTCCATCAGCATCAGCTTGCCGAATCGACCTTGCGCAGCACGCCTTTTCATTGGGGTGTCCAGGCGTTGCAGATCGATGAAGAGGCATTGGCCAACGGTTCGCTGCAGCTCAAGCGTCTCAAGCTCGTGTTCCCTGATGGCAGCCTATTCGACGCGCCCCAACATGACCCGCTTCCAGCGGCGAGGGACCTGAGGGAATTGCTCAAGGGTGATGATTTCAAGGTCTATGCAGCGTTGAAACTGCCCGAGCCGTTCGGCTTGAACTACGTCGAGGACGGTCAGGAACAGAAGAGCGCGCGACGTTTTCGCAAGCAGTTCGACACCCTGCCCGACCTGAACGAAGGCGATCTTGAAAACGAAATCACCAGTCTGCGGCTGAACGTGGTCATGCTGGTCGATGGCGACACCCTGGACGGCTACACCTATTGCCCGGTGGCTCGACTGTCACGCAATAACATCGGTGGCTTCAACCTGGACATGCACTTCGTGCATCCCACCTTGCATGTGGGCACTCACGAGACGTTGATCGGTCTGGGCAAACGCCTGCTGGGGGCGCTGCAATCCAAAAGTAAGGCATTGTCGGGCCGCCGTCGCGAGCGCGCCGACCAGATCGCTGAGTTCGGCTCCAGCGACGTCACCCTGTTCTGGCTGCTCAACACCGTGAACCGCGCTTACCCGGCGCTCGCTCACCTGCTCGCGCACCCGCGCCTGCATCCGGAGCGCCTGTACCTGTTCCTGGCTGAGTTGGCCGGTGGCCTGTTGACGTTCTCGCTCGACATGGAGCTCAACAGCATTCCCGAATACGACCATCACGATCCGGCCGCCTCGCTGGTCAAGCTGGACGAGACGATCCGGGTATTGCTGGATAACGTCATCCCTAACCAATGCATCATGATCAACCTGACCCAAACCAAGCCCTCTTACTGGCAAGGGCAGTTGCATGATCCGCGCCTGGTCGAAGCGGACTTTTACATTTCCGTGCACGCGGACATGCCTGGGGCCAGCCTTCTGGAGCTGGTGCCACGCGCCTTCAAGATCGGCTCTCCGGAAGATATCGAAGTTGTCGTCAACAGCGCCATGCCGGGTGTCACGCTCAACCATTCCACACGCCTGCCCAACGCCATTCCGGTACGGCTGGACAACCACTATTTCTCTATCGAGCCGCATGGCCGGGTCTACGAACGCATGATGAACGCGCAGGCGATCTCGTTCTACGCACCCAGTGCCTTCACCAACCTCAAGCTTGAACTGATGGCGGTACTCAAATGAACGAAGCCGTAATGCAAGGCGCAACGACCGCCACTGCCGCGAAACCCACCTTGAAAGACCTCGTGCAAGACTTCATCAGCATGGCGCTGATCGTACGTCGCGGCCGTCAGGTCACGTCGATCAGCGCCTTCGAAGCCAGCGTCGACGGTTTCTTCTCTCAACTGGAGCGTGACGCGCGGAGCGCCCAATACAGCGCCGATCAAGTCAAGGACACGCAATACGCACTGTGCGCGTTTCTCGATGAAAGCGTGCTGCGCTCGGGCGAAAACGACCTGCGCCGGCACTTCGAGATGTCACCCTTGCAGTTTCGCTATTTCGGCGTGGCCCTGGCCGGCGAAGGCTTTTTCGAGAAGATCGACGCGTTGCGCGCCGACGTGAAAGGCAACATCGATGTGTTGGAGGTCTACCACCTCTGCCTGGCGCTGGGTTTCGAAGGCAAGTTCCTGTCCGAAAAGGATCAATTGCGCTACCTGGCCAACACCCTCGGCCAGGACATTGCGCGGTACCGCAAGACACCCAAAGCGCTCTCGCCCGATTGGGCGCTGCCCGATCAGGTTTCGCAGATGCTGCGGCATGAAGTGCCCGTGTGGATCTATCTGGCGCTCATTGCGCTGGTCTGCCTGGGCGTCTACCTGACGCTGGACTGGCTGCTGGGCAAAGACGTCGCCGTCCTCTCAGAACACATCAGCCAGTTGTTCAGTGCCTGAGCAATGGTCAGGTAACCGAGTCAGGAAGACATGAAAACATTACTCCGTGCATTAAAAAGCTTTTGGTTCATCGTCATCGCCCTATGGCTGGCGAGCCTCCTCGTCTGCGCGCTCGTCGCGCCTCGCGTACAGTGGTCGCGCGATCACGTGCTCGAAACCATGGCGATCGTCAGCGCTTTCTATCTCTTGATCATCGTGCTGCGCCAGTACAGGCGTATCCGCACCGAACACAACCTCGAAAACCTGGTGCAGATCGAAGTCGATCGCTCGCTGAAATCGAACGGCGAGTTCCGTGACCAACAGGTGCTCCGGGACAGGCTCAAACATGCCATCGCCATGTTGCGCGCCGACCGTTCCGCCGGCGGTGGCGGCTCTTCGGCGCTGTACGACTTGCCGTGGTACTTGGTCATCGGCATGTCGGCGGCGGGCAAGACCTCCCTGCTCACCCGCTCAGGCCTGTCTGCCAGCATTGCCAGCAGCCAGAGCGACAACGACAGTGGCACGCAGCACTGCGATTGGTATTTCAGCCCGGAAGCGGTGTTGATCGATACGGCCGGGCGTTACCTGCACGATGACCAATCGGCCAGTGAGTTCGCCGCATTCCTGCAGTTGGTGAAAAAACAGCGCAAGAAAGCGGCGGTCAATGGCTTGGTGCTGGTCGTCAGCTTGCCGGAGCTGTTGTCGGCCACGGTCGAAGAGCGCGAGCAGATGGCAGCGCAACTGGTGTCGCGGATCGAAGAGTACACCCGCTGCCTGGAGGCCAACCCGCCGATCTATCTGATGTTGAGCAAGACCGACCAACTGCCCGGCTTCAACCAGGCATTCGACGGTCTGGACCTGACTGAACGTCAGCAGCCGTTGGGCATGACGTTCGGCCAGTCGGAGATCCGCAACCTGGGTCTGCGTGCCGTGCTCACCCGCAAACTGGAGAATTTGTACGGCGGCGTTCAGCGTCACGTCGACACACAAATGACGCGTCTGGGCGCGGAAGCCAACTCTGCATTGCTCAACTTCCCGAATTACTTCGCCCAGATGCCGAGTGTGCTGGAGCAATTTCTCAAGCCCTTCACCGAGCCAGCCAGCCACGGCAACCCGCTGTTGCTGCGCGGTGTGTATTTCACCAGCGCGCTGCAGACCGATCATCAGCTGTTTCCGGTCTATGAGGACGATCTGGCCGAGTCGTTTGCGCTGCAGCCTGACCAGGACGCTCTGGCCCTCACCGAAGGGGTGGGCAAAAAGATCAGCGACCGCAGTTACTTCATCACCGATACCTTCCGGCGGGTCATCTTCGCGGACCGTGATCTAACCCGCTATCAGTCGCGTACGGGGCGCGACACGTCGCTCAGCCCGGCCGTGATCGCGCTGGCGGCGCTCGCTGGGCTTGTTTTCGTTGGCTGGCAGGCGCTGGCCTTCCAGAACAACCGGGCATGGATCGCGGCGCTGGAAGGGAAAATCAGCGATCTGAATGCCGCGCCGGACCGCGACCAACGCATGGCTGCGGGCGAAGGCCTCGAATTGCTTCGTAATGAGCTGACGCTGATTGAAAAACACCGCGCCAAGGGCGTTCCCCTGCAATTGAGCGCGGGCCTGTACCGGGGCGACGATATTTTCGCCGCCGCCGAGGCTGCCTACCTGCAGCAATTGCGCAGTCAGGCGCTGGAGCCGGTGGCGCTGGCACTGCAGATGCAGATGCGCGCCTTCAATGAATTCGCCGAATCAATGGAGCCCCAGAACGATCTTGCCGCAACGGGTAAGGCCAACGTCAAAACCGCCAAGGGCCAGAAGCTGATCGACCGTGGCATGCAGGACCTCCGCGCCAAGGCAGGCAAACCTTCGCTGAGCAGCATCCCGCGCTCCGTCGGCGACGCAGGCAATCGTCTCAAGGGTCTGGCCAAGGGCGCTGCCGGCAAAGCCCGCGACGGTGCGCTGGCCGACTTGCGCAACCCGGCCACCGCCAGTGATGCGGCCGAGGTCTCGGCGACCACCGGCGGGCTGTCGCTGTCCGAGGAAATGCTGGGACGGCTGGATGAGCAACAAGTGGCATCGATCATCGAATCCTACAACGCGCTCAAGCTGTACCTGATGCTGACGCAGCCCGCTGCTCACCCGGATCCGGAATTCGTCAGCGCCGCATTGCCGGTCGCATGGGCCAGCACTGCGACGGAGGCCAGCCCTGTCAGTGACGAGGTCATCCAGGACAACGTGCCGATGTACGTGCAGTTGCTCAAGAACGGTCAGGCCCCTGCCCTGCCTCGCAACGAGCAATTGGTCGACAGCACGCGCAAAAGCCTGAAGGCGTTCATGATTTCCAGCTCGCTGGTGGACCGCGAGTACCTGCGCCTGCAGTTGGAATCCAGCCGTCAGTTCCCGGCCATCAGCCTGAACGATCTGGTGCCGCTGCCCGGTCGCCAACTGCTGTATGGCAGCGAAGCCGTGCCGGCCATCTTTACCCGTCAAGGCTGGGACGGCTTCGTCAAGCCGGAGCTGATCAAGCTGGTGTCCGGCAACCTGCGCAACGAGTCCGACTGGGTGCTCGATGGTGAAGGCGGCGACAGCATTGTCCAGAAAGCCAACTTCGTGCGTGAATTCATGGCGCGCTACAAACGTGACTACGCCCAGGTGTGGTACGCCCTGCTCAACGGGGTCGGCATTCGGCACTTCACCGACATGGCGAACGCGACCGAACAGTTGTCGTTGCTGAGCGACGTGCAGAACTCGCCTGTCAAACTGCTGCTCTCGGCCGTCAATGACAACACGCGCTGGGACCTGCCGGCTCCGCGCGAGCCCCAGGCACCTGGCACCGCACCCCAGGACAGTTTTTGGAGCAAGGCCACCGGCCTGTTCGATGGTCCGCAGAAACCCTCCGCAGCCATGCTCTCGCCATTGCCGTCGATCGACGACGGCAGCCTGGCGAAACGCTTCGAACCGGTGTCGCGGGTATTCGCCGCGCAAAATTCGGAAGGCGCCGACAGCACCATCATGGATCGCTATCTGGCGGCGCTGCGCAAGCTCAAGGTGCGGATGAACAACATCCAGCGCTCGCAGGATGTGGGCAAGAGCAGCAAGCAGCTGATCAGCGAAACCCTTGAAGGCCAGCCTAGCGAAGTGACCAACGTGCGCAACTACGTGGAAACCACTGTCGACACCAGTCAAGGCGGCCTGTCGGCGTCGCTGCAAGGGTTGTTCAGTCTGCCGATCCAGTTCGCTTGGGAAACCCTGCGTGATCCGGCCGGCCAACAGATTGCCAAGGCCTGGGCGCAGCAGATCGCCAAGCCCTGGGAGCAGGTCATGGCCCACCGTTATCCGATCGCGGCGGGCAGCCGCAATGAAGCATCGGTCAAGGACCTGCAGCGTTTCGTCGACCCGGAATCCGGGCTGCTACCGAACTTCAAGCGCAACGAAATCGGCAACCTGTCCGGCGGAGAAGGCCTGGGCATGAGCAGCGGCGCCAAGGCCGTGCCGCTGGTGAACCCGAACATGGTCAACAGCATCGACAAAGCGAGCTCGCTGGGCGAGGTCATTGCCAGCCTGTCGGACAAGGAAAATGGCTTCGAGATCATGCTGGAGCCGTCGGCCAACTTCACCGACATCATTTTCACCCTGGACGGTCAGGAGCAGCACTACCGCAACGGCAAGACCAGCTGGAGCCGCTTCTCATGGCCAGGCAGCACCACTGCTCCGGGCGCTCGTCTGGATGTGGTGACCCTCTCCGGCGAACGTATCACGGTGTTCGATTATCCGGGGCGTTGGGGCTTGCTGCGAATGAACGACAGCGCGCGCGTGGTCGATCTCGACGGCATCCAGCAGCGCTTCAGTTGGAATACCGCCAACGGTCAAGTGAGCCTGGCAGTGCGCAACTATGGCGGCGTCAAACTGACGGACCTTGCCAACGTCAAAGCGCTGAGCGCGTTGAACGCTCCAGTCAATGTCGCGGACGGACGGACCAAGTGAACCACAGCGCCTCAAACCCAAGGAGCGGTCGATGATCGGCTGCTTCGGAAAAATACCGGCCAGCGCCGACTTCGTCAGCCTGCATGGCGCCGCTGACGAAGTCTGCGAATTCGACGGTTGGCTCCAGAACGCGCTGGCTGCGATTCACCCGCGCGAGGACTGGCGCACGCTGTTCGATCGCCTGCCGGTGTGCTTCGTCGCCTACCGTGCGCGCTCGGGCAATTGGTTGTTGGGTGGCCTGGTGAGCTCCATGGACGCCAGCCAGCGGCGCTATCCGTTCTTTATTTTCCAGACGCTCAAGGCCGAAGAAAATGAACGTCTGGTCAACCCATTCACCTTGAGCGAGCTGTTCTGCGGGCAGATCAAGCCCCTGCTTCATCTCGGTGTGCAAGGCGAACAACCGGCACGGCTGTTCGAGAAGATCAAGGCGCTGCGGCCGTTGCAGGGCCAGGATCTGGCACTGTTTCGCCAGGTGCACGACAAATTCCTGCGCAACTTCAACCTGGGCGACATCGCCGACGCTTTGAAGGGTGCCTATCCCGAGTTCATCACGTCGGCGGTGCTGACCCGGCTCCATGCAGCACGCCGCTCGTTGCACCACGCGGACGCGCCGGCCATCAGCCTGCCTTTGCCCGCCGAGCGTGGTCTGAAAAACCCCACCGCCGATCTGTGGGTCGACTGGTTGACACGCATGAGCGCGGGTCGGGCTTCGCCGCAAGTGAGCGTGCTGGCCGACGACTTCATGCGCCCTAAGTTGTTCTGCTTTCCCAACAGAGGCAACCACAGCCTCTACACCGTCCTCACCGGTCAAGGCCAGGCCACTGATACGTATGACGTGCTGGCCAATTTCGAAACGTTTGACGAACACCATCGCCAGCCCGCGATGCCCGATACCGAACGCCCCCTTTATGACGCCATCGACCGCTTCGTCGACGCGCCGGATATGAAGTCAGTATGAACAAGATCAAATATTACTTTCTGCGCTATCAACCCTACGTGCTTGGGGTCTGCTTCTTTGTAATGATCTTCGCGGTATGGGCCATCGGTGGCGCGCTGGGCTTCAACTCATTGCACAGCCTGCTGGCTGGCATCGGTCTGTTTTTGCTGCTGTCTGCCGGTTACGTGCTGCTGTTGTACCGTGGCGCCTCAAGCCACCCGAACCTGGAAGGCTTGCTGCGCGATGACGCTGATCAGGCGGTGCTCAATGCCAGCCCGGCAGATCGCGAGGAGGTCAGCCTGCTGCGTGAGCGTCTGCTGCAAAGCATCGACCGTCTGCACAGCAACACGCCACGGGGCGCTGCCACCAAGGACGCGCTGTACGCACTGCCGTGGTACCTGGTGGTCGGTCAGCCCGCAGCAGGCAAAAGCACCATGCTGTATCAGTCCGGCCTGAATTTCCCGTATGCCGAACGCGAAGGCGTTCGTGTCGCCGGGCTGGGCGGCACGCGTAATTGCGACTGGTTCTTCAGCTCCGAGGCGGTGCTTCTGGACACTGCCGGACGTTACATGAACAACCAGGAGGAAGTCGGTAAGTGGCGCGCCTTTCTCCAGCTCTTGCGCCAGTATCGCCAGCGGCGTCCGCTCAATGGCCTGATCGTGACGGTTAGCATCCACGACATTCTTGAGGCCTCGCCGGAAGACCAGGAACGCTTGGCCAAACGCCTGCGCGAGCGGATTCAGGAAACTCACTCACTGCTGGAAGTGCGGCTGCCGGTCTATCTGGTCTTCACCAAATGCGACCTCGTACCCGGTTTCACTGCCTTTTACCGGCGCCTCGATGAAGTGGCCCGTGGCGAAGTCATGGGCAAGACCTTCACCCACAAGGATTTCGAAAAGGCCGATTGGGGGCAGCGGTTCGGCCTGGCGATGGACGAATTGACCCGTTACTGGCAGGAGGTGGCCAGCCAGCAACTGATGTTGCAGGACATTCAAATCACCCGCCAGGACTCTGCGGTCTACCGCTTCCCATTGGAGCTGGCGGCGCTCAAGCCCAGGCTTCAGCAGTTCGTCGACACCCTACTGCGTGCGAACCCCTACCAGAGCGCGGAGCTGCTGCGCGGCTTCTATTTCACCAGCGCCCTGGACGCCGACGCGCCAGAGTTGGGTGGCCACACCCGGCAGGTCAGCGAGCGTTTTCACCTCCAGGGCGAAGCCGCGAGCGCCAGTGGCCACGCACAACCCCAGCCGCTGTTCATCAACAGCCTGTTCCGTAAGGTGATCATCCCGGATCAACATCTGGTCGCGCTGTACACCACCAATTTCCGCGAGCGTCGTCGCAAGGCCGCATGGGTCGGCGGCGCCAGTCTCGTCGCACTGTTGCTCTGCAGCCTGTGGGGCTGGTCGTACTGGAACAATGCGTCGGCCATCAAAACGCTGTCGGCGGAATTGACCGCGGCGGCCGCGCAGGACCAAGCCGCTGCGCAACAGTACACGTCCTGGCAAACGCTGGACCGCCTGCGGTTCTGGACAGCCGATTACTACGCGCGGCATCACGAACAGGGCGTTCCGCTGCGCCTGCGGCTGGGCCTCTATCAGGGCTACAAGATCGAGCCTGTAGTGCGCAGCCGGTATTTCAGTCGGCTGGAGAGCGTGATGCTCAAGCCGACCTCCGAAAACCTGACCCGCTCGTTGTACTTGCTGACGACGATCAAGGTGTACCAGCGCAACGCCAGAGACCTCATGCCGGTGACCGGGGTCGACAGCGTCGAGCCTCGCGCCCTGCCGACGGACAACCGTGCGCAGTCGATTGCCGACTTTGGCAAGGCCACGCTCGAGACTTACGTGATGCTGTCGCGCTCGCAACGCGAGAAAGCGGACCCGACGTTTCTCAAGGCACGGATTCCTGATTACTGGTACCCGGCGATCGCCAAACAGACCGGTAAGAACACGCCGGCCATTGCGGCCACGCCGAATACCGGAACCGACTATGAAATGGCCAGCCGCCAGGTCAATTTCTACAGCGATCAGATCCACGAGCCCGACGTGCCAAGGATCCTCGACAACGCGTTCCTGACGTCCAGCTCACGCAATTACATCAACAGCCTGTTGTCGCAGTCGCTGCGTTCGATCGAGACCATCACGCTGGAGTCGGACACCTTGTTCGCGTTCGCCCGCGCGGATTTCCAGAGCCTGAAAACCGAGGGCCAGAGCCAGTTGAGCGCCATCGCCGGCAAGCTGTTGAGCACCCCGAACATCGGCAAGATCATCATCGCCGGGCACGCGGATCAACTGGGTGATCCAGAAGGCAACCTCCAGGTGTCCAGGCAACGTGCGCAAACCATCAAGACCTACCTGGTCGGCAAGGGCGTGCCCGCCGAACTGGTGGAAGCCGTGGGCGAAGGCAGTCAGAAACCGCTGGTCAAGTGCAACATGCAATTGCCCAGGGCACAGCTCATTCAGTGCCTGGAGCCCAATCGGCGGGTAGAAATCGAGGTGCGCGCGCTCAATTGAGTGCACGTACCGCTCAGGAGGAACCGGCGCCTGAGCCTCTGCGCGCGGAGGCTGAGGCAGCGGCAACCGACTCCCCTCGAATGATCGAGGGGGGTCAAATCGAAGGGCTGCGATCTGGCCGCAGCTAGGACAAGCCCTTAATTGTAAGAAAATGGAGAAGTTAGAAATGGCATTTGACGCATACATTCAGATCGACGGGATCCCAGGCGAAGTGCTGGATGAAAAGCACAAGGACTGGATCGAAGTACTGGGCTACGAATACGGCGCCACGCAAGCCACTTCGGCAACGGCCAGTTCCTCGGGTGGTGCATCGTCCGAGCGCGTTGCGCTGAGCGATTTCAGCATTCGCAAGGCAGTCGACAAGGCCTCCGCGAAGCTGTTCGAAGCCTGCTGCAAAGGGACCCACATCGCCAAAATCCAGCTGAACGTCAACCGTGCCGGCGGCGACAAGCTGACCTACCTCACCATCAACCTGGAAGAGGTTGTGGTGTCGTCGGTCAAGGCCATTGCCGGTGGTAACCAGGATGGCGAAGACAAAGCGGTGAGCGATCTGCCGATCGAAGAAATCAGCTTCAACTTCGCGCGTATCAAAACCACCTACACCCAACAGAGCCGTGCGGACGGCCAGGGTGGCGGTAACGTCACTGGCGGCTGGGACCGCACCGCCAACAAGGTTTTCGCGTGATCGCGTAAGCACCCGGGGCCATCGTCGACGGCGATGGCCCTTACCTGACACCGTGCCGACTTCATCGGCATGGTGTTTCTTTACCCATTGCCGAGTTGACCATGTCTGAATTTCTCAACGACCTTTCAATGACCGAACTGACAGCGCCGATCAATGGAGGCAGCGGCGAAGACCTGAGCTTTTCCACGCTGTTCGATCAGGTCAAGGAAGCTCGTCGGGCAGACCCTGATTACCTGACCCAGGGTGATTGGCAAACCGATCTGAAATCCTCGGATTGGGACATGACCATCACCCTGGCTGCACAGGGGCTTGCCAAGCAAAGCAAGGACCTGATGCTCGTGGCCTGGCTCAGTGAAGCCTTGGCGCACAAATATCACTTCGTGGGCATTACCTTCGGCCTCACGCTGGCCGAGCGGATACTGCAGCGCTTCTGGGACGACCTCTTCCCTGCCCTCGACGAAGGCCTGGAAGAGCGTGCTGCACGCCTGGCCTGGCTAAAAACAACACTGGCCGACGTGGTCGGCGGGCTGCCGATCACCCAAGGCGATCAATTCGGCCTGTTGCGCTACGACGAGTCCCGGCACATCGAGAACCTCGCCCTGCAGAACCAACAGGCGATGCGCACGGCTCTGGACGAAGGAAAAATCAATGCAGAAATTTTCCAGCGCTCGGTGGTTCTGACCGAGACCGAACATTTTCTGCGCAAAGCGGCAGAGATCAACGACAGCCTGCATGCCTGTCGCCAGTTGCAGGCCACCGTAGACCGGTTGTTCGGTCACGAAGCGCCCAGCTTCGCCGGCCTGAGCGAAATCCTCTCCCGTGCCGCGCAGCTCGCGGAAAAGCTCTTGAAGGACCGTGGCGTCGAACTCAACCCGGCCGCCCCGGCAGAGCCATCACAGCCCGAAGCGCTATCGGCCGACCCAGTCCCTGCAGGTCCCGCAATGACCACCCCCACCAAAGAGACCGCCACGGCGCCATTGCGCACGACCCCGCTCACCCGCGATGAAGCCTTCACCTTGCTTGCAGGTGTCGCGCAGTTCTTCAAACAGACCGAGCCCCAGAGCCCGGTGCCCTATCTCATCGAACGAGCGATCAAGTGGGGCAACATGCCGCTCGAAGGCTGGTTGAACGACGTGATCAAGGACAGCAGCGTCGTCGACGGCATCCGCGACGTGTTGGGGACCAAGGAACCGAAGGGTTGATCTGCGGCGGCCAGGTCAGCTTACCCGCGCGCCACAGCCCCCCCTGAAACGGATGAGTACGCGTTGACAGCGCTGCCGGGCAGCGCCGCAGATCGTCACCTGCGCTAGGCAAGGATATATGTATCGAGTAGTCTGTATGTAACTCGGCAGGAGGTACATATGGCACAGATGGGACGTCCGCGCTCCTTTGATCGGGACGTGGCAATCACTCAGGCGATGCATTTGTTCTGGGAGCATGGCTATGACGCGACCTCGCTCAGCCAGCTCAAGGCCAACATCGGTACAGGCATCACCGCCCCCAGCTTTTACGCGGCATTTGGCTCCAAGCAGGCGCTGTTCGAAGAAGTGATGGAACGCTATCTGAACACCCATGGCCGGGTGACGGAGAGTCTTTTCGATACCACGCTCGCGCCCAGAGAGGCCATCGAACTGACGCTGCGACGTTCAGCAAAAATGCAATGCGAACCCGGTCACCCCAAGGGATGCCTCGTCGCGCTTGGCTTGTTGAGCACGTGTACGGATGAAAGCAAGGCCATCTCCGCTCCCTTGGCTGAGGCCCGGGCACTGAACCGCGCCGGCATTGTGGCCTGTGTCAAGCGCGGGATCGCCCTCGGGGAACTCCCCGCCACCGTCGTGCCCGAGGCGCTGGCGGCAGCCTTCGACAGCTTCCTGCTGGGCATTTCCGTGCTGGCTCGGGACGGCGTCGCCTTCGAGCAGATCGACGCGGCTGTGACACAGATCATGGGTTTGTGGGACAGCGCGCAGGGTGCAAACGCGCACGCCGTACCTTAGTTCGGCCGGGGTTGTTGCTGAAACGCGTGACCTCCTCAAACAGGCTTTCGCCGATGGCACCGATGTACATCGAGGGCCTCAGCGAAAGGGTCCCGGGAAACACAAGGCTCCGCCCGACTAGCATGGGACCTGTGTCAATTATCCAGGAAGTCAACCACCACCGCATTCAACTTGGCAGCGCACTCTTCCGGTAACCAGTGCCCACAGCCCGGCAAGATTTCGCCCTTGACGTTGGTTGCGTATTTTTTCGTTTGGTCGATCTGGAATTGCCCCAGACCATTGCGCCCGCCCCCACCGATGGCCAACACCGGCATGTTCAGTGAGGTCTTCGACAGTTCAGCGTTTTCGGCGATCGATGTGTTCAGTGCGCGGTAATACTCGAAAGAGGCGTTCAACGTCTGGGGCTTGGCGTAGGACTTGGCGTACATATCGATCAACTTGGGCGTGAAGGCATCCATACTGGCCGCGTGCGACTGGATGAATCGTTTGAGAAAGAATTTTTCATGCCCTTTGATCAACGTTTCAGCCATGTGATCGCCTGCGGCGAAAAAGCTGAAATGCCAGACCAATGACTCACCTTCCGGTGAGAAGGCGGGGAAGTCATACACGCTCTTGTCAGGAATGGGCGCTTCCATGAACACCAATTTTTTGATCTGGCTCTGGTGCATGACCGCCAAGGGGTACGTGTTCCAGATACCGATGTCGTGCGCAACCAGATCGAACGGCTGATTGCCGCTCAATTGCGTTGCGAGGTCGAAGAGGTATTTCGAGACCGCGGTACCGCTGTATCCCGTTTTAGGCGGCTGCGACTCGCCCAGACCGGGAAGATCCACGGCAACAACGGTGTGATTTCTGGCAAGTTCAGGCATCAAGTTATGCCATTCGTACCACGCTTGGCCAAAACCATGGGCCAGGAATACCAACGGCCCGGAACCGCCCTTCACATAATGAAGCTTGACGCCGTCCACCGTTCTGAACTCGCTGGTAAATCCCTTCGGAACCGGAAATTCCGCAGCCTGGGCAAGATAAGGCAGAGCCATGGCCATCGCCGCGGTGGCAAGTGCTCGTTTGAGATGCTTCTTCATGTCCTACTCCTCGCATGTGGCGCGCCCTTCGCGCCTGGATATCGGTGATCGGTTAGCGGCTGACGCAAGCACTGATCGCCATTGATAAGCCACTTAGATACCGTTCGGTACACTATAAGGGCGCCTGCCCTGCGTCAACGACATCTGTACCGATTGATATGCGAGGCAGGTGAATGTCGGCATGCGCCGAAGTCATGCAGTGGGAGATGCCCCTGGCATCCGTTCGACGGCAGGCCGCGGGGCAGCGGGTGGGTGGCCGAAATGAAGACTATTGACCGCTGCAGATGGCGCGTCCGCATCGTTCAAACGTGAACGCTGCCCGTACAGTTTTGTGAGAGCAAACACGGTATCGTGCGGACCGTTGCAACAGGGTCTTCCGGTACACCGTCGACCTCGCGTATTCACAGTGAACGGCCCGTCTCGAGGCGGTTCATCTTTAGGAGCACTGCATGTACATCGTCACAGGCGGCACCCAGGGCATTGGTGCGGCAACCGTGGAAAAACTTGTCAGCCTTGGCCATTCGGTCGTGTTCACCGGGCGCGATCATGCCGCTGGCGACCAGTTGGCGAGCCGTTTGCCGAATTGCACCTTCGTGGCCGGGGATGTGGCCAATGAGGACGAGTTCCGGCACGTCGTGGAAACGGCGCTGCACCGGGGCAATGGCACGCTCGCCGGGCTGGTCAACAACGCGGGCATGTCCGGCCGCAAAGCCTTTGTCGAAACCACCCAGCAAGAGTGGGACACGCTCTTTGCCGTGAACACGCGATCGGCGTTCTTCTACACCAAACACGCGTTACCGGGGCTGATCGCAGGCCATGGCGCTGTTGTGAACGTCTCTTCGATTGCGGGAAAAGCCGGGGAGCAAGGGCTGGCCACTTATTGCGCCAGCAAAGCGGCCCTTCTCGGCCTGACCCAGGCCCTGGCCCTGGAGTACGGCGGCCAAGTGCGGTTCAACGCGGTCTGCCCTGGACAGATCGCCACGCGCATGATGGACAAGATCGTCAACGACGAAGCCCGCCTCGCCGCCCTGACAGCACGCATTCCCGAAGGACGTCTGGCAATGGCCTCGGAAGTCGCAGAGGCCGTCTGCTGGCTCTTGTCGCCAGCGGCGAGCTACGTCAACGGCACCACGTTGACGATCGATGGCGGCGAGACCGCCGGATTGCTTACGCCCAAGGTCCAGCAGCCCTCTTTCCAATAACGCTCGTGGGTGAGACGCTCCGGCGGAAGGGGTCAACACGGGCCGCGCGACGCCTGCGCTGCTCACTCGGTGCGGTTGCGAATGCCCATCAGCAGTTGCGTTTCCCCGTCCTGCACGGTCTTGCCCGCGTGGTTCAAAACCGTCAGCGCCAGGGTGGCAATCCCCCTGTCCGCGCGCTTCGTCTGCCTCATCCCGACGACGTTGATCTCGACATGGATACGATCGCCGATGAGGATGGGGGCGCGGAACGACCAATTCCAGCCTAGGGTGGCCAGCCCCTGCAGGCGCACCGGGCAACGGGTCTTCAGACCGTCCGCCAGCGACAGCCCCAACAGCCCGTGGGCGATGCGGCTGGAAAAGCCTGCTTCTTGAGCGGCAATGTCATCGAGGTGGATGTCATAGAAGTCGCCTGACACACCGGCGAAGTTGACCACATGCGTTTCGGTGACCGTCACCCCGGAGGTGACGAAGCGGTCGCCGACCTCGATCTCGTCAAAATGGTACAGGCCGGGGGTCAGCACCCGGCCTTCTGTCTGCAGAGCACTCATCGTTCTTCTCCTGTTGGCGCGTTGAATCAGCACTGGGACTGCAGGCGCCGGGCGCACACCGCGAGCACTTCGTCCTGGGCCACCTTCCACCATCGCTGCGCTGAAAATATTTCCACTTCCACCATGCCGGTGTAGCCCGCGTCTTCGATAAGGCGGCGGAAACCCCGAAGGTCGACGATCCCGTCACCCATCATGCCGCGATCCATCAGCCTGTCCTGGGTGTCGAGCAGCCAATCGCAAACGTGGTAACCCATGATCCTGCCCGCGTGGCCTGCCAGGGCAATGGAGGCCGCCAGGTCAGGGTCCCACCAGCAGTGGTAGACATCGACCGCCAGGCCGAGCATGGCGGGGTCATCGGGCGCAATCGATTCGCACAGTGTGAGCGCCTGGCGGATCGTGTTGACGACCGAGCGGTCTGACGCGTAGGTCGGATGCAAAGGCTCGATCGCCAGTGGCATGCCCCGTTTGCGAGCTTCGAGGTACAGCGCTCCGATCCCGTCCTGCACCTGCGCGCGCGCGCCGACCACGCCGTCCTTCACACCCTGCACGCCGCCTACCACCAGCACGAAGCATCTGGCGCCGAGCTCTACCGCGTCGTCCAGGGCTGCGATGTTGGCGCCCATGTTCGCTCGCCGCTCAGCCGGGTCGGCCGCGGCAAAATAAGCCGATCGGCAGTAGCCGGTGACGGACAACCCGAGCGCGCGCACTTGCCGCCCGGCCGCCTTGGCGCCGATGGCTTCCACTTCATGCCGCCATGGCGCGACGCCACCGAATCCGGCGCGGGCGATACGGTCCAGGGTTTTGTCCAACGGCTCGCGATGACCGAGCGTCGCGGTGTTGATGGCACATCGGTGCAACTGACCTTCGAGGGATGTCATGAACGTCGCTCCGTCAGGGCTGGCAACCGAGCGTCTGCATCACCAGGCGCATGCGCTGGATGGCGCCTTCGGGGTCGCGCAACAGGTTGGCCGAATCGGCGAGACGGAACACCTCCGCCAGGTAAGCAGGCGGACGCGCGCCATGGTGGCCGCCCAACATAAAGAAATGCGGTTGGAAGCCGTTCAGGTAAGCGAGAAACACGACCCCCGTCTTGTAATACTGGGTCGGCGCACGAAAGATGTGGCGCGACAACGCCACGGTGGGCGCAAGCATACGGTCATACCTGTCGACATCACCTGCCGCCAAGGCGGCCAACGCTTGTGAGGCAGCGGGCGCGATGGCGTCAAAAATCCCCAGCAAGGCATGGGAATAGCCGACGTCGTCCCCCTTGATCAGCGAGGGATAATTGAAATCGTCCCCGGTGTACATTTTTACGCCGTCAGGCAAGCGCCGCCGGAATGCGATTTCCCTGGCATCGTCCAGCAAAGAGATCTTGATGCCGTCGATTTTCGAAGCGTTCTGCCCGATCACCTCCAAACAAACTTCCGCCGCGTCGTCCAGGTCTTCACTCCCCCAATAGCCCTTCAGCGCGGGGTCGAACATGGCGCCCAGCCAATGCAGGATGACGGGCTGGTCGCACATCGCCAATACTTCCCGGTAGACGCGCACATAGTCTTCTCGGCTACGGGCTGCCAGGACCAACGCTCGGCTGGCCATGAGGATGACGCGGCTGCCGGTGCGCTGAATGGCGTCCAGCTGCATCGCGTACGCTCGAATGACGTCATCGCACGTCAGCCCTGCGTGCAGCTCCAAATGATCCGTGCCGCAACCGGAGGCGATCCGGGCGCCCGGCAGATCGCTGGTCTCGCGAACGGTGCGTTCAACCAGCTCGCGTGCCGTGTCCCAAGTGAGCCCCATTCCACGCTGAGCGGTGTCCATGGCCTCGGCGATCCCCAACCCCTGTTCGATCAGGTACCGTCGGTATTCGAGGGTGCGCGGCCAATCGATGGCGGCCGGCTGATTCAATTCCCCGGCAGCGCGGGGGTCTGCAACGACATGCGCGGCGGAATAGGCAATGCGATTGAAGGGACTTCCCGGCGCGGCGGGGGCCAGCGGCTGGCCTCGGAGGGTGTAGGTTTCCAGTTGCCCAGTAGCGGTTGGCAGCGTAATGATCATGATGATTGCTCGAAAAATGTCTGAGGTGGCTTGCGCTTCCCGGCGCCCTTCTCAACGGACGTCGGAGAACGTTGACAGCGCGGGTTCGGCCGGGTCGACGCGGAAGAAACGGGCGAACGCCTCGAGCTGCCCGTGGATCATCGGCAAACCGTTGCTCGCGTTGCAGCCGAACCGGCGTGCGTGTTTCAACAAGGGGGTTTCGGCGGGCGTCATGATGATGTCGACGACCTGCAAGGCAGCGGGAAACGCGCCGAACGCCACCGGCATTCCATCACCGGTGCCCATGCCCACGGGCGAGCAGTTGATCAGCAGGTCGGTGTCGGTGACATCCGCAGGGTTGTGGTCGATATCCACCTTGCAGTCGGGGTAGAAATGGCGCAGGCGTTCCACCAGTTCCGACAACGCCGCCTGCCTGGGATCGCTCACTGCCAAGGATGCAGCCCCAGCCTGAGCGAGTGCATGCGCCACCGCGGCACCGGCGCCACCCGCGCCGATTTGCTTGACCCGTTGGCCGGCCAGCTGAAAACCCAATGGCGCCAGCCCTTGCAACAGCCCCGTACCATCGAACATATCGCCCAACCAGGTACCGTCGGCTTCGCGTCGCATCGCATTGATGGCGCCAACGCGCTGCGCCGCGGGCGAAAGCCTGTCCACCAAGGCCATCGCGCTTATCTTGTGCGGCACGGTGATCACCAGGCCATCCAGATTGGCGAGGGATTTGAGTCCTTGAACGATGGCTTCGAAGTGCTCGACCGGCGCGTCGAACGGCACGCACACGGCATTGAGCCGCGACGCGTCGAAGCGTGCATTCAGCAGTTGCGGCGTCTTCACCTGCGCCACCGGATGACCGACGATTCCAAACAGGCGGGTGGCGCCATCGACACGGACGTTCTGCATCGGCGTGTTCACAAGTGGCGCTCCCGCAAGGCCTTGAGGCGCGGATGCTCAGGCCAGGGCTGTTCGCCCATGTCGGCGTCCAGCCCCATGGGCTCCGGACGGAACAGGCGGTGATCCATCAACCGCAACTCCGGCGAGATCAGCGGCCGGAATGCCATGTGGGCAAGCACATCGCGTTCAAGGTCGATACCGGGCGCGATTTCGATCAGCTCAAGGGCCCCGTCGACGGCCTGAAACACGGCTCGCTCGGTCACGAACAGCGTGGTTTGCCCGCACTGTTGAGCGTAGGGGCCGCTGTAGGAGACTTGCTGCAACTGCGCCACGAATTTGCGATGAGCGCCCTCTTTCAGAATGTGCAGTTGCCCGCCTTCGCACGCCACTGCCAGGCCGCCTGCGGTGAAGGTGCCGCCGAAGACCATTTTCTTCGCGTTCTGACTGATGTTGATGAAACCGCCCACGCCGATCAATTTGCCGGCGAAGCGGCTGATGTTGACGCTTGCGACCGCATCGATTTCCACGGCGGACAGGAAGGCAATGTCGATGCCGCCACCGTCGTAAAAGTCGAACTGATAGGGCATGTCGATGATCGCGCTGTAGTTGCGCGCCGCCCCCGCGTCCAGCCCGGCCGCAGGTGCACCGCCGATCAACCCCTGCTCGTTGGTCAACACGATGTGGTGGAGCACGTCTTCTTCGGCCGCGACCAGGCCGATACCCGTGCAGACCCCGGAGCCGACGTTGCACACCGCACCGACCCGAAGCTCCATCGCCAATCGGCGCGCGATGATCTTGCGCTCATCCAGAGGCAACCTGGGGAAACCGTCGAGGGGGATGCGCAGCTCGCCCGTGAAGGCTGGATCGTAAGCGGTCTGGTAAGTCACCGGCTGTTGCGCATCCACCACCACCACGTCAACCAGCATGCCCGGGATCTTGATGGACTTGGGCGGCAAGGTGCCGCGCCGAGCAACGCGCTTGACTTGCACGATGACCAGGCCTCCGTTGCGCTTGGTCGCCTGAGCCATGGACAGCATGTCGCCGAAAATAGCCTCGTGCTCCATCGAAATGTTGCCATCCTCATCGGCCGTGGTGCCGCGCAGGAACGCGACATCCAGGTCGAATGGCTTATAGAAGAGCCACTCCCGCCCCTCGATTTCCATCAGGCTGACCCACTGCGCTTCGCTGTCGGCGCCCTGGCTACCCCCGTTCTGGCGCGGGTCGACGAAGGTGTGCAAGCCCACGTGGCTGATGAGGCCGGGGCGGCCGGCCGCCATCTCCCGTGTGAGTTGCGAAAGCACGCCTTGGGGCAATGTCCAGGCTTCGATCTGCTTGTCCAGTGCACGTTGTGCCAGTGGCGGCGAATCGACGAGCGTGCCGCAGATAACCCGCTTGAGCAGGCCCGGGTGTGCCATTCGGGAAGCGCCCCGCTCGGCCCGATTGCCCAGACCGACCGGATGGATCGATGTCAGTTGACGCGGACTGCCTTCGGCCAGGTAGCGCCGTTCCAAGGCCTCGATCAGTGTCTCGGGAATCGCGTGGCCGCTCCCCGACCCTCCGATGATCAGCGTGTCGTTGTCATTGATAAGCGCTATGGCCTGATCGGCGTTCAAGATTTTCATGGCGGCTGCGACGGCTCCGGCAGGACGGTTAAGGAAGCAAGCGTGCCGGGCGGGCGGACTTCAGGCGTCCGCCCGGCAATGGGAAAGGTGATCAGGGACGCGCGGACACCGCAGGATGAGGCGCCGGCGCGTCCACGGGGTCATCTCGATGGCGTGACAAGTGCTTGCCCATCACCACGGCAATCAATGTCAGCAGCGAGAACAGCCCTAAATAGAGCATCAGGTACGTGGGCTTTCCGCCGGCGTAGGCCACCAGTGCCGTGGCGATGAACGGGGTGGGCCCTCCGATGAAAGCGCCGGAAAGCTCTCGGCACATGGCAATCCCGGAGAAGCGGTAACGGGTGGGAAACAGGTTTGCCAGGAAGGCCCCCTGTGCCCCACAGGTACAGCCCCAACTGATGCCGTAGACCGCGCTCATCACACACGCCGCCAGCACCACGTTTTTGCTGTCGATGGCCAGGAACAACGGCCAGACCATCACCAATGCACCGATCGCCCCGGCCGCAAAAATGTTGCCACTGCCAAACTTGTCGGCCAGCAGGCCGCCAATGGGTGCACAGAACAGGGAAACGCCGAGGGCGACGATCAACACGATCAGGCTGTCCGTTTTCTCCATCCCGAGGGTGTAGGTCATGTAACTGATCGCGAAGGTGTTGAGAACGTAACTCAGCGCCTGATGCCCGCCCATCGCGAGAAAGCCGCACAACACTTCGCGACGGCTGTTCTTGAACAGCTCGGCTACCGGCACCTTGGCATCCTTGGCTTTGGCAGCAGCACTTTCCATGGCCGCGACGTATTCGGGCGTTTCATCGAGTTTGGCCCGGATGTAGAGCGCGACGCCGAACAAGGCCAGCGAAAGAATGAACGGCACGCGCCAGACCCAGCTGAAAAGGATGTCTTCGGGCACCCAGGAAATCATCAGAAAGGTGGTGATGGCGATCATCACGCCAAAGTTCGTTGCCGCGTTGGGAATCGAGGTGAAAAAGGCGCGCCGGTGAGGTGGAGTGTACTCGGCGATCAGCGTGATGGCGCCGGCGAGCTCCGCCCCTGCCCCGAAGCCTTGCATCATCCGCATGAGAATCAGCAGGATCGGCGCCAGGATCCCGACCTGCGCGTAGGTCGGCAGTATCCCGAGGCCGACCGTGGCCACCCCCATGATCGTGATGCAGAAGATCAGCGCCGGTTTGCGCCCGTATTTGTCACCGATGTGCGAAATGATGATGCCGCCGACCGGGCGAACGATGAAACCCACCGCAAAAGTCGCAAACGCGGCCAAGGTTCCGGCGAGCGCGGAAAGTTGCGGGAAGAAAAGCTTATTGATGATCAGGCCGGACGCCGCCGCATACAACCCGTAGTCATACCATTCGATGATGGTGCCCAGGGTCGAGGCGAATACGGCGCGCCGAATGTTTTTTTGCTTTGCCTGATGCGCCTGTGCCGTGTGCATAGCGCGTTCTCCTGATTATTGTTGTTGGATGTTGGCACTGCTTTTTTAGATTTGGGGTGTCCCTGCCGATGTTCACCCATGCATCCTGCATCGGCGCGCGCAGCTCAAGTGCGCGCTTTGCGTTCCGAGAAGGCGCTGACGCCCGTTGCATAGTGCCCACAGGCAAAGCACAGGGAGGTCAATTCGTTCTCATACCGAATACCCTGCTCCAGCGGCATGGACAACGACGCGCGAACCGCCGCTTTGACCGCTTGGGTAGCGATCGGGCTGTGCTGCGCCAGCCGCGAGCACAAGTGCAGGGCAGCGTCCCTCGCCTCTCCATCCTCCACCAGCATCTCCACCAGCCCGATGCGATGCGCTTCAGCGGCGTCGATGGGATCGCCGCTCAGCAGCAACTTCATGGCTTGCCCATAACCCACCAGCCTGGGGAGCATTTGCGAGGCCCCACCGCCTCCGACCCAACCGCGCACCACCTCAGGGGCGCCGAAACGGGCCCCGCGGCCTGCCACGCGAATGTCCGCGCCAAGCATCATTTCCAGGCCACCGCCGAGCACCCACCCCTCAAGCGCGGCCACCACGGGTTTCTTGAAATCACGGATGACCGCCGCGTAGTCGACACGGTCGCGAAAAGTCCACGCATCGCGGTAGGCGTTCAGCGAGTTCAGGTCGCTCCCTGCACAGAATGCGCGCGTTCCTTCGCCACGCAGCAACATCACCCGCACGTCGTCATCGCCCTCGACCCTGCGCTTGATGTCCACCAGCGCCGCGGTCATGTCCTGCGTCATGGCGTTCATTTTTTCCGGGCGATCGATGACGACTTCCGCAACGGCACCGTGCAAATGAAGGGTCAGGGTGTCTCGCATACCTGCTCCTATGAAGGAGAAACAAGGGATTCATCACTGCGCAACTTACTTACTAGTAAGTACGTCATGAGCTATAAATATCACCCGGGCAGCAGGTCTGCAATTGATTTTTTTGGCTGGGAAATCGTTATCGCAGCGAGCGTGCTGCTACGGGCGCGACATGAACCGCGGAAATGTCGTGTAAAATCGGCCGCCGACCCGGTTGCCGTCAGGTGTCGGCCGCCTTCGTACGCACACCGCTGCCTGATCGCCTGCAATGTCAGACCATCTACTGCGCGTCTTATCGAGACTTCACCTTGAGCCAGAACGACAAAGCGAATGCCATCCCGAAAGAGACTTCGATGCGTGACAACATCAAGGATCTGGCGAAAAAGCTGTTGATTGCCCACGGCTACCACAAGACCACCTTTGGCGTGATCGCCAAGGAGCTGGACATCACCACCACCAACATTCACTACCATTTTGGCAACAAGAACAGCCTGGTCGAAGAGGTCGTCACGGACTACGTGCAACAGGCTACGACCAAGCAACGTGCCATTTGGCTTGATGAAGGGAAGTCGCTACAGGAAAAGGTTCAGGCCGAACTTGCGTTCAATCGCAGCCTGTTCAAGAAATTCAACCCCAATGGCAAGACCCGCAAGCCTTGGAGCCTGATCAGCCGGTTACGGCTGGAAAGCGATGTGTTGACCGAACCGACCCGTGCGGCTTTGGCCGGTTTCACGACCGACGTGCGCGCGGCCGTGGAATACGCAGTGGATCACGCGATCGACGTCGGCGAATTGACCGCCGATGCGCCAAGAGAGGATCTGGTCTTGCTCTTGACGCACCTGGTGGACAGCTTGTCGATATTTGCGCAGGACGCAGGGGGCTACGAACGGGTCGAACTGTTCCTGAATGCCTTTTCGCGCATCGTTCTGGCCAACTACACGAACTGACGTTCCGCCCCCCTGTCGCCTGCGCCTCCCTTTCAGCGCCTTTGCGAGGATGCCTGGTCATCGCTGCGCTCGGTCACCGGCAATAAGTGGCCGTGCAGCTCAGCAATATGTTCCGGGCCGATGCCGCAACAGCCACCCACGATGCTCGCCCCCTGTTCGACCCATGACCGTGCCCAGCGCAGGTACGAGCTGGGGTCCAGATCCTGACGGATGTCGAGCAAGGTGGCATTGGCTTCGGCCTTGGTGCTGACCGTCGGAAAGGCATTGGCGTACACACCCACCTGCGCGTGGGCCGCCGCGGTGTCGATCACCTGCCGGGCCACGATCACTGCCTGCCCCATCACCTCGGGCTGGCTGCAATTGAACAGCACGGCTTCGGCCCCTAGCTCCAGCGCCACGTTCACGGCCTGAGCCACCGGTTCCCCGGAGCGCAGACGCGGCCCCTGTTCCGGATCGTCGCTGAGGGTAAAGGACAGCCACAGCGGCGTATGCCGAACGGCATCTGCCTCGCTGAGGGCCTGATGCACCGCGCGAACTTCGGCAATCGAACTCTGGGTTTCGGCCAGCCACAGGTCGACATGGCTGCGCAGGCCCTCGATCAGGATGCGATGGATCGCGACGGAGCGCTCATGATTGAACAGATCCGGGCGATAAGAGCCCAGCGCCGGTGGCAGCGAGCCGGCCACGGCCACCCGTTCGGGACTGCGCCCGGCGGCTTCGCGAGCGAGCCTCCCTGCCCGCTCCGCCAGCCCCAGGGCGTCGGCGGCGAACCGCTCCTCCCCGAGGTGAAACGGCACCAGCGCATAGCTGTTGCTGGTGATGATCCGGGCCCCGGCGTCGACGAATGCGCCATGGGCCCGCAACACGTAGTCGGGGGCTTCGATCAACGCCAGCGCCGACCATTCCGGCTGGCGAAACGGTGCGCCGATGCGCTGCAACTCTCGGCCCATGCCCCCATCCAGCAGCGTCACTCTGGTCATTGCGCGCTCCCCAAGGTCTGTACGCCCAGCCAAGTGTCCACCACTTTCGGGTTGGTGGCGATCCAGTCCTTGGCGGCCGCATCGACCGGTTGCTTCTCCTTTTCGATCTTGAGGATCAGGTCGTTCAGCGACTGCGGGTCGATGGCAACGTTTTCCAGGAAGCTGGCGATCTTCGGCGCGCGTTTTTGCAACGCTGTCGAAGTCAGCACATACACCTTGGCATCCGGATAGGCGCAGGTGATGTGGCTCTTGTTCTTCCAGTCGGCGTCGACGGTCGGGCTGATGAATTTCCAGCACCCATCGGCCTTGTACAGCGGGTCGCCCTTCTTGTTGTCCTGGGCGTAGCCGTCGAATGCCGGTTCCTCGAGGCGGCGCAAGTCGAAGGCAGAGAAGATCCAGTCCGGCGTGTAGGCGTAGAACACAACGCCACGGTGGGCTTTGTACGCCGCTGCCAGCTTGGCGTAGGTCACCGAGGCTTCAGTGGACACCGCTTCGAACTTGTCGGCAAAGCCGTAATCCTGGGCCTTGATCTCGCCGATGTAGGTGGACTCCCAGCCCGCCGGGCCGACCAGCAATTGCGCCTCTCCGCCACCCAGTGGCTCGAATAATTTGGCCACTTCCGGCTTCTTCAGGTCGTACACCGAATGCACGTTGTAGGTGTCCTGGATGTATCCGGGGATGTAGAAGCCCTGCACGCCCAGGTAGGGCCGTTTGTTCGGCACCAGCGAACGGGTGCCGCCGGTGACGTATTTGGCCCAGGCCGCCGACTGATTGGGCAGCCAGATGTCAGTCAGCACGTCCACCGAACCATCCCCTTTGGCAGCGGCCGCGAACAAGACCGGCACGTCGCCCGCCAGGTACGACACATCGCCGTCCAGGCGGGTACTGATGATTTCGCCGAGGATGTGCTGGATGGCAATGGCGCCCGTCCAATTTTGCTCGCCGATGACTACTTTGTCTTTGGCGAAGGTAGCGGTCGCTGGCAGCAGCGCTGCGATCAGTCCCGCAGTCAGGGCGGTACGGGGGAAGAAAATGCTCACGGTAAACCTCACGAACGATGGAAAGAGCGACTTCGCTTACGCAAGGTCGATTGAATGATGCGGTCGGGAATCAGCGCGC
>NZ_QARE02000029.1 GCF_003052515.2 Pseudomonas sp. RIT409 | reverse complement strand
ATCGACAGGCTCATCACCAAGGTTTGATTGATGCCCAGCAACAAGGAACCGGAAGCCAGCGGCAGCTCGACCTTGGTCAGCGTCTGCCAGGGCGTCGCACCGTGGGCGACGGCGGCTTCGACGGTGTTTTTCGGAACCTCATGGATGCCCAGGGCTGTCAGGCGGATCATCGGTGCCAAGGCGAAGATCACCGTGGCGATCACCGCTGGCGTCTTGCCCACCGAGAAAAACGCCACGGCCGGAATCAGATAGACGAAGGTCGGCAGCGTCTGCATGACGTCGAGAACCGGTGTGATCACCCGTCGGGCCAACGGGCGTTTGGCGACCAGAATCCCGAGGGGGACACCGATCGCCAACACGATCAGTACGGAGGAGCCAACCAGCGCCAAGGTCGACAGCGTCCGATCCCAGAAGCCGAACAGCCCGATGTAGGCGACCGCACCGGCGGCGGTCAGTGCCAACGCTGTACCCGCCGCGCGGCAGGCAAGAAACACCAAGGCCAGTGCCGCCACCGGCCAGGGTAACCAGGCCAGCACGTTTTCGATGCCCTCGATCACCGTACGCACGGTAAAAATCACCCCGACGAAACTGGTTTCGAAGGTGCTTTGCGACCATCCGATGATCGAATCGATTCCCTCGGCCGTGGCCAGCATCCAGCTACGCTGCGCAGGAAATTGGGCCCACGGGCCGCTGGCGTCGCTGGCAACCGCGCGCCACAGCACCAGCGCCTGACTCAACGTCTGTACAGCCAGTGGCAGCCCGAGCCAGGCCCTGGGGTTGGACGCAGGGCCCCATAGCGTGGCCGCCGCACGACTGAACACCAGCACGGCCGCACCGGCGAACATGGGCCACCCGTTGCCGCTCAGCATTCCCTGCCCCAACGCTGCCAATGCCGCGAGTTCAGCGATCAGCAAGGTCCAGAACAGCCCGGCACGCCGGGTCGCATCGAAGGCCGCAGGCCCGAGCAACAGTGCTCGCCCGCGCGTCATCGAAGTCGGCGCTGACGTATGGGACACAGACGCTGTCGGCTGCTTTGCGCTCAGCGGTTTGATTTGAGCCGTGGCGTTGATCGCCCTCTCGTCCCGGAAGAAATCGGCAACCTCGGCATCGGCCGGGGCGTGAAGGATGTTTTCGGGCGTGGCCACCTGGATCAACCGACCGGCGCGCAGCACGGCAATTCGGTCGCCCAGACGCAAGGCTTCCCCAGGGTCATGGGCCACCAGCAAGGTTGTGATGCCACGGGCTTTGACCAATTGCAGGAAATGGGTTTGCAGGTCTCGGCGAATGGTCGGGTCCAACGCGCTGAACGGCTCGTCCATTAATAGAATGTCCGGTTCGCCGATCAACGCGCGGGCCAACCCTACCCGCTGCTGCATTCCGCCGGACAGCTCAGCGGGGAAATGATCGCCCCAGCCGTCCAGGCCGACGGCCCGCAATTGCTCGTCCGCAGCGGCACGGCGCAGGTGTTCGGCCTCACCGCGCAGCTCCAGCGGCAGCGCAACGTTGTCGCGAACACTGCGGTGAGGCAACAGCCCGAAATGTTGGAAGACCATGCCGATCCGCCGCGAACGCACGTCACGCAGCGCCGTTGCACTGAGCTGACTGATGTCGGCGCCATCGAGCAACACCGTGCCATCGGAGGGTTCGATCAGACGGTTGATGTGCCGCAGCAGGGTCGACTTGCCGCTGCCCGACGTGCCCATCAGGCACAGCACTTCACCCCGTTGCACACTGAGATCGACCTGACTGACCGCGTCCTGCGGTGCGCTGCCCGAGCGCGTTTTATAGCGTTTGCTCACGCGCTGGAATTGCAGCACGACATCAGCGTGTGCAGCGGTGACGGGCGTATCGGTCACGACGCGAGGCTGAGGGGAAACGGCGGTGGGCATGGTGACTCCTGACAATTCGCTGCGACACTCACGAAAGCGTCGGGATGTTTGTCAGGGGGAATTGCAGGCTTTGTGCCACAGACGAAAACCGCTGAAACCGGGTGTATCAGAGAGAACCGCTGTTCGATAACTGTTTGTTTTCAAAGCCAACTGTGCGTCAGGTGTTGCTGGATCAACAGCAAAGCGGGGTCACAGCCGATGACCCATTTCGACAGGCCCGACCCCCGGCAGCCTTGCGGGCTCCAACGGGCAAAGGCCGCGACTGAAGCCGGGGCTGACCGCACTTCCCACGTCACGCTGAAATGACGATGTAGTCATTACGGTAGGTGACCCCACGATGAGGCCCTTCCACCAAGTGCACGTATCGCCCGGCGACTGCATCGATGGGCAGGCAATCGTCGACATCCATCACCGCATCGGTATGCGCTTGGGACCACCCGGCCAGCCTGTGCTGCTTGCCTTTGGCGATCGCTTCGCGTTTGTTGTGCGCGACCACCAGGATGTAGTGGTGGGCCTCGCCGAACAGGCGCGTGTCGTACCCGCCCAAGTTGATGAAATACAGGCGTGGCGAACCTGGCGCGGGGGCCAGCGCGCTGAGTTCGACCTTCCATTGATCCACGCCGTCGACCGCCATCCAGGCGTCGATATGCAAGCCATGGCTGTCCCCGAACCACTCCCGCCGCAACTGAGGGTAGGCATCGTCTAGCGTGTCGGCGACGACAAAGGCCACATCGTGGACCTCGATTTTTGCCCTGGGGTGTTTGCCCCCGAGCATGACCACATACAGCATGTTCGGCCTACTTGATCAAAGAGATAGACGTTCATGTACCAAGGCGTTCTTGCCAGCGACACTGCGGCCGGATAGCCGCCTGGAAAGGGAGCGCAAGAACGCGGGCTTGCTCGATCTGCATTCTGACAGGCCCAACGAGCCTGCCGAGCCCCTACCGTGCCCCCTGCTGATACTCCCGAGGCGTACAGCCGAACTCCCGTCGAAACACCGTATGCAAATACTGGGCGGATTTGAAGCCACAGGTGCGTGCGACGTCGGCGATTGCCGAGTCGGTGTCTGTCAGGCTACGGGTGGCAGCAGCCAGTTTGAAACGCAGGATTTCGTCATGCACCGAGCAGCCACGCGCCGTTCGGAAGTGCGACTCCAATGATGAACGCGATACACCGACGAAGGCCGCCACCTGATCGGTCTTGATGCCCTGACAGGCGTACTGGCGGATGAACAGCAGCGCCTGCATGACGTAGGGGTTGCCCAACGGTTGGTGCAGGCTGGAGACCTGCACATTGACCGCATCAGGGGGAATCAGGATCTGTGTCCCCGTCGAGGGCATGCCGTGGAGCATCTGGTGCAGCAGTCGAGCGGCAGTGCGGCCCATGGTTTCCGTGCCCTGGATGACCGAGCTCAGCGGAACGCGGGTGAGGCTGCGGGTCAGCGGGTCATTGTCGATGCCGATCAGCGCCACCTGCTCGGGGACCGCAATCCCGGCCGTCAGGCAGGCTTGCAGCAGTTGGCGCGCCCGGGCGTCACTGACTGCGATGATGCCGATGGGCTTGGGCAGGCCCTGCAACCAGGCGATCAACTGTTCGACGGCGCTGTCCCACAGCGGCGCGCTGGTTCCCATGCCACGGTAGATTTCGGTGTGCAGACCATCGCGTTCCATGAGCGTGCGAAACGCCTTCTCCCGCTCCTGTGCCCAACGATTGGCCTGCGCTTCAGGCAGGCTGAAACAGGCAAAGCGCTGCAAACCCGCCTCGATCAAATGCGTGTAGGCCAAGGTCATCAACGCAGTGTTGTCGGTGGCAACGTAGGGGATCGTCTTGGGGTACGCGCGCTTGTCCTGGTAAGACCCGCCCACGGCAACCACCGGCAAATGGATGTCGGCCAGGGCCTCACCGATCAGCGGGTCGTCAAAGTCGGCAATGATCCCGTCCCCCTGCCAGCGCTCGATTCCCTTCAGGCGGCAGAGAAAGTCTTCTTCCAGAAACAGGTCCCAGGAAGCCCGGGTGCTGCTCAGGTAGTTGCCGATGCCGCTGATGATGCCGCGGTCGTAGATCTTGCTGCCGTTGAACAGCAAGGCGATTCGATGCACAGGCGGTACAGTTTTCATTGTTTTCAGGCAGGTTCGAAGCCCGTTCCGGCAGGGGCGATGCTCACAGACTAGGCGCCTGGTCGACGAAGCTCAATACGCAAAATCGCACCCTGTGTTGGTGCTTTTCATAATCAGGCCCGGGAGTGCCGTTGCTAGTATCGAGTCACCGCCAAGAACAACAAGGACATGGTCATGCCGTACTTCCCCGATGTCGAGCCGATCCGCTACGAAGGCCCGGACAGCGATTCGCCCCTTGCCTTCCGCCACTACAACCCCGACAAACTCATCCTCGGCAAGCCGATGCGCGAACACCTGAGGATGGCCGCCTGCTACTGGCACAGCTTCGTCTGGCCGGGCGTCGATATGTTCGGTGCTGGCACTTTCAAGCGGCCGTGGCAGCACCCAGGCGATCCGATGGAACTGGCCATCGGCAAGGCGGCAGCCGCCTTTGAGTTCTTCTCCAAGCTGGGCATCGACTATTACAGCTTTCATGACACGGACGTCGCCCCGGAAGGCGGGTCTCTGCGCGACTATCGCAATCACTTCGCGCAGATGGTCGATCACCTGGAGCGGCATCAGGACGAAAGCGGCATCAAGCTGTTATGGGGCACCGCCAACTGCTTCAGCCATCCTCGATTTGCCGCGGGTGCGGCGAGCAATCCGAACCCCGAAGTCTTTGCCTGGGCAGCCGCACAAGTGTTCAGTGCCATGAACGCCACCCATCGCCTGAAAGGGGCCAACTACGTGTTGTGGGGTGGCCGCGAAGGCTATGAGACCTTGCTCAATACGGACCTCAAGCGTGAGCGCGAACAACTGGGCCGTTTCATGCGCATGGTCGTGGAGCACAAGCACAAGATCGGCTTCACCGGTGATCTGCTGATCGAGCCCAAACCGCAGGAGCCGACCAAGCACCAGTACGACTACGACAGTGCCACCGTGTTCGGTTTCCTTCAGCAGTTTGGCCTGGAACGGGAAATCAAGGTCAATATCGAGGCCAACCACGCCACCCTGGCCGGGCATAGTTTTCACCACGAGATCGCCACGGCGATCTCACTGGGTATTTTTGGCAGCATCGATGCCAACCGCGGCGATCCGCAAAACGGCTGGGACACCGATCAATTCCCCAACAGCGTCGAAGAGATGACGCTGGCCATCTACGAGATTCTCAAGGTCGGTGGTTTCAAGCATGGCGGGTTCAACTTCGACTCCAAGGTCCGTCGCCAGAGCCTCGATGAGGTGGATCTGTTCCACGGCCATGTCGGCGCCATGGACGTGCTCGCCTTGGCGCTGGAACGCGCCGCCGCGCTGGTTCAGAACGATCAGTTGCAGCGTTTCAAGGACCAGCGCTACGCCGGGTGGCAGCAGCCGTTCGGGCAATCGGTGCTGGCCGGGGAATTCAACCTTGAGTCATTGGCCGCGCACGCGTTCGACCATCAACTGAACCCACAGCCCGTCAGCGGCCGGCAGGAAATGCTGGAAAACGTTGTAAACCGGTTCATTTACCGCTGATCGAACCGGTCGACCGCGATCACCTGCCGGCTGTGACATTTCAGCGACAAATCTGTGCTCGCGGCGGCTGCCGATTCTCTACAGTTTTACCAGCCCGATACTGATCGTCAGGCCGTTTCTTCAAACAAGAATAAAAGGACGCCCCGCTATGAAGAACCTGAAACGTACGTTGTTGGCCTCTGCCCTTGCACTGCTGTCCCTGCCAGTGATGGCGGACCCTGCCCACCCCAAAATCGGTTTTTCCATCGATGACCTGCGCCTGGAACGCTGGTCCCGCGACCGCGATTACTTCGTCGCGGCGGCTGAGAAAATGGACGCCAAAGTGTTCGTTCAGTCCGCCGATGCCAACGAGCAGAAACAGATCTCACAGATCGAAAACCTGATTTCCCGGGGCGTCGACGTCATCGTGATCGTGCCGTTCAACGCGACGGTCCTGACCAACGCCGTGGCCGAAGCGAAGAAAGCCGGGATCAAAGTCGTGTCGTACGATCGCCTGATCCTCAACGCGGACATTGACGCGTACATCTCCTTCGATAACGAAAAGGTTGGCGAAATGCAGGCCGGCGGCGTGTTGCAGGCAGCCCCCAAGGGCAACTACTTCCTGCTGGGCGGCGCGCCCACCGATAACAACGCCAAGGTGCTGCGCGAAGGCCAGATGAAAGTGCTGCAGCCCGCGATCGACAAGGGCGATGTCAAAATCGTTGGCCAGCAGTGGGTCAAAGAGTGGAACCCGACTGAAGCGCTGAGCATCGTTGAAAACGCATTGACTCGCAACGACAACAAAATCGACGCCATCGTCGCGTCGAACGACGCCACCGCAGGCGGCGCGATCCAGGCGCTGGCGGCTCAACAGTTGGCAGGCAAGGTGCCGATTTCGGGCCAGGACGCTGACCTGGCAGCCGTCAAACGCGTGATCGCTGGCACTCAAACCATGACCGTCTACAAACCGTTGAAGCTCATCGCCTCCGAAGCCGCGAAGCTTTCGGTGCAACTGGCACGCAACGAGAAGCCCGCCTACAGCTCGCAGTACGACAACGGCAGCAAGAAAGTCGACACGATTCTGCTCACCCCTACGGCCCTGACCAAGGCGAACGTCGATCTGCTGGAAAAGGACGGCTTCTATACCCAGGCGCAGATGAACGGGAACTGATCGAAGCGATGAGAGCGGGTTGGATGGTGTAGCCGGCCGCGCCGATCTGCGCCGGGCTTCCCTCGCCCAGCCCGCCCCCTTCGGCTTAACGATGTCCGACCCCAGTCATACGAGCCTTCGTCATGTCCGACTACCTGTTGCAAATGAACGGCATCGTCAAAACCTTTGGCGGTGTCAAAGCGCTCAACGGCATTGACCTGAAGGTCAAGCCTGGCGAATGCGTGGGCCTGTGCGGTGAAAACGGTGCGGGCAAGTCCACGTTGATGAAAATCCTTTCGGCGGTCTATCCCCATGGCACGTGGGACGGCGAGATCCTTTGGGACGGCCACCCTCTCAAGGCACAGTCGATCAGTGAAACGGAAGCGGCTGGAATCGTCATCATTCATCAGGAACTGACGCTGGTTCCGGACTTGTCCGTCGCAGAAAACATTTTCATGGGCCATGAACTGACGCTGCCCGGCGGCCGGATGAATTACCCGGCGATGATCCACCGTGCCGAGGCCCTGATGCGCGAATTGAAGGTCCCCGATATGAATGTGTCGCTGCCGGTCTCACAGTACGGCGGCGGCTATCAGCAACTGGTGGAAATCGCCAAGGCGCTGAACAAGAAGGCCCGATTGCTGATCCTCGATGAGCCCTCTTCGGCATTGAGCCGTTCGGAAATCGAGGTGCTGCTGGACATCATCCATGACCTCAAGGCCAAGGGGGTCGCCTGTGTCTACATCTCCCACAAGCTCGATGAGGTGGCCGCCGTGTGCGACACCATTTCCGTCATCCGGGATGGAAAACACATCGCGACCACCGCGATGGCCGACATGAACATCCCCCAGATCATTTCCCAAATGGTCGGCCGAGAAATGAACAACCTCTATCCCTCCGAGCCCCACGACATAGGAGAAGTGATTTTCGAGGCCCGCCACATCACTTGTTACGACGTCGACAATCCTCGGCGCAAGCGCGTCGACGATGTGTCGTTCGCCCTCAAGCGGGGTGAGATTCTCGGGATCGCTGGGCTAGTGGGCGCAGGCCGCACCGAACTGGTCACCGCCCTCTTCGGTGCTTACCCCGGCCGCTACGAGGGCGAGGTCTGGCTAGACGGCCGACCCATCGACACCCGCACGCCGCTCAAATCCATTCGCGCCGGTGTGTGCCTAGTGCCCGAGGACCGCAAGCGCCAAGGCATCATTCCGGATCTGGGGGTCGGCCAGAACATCACGCTTGCGGTACTGGACAGTTACGCAAAGATGACGCGGATCGACGCGGAGGCGGAACTGGGCAGCATCGATCGTGAAATCTCGCGCCTGCAACTCAAGACCGCAAGCCCCATCCTGCCGATCACCAGCCTGTCCGGAGGCAATCAGCAAAAAGCGGTGTTGGCGAAGATGCTGCTGACCCAGCCTCGGGTGCTGATTCTCGACGAGCCCACCCGTGGAGTCGATGTCGGTGCCAAATACGAGATCTACAAGCTAATGGGGGCGCTGGCTGCCGCCGGTGTGGCGATCATCATGGTGTCCTCGGAACTGGCCGAGGTGCTCGGGGTGTCCGACCGGGTGCTGGTCATCGGGGAAGGTCAGTTGCGGGGCGATTTCGTCAACCATGGACTTACCCAGGAACAGGTGCTCGCTGCTGCCCTCAGCCAGCCTGGCGGCCATAACAATAATGATCGGAAATCCGCGTAAATGAATCAGGTCAAGCAAGTGTTCACCCGCTACAAAATGCTCGCACTGGTGTTTGCCGTGGTGGTGATCTGGCTGTTTTTCAGTTGGCAAACCGAGGGCGGTTTCCTGACCCCGCGCAACCTCTCCAACCTGCTGCGCCAAATGTCGATCACCGGCATCCTCGCTTGCGGCATGGTGCTGGTCATCATCAGCGGCGAGATCGACCTGTCCGTCGGCTCCTTGCTCGGCCTGCTCGGCGGTCTGGCGGCGATTCTCGATGTGGTTTATCACGTGCCACTGCTGGCGAACTTGAGCGTGGTCGCGTTATGCGGGTTGTTGATCGGGCTTGCCAACGGCTACATGGCGGCCTATCTGCGCATCCCCTCCTTCATCGTCGGCCTGGGCGGCATGTTGGCGTTTCGCGGTGTCCTGCTGGGGATCACAGGGGGTACCACCATCGCCCCTGTCTCGCCCGAACTCGTCTACATCGGTCAAGGCTATTTGCCTCACACTACGGGCACTGCGCTGGGGGTGCTGCTGTTTGCCCTGACGCTTTTCCTGACGTGGAAACAGCGGCGCAATCGCGCCCTTCACGGCCTGGCGGCGCATTCGCTCGTGCGCGACATCATCCGCGTGGCCGTGATCGGCGCAGTGCTCGCAGGCTTCGTCCAGACGCTCAACAGCTACGACGGCATTCCCGTGCCGGTCTTGCTGCTGTTGTTCTTACTGGGGGTGTTCAGCTACGTGGCCAGTCAAACCGTGTTCGGACGACGCGTCTATGCGGTGGGCAGCAACATGGAAGCGACGCGCCTGTCCGGCATCAACGTTCAAGCGGTCAAGTTGTGGATCTTCGCGATCATGGGCCTGATGTGCGCGCTGGCCGGGGTGGTCAACACGGCGCGCCTGGCCGCCGGCTCACCTTCGGCCGGCAACATGGGCGAGCTCGACGCCATTGCCGCCTGCTTCATCGGCGGCACCTCGATGCGCGGTGGGTCCGGGACCGTCTACGGTGCCCTCCTTGGTGCGCTGGTCATTACCAGCCTGGACAATGGCATGTCCATGCTCGACGTCGACAGCTACTGGCAGATGATCGTCAAGGGCAGCATTCTGGTGCTGGCCGTGTGGGTGGACGTCAGCACGCGCACAGGGCGACGTTGATCGGCAGCGCCTCGCGTCGGCAACTGCCGAGCAGACGGGGCGAACCCGTCCAGGTCGGGCCTCGGTTGACCGTCGCGGAATGAAGGGCAATGGTCGGTGCCCGCGCAAAGGCTCAACACCTCATGAGCCGTTGGCACGGTTTCTCTCTCATAAGTTCGAGCCAGGACGTTTTGGAAAGGTAATCAAGCGTAAGGCTCATTTCTGTGAGCCTTACGCCGTATAAAACTCTTCCAGGTGAGCTTTACGAGTCAGCAATGATGCATGGCTTCGGCTCGTTGCGCCTCTGGGTCGAGACGCCGACCACGTTCAGCGCACCAACCGCCCCTTTCTCAAGGCGTACACCTGGGCCGAAACACCCACGACCAACGTCAGAAAGATAACGCCTTGCGCACCGATCAACAGCGGCGCATGCAGATCGGTGACCAGCGGGTGACCATCGGGAACTCGACGCAGGGTTTCAGAGACGGTGGGCACCATCAAAAAGAAGGCCGTCACGCTTAACAGGATGGTTTCAATGTACACCACAGCGCGGGATTTCCATCCCAGCCGTCCTATGCCATACCCTGCCGCCAGCAGCGCGAGCGTGATGACACCGATGAAGTTGCTGGGTGGTTGCTTGGCCACCAGAAACACCGTCACGGCACCGATCACCATGAACAGCAGGTAAAGCAACCCGGGCGTCGAGCGAGGGACGATGCGCCCATGGCGCACGAACATGTAAGCGGCCAGTGGAATGGCAGGTAGGCTGCCGATGGTATGGACCCAGCCGAGGGGTGAAATTCCGAACATGGTACGCGGTTCCGGTTGATTGGATGAAAGGCATAGTGCATGGGGTGGTGGTCGTGTACGGGGTATCTGATTCGAACGCGACAACACGCTATGCTTGCAGCCTCAGCTTAGTGAGGGCAGCCTTCGGCGAACATGATGGATTCCATGGAAAATTTGATCATTCATCCGGAAATGCAGCTTGAGGGCTTTGCCCAGGCAGATCTGCTGTCCCAAGTGCTGGCCAAGATCCGCCTCACCGGCGACCACGTCTATTCCCTGACGCTAAGTGCTGCCGAGGCGCTGGTGCTGGATGAAAAAAGTGCCCACGTGTGCATGCTGCGCCAAGGCAGGCTGGACGTTCACGACAGGGGTGAACACCAGATGACCTTGCAGCCGGGGGACGTCCTGCTCCTCCCTCACCCGCCCAACGCATTGAGCCTGACGGTGGGCGCTGAACCAGCAGAGGTGGTGGTGTGCCGTTTCTGGTTCGATGCCAGCAGCTTCGAAGCGATGGTCTTCGCCCTGCCCCTGACGATCTTGATCCCCCGCGAAGACGCCGCCGCGTGGTCCGAAGGTATTCTGCACTTCATGCTGCTGGAGGCCGGTAACGTCCACCCAGGCGGAGCGTTGATGGTGTCGCGCCTCATCGACCTGGTGGTCATACGCATTCTGCGCACCTGGGTTCATCAGAAAGCGGCGTCCGGCTGGCTCAAGGCATTGTCGGATCCGAGAATCGCCCAAGCGTTGAAAGCCATCCATGACACGCCCGGCCGACAGTGGAGTATCGAGGCGCTGGCCAAGGTGGCGGGCATGTCTCGCTCCAACTTTTGCGAACGTTTCAACGCCCTGGTGGGGCGACCGCCGTTGCGCTATCAGAACGAATGGCGTCTGTCGCTGGCCAAGAGCATGTTGCTGCAGGGGCACAGCCGCGTCGGAGAAGTCGGATTCGCGATTGGCTATGAGTCCGAAGCAGCGTTCAGCCGGGCCTACAAAGCGTTCTTCGGGTGTTCGCCACGAGACGACAGTGCCCGGGGTGCCGATGACGAGCCCCGCTGACTCAGCCAGTGTACCGACTTGGCAAGGCTTGCCTTGGCCTCAGTGCGAAGAAACGAACAGCGAAGGCGTGCTGGGCTCCGGCAACGCGTAGGTCGCTTTCATCCACGCAATCTCCGCCTGGGGTGTACGTCCGAAAAAGCGCTTGAACTCTCGACTGAATTGCGACGGACTTTCATACCCCACATCGAACGCGGCGGCGGCAGCCGACACATCGTTACGCAGCATGAGCAAGCGCGCCTGGTGGAGCCGAGTCGATTTGAGGTACTGCATGGGGGAAGAGTCCGTCACGTTCCTGAAATGCAGGTGGAAATTGGGCACGCTCATGCTGGCTTCCTGAGCCAGGGCTTCCACGTTCAACGGTTCTTGATAGCAGCTATGGATCTTGCGGATGGCGCGTGTCACCTTACCGAAATGCCCGTGCCGACTCAGCGCTGCTCGCATGGAACCGCCCTGCTCGCCGGCAATGATGCGGTAATAGATTTCCCGGACCAGCGAAGGGCCGAGAATCCTCGCCTCGACCGGATGGTTCATGGCCTCGAGAAAACGCAGCGTCGAGTCACGCAGCCCTTCGTCCATCGCCGAGGAGTACATGCCCCTCGGCTGCGCGGAGGTGGGGCCAAAGGTTTCGTCGATTTCCAGCAACAACTCACCGGCCAGTTTGAAATCCAGGCGCATGTACACGGCCAGCATCGGCTCCTGTTCGGTGGCGTCGGTTTCCATCGTGAACGGCACCGGCACGGACACCACCAGGCAATGCTGCGCGTCATACAGGTAGACATCGTCGCCCAGGTAACCGCGCTTGCGACCCTGGCACAGAATCACGATGCCGGGCTCGTACAGCACCGGCGTTCGATTCAGCGGGCGGTTGGAACGCAGGAAACGAACGTCGTCCAGAGCGCTCAGGTTGTAGCCTTCCAGCGGCGCCAGTTGCTCCATCAACTGGACCATGCGTCGGGTCCGCGCGGCGGCGTCCATGATCAATCCTCTTATCGGCCAAGCTCTATTGGCCAGGCTCGGTGTCTGTCGAGCGGGTCAGCGTTTCCCACTGCTCGATGTCTTTCAAGGCCTGCTGCAGTTTGCCACGCACCAAGCCCAAGGCATCACTGCCCAGCAGTAAATGCGCCGGTGGTTGAGCGCTGGCGATGAGCATCAGCATTACCTGCGCCGCTTTCCTCGGATCGCCCAACTGCTTGCCGCTTTTTTCCTCCCGCGCTTTGCGCACCGGATCGAAGCTGGCGTCGTAATCGGCAATGCTGCGAGGCGTGCGCTGCATCGACCGACCTGCCCAGTCGGTGCGGAAAGAGCCTGGCGCCACAGCGGTGACGAAGATGTTGAACGGCGCCAACTCTTTGCTCAGCGTGTCGGAGATGCCTTCCAGCGCGAACTTGCTGCCGCAATAGTAAGCGATACCGGGCATCGTGATGGTGCCGCCCATGGAGGTGATGTTGATGATGTGGCCCTGGCGTCGCCGACGGAAATACGGCACGAACGCCTTGGTGACCGCAACCGCCCCGAACACATTGACGTCGAACTGGCGACGCATTTCTTCGAGGGAAGACTCCTCGAATATCCCCTCGTGGCCATACCCTGCGTTGTTGACCAGCACATCCACCGGCCCGTGACGCTCCTCGACTTCGGCGATCACGCCATCGATCCGCTCGAAATCAGTGACGTCCAGAATGACCCCATGGGCCCGTTCCGGTGACAGCGCTTCGAACGCTTGCAGGGCGCCCTGATGGCGGACAGTGCCGATGACCCGGTGCCCGGCCGCCAAGGCCTCGGCGGCCAGCGCTTTGCCAAAGCCGCTGCTGATGCCGGTGATGAACAAGGTTTTAACGTCGCTCATGACAGAATCCTCATGATGGGTGAGGCCTCAGTGTCAATCACTCCGACAGCGCTGCCCATGGGGAATTGTCTGCAAGTCTTGCCTATTCCTATCAGCAGCCGTAGGTCGCTGTCTGTCTGAACGGCCTGCTGACAAATGCCCAGATCAGCGCTTTGGGCCGTCGTTCATTCCATCACCACCGACAAGACATAGTTCTGTTTATTGAGCACCGTTCGAGTCAGGCTTGCATGGCCGTCGCCCACTGCCAGGTTGATCGGCGTGCCTTTGAGGATCGCCTCGTCGAACGCATGGGGGATGGACAGGCCCAGTGCACGCACCGACAGGCGTTTGGTGGCCTTGATCAGTTCTCGTCGCGCGGCGTCCTCGTCCGACGGCAGGACCACATTCAGCACCAACTTGACGCGACGGGGTATGCCTTCGGCCCCCTCTGCGGAAAACGAGATCGTGTTGCCATCGACCCGATCGGCCTTCACGGGCCTCGCGCCACTGCTGCAACCTTCCTGGCCATCTTTGCGCACGGTCCATTCATTGGCGCGCAGTTGCGTGTCGTTCAATGCGGTGCACAGTTGCGCCGCTGACTGCGGCCGCAGGTCCGCCAGACATGCCATAGAGCAGCACAGCCCTACAACCCCTGCCATGTATCTCAGCTTCATGACCGCTCTCCCGTTTCGCCTGATTTTTGTATTCGTTAAGCGTTTCCGGTGATCGGATGCGTACATCGGGGGGCGGGTTTACCTGCCTGACAGTCCGATGACTTCAACTTCTCGTTAACACCGCACAACACGGCGCAACCTACCTTCTAGTAGGGTCACAGTCAAGCCGATCCCTATGACGTCATCAGGTCTGTTAATCGCTGCATCCCTTGTAAAAAGCCCGGTCCAGAAGCCTCAACGGTGGTTTCGATCGCGGTTGCGGTTAGGCCTACCTTCTAGTAGGTTGTAAAAGATTCGGACATTTGGGCGTATGGATGCCCGCTGTCTTTCCGCTGTACAGCAGTCCTGGCATACGCCACTCAAGGGAACCGCACACCCGTGCGGCCCCCTGGACCGCGAGGCGCTGCCAACCGTTTCGATGAGGAATTCATGAGCACACCTGACGTTACCCACCAACTGACGATGTTCCGGCAGACGATCGATAACATCGATGCGGCGCTCATTCATATGCTTGCCGAGCGCTTTCACTGCACGGATCAAGTGGGAGTGCTCAAGGCTACGCATCATCTTCCGGCCGTTGACGATGATCGGGAACGGCGCCAGTACGAGCGGCTGACCGCGCTGGCCGAAGAAGCGGGCCTGGATCCTGGGTTCGTGGAAAAACTGATGGCGTTCGTCATCAGCGAAGTGGTGCAGCGCCATCGCCAGATTGCCACCCAAATGGCAGATAGCGCGCCCTCCCCGCATCGCGAGACCTGACCTGCCACGTGGGCGTTCGGGGCGAATATCGTCCCTCCCGACCGTCTCGACACGCAGCCCACGGCTTGATGCGCCGGGTGGGCTGCACTGTGTGCAAATCGCTCGACAACTCAACCGCCCATCACTTTCCAAGGGGTTGCTGGAAACATGCGCCGTTTTCAGCCAATCCCATGAAGCATGCGCGACCGCGCGTCTTTTTTAGAGTGGAGAGCAATCATGAACATGAGCCGTTCAAATCGGGCATCAGCCACCGCCCGGCTGGGAAAAATCATTTTCACCGTGACAGGGCTTTGCTGTGTGTTGAGCTTTTCTGGCTGTTTCGACAACGACCACAACCGCGACAAGGCGAAGGATCAATCCAAGCCATCCTTGCAGATGCAACAGCCCGATCAGCCGTCGTCGGAACAGAAGCGCTGATACGGAGCCGCTCATGAGCCAGTCAAGCCGTGACACCTTGCGCGACATTGCTGAACTGCTGCGGGCTCTGCGAAGCTCGATCCAGACCCTGGAAGGCCAGCAGCTGGCCGAAACGAAGCAGCTTAGCGGCCACCAGACGGTGGATACCCGACAAAGCCTCATGCTGAGCTTCCACCAGTTGGAGACCGCCATCGGCGACATGGAACAGACGCTGACCACCCTGGCCGAAGCCACGCAGGACGACGGCCTGCCAGGTCGCACCGTTGATCCCTGACCGCAGCATCAAAGTGAACTCACTCGCCCTGGATTTGCTCCACCCCACAAGGGCCCTGAGGCCAAGCCAATCAACGTCAAGCTGAGGAATGGGACATGGAAAGCGTATTTTCAATCGGTATCTCGATCATCGTGCTGCTGGTCGACCTGTGGGCAATCGCCAGCGTCTGGCGCTCTTCCAAGACCTCCGGCACCAAAATCGGGTGGACGGTATTGATCCTGGTGTTTCCCGTCGTCGGACTGGTCATCTGGGGTATTGCAGGCCCACGCGGTATCGCCGAACCGCCGACTTCCGAAGAGCACAGCAAAGGCTGATCACCCGACGTTCGACCCATCGCGGGCTGTCGCTGCTGTCGGCAGCCCTCTGTCTCGACCCAAGTTTCACGGAGCCCAGCTTCGGCAAGAGGCAATCCCGCCTTCGATTGTTCGCTGGTCATTTAGGGAGCGGTCAAGTCAGCACCCACGCCATGCGCCCCGAGCTTAGTGGCGTTGGCGACAGTCGGAGCAAATACCTTGGACAAGCGATACACGTCCCGATAAGGCGCATTGCCTCCGCCATCGCCAACCCATTTCCAGCGCCTTCAGCGCCATCAGGAATCAGCCAGCCCGATCCCCTCCAGCACGGAGTGGAAGCCAATGGACAGTGCAAACTGCCCACGGGCGGCCAGGAGGGCCGAGTCAGCGAGTTCCACGACCCACCCTCAGACGACCTGATCCGTTTCAGGCACGGCACGCTCGCGCGCCTGCGCATCGGGTTCAGCCCGTATCAGCCGGATCGGTACCGACTTGGCGGCGGGCACTTTGCTGCGCTCGGCGTGATGCGCCAGCGGGATAAGCGCATTGCACTCTGGGTAATAGGCCCCCGCGCACCCTGTCGGGATGTCATAGGCGATGATCTGAAACGGACCGGCTTCGCGGCGCACGTCGGTGTCGATCGCGGTGACCAGCCGCACCCACTCTCCGGGTGCGAAACCCAGGCGCACGATGTCGTTACGGTTGACGAACACCACGCTGCGAGTGCCCTTGACGCCTCGAAAGCGGTCCTCATAGCCATACACAGTCGTGTTGAACTGGTCGTTGCTGCGCAACGTCATCAATTGGATGACATCGTGGTCCGCCTCGCTAGCGCTGACATCGTCGTCTTCGTCCAGCCCTTTGGGGGTAATGAACAGGGCCTTGCCCGACGGCGTTGCCCATTGCCGCTGCGCCGCGCCCAGAGGCCGGTGAAACCCGCCCTGCTCCCACATGCGCGTCTCGAAGTCGTGGAAGATGTCTGGGTAGACATCGCTGATCGCCTGACGAATCAGCGCATAGTCGTTGCGCCAATGCAGCCACGGGACGCGCACGCGATCTCCGAGCGTGGCTTCGGCCAGTTCCGTGATGATCGCCGTTTCCGATTTCAACTGTTCGCTGGCCGGCTCGGCACTGCCGCGCCAGGCGCGAATGCATCCGGTGCTGTCTTCGGTGGTATAAACCTGCTCCACCCCCAATTGCCGATCGACCTCGATGCGCCCCAGGCACGGCAACAGCCAGGCTTGTTGGCCTGGGAACAGATGCGTGCGGTTGAGCTTGGTGGCGATCTGCACATTCAGCGTGAGAGCCTCCCACGCTGGCTCCATCCGCGACGTATCCGGCACCGCGCGCAGAAAGTTGCCGCCCAGGCCGATGAACGCCTTCACGCGACCGCTGAGCACGCCCTCGCAGACGTCGACGGTGGCCAGCCCTTTGTGCGCAGGCACCTTGAAGCCAAACAGCGACTCGATCTTGTCGGCAGGCACCTTGGCGGGATCTTCAGTGATACCCACCGTCCTCTGACCCTGCACGTTGGAGTGGCCGCGCACAGGGCAAATGCCCGCCCCGGGCTTGCCGATGTTGCCGCGCAGCAACAGCAGGTTGACCAGCATCTGGACGTTTTCCACGCCGTGCCGATGCTGGGTCATGCCCATGCCGTAAACGATCATCACCCGCTCACTGCGGGCGTAGACGGTGGCCGCGGCCTCCATCGCACTGCGGCTGAGCCCGGAGCGGCGCTCAAGTTCAGGCCAGGCAGACTGGTTGACCCGATTCATGAACTCACCGAAGCCGTCCGTGTGCTCGGCGATGAAACCATGATCGATGACCGCGGGCGCGCCCGCTTGCCGGGCGTGTTCGTCCATGGCCAGCAGTGCTTTGGCGATGCCCATGACTGCTGCGGTATCGCCGCCGATGGCGACTTGATGGTACTGCGTGCTGATGACGGTGGACGCAGGGCCGAGCATCTCGGTCGGGGATTGCGGGTTGACGAAGCGTTCCAGCCCGCGCTCGCGAATGGGGTTGAAGGTGATGATCGGAACCTTGCGCTTGCGCGCTTCCTGCAAGGGATGCAGCATGCGCGGGCTGTTGCTGCCCACGTTCTGCCCGAAGAAAAACAGGCAATCGGTGTGCTCGAAATCGGCCAGCGTCACGGTGCCCACCGGCACGCCAATGCTTTCCTGCAGACCGACCGACGTGCTCTCGTGGCACATGTTCGAACTGTCGGGCAGGTTGTTGGTGCCATAGGCCCGAGCGAACAATTGGTAGACGAACGAGGTCTCCAGCGACGCACGCCCTGAGGCGTAGAACACCACCTCGTCCGGAACCAGAGGGGTCAATTGCGCGCCAATCGCTTCCAGCGCGTCTTGCCAAGGCGTCTGCACATAACGGTCCGTTGCAGGGTCGTAACGCAGCGGGTGCGTTAGCCGGCCGTGCTGCTCGAGGGCGTAGTCGGACCAGGTGCGCAATTCGGACAGGGTATACCGCTGAAAGAACCCGGGGTCGGTTCGTCGCGATGTGAGCTCCCAAGCCGTCGCCTTGGCGCCGTTTTCGCAAAACTCCAACGCATGGGGGTCACCCGGTTTGGCCCAGGCGCAACTCACACAAGCGAAGCCCTTGGGCTTGTTTTGCTTCAGAAGTGCCTGCGTTGCAGGCACCAAGGCCTGCTCCCGCCACAGGATGTTCATTACCGAACGGGCCGACCCCCACCCGCCTGCCGCCGATTTGTAAGGTCGATAATGTGCCGTTCGGTGAATCAGGTCCATGTGCCGCGCCCCTCGATCTCGTTAGTTGTTTCTAAACGTTACGAAACGAGCCGGAGGAAAAGGTTCGCTGATTCAGCTCGGCGGAGGCACCTCGCGCGGCCTTGTCGCCTCCCTTATGCGGGTTTCCACACCACCTGCTCGATACCGAGCCGTTCAGCCTTGGGCTTCGACACCTTGGGCACCTTGTCGTAGCGGTACTTGGGAATGTCCGCCATGCCAGCGTCCACGGCAGCCCAGTGCCAGGCTTCAGCGTTATCCATCCTGGGGGCACAGAGGTAAAACCATGCCGACTTTCCATGGAAGAGGTAATCGATTCGGTAGTGCTGCGTCGGTTGCATTGAATTGACTTCCCAAGGCTTCGATATCCGTTGGCGCTCCACACGCCTGATACCTGGAACAAAAGAACGGAACGGCGATTCCCCCGCGGGGCGATCGCCTCGCGAACAACACCGAAACGGCCAGCAAGTGTTTTAATGACTGCGCTGATTAATGGGCTGTTCGTTGTTTCATACAGTTAACGGACGGGCGGCGTATTCCTGATTGTTTTTAAAAATCTGCCCTTTGATAAGCGGCGGACACCACTCGTTGAAATGGCTGCCTCATAAGACGCCATTCAAATGAATAGCAATGTTCATAGCGATACAGCGGCACTGCAGGCCAGTGCACTCGCAGGGAATGATCAGAAAAAAGCGAGACGGTGCCCGAAGTTCATTAAGGGGCAAAGAGCCATATACCGGCGGAATGATGCTAATTATCACTCGACAACTGAAGTACTTTATTGATCGTTCCGAGAAGTTCGTTGATCGAGTAAGGCTTGTTCAACATCGGATATTTGCTGAGCGCGTCCTCGCTCACCGCTTGACTGTAGCCACTGGTCAAAATCAACGGTTTGCCGGGCCAGCGCAGTGCGAGCAGCTCCCCCAGCTCAAGTCCTCCCATGCCCGGCATCACTACATCCGACAGGACAAGATCGATGTCCTGGGCTGCCGAGTCCAGAAGCGCTAGGGCTTCGGCAGCGTTAGAAGCAAGTTGTGCCCCAAAACCCAGGTCCTTGAGCAGGCAGACGGTAAACTCGCCGACCTCTGGATTATCCTCTACGACCAGTATCTGTCGCTTGGTTGCCGGCGTGGCGTGTCTCGCGAACTGCAGAGGCATTGAACGGGGCGCTTTCGCCGAAGGCAGCGAAACCGTGAACGTGGCCCCCTCGCCGACCCGGCTGTCGACGCTCACCTCGCCGCCCGACTGCCGTGCGAAACCGATCACCTGCGACAGCCCCAGCCCCGTGCCTTTGCCGGTTTCTTTAGTGGTAAAGAAGGGCTCGAAGATACGTTTGAGATCATCCTGCTCAATACCGCGTCCTTCGTCAGCGACGCAAATGAGGACCCGCGCAGCTGGGCTCCCAGCACCGCCGCAGTCCTGGGAGGCGACCGTGACGGTGATGGTCCCCTCTTCCTGCATCGCATCCCGGGCATTGATCACCAGATTGAGCAATGCGGTCTCGAACTGATTCAGATCAGCTTCCACAAAACAAGGCTCGGGTGGGTGGATCGTCTCAATCGTCACCTGTTCACCGACGACGGTTCGAAGCATTTCGACGAGATGCTCGACCCGCTGAGCCACGGAGAATACTTCCGGCTTGAGGGCCTGCTTCCTGGCGTATCGCAACAACTGCCCCGTCAACCGAGCCGCGCGGTCCGCTGTGTCGAGAATGCCGGTGAGGTACTGTTTTTGCCGGTCATCGGACAGACCGGCGCGCCCCAACAGCTCGGCCGAGTTGCGGATGATCGTCAGCAGGTTATTGAAATCGTGGGCCACCCCGCCGGTCAATTGACCGAGCGCCTCCAGCTTCTGCATTTGCCGAAGCTGCGCCTCGGCCGCCATCAGATCGCGGGAGCCGGCCTGGACTTGCACTTCAAGCCGGGAATTGAAGCGCCGCAGTTGTTCCTCGGCACTATGGCGCGCCCGCACATCGCTGGACGCCCCGAACCACTCGATGATCTCCCCCCCTTGATTGAATATCGGTACAGCACGTGTCAAGGCCCAACCCACCTCATCGTTCGGAAGGCGGATCCGATGCTCGAGTTCGAACACCGTACGTCGAGCGATCGCCTGGTCAATGGCGGCAAGCACATAGCTGTGGTCGTCCTGAAACAGGTAAGTGTCCAGCCAAGAGCGGTCTGGCTGGCCGACCGCTTCCAGCCGTTCCCCTCCTGTCAATTCGCGCATGACCTGCCAATCTGGGCTCATGCGAAATACCGTGGTACTGCTCGCTGCGACCAAGGCTCGAAACCTGAGCTCACTGTCTTCGACAGTACTGCCGGCGTCCCCAAGGCGAATCGAAGTGCTGCTGACAGCATGTTTCGATTGATTCAGCGTCATCGGGCATTATCCGTTTTATCAGTAGTGGCAACTAGCTACAACTTAAAAACTGTCTCAGGCACTCCATGGTAGTTCACGATGTTGCGCGCCGTTAAAACATTTTCATGAGCGGTGCAGCGAACTTAAAGGTGCGCCCGGGATGAGCGCTGAAAGAGTGCGTGCACGTATTATTCGTCGGAAGCGCACTGTGCTGCCTCAGCGTTGAGTTGGGGATGAACTTAAACCTCAGACCACTTCCGAGCGCTTGTAGGCAGGATGAACACGGGGAACATACGTCATGCCTTGATAATTGAAATCTTGCCGTTGCGCTCGATAATTGCGTATTTGATCTGCGCGACGGTTTCCAGCCCTTGTTCCAGCCTCGCCGCCTGCAGGATATCGTCTTCTTCGATGCGGGCTTCATGCATGCGATGGCGCAGGAATTCCCCGTTCTCCACGACGATGGTCGGCCCGCCGTCGATCAACTTGCCCAACCGCTTCGACCGACGCTTGGCCAGCGAAAAGCCGACGTCGATGGCAATCAGCGTGACGATCACCAACACGGCATTAGTCACGGAAAAGTCGTCGCCCAGCAATGCCTGCTGTGTCGCTTCGCCGATGATCATCAGCAACACAAAATCGAACGATGTCAGCTCTCCCAGCGCTCGCCGTCCCGAGATTCTGAACAACACCATTAACGCCAGATAGATCGCCGCCGCGCGCAGCACTGCGTCCATGTCATGACCTCTGTGCAAGTTGTAGCCGCCCGTGAAAGGGATGAATTCGAGCGCCTAGGGATAAATGAATTGCTTGAGCAGTACCTCACCCCCGCCGTCGATGCGAAGGGTGCTGGAATACAGGCCGATGCCGTCCGCGCGCAAACCCAGGTAAGTGACGCTTTCGCCTTGGGCATCGGCCTGCACCGTCAAGCGCAGCCCGGTACTGGAGCCGGATGAATGAACAGGCTGCGGCTGCAGGCTGTCGACACTGAAGCCTTCGAGCAACGATGGCGCGATGACGAGCACATGCACGGCTCCGGGCTGGCCATGGCTGCGGATGATCAACGTGTTGGTCGCGCCATTGCGGTGAAACCGTTCGTAACTCACCTCCAGGTCGTGGCGGGCGCTACTGACCTGTGTCGAACTCAATGGCCCGTGGGAAAACAGGCCCAATAGTGTCAGCACGACGACGGCCAGCAGTCCGTACCAACCTATTCGCTCGAAGCGCCAAATCTTGCGCTGCAGCGCGATATCTTCGTCGACCGGGTATTCGCGGTCATGCATTTCCCTCTTGAGGCGCTCATCTGAGGGCAGTTCATCGGTCACGGACTCGGTCACGGACTCGGTCATGGCGTCATCCCTTCATGAGCGACCAGCGCTTCGCTTCGTTGTATCCCTGAGAGCGTGGCGACGAGGATCAGTTCGATCTTTCTCTGCGTCCTTCTGCGCGATCCTGCTGAAAGAACGAAGCTCGCCGTGCGGGTGATAACGCGACTGAACTCCTGTATCAAAATGACATCAATCATGTTTCTCTTTCGGAGCAGTGCTGCAATGAGCAATGGGTCGATCGCTGTCTGCTTTTTTGGCACCGCCCTTGGCTGGGCCGCCCTGTTCTACGGCGTGTTGGACTACCTGACGGGCTGATGCCCCTGAGCGTGAGACGCGAAGATGCGACGGCTCCGTTTACGCCAGTTTGACCGCGAATCCTCGCTGTACCGCAGGACGACTCATCATCCGCTCATACCAGGCGGCAACATGGGGCAGATCGGCAAACGAGACGCGGTGCCGTTCGTGACGCCAAGCCCAGCCCAGAATCGCGAAATCCGCTATGGAGGGCTCACCTGAGGTCGCCACGTATTCGCGGGCTGCCAGGCGCGCATCGAGCACCCGGTACAGGCGATGGGTTTCAGTGCTGAAACGCTTGACGCCGTAGTCCCGGGCTTCGCTTTCGGGAAGCTGTAGAAAGTGGTGGACTTGGCCCGGCGCCGGGCCAAAACCGCCCACTTGCCACATCAGCCATTCGTAGACGGCAACCCGTTCGGCCAGGTCCCGCGGGAGGAAGCGTCCGGTCTTTTCCGCCAGATACAGCAGGATCGCGCCGGATTCGAAGACCGTGATCGGCTGCGCCCCCGGACCGTCCGGATCGAGTATCGCGGGAATTTTGTTATTGGGGCTGATCGCCAGGAAATCAGCCTCGAATTGCTGGCCTCGTCCCAGATCCACGATCCGGACCTGATACGGCAACCCGAATTCTTCGAGTGCAACGCTGATCTTGCGGCCATTGGGTGTGTCGTAGGTGTAGAGCTCAATGCTCATCTCTGCTCCCTCGCTCGGAGTGATGGGTGGGTCGCCCCTGGAGAGTGCGAGGGCGAGGCGCCACTGCGGTGCGTAAATTACCAGACCTCGGGGGCGTCATGCAGCGCTGATCGGTATGTCCATCGCGGCCAGCAGACTCGCCCGGAATGCCTCGGCGACGGGTTGTGCAGTGGCCGATACCCGCACGCACACGGCGAACTCCGGCAATGTGGGCAGTCCCGCCGCCGCCCCTAGCGTCACCAAATCATCCGGCACGGTCGAGGCCAGCCACGCGGTGATGGCCAGCCCCGCGCGCACGGTAGAGGCCGTCGCCTCGAAGCTGCGGTTCTCGAACACGGTGCGCCAGACGATACCCTCTTTGGCCAACGCCCCCAGCACCACGGGACGAAACACGCAGCGCTCGTCCACCAGCGACAATGGCAGCGGTCTGGTTTTCCAGATATCGCTGTCAGCGCTGCCCACCCACAACAGCGGCTCGGTGCGGATGACCTCGCCCTGAGAGTGACTCGCCACGTATTCAATCAATGCGAAGTCGAGGTGGCCGTTTTCAATGTCCTCGTGCAGCTCAGGCGATGCGGCGCATTTCAACGACAGTTCCACCCGCGGATGCGACGCCGTGAAAGCCTTCAATGCTGGCGCCATTGCTGTGATCAGGTCCGGGGGCGCCCCTACCCGCAGATGCCCTCGCTGTGGGCCTCCCACCGTGTCGGCCCAAATCTCGTCGTTCAATTGCAATAAGCGGCGAGCCTTGGCCCGAAACAACTCGCCCTGGTGGGTCAATTCCAAGTGCCTTGGCTTGCGCAGCAGCAACACACAGCCAAGGTGCTCTTCGAGACGTTTGACCTGCTGGCTCACCGCTCCCTGGGTCATGAACAAAAGGTTGGCAGCGACCGTCATGCTGCGGTGGTCGGCAACTGCGACGAAGGTGCGGACCAGCGTGAGATCAAGGTTGCGGATCATGGGCGGGATTACCATCGGTAATGTCAGGCATTAAGGATATTCGATTTTGTAATCGACATTGTATCGGTAGGTTATCGGCTCGGAACGTTCGCTCCGTTGCCGTCCCGATTCCCCCGGCATCATCTGAACTTGCCGTTGGCAACCCCGGCGATGCCTCCATCCGCCTCACATGGATCTCAATATGCCTGCCCCTCTGTTTCCCGAATCGTTCGATCTTCACCGCAGTTTCGAGGCCCTGTCCGAGCACTGGTCACCCAAAGTCGTCGCCCGGATCAACGACCAGTACGTCAAAGTGGCCAAGGTGCTGGGGCAATTGGTCTGGCACGATCACGAAACCCAGGACGAACTGTTCTACGTCGTCAAAGGGCACCTGAAGATCGAGTACGAGGGGGGCCGGACGGTTGAATTGCCCGCCGGATCGATGCACGTCGTGCCCCGCGGTGTGTTGCATAACCCGGTGGCTGAAGAAGAATGCTGGATCGTGCTCATCGAACCGGCGGACACCCTGCACACCGGCACGGCTGTCTCGCCGCTGAGCAAGACTGTGGAGCAGCAATTGAGCTGACAGCAGCGCAGCGTCAAGCGGCCCCTGCCAGGCGGCGGGTCCCCTGTTGGATCACGCAGCCGTTTTCACCGCGCGCAGAGGTTACTTGGGCGCGACTTTCGCCACGAACGCGGTCAACGCAACGGCCAACACAACGCCTGCGCCGACGGTCAGCACAACGCCCCATTGCAGGACCAGCGCCTGCAGCGTGAGGTAAAAGCCGATCACGCCAATGGCGCCGATGGCATTGCCCCGCACAATGGCGGCCAACTCATGCCGCCCACCCTGCACATGGGCGAACACCGCGAGTGGCCAGGCGATGACCGGGATCGGAGCGAGAAAGCCACTGACCACTGGCCCCGCCCATTGGGCCGTTGCCGTGATCGCGAGCAGCAATGCGGTGGCCGTGAGCATGCGCATGGGGATGATCCAGCGCGGCGTCGGGACGTAGCGGCCCGTCCCCGGGTTGCGGACGGGCGCCGTGATGCTGACGATCATCGCGACCAGAAACAACGTGATCGCCACGGCAGCCATCGGCCCTGCCCAGCGGTTCATCAGCCACGCCACGAGTGCGTAGACGCCCAAGGCGAGCACGCAGCCACCGACCACCGACGTTCTGGCGCTCACGGCAAAATAGAACAAGTAGGCCGCCTGGATGGCCGCGACGCCCGCCAGTGCGCCCGGCGCTGCCGCGCCAACGAAGGTCGGCCCCTGTTCCAGCCCCAAAAACAGCATGATCGACGCCGACGTCACTGGCAGCCCTGACAGCAGACCGCCGATGTGGGTGCCCCAACGTTTCGCGGCCAACGAAATGGAGAGCATCAGCAAGGGGGTGATCAACAGCTTGAGGTGAAAGGCAGTCATGGGCGCGCGTCTTCTCGGGATGCGCACGTTTTACACGTTTCCTTGCAAACTTGCCGTATGGATTTGCACGCCGGCAGGTGCCCTCTGCGCGCTTTTCACAGACTCAACCCCGTCCACGCTTCGGACAGGCTCCACAACCGCTGCGCCGCGTCGGCGTCCACGGCCCAGTCGGCAACGCCGCGACGTCCCTGCTTCCGGGTGTTCAGCGGCGCGATGTTGCAATCCTCGCAATACACACCGCCCTTTGCGTCCAGTGCTGCGCTGGTGGCGCACCACAGCCCGGTCGCAGCGCCCTGCTCCAAGGTCTTGAGCCTCGTTCCGGCTCGATCCTCTGCTGCCCGTGTTCATCGAACACATCGAATGCAGCGATCTCTTCCGGGCTCAGGTGTCGCCCCAGATCCGTGAGGATCTGGCCGGGGTGCAGCGAAAATGTACGCACGCCGCGCGCTTTCCCCCGTTCGTCCAACGCCACGGCGAACAGCACGTTGGCTGTCTTCGACTGCCCGTAAGCCAACCATTTGTCATAGGGGCGGTGGCGGAAATCAATGTCATCGAAATCGATCCCCGCCAACTGATGGCCCCTCGACGACACTGCGATCACGCGCGCGCTCCCTGCGGCGGTCAGCACCGGCCAGAGGCCACAGGTCAGTCGAAAGTGGCCGAGGTGATTGGTCGAGAACTGCGCCTCATGCCCTTGCGCGTCTCGCTTGAGTGGCGACGCCATGAGGCCGGCGCAATGAATCAGTAAAGACACCGGCTGGCCCCGGCGGACGATCTGGCTGCAGAACGCTTGAATGGATTGCGCGTCCATGAGGTCCATTGGCCAGATTTCGATGCCGGGAATGCCCGCCAGAGCCGCCTGGGCTTTGCGGGTGTCCCGAGCCGGAACCAGGACCCGGGCCCCCGCCGCCGCCAGGCTGACCGCGGTGACGCGTCCCAGCCCCGAATAACCGCCTGTCACAATGGCCAGGTGCCCGGTCAGGTCGACGCCCGCCATGACATCCATGGCGGTACTGGCCGCATTGAAGGGTGATGAAACAGGTTGCTGTGGCGTTTTCATGAACAGGTTCTCGGTGGGTAGCGGAAGCCTGCATTTTTCTCTACGCTCATCGGACGAAACAGTTCAAATAGTCCGTTTTTCTATCGTGATCATCCAACAACCCCTGTCCGACCCGCTTTCAGACGTGCTCGCCTTGTCTCACCTGCGCGCGGCGTGTTCCGTGCGTTTGAGGGCGGGAGGTCGCTGGGCACTGCGGTTCAGGCCGATCGAACTGAAGTTCAACGTCGTACGGCGAGGGCAGTGCTGGTTGTGTGTCGACGGCCTCCCCCCTCGGCAGATGAGCGCTGGCGACTGCTTTGTCATCGTCCGCACGCCGTTCGTATTGGCCAGCGCGCCGGACGTCGAAGCGATCAACGCGTCGGACGTGTTCGACGGTTCCGGCCTGTCGGCCCGCTATGGGGTCGGCGATGACCTGGAAATCCTCGGCGGCAGCGTTTCATTGAGCAACCCGGCCGCGCTCGACTTGTTGAACCTGCTGCCAGCGGCCGTTTGCATCGGAGCGCAGTCCCATGGCGCGTCCTCCTTCGCCTGGCTGCTGGACGAACTGGACAGAGAGTGGCAATCGGCGCAACCCGGCGCCGTGGCGCTGTGCAATGACCTGCTGCGGCTGATCTTCGTGCATGCGCTGCGTCATCACATTCGCACCGCCGACGCAACCGACCTGGCATGGCTGGCGGGTTTACGCGACCCGGCGATCGCTGCCGTGCTGCGTGCGGTCCACAGCACCCCCGAGCGTGCCTGGACGCTGGAACAGATGGCCGCGCTGGCGTGCCAGTCTCGCTCCAGCTTCGCTGCGTCGTTCAAGGCAAAGGTCGGCCAATCGCCCGTCGAATATGCGACCCGTTGGCGCATGCAGGTCGCAGCGACACGTTTGACCGTCGAAGGCGACAGCGTCGGGGCGGTGGCGGCGTCCTTGGGCTATCTGTCCGACGCGGCCTTCGGCGTTGCCTTCAAGCGAGTTCATGGCAAATCGCCCGGGCAGTACCGGCGCGAGCACCGTCTTTGAACGAACAGGGGGCGGACCGGTCAGGTTTGGAATAGACTCCGGTGTGCGTGGGCGCGAATGGGCGCTGCGTGTGCCTCCCGGTGAATGGCCGATCTGTCACGGAACTCTGCATGCCCTTGCCCTCGAATGACACCCATGGCGTTGGCGACACCGCCGATGACGCCGGTCTACCCCCGCAAGACGGTTGGCTGGCCCTGGAACACCGGGCCCGGCTCGACGGCTTGATCCACAAGCTCGACACCAGCACCACCCGGGAAAGTGTGTCGCGTTACCACGCGATGGCCGAAGGTTATCTGCTGGGGCTGCTGGACTGTAATCACATCAGTGCTCCCCACCACGATGCGGTCAGCCAGTACCTTCACACGCTGGCACTTCGCCGGTTGAAACGGGTCAAACCTGGCGCCCGTTCTTGAAGGGGCACCGTAAACAGGTCACCGGCGTTCGATGGTGCCCATCAGGCCGCCGAGCGCGACCAGTATCCGATCATCTTTTCTGTCGAGCGTAATCAGTCGTGCATGACCAGCCAGGCACCTCACCCTCCATCGACCTCAGTCTGCTGGGTGGACAGTATTCTCCCGTCGCACTCATCGAGCGCGAACGCAAAGTGCTGGGCCAATTGGCGGCAGGGCTTTCACTGAGCGAAGTCTTGAGCGATCTGCTCCTCGCGGTGGAGGCCCAGAGCGACAACATGATGGCGTCCGTGCTGCTGCTCAGCGAGGATGGGCAATACATGCTGCATGGCGCCGCCCCGAGTCTGCCGAGCCGGTATAACGAGGCGATCCACGGTATCGCCATTGGCGAGGGCATAGGCTCGTGCGGTACCGCAGCCGCCCGCCGACAACCGGTTTACGTCAACGACATCGCCACCGATCCCCTCTGGGACGGCTATGCGCACTTGGCGGTGTCTCATGGTTTGCGCTCCTGCTGGTCGACGCCAATCATGGCGGCAGACGGCACAGTGGTGGGCACCTTCGCAGTCTATTACGCCGAGCCACGCGCCCCCACCGCAAGCGACATCGAGGCCATTGCCCTCATCGCCCAAACCGTCGCGCTGGTCATCGAACGGCATCGCTCGGACGTTCGGCTGCGACGCAGTCAGGACGCATTGCGCGATTTGAGCTCGGAACTCGAAGCCAAGGTCAACGAGCGCGCGACGGAGCGCAGCCGGACTTGGTTGTTGAGCCCGGACCTGTTATCGGTGATCAGCCCCGACGGGACCATCGAGGCCGCCAACCCGGCCTGGACCATTGCGCTGGGCTGGTCGCCTGAGGAACTGCAGATCAACGTGCTGACCCTGGTGCATGCCGATGACCTGCAAGCGACCCGGGCGGCCCTGAGTCAGGCCGCCAGGGGCCGCCCGGTGTCCCGGTTCGAGAATCGCTATCGACACCGCGATGGCAGCTACCGCTGGTTCGCCTGGGTGGCTGTGCTGGAAGGCGCAAGGATCTACTGCAGTGCGCGGGACATGACCCTGGAAAAAGAACAGGCGGCGACGTTGGCTGCCCGCACCCGTGAGCGTGATCGCGCCTGGGGCTTGTCCCAGGAACTGCTGGTGATCGCGGCACCCGACGGCACACTGCTGGAGGTCAATGCTCGCTGGACGGAACAACTGGGCTGGCTGGAGCACGAACTGGTCGGCAAGACCTTTGCCGAATACACCCACCCGGACGACCTCGGGGCCGCCACTGCCGCCTTCGAGGGCATCTTCCACGCGCCACTGGAAGTGCCGTATGAGTACCGGTTGCGCCACAAGAACGGCACGTACAAGTGGTTCAGTTGGACCGGCACCTTCGAAGACAGCCGGGTCTATGCGGCGGGACGCCACGTCACGGTCGAGCGAGAACAAGCGGAAGCCCTGCGCCAATCGCAGAAGATGGAAGCCGTCGGCCAACTCACCGGCGGCGTTGCGCACGACTTCAATAACCTGCTGACGGTCATCCGCTCGTCCACCGACCTGCTGATGCGCCCTACCCTGACCGAGGAGCGTCGGCAACGTTACGTCACCGCCATTTCGGAAACCGTCGATCGTGCCGCCCGGCTGACCGGCCAGTTGCTCGCCTTCGCACGTCGACAAGCGTTACAACCGGAGGTGTTCAGCGTCTGCGACAACGTGCGGGCCATCAGCGCCATGATGAGCAGCCTGACGGGCGCGCGGATCCAGACCCTCATCGATCTCGACCCCACGCCGTGTCATGTCAACGCCGATCCGAGCCAATTCGACACGGCTCTGATCAATATGGCGGCCAACGCGCGGGATGCCATGCAGGGCGAAGGCCAACTGTCGATCGCGGTGCGTGCTGTCGAGTCGCTCCCGGCGATTCGCGAACACAGTGCGGTAGCCGGGCCCTTCGTCGCGGTCTCGATTACCGACACAGGATCGGGCATTCCGGCCACCCAGCTGGAGCGGATTTTCGAGCCGTTCTACACCACCAAAGGCGTGGGGGAAGGCACCGGACTGGGCTTGAGCCAGGTCTTCGGCTTCGCCAAACAATCCGGTGGTGAAATTGCAGTCGCCAGCGAAATCGGCAAAGGAACCACCTTTACCCTCTACCTGCCCCGGGTGGCCGGCGAGGCGCGGGCGGCGGAAACCGACTCACCCGGCGTGTCGCTGGAAGAGGGTCAAGGCAAGCAGGTGTTGGTGGTGGAAGATAACGGCGACGTGGGCGACTTCGCCATCCAGGCCCTTACCGAACTGGGGTTCCGGCCGACCCTGGCGCGCACCGCCGCAGCAGCCCTGGAGCTGATCGACAGCGACGCCGAGCGATTCGACGTGGTGTTTTCCGACGTCGTCATGCCGGGCGTCACCGGGGTCGAACTGGCGCAAACGCTGCGCGCACGGTATCCGAGTCTGCCGGTGGTACTCACCTCCGGTTACAGCCACATTCTGACCCGCTACGGAACCGATGGATTCGAGCTGCTGCACAAGCCGTATTCAATCGACAAATTGTCCCGCGTACTGTTGAAAGTCACGGCCAACCCGTAGCGCACGGTGTCAGGGGCCAGGGCTCCCCATTCTCGCGGCGGCGGCTCTCAGCACTTCGGCCACCGAGTCGATGGATTTGATCTTGCTTGGGATGTCGTCGGTCGGAATATTCAGCGCGCGGTGGCTGCTGAACACGAGATGGCCAGCCAACGCCTGAGACAATTCTTCGAAATGGACGGCCGTTTTTTCCAGGTCCAACCTGATGTTCGCGAGAGATTCGAGCATTGATCCACCGCTTACCGTTGGGGGACTGCATCCTTACCCATGAAATCGGCGCCCTGCCTAGGATCGCGCCAATGTAGCAGCACACCCGTACGGTTTGTCTACCCTGCTCCGCCCCACGCCTAAGTTGCACTCGCGGCCTGCCGTTACCTCAACAGCTAACCAGGGCGAACGGCGCCTTGGAAATAGCCCAACATCGAGCCATATGGGACATTTCAGCCAAGAAGAATGCCGAAATGCCTTTAGCAAGGCCCCGCATGACGATATCATGGCGCCATCATTCCGTCAGATGGCAAACCGTATGAATTTCAGACGCCTGAACATTGCTCCGCGCTCGTTAGCCTGCTTCGGCTTTTTCGCCCTGTTGATTTCCGCTGTGGGCCTGTTTTCGCTTATGCAGGCAGCGCGCTTGAAGGACGCTCGCGATTCGCTGCAAAGCAATGTATTGCCAAGCCTCATGACCGTTGCCGATATCAAGGCCGATCTGCTGATGATCCGCCTTGGCAACACCGGTCTGCGCGCCGCCCATACGGCCGACAGTGCAGAGAGCGCGCGTAAGCGGATCGCCCAAGGGCGTGAAGACCTGGAAAAGGACGTGAAGCGGCTCAAACCTCTGCTGGTCACCGAGCGCGGCCTGGAAGCCTATCGCAAGATGGAAGCGGACATGGTCGCCTACCTGGCGGTGCATTCGCGGTACCTGGAAGCAGCGGCGCAGAACCGAGAGGACATCCTGATTGCGATGACCCAACCGTCGGGTGAGCAGAGCCGCGCTGCGGACTTGCTGACCAGCGATATCGCCACCATTTCGCAGTTGGCCGTTCTCAAGATGGAAAATTCGGACATCGAGGCCAATGAAAGCTACGAGCAGGCACGCGCCGTGACCATCGCGGCCATTCTGGTCGCGCTCGTGGCCACCGTCGCGCTGGCCGCCCTGTTCACCCGCAGCCTGGTGGCGCCGATTGCCCGGGCCCTGGCGGTGGCCGAGCAGATTGCCAACAACGACCTCAGCCAGCCGATCAAACTCGACGGCGCCGATGAACCCGGTCGGCTGCTCCAGGCGCTGTCGGTGATGCAGGACAATTTGCGCCGCACCGTGGCCAACCTTGGCCACTCTTCGAGCCAGCTCGCCTCGACATCCGAGGAAATGAACGCCGTGACCGAGGACTCGGTGCGCGGTATCCAACGTCAAAGCGATGAAATCAACCAGGCCGCCACGGCCATCAACCAAATGACCGCCGCGGTCGAAGAAGTCGCCCATAACGCCGCACTGGCTTCGGCTGCCGCCCGCGAATCCAGCGAATCGGCGGAACACGGTCGGCAGCGCGTCGACGAAACCCTCGGCGCGATCCATGAACTGCATCAGGCCGTCACTGCGACCGCCGGCGAAATCAATGGCCTGGCCAGTGAGGTGCAAAACATCAGTGGCGTGCTGGACGTGATACGGGGGATCGCCGACCAGACCAACCTGCTGGCGCTCAACGCTGCCATCGAAGCGGCTCGCGCCGGTGAGGCCGGCCGAGGTTTTGCTGTGGTTGCCGACGAAGTGCGCGCATTGGCCCACCGCACTCAACAGTCCACCGCCGAGATCGAGAAAATGATCAGTTCCATTCAAGGCGGCGCTGACAAGGCCGTCACGGCCATGGACCAGAGCAGCGACCGGGCACGCGCCAGCCTGGATGTCGCCGAAGCCGCCGGGCGGGCGCTGGAACAGATCACCCAGGCCATAGGGCAGATCAACGAACGCAATGTCAGCATTGCCTCCGCGACTGAAGAGCAAGCCCAGGTTGCCCGCGAGGTGGACCGCAACCTCACCCGCATCCGCGATCTTTCGCTGCAGACCTCCGCCGGAGCGAACCAGACCTCGGCGGCCAGCGGCGAGTTGGCGCAACTGGCGGTGGGGCTCAACGGGCTGGTGCTGCAATTCCGCACCTGAGGTGCCTGGCGCCCCACTGCCCGCCGAAATCAAGCAGACGCGTCGCGTGCCATGGCTGTGGCATGCGACGCCTGCAGGCCATCATAAAAAGCAGCCACGCGCATCGACGCCTGACCCCTTGCAAAATAGAATCTCGTGCAACTCCCCCTTGCAGAACTGAGATGAGCAGACTTCCCGATTTCGAAGGCCTGGCGATGTTTGCCAAAGTAGCGGAAGAAGGCTCGTTCGCCGCCGCTGCCCGGGTGATGGGTGTCTCGGTGCCCACGGTGTCCCGCGCCGTGGCGCGGCTTGAGGAGCGGCTGGGCGGACGATTGTTCAACCGCACCTCACGCCAATTGGCGCTGACCGAATTCGGATCGAGCATGGTGGCGAAGGCCAGTGACATTTACCGCCAGGCCGAAGAACTGGAAAGCGAGGCGCAGGATCTGTCCGTCCAACCTCGCGGGCAGGTGCGCCTTGCCGTGCCGATGGCCTTCGGCCTGCGCTGGGTCGCGCCCCTGTTGCCAAAGCTCTTGCGTCAGTACCCTGAAATCACGGTGGATCTGCACCTGTCCGACGCTTCGGTAGACCTGATCGCCGACGGGTTCGATGCCGCGCTCCGAATCGCCGTGATGCCTGACTCCTCGCTCGTCGCTCGCCGCCTGTGCGCGGTCCGCCAGCTTGCCGTGGCTTCGCCCGGCTACCTCGCGGAGCACGGCCATCCTTCCCATCCCCGGGAGCTTGCCAGCCGTACCTGCCTGAGCTATGCCTACCGCGCGCGCAGCCAGGTCTGGCGCTTTACGCACACCGATGGCTCGGAGGAAGACGTCATGCCCACTGGCCCGCTGCGGGTCACCAATTCCGACGCGCTGATACCGGTGTTGCTGGAGGGGCTGGCAATTGCTGAAATGCCGGAATTCATCGCCAGTGAATACCTCGCGGACGGTCGGCTTGAGGTACTGCTGCCCGACTGGAGCATGGCCCGCGGGGGTCTGTTTTTCGTCACGCCTTCGGCCCGCAGTCGGCCAGCGAAGATCAGAGCGCTGTCGGATTTTTTCGCGTTGCACCTGTCCGAGCCGCAGTGGCGATGGCCACCCGTGCAGTCCTGAAACCTCGGGGGTACTCGAGCTGCCCGCGTCTTGCCGAATGGCTCGCGGTCGGGCCTGGCTTCACCGATCATGGGCGTGCCTGGAGGGTAATGAGGTTGTCGAATTCCCATCAAAATGCCGGCCGTCTTGCACATTTTTAGTGCGACCAAGGCGGGCGATGCTCAACGGGATAGCACCCAGCGCGCTTTATGTACTTGGCGCATGGGGCATGCCAAAACGACATAACTTCGGAATATTCCGCATGTTAGTCTCGCCGCTTTAATGAAAGGCGTAGATCGTCAGTCTCGATGACGACCCATCTCAGGAAACAGCATGTCCAGAATGTCCCACACCGCTCTGCGCCGTAAATTCCGCGAATTGCTCACTGCCGACGCGTGCGTCGAAACCGCCTCCGTGTTCGACCCGATGTCCGCACGCATTGCGGCTGACCTTGGGTTTGAAGTCGGCATTCTGGGCGGCTCCGTGGCCTCACTGCAGGTGCTGGCCGCGCCGGATTTCGCCCTGATCACCCTCAGCGAATTCGTCGAGCAGGCCACCCGTATCGGACGGGTCGCCCAGTTGCCCTTCATCGCCGACGCCGACCACGGCTACGGCAATGCACTGAATGTCATGCGCACCGTCGAAGAGCTGGAACGGGCCGGTGTCGCAGCGCTGACCATCGAAGACACGCTGCTGCCCGCACAATTCGGGCGCAAATCCACTGACCTGATTTCCATCGAGGAAGGGATCGGCAAGGTCAAGGCCGCGCTTGAGGCGCGCGTCGACCCGGAATTGTCGATCATTGCCCGCACCAACGCGGGTGTGCTGTCGGTCGAGCACATCATCGAGCGCACCCAGGCTTACGAAAAGGCGGGAGCGGACGGCATCTGCATGGTGGGCATCAAGGATTTCGAGCACTTGGAGCAGATTTCCGAGAAGCTCACCGTTCCGCTGATGCTGGTGACCTACGGCAACCCCGACCTGCGTGATTACGCGCGGCTGGCGAAGCTGGGCGTACGCGTCGTGGTGGCCGGGCACGGCGCCTATTTCGCGGCGATCAAAGCCACGTATGACAGCCTGCGCGCCCAGCGCAAAGTGACCCACAGCACGGAGAACCTCAGCGCCACCGAGCTGACGCACACGTACACACTCCCCGAGAGCTATGTGAACTGGGCCAGGGAGTTCATGGACGTTAAAGAGTAAGCCGAGCGGCCAAGTGATGGGCGTTGAGCCCGTCGCGCTTTGACGTTGCGGCACGTGGGAAGGCACAGACCACCCTCAGGCGGTCTGTGCAAGCGGGCTTAGACGACCATGTCCGCTTCGGCATGCCGATGGACGTTGGCATGGTCGTAGTGCCACTGGAAGATACTGCCCACCAGCTTCGCAAAAATCACCAACACATCGATCGCCTCGCGCTCTTCTAGCCGGTTGGCTTCTGGATCGAGCACGCAGAGCGAGCCGAACAGGCTGTTGTCGCGAAGAAAGATGGGTATCGAGATCGAACTCTCGAAACCATAGCGCTGAGAGGCCACATTGCCTTTGTGAGCCGGGCTTTGGCTGACGCAACCCACTACCAGGTTGGAAGGGTCCGCCAGCAGGTTGCTGCACATTGAATATTCTAGGGGGAAGTTTTCCCTATCCTTGATACCCAGGCAAATTTCGTCGTTGACGCTGCAGGCGACCCAGTCGTTTTCGCAGAACTTCACGATTGCGGCGAACCGCAGACCGGTCAGGCGCACGATCAGCTTCAAGATATTGGTGGTCGCCTCGATCTCGGCGATAGCATTGAGCTCTTCCACCGAGAGCTGGGAATTTGACGGTTTGTTCACGTTGAGGACCTCGAGCCCATCACGCTGTCTCGATGTCTTAACAGCTACGGAGCCGGTATATCAGAAGGTCATAGGGGCCGCAATGAGGTTTTCCGACGCAGCGCTTTCCCGAACCGGGGGGGGTGGATCCACGGATTGTCAGGACGCTGCCAGTGACGAGGCAGGGGCCGATCGACGCCGCGGCAAAGCTGAAATCCTTGCACGCCTCACCGACACACATCACGGCATGGCGCCTGAGCTGGCCTTCGATACTTCAGGCCACGCGTGTGCCCAGAAGCGCAGCCCGCAGGCCTGACAAAAATAAAAAACCCGCCGAAGCGGGTTCTTTTCTATCAAAACCATTCCAACGTCCTGTCGGCAGCGTTCCCGGCGAATGGCAGATCGTCCCTGACCTCTGAAGCGTTCCCTGCGCCTCAGTCGATGGATCCAATCTATTCCGATGGCTGAGCCCTGTAAACGGACGCTTTGCTGAACTGCGTGTAAGCCTTTGGCTATCCGCGTGTGCGATCAGTGACTGCGGGAAATCAGGCGGGCCCTGTGCACGCCCCGTCGGTCGGCAGGACAGTCCAACCTCGGTATGATGGTGGCGCCGTGTCGCTCCATAAGGGCGCGCCGCAGATTCCCTTCCCTGCAAGAGATGCTTATGTCCACTCAAGACGTTGTTTTTACCCCCGATCCCGACGCAGACTCCATTTCCTCCGACGTGGCCACTTTCGGCGGCATCATGGTTTCGACCCAGGTGCCTACCCGCCCGGACGGTAGCCTGGAGCTGGGAGACATCACCGTGCAAAGCGAATGCACGCTGCGCGCACTGAAGGATGCCCTGGAACGTGCAGGCAGTTCGCTGGACCGGGTGATGCACCTGACCATCTACCTGACCGACATGGCCGACCGCGCCGCATTCAACGACGTCTACAAGCGCTTTTTCGCCAAGCCCTGGCCAGTGCGGGCAGCGGTCGGCGTCGCGGCGCTGGCGGTCGAAGGCATGCGGGTCGAAGTGACGGCCATGGCAGCCACCCGCTGAACGCAGTACCGATCGAAGGCCTGCGGGCAGGTCTTCGATTCCCACCGGCTGCTTTTGCACCGGGAGTCTTCGCCCATCGGGCAGCTCAGGGGTGCCGGTCACACGTTTCGCCGCTACAATGCGCGCCTTGACCGTGAAGACCTACTAGAACGCCATGTCCCTACCCAAGCATCACCTGGAATTGCTCAGCCCTGCCCGCGACGTCGACATCGCGCGCGAGGCCATTCTGCATGGCGCTGACGCCATTTACATCGGCGGCCCGAGCTTCGGCGCCCGCCACAATGCCGCCAACGAGGTCCGTGACATTGCCGGGCTGGTCGAATTCGCCCATCGCTACCACGCACGGGTGTTCACAACGATCAACACCATCCTGCACGACCAGGAACTGGAGCCGGCGCGCAAGCTCATTCACGAGCTCTACGATGCAGGCGTCGACGCCCTGATTGTGCAAGACCTGGGTGTGATGGAACTGGACATTCCTCCCATCGAACTGCATGCCAGCACGCAAACCGATATCCGCACCCTGGAACGCGCCCAATTTCTCGATCAGGCCGGCTTTTCCCAGCTGGTTCTTGCTCGCGAGCTCAACTTGTCGGAAATCCGCGCCATCGCCGACGCCACCGACGCCGCCATCGAATTCTTCATTCACGGCGCGCTGTGCGTGGCGTTTTCCGGCCAGTGCAACATTTCCCATGCCCAGACCGGCCGTAGCGCCAACCGCGGCGATTGCTCCCAGGCCTGCCGCTTGCCGTACACCCTCAAGGACGATCAGGGCCGGGTGATCGCCTATGAAAAACACCTGCTGTCGATGAAAGACAACAACCAGAGCGCCAACATCCGCGCCCTGGTCGAAGCCGGGGTGCGGTCGTTCAAGATCGAGGGCCGCTACAAAGACATGGGCTATGTGAAAAACATCACCGCCTATTACCGTCAGCGCCTGGACGATGTCCTCGAAGACCGCCCGGACCTGGCTCGCGCCTCCAGTGGGCGCACGGCGCATTTCTTCCTGCCCGATCCGGAAAAGACGTTCCACCGTGGCAGCACCGATTACTTCGTCACCGACCGCAAGATCGACATCGGCGCCTTCGATACCCCAACCTTCACCGGGCTGCCGGTGGGCGTCGTGGAAAAGGTGGGCAAGCGTGATCTGCAGGTCGTCACCCATGATCCGCTGACCAACGGCGACGGCCTCAACGTGCTGATCAAGCGGGAAGTGGTGGGCTTTCGCGCGAACATCGCCGAACCCAAAGGCGAGTTCGAGGAAGACGGCGAGAAACGCTACCGCTATCGCGTCGAGCCGAATGAAATGCCAGCCGACCTCTACAAGGCCCGCCCCAATCATCCGCTGAACCGCAACCTCGACCACAATTGGCAGCAGGCGCTGCTGAAAACGTCGGCGGAGCGCCGCGTCGGGCTGTCATGGCAGGTTCAGTTGCGTGAGCAACGACTGGACCTGACCGCCATCAGCGAAGAAGGTATCCGCGCCAGCGTGTTCCTGAACGGCCCGTTCGGCGTCGCCAACAAACCGGAACAGGCGCTGGAGCAACTGCGTGACCTGCTCTGCCAGCTCGGCACCACCCAGTACCACGCCCTTGACGTCAAGCTCGACGCGCCACAGGCCTTCTTCATTCCGAACTCGCAACTCAAGGCCCTGCGCCGCGAAGTCATCGAAGCCCTGACCGAAGCGCGTGTCGCCGCTCACCCTCGTGGCGGCCGCAAGGCTGAGACCAGCCCGCCGCCGGTGTATCCCGAGGCGCACCTGTCGTTTCTGGCCAACGTCTATAACCAGAAAGCCCGAGATTTCTATCACCGTCATGGCGTCAAGCTGATAGACGCCGCCTACGAGGCCCATGAGGAAGCGGGCGAAGTGCCCGTGATGATCACCAAACACTGCCTGCGCTTCTCGTTCAACCTATGCCCGAAACAGGCCAAGGGGGTCACGGGTGTGCGCACCAAGGTCGCACCGATGCAATTGATTCACGGCGATGAAGTCCTGACGCTGAAATTCGACTGCAAGCCGTGCGAGATGCACATCATCGGCAAGATGAAGCCGCACATCCTCAATCTGCCGCAGCCTGGCAGCGCTCCGGTCGTCGGTCATATCAGCCCTGCCGACCTGCTGAAAACCATCCCTCGGGCGCCGCACTGAGAGAAGCTGGGCGTCATGGGGGCCAGACACACGTGCCCCATGGCGCCAAACCCGCTCGCTTCGACCTCGTTGGCGCCGTCCCGCCTATCGCCGCGCCAACTCATGGCGAGTGCACCCCTCGTAATACACCTGCCGAACGCTCTCCGGTCGCAGACGCGACGGACTGTCGTAGGTCTGTTCGGTAATGCCCAGCGCGCTGATTCGCATCCATTGTTGGGGAAACCGTCGGGCCTGCAACTTGTTTCGCGCACCGTACAACGTCAGCCCGGCCAGTTTGTATTGCTGCGCCGTGGCGGCGATACCCGCCCCCCAAGTGCACAGGTCTCTTTCCTGCTTGCTCAAATCCCTGGCCCAAACGCTACCTGAGCCACCTGCCAATAACGCAAACATCAGAAAGCCGGTGATAAATCGCATGCAGTTCCTTGCCTAACCTACTGACGAAGCTGGAATTCTGCCGATTCGGCATCTGCTGAGGGGCCAGCATATCGCCTGCTTTGGCCACGACCCGACCAATGACCGCTTGAAGTGTGCGCGTGATGACGCTTCCTGACGGCAGAAAATCCGTCCACCAACCGGCCCATGCCTGCTACCGTGTAAGGGTCTAACGTGAACCTTATCGACCCACAGCCGGTCGATAGTTGCACCTGTGGTCAGGTCGAGGGCACTCTGCGGTGACGTCGACCTGACTGGCTTCATTTCCAGAAGGACCGTCCATGATCCCGATTCAACGTATTGCCTGGCTCAAAGCATGGGGCGCCCATGGTTTCACGGCCACTGGCGTCGTCCTCGCCTTTCTGGCGACCATCGCCCTGTTCGACAATCAGCCCAAGGCCTGCCTGCTGTGGCTGGGCATCGCGCTGATCGTGGACGGGCTGGATGGCTCCCTGGCGCGCAAGGTCAATGTGCAGTCCGTGCTGCCGCACTTCGACGGCTCGGTGTTGGATCTGGTCATCGACTACCTGACCTATGTCTTCATCCCGGCACTGTTCATCTACCGCTACATCCCACTGCCGGATTACACGCTGCTGCTGACCATTTCCATCATTCTCGTGTCCTCGCTGTTCTGTTTCTGCAATACCGAGATGAAGAGCAAGGACAACTACTTCCAAGGCTTCCCGGCGGCGTGGAACGTGGTCGCGCTCTGTGTGTACATACTCTCACCGGCGCCGTGGTTGACGTTCATCACGGTCATCTGCCTGGCGCTGCTTACCGTGACCCGAATGAAGTTTCTCCACCCTTTCCGGGTGCGGCGGTTCATGCCGATCAATATCGCGGTGACCACCGTGTGGTTTCTGTGCAGCTTTCTGTTGGTGCTCAATCACCCCTACAACGGCTCATGGGTGCTCAGCCTGTGGCTGGCGATGTCGGCGTATTTTCTGGGGATCTGCATCTGGCGCACATCGCTGGAGTGGATCGACAAGGCGCGCTTTTAACGGCGCGCTCCGCCCGGATCAAAAAACGGCAACCCAGAGTTGCCGTTTTTTTTTTGCCTCGCCGCGCGCCTCACGGGGCGTAGCTCAGCGGTAATTGGGTGGTGGATTTGATTCGCTCCATGGCGAAGCTGGAGCTGATGTCGGTAATGCCCGCCAGGCGGATCAGTTTCTTGTACACCGCGTCGTAGCCAGCGATGTCCGGCACGACGATACGTAACATGTAATCCGTATCTCCCGCCATGCGATAGCATTCCACCACTTCGGGCAGGGTTTCCATGAGGTCGTGGAAGCGTTCCAGCCATTGGGCATTGTGCTGGTTGGTACGTATCGCGGCGAAGACCGTTACCGCGACATTCAGCAACGCGGGCTCCAGCAACGCGACGCGCCCCCGAATCATCCCCTGCTCTTCGAGTTTTTGTACGCGGCGCCAGCAGGCCGTGCTGCCCAGCCCGACACTGTCAGCGATGTCGGCGATAGCGCGTGTGCAGTCGGCCTGCAGGATGCCGAGGATGGCTTGATCGAATTTGTCCATGACCCTTGAAACCTCGAAGGAGTGAGCGCTGAGACGCGAGCTGCCGAAGCGAGACAAGCGCTTCAAGCGGAATGATATTCCCAGATCATGCCTACAAAGAGGAAATTATTCTAACTAGCTGGCTAATCAGCGTGGATTAATCAATTTTTTTTCGGCCAGACCGCCGTAAGATTTTCTCCATTACGGACAGCGCGGATTTCTCTCCCATGAGCACACTTCCTTGTTATTTCGATTACGCCGCCACGACCCCAGTCGATGACCGCGTCATTCACGCCATGGTCAGTTGCCTGGGGCGAGACGGGACCTTCGGCAACCCGGCGTCCAACTCTCACGCCTACGGGACCCTGGCGCGTCAGTCTGTAGAGCTCGCCCGTCGGCAGGTCGCCGAACTGGTTGGCTGCGGGGCCGACGACATCATCTGGACGTCCGGGGCCACCGAGTCCAATAACCTGGCCATCAAAGGGATCGCGCAGCGCGCAACAGGCGCCCGGCGGCACCTGATCACGAGCCGCATCGAACACAAGGCGGTGGTGGACACCGTGCGTCAACTGGAATTGGCAGGCTTCCCGGTCACTTGGCTCGACCCCGATGCGCAGGGGCTGATCCAGCCCGAGGCGGTCCGCCAGGCGCTGAGGGACGACACGCTTCTCGTGTCACTCATGCTGGTGAACAATGAGTTGGGCACGTTGACCGACATTGCAGCCATCGGGCAGTCGGTCCGTGAGCGCGGCGCACTCTTTCACGTCGACGCGGCACAGGGCGCAGGCAAGGTGGCGATAGACCTGAACGCGCTGCCGGTCGATCTGATGTCGTTTTCAGCGCACAAAATCTACGGTCCCAAAGGCATCGGTGCACTGTATGTGGGGGATCGGGCGCGGGGCATGTTGGACGCCCAGATTCACGGTGGCGGGCACGAACAGGGCTTGCGTTCCGGGACCCTGGCCACGCACCAGATCGTCGGGATGGGTGCCGCGTATGCCTTGGCCAGTGCCGAAATGCAGGCGGAGGTCGAGCGGATTGGCGCGCTGTCGGATCGCTTGCGCACGGGGCTGCTGCAACTGCCTGGGGTCAGCCTCAACGGCGACGCCCGCCAACGCATTCCGCACACCCTGAACCTGTGCGTCGCCAAGCCCGGCTTCAATGCCCTGAGCCTGGCCAGCGACCTGGCGGTGTCCTCCACTTCGGCGTGCAACTCTGCCCACAGCGGCGCGTCCCACGTGCTCCTGGCGATGGGACTGTCGCCAGAGCTGGCCGGCAGCAGCCTGAGACTGAGCCTGGGCCGTTACACCGAGGTCGCCGACGTTGAAAAGGCCATTGCCGTGATCAGTGAGCGGCTGAACAGCACTTCGAGCCCATTCTGGTAAGGCGGACGCAGCAAATGGGTGATGTTGCCGGACGGTCTCTGGCACAATCGCGGCTCTTTTTTTCGAGACCGTTTTCGGCATGGACCTGAACAGCGTTTACCAGCGCCTGAACACCGGCAGCAAGAAGTGGAGCCAATACCCGGAAGACGTGTTGCCCATGTGGGTGGCTGACATGGATTTCCCGGTGGCCGAACCGATCGTGATGGCGCTGAGAAACCGCCTGGAGCATCCCCTGCTCGGCTATTGCGTCGCGCAGGACAGTTTGCGCCAGACCTTGGTGGACCATCTCGCTCGCCACTACGACTGGGTCATCGAGCCTGAGGATCTGGTCTTTCTGCCCGGCGTCGAGCCCGGCGTAAACATGGCGCTGAACACACTGGTGCCGGCTGGCGGTGGCGTGCTGGTGCAGACGCCAAACTATTCACCGCTGCTGCACGCCCCGGCACACTGGAAGTTGCCGCGCGTCGACCTGCCATTTCGGGCTGATGCCAACGGCGAATACCCTACCGATCTTGAGGCCTTGCAGCGTGGCCTGGCTCGTTCCCGAGCCTTGCTGCTGAGCAACCCGCACAACCCGCTGGGCAAAGTCTTCGAACCTGAGGAGTTGCGCGCCATCGGTGAGGCCTGCGTGCAGCGGGACGTGCTGATCGTCTCCGATGAAATTCATGCCGATATCCTGTTCGACGGGCGTCGACATACCCCAATCGCATCGCTGAGCGCCGAGATCGCAGAGCGCACGATCACCCTGATGTCTGCCAGCAAGGCCTGGAACATCGCTGGGCTGAAAACGGCGTTCGCCGTGGTGCAGAACGCGGCCCTTAGAGAACGTTTCAATAACGGTCGCCTGGGCCTGGTAGACAGCGTCAACGCGCTGGGACTGGAAGCCACCGAAGCCGCTTACCGGCTGGGTGCCGATTGGCTGGCGCAGGTCAACGCCTACCTGCAGGGCAATCGCGACTACCTGGCGCAAACTCTCCAGACCCGTTTCCCGGGCATTCGCATGAACCTCCCGCAGAGCACCTACCTTGCCTGGCTGGACTGTTCGGCACTGGACATCGAGCATCCCCAGCAGTTTTTCCTGAAGCACGCCCGCGTCGCACTCAGTGATGGTCTGGAATTCGGCGCCGAGTGTGGCCAGTTCGTGCGCCTGAACTTCGGCTGCCCACGCTCCATGCTCGAGGAAGCCCTGGCACGCATGGAGCGCAGCCTTCAGCGTCGTTAGTCCTGCGGGTTGCCGTGCGCCCGGCTCACCGGGCGCCCCCTTTCAAAAATATTTCAGCCAGGCGATGTCCCGACGTCGTGCTTTCAGCGCAGCGAACCAGCGAACCGCGGGGAACAGCGCGACCGTCAGCCCTGCTGCGCACAGCCACAACGCCGCCACCGAGTCGAAGCCAAAATAGCGGCCTTGGGTCGTCCCCCAGATGGCCACCGCGATCAGGTACAGCACCTTCAGGACGTAAAGGTGCAGCAGGTAAAAGAACATCGGCGCAGCCCCGAAGATGACCAGCGGTTTCAACCAGCGGCGTTCGCTCCCGCGCTCCAGCCACGCGAGCATCAACAGGCCCACCCCTAGGGTCAGGCAAATGAATAGCAGCGACGGGGGGTATTTGGTGATGTTGAAGATGCTCATCAGCGTCTGGGTCGTGGTGTCCCCTGGGGCCCATGGCTTTTCCCCGTAGCCGTTGAAGCTGCGCAGTACCAGAAACGCCGCCAACAACCCGAAACCCCAGGCGATCAGGTTGATTTCGCGGACTTGCGGCGCGACGCCTCTGGCGAACCAGGGCCCAGCCGCGTAGCCCACCGCGATGACACCGATCCACGGCAACACGGGATACGACGTGCGCAGACGCAGTCCCTCGGTGATCTCGATCCAACCACGATCGTGCAGGATTGCCCATGGAATGTGCATCCAACTGTCCGGGCCGAAGTGGAGGCTGTCCAGCAGGTTGTGACCGGCAAGAATGGCAATGCCAATGATGGCCACCGAGCCGCGAGGCAGCATCACCAGCACCGACAGCGCCAACATGCTCAGACCGATTGCCCAGATCACCTGCAAGTAGATCACCGAGGGCGGCAGCTCGAACGTCCAGGCGAAATTGACCAGCGTCAACTCCAGCACGACCAACACCCATCCACGAACGAACAGAAAGCGCGCCACCTCAGCCGTGCTCCGATGGCGTTCTCCGTATAGGAAGGCCGAGAGCCCCGTCAGAAAAACGAACAGCGGCGCACAGAAATGCGCCAACGTGCGGCTGAGAAACAGCGCGACGCTGGTGGTGGTGACGTCCATCGGATCCGTCACCTGATGATGTAGAAAAAACGTCTCCCGCACGTGGTCCAGCAACATGAAGAGGATGATCAACCCACGCAGCGCGTCGATGGACTGCAAGCGAGCCTGATGCACCAGGTTCAGCGGGGCGTCGACAGGCGGTAATGATACGGACGTCATGCCCAGCGCCCCTTTGCGTCAGGTTGAACGTTGCGCACCGGGCGCGTGGAAGAGGAAGCCACGGCATCGTGAGGGTGCAGACTCTCTCGGTGAACGACCGAGACGTGGCTGACGGGGAACTTGCCGCTCACGGCCTGTTGCACCTTGCGTACCGCATCTTCGACGTACATCAGGTGCTGCCCATTGAGCCGCGCGAAGGCTTGCTCATCGGCGCGTTTCACCGCCGTTTGTACAGGGGTGCCCAGCGCGTCTTCGATCAGCTCGATCAGCGGGAGCAAACCCAGGCGGTCTGCCTGCGGATGCACCGGCACCTGAACCCGCGCCACGCTGCGTTGGCTGTGGGGCGTCGCGTATGAGCCGTGCTGGCCAATCCACTGCGCCACTTGTCCGCTGTCCACGGGGCCCGCACCGAATTGTGCGACGAAAGCCTGTTCCAGGAGTTGACGAGACAGCGCCGCCGAACAGGGGCAGGTCGACGAATACGTCACATCGACGCTGACCTCCAGCGTCAGAGCGCCCTGCTGCCACTGCGCATCGACCGTCACCGGGTAGGACTTCCAGCCACTCAGGCCCTCCGTCACCAGTGCGGGGCGTTTGCACAGCAACTGGAATGCCAGGCGCAATCGCGCCCGAGTCGAATGGCAGTCCGCATGGCTGGCCACCATCAATTCCAGTAGCGCGGCGAGACTTGCCGGGCTGACCGCCTGATGCTCGGCGAAGCGGTCGAGTAAGGTGTACAGCCGAGACATGTGGATGCCCTTGATCTGCGGGACAGGCAGGTCCACCTGCAGATCGGCCAAGGCATGCACCAGGTGAGCAATACCCGGTTCGTCCAGGTTCAAGGGAATGTCGATGCCTTGCATACCGACCCAATCGAGGGGCAGCGAGGTGTAGGACGGTTCGGAGGAAGCGACGTCGGGAAGCGAGGTGGTCATGAGGCAATACGAGCTCGAAGCATGATGTTTAACTTAGTTATAACATAACACTTCGCATCCGTACTCACATCCGTTTTGGCCCTCCAATGATCGCCGGACCCGGCGTCGAACCGGAGCAGCGGATCCCCCCTGCCCCGGAGCGCCTCAGCGTTTCAATAGCCCAGCGCCAGTCCCGTATTGCGCCGTGGATCGTTCGCACCGTAGAAGCGGTTGTTGCCTACCGGCTTGCCGCCGAGAGACGGCGCGCCCACCAGGATGGCAGCGAGGTGGTTGGCGTCCTGGGGGGTGGCAAATTTATGGCCCCAGCTTTCCAGAATCTTTTGCGTGTCGGGGCTGACCGCGAATTTCTCCAGGTTGGTGGTCTCCGGCATCCATTGCTGGTGGAAGCGCGGCGCATCGACGGCTTCCTGAATGTTCATGCCGTAGTCGATCACATTGAGCATGGTCAGCAAGGTGGCGGTGATGATCCGACTGCCACCCGGCGTGCCCACCACCATCACCGCCTTGCCGTCCTTGGTGACGATGGTCGGGCTCATGGAAGAGAGCGGCGTCTTGCCCGGCGCGATGGCATTGGCTTCACCCTGCACCAGGCCGTACATGTTGGGAACTCCGACCTTGGCCGTGAAATCATCCATCTCGTCGTTGAGAATCACGCCGGTCTTGCTGGCCATGACACCGGCACCGAACCAGTCGTTGAGGGTGTAGGTCACCGACACTGCGTTACCCCATTTATCGACGATGGAATAATGCGTGGTGTTATTGCCCTCGTGGGGTGCGACGCCGGGCTTGATGGCCTGGGAATCGCCTGCCTTCTGTGGCTCGATGGCGGCGCGCAGCTTGGCGGCGTAATCGCGGTCCAGCAAGTGGGCGATCGGGTTGTTCACAAAATCCGGATCGCCCAGGTAACTGTTGCGGTCGACGTAAGCGTGGCGCATCGCTTCGATCTGGTAATGCAGACCTTGGGCAGAGTGATAGCCCAACGCTTTCATCGGGTAGCCTTCGAGAATGTTCATGATCTCGCAGATGACCACACCGCCCGAGCTGGGTGGCGGCGCCGACACGACGTGATACCCGCGGTAGTCGCATTCGATGGGCGCCAATTCGCGGGTCTTGTACCGGTCCAGATCGGCCTGCTCGATGATGCCCTTGCCCGCTTTGCTGGAATCGACGATGGCCTTGGCCACCCAACCCTTGTAGAAGCCGTCAGTGCCCTTTTCGGAAATCTCCTTAAGGGTTTTTGCCAGGTCCTTCTGCACGAGCATGTCACCGACTCGCATCGGTTCGCCTTTGTTGAGAAAAATCGGGGCCATGTCCTTGTCAGCCTTGAATTCGTCGGTCGCCGTGTGCAACAAGTCGATGTCGCCCTGCTTCAGCGCGAACCCGTTCTCGGCGAGGCGTATCGCCGGGGCCATCACCTGCGACCGCTTTTGGGTGCCGTATCGACTCAGCGCCAGCTCCATCCCGGAGACAGTCCCGGGCACGCCCACCGCCAAATGGCCTTTGGCGCTCAGGTCTGGCACCACATTGCCGTCCTTGTCCAGGTACATGTTGGCTGTCGCAGCCAGTGGGGCCTTTTCCCGGAAATCGAGAAACGTCTTGCGTCCGTCTGCCGACTGGATGGTCATGAACCCGCCGCCACCCAAATTGCCCGCGGCGGGGTACACCACTGCCAGGGCATAACCCACGGCAACTGCTGCATCCACGGCATTACCCCCGGCCTTGAGCACATCGACCCCCACATGGGTAGCCAAATGCTGTGCAGTGACCACCATGCCGTTTTCGGCAGCGACCGGGGCGACGGAGGCCGCATACGAGGAGGAACAACCGAGGGTGAACGCGATCGCAATCAGCGACCGGGACAAGGGTTCATGTTTCATGGGTCGACTCTCTTTGTTGTTTGACTGTGAAACTGCGTTGGCAGGTCGAGCTTCGTTGAGCACCTGTGCTCACGACGGCTCGCCCGGCATCCTTGCAACTGCGGGTGCACATGGGTCGAAGCGCTTTCGAACGACCGACTGGGTCCAGGGAGGACCTGTCAATCGCACCAAAATAGCGCAACAAAGCGAATCAACCTAGCGCCGATGTCGACCTTTCCCAGCTCGCCACCGACGATAAGGCATTTCAATCCGGCATGGCCGCCTTGGGAATCACCGCTCCCGGATGCTGGATGACGCGGCTGGCCAAGCGATGGCCTGCTTCGGCCGCCTCTTCGGCAGAGCCTCCTCGAAGACGCTGTGCCAGATAGCCCGCGCTGAACGAATCCCCCGCCGCGGTGGTGTCGATGACCCGTTCCACCGGGTGCGCAAGCACCTCGTGGCGATGCGTACCCAGGCGCACCCAGCAACTGCGGGCGCCACGTTTGATGACCACTTCCGTCTGGCGAGCATAGGCCTGCATGATCTGCTCACTCTCGACATAGCCGAACAGCGCCTGCTCATCCTCCTCGGTCAGCAACGCCACATCGACCTCGTGCAGGATCGCCCGATAGGCCTGCCGGGCCTGATCGACGCTCCGCCACAGACGCGGGCGGTAGTTATTGTCAAACACGACCCTGGCGCCGCGATCCCGGGCGTCGCCCAGCGCGGACAACAGCCGTGCGCGCCCCACCTCCCCCAGCACCGCCAGCGTGATGCCGCTAAAATACAGCACGTCGTAATCGAGCAATGCAGTGAGGACCGCATCAGCGGACGGCGTGGTGAAGCACTCCCGCACGGCCGCTTCGTTGCGCCAGTACAGAAAACGCCGCTCACCTTGGGCGTCGGTCTGGATGCAGTACAGGCCGGGCAAGCGCCCGGGCAGGCGTTGGACCTGGCTCAGACCGATGCCCTCCTCGGCCCAGACCGCGCACATCGCGTCGCTGAAACTGTCATCGCCCAACGCGGTGACATAATCCACACGCGCCTGCGGCCCCAGCAGCCGCGACAGGTAGATCGCTGTGTTCAGCGTGTCACCGCCGAAACTCTGCTTGAGGGTTCCATCGGCGGACTGCTGCAACTCAATCATGCATTCGCCGATCAAGGCGATACGCGGGTGGTCGTGACGGATCAATTCGCTCATGGCGGGCTCTCGTCAGAAACAGGTGCTGAAGGTTTCGATGACGCCCAGGTCGTCGCCCACCAGGCAACCGGTGCGCCACTTGTCGAAGGTCAGGCACGGATGCGAGGTGCCGAAGGAAATAATATCCCCCACCTTCAGCTCGCAGCCCTCGGCGACGGTCATGAACGCGTGCTGGTCCATCACTGCGGTCACTGTGCAGGCGCTGACATCATCGCCCTGCGCCGGCACCACACCGGCCCGGTAGCGTTTGATCGGATTGGGCATGCCTGCGTCGAAAGCGACGTCACGCTTGCCCATGGCGATGACGGCAAAGCCCGGCTCTGGCAGTGATTGCACATGTGCCCAGACTTCCAGCGCCGGCTGCAAGCCTTCGCTCAAGTCCTGTCGGCGGTCGAGCACGCAGCATTGCGCTTGCTTGTAGATGCCGTGGTCATGCACCACATAACTGCCGGGCCGCAGCACGGCAAGAAAGCGCTCGCGCACGTCCTGCCTGTCGAATTCCTCAGCGATCAGGTCGTACCAGGCCGACCCGGAAGCGGTGACGATCGGACGCGCCAGCGCAAACGCGCCCTTGTCCTGAAGGTCGATGGCCAGCTTCACCAACGACGCCGCGAATGCACGGATCCCGGCAATGGCCTTGTCGCCATGGATCACGCCTTCGTAACCCTCTATACCGGTCAGTTTGAGGGCGGGTTGCGCCGCAATGGCGTCTGCCAGGGCCATGACCTCGGCCTCACTGCGGCAACCGCAACGACCGCCCACCACGCCGTACTCGATCATCACATTGAGCTGCACGCCTTTAGTGGCGAAGAATTGACCTAAGGCTTCGACGTTGTCCGGATGATCGACCATGCAGTGGAAGTCAAAGGTGGCGTCGGCGAGCATCTCAGCGATGATAGCCATGTTCGGCGCCCCAACCAGTTGGTTGGCCATCAGCACGCGCCGCACACCATTGACGTAGGCCGCCCGGGTCTGCGTCGCACTCGCCAGGGTCATGCCCCAGGCCCCGTGATCGAGCTGACGGCGAAACAGGACCGGCACCATGCTGGTCTTGCCATGGGGCGCGAGTTCGGCGCCGCTGTCGTTGACGAACTTCTGCATCCAGCGCAGGTTGTGTTCCAGTGCCGCATCGTGGATGACCAGCGCCGGCAGGCTGACGTCACGGACCAGTTGATCGCCCGGTTGGGCGGCGCCTTTTTCGAGGGCGGCGATGTGCATGAATGTTCTCCTGAATGCGTGTTCTGTTCGAAGTAACGAACCGTTAATCGTTGACCCTGCGAGCCAGGCCGTTCGCACTGTCGATCAGTACGCGCCGGTAATGCTCGTAATGGGCCGTGGCATCGGCCCGCGGGGCGACGATGCACAGCGTGGCGATACAGATGCCCTGCTTGTCACGCACGGGGGCGGCGAAACAGTGGGTAAAGGTGTCGGCAATGCTGTTGAAGGAAAAAAAGCCATCTTCATGGGCCTTGCGGATTTCCTGAATGAACGTGTCCACTGCCAGCCGCTGGCCATCTGGCAGGATGAAGTCGTCAGGGTCGATCAAGTCGATGATCGCCTGATCGGTCAGGTGGCCCAGCAGCAGGCGGCCGGAAGCGGTCCAGGGAATGGGCGCGTCTTCGCCGACGTCCGAGGAAATGCGGAAGTGCCGGGCGCCCTCTTTCATCAGGGCGACCGTGTATTTGCGGCCGTTGAGCAGACACATCTGCGCGGTTTCGCGAGTCTGCTCGACGATTTCTCCCAGACTGATTTCCGCCTCGCGGGTGAAATCGAAATGCCGAAGGTGCGCCTGCCCCAGGAAGTACAACTGCCGCCCCAGGTAGACGTGGCCGTCCTTGCCGACGTTTTCCAGAATGCGCCGTTCCAGCAATGAAGCGACCAGCTCATACACCGTCGATTTCGGGCTGCCGATACCACTGGCGATTTCGTTGGGGCGCAACGGCGAGCCCGTCACCTTGAGGAAATCCAGAATATCGAACGCCCGGTCTAAACCTCGGGCCCGGCGTTTGATGGTGTCTTCTGTCATAGCAGCAGTTCCGAGCTGAGTGGCGTGGGGCGAAGAGCACCTCACGCCTAGAAAAAGAGGGCGACAGTTTCAAGCCGCACGCGTTGAGCCGCAAGTGGCCAACCACGCGGCGGGCTCGAGGCTTAAAGCGACTTTTTCTTGTAAGCGATGCAGTCGATCTCGACCTTGCAGTCCACCATCATGCTCGCTTGCACACAGGCCCGCGCCGGGGCGTGCTCCGGTTTGAAATACTCACCGAACACCTTATTGAAACTCCAGAAATCCCGGGGATCTTCCAACCAGACACCGACCCGAACCACATCTTCGAGGCCGTAACCGGCTTCATCGAGGATCGCAATCAGGTTCTGCATGGTCTTGTGGGTCTGCTCGACGATGCCCCCGACGATGATCTCGCCGTTCTCAGCGGGCACCTGGCCGGACACATGCAGCCAGCCGTCAGCCTCTACAGCGCGAGCGAACGGACGTGGCTGGCCGCCACCTGCGGTGCTACCGGCGCCGTAACGGGTAATGCTCATGTCATAACTCCTTGGTTGAGCGTTCAGAAACGGATGTTCTTCAAAAATTCTGCGAGCCGAGCCGACTTTGGCTGCTCGAACAGGGTTTTGGGCGGGCCTTGCTCCTCGATGCGGCCTTGATTCATGAACACGATCTGGTCCGAAACTTCGTACGCAAAACGCATTTCATGAGTGACCAGCAGCATGGTCATACCCTCCTCGGCCAACCCCTTGATCACGCTGAGCACTTCGCCGACCAACTCCGGATCCAGTGCCGAAGTGACTTCGTCGAACAGCATCAGGCTCGGGTTCATGGCAATGGCACGGGCGATGGCGACGCGCTGCTGCTGGCCGCCGGACAACTGGCCCGGATAGTGATTGCGGCGCTCGAGCAAACCGACTCGCTCGAGCCATTTTTCCGCCAGCGCGATGGCCTGGTCCTTGGGCAGTTTCTTGACCTTGAGCAGCCCCAGGGTCACGTTCTGCAGGGCGGTCAGGTGCGGAAACAGGTTGAATTGCTGAAACGCCATGCCGGTCATCGCGCGGTGCTGGGCGATGACTTTTTCGGGATGTCGCACCCGCTTGCCATTGACCTCGCTGTAGCCGATGTCCTGGCCTTCCAGGCGAATGTGGCCGCCCTGAAACTCTTCCAGCAGGTTCACGCAACGCAACAGCGTGGTCTTGCCCGAGCCACTTGAGCCGATCAGGGTCACCACGTTGCCCTTGTTCATTTTCAGGTCAACGCCCTTCAACACTTCTACAGGGCCATAGGATTTGTGCAGCCCTTCGATGCTCAGCAGGGCCGGGGCGACGGTCGCGGTTTGAATCTGTGTCATGGCAAAGCCACCCGTTTTTCGATGCGCCGCCCGAGAAGCTCGATGGCGTAGTTGATGACGAAGAAGAGAAAGCCTGCGAACAGGTAAAACTGCAAGGTCATGAAATTGCGCGCGATCACCTGCTGGGTACTGAGCAGCAATTCAGCCACGCCAATCACCGACAGCAGAGTCGAGGCCTTGACGATCTCGGTGGACGAGTTGACCCAGGTCGGAAGCATCTGGCGCAGCGCCTGAGGCAGCAAGACGTAGCTCAGCGACTGGCCGAACGTCAGGCCGATGGCCTTGCCCGCTTCCAGTTGACCACGCGGAATGGCCTGCAACGCGCCGCGGACGATTTCCGCCACGTGGGAGCCGCAGAACAAGGTCAGGCCCAACGCTCCCGCATTGAAGGCCGAGATCTGCCAGCCCAGTGCCGGAGCCATGTAAAAGCAGGCCAGCACCAGCACGAACACAGGGGTGCCGCGAATCAGGTCGACGTAGGCGCGAAACGGCAGGCGCGCCCACCATTTGCCATAGGTCAGGATCAACCCGGCGAACACGCCAATCACCGTGCCGCAGACAATCGCCAGCCCGGCGCACTGCACGCTGGTCAGAAATCCATTCCACAGCGCCTCCCGCGCAATCCACAACTCCTGTAGCCATGTGGGTTGTTGGTACATGCCCCAGCCCTCCTAGCGGCGAATCGCCAAGCGCTGTTCGAGGTAGCGCAAGAGCATGGCGATGAGGTAACAAGCCGCGACATACAACGCCGTAGTCACCAGCCAGGTTTCGATGACCCGGTAGCTCTCGACGTTGATTTTGCGCGCGTAATAAGTCAGCTCGGGAACCGCGATAGCCGCAGCCAGCGAGGTGTCTTTGAACAACGAGATGAAGTTGTTGGAGAGCGCGGGCAGTACGTTGCGCAGCATCACCGGCACGATGATGTAAGCCCGCACCTGCCACTCGCCCAGGCCGATCGCCAGCCCGGCCTCGCGCTGGCCCTTGTGGATGCTGAGCAACCCTGCACGGAACACCTCGGTCAGATACGCCCCTGCGTACAGCGACAGGGTGACAATGAACGAAGGGATTTTGTCCAGGCGCAGGCCCAGTGTCGGCATGGCAAAGTAGATCAGCAGGATCAACACCAGGATGGGCGTATTGCGGACCACCGTGACGTACACCGACGACACGACGCGCAACGCGCGGTATTTCGACAGCATCGCAAACGCAGCCATCAGGCCGATCACGCAGCCGATGGCGATGGAGACCAGGGCCAATTCAAGCCCTAATCCCAGTCCCGCCAGCAGGCTGGGGAAGTCCCGCCAGACTGCTGCAAAGTTCAACTGATAATTCATGGTCAAGGGCACCTGAGGCAGGAAGGCGCCGTGGCCTTCACCGCCCCCGTCAATTCAGTGGCAGCCGCGATCAGCAAGCAGCGGATGTCGAGCCCGCCACGCGGATCACTTGTATTCCATCGGGAAACCGATCTGTGGCGTCGGCAACTCAACGCCGAACCACTTCTTGAACGACTCTGCGTAGGTCGGGAACTCAACACCGGTCATGGCTTCATGCAAGGCAGTGTTAACGAAGTTCAGCCAGTCCTGATCGCCGCGCTTGACCGCGCAGGCGTAGGTTTGCGGGCTCCAGGCGAAGGCTGGAGAGCGGTAGCGGCCTGGGTTCTGCACCATCAGGTATTTGACCGAAGACTGATCAGTAGCGGCCGCGTCGGCACGCCCGGAATTGATGGCCTGGTACATCAAGTCGACGCTGTCATATTGATCGACCTTGGCTTTGGGCAGGGCCTGATGAACCAGCTCTTCGGCATACACGTTTTGCAGCACCGCGACAGTGACGCCGTCGCCCGCCGCTTTGAGATCGTCGATTTCCTGGTATTTGCTGTTGGCAGGCAGCAGCAGTGCCACACCTTCGCGGTAGTACGGCAGGGTAAACGCCACCTGTTGGGCGCGGCTGGCGGTGACCGTGATGAACTGACAGCTCATGTCGACCTTGTCGGTCAGCAGGTTGGGAATCCGCGCATCGGAAGACTGCACCACGAACTCCACTTTATTGGGGTCGTTGAACAAGCCTTTGGCGACGATGCGTGCGATGTCGATATCGAAGCCCTGCAATTTGCCATCGGCCCCCTGGAAATGCCAAGGCGCATTGGTGCTGCCGGTGCCGACCACCAAATGACCACGCTGCAATACGCTGTCGAGCTTGCTGTCCGCCGCCTGGGCAGTGGCTGCCAGCCCTGCTGCTACCAGAACGAATGCACAGGCTTTCAAGAAAGAGGGTCCGCGCTTCATGGAATGAACTCCGCCGAGATGATGTAATATTCCGCTATAGCGGAAACGTGTATGTAACAGCGGAATAGACAGCAGAAAGTGTGCCACAGAATGGCCAGAACGCAACACACAGCGAAAGGCCAGCAATATCAAGGGGCTAGCAATCCTCGGCCGGTTCTTGTAACCGCGTAGCCGTACCCGGTTGCGCTACCGTTTACCCCATGGCGTGTCACGAAGCCCCAGGGTTGTGCGCGGTGCGCCACAACTGAGCGCACATGCGTCAGCATTGGAGCCGAGCCACTCGTCACTGCAGGGGCACATTACTTTCCCGACCGGTGCCCAAGATTTGACGACAGTGACTTTGTCACCATCGCTACTAACGGAGATCGATCATGCGCACTCACACACTCAAGCGTTTGCTGACCGCAGCCGTCCTGGTTAGCACCTACGCGTTGATATCAAGCACAGCCATGGCCGCGGGCGACGTGGAAGGCTCAGCGTTGCCGCCGGGTGTGAACCCTTCTTCTCCGGCCGGAGGCAATGGCGGGGATGCTCAAGGCTACGAAAAGCGATCCGCTGTGCCCGACCCGCCAGGCTCGGCAGAGAAGATTTCACCCAAGTCAAAGACAAGTGCCCCACGCGTCCCGGTGGACGCGAACAGCGCCCCCCATGAGAAATCGACGGTCAAGAAACCGTAACGGTATTGCAGCGTTCTCTACCGTGCGGTTCGCTAAGCTTGGGGTCATCCGGAAGAAAATGAGCCCTCAATTCGAGGGCTGGGGAACATTGGCACCGTTAGTGCTTCGAAGCCTTATATGAAGCTTTTGTGACATCCGCGTGACGATCGCTCCGGCACGCGCATCTCACAGGTTGTACGGTGGAGGGACATCCAATGAAAGAACGCGCCACAGTCATTTGCCGACGGGATAACCACATTCTGTACGTGCGCAAACCCAAGTCTCGCTGGACACTGCCGGGCGGCAAAGTCGAGGCCAATGAATCGCCTGCCCAAGCCGCAGCGCGAGAGTTGCGCGAGGAGACCGGGTTGATCCTGGAGGAGTTGGACTTCGTTACCCGCTTCGAAGGTGGCGAGGTGCTTCACCACGTTTTCGAGGTCTCGGTCACCTTCATGGCGACCCCGGCCCCACGTAACGAAATCGCCGATTGCCGATGGTTCACCGCCAAGGAGCTGGGTAACCTTAAGGTCAACCCAGCCGCCAAATCCATCGTCAAAGCATTTCTCAGCGACAACGTCCGCTGAGACTGGCGGTTCTGCGCTAGCAACGACCTGTCACGCCCCTACTTGGCAAACAGTTGCCCGATGTCCTTGAAGGCCTTGAATTCCAGCGCATTGCCGCAAGGGTCGAACAGAAACATGGTCGCCTGCTCCCCGACCTGCCCCTTGAAACGCACATAGGGTTCGATCACGAATGGGGTCTGTCGGGCGCGCAGCCGCTCCGCCAACGCCTCCCATTCATCCCACTTCAACACCACGCCGAAGTGCGGTACAGGCACGTCGTGCCCGTCGACCGCATTCGAGTGCGCCGACGCCTGGGACGCGGTCTGTGGGTGCTCGTGGATGACCAACTGATGGCCATAGAAATCGAAGTCTACCCACTGAGCGCTCGACCGGCCCTCGGACAGTCCGAAGACCTCGCCGTAGAAATGCCGGGCCGCGGCAAGGTCGTACACGGGAATAGCGAGATGGAAGGGAGAAAGACTCACGGTAGGATCCTGCCAATGGTTGTGTGCAGTGATTCTTGTCGCAAAAGCGGTGGATGGAAAGCGGATATCCTGAGGGCTGAGCAACGATAATTTCGTTGCATCGGCAGCCTTGGCGCTTCATTCGCCGACGTCAATGGATGGGTGCGCAGGCCTGAGGCTCGCCATCGCATCCATGACACACGTCCTGAAAAGACGAAAAAGCGGTGCTTCGCGATGTGCGTAGCGGCTCAGCAAAACGATCTCGCGGAAAAACACCCGTTCGCCCAATGGCAGCATTCGCACCGCCGAGCTGTTTTCAAGCCACACCCCTGCCATCGGCACCAGAGCGACACCCAATCCGCTGCCCACCATTTTGACAATGGCATCCAGTTCATCCAGTTCCAGCGTTTGGCGGACCTGCAACCGGTGCTCACGGAGGAAGCGCGTCACTGAGCGACCACCGAAAGAATTCCGGTCGTAACGAATGAATGGATGGTCTTGCAGCAACATCAGGGGGTCGTCGCCCTCCACGTCCGGGGGCGTGATCAGCACGAAGGGTTCACGGGCTATGACTTCAGCGCGCAGGTCCTTGGGCAATGCAAAAGGAGGCGTGATCATGATCGCCAGGTCCAGATCGCCCGAATCCACCAGGCTCAGCAGATGCAGCGACACGCCGGGCACCACACTGGCCTCGATGAACGGCGCACGGTCCTTCAGCGCCACCAGCACCTGCGGCAGGATCCCGGTCTGCGCCGTGCCAATCGCACCAATGCGCAATGCGCCGCGAAAGTCGTTGTCGGCATCCGGCGTGCCCATCCGGGAATAGAGTTGCAGCATCTCCTCGGCGAGCGGAACGGCCCGCTGGCCTGCCGGATTGAGCGAAATCGCGCGGCCAGAACGCTCGAACAACTTCACGCCCAGGCCGTCTTCCAGGGTGCGAATCTGCGCACTCACCGCCGATGGGCTCAGCCCCACCTCTTGTCCGGCCGCCGCGAACGAACCGCGTCGTGCGACGCTGATGAAGGTTTTGATTTCTCTGATCACGCCATGACCTTGCGCCGATGAAGTGCCAGGAGTTTATCGCGATCAGCACAGACAAGAATGGGCTTCTGTCATTGGACGAGCGGAAATCACTGGCGTACAAATGCCAGCACTGCGACGACGGCCGAGCTTAGGACCGCGAGCGTGGCTGCAGGATATGGGCTGTCCGAGGACGAATAGCGCCCTGCTCG
>NZ_QARE02000028.1 GCF_003052515.2 Pseudomonas sp. RIT409 | reverse complement strand
GGTGATTGACGTGCACTTCAATCACGTTGGAATCGCGCTCGTTTTCGCCGTCATACAAATGGTCGGCCAGGTGGCCTTTGGAAAGAATCTGTTCGGGGTGCAGCATGAAATAGCGCAGCAGGCGAAACTCAGCGGCGGTGAGCTGAATCTCTTCGCCCTCCCGGGTAACGCATTGCCGACCTTCGTCCAGATGCAGCCCGGCGGCTTCGAGCTTCGGCTGGTTGGCCAACCCTCGCGCGCGACGCAGCAGCGCCTGAATCCGCAATTGCAGTTCTTCTGGATGAAAAGGCTTGGTGAGGTAATCGTCGGCGCCGGCCTTGAGGCCCTCGATTCGCTCGGCCCACGAGCCGCGCGCAGTCAACACCAGCACAGGGGTCGACAAACCATCCGCACGCCATTTCTGCAGGACTTCAAGACCCGGGATGCCGGGCAGCCCGAGGTCCAGCACAATGATGTCGTAAGGCTCGCTCGCCCCCTGATGGATAGCATCACGGCCATCAGCAAGCCAGTCGACGGCGTACCCCTGGCTCAAGGCGCTGACCAGTTCGTCCGCCAGGGGTACGTTGTCTTCAACCAGTAACAGGCGCATGGGGCATTTTCCTAATCGTCTTCCTTGTCTTCGAGCAGGCGACTGTCGCGTGCGTCGAACTTCAGTTCGCGGACCACGTGGTCGTGGGTCAGCAATTCGATCTCGTAGACCAGCACATCGTGTTTTTCTTCCAGCTCGGCTTCCAGCAACTTCGAACCGGGGTAACGCCCCAGCGCCTGCTCGATGAATTGCTCCAGCGGAAGGATCACCCCCTGCTGGCGCAATTTGAGCGCTTCGTCCTGATCAAGGTCCCGCGCTGCACTGACCGTGCAGAGCAGCGCGGCGGCAACCGCCAGCAGACCATGGACGAAGCGAACGCCGAAACGTTCAGGCCTGGTCATCAGGTGTCCTGATGATCTTTGAGCACTTGGCCGCTGACGGCATCCAGCTCGACGTCCCACTCGACGCCTTTGCCGTCGCGCAATTCGACCTGATAGACGTATTTGCCATATTCCTGTTCCAGCTCGGTTTCTGTGATGGTGGCGTTCGGGTGCTTGGCCAGCGCCGCCGCGTTGAGTTTTTCGAAGGATTGAATAGTACCTGCATCGCGCAGGCGAAGCGCCTCATCCGGGCCCAGATCGCGAGCCTGAACATAGCTGGCGGTGGCCAAGAGGGCAGAAGCGGCAAAGAAGGCAGTGAATGTGTTCATGGCAAGTCTCCGTTTCGTTCATTGGGTTGACGGGACTTACGATAAACAACCGAACTTAATTCAAACTGAATTCTCTGGCTAGATGCCATCATCACGGACGACCGCCCGCCGTCTGCGTCACGGGTATACTTTGCCACCGTTCAATTCCGGAGCCTCCATGACCGCGATTCACATCAAACGCCCCGCACTGACCCTGAAAGCCGGTCGGCGCGCGCTGACGCGCATTCGTGAGCGCGGACTGGCCCCGGGGGACGTAGCCACGCTCCCGGGTGCGGCGGGTGGCCCCAAAGCCCTCGGGATCCAGGGGCTCGACCTGGCCCTTTTCGGCGACTGGCTGCCGCGCGCCCCACGCGAACGGGCGTTGATCGGGGCCTCGATCGGCTCTTGGCGATTTGCCAGTGCCTGCCTGCCCGATCCCGTCGCAGGGCTGGAGCGGCTGGGCCAGCTGTACAACGAACAGTGCTTCGCCAAAGGCGTGACCATGGCCGAAGTCAGCCAGAGCTGCACCAAGATGCTCGATGACCTGTTGCAAGGCCGCGATGCCAGCGTCCTGAGCCACCCGCTTTACCGCCTTAACATCATGGTCGTCAAAAGCCATGGCCTGCTGGCGCGGGATCATCGTGGCGGGCTGGGGATCGGGCTCGGGTCGGTGATTGCCGATAACCTGCTGGGACGGGCGCGTCTGTCGCGACATTTCGAGCGCGTGATTCTACATGACGCGCGGCAACTTCCGCCGCTGTCGGCCCTCACGGACTTTCCTTCTCGCTGCCTGCCGCTGGACACCGCCAACCTGCGCCAGGCGCTGCTGGCTTCCGGGTCGATCCCCATGGTGATGCAGGGCGTCATGGACATCCCCGGCGCCGGCCCCGGCACCTTTCGCGACGGCGGTCTGCTGGACTATCACTTGGACCTGCCCTACAGCGGCAGCGATGTCGTTCTGTATCCCCATTTCACCGACAAGGTCATTCCCGGCTGGTTCGACAAGACCCTGCCCTGGCGGCGCGGCGATCAGGGCCGCTTACAGGATGTCCTGCTTCTGGCGCCTTCGCGGGAATACCTCGCGGCGCTGCCGTTCGGGAAGCTGCCGGACCGCAGCGATTTCAAACGTTTCATGGGCCAGGACAAAGCGCGCCAGCACTATTGGCGAACGGCGATGGAGCAGAGCCGAAAGCTGGGTGACGAGTTTCTGGAGCTAGCAGACAGCGGGCGCCTGGCAAGCCGCCTCGAACCGCTGGTGTGACCGTTCGTTCAACCAAGCGGTCAGGTTCTGGCCGCCCCACGGCCAGGCAATGCTGATAAACTCGCGACCTGCATTTCTTCGCCTCGGCGATCGCCACCTTTCAAGGCCCTGACTACTGTGGAAATCTTCAAAGAATTTACCTTCGAATCGGCCCACCGCCTGCCCCACGTTCCCGAGGGCCACAAGTGTGGCCGCCTGCACGGCCACTCGTTCCGCGTAGCGATCTACCTGCAGGGCGAGCCCGATCCGCACACCGGCTGGATCCGTGACTTTTCCGAGATCAAGACGATCTTCAAGCCGCTTTACGAGCGTCTCGATCACAACTACCTGAACGACATTCCCGGTCTGGAGAACCCGACCAGCGAGGTGCTGGTCAAGTGGATCTGGAAGGAGTTGAAACCGCTTCTGCCGGAGCTGTCGGCCATTCGCATCCACGAGACGTGCACCAGCGGCTGCGTCTATCGCGGCGAGTGATCGAGTGAGGCGGCGTTCCACGAAAACCACCTGCCCAGGTGGTTTTTTTGTCGCTCGGATGAGCGATTCCCTCGCCACTGGCCAGGCCCATGCTGTTGCAAAGCGCAACGGTCAAAGCAACGTGCCAACGGGAAACTGTGCCGATCAATGCGTTAGCGGCTGTATTGCAATAAAAGATCACGAGTGCGTATAGGCTTGGCGTTCCCTTTACCGACCGCTCCAAGGATCCCCGCATGACCGACGCCACCCGCGCGCCGTTGCGCCCACTGCGCGACTCCTCCCCTTCGGCCATCGTGGCGGGCTTCATCGCGATGATGACGGGCGTCACCAGCTCGCTGGTGCTGATATTCCAGGCGGGCCAGGCCGCCGGCCTGACGTCGGGGCAGATTTCCTCCTGGATCTGGGCGCTGTTCATGGGCATGGCGGTGTGCAACATCGGTCTGTCATTGCGCTATCGCTCACCGATCACCGTGGCCTGGTCAACACCGGGCGCAGCGTTGCTGATCACCAGCCTTGGGCATGTGGCCTATCCAGAGGCGATCGGCGCCTTCATGACCAGTGCGGCATTGGTGCTCATCTGTGGGATCACCGGCAGCTTCGAAAAGCTCATCAGTCGCTTGCCGACCTCCCTCGCCGCAGCCTTGCTGGCCGGGATCCTGTTCAAGATCGGCAGCGAGATTTTCGTCGCTGCGCAACACCGCACCGGCCTGGTGCTGAGCATGTTTTTCACGTACCTGATCGTCAAGCGCTACTCGCCTCGCTACGCGGTGCTGATGGCATTGCTGGTGGGGGTTGCCCTGTCGGCGATGCTCGGCATGCTGAATTTCAGCGGTTTCACCCTGGAGGTGGCGATTCCCGAATGGACCACCCCTGCGTTTTCGCTGGGCGCGACCATCAGCATTGGCATCCCGCTGTTCGTCGTGGCGATGACCTCACAGAATATGCCGGGTATCGCCGTGCTGCGGGCCGACGACTACCAGACACCCGCGTCACCGCTGATTTCCGCTACCGGCCTGATCTCGTTGATCACTGCGCCTTTCGGTGGCCACGGCATCACCCTGGCAGCGATCAGCGCCGCCATTTGCACCGGCCCTCACGCCCACGAAGACCGCAACAAGCGTTACACGGCGGCCATTTGGTGCGGGATTTTCTACGCCATCGCGGGGGTCTTCGGCGCGACGCTGGCGGCCTTGTTTGCGGCCTTTCCCAAGGAGCTGGTGCTCTCCATTGCGGCTCTGGCCCTGTTCGGCTCGATCATGAACGGGCTGACAGTGGCCATGAATGAGCCGAAGGAGCGTGAAGCGGCGCTGATCACCTTCATGGTCACCTCGTCGGGGTTGACGCTGTTTTCCATCGGATCGGCCTTTTGGGGCATCGTGGCGGGCGTGCTGACGCTGATGATCCTGAACCCGCGCAAATGAAAACGGCCCCGCTTCGAGGGGCCGTTTCGCACCGTGAACGTCGCCGACGGCAGAGCGTTACGACGAGCCAACGCTGGCACGCGAGGCGCCGAGGGGCTCAAAGCCTGAAATGCCCCACCATGCCTTTCAGTTCCATGCCCAGCGACGCCAATTCGATGCTCGAGGCAGCGTTGCCCTGCATTGCCAGCGCCGACTGATCGGCGCTGGCGCGGATGCTGGTGACGCTGCGGTTGATCTCTTCAGCCACCGAGCTTTGCTCTTCGGCCGCGGCAGCGATCTGCTGGTTCATCTGCTGGATCAACGACACCGCCGCCGCAATGCTGCCCAACGCGCTCTCCGTCTGCAGGGCATCGCTGACGGCCAGTTTGACCAGCTCACCGCTGCTCTGGATCTGAGCCACCGAGGTCTGGGCACTGGTTCGCAGACGAGTGACCAGCCGCTCGATTTCCTCGGTCGACTGCTGAGTGCGCTTGGCCAGCGCCCGAACTTCGTCGGCCACCACCGCAAAGCCCCTGCCCTGCTCGCCTGCCCGGGCCGCTTCGATGGCCGCATTCAGCGCCAACAGATTGGTCTGCTCAGCCACGCTTTTGATGACGCTCAGTACCTTGCCGATGTCCTGAATTTCGGCGCTGAGGCTTTCGATACTGTCGCTGGCCGAGTTCGCCGAGCTGGCCAGTTGCTCGATGCGCTGCATGCTCTGACGGACCACCGCCTGGCCGCTGTCCACCTTGTTATCGGCCGTTTGCGCGGCAAGCGCGGCTTCCTCCGCATTACGCGCCACATCGTGCACGGTGGCGGTCATTTGGTTCATGGCCGTGGCGACCTGCTCGGTTTCTTCTTTCTGGGTACTGACTTCCAGATTGGTCTGCTCGGTCACCGCCGACAGTGAATGGGCGGACGTTGCCAATTGCTCGATCCCCGCCTGCAGGCCGCTGACGATACCGCTTAGGCCGGCGCCCATCTGCTGCATGGCCTGCATCAATTGACCGATTTCATCCTTGCGCGTGACTTGCACGGTGCCGCTCAGATCCCCCGCCGCGATGCGTTGGGCTGTGGCGATCACCGAGCGCAGCGGTGCGACGATGATCCGGGTAATGAGAAACGACGCCACGAGCCCCACAAGCAACGCCAGAATCGACGAGCCGATGATCTTCAGCGAGTTGGCGTGCAGTTCGCCCAGCATTGACTGGTCTTCGGCGTCATAAGCCTGGTTGACCTGTTGCACCACCGTTTTTGCATTGCTGGCCAATTGCAGGGAGACCTTGGCCTCATCCGCCAGCAGACCGGTGTATTCATTGAGCTTGTCGCTGAAGTTGCCGATGTGACCGATGACTTCCGTCAGCACCGTCAGGTAGCCCGCGTCCTTGATCACATCCTTGAGTTGATTGGCCATGTCCTGAGCCTGCACCGCTTGCTCGATCTTGCCCGTCTTGGCCTCTTCGCCAGTGCCGGTCTTGCGGCTCTTGTCCAGTCGCACTCGCGCTTCGTCCAGTGCCTGCATCATTAGCTTGGAAATCTGGCCGATCTGGCCGGACTGCTCGATGAACTCCGAGCCCTGCTGGCCCTGGGAGTCCTTGAGGGTGTAAGCACCGTCATCGGCGAGCCCCGCCTGCAACACGTCGAGGTTATTGGCCACGCTGGAGACCGACCAACTGGCCATCTCCAGCGCCAGGTCCTTGCTCTGGCTGATGCTGACGAACTCGTCGAAGGATTTGCGATAGGCCGCCAATGCCTGCTGAACCTCGCCCATCACCTGCTGGTTCACCGCCGAACTGGCTTTGAGTTGCTCGGCCTGCGCGTTCAGGGCATCGAGCCCCGCATGCAGTGCCTCGACCACTTTCGGATCGCTGTGCAACGCGTAATCCTGCTCCATCAGGCGAACGCGGTTGAGGCCGGTATTGAGTGCCGTCATCTGCTTGAGGCTGTCGAAATGCACGCTGATCGAACGCAGCGACCAGACGCCAATCGCGGCGACCAGTGCGGTCAGCAGTAAAACGAGGAGAAACCCGATACCCAGTTTTTTTGCCATACCCAGGTTGGCAAAACGCGATTGCACGGCCGACATCATTCGATCATCCCCAATCACAGCGTAAAAGGCGCACACAGCGAAGCCGCATTCAACACGGCCATTCAATTTTCGTGCAGAGTCGCAATGGGTAAGCGGCAAAACAAGCGCTTGACGTCAGTTTAATGGCAAATAGCTACGTCAGCGTCGCTTCCAGAATGGTTATGGGCCGTCCCAGGCGTTTCAACAGGACTGCGGATGCGATAACGGGTTGCCATTAAGCAGAAAACTACGTGAGGGCCCGGTCCTGGCGCCGCAAAACCGGGCACTTTGGTGACAACTGTGCGCCAGTAACGCGCTTTCAGTCAGGCCCGTCAGCGCGCTGCCGGGGAGACGGTCAGCGTGCCCGCATCCGCATCGAGGGTGGCCTGGCTGCCCAGGGCAACGGCAAGATTGCGGTCACCGTGGCCAATGGAAAGCCCGCCGAGCAACGGAATATCCAGGGAACCCAGCCGCTCCATCAGCACCTCTGGCGGCCGGATCGGGTTGTTGCCGTGACCGGGCTCACTGAACTGCCCGACGGCGATACCGGCCACGCGCTTCAGCAGGCCGCAATTGCCCAAATGGGTCAGCAGCCGATCCACCCGATAGGCCAGCTCGCCCACGTCCTCGATCAGCAGGATCGCGCCTTCCAGATCCGGCATGAAGGGTGTGCCGACACAGGTGCTGAGGATGCTCAGGTTGCCGCCCAGCAAGATTCCCCGGGCGACACCGCAGGTGCGGACGCTGTAGGTAGGCTCGTCACGACTGGCCTCCACCACCATTGGCGCGGTACTCATCAGCGCGTGGCGCAGGGTGCTGGCGAACAGGCCGCCGCGTTCCAATTGCGCGGCCACCGGGCCGTGCACCGTGACCAGCCCGGTGTGCTGCCACAGTGCCGCATGCAGGGCAGTGATGTCGGAAAAACCCACCACCAGCTTGGGGTCCTGTCGCACGGCGTCGTAGTCCAGATGGTCGAGAATGCGCTGCACGCCATAGCCGCCCCGGTTGCACAACACGGCGCGAATTTCAGGATCCGCCAGCGCATCGTTCAGGTCGGCTGCACGGCTGGCATCACTGCCGGCCAGGTAGTGGTCGGCGTCCAGCGCATGGGGATAAACCCTGGGCCGCAGCCCCCACGCGCTCAATTCCCGTACGGCCGCCAGAACCCTTGCCTCGGCGACAGGCCCGGCGGGCGACACCAAGGCCACGGCATCGCCTGCGCGCAGGACGGAAGGGTTCAGGACAGGACGGGCAACAGACATCTCGACAACTCGACAGGCATTGGACTGAACCGGCAATTTAGAGCACTCCCTGCATTGAATCCAGTGATGAAAGCCTGGATGGCAATCCGTTGGGTGTCGGGCACCGCGCGCGCCATTCAACTCATTCTGTCGTTCGGGCCCGGCCCGCGACTGACCTGAAACCGAGTGACGCTTTTGCGTAACCAGCCCATGAAGCCCCTTGCATCCACCACCTCAGGCTGGGTTTCCAGCAGTGCGGCTCGCGCTTTGCTGCGGAATTTAGCCAGCCCCGCCAGCGCGCCCAACAATTCGCTGTGGGCTTGCAGCCACGGGTCGAGGTCGGCTTTGTCTATCCGGTAGATCATGCAGTCCGTAAAGGCGCAGAACCGCCCGACCGTGGGGCTGGCGTCGACGAAGCCGGTTTCGCCGAACAGCTCGCCAGGCCCCATGCGCCCGACTTCCATCCACCCTTCCGGGCGCTGGATGGACACTGACATTACGCCGGATTCGATGATGTAGAGCGCATCGGGAATCACGCCTTCGGCCAGCACGACGTCCTTGGCCGCATAGGCGCCCAGCCGCATGTGCTGCTCGAGTTGAGCACGGTCGTCATCACCCAGCATGCGCAGCGCGCCCACGGTGTTGAGCACCGCCGACTGCCGCGTGGCCGGGCGTGTCTGGTCCGCTCGGGTTTCAGTGGCCGCCAATTGTCGATGGATGAGGTCATAGAGCTGGTTGCGCACCGCCGTGCGTCGGTCCCGGGATTTCACATAGCCGGTGACCTCATACTCGACGCTGCGCAAGCCGGACCTGACCACGACCGCGGAGGCCTTGGGCTGAGCCAGCAGTTCCCGACAGCCGAGAATCGCCTTGTCGAGGGAGTCCAGCACCAGGCTGGGACGCAAGCGTGTCGGCAGCTCGATGTTCAGGCTGATGGCATGGAAGTGGTCAGGACGACTGAAATTGACGATGCGTGTCTTGGCCGCCATGGCATTAGGGATCACCGCCATGCTGCCTTCGGACGTCAGCAAGTGCGTAGACCGCCAGTCGATCTCGATCACTTTGCCTTCGATGTCGTCCACGCGGATCCAGTCGTCGACGCGAAACGGCTTGGTGGCATTGAGCACGATGCCGGAAAACACATCGCCCAGGGTGCTCTGCACGGCCAGACCGAGAATGATCGCCACCGCGCCCGAGGTCGCCAGCAGCCCCTTGACGGGCAGATCCAGCACATAGCCCGCGGCTGCCACCCCTGCAACCAGGAAGATGATCGCGCCCATGACGTCTTGCAGCAAATGCCCTTTGCCGCCGATGCGCGGCTCCATGACCACCACGATCAGCACCGTCAGGGCACGCGCGCCGAACAGCCACCAGGCAATGGTCAGGAGGGTCGCCAACACGTGGCGGGGCACCGACCAATCGGCGGGGACCGGATACAGCGGGCTCAAGCCACCGTCGAGCAGCGCCATGCTGAAGAGCACGAACAGCACTAGACGGCACGCCAGCTTGCGTCGCAGATAACGGGGGTGCAGCCACTGCCAAAGCAGCAGATCGATGACCAGTAACACGGCTGCGCTGATGAGCGGGTAGGCGAACCACAGGTGATCCATCGACGGTCTCTGGCGGTCAATAACCCTTGCAGCGTAGCTGAATCCCCAGACCGCAACTGCGGCCGGAATCCTACTGACGGCCCGGCCACCGAGCCGCGATCAAAATGCGGTCACGCCCCCGTCCACCGCCAACGAATGCCCGGTGGTGAAGGCGGCCCCATCGCTGCACAGATACAACACCGCACTGGCGATTTCCTCGACCTTACCGATGCGTCCTACCGGGTGCAGGGTGGCGGCGAACTCGGCCTTGCGCGGATCGGCCTCATGGGCGCGACGGAACATGTCGGTGTCGATCACCGCCGGGCATACCGCGTTGACCCGAATGTGCTTTTTTGCATATTCGATGGCGGCCGACTTGGTCAGCCCGATGACGGCGTGCTTGGACGCGGCATAAATGCTCATCTTGGGTGCGGCCGCAAGGCCAGCGATCGACGCGGTATTGACGATAGCGCCTCCACCCTGTGCCAGCATGACGGGCAACTGGTACTTCATGCACAGCCACACGCCTTTGACATTGACGCCCATGATCGCATCGAATTCGGCTTCGCTGCCTTCGGCCAGGCGCCCCTTCTCGATCTCAATGCCTGCGTTGTTGAAGGCGTAATCCACTCGCCCGAACGCTTCGACGGCTTGGGTCATCATTTGCCGGACGTCGGCTTCCTTCGTCACATCGCAACGCAGGAACAGCGCTTGGCCGCCAGCCTGACGAATCCGCTGGGCGGTGGCTTCACCGCCATCGACGTCCAGATCGACCACGACCACTTTCAATCCTTCCTCGGCGAAGGCCAGCGCGGTGGCCTGGCCAATGCCGGCGGCGGCGCCGGTCACCAGGGCGACTTGCCCGGAAAACGTCATGCTCATGGGTTCAGCCTCTTGTCATGGGTGGGGCCAGTCTAGCGACGAGCCCGGTGTCTGCATCAGCACTATCAAAGCCCCGGTTGCAGCCCCATGCGTGGCGGTGATGGCGGGGGTCCATACGCGGGGCATGCGCATCAATCCGATGGATCAGCGCGCATTCGCTCGACGGGCTTTGCTTGCCGCAAACGCAGACCAAGGCTATGACTGACCTTTCCCTCTCACGCAGGAGACCGCCGATGAGCACCCTGAGCAACCGCCAGTTCCTCCTGGCCCGCCGCCCGACAGGGGCTGCCAGCCGCGACGATTTCACGTTTCAGACCGTCCCCTTGGCCGAGATCGCCCCCGGTCAGGTGCAGGTGAAGAACGAGTACCTGTCGCTGGACCCGGCCATGCGCGGCTGGATGAACGAGGGCAAGTCGTACATCGCTCCAGTGGGCTTGGGTGAAGTCATGCGGGCGCTGGGGGTGGGACGGATCATCGAGTCGCAGCACCCGTCTTTCGCGGTAGGCGACTACGTGCAAGGGGTGCTGGGCGTACAGGATTATTTTGTCGGCGATCCCAAAGGGTTGCACAAGGTCGATCCCACGCTGCTGCCCCTGCCCGTTTACCTGGCGGCACTGGGCATGACCGGAATGTCGGCGTACTTCGCGTTGTTGGAAGTCGGCCAACCGAAGCCAGGCGACACCGTGGTGATTTCCGGGGCGGCCGGTGCGGTGGGCAGCGTCGCCGGGCAGATCGCCAAGATCAAGGGCTGCCGGGTGATCGGCATCGCGGGCGGTCAGGAAAAATGCAAGACGCTGGTGGAAGCGTTCGGTTTCGACGGCGCCATCGATTACAAAAACGAGGATCTTCATGCCGCCCTGAAACGCGAATGTCCAAAGGGCGTGGACCTGTTTTTCGACAACGTCGGGGGTGACGTGCTCGACGCAGTGCTGACACGCCTGGCCTTCAAGGCGCGTGTGGTGATCTGTGGCGCGATCAGCCAATACAACAACAAAGAAGCGGTCAAAGGCCCGGCCAATTACCTGTCGTTGCTGATCAACCGGGCGCGCATGGAAGGGTTTGTCGTGATGGACCATGCCGAGCATTTCGGCAAGGCAGGGAGGGAAATGGCGGGCTGGCTCGCCCAAGGCAAGCTCAAGAGCAAGGAGCACGTGGTCGAGGGCCTGGAAACCTTCCCGGAAACCTTGCAGATGCTGTTCAACGGAGAAAACCACGGCAAGCTGGTGCTGAAAGTCTGATTGTGTCTTGCCGGGGGGGGCAGCGGCCAAGCGCCGCCGCTGGCCCCCGTGGCGGGTATCGAAGCCGCCACGGGGGCCAGGCAAGGGTCAACAGCAACCGAGGAGGCCGTCGCAGCAGTTGTGAAATTTTCGTAAAAAATAGAGGCTTAATGATAACAATTTGCAATACGTTTCTGTATTCTACTCCGCCACACCACAGTGCCGCAGGGAAGCGTCTGGCAGCTGGATCGAGACTCGTACAGGAACTTCCTCCATGGCTATTCGCTTCCCCTCCCGCCCTACTCTGCTGGCGCTGTGCTGCTCGGTCAGCGTCAGCACCTGGTCAGCCGAGCCACTCGAGCTCGGCGCCACAGACGTCAGTGCCGATGCTTTCAAACAACCGCAGAGTGCCCTGCCCGAAGCGTTTGCGGGTGGACAGGTCGCGCGCGGCGGACAGATGGGGTTGCTGGGCAACCAGGACACTATGGATGTCCCCTTCACCCTGACCAGTTACACCGCCAAGTTGATCGAGGACCAAGGCGCGGAGAACGTCGGCGACGTGCTGCTCAACGACCCTTCCGTGCGCATGTCCGGGGGCTTCGGCAATCAGTCGCAAGCCTTTGTGATTCGCGGGCTGCCACTCAACGGCGATGACATCTCGTTCAACGGGCTCTACGGCGTGCTACCCCGACAGATCATCTCGGTGGATTCGGTCGAACGCGTCGAGGTGTTCAAGGGCCCCAACGCTTTCCTCAATGGTGCCAGCCCCACGGGTACCGGCCTAGGCGGCAACGTCAACCTGCAACCCAAGCGCGCCGAAGACGTTCCGACGCGCCGCTACACCCAGGACATCAGCACCGACGGCCGCGTTGGCGAGCACCTTGACCTGGGCCAGCGCTTCGGTGAAGACAACCGCTTTGGCGCACGCCTGAACCTCAGCCAGCGCGAGGGCGAGACCGCCATCGACGACATGGACCAACGCTCGAAGCTGTTCATCGCCGGGCTCGACTACCGGGGTGACCGTTTCAGGCTTTCGACCGATTTCGGCTACCAGAAAGAGCGCATCAACCATTTGCGCAACAACGTACGGCTCGGTGCCGGGCTGACGCGCATCCCTCACGCGCCCGATGCCGATCACAATTACGGGCAGGACTGGAGCCATCAGGAAACCGAAGACACCTTCGGCATGTTCCGCGCCGAATACGACTTGAGCGACAGCTGGACGGCCTACCTGGCTGGCGGCGGCAAGCACACCCGGGAAACCGGCGCCTATGGCACGCCCACCCTGACCAATGCCGCGAATGGCAACGGCACCATCAGCTCATCCGACACCAACCACAACGAAGACAACGGCACGTTCATGACCGGCCTCAACGGCAAGTTTCAGACCGGCCCCATCAGCCATCAGGTGGCGTTGGGCGCCGCGAGTATCTGGACCCGACAAGAGAACGGCTACGTCTTCTACAACAGTGTGCCGACCAATATCTACAACACCCCGTCGATCCCGCGGCCAAGCACCGTGACATTGGTGGGCGGCGATCTGGGCGACCCCGACCTGGCTGGCAAAACCCGCAACCGCAGCATCGCCCTGTCGGACACTGTCGGTCTGTTCGACGATTCGCTCCTGCTGACCTATGGCGTGCGCCGCCAGCAACTGCGGGTGGAGAACTACAACGTCAACTCCGGGGCGCGGACCTCCCTGTACGACGACGGCATCACCACGCCGGTGTATGGCATCGTCTACAAACCCACCGAGACCCTGTCGCTGTATGCCAACCGCATTGAAGGGCTTGCCCAGGGGCCGACCGCCAGCGGCAATGTCCTGAACATCGGACAGACGTTCCCGCCAGGACGTACCAAGCAGTACGAGGCAGGGCTGAAGCTGGACATGGGCACCTTCGGTGCCAACCTCGCGGCCTTCAGGATCGAAAAACCCACCGACGGCTTCGTCGATTCGGCGACCAACCTGTATCTGCGCGAAGGCAAGCAGGTCAACCGCGGTATCGAGTTCAGTGTCTTCGGTGAACCGCTGGACAGCCTTCGCCTGTTGGCGGGCGCCACGCGCATGGAGTCGAAACTGGAGGACACCGCGGGCGGTGCCAACGACGGCAATCATGCCGTGGGCGTACCGACCTTCCTGATGAATGCCAGCGTCGACTGGGAAGTGCCGGGGTTACAGGGTGTCGCGCTCAATGCACGCTTCCTGCGCACCGGCGGCCAATATGCCAACCCCACCAACACCCTCAGCCTGCCGACCTGGAACCGCTTCGACGCAGGCGCCCGGTATGGCTTCAAGGTGGCGCAGAAGGACGTGACGTTGCGGGTGAATGTGGAGAACATCGCCAACAAGGATTACTGGGCTTCAGCCAACGGCGGCTACCTGAGCCAGGGCGACCCTCGCCTGGTGAAGTTCTCCGGAACCATCGATTTCTGATTCGCCTTCAGCCCACCGGTCGGTGGAAGGCGTGAGCGGCCTGCAACGGCCCCTCACGCTCGACAGGCCTGCCAGGACGGCAGCCGTTCTCAACCGTTGCCGTGCAGCTTGCTCATCAGTTGCGCTTCAGCCTGGGTCAGGCCGCAAGATTGGGTCAGCTCGTCGACGCTGGCGCCCATGCTGACCAGCCGTGCCGCCTGGGCGAAGGACAAGGTCGAGGGGTCACGCTGTTCCAGGGCAGTGATCTTGTCTGGCAGCGGCGCGACGATAGCCTGCAGTTCGTGCAGGTCCTCGCCCATTTTTACCGTACCGCTCTGGTAGTTTTCCAGGCGCCGAGCCAGTTCACGAATGCGCTGGTCGCGCAGCGAGTCGGCTTCGACCTGCTGCGTGGCCAGGGTGCGCTGGCGTTTGCTGTGGGCGATGAACAGCGCGATGGTCACCACCCACAGGACCGCCAGAAAAAGAACAGCCACCTCAAGAATCAATCAGATGTTCTCCAGCTCGGACCACTCTTCCTCGGACATCATCTTGTCCAGCTCGACAAGGATCAGCAGTTCGCCGTTTTTGTTGCACACGCCCTGGATGAATTTGGCGGATTCGTCGTTGCCCACGTTCGGCGCGGTTTCGACTTCCGACTGGCGCAGATAAACCACTTCCGCGACGCTGTCCACCAGGATCCCGACCACTTGCTTGTCGGCCTCGATGATCACGATACGCGTGTTGTCGCTGACTTCAACCGGCGGCAGACCAAAGCGCTGGCGGGTGTCGATCACTGTCACCACGTTGCCGCGCAGGTTGATGATGCCCAGGACGTAGCTCGGGGCTCCCGGCACTGGCGCGATCTCGGTGTAGCGCAGCACTTCCTGAACCTGCATCACGTTGATGCCATACGTTTCGTTGTCCAGGCGGAAGGTGACCCATTGCAGGATCGGATCTTCGGAACCCTGTGCTGACGACTTCTTCATACCCCTAACCCCTTGCGTGTTGTGCTTGCTCTGCGGACGACGCGCTTACGCCGTCCTGTGTTTATTAGATGATGCGTGTTGATTCAGCTATTTGCGCGGTTGCATTTGCTTGACCGCGCCGCTGGCGATCAGCTCTGCGAGTTCGGACACGTCCAGCAGCGCACACATGTGCTCGATGACCGTCCCGGCGAGCCACGGACGCTGGCCGCGCTGGGTCCGCCATTTGATTTCATCCGGCTCCAGGCGCAGGGAACGGCTGACCTGATGCACCGCCAGCCCCCACTCGTAGCCCTGCACCGAAATCACGTATTGCAGGCCCTGCCGGAAATCGTCGCGATAGCGGTCCGGCATGATCCAGCGCGCGGTGTCCAACACTTTCAGGTTGCCCGCCTGGCTGGGCAGGATGCCCAGAAACCAGTCCGGCTGGCCGAACAGCGGTGTCAGTTCCTGGCCTGCCAGCGGGTAAATCGACCCCAGGCACACCAAAGGCACGGCCAGCGTCAGCCCTGCCACGTCGAACAACAGGCATTCGAAAGGCTCGGCGGCCCAGGCTGGGCGCTCGTCCGAGTTCGGCGGTGGCGTCGGGGTGCGCTGCGACGGCAGATGCACCTCGACGACCGGCTCAATCAGGGTGGACTCCTGCCCCGGAACGACCCGCTCGGCAACGACCGGTTCGACAATCACCGGCGCCACCACTGGCGGTGCGATCACCGGCGGCAAGATGACCGGCTTTTCCAGCACCGTAGCCACGGCCGGCTCGGCGACCGGCCTCGGCGCAACGGGCCGCACGTCACGAGGCATCGCCCGATGCGGCTCGGGGGTGAAAGCCCGCGAAACCGGTGCTGGCAGAACGACCGGCACTGCCGCCGCCACCGCTTCGGCGACCGCCGAGCGCATGCGCGCGTCATGGGCCTGCTCTTCGAGCACGGCCGCTTGAAACTCATCCAGCTCGGTGGCCGCTTCCAGCTCTTCAGTAGCGTCCTGCAGCAGCGCGTCCAGATAGTTCTGCAGCGCCGTTTGTGGCCGTGATGCAATGTCCAGAGGGCGGTTGTTCATACAGGAGCCCGAAATAAAGTGATGCGATGACCGCCTGCCTCAGGTATCGGCCGGATAACGGGCCGACTTGAGTACGCCGACACGCGGCGCACGAATAAACGATCGACGGCCATGTCAGGCCACCTGCCCGACGAGCTGTTCAGTGAGCAGGTGCTTGAGCAAGGCGCGGTACGCCAGCACCCCGCGGCTCTTGCCGTCGAATTGCGACGGGGTCACCCCGGCGCGACTGGCGTCACGCAGCCGCGTGTCGACCGGAACGTACGCCTTCCAGACATGCTCGGGAAAGCTGTCGCGCAACAGCTTCAGGGTGCCCATCGAGGCCTGGGTACGGCGATCGAACAGCGTCGGCACGATGGTGTAAGGCAAGGGCACTTTGCGTGAACGATTGATCATCGTCAGGGTGTTGACCATGCGTTCCAGCCCCTTGACCGCCAGGAACTCGGTCTGCACCGGAATCGCCAGCTGCTGGCTGGCGGCCAGCGCGTTGACCATCAACACGCCCAACAGCGGCGGACTGTCGATGATCGCGTAATCGAAATCCTGCCACAGTTGCGCGAGGCTTTTGGCGATCACCAGGCCCAGACCGCTCTGGCCCGGCGTCTGGCGCTCCAGCGTCGCCAGTGCGGTGCTCGACGGCAGCAGGGATATGCGCTGATCGCTGGTCGGAAGCAGCAGTTGACCGGGCAAACCCTCGGGCACCACGCCCTTGTGCAGGAACAGGTCGAAACAGCTGTGCTCCAGGGCGTCCGGGTCGTGTCCGAAATAACTGGTCATCGAGCCGTGAGGGTCCAGATCGACGACGACCACGCGCTTGCCCGCCTCGGCCAGCAACCCGGCTAAAGCGATCGAGGTGGTGGTCTTGCCGACCCCACCTTTCTGATTGGCGACTGCCCAGACTCTCATGTATTCGTTTCCAACCGATCAGCCCACGGACATGATCGGAACCGTTATGGGGCAGATGACGAAGTTTTGACGCCTTGCGGCGGTTTGGCTGGAGCCGGTGCAGTTTGTGTGCCAGCCCGACGCAAAGCCGCATCGGGTTTCGCATTGGCTGCGGTGCCGGAACCGGTCAGGCTGCGGCGCACGTCCAGGTTACGGGAAATCACCAGCACCACCCTTCGGTTGCGAGCCCGGCCATCCGCCGTGGCATTGGAGGTCAGGGGCTGGAACTGACCATACCCCACCGACGCCATGCGCGCGGGATTGATCCCGTCCATGGCCAGCATGCGTACGATGCTCGAAGCACGGGCCGATGACAGTTCCCAGTTGCTGGGGTACTGCGCCGAGCTGATGGGCTGATCGTCGGTGAAGCCTTCGACGTGAATCGGGTTGTCGAACGGTTTGATGATCTTCGCCACTTTGTCGATCAGATCGAACGCCTGATTACTGGGCATCGCATCGCCACTGCCGAACAACAGGCTGGAGTTCAGCTCAATCTCGATCCACAGCTCGTTGCCGCGCACCGTCATTTGGTTGGAGGCGATGAGGTCGCCAAAAGCGGCATTGACGTCGTCGGCGATGGATTTGAGCGGGTCGTCGGCGCCCTGCCCCAACGCCGCATCGGTCTGTTCGCTGTCCTGGACCAGTGGGTCGGCAGGGCGCACGGTCTGGGGTTTCTGCTCACCGATGGGAATCGGCCGAACGCTACGCTCGGCCTCATTGAAGACACCCACCAGCGCCTCGGAGAGGACCTTGTACTTGCCTTCGTTGAGCGACGAAATGGAATACATCACCACGAAGAACGCGAACAGCAAGGTGATGAAATCCGCGTAGGACACCAGCCAGCGTTCGTGGTTTTCGTGCTCTTCGTGGTGACGACGTCGACGGGCCATCAGTCCATCACTCCATGAAGCCTTGCAGCTTCAGCTCGATCGAGCGTGGGTTTTCACCCTCGGCAATCGACAGCAGCCCTTCCAGCAGCATCTCGCGATAGCGAGATTGGCGCAGGGCCACGGCTTTGAGTTTGTTGGCCACTGGCAACAGGATCAGGTTGGCCGATGCCACGCCATAGATCGTGGCGACGAACGCCACTGCGATGCCGCTGCCCAACTGGTTGGGATCGGCCAGGTTGCCCATGACGTGAATCAGGCCCATGACCGCACCGATGATGCCGATGGTCGGGGCATAGCCGCCCATGCTTTCGAACACTTTGGCGGCTTGGATGTCGCGGCTTTCCTGGGTCAGGAAATCCACTTCCAGAATGCTGCGGATGGCCTCCGGCTCGACACCGTCGACCAGTAATTGGAGGCCCTTGCGCGAATACGCGTCGGGTTCGGAGTCGGCCACCGTTTCAAGCCCCAGCAGGCCCTCCTTGCGGGCGGTCAGGCTCCAGGACACCACGCGGTCGATCCCACCGGCCAGGTCGACCCGCGGCGGAAAGAGAATCCAGATGAAGATCTGGATCGCCCGCTTGAACGCACTCATCGGCGTTTGCAGCAGGCAGGCGGCGATGGTACCGCCTATCACGATCAGCGCGGCCGGCCCGTTGATCAGCGCGCCCAGATGGCCGCCTTCGAGGAAGTTGCCGCCAATGATGGCGACGAACGCAAGAATGATCCCGATGAGCGTCAAGACATCCATTACAGGCACGCCTCGACCAAATGACGCCCGATGTCGTCCAGGCTGTAAACCGCATCAGCCAGGTTGGCTTTGACGATGGCCATCGGCATGCCGTAGATCACACAGCTGGCTTCGTCCTGCGCCCACACGTGGCTGCCGCCCTGTTTGAGCATGCGAGCCCCCTCACGTCCGTCGGCTCCCATGCCGGTCAGCACCACCGCCAACACCTTGTCGGCATAGGCCTTGGCCGCCGAGCCAAAGGTGATGTCCACACAGGGCTTGTAATTCAGGCGCTCATCACCGGGAAGGATTTTCACCGCACCACGGCCGTCGACCATCATCTGCTTGCCCCCCGGAGCCAGCAGCGCCAGGCCTGGGCGCAGAATATCGCCATCTTCGGCCTCCTTGACGCTGATGCGGCACAGCTTGTCCAGACGCTCGGCGAACGCCTTGGTGAACGCCGCGGGCATGTGTTGAATCAACACGATGGGGGCCGGGAAGTTGGCCGGCAGTTGAGTCAGCACCCGCTGCAGCGCCACGGGGCCACCCGTGGAGGTGCCGATGGCGACCAGCTTGTAGGCCTTACGCTTGGGCGCGGCAGACGGAGCGACGTGGGGCGCGGGCGCAGCGGCTGCACGCGCCGGTGCAGGCGCAGGGCGTGCAGGGCTCGGCGCCGGGGCAGAACTGCGCGGCGAGCTGGCAGCCGGTGCCGCGGACGGAGCGACCGGTGCGCTGCCAAAGCTGCTGAAACGGCGGTTGCTGCGGGAAATGGTGTGCACCTTTTCGCACAGCATCTGCTTGACCTTTTCCGGGTTGCGCGAGATGTCTTCGAAGTTTTTGGGCAGGTAATCGACGGCACCGGCGTCCAGGGCATCCAGGGTGACCCGGGCGCCTTCGTGGGTCAGCGAAGAGAACATCAGAACCGGTGTCGGACAGCGCTGCATGATGTGGCGGACCGCGGTAATGCCATCCATCATCGGCATTTCGTAGTCCATGGTGATCACGTCAGGCTTGAGGGCCAGCGCCTGTTCGATCGCTTCTTTGCCGTTGGTGGCGGTACCGACCACTTGAATCGTTGTGTCAGAGGAAAGAATTTCCGAGACGCGCCGGCGAAAGAACCCGGAATCGTCTACCACCAGAACCTTGACTGCCATAAACACTCCATTCGGAAAACCGGCCAGAACGGCTCGCCGCTTTCCATTAATCACTCGACAAGTTCACGCCTCGAGGTGCGTGGAACTTACGCGGGAGTGAGCTCGGCTTCACCGCCACCCTGGGTCGGTGACGAGCAGCGCTTGGGTGAGCGCACATTCCCACAACGGGCAAAACCAGCGTCAGTAACCCCGCCCCCCTGTTCACGAGCAAGCTCAGGAACAGGGAGGATGGAGCCTCCGTCAGATACGCCGTGCAGCGTAGCGCTTGAGCATGCTCGGTACGTCAAGGATCAGTGCAATGCGCCCGTCCCCCGTGATAGTGGCGCCCGACATGCCAGGCGTGCCTTGCAGCATCTTGCCCAGCGGTTTGATGACCACTTCTTCCTGACCCACCAACTGATCGACGACGAAGCCGATGCGCTGCGTGCCGACCGACAGGATCACGACGTGCCCTTCGCGCTGCTCTTCATGGGCGGCGTCGCTCACCAGCCACCGTTTGAGGTAGAACAGGGGCAGCGCCTTGTCGCGTACGATCACCACTTCCTGACCGTCGACCACGTTGGTGGTGGACAGGTCCAGGTGGAAGATTTCGTTGACGTTGACCAGCGGGAAAGCAAACGCCTGGTTGCCCAGCATGACCATCAGCGTCGGCATGATCGCCAGCGTCAGCGGCACCTTGATGACGATCTTCGAGCCTTGTCCCTTGGTGGAGTAGATGTTGATCGTGCCGTTGAGCTGGGCAATCTTGGTCTTCACCACGTCCATGCCCACACCGCGGCCGGACACGTCGGAGATCTCGGTCTTGGTCGAGAAGCCCGGCGCGAAGATCAGGTTGTAGCAATCGGTATCGCTCAGGCGGTCCGCCGCATCCTTGTCCATGACGCCCCGCTTGACCGCGATCGCACGCAGCACGGCGGGGTCCATGCCCTTGCCATCGTCGGAGATCGACAAGAGGATGTGGTCGCCCTCCTGTTCCGCCGACAGCACCACTCGACCGCCGCGTGCCTTGCCGGCGGCCTCGCGCTCTTCCGGCGATTCGATACCGTGGTCCACCGCGTTACGCACCAAGTGGACCAGCGGGTCGGCCAGCGCCTCGACCAGGTTTTTGTCCAGATCGGTTTCTTCGCCGACCAGCTCAAGGTTGATTTCTTTCTTCAACTGACGCGCCAGATCGCGAACCAACCGCGGGAAGCGCCCGAAGACTTTCTTGATCGGCTGCATGCGGGTCTTCATGACCGCGGTCTGCAAGTCGGCAGTCACCACGTCCAGGTTGGACACGGCCTTTGACATGGCTTCGTCGCCGCTGTTGAGCCCCAGGCGGACCAGGCGGTTACGCACCAGTACCAGCTCGCCGACCATGTTCATGATTTCGTCCAGCCGTGCCGTATCGACACGCACGGTGGTTTCCGCTTCGGTCGGCGCCTTGTCGGCTGCGGGGGCAGCCGCTCGGGCTGGCGCAGCAGCGGCCGGAGCCGCCGCTTTGGCAGGCGCAGGCGCTGCCTTGGCCGGTGCGGCAGCCGGTTTCGCCGCTTCGGCTTTAGGCAGCTCCGCTTTAGGAGGCTCGGCTTTAGGAGGCTCGGCTTTTTTGGCGGGCGCGGCGACGGAAGCACTGGCGGCCACGTCTGGCGAGAAGGTGCCTTTGCCGTGTAACTGATCGAGCAAGGCTTCGAATTCGTGATCGGTGATTTCGTCCGAGGGGGCTGCGCTCGCCTCTGTCGCGGCAGGTGCAGCGGTCACCGCAGCTCCCGCAGCATCCGGCGAGAACGCACCCTTGCCATGCAACTGGTCCAGCAGGGCTTCGAATTCGTCGTCGGTGATTTCGTCGCTGGCGGGTTCGCTCGCCACCGCGGATGCCGCGGGGGGAACGACAGCATCGACCGCGAACTGACCCTTGCCGTGCAACTGGTCGAGCAACGATTCGAACTCGGCGTCGGTGATTTCATCACTGGCCGCTGCGTCGCTCGGCGCGGAGGCCGCCGCCGGTGCGGGCGCCTGAACGCCAGCGGCTTCGGCTTTGACGGCATTCAGCGAGTCCAGCAACTGCTCGAACTCTTGATCGGTGATGTCGTCCGAGGCGGCTGGGGCCTCTTCTTCCACGACCGGCTCGGGCTCCGGCTCAGGCGCCGCGGCGACCTCGTCAGCCGAGGCAGGCTCCGCCAGACGGGAAAGCGCGGCAAGCAGTTCAGGGGTGGCCGGGGTGATGTCGGAACGCTCGCGCACTTGGCCGAACATACTGTTGACGGTGTCCAGGGCTTCGAGCACGACATCCATGAGTTCCGAATCGACCCGGCGCTCACCTTTGCGCAGGATGTCGAACACGTTCTCGGCGATGTGACAGCATTCAACCAGCTCGTTGAGCTGGAGGAAGCCGGCGCCCCCTTTTACAGTGTGAAAACCGCGAAAAATTGCATTGAGCAGGTCCGCATCGTCGGGTCGGCTTTCCAGCTCGACCAGTTGTTCGGACAACTGCTCCAGAATCTCGCCGGCCTCTACCAGAAAATCCTGAAGGATTTCTTCATCGGCGCCGAAGCTCATTGGTGGGTGCTCCTAAAATTAACCGTCAAACCGATCCAGAGGCTTCATCGTCGGTCAACGCGCGTGGCTTTCGTCGAAACCTTCGCGCGCCACACCCACAACCACTTTCACATAGAACCTGAGTGCTCGAACATCAGAACCCGAGGCTGGATAGCAGATCGTCTACATCATCCTGGCCGGATACGACGTCTTCACGTTTATCGGCATGAATCTGCGGACCTTCACCCTTGGAATGAAGTTTTTCCTGTTCTTTTTGCTGGCGGAACGCTTCCTGGTCGTGCTGGATGCCAGCGAAGCGATCGACCTGGCTGGCCATGAGCACCAGCTTGAGCAAGTTGCTCTCCACTTCGGTGACCAACTTGGTCACGCGCTTGATGACCTGACCGGTCAGGTCCTGGAAATCCTGCGCCAACAAAATGTCGTTCAGATGCGTTGCGACGTCATGGGTTTCCTTCTCGCTGCGCACCAGGAAACCTTCGACGCGGCGGGCCAGATCCCTGAACTCCTCGGCGCCGATCTCACGACGCATGAAGCGTCCCCAATCCTCGCTCAGCGTTTTGGCATCGGCGCTCAGGCCATTCATCAGGGGCGTGCTCTGCTCCACCAGATCCATGGTTTTATTGGCCGCGTTCTCCGTCAGCCTGACAACGTACGACAGGCGTTCGGTGGCGTCCGTGATCTGGGACACCTCTTCGGCTTGCGGCATGTGCGGGTCAATCTGGAAATTGACGATTGCACTGTGCAGCTCACGGGTCAGCTTGCCCACTTCCTGATACAGGCCCCGATCACGGGTCTGGTTAAGCTCATGGATAAGTTGCACGGCTTCGCCGAACTGGCCTTTTTCAAGGCTGGTCACCAGCTCTTGTGCATGTTTCTTCAGGGTCGACTCGAAGTCACCCATTGATGAATCTTTAGGATCCATAGCGCCCTCGCAGCGAACATCAGCTATTGACGCGCTCGAATATCTTGTCGATTTTTTCTTTGAGCACCTGGGCCGTGAACGGCTTGACGACATAGCCGTTCACGCCGGCCTGCGCGGCCTCGATGATCTGTTCGCGCTTGGCTTCGGCGGTCACCATCAGCACAGGCAGGTGACGCAGACGCTCGTCGGCACGCACCTGACGCAGCAGCTCGATACCGGTCATGCCCGGCATGTTCCAGTCCGTCACCAGAAAATCGAAAGCCCCGCTCTGCAGCATGGGCAATGCGGTGGTACCGTCATCTGCTTCGGCCGTGTTGGTGAACCCAAGGTCACGCAACAGGTTTTTTATGATCCGCCGCATCGTTGAGAAGTCATCAACGATGAGGATTTTCATGTTCTTGTCCAATTCGACCTCCAAGCAGTCTTTAACGCACCCAGCTCCCGGGTGCGCGTTCAATCAATACCGGTACGACAAACCACCGGCGACACGACAACGAGAGGGCTTTGGAATCGAAAGGTACGAGCGCAGCGGATAAGAGTCCCGAAGACCTGATCCGACCGGCTCCTGCCTTGTCTCTTTTGCTTCCCACATCACATCTTGCACAGCCGGTCTTACAAGCAACACACAACGCCCTCGAACAGGCGTTGCGTCAATCCATCAGCGTGCCCGCCATTCACCCAGCCGCCCGCGCAGACGCGCGGCGCACTGGCTGTGCAACTGGCTGACACGGGATTCGCTGACCCCCAGGACCTCACCGATTTCCTTGAGGTTCAGCTCTTCATCGTAATACAGCGCCAGCACCAGGCGTTCACGCTCGGGCAGGTTGGCAATGGCATCGGCCAGCGCGCTCTGGAAACGCTCGTCTTCCAGATCCCGCGAGGGCTCCAGCGACTGGCTCGCGCCATCCTCATGCAGCCCCTCATGTTCGCCGTCCTGCAACAGATCGTCAAAGCTGAACAGGCGACTGCCCAAGGTATCGTTCAAAATCCCGTAATAATCATCGAGACTCAATTGAAGTTCGGCAGCAACCTCATGATCTTTAGCGTCGCGGCCGGTTTTCGCTTCAATCGCGCGGATCGCATCACTGACCATGCGCGTGTTGCGGTGAACCGAACGCGGCGCCCAGTCCCCTTTACGGACTTCGTCAAGCATGGCCCCGCGGATACGAATACCCGCGTAGGTCTCGAAGCTGGCCCCTTTCGAGGAGTCGTATTTGGTCGAGACTTCGAGCAACCCGATCATGCCCGCCTGAATCAGGTCCTCGACCTGGACGCTCGCTGGCAACCGCGCCAGCAGGTGGTAGGCGATGCGCTTGACCAGAGGGGCATAGCGCTCGATCAACTCGTATTGGGAGTCCTTGGATGATTTGCTGTACATGCGATAGCCACTTGCGGTCATGACACAGGCCCTGCACTGGTCTGATGAACCAGGCGCTCAACGAAAAATTCAAGGTGACCCCGCGGGTTCGCCGGCAGCGGCCAGGTATCGACCTTCTGCGCGATGGCCTTGAACGCCAGCGCACATTTGGAACGCGGGAAGGCTTCGTACACCGCGCGCTGCTTCTGCACCGCCTTGCGCACGCACTCGTCGTACGGCACCGCACCCACGTATTGCAGGGCGACGTCCAGGAAGCGATCGGTGACCTTGGTCAACTTGGCGAACAGGTTGCGCCCTTCCTGCGGGCTCTGCGCCATGTTGGCCAGGACACGGAAGCGGTTCATGCCGTAGTCGCGGTTGAGCAGTTTGATCAGCGCGTAGGCGTCGGTGATCGAGGTCGGTTCGTCGCACACCACCAGCAGCACTTCCTGTGCCGCGCGTACGAAACTCACCACCGACTCGCCGATCCCGGCGGCGGTGTCGATCACCAGCACGTCCAGGTTGTCACCGATTTCGCTGAAGGCCTGGATCAGGCCGGCATGCTGCGCCGGGCTCAACTGCACCATCGTCTGAGTGCCGGAGGCTGCGGGCACGATGCGCACGCCCCCCGGCCCCTGCAGCAGGACATCGCGCAGTTCGCAGCGCCCTTCGATGACGTCGGCCAGGGTACGTTTGGGGGTCAGACCCAGCAAGACGTCGACATTGGCCAGACCCAGATCGGCGTCCAGCAACATGACGCGACGTCCCAGCTCGGCCAGGGCCAGCGAGAGGTTCACTGACACATTGGTCTTGCCTACGCCACCTTTGCCACCGGTCACCGCGATAACCTGAACGGGATGCATGCTGCCCATAGTTAATTCTTTACCTTGTCTTGCTTAGACCCAAGCCACATTTCGGGCTGCACGTCCACTGAGTGAACAATGCCTGGCAGACCATCGATGCAGGTATTTTCCAATGTCATTTTCCTTAACCTAGCCCGCGCGCTTGCCGGTGCTGTGATAAAGATCCGCAAACATATCCGCCATCGCTTCCTCGCTAGGCTCCTCCTGCATCTGCACGCTGACGGCACGGCTTACCAACTGGTGTCGACGCGGCAAATGCAGATCATCGGGGATCCGTGGGCCATCGGTCAGATAGGCCACGGGCAATTCGTGTGTCACCGCCAGGCTCAGCACTTCGCCCAGGCTGGCGCTCTCGTCCAGCTTGGTCAGGATGCACCCGGCCAGGCCGCAACGCTTGTAACTGTGATAGGCCGCCGTCAGCACTTGCTTCTGACTGGTCGTCGCCAGCACCAGGTAATTGCGTGCCCTGATGCCACGCCCGGCCAGGCTCTCCAATTGCAGGCGCAGTGCCGGGTCGCTGGCTTGCAGGCCGGCGGTGTCAATCAGCACCACGCGCTTGCGCAGCAGCGGTTCCAGTGCCTGAGCCAGCGATTGCCCCGGGTCGACGTGGGTCACCGGCACATTGAGGATGCGGCCCAGCGTCTTGAGCTGTTCCTGAGCCCCGATGCGGAAGCTGTCCATGCTCACCAGCGCGATATTTTGCGCGCCGTATTTCAACACATAACGGGCGGCGAGTTTGGCTAAAGTGGTGGTCTTGCCCATTCCGGCCGGACCGACCATGGCAATCACCCCACCCTCTTCCAGCGGCTCGACATCCGGCGTGACGATCATCCGCGCCAGGTGCGCCAACAGCATGCGCCAGGCGTGGGGTTGATCGTCGAGGTCCGGCACCATGTTCAGCAGGTCCCGGGACAGCGGACCGGACAGCCCTACCCGTTGCAGACGGCGCCACAGATTGGCCTGCTGCGGACGGCTGCCCTGCAACTGGTTCCAGGCCAGCGAGCCGAGCTGCACTTCCAGCAACTCGCGCAGGCCGTTCAACTCCGAACGCATCGACTCGTAGGCCCGCTGGCTGATGCCTGGCTCGGCGGCGGACTGACGCTCGGTGCGCTCGGCTCGATCCGCCGCAATGGCGGCGTGGATGGAGGGGCGGAACGGTTCGTCCAGGGTCGGTTCGATCTGTTTGCTGTCGTCCATGGCAAGCCCGGTGAACAACTGCCGGTTGGCCACGGCGTCCAGGTCGCTGCGGCTGGTCAATTCGGCCTGGGCGGTGACGATGCGCGACTGAGTCTTGCGCAGTTCGTCCTCGAGCTCGACGTTGGGCACGCGCGGCGCCAGCGCCGACAGTTTGTAGTCCAGCGCGGCTGTCAGTTCCACACCACCGGCGATCCGCCGGTTGCCGATGATGGCGGCTTCAGCGCCCAGCTCATCGCGAACCAGTTTCATGGCTTGTCGCATATCGGCGGCGAAAAAACGCTTAACTTGCATGACTCACTACCTCAGCCGTTAGGCCCGACAGTCGCTACGATGGTAACTTGCTTGTTGTCAGGAATTTCCTGATAAGCCAACACATGCATGTTCGGTACGGCCAGGCGTCCAAAGCGGGACAACATGGCGCGAACCGGACCTGCGACCAACAAAATAACCGGCTGACCCTGCATCTCCTGACGCTGCGCTGCTTCGATCAACGAGCGCTGAAGCTTCTCAGCCATGCTCGGTTCGAGCAGAACGCCTTCTTCCTGACCCTGTCCAGCCTTCTGCAGACTATTGAGCAATATCTGTTCCAACCTTGGCTCAAGCGTGATAACAGGCAGCTCCGGCTCAATGCCGACAATGCTTTGGACGATGGCGCGGGACAATCCGACCCGTACAGCGGCCACCAATGCGGCGGTATCTTGACTCCGGGCCGCATTGTTGGCGATGGCCTCGGCGATGCTGCGAATGTCGCGTACCGGCACCTGTTCGGCCAACAGCGCTTGCAACACCTTGAGCAGGGCCGACAATGACAGCACGCCTGGCACCAGCTCTTCAGCCAGTTTGGGCGAACTCTTGGCCAGCAACGTCATCAGTTGCTGGACCTCCTCATGGCCGATCAGCTCATGAGAGTGTTTGTAGAGAATCTGGTTCAAGTGCGTTGCCACTACGGTACTGGCATCGACCACGGTATACCCGAGCGATTGAGCCTGGGCACGTTGGCTGATTTCGATCCAGACCGCTTCCAGACCGAACGCCGGGTCTTTGGCAGTGATGCCATTGAGGCTGCCAAAGACTTGGCCCGGGTTGATCGCCAGTTCACGGTCGGGGTAGATCTCGGCTTCGGCGAGGGTCACGCCCATCAACGTCAAACGGTAGGCGCTGGGCGCCAGGTCCAAGTTGTCGCGGATGTGCACGGTGGGCATGAGGAAGCCCAATTCCTGCGAGAGCTTCTTGCGCACGCCTTTGATCCGCGCCAGCAGTTGACCACCCTGGTTGCGATCCACCAATGGAATCAGTCGGTAGCCCACTTCCAGACCGATCATGTCGATCGGGGTGACGTCGTCCCAGCCCAGTTCCTTGGATTCCTGCGCGCGGGTCGGCGATGGCAGCAAGTCCTGTTGACGCTTGAGCTCTTGAATCGCTGCCAGCTTCGTCTGGTTCTGTTTCTTCCACAGCAGATAGGCGCCGCCAGCTGCCAACAGACCGAGGCTGATGAAAGAGAAGTGCGGCATGCCCGGCACCAGGCCCATGATCACCATGATGGCCGCCGACACCGCCAGCGCTTTGTGCGAGGTGAACATCTGGCGACTGACCAGCTTGCCCATCTCCTCGGAGCCGGATGCCCGAGTGACCATGATGGCTGCCGCGGTGGAGAGCAACAGCGAAGGCAACTGCGCCACCAAACCGTCACCGATGGTCAGCAGGGCGTAGACCTTGCCGGCGTCGGCAAAGGTCATGTTGTGTTGCAGGATCCCCACCAGCATGCCGCCGATGAGGTTGATGAACAGGATCAGAAGGCCCGCGATGGCGTCACCGCGCACGAACTTGCTGGCACCGTCCATGGAACCGTAGAACTCGGCTTCCTGCGCCACTTCCAGACGACGGCGCTTGGCTTCGGGCTGGTCGATCAGGCCCGCGTTGAGGTCCGCGTCGATCGCCATCTGCTTGCCGGGCATAGCATCGAGGGTGAAACGCGCGCTCACCTCGGAGATACGGCCGGCACCTTTGGTCACCACCACGAAGTTGATGATCATCAGGATCGCGAACACCACGATACCGACCACATAGTTACCGCCGATCACCACTTCACCGAACGCCTGGATCACTTTACCCGCAGCGGCGTGGCCATCCTGGCCGTGCAGCATGACCACCCGCGTGGATGCGACGTTCAATGCCAGACGCAACAGCGTTGCCACCAGCAGAATGGTCGGGAATACCGAGAAATCCAGTGGCCGCAAGGCGTACACGCAGACCAGCAGCACGACGATGGACAGCGCGATGTTGAAGGTGAAAAACACGTCCAGCAGGAACGGTGGCATCGGCAACATCATCATTGCCAGCATGACCAGCAACAGCAACGGCACGCCCAACTGGCCGCGACCCAGGCCGACCAGCCCGGAGCGGGCGTTAGTGATTAATTGAGAGCGATCCACCGATTCTGTACCTGCGCGTTAAATCAAACTTTTGACGCCAGAGGCGCTGTAACGCAGGTATTGCAAAAACCTGTCCAACTTGTGGACAGACTTAAAAATATCAGAGTGCCATCACTGAAGAACGTGTCGTGGTCGACATCATTTGGCTTTTGATTCTTAGTGGGATGCCCTAGCGGGCCTAGTCGCGGGCAAGCGCGCTCCTACCTCTGTTGAAACGTGTTGCGTTCAGACAGACCGAGTGCGGAACCTTTTTTGTCCATCAGGCCATGGCACGTTGCGAAAACTGTAGGAGCGCGCTTGCCCGCGACGAGGCCCGCCAAGGCATCCATGTCGCGATTCCCGCCTACGAGTCCCGCTGCAAATCCGGCGGGATCGGCAGGTTGTCTTTCAGCGGATCCGGCCGCTTGCCCTTCCCGGCACGGTACTGACGGATCTGATAGACATACGCCAGCACCTGCGCCACCGCCAGATAGAGCCCCGCGGGAATCTCGTTCTCCAGTTCGGTGCTGTAGTAAATCGATCGTGCCAGCGCCGGCGATTCCAGCAACTGAATCTCGTGTTGCGTGGCGATTTCCCGAATCTTCAGGGCTACGAAGTCCGTACCCTTGGCCAGCAACACCGGCGCCCCACCTTTGTCCGGGTCGTACTTGAGCGCGACGGCATAGTGAGTCGGGTTGGTGATGACCACATCGGCCTGGGGGACCGCCGACATCATTCGCCGCTGAGACATTTCACGCTGCAACTGGCGGATACGTTGTTTGACTTCCGGGCGCCCCTCGTTGTCCTTGTGCTCGTCGCGCACCTCCTGCTTGGTCATCAGCAGTTTCTTGTGCGCTTCCCACAGCTGCACCGGCACGTCCACGGCGGCAATGATCAACAGCCCAAAGGCCATCCACAAGGTGCTCCAGCCCACCAACTGCAGGCTGTGAGCCATCGCCATTTCCATCGGTTCGTGGGCGATAGCGACCAGATCCTTCTGGTCCTTGACCAGCACCACGACCGCCACGATCAGGACGATGACGAACTTGGCAAGGGACTTGAGCAGTTCGATCAGTGATTTGGGCGACACCATGCGCTTGAGACCGGCCAACGGGTTGAGCCGGCTGAACTTGGGGGCCAGCGAGCCTGCGGCGAACAACCAGCCCCCCAATGAGATCGGGCCGATCAGTGCGGCGATGGTCAGCGCCACCAGCAGCGGTGTGGCCGACAACAATGCGGCCTTGCCCGACGCCATGAGCATCAGCCCCATGCTGCGCTCATCGAGCAACGCCTCGCGGGAGATGATGAAATTGTCGCGCATCAACTGCATCATCATTTCGGCCATGGAACCGCCGAACGCCAGCAGACCAGCGGCGCCGACGATCATCACCACGACCGTATTCAGCTCCTTGGAGCGGGCAATCTCACCCTTCTCCCGAGCCTCGCGCTTGCGCTTGTCCGTGGGGTCTTCTGTCTTGTCCTGACCGCTCTCGCTTTCAGCCATGTCAGCGCGCCTTGACCATGTCCTTGAGCAACTGCAAGGCGTCGACCGCCAGCGGTTGATACTGATTGAGAATGTCGCCGAGGGTGATCCACAGGATTCCCATGCCCAGCACCAGAGTCAGTGGAAACCCGATGGAAAAAATATTCAACTGGGGTGCCGCTCGGGTCATGACGCCCATGGCGATGTTGACCACCAGCAACGCGGTGATGGCCGGCAGCACCAGGATCAGCGCAGCCCCGAGCACCCAGCCGAGGCGCAGCACCAATTCCCAGAAATTCGCCGTGACCAGCCCCTGCCCCACCGGCAAGGTGGTGAAGCTTTCGATCAGCACTTCGAACACCACCAAATGACCGTTCATCGCTAGAAACAGCAGGGTGACGAGCATGGTGAAGAACTGCCCGATGACCGCCACCGTCACGCCGTTCACCGGGTCGACCATCGAAGCGAAGCCCATCCCCATCTGGATGGCGATGATTTGCCCGGCGACGACGAACGCCTGAAAAAACAGTTGCAGCGACAGCCCCAACGCCACCCCGATGACGATCTGCTCGGCGATCAGCAACAGCGCGCTGATATCCAGTGCGTGCACTTCGGGCATGGACGGCAGGCTTGGCGCGACCACCACCGTGATCGCAAGCGCCAGGTACAGTCGCACCCGGGTGGAGACCAGGGACGTGCCGAACACCGGCATGGTCATCAGGACAGCGGCGATGCGAAACAGCGGCAGCATGAAGGCGGCCACCCAGGTGCTGATCTGCGTGTCGGTCAGCGCCAGAACAGGTTCCATTGCCGACTCAGCCGATGACTTGGGGAATGCTGGTGTACAGCGTGACGATGTAATCCATGAAGGTGCGCACCAGCCACGGACCGACGGCGATCAGGGTGACCAGCATCACCAGCAGGCGCGGCAGGAAGCTGAGGGTTTGCTCGTTGATCTGGGTGGCCGCCTGGAACATCGAGACCAGCAGGCCGACGATCAGGCTGGGTACCACGAGGATCGCCACCATAGTAGTGGTCAGCCACAAGGCTTCGCGAAACAGATCTACAGCGACTTCCGGGGTCATGCCGTGCACTCCACGTCAAACAGGTTCATACACCACCGAAACTACCGGCCAGCGTACCAATGATCAGCGCCCAGCCGTCCACCAGCACGAACAGCATGATTTTGAACGGCAGGGAAATGATCAGCGGCGACAGCATCATCATCCCCATGGCCATCAATACGCTGGCGACGACCAGGTCGATGATCAGAAACGGAATGAAGATCATGAAGCCAATCTGGAAAGCGGTCTTCAGCTCCGAGGTCACGAAGGCCGGCACGATGATCGTCAACGGCGCAGCGTCCGGCGTCGGGATGTCGGTGCGCTTGGACAAGCGCATGAAGAGTTCCAGGTCACTGGAGCGGGTCTGCGCCAACATGAAGTCCTTGATAGGCACCTCGGCCTTGGCCACCGCGTCCTGAGCCGTCAGCTTTTCAGCCAGATACGGCTGCAGGGCATCGGTGTTCACCCGGTCGAACACAGGAGCCATGATGAACAGCGTCAGAAACAGCGCCATGCCCGTGAGAATCTGGTTCGATGGGGTCTGCTGCAACCCCAGCGCCTGACGCAGGATCGAGAACACGATGATGATCCGGGTGAAGCTGGTCATGAGCATGACGAACGCTGGAATGAAGCTCAGCGCCGTCATGATCAACAGGATTTGCAGGCTGACCGAATATTCCTGCTGACCATTGGCGCCGGTGCCCAGGGTGATCGCCGGAATCGACAGCGGGTCGGCGGCGATCGCCAAAGGCGCTGCCAGCAGCAACAGCAGCGTCAACACAATGCGCATCAGTTCTTATCCTTTTGACCCGGTTTGCCCAAGGCGTCCATCAGCCGCCTGGCGAACTCCGGCGTGGCGTGCTGCGTCTCGGGCACCTGCACCGGCTCGTTCATGACATGCAAGGCGGTGATGCTGCCGGGCGAAACCCCCAGCAGCACCTGCTCATTGCCGACCTGGACCAGTACCAGGCGATCGCGCGGCCCCAATGCCCGCGAGCCCACCAGTTCGATGACCTGATTGCCCGCCGGGCCTGCCGCTTGAACTCGCCGCAACAGCCAGGCGAGACCGAAGATCAGCGCTACCACCAGCCCGAGACCCAACACGAGCTGCAGCAACTGGCCGCCGATGCCACTGCTAAGGGCACTGACCGGCGGGACCACCGTCGGGGAGGTATTCGGTGCGGCAGTGGCAGCGGTCGACGAGCCGGCATCCGCAGCCATCACCGCCCATGACGTCAGCCACACCGAGGCGGCGAGCGAGCTCCTGAGCCACTTCATCGAGAACGCGCCCACTTAGCGCAGCTTCTTGATGCGTTCGCTCGGGCTGATCACGTCGGTCAGGCGGATGCCGAACTTCTCGTTCACCACCACCACCTCACCGTGAGCGATCAGCGTGCCGTTGACCAGTACGTCCAACGGTTCGCCGGCCAGGCGGTCCAGCTCGATCACCGAACCCTGGTTCAGTTGCAGCAGATTGCGAATGTTGATGTCGGTGCTGCCCACCTCCATGGAGATGGACACCGGGATATCGAGAATCACGTCCAGGTTCGGGCCATCCAGCGACACCGGACCGGTCTGCTTGGGCATGCTGCCGAACTCTTCCATCGCCAAACGATTGGCCGAAGACTGGGCGTGGCCCGCGTCAGCCGCGAGCAGCGCGTCGATGTCGGCCTGGTTGCCCTCTCCCGCCTCGCCCAGGGCCGCAGCCCACTCGTCGGCCAGTGCCTGGTCGTCTGTGGAGTTCATTTCGTTTTCATCAGCCATGGTTGTCCTCGGCGAGCAATATTCGTTGACACAGCAATTCGTTTACACAGCACATTCTGAAGCGGACGGCGAATGATCAGCGACGTTCCACCGGCTCGACCACCTGCAGCGCCAGGTTGCCTTTGTGCGAGCCGAGCTTGACCTTGAACGAGGGCACGCCATTGGCCCGCATGACCAGGTGCTCGTTGAGCTCCACCGGGATCACGTCACCTGGCTGCATGTGCAGGATGTCGCGCAGCTTGAGCTGACGGCGGGCGACGGTGGCACTGAGTGGCACCTGCACATCCAGCACGTCCTGCTTGAGGGCATTCACCCAGCGCTCGTCCTGGTCGTCCAGATCGGACTGGAAACCGGCATCGAGCATTTCCCGCACCGGCTCGATCATCGAGTACGGCATCGTCACATGCAGGTCGCCGCCGCCACCGTCCAGTTCGATATGGAACGTCGATACCACGATCGCTTCGCTCGGGCCGACGATGTTGGCCATGGCCGGGTTCACTTCCGAGTTGATGTACTCGAAATTGACTTCCATGATCGCCTGCCAGGCTTCCTTGAGGTCGATGAACGCCTGGTCCAACACAATCCGCACCACGCGCAGCTCGGTGGGCGTGAATTCGCGGCCTTCGATCTTCGCGTGGCGGCCGTCGCCGCCAAAGAAGTTGTCCACCAGCTTGAACACCAGCTTGGCGTCGAGGATGAACAGCGCCGTGCCACGCAGGGGCTTGATCTTGACCAGGTTCAGGCTGGTGGGCACGTACAGCGAGTGCACGTACTCGCCGAACTTCATCACCTGCACGCCGCCCACCGCCACGTCCGCCGAACGGCGCAACAGGTTGAACATGCTGATACGGGTGTAACGGGCGAAACGCTCGTTGATCATTTCCAGGGTCGGCATTCGTCCACGGACGATGCGGTCCTGGCTGGTCAGGTCATAACTTTTGACGCTGCCCGGTTCGATAACGCTTTCGGTCTGTACCAGACCATCGTCCACGCCATGCAGCAGCGCGTCGATTTCATCCTGGGACAGCAGGTCTTGCACGGCCATGTCGTGGTCCTACTGCAGTACATAGTTAGTGAAAAGAACCTGTTCGATGACGCTTTTGTTCAGCTCTTTCTGGCCGACTTCCTGCACCACCGCCGCCGCCTTCTGGCGCAGCATTTCCATGCCCACAGGGGTGGCGATGGTGTCGAACGGCTGACCGGAAAACATCATGACCAGGTTGTTGCGAATGACCGGCATGTGCACCTTCAGCGCTTCCAGATCGGCATGGTCGCGGGCCAGCAGGGTAATGCTGACCTGCATGTAGCGCTGACGTCCATTGACGTTGTAATTGACCACGAACGGAGGCGTCAGCGGCTCGAAAATCGCCTCTTTCTTGACGTTCGCTGCTTCAGCGGCCACAGCGGGGTCCGGCTTGCTTTCGGCCTTGTGCATGATGAACCAGGTCGCCCCGACCGACAGCCCGATCGCCAGCAAAAGACCGACCACCATCAGAATAATGATCTTCAGCTTGCCTTTCTTCGCCGGGTCTTTAACTGCTGCGTCGTCGCTCTTCGCCATGCCAATAATCCGTCACTATCCAAAGGGTTCGGTGTTGCGTGACAGAGGGAGAGCAAGGTGTGTGCCAGATAAGGCCGCTACGAGCGACAAGCGCTAAGTAAAAGCAAAGCGGCGAGGCCGAGAGACAACTTGGTCTCAGACACTCGCCGCTTTTGATTCTGGCCGAAGGCCTTCGGGGCGTGGCTTGTGGTGATCGATCAGGCGTAGTAATCGACCGCGCTGGAGCCCACGACGGTCAGGGGGGCGCTGGCCGCTGCAGCCGCGGCGTCGATCGGTGCACCGTCGGCGATCAGATCACCGGCACTGTCGGCGCCGCGCGTGCCACTGCCACGCTGGGCATCACCGCCCGACTGTTGCTGCGCCTGCTGCTGCATGTTGCGCGACTGGTCGGAGACGTTGACATCGACCTGCCCCATCCCTTGCTGGGCGAAAGAATCACGCAACCGGGCCATCTGGCTTTCGAGCGCATCCCGGACACCGACATGGGCGCTCATGAAGGTCACCTGAGTCTGCTGGTCTGCCGCCATATTGACACGGATGTCCAGGCGGCCGAGCTCGGCCGGCTCAAGCTGAATGTCGGCCTGCTTCAGACTCTGGCTGGAGAGGTACATCACACGGTTGACCACACCTTCGGTCCAACCGCTCTGGTTCATCGCCAAGGGCTGGTTGAGCAATGGCGAAGACGGTGCTGCCCCCGGCTTGGCCTGGGCCGCCTGCGACAGCGCCGCCAGACGATCGGCGAAGTTATCGACGCGCGTATCGGCGCTGGCGCCCTTTACGTCCTTCAGGCCATCAGCCAACAGGCCACTGAACGCCTTGTCGCCACCACTGTCGGTGGCGTTCTTGTCGACAGGTTGGTCACCCAACGCCGCCAGGTTACCGGCCAGCATTTGCGCCGGATCGCCACCGGCGTCCTGCTTGCCGCCGGCTTTGTTGGCGTCCGTCAGGTGGCCAGCGCTTTGCGCCGTCTGTTGAGTCTTGTTCTCCAGCGCGACTTGAACCGCTGTCAGGCCTTCCAGTGGATCGGCCGAAGGGTCGAAGGCTTCATCGGCGGCGTCCGAGGCAGTCGGGGCGGTAGGCGCCTGCACCACGGGTGGCGGAATCACGGGCAAGGTATTAGCCAGCAACGCAGGATCGACCACGGGTTGCGGGTCCACCACCGGCTGAACGGGCTCGGTGACCGGTGCAGTGACTGCCAGGGTCGGGTCCGGCAGCGGATCGGTGGACGCATCAGCCACGGTCGCGTCTTCGGTAGCCGGGGCGGTACTGGCGCTGTCATCGGTGTCGTCATTGCCTTGCTTGGCACTGCTGTCGGCCTTGCTGTTCACCGCTTTGGCAGGCAAGCCATTGCCGTTACCGGCAACGGTCTTGTCGGAAGCGGCAGACGAATGGCTGGCGCTGCCCTTGTTGTCCACTGCCGAACTCTTGGCGCCGACCGGCTTGGCAGGGCTGTCATCGACACTGGATGGCTTGGGAGCAGCCTGCTTGGCGAATACGTTCGAAAAGCTGGAGGCGTTGTCTTTGACGGGGTCTGGCGCCTTTGCCGACGTGGCGGCGCTGGCTTTCTGGGCTTTGGCAGCGGTCAGAGCCGTCAATAAAGGGTTGTTGGCAAGGGCCATGTTGATCTCCGCAAGAGCACGATTGCACGAAGACCTAGCAATTGACGGGCCACATTTGCAACGCACCGCCTTGCAGAGTGACGCCTCCGATTCAGCGACGAACCCGCACCGACTGCAATTCAGCGTCGAACAAACCCCGAACGACGGAGTACTCGATTTCTATCGCGTTGAGCAACTGCCGGATCTGCCCGTCGGACGCCACGATCGGGCTCCTGGACACGTCCTCCAGTTGGTGGCACAGCTGTGCCAGATCGACCGCGCCCATGTTGCTGCAACTGCCCTTGAAACTGTGGGCCATCATGCCGACCTGTTCCATCTGGGCAGCCGAAGAGGCTGAAAAACCAGGACCGAGGATCAACCGGTTCAGATCCCCGACGCGCTGCTCGGAGTCCTTGATGAACACGTCCAACAGCGCCGGGTATTCCCCTTCCATGACGTCGCGCAACGTGCCGAGCACGCCCAGATCCACATGACTTTCCAAGACTTGTTCGCTCCTTGATCAAGAATCGCGGGATTATGCCAGACCCTCCCAAGCGAACTCCACAGACGCGGTCCGACCATCCGTCGACCACTGACAGCGGTCACTGAGCTGCCTGACCAGGCTCAGCCCCCGTCCCGAGAGCTGATTGACCGCGGGCGGCAAGGCCAGTACGTGCTCGGCATCAAAACCATTCCCGCTGTCGTGTACCTGCACGATCAGGCGCCCACCCTGAGCCACAGGGATGATCTGGAAGTTGAAGCGGATGAAGCCGTCTTTCAGATTGCCCAACCGCTCGCCCCGCTGCTGGTAATACAGGGCAAAACCCGCTGCGTCCTGTTTGAGCGACGAATCCAGACCCAACACGCCGTGCTCCAGCGCATTGCTGTACAACTCGGCCATCACTGTGTACAGCTCGCCGCTCTGCTGCCGCAGGCCGTGCACTTCCTGCAGCAACTGCAGCAGGTAGGGCAAGGGGTTGAACCGTTTGAGGGTCGAGGCGCGGAATTCAAAACTGGCGGACCAGTCCAGCGGGCTCGAATCCCCACTGTCGCTGTAAATGACCGAGGGAGGGCCCAATGCCTCTGGCTCGGTGAAGCCCACTTCGACCATGCTCACGTCATCACGGGCTTGGCCACGAAAACGTGCCAGCGCCCATTGCACTTCTTCCATCAGCAACGCCGGGTTGCGATTGGAGACGAAGACGTTCTGCAGGCGCCGCGCGCCGAACATTTCGCCGCTGTCGTCGGTGCTGTCCACGACCCCGTCGGACAGCAGAAACACACGGTCCCCCTCGGCAAAGGGGTAAACCTGCGTGTTGTCATCGAAACTGCCGGCACTCAACACCCCCAACGGCAGGTGCGATGACACCAGCGGCGTATGCGGACGGCCATCGGCGTGAAGCAAATAACCGTCCGGCAACCCTCCATTCCAGACCTCGACGTGCTGCTGTTTGAAATTCACGCAAATCAACGCGGCGCAGCAGAACATGTCCACCGGCAGAATGCGTTTGAGCTTGGCGTTCATTTCCCGCAGGGTTTCCGGCAGCCCGTAACCTTTGGCGGTCATGCCGTAGAAGACTTCCGCCAAGGGCATGGCGCCGACGGCAGCCGGCAGCCCATGGCCGGTGAAATCGCCCAGCAACAGGTGCATGTTGCCGGAGGGCGCCCAGGCCGCCAGCAACAGATCGCCGTTGAACAGCGCATAAGGTGATTGCAGGTAGCGAATGTTCGGAGCGCTCAGGCACCCGGAATGGGCGATCTGGTCGAATACCGCTTTGGCGACCCGCTGTTCGTTGAGCAGGTATTTGTGGTGCCGGGCAATCAGGTCACGCTGCTGGAGCACGGTTTCCTGGAGCAGCCGCAGGCGGTTCATCGCATTGATCTTCGCCGCCAGTACCACCTGGTTGTAGGGCTTGGCGACGAAATCATCGCCCCCAGCATCCAGGCAGCGGGCGAGCGCCTCGCCCTCGGTCAGCGACGTCAGGAAGATGATGGGCACCAGCGCCTCGCCGGCCAGCTCCTTGATACGGCGCGCGGCTTCGAAGCCGTCCATGACGGGCATCAAGGCGTCCAGCAGGATCAATTGGGGGCTGTTGCGCTCGAAAACCGCTACGGCTTCTGCACCGTCGCACGCCGTCAGGACTTCATGGCCCTGACGACTGATAATGGCCGACAGCAGCATTCGATCACTGGCATTGTCATCGGCGATGAGGATCTTCAATCGCTCAGGCGGCGCAGTGTCCACCATCAGCCGATATGGAAAAGCTTGGCGAAATTGGAGATGGCGAGAATCTTGACCACGTCCGCGCTGCAGTTTTCAAGACGCACGTCAGCGCGATCACCGCCAGCGTGGTCACGCAGCAACAGCAGCATGCCCAGTGCCGAACTGTCGAGGTAGTTGGTTTCTTTCAGATCGATCACGTAGCGCTTGGCCTGGGTTTCTTTTTCGTAGGCTCCGCGAAAATCCTGGTGAGTGGAAAAGTCGAAACGTCCCTTGATCTTGATGGTCAGTTGCTGCCCGTCGGGGGCACGCTCGGAGGTTACTGACATAGGCAAATCCCTTAAGTAAAACAGCGCCGGACGGGTGAAGTTTTAGCACCGGTTCAGCGGCGCGGCAAATGGAAAGATGGTGATCGAGCGGACAGGCTGGGTGGTGGGCGCGGCAGACCTGCGGCCAGCCGCTGATTTAATGGAACCACTGCGCTGCGGCGTGGCTCAAAGCGATATCACAAGAAGGAGAGCGCCACCATGCCCTGGTACGCCTGGTTAATTCTGGTCATTGCAATCGGCTCGATCGTCGGCGGTTTGCTGATGCTCAAGGACTCAGCGAAGAAACTGCCCCTGACTGAAGAACAACTTCGACGCGTTCACGAACGCAACGCCGAGATGGATGCCAAGGAAGCGCGCGATCGCTGATCCTTTCTGCGGGCGACCAGCTCGGTCGCCCGCCTTCCTTGATTCCTTTTATTCCCGACTCTCCCCTTCATCCAGTGCAACCGCGTGATGGTTGGCTTGCGGCGTCACCGCAATGCGAAAGGGCTGGAAAATCTTGAACATCTGCCCGTTCTCCCGCAGTTGGCGCAAGAGATCGCCGAACTTCTCACCGGAAATCGGTGCATTGGGGCGCAGCAGGGCAAAATGGCGGTAAACCTGATCCACCCGATCCGAGACCAGAAACTGCGGCGCATCCTGCGGGTTGGCGGCGATGAACGTGCTCAGGTACGAGCGGGTAACCAGGGCGATGTCAGCCCGGTCCCGCAGCACCATCGCCAGATTACTGTCGTGGGAATAGGTCAGCGTTGCGTTGTACTGCTCGGCCAGAAACTTGGGATCGGCATTGAAGCCGGCGAACGCGTAGTGATAACCACTGAACAGCGCCAGGCGCTTGCCTTTCAAATCATCGAAATAGCCTTGGGTACGTCCCGCGATACGGTGAGCGACGAAGATCTCCGCATCTTCCAGGCCCATGTCCACATCTTCGTGAGGAATGTCTCTCCACCCCCAGCCCGGGTTCTCGAAAATGGCCATATCGAAACGCTGCTGCTGGAAATCGCGAAAGCGACGAGGAATCGATGTCGGGACCATTTCGAAGTGATAGTCGCTCTGCATGGCATTGAGCGCCTCCACCATCTGAGGCAGCAGCCCGGTGTCTTCGCCGCGCTCGGGGCGAATCGTATAGGGCGGAAAATGGGCCGCACCAATGCGCACCACCTGCGCCGCACTCGCCTGCCACGCCGCAAGCCCGAAGCTCGTCAGCAGCAGCGTATTCAAAGCCATCCGCACCGGTGTGGACATCAAGACAAGGCACCTCTGGCGAATAGACGAACGCTTAAATTATGCGTTCGCGGACAATTAGACAACGGTCAAATCAACGCAACATCCGCCGTTTGATTCTCTCCCTGATGGCTCGGATGAAGACAGCGCTATCTGTGTTCCCCAGCATGAGCGCGCACTTATCGTCCGGAAAATGGCCGAAATGCAATTCGCTCTTCCTGACTTGCTGCACGAAGAAGTGAGCACTGGATCGCGTAGGCGTCAGTGCAACGTCCGCGCGGCAATTTAAGGCGCGGGCCATCGGCAAGCAAGGACTTGATCGGCATCCGCCGCTCTGTCCGATGAAACGCCGCCCTGTGGCCTGAGCGGACATCTGCAGCGAGGAAGCGCAACGCCCGTTGGACGGGTGCGCCTGAATATGGCTACGCTGCATGTCGGTGCCACGGGTTAAGAAATTGGAGTTCGAGATGCCCCATTGGTTGGTGATAGACCTGGAGGCCACCACCGAAGAAGGCGGCTGGCCGGTGGCAGAGATGGAAATCATTGAAATTGGCGCCTGCGTGGTCAACTCCGAGGGTCGGGAAGTCGATCACTTCGAGCGCTTCGTCCGTCCGATGCGCAGGCCCCAATTGACGCCCTTCTGCCGCGAGTTGACCCATATCCAGCAAAGCCAGATCGACGGCGCACAGCCCCTTGCGACGATCTGGCCCCAGTTCGAGCGCTGGATGAGCCATCACCGGTCCCGACTGGTGGGCTGGGTCAGTTGGGGGGATTATGATCGCCATCAGTTCGAACAAGCGTGGCAGCAGCATGATGTGATCAGCGAGCTGAGCAGCTTGCCGCACATCAATCTCAAACAGCGCTTCGCTCACGCCCGCCAACTGCAAAAGCCTTGTGGCCTCAACACGGCATTGCAACTGGCAGGCAAGCACTTCAACGGGCAGCAACACCGCGCCTTGAACGATGCGAGAAATACCGCACGCTTGCTCCCGCTGGTGATGCCAGGCTGACAAGACGCCTTCATGAAAGCGGATGACGGTCTTTTGTCCGTTGGGCATACTGTCCGACCTTTTTCAGCCCTTCCAAGGAGATCTGCCATGTTCAAGGTCAACGAGTATTTCGACGGCACCGTGAAGTCCATCGCTTTCCAGCAGGCCGACGGTCCGGCGACCATCGGTGTCATGGCGCCGGGGAAATACAACTTCGGAACCGCTGACCGGGAAATCATGCACATCGTTTCCGGCTCGCTGAAGGTCCTGCTGCCAGGGGCGGCGGATTGGGAAACCTTCACCGCTGGCGATCAGTTCCGTGTTCCGGCGAACAGCAAGTTCGATCTGGAAGTCAGCGTGGAAACCGCCTACTTGTGCGAGTACCGCAAGGACTGATCCGGACTGAAAGGCCGCGCCACATCTGGCTTGCTCGCCACGGGTATCGACGCACCTGCGTCAGCCTGCCAACGCGAGCAAGCCCTCTCCTTCATCGTTCAGCGCTCACCCCCTCCTGCATTGAATTGCAACGCCGCCAGCCGCGCATACAGCGGATTGCTGGCGATCAGTTGCGCGTGGGTCCCCACGGCCATCAGCTTGCCCTGATCCATCACGGCGATCCGGTCCGCGTTCTGCACCGTGGCCAGACGATGCGCGATGACCAACGTGGTACGCCCCTTCATCAACGTGGGCAAGGCCTGCTGGATCAAGTGTTCGCTTTGCGCATCCAGGGCGCTGGTCGCTTCGTCCAACAGGAGGATGGGCGCATCGGTCAGCACCGCTCGCGCAATCGCCAAGCGTTGCCGCTGTCCCCCCGACAACCCCATGCCGCCGTCGCCCAGGTGCGTCTGGTACCCCTGCGGTAACCGCTCGATGAATTCATGGGCGTGTGCAATGTGCGCCGCTGCCACGACCTGCTCCTCGGTGGCTTGGGGGTTGCCATAGCGGATGTTGTCCTCGACGGTGCCGAAGAACAGCGCAGGCGTCTGCGAAACCCAGGCAAAACAGCGACGCAGATCCAGCGGGTCAAGGCGGTCGGCAGGGATTCCGTCGATCAGCACCCTTCCGCGCTGCGGGTCGTAAAAACGCAGCAACAAGTCGAACAGCGTCGATTTTCCGGCTCCGGAAGGCCCGACCAACGCGAGGGTTTCTCCCGCCTCGATGGTCAGGCTGAGCCCGTCGATGGCCGGTCGCTCGGGTCTCGATGGATAAGCGAAGTGGATACCTTCCAGCGCCAGCCGGCCGCTGACGCGCTCAGGCAGCGCAAGTCTGCCATCGGTCGGCGGCGTGATGTCGCTCCGGGCCTGCAACAGCTCGGTGATGCGTTCGGCAGCCCCCGCTGCGCGCTGCAGCTCACCGATGACTTCACTGAGGGTGCCAAACGCACTGCCCACGATAAGGCTGTAAAACACGAAGGCGGCCAGCTCGCCGCCCGTGATGCGCCCGGCGATCACATCCATGCCACCGACCCAAAGCATCACCCCCACCGCGCCAAGGACCAGCACGATGACCACGGTGATCAACCAGGAGCGTTGAAGGATACGTTTGCGCGCCGTGTCGAACGCGCCTTCAGCCGTCAGCGCGAAACGCAGGCGGTCCTGTTCTTGGTGGTTGTAGGCCTGGACAGTCTTGATCTGACCGAGCGCTTCGGAAACATAACTGCCCACGTCGGCGACCCGGTCCTGGCTTTCCCGCGAAAGGCTGCGGACCCGGCGTCCGAATATCAGGATCGGCGCCACCACCAGCGGCAATGCCACCACAACGATACTGGTCAGCTTGGGGTTGGTGAAGAACAGCAGAATGACCCCGCCGATCACCATGAGCACATTGCGCAGGAACATCGACAGCGACGATCCGATCACCGACTGCAGCAGCGTGGTATCGGCCGTCAGGCGCGACTGGATTTCCGAGCTGCGGTTGCGCTCGTAAAAACCGGGGTGCAGGCTGACCAAGTGATCGAACACTTCTTTGCGCAGATCCGCCACCACCCGCTCGCCAATCCATGACACCAGATAGAAGCGCGTGAACGTGCCCACCGCCAGCGCGAGCACCAATGCCATGAACAGCGCGATGCTCTGGTTGAGCAATGTCGGAGAGCGGGTCAGAAACCCTTGGTCCACCATCAACCGAATGCCCTGACCCATCGACAAGGTAATGGCCGCTGTCACGATCAGTGCCAACAGCGCGCCGACAGCCTGTTTGCGGTACGGTGCGATCAGACGCAACGCCAGCCGAATGGCATGGCGCTGCCGCCCGGAAAACAATGAAGCCATGAAATGCACCTGCAAGACGAGTCGAGGGCCAGAGCCTACACCGTCCTCCGCCGGTGCGCTCGTCGTCTCGCGATGAACTCGGGAGTACCCGGCCGGTCAGGTAGTGTGTCCACCTGTTATGACCTTAGGGTCTGTATGAAACGTTTTGAAGCGACGGTAAGGCAAGGCGAAAACAGCCGAGGAAAGGGAGTTTATGGGTTGTAAATGAGCCTTCGGAGGCTGGGTTCAACGCAGCATCGCCGCGTATCAAGGCTTTTCGTATAGAGCCTAGCGAGGGACGGTTAGAGTGGAACGGTCTAACGGCGGGGTAGCGATTCACCCCCTCTTCTGTTGGACTGTAAGAGCGCTTGACGCGTCCAGGGAAGTCACGGCGCATTCATCAAGCGTGGGTAGATTGAAGCGCACAACCTGATGAGGAGACAGGCCATGAGCTTGCACAATAGCAGCAATCAAGAAGCCGTCGTACGGCCCCAGCCCGAGTCCCAACTGGGCGGTGCCATTCTCGATGAGCATGGCAATCAGATCCTGATTACTGAAGAAATGGTTCAGGCCGCGTGTCAGGAATGCGAAAAGTACTGGGTCACACCTGAAAAACAAGACTGATGAACAGATTCACTTGAAACCCGGCCCGCGCGCCGGGTTTTTTATGGCCGCTCGCTTTTGCCGCACCTTCCATCTTCGGCGCGGGCGATGCACGGGGAAGTCTCTTGCCACAAGGTCAGCGCCTGCGCCGGAATACCGGCATTCGTCAAACCGTACGAGCGCCCAGGGCGTGCACGATCCGACGCAAAGCCTTCGCTTCGCCCTCCACCCTCACCCGCAGGCCCTCGATCTCCCGGCGCGGCGGGTATTGTTTGCGCAAGGCGTCGAAGGCCTGACGTTGAGTCGCGAGGTCGCCGACGAGGCTGCGACGAAAGTCCGCATCGTCCCGACGCGGATCGTAGACCCCGCGACAAAGCATGTTCAGTGCCCAGGTCGGGTCGGTCGCGGCGTCGAGCCAGACCTGCGCCAGCCATGGACGAGGCAGCAGTGCTTCGAGGCGGATCGTCGGCGACTCCCCAAGGTACGCGCACAGCGCCTGATAGATCTGCTCGGTACCGCGCTGGCGACCGTCCAGGCTGTACCCGGCAATGTGCGGCGTACCGATGACGCACAACTCGGCCAGCGCCGCATCGACGGTCGGTTCCTCTTCCCAGACATCCAGCACGGCTTGCAGGTCTTCGCGGTCCAGCAGGACCTCGCGCAGCGCCCTGTTGTCCACGATCGGCCCACGGGCGGCATTGATCAGCCAGGTCCCTCGCCTGAGTTGCCGCAGGCGCGCGTCGTCGAACAGGTGCCAGGTCGGCAGATCACCGCCCTTGCTCAGGGGGGTGTGCAGACTGATGACGTCGCAGCGGGCAATGATCTCTTCGAGACTGACGAAGTCGCCGCCCTCTGTGGCCTGGCGCGGCGGATCGCACACCAGCACGTTCCAGCCCAGCCCCCGCAACACCGTGATCAGGCGTCCCCCGACCTGGCCGGCGCCGATCACTCCGTAGGTACGCTGACCGAGTTCGACGCCTTCGATTTCAGCAAGGGTCAACAGGCTGCCAAGCACGTAATCCACGACGCCACGAGCATTGCAGCCAGGTGCGCTGGACCATTGAATGCCGGCTTCATGCAAGTAACCGAGGTCCAGGTGATCGGTGCCGATGGTGCAGGTGCCGACGAAGCGCACCGACGAGCCTTCCAGCAGCGCCCGATTGACCGGGGTGACCGAGCGCACCAACAGCACGTCGGCGTCGGCCACCGCCTGGCGGTCCAGGGTCCGCCCCGGATAGCGGCGAATATCGCCAAAGCCGGAAAAGAACGCGTCGAGCAGTGGAATGTTTTCGTCAGCAACTATGCGCATGGTGGGCTCCCTGAAGTCGCGGCAGTGTAGGCGTTGACGCAGGCGGGAGCCAGTGCCGGGGCGGGTGGCGCGAGCGATTCAGGCGAGCTTCTTGCGAATCCAGTAGAGGTAAACCCCCTCCGCTGCCTGTTTGTCGACCAGTTCGTGATCGAGAAAGACACAGAATTTGGGAATATCGCGTTGGGTCGACGGGTCCGTGGCGATGACCTTGAGCAGCCCGCCTGCGGGAAGGTCTCGCACCTTCTGGTGCAGCATCATCACGGGTTCGGGGCAACTGAGGCCCGTGGCGTCGAGAACGGCGTCAACGGCAAGGCTTTCGATGGAATCAGTCATGAGGCACTCCGGAAACTGGCGGGCATTGTCGCTCAATTGAGCGCACGCGCCAATCGCTACCCGGAACGCGGTAGGCGCGCGAAGCACGTCAAAAGGCTTCGTGGCGAGGCAAACGCTGGGACAGCTCGTCCAGGAGCTTTTGTTCGCGCTTGTCTTCCACGGCGCGTGCTTCATCGATATAGCGCTGCACCAGCTTGCGCAAGCCTTCGACCCGCGCGTAGGCCTTCTGCCATTCGCCACGGGCTTTGTTGAGGTTGTTCTGGTGCCAATTGAGGCTTTGCCGCTGTTGACTGACGGCCGTCTCCAGCTGGTTCAGGAAGCGCTGGTAATTCATCAACCATTGCCCCGACACCCCGTGAGTGCCTTTGTCGATCCACTGCTGCTGGTAGTCACTGCGAAACTTTTCCAATTCCGCCAGCTTGCTTTCGGCCAGCCGGACCTGACCCTGGAAATGCCCCAGACGCTGCGCAGCGGTCTTCTCGGCCTTCTCGGCCATGTCCACCACGGGCGCCAGGCGGCCAGCACGGGTCTGCGCCATGGCTTATCAACCCCCGCCTTGAGGGTTGAAGATCTTCGCCAGTTGGGCCTCGCTGCTCTGCATGCTCTCATTGTCATGCAACCCCTGACGCAGGTATTGAACGAGCTGAGGTTGCAAGTTGATCGCCAGATCGGTTTCGCGATCGCCACCGGCGACGTAGGCACCGACGCTGATCAAGTCACGGCTCTGCTGATAGCGCGACCACAGTTGTTTGAAATACTGCGCCTGCACCATGTGCTGCGGATCGACCACTGACGGCATGACCCGACTGATCGAGGCCTCGATGTCGATGGCGGGGTAATGCCCCTCCTCGGCCAGGCGTCGGGACAACACGATGTGACCGTCGAGCACGCCCCGCGCCGAGTCGGCGATCGGGTCCTGCTGGTCGTCGCCTTCGGACAGTACCGTGTAGAAGGCCGTGATCGAGCCACCGCCCTTTTCCGCATTCCCGGCGCGCTCCACCAGTTTCGGCAGCTTGGCAAACACGGACGGCGGGTAACCCTTGGTGGCCGGCGGCTCGCCGATGGCTAACGCGATCTCGCGCTGGGCCTGGGCAAAACGGGTCAACGAATCCATGAGCAACAGAACGTTCTTGCCCTTGTCGCGAAAATATTCGGCGATCCGGGTGCAATACATGGCCGCCCGCAAGCGCATCAACGGTGCGTCGTCCGCTGGCGAGGCCACCACCACCGAGCGCTTGAGGCCTTCCTCACCCAGAATGTGCTCGATGAATTCCTTCACCTCACGCCCCCGCTCGCCGATCAGCCCGACGACGATGATGTCGGCCTCGGTGAAGCGGGTCATCATGCCCAACAGAACGGATTTACCTACGCCGGTACCGGCGAACAGGCCCAGACGCTGGCCCCGGCCGACCGTCAGTAAACCGTTGATGCAGCGAATACCCACATCCAGCGGCTGGCTGATGGGGTCGCGCTTGAGCGGGTTGATGGTCGGGCCGTCCAGCGGCACCCAGTCTTCGGCTTTCATGCCGCCTTTGCCGTCCAACGGGCGACCGGCACCGTCAAGCACCCGCCCCAGCATGGTCATGCCCATGGGCAAGCGACCAGTGTCCGGCAACGGCACCACGCGAGCACCTGGCGCGATGCCGGCGACGCTGCCAACGGGCATCAGGAAGACCTTGCCCCCGGCGAACCCCATGACCTCGGCTTCGACCTCCACCGGGTGGTGGCTGTCATCGTTGATCACCACACAACGGCTGCCCATGGCGGCCCGCAGGCCTTCGGCTTCGAGGGTCAAACCGACCATGCGCAACAAGCGCCCCTCCACCACCGGTTGCACCGGTAGGCGGATGGCGTCGGGGTAAGTGCTCAGCCGCTTGCCGAAGCTGGTGCGTTCAAGACGCATCGGACGCATCCGATGATTTGTTCAGCGCGCTTTCGGCGCTCTTGATCGCCGCTTCCAGGTCGACACTCACATCTGGGATGGCCGGATGCAGCGCCTGCTCGTGGAGCTGATCGAACATTTTGGCGATGGCCACGCTCAAGCGGGTTTCCACCGAAGCGTCGATACGGCTGTGCTCCGTTTCCACCCGGCAACCGCCCGGCTGCAGGGTGTCGTCTTCGAGAATGCGCCAGTTTTCTTCATGGCGGTCACGCAGCGCCTTGACCTGTGCGAAGTCCTGCGAATTGACCAGGATGCGGACGTTATTGGCGCCCATCGGCAACAGGCGCAGCGCATCCTGCAGGACTTTGCCGATCTGACTGGAATCGGTCTTGAGCTCGCGCTGAATCACTTCTCGCGCCAGGTGCTCGACCAGTTGGATCAAGGATTTCTCAATCTGCGCGTCCTGATCGGCAATGGGCTCGAACAGATGACTCATCAGGGTTTCGAGGCTTTCCAGCTTGGCAGCCAAGGCAACCTCGGCCTCTTGGCGTACCTTGAGCTGGGTGCTGTGGAAGCCCTCTTTTTCGCCGATGGCAAACCCTTCGTTGTAGGCGTCCTGACGGATGCTCTCCAGTTCTTCGAGGGTGAGCGGCTGCACTTCTTCCAGCGGTACTTCTTCGCTTTCGGCAGGTTCCGGCTCTTCGACCTCAGGCTCGGGTTCCGGCTCCACGTGAGGATCGAAACTGGGCAATGTCCAGACGTCGATCCCGCGCAGATCCTTGGCCCTGATGAGCTCGCTGGGTGGTTCTTTATCGGAGCTGAACATCGACTACCTACTCTTAAATCATTTCCTCGCCACCTTTGCCGCCGAGAACGATTTCCCCGGCCTCCGCCATACGACGGGCAATGGTGAGGATCTCTTTCTGTGCAGCTTCCACGTCGCTGACCCGCACGGGGCCTTTGGCTTCGAGGTCGTCGCGCAGCAGTTCGGCGGCACGTTTGGACATGTTCTTGAAAATCTTTTCCTTGATGGCGTCGTCGGAGCCCTTGAGCGCCAGCACCAACACATCGGAAGAGACTTCGCGCAGCAACGCCTGGATGCCACGGTCGTCGACGTCGGACAGGTTGTTGAAGACGAACATGAGGTCTTCGATCTGCGTCGACAGGTCCTCGTCCACTTCGCGGATGGAGTCCATGAGCTGGCCTTCGATCGAACTGTCGAGGAAGTTCATGATGTCCGCGGCACGCTTGATGCCACCCAGGGTGGTACGCGACGTGTTGGCGTTGCCCGAGAACTGCTTCTCCAGGATCTGGTTCAATTCTTTCAAGGCCGCTGGCTGGACCGTGTTCAACGACGAGACGCGCAGGATGATGTCCAGACGCACCTTGTGGTCGAAATGGCTCAGCACTTCACCTGCCTGGTCCGCGTCGAGGTACGCCACGACGATGGCCTGGATCTGCGGGTGCTCATAGCGGATGACGTCCGCGACAGCACGCGGTTCCATCCACTTGAGGCTGTCCAGACCACTGGTATTGCCTCCCAGCAGGATGCGGTCGATCAGGCCGTTGGCCTTGTCCTCACCCAGGGCCTGGGTCAGCATTTTGCGAATGTAGCCATCGGAGCCGATGCCCACGCCGGTCTGGTCGCCAATGACGTCGACGAACTCGCTCATCACCTGCTCGACCTGTTCGCGGTGCACATTGCGCATCTGCGCCATGGCCACACCGACGCGCTGGACCTCCTTGGGGCCCATGTGGCGCAACACTTGCGCCGCGTCAGTCTCACCCAGGGTGAGGAGCAGGATCGCAGCCTTGTCAACGCGGGTCAGTTTGACCGCAGCAGCACGATTATCACTCATCTGTGTTGATCCACTCTTTTACGACCTGAGCCACACGTGCCGGGTCTTCAGCCACCAGGCCCTTGATTGCGTTGAGCTGCGCGTCATAACCCTCGCTCGGGCTCGGCAACAGAATGCTTTGCGGACCGCCAAGGCTCACGCGGTCGTTGGCCAATTCGCCGTCCATGCCGACCATGCCGCCGAGCTCGACGTCACCGTCCACCTGTTTGCTTTTCGGGTTGGTGATGTTGTTCAGCACCGGACGCAGCACGCCGAACACCAGCACCAGGATGAAGATCACCCCCATCGCCTGTTTGACGATGTCCCAGAACCAAGGCTGCGAGTAGAACGGGATGTCCGGAATCACTTCGCCACGGTCGGTGGAGAATGGCACGTTGATCACGCTCACGCTGTCGCCGCGGGCGGCATCGAAGCCGACGGCGTCCTGCACCAGCCGAGTGAAGCGCGCCAGTTGGTCGGCGGTCCACGGAACGGTTGTGGTTTCGCCGTTGGCCGGGTTGACCTTGACCTGGTCGTCCACCACTACCGCAACCGACAGGCGATTGATCTTGCCCTGCTGCTGTTTGGTGTGGCTGATGGAACGGTCCAGCTCGAAGTTCTTGGTCGACTGGTTGCGCTTGTCCGATGGGTACGGCGCGAGCATCGGCTGGCCAGTGGCCGGGTCCATGATCTGTTGACCGTTGGCATCGAGCAACGGCTGACCCGGCGCGACGGGACCGGCAGCGCCAGCCGCACCGGCGCCGGTGGTTTGCGGCGCAGTGGCCGGGCCTGGCGGCTGGTTGCTCAAAGCCCCGGGCACGCCTTGCGGACCGCTGCTGCTGGAGCGTTGCTCGGTGGTGGTCTGTTCGCTGCGCAGCGCAGGCTGGTCGGGGTTGAAGCTTTCGGCAGTCGACTCCACGGCACTGAAATCGACATCCGCCGACACTTCGGCCTTGTAGCGGTCGTTGCCCAACACCGGTTGCAGGATATTCTGCACGCGCTGGGTCAGCATGCTTTCCATGCGACGGGTGTAGTCGAATTGTTTGCCTGCCATGGTCAGCTCGGAGTTTTCCGCCTGATCGGACAGCAGGTTGCCTTTCTGATCGACCACGGTGACCTGGGACTTGGTCAGTTCAGGCACGCTGGTCGCGACCAGGTTGATAATGGCCATGACCTGGCCCGGCTCCAGGCTGCGACCGGCATACAGCTCAACCAGCACGGATGCACTTGGCTTGCGGTCGTCGCGGACGAACACCGAGCTTTTCGGAATCGCCAAGTGAACGCGGGCGGCCTTGATGTTGTTCAACGAGGAAATGGTGCGCGCCAGTTCGCCTTCCAGGCCACGACGGTAGCGGGTGGCTTCCATGAATTGGCTGGTGCCCAGGCCTTGATCCTTGTCCAGAATCTCGAACCCGACATTGCCATCGCTCTGGGCGATACCGGCGCCGGCCAATTTGATGCGGGCGCGGGCGAGGTCGTCGGATTTGACCAGCAGCGCGCCGGAATTCGGCTCTACGGTGTAAGGGATGTCGGCCTGCGCCAGGGTGTCCATCACCTGCTTGGTGTCCATGCCGGACAGGCTGCCATACAGCGGCTTGTAATCCGGCTGCTGCGACCAAAGCACGACGGCAAAACCAATCGCCACGCTGGCAGCCAGACCGACCATGAGGCCGACCTGACGCAGCATGGTCATCTCGGAAAGATTTTGCAGGAACGCCAGACCGAACATCGGCGGCTTGCTTCCTGTCGCGCCCGCTTTGGCAGGCACGTTATCGGCGACGGCTTCAGCCATGACTTAAATCGTCCTCAAACCGGCATTTGCATGATGTCTTGGTACGCCTGAACCAGCTTGTTGCGTACCTGGGTCAGCGCCTGAAACGAAACGCTGGCTTTCTGCGAGGCAATCATCACGTCCGTGAGGTCAACACCGCTCTTGCCCATTTCAAAAGCCGTCGACAACTGGTTCGACGCCTGTTGGGTATCGTTCACTTTATTGACAGCCATACCGAGCATGTCGGAAAAGCTCGTTGCACCGGTCTGCTCGGGAGCGTTCACAGCCTTGGGCATGGCCATGGCGTCCATCTGCATGGCACGCATGTCCAACATCAAGCGATTAAATTCAACACCTTGGCTCATGACTTCTCTCTCAAAAAGGCCGCAAATTTTTGACACCGATTCAGCGGTTATCCATGTAGTAGCAACAACGGTGCCAGACCAATAGCGGCACAGTGCCACCTTTTCATTAAAGTATTGGCGTGTTAGCACGAAGGGCATGCGACATGAACACAGGGGCGCGCGACAGCGCCCACTCTCGCTACCGAACAGCCGCCGCGCAGGCATCTGACGGGTTGCATCGTGGCGAGCTCACGCTTGAGGATTCGATCGCTTGCAGCGATCAACTGGCGAACAGATAACCCTCCACATCCATGCCCGCGTCGCGCATCTGCGCCAGTTTGTAGCGCAAGGTCCGCGGGCTGATGCCAAGGCGTTCGGCGGCTTCCTTGCGGCGACCGCGCTCGGCACGGAGGGTATCGATGATCAGCTGAAATTCCCGACGGCGCAGGTCCTCGCCCAGTGCGCCGGCAGGTTCGGAAGCAGGCGTTTCCAACGACGATTCGGTGAAGCTCTGTGCCGACGGCAGCGTCGGTGAAACCTGAGCCGTGGTGGCGGACGCAGGCATTGAGGCAAAGCCCAGCGGTCCGGCCAGACAGAAATCCTCGGCTTGAATCACACCGCCTTGCTGCAGAATCAATGCGCGCTGAACGGCGTTATCCAGTTCCCGGACATTGCCAGGCCAGCTGTAACCCACCAAGCACGCTTGTGCTTCGGCCGACAGCCGCACAGGGGCGTGCTTCATTTTATTGACATGCTTGGTCAGCAGCCGCTGAGCCAACGGCAGAATATCGCCGGGGCGTTGGCGCAGGGGATGCCAGGCCAGCGGAAACACTGACAGGCGATAATACAAATCCTCGCGGAAGCGCCCAGCCGCCACCTCTCCCGCGAGGTCGCGGTTGGTGGTGGCCAACACGCGAATGTCGAGCGCTATAGGCTTGCGCGCCCCGACCCGCTCCACTTCCCGCTCCTGAAGCACGCGCAGCAACTTGGCCTGCAGCCCCATGGGCATTTCCGAGATTTCGTCGAGCAGCAGGGTGCCCCCCTCGGCCTGCTCGAACTTGCCCGCCTGGGCAGCGATGGCACCGGTGAACGATCCCTTTTCGTGCCCGAACAACGTGGCCTCGAGCATGTTGTCCGGAATCGCCGCGCAGTTGATGGCGATGAACGGTCCGCCTGCCCGTGGTGACTGTTGGTGGATGAAGCGCGCCAGGACTTCCTTGCCGGTCCCGGACTCACCGGAAATCAGCACCGTCGAATCGCTTTTGGCCACACGCGCCGCAAGATTCAACAATTGCAGGCTGGCGGGCTCGACCGCAACCGGCCCTTCCCCGTCGGAGGGCGTAAGACGTCCCAAGGCATGTCGAGCCACCAGCGCCAGCAAGGCCTTGGGCTCGAACGGTTTGACCAGGTAATCGGCGGCCCCCTGCCGCATTGCTTCGACCGCGCGATCCACTGCCCCATGGGCGGTCATCAGCAGCACTGGCAAATGCGGGTACCGGCTGCGCAGTTGGGCCAATAGTTGGTGGCCATCCATGCCGGGCATGTTGACGTCACTGATCACCAGGTTGAATGCCGCATCGGCGGCGGCGAGCAACGCCTCCTCGGCGGACCCCACGGCGAGGTAGTCATGCCCGGCCAGCTCCAGCGTTTCGCCCAGCGCTTCACGCAATGAGTGGTCATCTTCGACCAGCAATACCTTGATCGTCATAACGCATTCCTCGCAATGCCGACGCCGGGGACCAGCGGCAGGGACACCATGGCGCAAGTGCCACGTCCCGGGCGCGAACGGAAATGCACCTGCCCTTGATGCGCCCTGGCGACCGCAGTGACCACCGCCAGTCCAAGACCGGTACCGGTGGGCTTGGTGGTGAAGAACGGCTCGCCGATCCGTGCCAGCGCAGCGGCGTCGATGCCAGGGCCGCTGTCACTGATGCACAGGCGCAAGGTGTCACCGCGGGAATAGGCGTGAATTTTAATGCGTGCAGTGCCCGAACTGGCCTGCACGGCATTCTCGATCAGGTTGAGCAGCGCGCCCACCAGCGTGTCCCGGTTGCACAGCAGTTCGCCCTGATGACTGTCGCACTGCCAGCGCACGCGCGCATCCCGCACGTGGGTCTGGGCCGCTGCCTTCAAGGCCTCGACCAGCGAGCAAGGCGCGACCCGGTCGGTCAACGGCAATTCCCCCCGAGCGAACACCAGCATGTCACGCACTTGATGCTCCAGTTCATGGAGGCGCTCTTTGAGGCGACCGGCGAAACGTTGCTGGGTCTCCACGTTCAACGCCTGCTCTGTCAGATGACTGGCGTAAATCATGGCGGCCGACAACGGGGTGCGAATCTGATGGGCCAGCGACGCGACCATACGACCGAGCGACGACAAGCGTTCGTGGCGCGCCAACTGACTCTGCAGATGGCGGGTTTCGGTCAGGTCATTAAGCAGCACCAACTGCCCGGGCTCGGCATCGAGCGAGCGGGTGGAAATGGACAGGCGTCGACCATCCTTCAAGGAAATCTCATGACCGTCATCCTCCCGCGGCGCAAAACAGCGGGCGATGACGTGACGCCAGAGCATCCCGATCAGCGGCTCGCCGAGCAGATCGATGGCCGCCGGGTTGGCCTCGCGGACGGTGCCGGTTCCATCGATCACGATGACGCCACCGGGCAGCAGGTCGAGCAGATTCTGCAGACGATTGGCCAGCCGCTCTTTCTCAGCCAGTTCCTGCATGCGTTGCGCACTGACGACGGCCAACTCGCCTTTCAGCTCGGTCACCCGCGCTTCCAGCAGGCTGTAGGAGTCCGTCAACTGCGTGGACATCTGATTGAACAGGGCAAACGCCTGCTGCAGCCCTTGTCGACTCTCGACTTCAGGGGATGGCTGCACCTGCAAACCGGACGGCAAGACAGGTTCGGAGGACATCTGAGCGGCCTGGGGCATAGTTCATCTCTCGCGTGGCGTACCGTCAGTAAACGGTAGGTTCCAAGAGCTTTAGCAATCCCCGTGCCGAAAAAAAAACCGCTGAAAAATCAGCGGTTTCTCTTTTGGCGCGTCAAACCTGCGTCAGTCTTCGAGCTGATCGTCACCGTCGCGGCGGCTCATGCCGTACTTGCGCATCTTCTCCACTAGGGTCGTACGGCGGATACGCAAACGCTCGGCTGCACGGGCAACGATACCGTTGGCATCGTCCAACGCCTGCTGAATCAGCCCCTGCTCCAGTCCCCCCAGGTAATCCTTGAGGTCCAGCCCTTCCGGCGGCAACATCGCGCCATTGGCGAAGTTCGGCGTATGGCCATTGATGGCGACGCGCTCTTCCAGGTCGCTGCGAAGGCTGTCCACCATTTGCTCGTCTTCGTCGTCGACGTAGCGGAATTTCTTCGGCAGTTCGGCGACACCAATCACGCCGTAGGGGTGCATGATCGCCATGCGCTCCACCAGATTGGCCAGCTCGCGGACGTTGCCCGGCCAGCCGTGACGACACAGCGACATGATGGCGGCCGAGTTGAAACGGATCGAACCGCGCTTTTCATGCTCCATGCGCGAGATCAACTCGTTCATCAGCAGTGGAATGTCTTCGACTCGTTCGCGCAGCGGCGCCATCTCGATCGGGAAGACGTTGAGCCGGTAATACAGGTCTTCACGGAAACCACCGGTGCCAATCATGTCTTCAAGATTCTTGTGGGTCGCGGCAATGATGCGCACGTCGACGCTCTGGGTCTTGTTGCTGCCCACACGCTCGAACGTCCGCTCCTGCAGCACGCGGAGCAACTTGACCTGCATCGGCAGGGGCATGTCGCCAATTTCATCGAGGAACAGCGTGCCGCCGTTGGCCAGTTCGAAACGCCCGGCACGACTGGTGATCGCTCCGGTGAATGCCCCTTTCTCGTGGCCGAACAGTTCGCTTTCCAGCAGTTCGGCAGGAATGGCGCCACAGTTCACCGGCACGAATGGCGCGTCACGGCGTTTGGAATGGTAATGAAGGTTGCGCGCCACGACTTCCTTGCCGGTGCCCGATTCGCCCAGGATCAACACACTGGCGTCGGTGTCGGCCACCTGCTGCATCATCTGGCGCACGTGCTGGATGGCACGGCTGGTGCCCACCAGGCTGCGGAACAGATTTGGTTCGCGCTGACGACCGCGCTCGCGGGCCTGATCGTACATCTCGCGATAGACCTGAGCCCGATGCAGGGAATCCAGCAGCTTGCTGTAGCTGGGCGGCATCTCGACGGTGGACAACACCCGCCGGCGCAGGTCTTCTGCCAGCTCGGCAGATGAATTTTCGCCCATCAGCAAAACAGGAAGGAACTCATCCCAGGCAGCGATGGTCTTAAGCAGCCCTTGGAGGCTGCCCGGTGCATTGACGGAACCCACCAGCACGCAAAGCACTTCTCGAGTGGACGCCAGAGCGCCGACGACCTGCTGCCAGTCCGTGCTGGAGCAAGACAGGTTCTCATCACCGAGAAAGTTCAGAATCACCGCCATGTCGCGGCGGCGCTGGCTATCGTCATCGATCAGCAGAATCTTGATTTCACGCCACATGCAATAGCAACTTCCCTAGTCAACTCGATGCCCAATCGGGGGGCAAGCTTGGCTTTGCAAGGTCCGCAGAGACGCCACAACAGCCAGAAATTAGTGAACATCACTAGTTAAGTCAAAAAACCGTACACAGTCAATTTTATGGCGCACAATTTTTTTCGATCAACCAAACGTCAACCGAACAGATGGTAAACCTTTGCAGCGTTTTGCGCTCGCTGGATTTGCGTCATTTCTTCGACTATTGCCTGACGTTCGCCCACCGCAATGTCAATCATCTGCCGATAAACCCCCAGCAGCTCCTCCAGGTTGCTGCGTAGCTCAGGCTCATCGTCGTTCGCCTCACGGATGACTTCGTCGACACAGGCGCGACACGCCAGATCCAGTTTGCTGATGGCAATCCAGTCGCGCTCGGCGAGGGCGTCGACCAACGCTTCGCGGGTTTCTTCGATTCGCTTGAGTGCAGCACTCATGGTGTTCTCCTTAGAGCGCGGGTTGCTGATCGCCGATCGCGTCCCAACCTTCTTTGACTGTAGTCAACAGTTGGGCCACTTCGTCGAGAATTCTGGGATCGGTCTTGATGTTGGCCTCTGCCAGGCGTTTCATCATGTACACATAAAGATTGTCGACATGCGCCAGCGCTTCGGCTTGCTTCTCCATGTCCAGGCCCTCACGCAAGCCGCCGACGATTTCGATGGCCTTGCCGATCAGCACGCCTTTAGCGGCGACGTCTTTGCGCGCGATAGCGCCCTTGGCCTGAGCGATGCGATCCAGCCCGGCTTCCATCAGCATTTGCACCAGACGATGCGGCGTGGCCACGGCAGTCTGGGCGTGGGAATTGACCTTCTGATACTGCCGAAGGGCTGCCATCCGGTTCATTTCATTACCTCACACATCTTGAAGTGTCTATGTTCAGGCTATCGGCACCGGAATTGGGAACTTTAAGTCCAGATGCCAAAAACCCGGCACTCTGGCCGGGTCCTGGTAATCGATGATTCATCAACCGCTTTGCTGGGCGTTCAACGATTCGAAGAACGAGGTGATACTGGTGGCCGAGGCCTTCAGTTGCCCGACAATCAGGTCCATTGCGTTGTATTTGGCGGTCAGCGTTGCGGTCAGGTTGGTGACCCGCAAGTCCAGCGCCGTCTGTTCATTGGTCAGGTTGGTCTGCTGCTTGTTCAGGCTCGCAGTCCGGGTATCGAAGATCCCACCGGTCTGGGTGTAGGGCGTGATCGCCGCTGTCATCCGAGCCAGCAAGCCGTTCTTGCCGTCACCGGTGCCAGTGAACAACTGCTGCACGTCACCCGCCAGGCCTTGGGTGTTGATGGCCTTGTCGAACTTGGTGCTGTCCAGCGACAGCGTACCGTCAGTCTGCGAGGTGGTGATGCCCAACTGAGACAGTACCGATACGTTACCGTCCGCGCCGGTGGTGACCAGCTCGTTACGCAGGCCCGAGAGGATCGAACGCGGCAATGCGTCGCCTGTCAGGGCGGCGGGCGTCACGGTGGCGCCGGTGGTGGCATCGGGCGTGTCACTGATGGTGGCCTTTGTCACCGACGTCACGGCCTTGACGACGTTGTTGTAGGCGTCGATGAAGGTCTGCAGCGAAGCTTTCAAACCATCGTTGTTCGTCGAGACGGTGACCGTGGTCGAAGCATCTGCGGCCAGCAACGTCATGGACACGCCGCCCAGGCTCTTGTCGATGGTGTTGCTGGCACTGGTGACCGTCAGCCCATTGATGGTGAGGGAGGCACTGTCTGCCTTGGCACTGACGTAGCCGGCGCTGTTCACGTCGTTGGGGTCGAGCTTGGCATCGGCAGCGATGTTGAACTGCGCCACGTCACTGGTGGCGGTGATGTCCGAACCCGCGCCGGTTTTGGTGGAGTTGAACACCAGCCGCGAGCCCTTGTCGTCGGTGATGATGCTGGCGCTAAGCCCTGAATCCTGGGTCGTGGCGTTGACCTGCTTGGCGACGGACGCCAAGGTGGCTCCATCCGGAATGGTGATGCTGGTGTTAATGCCATTTTGAGTGAGGGTCAGGTTCCCACTCGGAATGGCACTGGTGGGCCCATCGGTAAAGGCGCCACTGGCAACGCTGGAACTGGTAGCCAGCTTGCTGACGTGGATGGCGTAAGTACCGGGCACGGCGGAGTTATCCGACGTTACGGTCAGCTTGGTGGCATCCGAAGACTTGGCGGCATAGCCGGAAAAAGACGGTGCATCCTTCTTGCCCAGATTGGTCAGCGCAGTCTGGAACGCAGACATCGCGCTCTTCAACGTACCAATTCCGGACAGCTTGGTGGTCACCAGCTTGGTCTGGGTCGTGATTTGCGTCTGTTTGGCCAGCTTGTCAGAGTTGACCAGCGCCGTGACGATGTCACCGATCGCAAGGCCCGATCCGAGGCCGGTTGATGGGGTAATTGGGCTAGCCATCTACTTCTCCTTTCGGTTTTAAGCCGGTCTTTTGACTCAACGACAGTTCAGAGAACCGCGTTCACGTTTCATGCCAGTTAAACTTTTGCATCGAACAACAGGCTGTTTGCATTTTTCAGACTGTCGGCGATCTTCAGCGCTTCGGCGGACGGCAACTGCCGCACGACCTCGCCCGTTTCAGTGGCAATCACTTTTACGACCACTTGGCCGGAGCCCTCGTCGATCGAGAATTCCAGGTTGCGGCGGACCGACTGAAAAAACTTTTCCATTTCCTTGACGGCAGCTTGCAACTGTTTCGAGTTCTTGTCTTCGTCAGAGTTTTTACTCTTCGCCGTGTCCGCATCTGCCGAGGCAGTCGCTTCGTTGACGACTTGAGGCTTCACCGCTTGCCTGTCCGGGACAGGAGCAGACACAGGGGGCAGCGACTGCACCGTGGGGTAAGCCATGTTCAATCGGGTGCTTATGTCCATGTCTTCAACCTCTCAAAGTAAAAAGCGGGAGAGCACGCAAGCACACTCCCCCGCCAAAACTCGACCCGATATTACTGAAGCAGTTTCAGAACAGCGGATGGCAGTTGGTTAGCCTGGGCCAGAACAGAGGTGGAAGCTTGTTGCAGAGTCTGTTGCTTGGTCAGGTTAGCGGTCTCGGCTGCGAAGTCGGTGTCTTGGATACGGCCCAGTGCAGCGGTGGCGTTTTCGTTGACGTTCTGCAGGTTGGAGATGGTGCTGGTCAGACGGTTTTGCGAAGCACCCAGGCTGGCACGGGTGCTGTTGATCGTGGCCAGAGCGGTGTCGATTGCCGAGATGGCAGCGTCGACGTTGGTGTGCGCAGTGGCGTTGCTGGTGCCGCTGATCGAAGTGGTGCCGCTGGCTACGCCCAGTGCCGAAGCAGTGAAAGTACCGGTCAGAACCAGGTCGATCTGGTTGGAAGTACCAGTGTTCGAGCCCACTTGCAGGGTCACGGTGCTCGCAGTACCGTCCAGCAGGTTCTTGCCGTTCAGGTTGGTGGAGTTGGCGATACGAGTCAGTTCGTCCGACATCTGAGCGTATTCAGCGTTCAGAGCGGTACGGTCAGCAGTACCGTTGGTGTCGTTTCGTGCTTGAACGGCCAGTTCACGCATACGCTGCAGGATGTTGGTCGATTCTTGCAGAGCGCCTTCAGCGGTCTGAGCGATCGAAATACCGTCGTTGGCGTTCTTGATGGCAACAGTTTGACCGCGGATTTGCGAGGTTTCGCGAGTGGCGATCTGCAGACCGGCTGCGTCGTCTTTAGCGCTGTTGATTTTCAGACCGGAAGACAGACGGGTCATCGAAGTCGACAGAGCGTCGGAAGCCTTGCCCAGGTTCTTCTGTACAGCCAAGGAAGCTACGTTGGTATTGACGGTTAAAGCCATGATGAATTCCTCGTGGGTTGGGTACTGCGGCTATCCGGCCCTGGCAAGCGCCGGGTGTGGCCTAGAGAACCTTCGTAATGTTTATCGTCGTATCTGCAAGGAGCTTGAGGGCTTTTTCAAAATTTTTTGCCACCAGAGCGCCACCCCTGCTTGTGACGGGGGTTACCCAGCGTTTCGGCGCGCCGTGCCCAAGCTTTAATCCTCTCGTCAACCCCTTCATTACCCCACGCGCAAGCGCCCGGATGCGCCGTGCGACGCACCCGGGTAAAGCACTGTTTATAAACGCCTTGGCGTTATTGGAGCAGCTTGAGGACAGCCGCCGGAAGCTGATTGGCCTGGGCCAGAATGGCGGTCGAGGCCTGTTGCAGCGTTTGTTGTTTGGTCAGCTCGGCGGTTTCGGCAGCGAAATCGACGTCCTCGACGCGCCCGCGGGAGGCTGTGACGTTTTCAATGATGTTGTTGATGTTGGCTACCGTCGTGGTCAGGCGGTTCTGCTTGGCGCCCAGCTCGGCCATGCTGGCTGTCACCTTGGAGATGGCCAAATCGATCTGGATGATGGCTTCATCGATATTTTTGTTCGCGACCGCGGCCTCCAACGCCTGCTCTTCCGGGGTAGGTTTGAGCGGATCCTGTCGCGCAATACCCTCGTAGATACCGGTGCCATCAATTTTCGGCGTTAAATCGTCCCCTGCTTTGATGTCCTTGTTGCCGATCGTCATGGGGGTGCCAGCCGATCCGAGGACCGCAGTGACTGCAGCACGATCAGCAGGCGCGGCAAACAAGGATTTGGTCGAATAGTCCTGATCCAGCACGATCTGGATTTCTTCATGCTCACCGGTATTGGCGCCCACATGAAACGTGAGATTGCCTGCGCTGCCATCGAGCAAGTTCAAATCTTTCCCGAACTTGGTGCTGTGACTCAATCGAGTCAGTTCTTGCGACGCTTCTTCGAACTCCTTATTGGACGCTGCACGATCAGAGGCTGTATTGGTTCCATTCTTTGCCTGAACGGCCAGATCCCGCATTCGCTGAAGCGTGTTCAAGGTTTGGGACAATGCGCCTTCCGTGGTTTGAATGACAGAAATGGCATCATTTGCATTACGTGACGCGACAGTCAGACCGCGAGCCTGCGTCGTCAATCGACTGGCGATTTGCATTCCCGCGGCATCGTCTTTAGCGCTGTTGATTCGCAACCCCGAAGATAGACGGGTCATTGCAGTGCTGAGCGAGTCGGAAGAGCGGTTCAGATTGCGCTGTACAGACAACGACGCAATGTTGGTATTAACGGTCAAAGCCATGTTGAGTTCCCTCGTTGATAAAAAACGGTGGGCTTTCAAAAAGCGGGGAAGTCCATTTCTCCCGAGAAAACCTACAGTTGCGCTATCGACGAGGGGGTTGATGGCTTTAACTGATTTCAATGGCAAAAACACTTGCCATCACGACATATGAAGGGTGATATCGACGCCAACCTCTTAAGAAGTATCACTTTTTAAAAATCATAAAAAAACGGCCAATGAAGGCCGCTCTTTCGGAAATTACTTAATAACAAGTAGGAAATTTCTCAGATTGTGTTATCAACCGGAATTAACACCGTGACATAACGCTAGAAACTCGCCCTCCAGCCAGTCCGCCAATCCGATCCAGTCCTGCCGTTCCTGGCACTGCAGAATCGCGGTCAGCACCTGCGCCCATTGGGCCTGCTCTTGCGCCGAACGAGAGGAGAACAGGGGCAGCGCTACGTCGATCAACGCGACCATTTTCAATGCGCCTTCAATATCGCGCCCCAGGCGAAACAGGCGGGCGCACGCACGGGCATCGAGAATGACGTGTTCGAAGTGAGTCATGGGGCCGTCCAGTCCGGGTCGAAATGCGTGCCCACGATGAAGGCGCCATCGCGGCTGGTGTTGAAGAACCGAACGTCGGGGTGCTGGGCGATGTAGCGCTCCAGTTCGATCAGGTAGCTGCGGAAGTTGAGTTGCGTCTTGACCTTCTGCCCGCGCCCGTCGAGCACCCAATGCCGGGCGATGTTCAGTTCAGGACCGAGTGCGCCGTCTTGCCAGCCGGTGTGCGTCCTACCGCCGGGAAAGGCGAAATCGGCGCCGAACAGCGTGACAGTCGCCGCACCCATTTGCACGGCCAGGTCGACGGCAGGATGAATGACGCTGCCGCCGACGAAAAGGCAGGCTCGGGGAATATGCTCGCGAATGGCCGTGTACATCGGGCTGGACGAATAACCGACGCAACGTGGCCCCCGCCAAGCCTCGAGCATCGTCGCATCCTGGCCGGGCAAGTACACCAGGGTAATGCCGTCCGAGCCCTCGGCGGGCAAGTGTCGAGCACTGATGCGGTGATCGATGCTGACCACGATGTCTGGCCGGATGCCTTGATTGCGCAGCGGCATGTAGGCGGTGTCCACGCAGATCAGCAATGGCCGTTCAGCGCTCTGCGAGACGCTAGACAAACGGGGCAAATGCTGCTGCAGGCTGGGGCCGGTGGCGATGACAAACACGTCGCGCCCCACGTGCGTACCGAAAAGCGTTGCCACATCGGTGTCAGCTTCAAGGAGCACCCTGCCCTGTTCCAGACGCTCCAGGTTTTCCGGGTTGTCGCTGGAAAATTCGCGGTTGTTGAAACTGACATGCACTTCGCTGACCAGCCGATCGCGAATCCGCGCGCTGGCGTCGTCAGCAAGCACCATTTCGGCGGGCAAGGCGAAAAAAGGCAGCTGGATTTCGTCCCGCTCGTCGGCATACGCCAGCACCACCCGAGGGTCGCTCAGCCAGTCGTCCTGTTCGAGCAGTTGCAGCACCAACGCAAACAGCGCGCCATTGAGAATATGCACATGCAGGGCTTGCAGACTGGGAAATCTCAACATGACGCGCTGCATATCGCCCAACGCAGTCCCATACACATGAGCTTCGGCACACTGGGCAGGAAAACTGGCGGCCTGCAATTGTGCCTCGGCGATCCGGTCATGGCGACTGGTCAGTTGAATCCCTGCCACCGCCAGCGTCCAATCCCGACCCTCCATTTGCTCGGCCGGCACCGCCCAGGCGTCTTCGCCGTGCAGCCGCTGAGCGACATGGGGCCAGCGCTGCTCGATGACGGCGAGGTTGCGCTGGAAAATCTCGTTCATGAACCCGTCCTTTTCAAACGAGAGGAATAAAAAAACGGCGACCTGAAATCAGTGTCGCCGTTTTGCATGACTCAGGGTCAAGGACGATAAAGGATCGCCGAACCCCACGACAAGCCTACGCCGAAACCGCTGATAGCCACGCGCTTCCAGCTCGAGTCGAACATGTGTTTTTCCAGCAGCAGTGGAATGCTGGACGAGACCGTGTTGCCGGTTTCCAGCATGTCCTTGACGAACTTGTCAGCCTGGGCCCCCTCCTCGAACCGGCGTGCGACGGCGTCAACGATCGCCGCGCTGCCCTGGTGGATGCAGAAGGCGTCGATGTCGGAAGACTGAAGGCCGGAGTCTTCGAGCAGTTCGTTCAAGTGCGCAGGGACCTTCACCAACGCGAAATTGAACACCTGGCGACCGTTCATGTAGAAATGGCCGTCGATGGTCTTGAGGAACTCTGCTCCCCCGCCGTCGCTGCCGAATTTGGCCTTGCCCAAGTGCCAATGAGCGTCCTCCCCCACCCAAGTGGCCGTAGCGGCATCGCCGAACAGCATCGTGGTGTTGCGGTCTTCTGGGCTGACGATCTTGGAATAGGGGTCCGCTGTGATCAGCAGGCCATTTTTCAGGCCCGTGGCTTCCATGAAGCCTTTGATCGCGTAGATGCCATAGACATAGCCCGAGCAGCCAAGCGAAATGTCGAAGGTGGCGACGTGGGTGGACAGGCCCAGTTTGTGCTGAACGATCGCGGAGGTGTGAGGCAGGCCCTCTTCATCGCCGTTCTGGGTGACGACGATCAGCACGTCGATGGCGTCGCGGGAAAGCTGGGGGTTGTTGGCGAACAGTTTGTTGGCGGCTTCCACGCACAGGTCGGAGGTCTCTTGACTGTCTTCCTTGCGTGGTAGAAAAGCGGAACCGATCTTGCCGAGGATGAAGTCTTCATCCTTACCGAATTTTGCACCCTGCGCATAATTGTCGACGCCGGCTGTCGGCACGTAACTCGCTATGCTTTTAATGCCAATCATTTTGGCTTCCCAATCAAAAACGCTGAACATCGCCCCTCGCGCTGAGGCGGGGCATGAAAATCCGGGGCTTGAAGCTGCAAAACACGGCGATCAGGGACTCTGTCGACCTGGAAACCGCTGTAATCAGTCAGATACTTGCAAGCACAATACAGTGGAGATGCCCGGAATGACTCGCAGGTCACCAAAAGTTTTACAAGCTTTTAGCTGACCGGGAAGTGCTGTGCAAGGGTGGATTGGCCTACAGACAGGCAATTGACATGAAGATGTCACCGAAATCAGGATGTTGTTTCTGGTGCCAACCCTGTGCGGTGGGGTGATCTTGGGCGAAGGGTCAGCGCTCGGTGTCGGGGTCGGTTTTTTAAACCTGTCGTGGGCGCCGCTGAGATCGGGGGCAGATCCGTTTGCGCGTGGGCGGGGTTTTATTCCTTACGAGCGGGTCCATTGTGTCGGGACCGTTCAATGGTGTGATGAGCGCAGCTGAGATCGGGGGCAGATCCGTTTGCGCGGGGGCTGGGAGCTGGTGTTTCGCTCCTTACGAGCGACTCCATTTTGTCTTGGCAAAATGGAGGAAAACCGCTTGCTCCTGGTTTGGCCCTGACTGCGTCAGGGTTCCTTCCCTCCGGCGCCGTTCCGTGGGCACGCCGCGGACGGCCATCCATGGCCGCGCGGCTCTCGCGGCTCCCGGCCGCTCAACC
>NZ_QARE02000027.1 GCF_003052515.2 Pseudomonas sp. RIT409 | reverse complement strand
TTGGGGTAGCGGTTGAACCAGCGGGCGGCCAGGTCCACCGTCAGCGCCTCCCCGGTCGGCAGCAGCCAGCGCAGCGCGTCGAGCCTGTGCGGCGCCACGGCGAGCATGCCGTCGATCACCGCCGGCACGCACTCCAACACACTGACCTGATTGGCCACCACTTCTTCCAAGAGGCGTTGCGGGTCGTGCACCACCACGTCCGGCAGGATTTCCACACGGCCTCCAAACAGCGGCGCCGTGAGGAATTGCCACACCGAAATGTCGAATCCGGTGGCGGCGGTCTGAGCGATCACGTCGCCCTCACCCAGGCGCAAGTACGGCAGCTTCGACATCTGGTTGTTGAGCATGCCGCGCTGGTTGACCATCACCCCTTTCGGCTCGCCCGTGGAGCCGGAGGTGTAGATGACGTAAGCCAATTGTTCGGCGCTGGCGTAGCGGCCCGGATTGTCATCACGGCCGGTCGCCAACAGCTCTTCCAGAATCAGCAGTCGCGGTTTGTTGGTCTCGACCCCTTGAAGAATCGCTTCGACCTGAGCGAGGCAGTCCCGTGGTGTCAGCAACACGGGCGCCGCGCTGCTCACCAACATCCGCGCGCTGCGCCCGGCCGGGTGGCGATCATCCAGCGCAAGGTAGGCAGCACCGGCTTTGAACGCGCCGATGATCATGCTCAGCAGCGGCAAGCCACGCGGCGCGAACAGCGCCACCACGTCATCGCCCTGCACACCCGCTGCCATCAGGCCGTGGCCGATGCGGTTGGCGTGGCGATTCAACTGGTCGTAACTCAGGGTCTGGCCCTGGCAACGCGCGACCTCCCGCGACGGATGCGCCTGCACGCGGGACTCGAAACGCTCCAGGTAACTGATCTCATACCAGTGCCTCTGCACTGGCCCTTCACCGTAGCCCAGCAATTGCGCGCGCTCGGCCTGCTCCAGGACTTGCAGTTGGTCGAGGGTCTGCTGCGGGTTGTCGATCAGTTGCGACAGCAGGCGGCGGAAATGCCCCACCAGCGTCGTCATGTCGGCGTCGTTGAAGTGACGGGTGTCGTAGGTCAGCTGCAATTGCAGCGATTCGCCTGGCAGCAGCACCACGGTCAACGGGTAGTTGGTGTGGGTGCGGTTGGCCAGCGGGTTGATCCGGTATTCGTTCACGGCCTGCTGAACCTCGGCGCCCAACGGAACGTTTTCAAAGACGAACAGGCTGTCGAACAGCGGCTGGCCACGGGGGGTGTCGGCCAACAACTGGATGTCCGCCAGCGACATGTGTTCGTGCTGACGCATCTCGGCGTTCTGTGCCTGCAATGCGTTGAGCAACTCCAGCGCCGAGGTGCCCATGCTCGGACGCTGAACCCGCAGCGGCAGCGTGTTGATGAACAAGCCCAGCGCGCCTTCGATGCCCTCCAGTTCGGTGGGACGACCAGCGACCGTGACGCCGAACAGCACTTCTTCGCGGTCGGCATGGCGCATCAACAGCAAAGCCCAGGCCGCCTGCACGAAGGTGTTGGCGGTCAGGCGATGTTGCCGGGCCTGATCGGCCAGTTTCGCGGTTTGCGCATTGCCAAGCGCCAGGGTCACGTCGCGCATTTGCGGCTCACCGTGAGGGCTGTGGCGATACGGCAACGGCGTGACCTCGGTGAACCCGGCCAGCGCCTGGCGCCAGTAATCCCGGCTGACCGCTTCGTCCTGCTCGGCGAGCCAGGCGAGGAAGTCGCGATAGGGACGCGCCGCTGGCAGGCTGACGTGGCGGCCGTTGAGGAACGCCCGGTAGTGGGCGAAGAACTCGGTGAGCATCAGGCCCCGGCACCAGGCGTCGATCAGGGCGTGGTGGTGGCTCTGCACGATGCGGTAATCCGCCTCGCCGAACTTCACCAACCGCAGGCGCAGTAGCGGTGCGCGGGCAAAATCGAAACCTTGCTCGCGCTCGGCGGCCAACACCTCTTCCAGTTCGGCCTCAGCGGCTTCGCGGGACAGGTGGCTGAGGTCGATCAGTTGTGCCGGGGACGGCACGCGGCGCATGACCACCTGGCGCTGCACACCGCTTTCCAGACCATGGAATGCGCTGCGCAAGGCCGGATGACGCTGCACCACCTGCTGCCAGGCGAACTTGAATGCCTCGAAATCCACCGTGCTGCCGACCTCATACTGGTCTTGCATCAGGTAGATGCCGTTGCCGCGCTCCAGCAGGCTGTGCAGCAGAATGCCCTGCTGCATCGGGGCCAGCGGCAGGATGTCTTCGATCTCCCGCGCCGGGATCGCCAGCGCGTCCAGTTGTGCCTGATTCAGACCGGCCAGCGGGAAGTCCGAAGGCGTCAGACCGGCGTTCCGTTCATCGCTGCAATGGGCAATCAGGTGCACCAGTTGCTCGCGGTACAGCGCCACCAGTTGCTCGATGCTTGCGCGGCTGAAGCGCGCGCTGCTGAAGGTCCAGTCCAAGTGCAACTGGCCGTCGCGCACCTGGCCATCGACCGCCAGCGCGTTGGCCAGCGGGCCTTGGGGATCGCGCAAATGCTCGAGGGTCTGGCTGGACAGCGAGAACAGCGCACCCTCGGCGGCGTCAAAACGGCCCAAGTAGTTGAACGTCACCCCCTGCCCCACCAGTTCGGGCAGGTCGGCTTTGGACAGGTATTTGAGAACACCGTAGCCCAGGCCTTTTTCCGGCACGGCGCGTACGGCCTCTTTGACCGCTTTCAGCGTGGTGATGGCGTCGTCGGTGGCGTCCAGTGCCAGTGGGTACAGGCTGGTGAACCAACCGACACTGCGGCTCAGATCCAGCGGGTTTGCGCCATCACCTAAAACCTCCTCGCGGCCATGACCTTCCAGGCTGATGACATGCCGACGGCGCCCGGTCCACTGCCACAGCGCCTGGGCCAGCGCGGCCAGCAGCAGATCGTCAATGCGGGTGCGGTAAGCCGCGGGCGCTTCACTGAGCAGACGACGCGTGTCCTGCGCATCGAGGGTCAGGCTGACGCTTTCCCCCGCGCCGATCAGGCTTTGAACGGAACTGTCCCCTGGCAGGCAGGCATCGTCCGCGGTGCAGCGTTGCCAGTGCGGCAATTGAGCGGCCAGGGCCGGGCTGCGTGCCAGGTCTTGCAGGGCCTGCGACCAGTTCTGGAAGCTCGCGGTTTTCTCGGCCAGCGCCACGTTTTGCCCGGCGACAAGACGGCTGTAAGCGTGGTGCAGATCCTCCAGCAACACGCGCCACGACACGCCATCGACAACCAGGTGGTGAATCGCCAGCAACAAACGGCCTTCGCCCGACGGCAGGCGCGCATGCACCACCCGCAGCAACGGCCCGGTCTCGATGTTGAGGCTGCGTTGGGCTTCATCGCTCAGCGACGCGAGGTCTTCTTCGCGGGTCAACTCGCAGGTCCACAGCAGCCGCTCGACGTTCTCGGTCTCGCGATAACGTTGCAACCATTGGCCATCGTCACCCTGGTGGAAGCTCAAGCGCAGGCTGTCGTGTTGCGCGAGCAATGCGTCGAGGGCCTGCCGCAACCGCGCGTTGTCCAGTGCGTTCGGCAGGTTGAGCAACAGCGACTGGTTCCAGTGGGAGCGCTGGGCCACCGGCAACGCAAAGAACCGCGCCTGAATTGGCGTCAAGGCGAAATCGCGGGGCGCGACCGGTGCGACAACCGGCGCAGCAGCGGGCTTGGTTTCTGCGACCACAGCGACCTGCGCCAGCTCGGCGATGGTCTGTTTCTCGAACAATTGCTTGGGCGTCAGGCGGATGCCCTGACGACGGGCACGGGCGATGATCTGCAAGCTGAGGATCGAGTCGCCCCCCAACGAGAAGAAGTTGTCATGCCGCCCGACGGCCTCGACGTTCAGCGCTTTTTCCCACAACGCGGCAAGGGTGGCTTCAACGCCCTCATGGGGCGCTTCGAACTGTGGCGGCACTGCTTGGGGAACGGGAAGCGCGGCGAGGTCAAGTTTGCCGTTGGCCGTGACCGGAAACGCCTCCAGCGTCAGGACGTGGCTCGGCACCATGTAGTCCGGCAGGCTGTCAGCCAGTTGCGCACGCAAGGCTTCTCCATCGACCGTCGAACCCTGGGCGATCAGTGCGTACGCGATCAATTGACCACGGTCATCCACCCGCACATGAGCATCGCGCAGGCCACCGAGCTGACGCAGGCGCTGAGCGATCTCTCCCAGCGCCACGCGATAGCCGCGCACTTTGACCTGATCGTCAGCGCGGCCGAGGAACTGAATCTGCCCGTCGGCCAGAAGGCGAGCCCGGTCGCCGCTGCGGTACAGGCGAGCGCCGTCGCCGTTCGGGTCGGGGATGAACGCCGCTGCCGTCAAACCCGGTCGGTCGTGATAACCGCGGGCAAGGCCAGGGCCGCCGATGTACAGCTCGCCGATGTCGCCCTGCACCACCGGTTCCAGCCACTCATTGAGAATCCATGCCGAGGCGTTGGGCAGCGGCCGGCCAATGGGGGCGTTTTCACGGGTCGGCAGCGCCGTGGACATCTCGTTGCTGAGCACGCCGACGGTGGTCTCGGTGGGGCCATAGTGGTTGATGACGCGGCACACGGGCTTGAGGCGCTTGATCTGCGCCACCAGCTCCCATGGCAACGCGTCACCGCCCAGGATCAGCGCATGCTCAGGCAGCACATCAGCGGCACGCGTCGCTTGCAGCAGGCCACCGAGGTGCGTCGGTACGATCTTCAGCACGCCCACCTTGTGCTCAGCCATGTAGGCCGCGAATCGGTCGGCGTCCTGGGCGCGCTCCGGGCTGATGAGGTGCAGCGTGCGCGCCGAACATAGCGCACCAAACAGCACGGTGTGGCCCAGGTCGGCGCCCACGGTGGAGACCATCGCCATACTCGCATCGGCTGCAAACGCCAAGCGTGCGAGCACGCCCTGGACGTAATCGGCCAATGCGCCATGGCTGATCACCACACCTTTCGGCGTGCCGCTGGTCCCCGAGGTGTAAATCAGGTAGGCCGCCTGCTCAGGGTGCGGACGCAGGTTCAGTGCGGTTGCCGGTTGCGAGCGCCATTGCGCACTCGCGTCGACCGCAATGACTTCACCCTTGAAGTCCGCGGGTGCTGCGGCGTCGCTGATCAACCAGCGCGCCCCGCTGTCCGCCAGCACGAAGGCCTGACGTTCTGCGGGCCACTTCGGGTCCAGTGGCACATAAGCCGCGCCCGCTTTGAGGACGGCGAGCACGCCGACGACGAACTCGGCCGAGCGTTCCAGCAACAGGCCGACGCGGCTTTCAACGCCCACACCCGCCTGACGCAGATGCTGTGCCAGACGATTGGCATCGGCGTCCGCCTTAGCGAAATCGATGTGCTGTTCTTCACAGCGCAGAGCCTGACGTGCCGGCTGCGCAAGCACGCTGGCGTCCCACAGGCTCAACACGTCGCTGGCCGGGAACGGCACCGCTTCGCCGTCCAGTCGCGACGGCACGGCAGCGACCCGCAAGTCCGCCAGCGGTGCGGTCGGCTGAGCCACCACCTGCGCACAGATGCGCAGCAAATCAGCGGCGAAACCGGCAATACGTGGCTCGTCGAACAGGTCACAGGCATAGGTGAACACCGCTTGAATGCCTTCGGCGGTGTCGGTGATGTCCAGCCCCAGGTCGAAGTGCGCGGAGAAATCATCCAACTGGTTGACGTCCATGCGCAGACCGCCCATGTCGACGTTCTGCGGCAGCGGGAACTGTTGGGTGAATTTCACCTGGCACAGCGGGTTGTGGCTGAGGTTGCGGGAAACGCCCAGCGCCTCCACCACCTGTTCGAACGGCAAATCCTGGTGGTTCTGCGCGCCCAGAGCCGTGTGTTTGACCGCTTCGATCAAGGCGCTGAAGGCGTGCAGGGGCGAGACTTCGGTGCGTAGCACCAGGGTGTTGACGAACAAGCCGATCAAGCCCTCGGCTTCGGCGCACGTTCGCCCTGCCACCGGCACGCCCACCCGCAGGTCGGTCTGGCTGGTGTAGCGGTGCAGCAGCGTCTTGAAGGCCGCGAGCATGACCATGAACAGGGTCGCGCCGTGCTGGCTGGCGAGGTCGCGCAGGCCCTGACTCAGCCCAGCGTCGAACGCAATGGGATAGCGGGCGCCGCGATGGCTTTGTTGCGCCGGGCGCGGACGATCGGCAGGCAGGGTCAGCACGGGGTGGGTAGCGCCCAGACGGGCACGCCAGTAGCTGAGTTGACGCTCGCCCTCGCCATCGGCCAGACGGTTGCGCTGCCAGGCGGCGAAATCGGCGTACTGGATCGGCAACGGCGCCAGTTCCGGACTGCGGCCCTGAACATGAGCGTTGTACAACGCCGCCAGCTCTTTGAGGATGACCTGCACCGACCAACCGTCCGAGATGATGTGGTGCAGAACCAGCACCAGTTGCCGCTGATGCTCACCCAGACGTACGTCCAACACACGCCACAGTGGCCCGGTTTGCAGGTCCATGGGTTGCTCGACGGCGGTCTTGGCCAATTCGCCCAAGGCCCGCAACGGCTGAGCATGCAGGCTCAGGTCATGCTGTTCGATGAACACCGGCTGAGGGGCATGAATACGCTGCACCAGCACTTCATTGGCATCGATGGCGAAGGTGGTGCGCAGGCTTTCGTGACGGGCGGCGAGATCGTCGAAGCTGCGTTGCAGGGCGACGTCATCCACGGCGCCACTCAGGCTCACTTGCCCGCACAGGTGATAGGCGCTGCTGTCGGGTTCCAGTTGCGCCAGGAACCACAGGCGTTGCTGAGCGAAGGATTGCTCGGGTGCGCTGTCGCGAGCAATCCGCGCCACGGCAGTCGGACGGTCAGCGCCTGGCCCCAGGCTGGCAACATGGGCATTGAAGGCACCAAGGGTCGGATGTTCGAACAGGTGAGCCGGCTCGAGCTTCAGGCCCAGCTCGCGGTTGAGACGGGACAGCACTTGCACCACGCTGACCGAATCGCCGCCACGGGCGAAGAAATGATCACTGGCTTGCAAGCCGTCCTTACCTAGCACTTCGCGCCAGGCTGCCACGACTTCCGGCATCAGCGGTGCAGCGTCGACGGTGCTGCCGGCCCCTCCGGCATCCAGCAAGTGACCGTCCTGCCAAATCGCAAAACTGTCGAGGCTGCCGTTCTGCCAGCCAACGCGACACGCCGAACGTTGCAGCTTACCGCTGGTGGTACGCGGCAGCGCGCCAGGCTCCAGTAGCACCATGACTTTCGGCGCCACCAGAAACAGCTCGGTGACCGCATCGCGCACGGCTTCGCAGATCATCTGGGGCTTCATCAAGCGACGTACGTTGCGGCTGATTTCCAGCGCCAGGCCCACCCCTTCGGCGCCCTGCTCGTCGGTCACCGGAAAGGCGGCGATGCGCCCGCGACGCAGCAGCTCGACGCGCTTTTCCAGCGACTGCTCGATGTCTTGCGGGTAGAGGTTCTGACCATTGAGGATGATCAGGTCCTTTAGGCGGCCGGTAATGAACAGCTCGCCGTCGCTGGCGATGCCCAGGTCGCCGCTGCGCAACCAGCGCTTGCCGTCTTCTTCAACGAACGTCTGGGCCGTGGCTTCGGCGTTCTGCCAATAGCCCTGAGCGACGCTTGGACCGGCGATCCAGATCTCACCGACCTGGCCAGGTTGCAGCACTTGCTGGCTCGCCGGATCGACGATGCGCAGGTCGTGATCCGGGCGGCACCAGCCACAACCCGGCAGGCGACTTGTGGAGTTTTGATTGGCGAACAATGCCTCGTCGGCGTCGCCTGCGGCGAGCTGGCTGCCGTCGAATCGTTTGATGCCGAACGGCGCGTCGCGGTGGGCGGCGCTGACGTACAACGTCGCTTCAGCCAGCCCATAACTGGGGGTCAAGGCGCGACGGTCGAAACCTGCCGCAGCGAAATGCTCGCTGAAAGCGTCCAGCGTGGCGATACGAATCGGCTCGGAGCCAGAGAACGCCAGGCTCCAGTTGTCCAGTTGGAGTTGCTTCACCGCGCTCGGCTTGATGCGCTCGACGCACAGGCGGTACGCGAAATCCGGGCCGCCGGAGAAGGTGCCGTTGTATTGGCTCATCGCTTCCAGCCAGCGCGCGGGACGCCCGAGGAAGTAATTCGGCGACATCAACGTCAAGGTGCCGCCGTAATACAGCGGCAGCAGCAGGCCGCACATCAGGCCCATGTCGTGGTACAGCGGCAGCCAACTGACCCAGCTTTCCGACGCCGCATCGCTGACGAAATGGCGGGCCATGGCGATCTCGTTGGCCATCAGGTTGTCGTGGGACACCATCACGCCTTTCGGGGCACTGGTCGAACCCGAGGTGTACTGCAGAAAAGCCAACGACGCCGTGTCGATCAGCGCGGGCTGGAACCGCCCTTCCCAGCCGCCGACCTCTTCGACGGCCACAAAACGCCCATGGGCGGGCATGAAGGGTTGCAGCAGGTGCTGGAATTTATCCAAGTCTTCGCGACGGCCGAGCACCACGCCAGGCGCGGCATCCTGGAGAATGCCGGTCAGGCGGTCCAGGTGGGTCTGGCGGTTGTACTCGGGGGCGAAGGCGGGCACGGCAACGACATTCGCGTAGAGGCAGCCAAGAAACGCCGCCGCGTAATCAGCGCCCGTCGGCAGGATCAGCACACAACGCTCGCCGCCCTGGGCCCCCAGGTGATGCTGCAACATGCCTGCAACGGCGCGCGCCCGCTCATCCAGTTGCGCATAGCTCGTCAGTAGCGGGGGCTGGTCTTCGTGGACGATGTGTCGAAGGGCAATCCGGTCCGGCTGGTGCTGCGCGTAAAAGCCCACCAGTTCGGGATAATGCGCGGCCTGATCGCGTATGGATTTCATGCGTTCACCTATTTGTTTCGGCAAGCATCAACCCACGGAAGGCCGAACAGGCCTCCCGCGAGGTCGTGAAAAGGGATTGGGTGGCCGCCCTCGGCCACCGTCGTGACGGTCTAGCGCGCCAGCTTCAGCGCCACGCGCTCATGGGGCTGCGTCGGTCGGTTGGAACAGGGTTGCTCGTACTCGGCAAAGATCGACTCCACCACTTCCTGGGAGCGCACGGCCAACACCGACAGCAGTGTGTCGCTCAACCCATGGCTGTCCTCGCAGCAACCCTGAAGGAAGATGCCCGCTTCGCTGCCCGCCCGCAGCGCCAGGCGGTAATCGCGGTCGACGGTCACGCCCTGGATGTGTTCCCCGAGACCGGCCAGGAGCTCGAGGTGATAGTCGCGGCGGTAACCGGTGGCCAGCACCACGATGTCGAAGGACGCGCTGTGAGTCTGGTCAAGAGCCGCGTCCTGCAGGAACAGCTCGATACCCGCGGCGCCGACTTCGGCATGCACCACTTCGCGGTTGGTGAGCAAATGATGACGCTCCTCGCCCCGAACCTTCTGCTGGTACATGCGCTGGAAAATGGTTTCGATCAGGTCCGTGTCGACGACGGAGTAGTTGGTGTTGCGGAATTCGGTGAACAACGCGTCTCGCCGCGCTTCGCTGTGGTTGAAGATGGTATCGGTGAAGGAGGGGTTGAAGATCTGGTTGACGAATGGGCTGTCGTCGGACGGCTTCAGCGCACTGCCACGGATCACCAGACTGGCCTCCACGTTGTCGAAACGGCAGGCTAGGTCCTCGAAGATTTCCGCCGCGCTCTGCCCGCCGCCGACGACCGCCACGCGCACCGGGCCCGGACGATTGACCAGCAATTTTTCAATGCCGCCGCGGTAGCCCGCCGAGTGCAGGACACGGGGGTCGTGCACGCCGTCGAAGGCCGCCGGGGTCTGCGGGACGCCGCCGATACCAAACACCAGATTGCGCCCGCGACGACGGGAAATACCGCCACCCGGGCCTCGGGAAATCACATCCACCGCGATGAAACGCCCGTCCTGAACATGTGGCTCGACCGCGATCACTTCCTCGCCGTAGTGCGCCTGCTCGTTGAAATGCGAGGCCGCCCAGCTCAGGTAATCGGTGTACTCCTCACGGGTCGGGAAGAACGTCTTGAGGTTGATGAAATCCTGCAACCGCCCCCGCTCCTTGAGGTAATTGACGAAGGTGAAACGGCTTGCCGGGTTGCGCAACGTGACCAGGTCCTTGAGGAAAGATATCTGCATGGTGGAGCCGTCGATCAGCATGCCTTCGTGCCAGTTGAACGCGGGCTTCTTTTCGAGGAAACACACCTGGGGCGCCAGCCCGTTACGCAATGCGTGCTCTTGGGTGGCAATCGCCAAGGCCAGGTTCGACGGGCCGAAACCAATGCCGATGTAGTCGTAGACGAGTTCCATGCTTCCCTCTCGTTAGGAGCGATGCGTGATGAGGTCCAGCGCGGGAGTGAGCCATCTCACATACGCCAGGGGCAGGTCACACGCATCGAAATGAGTAAGACTGATTATCATTACAAAGACGCCTGAGCCCATCGGCTGTTTAGTCTTTGCGGCTGAAAAACTTACAAAGCCTTTACGACTTCCCGTGCGTACGCGCCACCGATCTCCTCCACGGCATCCCGGCTGGCGTGCTCGCGGCGGTCCCCCTGCAATTCGCTGAGTTGGCCCGACTCCATCTTCACCAGGCGGTCCGCCACATCGAAGTACTGATCGTCGTGGCTGATGGCGAACACGGTGACCCCAGCCTGCTTGAACATCGGCAGCAGCTCGCGGTAGAAAAACCGGCGAAACAACGGGTCCTGGTCGGCGGCCCATTCGTCGAGCAGCAGGATGTCGCGGCTTTCCAGCAGCGCCAGCAGCAATGCCAGGCGTTTACGCTGGCCTTGGGAAAAACGCGTATCGAGGAGGTGCCCTTGGCCGATCTGCACTTTGTGCTTCATGTGCAATTGATCTAGCCAGTGCTCCACCTGCACGGTGTCGGCGTCCTGCCCCTCGGCCCCCAGCAGTTGCGAAAACAGGTGGAAGTCCGTGAACACACTGGCGAACAGACGACGGTAAGCCAGCCAGTCGTCCGCGCCGATCACTCGGCCGTCGATCAGAATGGCGCCTGCCGACGGGCGATAGAGACCGCTGAGCAGACGCGCCAGGCTGGATTTTCCACTGCCATTGCCCCCCATCAGAAACACCGTCTCTCCCCGGCGCAGCGTCAGGCTGACGGGCCCGACATCGAAGCCAGGCTCGTCCCCCTGAGCCGGGTAGTGATACTCGACATCGCGCAGCTCAAGGGTCCGCCAGTGACCGACGATATGGCTCGGCGCGATGTCGAAGCTTTCGTGATGCTCGGCCAGTGCCAGCGACTCGACCTTGTCCAGCGCCACCCGGCCGGACACCTGCGCGGGAATCGCCGCCACCGCCAAGACCAAGGGGGTACGCATGAACAGCACCGTCAGCGCATAGGTGGCCGCGACTTCGGTCGGGGCCCACCCCAGACCGTTAGCCAGGTAAAACGCCAGGCCGATGGTGCCCAACACCATGATGTTGGCCCAGTTGCTTGCCAGCCCGTGGTAACGATCAGCCAGGGTGAAATGCTCGCGATAGCGCAACGCGGCACGGTCGAACGTTTCCTCGTAGAGGCGACGAGCGCGGTCGCGGTTGAGGGTCAACTCCTTGCGACCGTCGATCACTGACTGGTAGCTCTGATAGAGCTTGTCCTCCGACTCCCGCAGCGCGCGGATGTGGGCATTGAGTTTGCCCACCAGCAGCCAACCGACGCCCAGGGTGAACGCCATCCAGCCCAAGGTGGTGATGAACAGCGACGGTGACAGCCAGGCCAGGTAACTGAAGGCGGCCAGGCTGAGCACTGACCCGTAGATCAAATCCGGCAGTTGCACGAAGGCCATGGTCACGGCCCTGATGTCGCTGGACAGGCTGGCGTAGATTTTCGCGCCGCCAATGGACTCGATCCGCTCGATGTGGGTGTCCAGCAAACGCTTGACCATCACCCGGCGCAGGCCGTACACGAAACGATGCCCCAAGGCGGTCAGCGACAGCGACGCCCCCGAAGCGAGCGCCAGCAACACCACCAGCATCAGGCCAAACTGCCACAGCGCTGTGCCCAGCCCTTCGTGGACGCTGATCATGCGCTGGTTGACGAAGGCGATCACGCCCACGCTCAACAGGCCGCTGCTGATGCTCAGCAGCAAAACCATCGCAAGCGGCCAGCGGTATTGCTGGAAGACCAGACGAACTAATTTCATGAAAAACTCCGGCAGAAAGCGAAAAACGAAAAGGGGTACAACCGCACCTAGATGTCGCCCAGCCGCGCACGGCAATGGGACAGCGTGTCGCGCAGCAGAAAGTTGACCATGGTGGGGGAAGTGCCAATGACCTTCGCCACATCGCGTTGGGTGTAGCCCTGGATCTGGCTGAGGTTGAAAACGATGCGCATGCGCTTGGGCAGTTCGTTGAGCGCGCCCACCAGTTGGGTCACCGATTCACGCCCCGCGAGGACGCGCTCCGGGGAGACCTCGAACCGAGGCTGCTCGTCGAGCTCGGTTTCGGCGCCATGGCTGCGCTCGAGGCGCTGACGGCGCAGGCGGTCGATGGACAGGTTGCGCACCACCCGAAACATGTAGCGGGCAGGTTCGACGGAGGCGAGATCGCTTTCGAGCATCTTCACGAACGCGTCCTGCACCACGTCTTCGGCGCGTGCGCGACAGCCCAGAAATTTCGCCGCCAGACGCAGCAGCCCTTCTCGATGGGTGTGGTAGGTGCCCATCAAGGCATCGAGACGCGGGTCCATGGACGCACAAGACCCGCCAACGCACGTGGAGCGAACCCGGGTGGACTGGCTCATTGCAGGTTGAAAATCCATCTTGCTCGACATCCCTGGTTACAAAGGAACGCGAAGAATAACGCAAACGATTCTCATTGCAATGTAAGAAATTTTACCGTTACGCGAAACTTTCGTTATAAGTCGGTGGTCGTTCCCCGAGCTGGGGTATGGCGGCAACATGCTGGCAGTAGCGCTGTAACCCGCTGATTTGAAGGCGCTTGCCCTGCCCTGCTACGCCCAGTTGCCATTGCACGAGGGCCAGGTGCAGGGCAATTCCCGCTGGCAGAAACAGATGGCTTCACGACGAAGATCGGTGCGACCTGAGACACAAGTCGCACATCTGACCTGCCCTACTGCAGTATCTGACCTGCCCTACTGCAGTAAGAGCAGAGTTGCATGGCGCGTCGGAGGTTTCTGCATCCAGCGCGGCCAGTATTTCAGGGTGAGTCAGGGTTTCAATCGCAGTTCCAGATATTGCAACAACATGATGGTCTTGCCATCGGCGATCTCTCCGGACTCCACCATGGCAAGCGCTTGTTCGAAGCTCAGCTCCAGCACTTCGATGTCTTCTCCTTCCTCTTCCAGGCCACCACCGGTGCTGACCCGATCATCCGGCCGATACTCACCGATGAAGAAATGAATTCGCTCGGTGACCGAACCCGGGCTCATGAAGGCTTCGAAGATCTTGCGCACCGACCTGACCCGGTAGCCGGTTTCTTCTTCAGCTTCCAGGCGAATGCGCTCTTCGGGGCTGGCGTTGTCCAATAGCCCGGCGGCCGCTTCGATCAGGTAGCCGTCATGGTCGTTGACGAAGGCGGGGAGGCGGAACTGTCGCGTCAGGACGACCGTACGGCGCTCCAGGTTGTAGAGCAGGATGGTTGCGCCATTGCCTCGGTCGTAGACCTCGCGCGTCTGGGGCTGCCAAGTGCCGTCACGCCGCTTCAAATCGAAGCTGTATTTCTTCAGCACGTACCAGTTGTCAGAGAGGGTTTCTTCGGCGGTGATGCGGATAGGGGGACGAGACATGGATGGCCTTGGTGACGGCGGGTGCCAGATGGAAGATGGCACCACCCTAGCAGGACTTCCCGAGCCGAGCGAACGCTGAACGAGCGCTAAACACAGGCCGTCATCCGGGGCTAGCACAGCCCACTGCTCGAGATCAAAGGGGGAAACTATCGATTGTGTCGATATCCAACATGCTACGCAGCGCCGTTCATTTCGTGCGCCAGGCACGGGATCATCACGTCATCGACTCACTGAACAAGGATTCTCCGATGTCCATCAACATGACCATCCTGCTAATGCTGATCGTGTCCTTTTCAATCGCCTTGGCAGGGGTTGCACACAGTTGACCGCGCACGGTCAACCCGCGAAGTGACGCTACCGGGCCGACCGTCGCCTTTCACGCGTCACTCGTGGAAGTCCGCCACGGTGTCCTGGCTTCCTACGAAGAAACTGTCTGCGACGATCCGCAGCGGCTGCAGGTCCAGATCGCTGCGTTTGGCCGCGATCAGTTGCGCAAAATGGCGGTACATCGCTGAGTACTCCCCCTCTTCCGACAAGGTCTGAATCGCACCGTCCAACGTTGCCACCGCCCCGCCGCTGTCCAGGCGCATGACACCGGCGTCCGTGTGCAACTCGATCCGCCACAGCTCATTGTCGGAATGGTCGAAATCGAACTCGGCCAAGACCTGCACGCCTTCCCCATCGCGCAGATTCAGCGTGGCGGCAATGGGCGATTGGCAATTGCCCGGCACCTTCAGGTTTGCCGACGACACAAACAACGGATTCGGCAGCAGGTCGGTGACGATGGACAGGGCATTGATGCCAGGATCGAATACCCCCAGCCCCCCCGCCTCCCAGATCCACGACTGACCGGGGTGCCATTTACGCACTTGCTCCTTCCAATGCACGACCACCTGGCGCAAACGCTGGCCCTCAAGCCAGGCTCTGGCATGGCCCACTCCCGGCGCAAAGCGCGAGTGCCAGGCGAACAAACCCGTCACGCCGGCGCGGCCCACTTCATCGATCAGCGCATAGGCCTCGCCCAATGTCGAGCAGGGAGGCTTCTCCACCAACACATGCTTGCCCGCCCGCACGGCTTGCTCGACGAGCCCGTAGCGGCCTTGCGGCGGGGTGCAGAACGCAATCGCATCCACCTGCGGCGCCTTGGCCAACAGTTCGGTCAGCGAACCGAAATTTTCCACCTCGGGACAGGGTCGCCCCATCGTGGCCACGGCCACCAGGTCGAACTGCGGGTTGGCCCGGATCGTCGGGACATGTTGATCCTGCGCGATCTTGCCGTACCCCACCAATCCAAGACGAATCGGACGCATCGATGACTCCTGTGATCTTGTCGTTATTGTCTACAGACGCAGCGCCAGCGTGAAGAAAGCCAATGTCACGAACAGGTGACAAAACGCGGCGAAATGGATGAAAAACCCTCCGATTTGAACAGACAGTCCACCCGGTCGCAAGCCTCGTTCTCATCGGTGTGCCGGTCACGGTGGCGCAAGCCAAGCTGCTGAGGTAACGAGTGAGCTCAACGCCCTTCCAGCAGCTCCCCCGCCTTGTCCAGCAGGCCCAGTGGGTCGTGGGTCTTGTGGATGTCCACCGACAGCAACTGACGAAACTTGCGTGCGCCGGGAAAGCCGGTGCCCAGCCCGAGCACATGACGGGTGATATGGTGCATCGACCCGCCTTCGCGGAGATGCGCCTCGACGTAGGGACGCAGTTTGGCCAGGGCCTCGGCCCGGGTAATGGGCGGCTCCGTGCCCCCAAACAGCAAGCGGTCCACTTCCGCCAGCAGGTAAGGGTTATGGTACGCCTCACGCCCGAGCATCACCCCGTCGAAGGTCTTCAGGTGCTCCTGGCACTGCTCGAGCGTCTTGATCCCGCCATTGAGAATGAATTCCAGGTCCGGAAAATCACGCTTGAGTTGCGCAGCCACCTCATACCGCAAAGGCGGAATCTCACGGTTTTCCTTGGGTGACAAGCCTTCGAGGATGGCAATGCGAGCATGCACCGTGAAACTGGTGCACCCGGCCTCACGCACCGTGCCGACGAATTCGCACAGTTGTTCATAGCTGTCCCGGCCATTGATCCCGATCCGGTGCTTGACGGTCACTGGGATCGACACCGCGTCACGCATGGCCTTGACGCAGTCGGCGACCACCTGCGGATGCCCCATCAACACCGCCCCGATCATGTTGTTCTGCACCCGGTCGCTGGGGCAGCCGACGTTCAGGTTGACTTCATCGTACCCCGCCGCCTGAGCCAGGCGGGCGCTGGCGGCCAGGTCTGCCGGGTGGCTGCCGCCCAGTTGCAGGGCCAACGGATGCTCAGTCGAGTCATGCCGCAGGAAGCGTTGGCTGTCGCCGTGCAACAACGCACCGGTGGTGACCATTTCGGTGTACAGCAGCGCATTTTTTGACAGCAGCCGCAGGAAGAACCGGCAATGGCGGTCAGTCCAATCCATCATCGGCGCGACAGAAAATAATCTATTCATAAACCCTTGGTTTTCAATGAGTAAAGGCGAAACGATTGCATGAGGGACGCGTTTAATCGGTCGCCAATTCGTCGCCCATGGACGACAACGCCCGTCCATGCGCCACCAGCAGCACACGCAGTGCCTGTTTGAACGGTCAGGGATTCAAGGCCAGGGCGGTGCAGCGATAGCTGCCGTCTCGCGGCAGTGTAGTTGGAGCCGCCGTGCGAGTCGGCCAGTGGCCACTTCCCCGGTCCAACCGCCGGCCATTATATCGATGAACATCGAATCCGTATCGTACCGGCGCCGTTCGGCAACGCGCCGTTCGTTTCATTCACCAACGAGCCGGATTTTCAGCCTTGCATGGAATCCATCCGCCAGCGGGTGGTCACTTGCCCAGAGCACATGAAGGCAAAAACCTCCGACCCTTAAGGAAAACCCCATGACAAACACTGCATTAGTCGTAGGCGCCAGCGGCATCGTAGGCAGCGCCACCACTCAGCTCCTGCTGGATAACGGCTGGAGCGTAGCGGCCCTGTCACGGCACCCGGCCCGCGCTGACGGCATCATTCCGGTCGCTGCGGACCTGCAAGATCCGGAGTCCCTGCGCCAGGCGCTGGCAGACGTGAAGCCGACCCACGTCTTTCTCACGACCTGGTCGCGCCAGGCCACGGAAGCCGAGAACATTCGCGTCAATGCCGCCATGGTGCGCAACGTATTGGACGCGCTCCGTCCTGGCGGCAGCGTCAAGCATGTCGCGCTGGTCACCGGACTCAAGCATTACCTGGGCCCGTTCGAAGCTTATGGCAAAGGCAGCCTGCCTCAGACGCCTTTCCGTGAAGAGCAAGGCCGGCTCGACGTAGAGAATTTCTACTACGCCCAGGAAGACGAAGTGTTCGCTGCAGCCGAGAAAGACGGCTTCACCTGGAGCGTGCATCGTCCCCACACGATCACCGGCGTGGCGGTAGGCAACGCCATGAACATGGCAACCACGCTCGCCGTCTACGCCAGCATCTGCAAGCACACAGGTCGGCCTTTCGTATTCCCGGGCTCGCGCGTCCAGTGGGACAGCCTGACGGACATGACCGATGCAAGGCAGTTGGCCCAACAATTGTTGTGGGCAGCGACCACGTCGGCGGCGGCCAACCAGGCGTTCAACATCACCAACGGCGATGTGTTCCGCTGGAAATGGATGTGGGGGCAGATTGCCGAATATTTCGGCCTCGAAGCTGCCGACTATCCCGCAACCCCCTCACCCCTGGCAGAGCAGATGGCCGATGACGCACCCCTCTGGCGTCAGATCGCCGCTGAAAGCGACCTGGAGGAAGCCGACATCGACCGGCTCATTTCGCCGTGGCACACGGATGCCGACCTCGGCCGGCCGATCGAAGTGGTTACCGACATGTCGAAGAGCCGCCTGATGGGCTTCACCGCGTTTCAAGCGAGCGACCGGGCGTTCTTCAACGTCTTCGACGAACTGCGCCGCAGACGCTTGATTCCCTGATGCCCCGCGACCAGGGGCGGACCGCCGCCTCTGGTCCAGCCAGCCCGTGGTCAGGGCGAGCACTCACTGCACCCCTTCACTCACTCCGGACAGCAAGGATTCCGAGGGCCTAGCAGGGTACGCACCTCCTCCACCAGCACGTCCAGCGCGAAGGGTTTGGTCAGCGTCACGCAGGCGGAAGTACGCGGCCAATCTTCCAGCGCATCCGGTTCGGCGTATCCCGTCATGAACAGCACAGGCAGGGTCGGCCGGCATTCGAGCCCGGCCTTGGCCAACTGTCGACCGTCGACGCCTCCCGGCAGGCCGATATCGGTCACCAGCAGATCGATGCGCATGTCGGACTGCAGCCGTTGCAGCCCTGCAAGACCGTCGACGGCCTCGATCACCGTGTAGCCCAGCGCACTGAGTGCCTCCCCGACGATCAAGCGAACCGACGGCTCGTCATCGACGATCAACACCGTATCGTTTGCCATCAGAGGTGGAGTTTGCGAACAAAGCTGCTGATGCACAGGGGCCTCAAGGCCATCGCCGCCGGAGGGCAACTGCAGGTAGACGCGCGTCCCCCGGCCCTCCTCCGACTCGATCTTCAGCTGGCCGCCCGATTGCTGAGCGAAGCCGTAGACCATCGATAGGCCCAGGCCGGTTCCGGCACCCACCGGTTTGGTGGTAAAGAAGGGATCGACCGCCCGGGACAGCGTTTCGGGGTTCATTCCCACCCCGTTGTCCGCAATGCAAATCGTCAGGAACTGTCCGGGCTTGAGGTCTGAGTCCAGTCCATCTCCCTGTTCGAGGGTCTGGTTGAACGTCTTGATCGATATGACACCCGCGCCCTGCAGGGCGTCCCGCGCATTGATACACAGGTTGAGCAGCGAGTTCTCGACTTGCGCAGCATCCACGACACAGAGCGCGTGCTTCGCGGCGAGCTCGACCTTGAGTTCGATCGCGGGGCCGACCGTCCGGCGAATCAGCTCTTCCATGTCGGTGACCAAGGTGTGCACATCGGTGTGCGCCGGGTTCAACGTCTGCCTTCGGGAAAAGGCCAGTAATCGATGCGTCAGGGCCGCTGCCCTCTGCGCGGCGCCGTGCGCTACATTGATGTACCGCTCTACATCGCAGAGCCTGCCTTGATCAAGTCGCATCTGCATCAGGTCCAGGCTGCCGATGATTCCCGCCAACAGGTTGTTGAAGTCATGGGCGATCCCTCCGGTCAGTTGGCCGATCGCCTCCATCTTCTGGGCCTGACGCAACGCGGCCTCAGCGGCTTCCCGTTCCGCGATCGCCTGGGCGATCCGCGCCTCGAGCGTGCGATTGAGCTCCCGCAAGGCCGCCTCGGCCGTCTTTCGGGCGGTGACGTCAATGGACGAGCCGATCAGGCCGATGACATCGCCCGCGTCATTGAGCAGGGGCGCTTTCGCCGAAAGCCAGGTCACCTCCGAACCGTCCGGCATGTCCACCCGTTCTTCGATCTGCTCCGCCTTGGCGCTGGCCATGATGCGGCGATCGGTCTCCATCACCTGGCGCGCCTGGGATTTGTCTTCGAGGAACTCCAGGTCGGTCTTGCCCAGATAAAACTCGGGCGCCTTGCCGATCAGCCGCGTGGCGCCATCGTTGGCCACCAGCATCCGGCCTTCCAGATCCTTGGCATACACCACCCCCGGGACTGCCGCAGTGAAGGTTCTCAACAGCGCCGAGACCCTGTCCCGCTCCGCCTCAGCCTGCTTGCGCGACTCGATGTTCATCAGCACGCCAGGAAAACGAATGGCCCTGCCTTCGTCATCGAGCTCCACCCGGCCGTTGGCCTCCACCCAGCGATAATTACCGTCGTCATGGCGCACCTGATACTCGCACCTGAACGGCCCGCCTACCGCGGTGGCCCGGCCAATCTCTCTGACCAGACGATCGACGTCGTCCGGATGAACCGAGGCGAACGCTTCGGCGATCGGAATGCCTGCCAGGCACCGCTCCATGGGAATGTCGAAGGTATGGGCGAAGCGTTCGTCTGCGGTCACCCGGTCGTTCGGGATGTCCCAGACCCATGTGCCGATAATGGCGCCTGCATCCAATGCCAGTTGCAGGCGCTCGGAAGCATCCGCTGGAAACGCTCCAGCCGATGCAGGACAGGCTATTCCCGAACGATCGAGCGGGTCTGAGCGTCTTTGATCCATTGAACCCTCGACCATCACAAGCCAAAAGACGCAAGCATACGCGTCAAAGTGCCTTCATGAACATGCCATCGAGGGACGCTGTCGAAAGCGCTCGAAAACCCATCGATCACCGAGAGGGAACGACCTCTGCCTTACGGGCTCAAACCAGTCTGGTTCGAGTGTCCGTCCTAGATCGGCGACCGATCGTCACGCGTCCAACCTGTCCGTGAATAGTCAGCGCATCGCGGTTGCGTTGCCATCTCGCGGACGCGCTGTTTGCGCAAACGCGCGCGGCAGCGTCCGTGGATTCGATGCGGTCGCCGCCCTTGAGTGGCCGACGGCGCTCGGGTAATGTCTTCAAACCCACAGGACAGAGCACGCTCATGACTTCCAAGCTGGAACAACTCAAGCAATTCACCACCGTGGTCGCCGATACCGGTGATTTCGCGGCCATCGAAAAACTCAAGCCGGTCGACGCGACGACCAACCCTTCCCTGTTGCTCAAGGCCGCTTCGAGCGAGAGCAATGCCGACCGCCTCAAAGAGGCCTTCAGTGGTGCAAAGGGCGACATCGCCCTGGCCAGCGACCGCTTCGCCGTTGCCATTGGCCGGGAAATCCTGAAAGTGGTGCCAGGCCGCGTGTCCACCGAAGTGGACGCACGCATCTCCTTTGACACCCACGCCTGCATCGAACGCGCCGAGCGCCTGGTGGACCTGTACGACCAGTTCGGCATCGGCCGTGATCGCATCCTGATCAAGCTGGCATCCACCTGGGAAGGCATCCGTGCCGCCGAACAACTGGAAAAGAAAGGCATCCAGTGCAACCTGACGCTGCTCTTCTCCTTCGCCCAGGCACAGGCCTGTGCCGATGCCGGCGTCTTCCTGATTTCTCCGTTCGTGGGCCGCATCTACGATTGGTACAAGAAAGCCGAAGGCAAGGACTATGTGGGCGCTGAGGATCCAGGCGTGAAGTCCGTGACCCGTATCTACAACTATTACAAGGCCAACGACTACAAAACCGTGGTCATGGGCGCCAGCTTCCGCAACCTGAGCCAGATCGAAGAGCTCGCCGGCTGCGATCGCTTGACCATCAGCCCCGATCTGCTGCAAAAACTGTCGGAAGATACCGGCACGCTGGCGCAGAAGCTCAAGCCGGGCAACGCTGGCGAACCCCGCCAGACGTTGACCGAGAGCCAATTCCGCTGGGCTTCCAATGAAGACGCCATGGCCACTGAAAAACTGGCCGAAGGCATTCGTCAGTTCGCCCGTGACCAGGAGAAACTGGAAGCATTGTTGAGCGCCAAGGCTTAAGCCCGCGCAACGCAAAAAGGGTGGCATCCTCGCGGGTGCCACCCTTTTTCATGCGCGAAGGATCGGTCAGCGCTTCACGAACAACTAGCGACAGGTCTCACCGCTCTCGAGTGCCGACCTACTGTGCTGCAAGGCGCAGCTGACCCTCACTGATGCTCGAGCGCATTCACCAGATCACGGAACGCCGCGCGGTTGGAGTCATTGAGCCCCATCAGGATCTTGTGCGCTTCCAGCACCTTGGCCTTGACCACATCTTCGCACTGGTCCTGCGACGGCAGGTCACTGAGGGCCTCCGGGCGCGGAATGGGCTTGCCAACGATGTTAAACACCTGATCGAAGCCCATCGACTGCAGCAAGCGCGTGATGTCTTCATGGGTGGTCACGACGGTCGGCAACAGCCCAGCCTTCTGCCGCGAAAGAATGGATAACTTGGCAAGCAGGCCAAGTGTCGTGCTGTCAATGCTGCGCGTTTCGGTCAGATCGATCACCACCGTCGAAAAATTCATCGAGGTGAAGATCCGTTCGATCGTCGCATCCAACGCCGAGCAGAGAGTCAGACGCACTTCACCCACGAATTTGAGGACGAAGGTGCCATCTTGCTCGGCAAACTGGATTCTACCGGTACTCATTAAAGGTTCCTGCTCAACACTAACAAGGCGATATCATCCGGCATCTCCCCGAGTGTGGCCAATCCAAACTTCTGACGCAGGCCATCCAGGCTGCCGCCCGCCGACTTCACCCATTCAGGCAAATTGGCTTCTTTCTCTTTGAGTGTATCACCTGGCAACAGGTCCAGAATGCCATCAGATAACAGTGTCAGACTAAAGGATGCTGGCAGCTCCAGCACATGGTCCGAATACGTGGCTTCGTTGAACAACCCGACCGGCAGCCCGCGCCCCTCGAGATAACGGGTTTCGCTCGGCGTATACAGGACTGGCAGCGGCAGATGCCCACCCACGCTGTAGGTCAGTTGCCCGGTCTGTTCATCGATGATCCCACCGACCATGGTCACGTGCTTGCCCAGCTTGCAACTGATGAGACCGCGATTGATATGGCCCAGCACATCGGAAGGCTTGAACGCTGGCAAGGAGCCCCCGCGCTTGGACTCGAACAACAATCGGGTGGTCATGAATTTCAGGAGCACCGTGATGAAGGCCGACGACGCGCCATGACCGGAAACATCAGCCAGATAGAAGGCCACCCGGTGCTCATCCACGCGGAAGTAATCGACGAAGTCCCCCGACAGGTACAACGACGGGATGATCTCGTGCTCGAACTCAAACGAATCGATGGCCCAGGGGCTGGTCGGCAGCATATTCATCTGCACTTGGCGACCCGCATCCTGATCCTCCTGCAACAGGTGCAGGCTGGCCTCGAGTTCGCGGTTGGCGGTTTCGAGCTTCTGACGATAGAGCCTGTTTTCCTCGAGCAACCGCGCACGGTCCAAGGCCCGCTTGACCGAGTGCTCGAGGACTGCAAGGTCTTCCAGCGGTTTGATCAGGTAATCGGCCGCCCCCAGGCGCAGCGCTTCGACCGCGTCGCTCATGACCCCCGCCCCGGACACCACGATCACCGGCGTATCCGGCGACAGGCTGGTGACCTGACGGATCAGCTCGAGGCCGCCCACTTGCGGCATGCGCAAATCGCAGATCACAAGATCAGGCTTGTTTTGCTCGAAGGTCTGTAGACCCTGCAGGCCATTACCGGCTTGCAAGACGCTGAACCCACTGTCTTCCAAATAGGCCGCGAGACTCGCGCGCACTACTTCGTCGTCATCGATAATCAGCAGCGTGGCACTGGTTTTTTGCATGTGGGCAAACGGCGCCAGATCAGGTTGGCGTAAGTGGCCGGAGGGTATCGGACCGCCTACTGGATTCGCTTCTAGCCTCTCTGAGTCAGGAGGAGCGGACTTTTGGTCAAACGCTTCACTTCACAGAGCTGCCCTTCAAGGCGCAGACGGTACTCCCATCCGCGGGGCGTTTCAAGCGTGCGCCAGCGCTCGACGGGCGTCTTTACATCACAAATCACCGAGAGTTATAAGAACCTCTAAATCAGCGACAAAAACGAAGGATGCGCCATGGGCCAGCTTGATCGCGACTATGCAGAGAAACGAGATTACATCCGCATGCGGGTCGACGCGGACATCAGCCTGATCTACGCAGGCCAGATCATTCCCGCGGTGTGCGTGGATCTATCCAGCTCCGGCATGCAGATACAGGCACCGCGCCGCTTCGCGGTCGGCGACCGGATCAGTGTGAAAATCGAATCGGAGCACGCCGCGCTCAAGGGTCTGGAAGCCGACACCGAGGTGGTGTGGATTGCCGATATCGATGGCGGAGAACAGAAACTGGGGCTGACCATCCTCGCCATGAAGTAGTGACGCTGTAGAACTACGTCACAATTTCGGAAAAATCTGGAAAAACAAAGGCGACTCGAAAGTCGCCTTTTTTATGGCCTCACCGAACTCCAACGGGCCGGTCAGAAGTCGTCGACGACCTTGCCATCCTTGACCTTGAACTCGCGGTTCTGCAGGTAGGCGTTGCGAATGAAGATGTATTTGTCACCGTTGATGAGCTTCTCGGCCGACAACAGGCTGGCGCGGGTGTCGACGACGCTCACGCCAAACGCCGTGTTACGAGTCGGCACGTGGTCGATGTAGCGATAAGGCGTGGTGTAAGTGTCGGGGTACTTGGCGAACGCGTCGCGCACCGTGCTCGGACCGAAAAACGGCAGCATCACGAACGGGCCGCTGCCCACGCCCCAGTGGCCGAGGGTCTGACCGAAGTCTTCGTCGTTGCGCTGCAACCCCATCTTGGTCCCGACGTCGAAGAAGCCGAGCAGGCCAAACGTGGTGTTGATGATCAGGCGCGCGGTATCGACACCGGCCGCCTCTGGCTTGGCCTGCAGCACATCGTTGGCGAAGTTGGTGACTTCCCCGATGTTCTTGAACATGTTGTGGATGCCGTCTTCCAGGAACTGCGGCGTGATGAACTCATAGCCCTGGGCGATGGGTTTGAGCGCATAGGTGTCCAGGGTATCGTTGAAACGGAAGATGGCACGGTTGACGCCTTCCCACGGATCTTCCTCAGCGGCCTGAGCCGCCACAGGCAGCAGGGCCAGCCCAGCCCAGAAACACGTTCGAGCCAGACGATTGATAAAGCCAGCACCGGTCACGGGCATAGCAAGGACTCCCAGTCAAAGTGATGAAGCGGGCGCTACGCCCCAAACCAAAGGCGAGAGTATAAAGCGTTCTGTAACGATTTACGTCGCCGAAATCTGAAGGAATTCAATACATCGTTAAACATGGCCCGCGCTGTCACCTGTACGTCATCGCATTGTCACGCAAATCCCTTAGCGTCTTGGGCATTTGAGAGGGAAATCCATGCTTGCCGCCGCCGCTGTCCCCACCCCGCCGTTTACCGCCGTGCTCTTTGGCCTGAGCGGTTGCCTGGTCGACTTCGGCGCCCAGACCCGCACGTTGCGCAGCGCGGATGGCCAAACGTTCCTTTCTCAGGACGCCCGCGCATTCGCGTCACCGACCCCCGGCGCCATTGCCGCGCTGAAACGGCTCGAACAGCAGAATATTCCCCGCGCATGGCTCGATGAATACCCGGCCGACATTGCCGCGCAATTGGCTGCACCGCTTGAACACCTCATTCGCCCCACCCTCGGCCCAAGCAACCACTGGCCGGCGCCCGACGCGTGCTGGCAAGCCTTGATGACACTCGGTGTGGGCCAGATTGAGGGGTGCGTGCTGGTCAGCGGTGACCCGCGCCTGTTGATGGCCGGGCTGAACGCGGGCTTGTGGACGGTCGGCCTGGCGTCCTGCGGCCCGCTGTGCGGGCTTTCCCCCACTCAATGGGAGGCGCTCGGTAGCTTGCAACGCGAGCGTCTACGGGGTCGGGCCACCCTTGAACTGTACGCGGCGGGTGCACATTCGGTCATCGATCACCTGGGTGAACTCGAATCGTGTCTTGCAGACATTGCCCTGCGTCGCCTGAAAGCCGAAAAGCCTTGAGCGATCAAGGCCATGCAGAGTGGCCGGGAGTGGATTAGTCTTAGGACCCATGGACCTTTGCCACGCGTACGCGGTCCATGCTGAGACTACTCATATAGGGAGCACCTTATGCCCGCCCGCGAACTGCAAGAACAGCTGGACACCCTGCGCGCGCAACTGGAACAGAACCCTCCGCTGACGGAAGAAGAACGTGTGCATCTGCATGAGCTGATGGCACAGATTCAGGCCGAAATCGCCGTCGAAACCGCAACCCCGGACAACAACCTGGCCGATGGCGTTAACCTGGCCATCGAGCGGTTCGAAGTCGAGCACCCGACCATTGCCGGTACGCTGCGCAACATCGTGCAGACGTTGGGAAATATCGGGATCTGAGTTCCATCGCTTGCCCTTCAACGAAGGCCGCGAATCAGGCAGGATGCGTAAGGCGTTGCGTTGGCGGGGAGCGATACAACGCCTTGGAACGCAAGGTGTGTATCACCCCATCCGGGCAGGCGTCATCCCGGATCCCGCAAAAGGAAGCCGGTCATTGCCGCGCCAGCCGTCCATTCTTCAAGGTCAGCCGTTCCGTGCTGCGATACGGGTTGATGTCCAGCCCGCCGCGGCGCACGTAGCGCGCATACACCGTCAACTTTTCCGGTTTCAGCAGGCGTTGCAGGTCCATGAAGATCCGCTCGACGCACTGCTCGTGAAAGTCTGAATGCTGACGGAAACTGACGATGTAGGCGAGGAAGCTCGCATGATCCAGCGCCGCCCCGCGATACTCCACCGCGACGCTGCACCAGTCCGGCTGGCTGGTGACCGGGCAATTGGATTTGAGCAGATGGCTGTGCAACACCTCTTCCACTGTCCGCGACTCATCACAGCGCAGCAGTTCCGGCTGCGGGTGATCGTAACGATGGATCGTTACGTCCAGATCATCGACACAGACGCCCGGGACCGCGACGATACCTTCGGCTTCGATGTCCTTGAGCGAACGAATGCGCACGCCGACCGGCTTGCCCGCCGCCGCCGAAAGGTCTTTCTCCAAGGTCGAAACCAGCTCGGCCTGTGAGGCGAACGGCGTCTGGTTCAACGAGTTGAGGTACAGCTTGAAGGATTTGGACTCGATGATGTTCGGCGAGTCAGCCGGAATGCTGAACTCGCCGATCGCGACCACCGGTTTGCCCGACGGCAGCAGCCAGGACAGCTCGTAGCAATTCCAGAAGTCCACCCCTTGATACGGCAGCGTTTCGGCGGTCAGCCCCAGTTCCGCCCACTTGGCCGTGCGGGGAATCGGGAACAACAGGGAAGGCGTATAGGTAGCGATGTATTCACTGGACTTGCCCAGCGGCGAATGTTCGGCTGCGGGATGCATGGCGGGACCTGAAAACGTATAAAAGACGGAGGAAAATCCTGACCCGCAAGTTTATAGGTTTTGTCCCCCACTTTCAGCGTTTACTCGTCCATCGATATCTTGCCCACCATTCCTGCCTGGTAATGCCCCGGGATGTTGCAGGCGAATTCCAGATCAGTGGCCTTGGTGAACGCCCAAGTGAGCTCGGCGCGCTGGCCCGGCTCCACCAGGACACTGTTGGGGTCATCATGCTTCATGGTGCCATGATCCATGCCAGCCATATCGTGCTTCATGCCGGTGGCGGTCAACATGCCGCTGGCGACCATTTTCAGCATTTCCTGTTGGTGGGCCGCGTGCATGGCTGCGTTGCCCAAATTGAACTCGTGCAGCAACTGGCCCTTGTTGATCAGTACGAAATGCACGGTTTCGCCCGCCTTGACCGTCAAGGACTTGGGCTCGAAATACATGTCGCCCAAAGTCAATTCGATCGTGCGCGTCGCCTGGTCGGCGCTGGCGGGATGGCCAAAATCGAAAGGCTCACCCGGCGACGCCTGAGACGTCAGGCTGGCACTCAACAAGGCAAAGGCCGCGAAAAAACGAGCGAACATGCATTACTCCCGTCAACAGTCATCGATCGCTTCACATTATGCCTAGCCCACTGGCATTAAGCTGACCGTAACATTACAACTTTGTAAGCTTGACCCCTGCCCGCCCTGTCCGCGCTATAAAGCGCCACTGCCCACGAGCTGCGAAGCCCACATGAAATTACTGATCGTCGAAGATCAAGCGAAAACCGGCCACTACCTGCGTCAGGGCCTGACGGAGGCAGGGTTCAATACCGAACTGGCCGCTGATGGCACCTGCGGCCAGCATCTCGCGCTGACCGGCGACTATGCCTTGCTGATTCTGGACGTCATGCTGCCCGGCCGCGATGGCTGGGAGATCCTGCAAGCGGTGCGTCGAGCTGGCCTCGAAACACCGGTACTGTTTCTGACCGCTCGAGATGCGGTGGAAGACCGCGTGCGCGGCCTGGAGCTGGGCGCGGACGATTATCTGGTCAAGCCTTTTGCCTTTTCCGAGCTTCTCGCCCGGGTCCGCAGCCTGTTACGGCGAGGCAGCAACGCCAGTCAGGAAACGCATCTGCAGTTGGCCGACCTGCGACTGGATTTGCTGCGGCGGCGCGTGGAACGCAACGGCCAACGCATCGACCTCACCGCCAAGGAATTCGCGCTGCTGGAAATGATGCTCCGCCGCCAGGGCGAGGTGCTGCCCAAATCGCTGATCGCCTCTCAGGTGTGGGACATGAATTTCGACAGCGACACCAATGTGATCGAAGTCGCCATCCGCCGGCTGCGCCTGAAAGTCGACGATGACTACCCGAACAAGCTGATTCATACCGTACGCGGCATGGGCTACGTCCTCGAAGAACGGGGCCTTTGATGTTCGAACGGATTTCTCTGAGCAGGCGTCTGGCGCTGTTGTTCGCCGCCTGTACCGCCGTGGTCTCGCTGACCGCGGGCGTGCTCTTCAACCGAGCCAGCGAAGCGCATTTCATGGAGCTGGACCAGCAACTGCTGGACAGCAAACTGCCGGCGTTGCGCGACGCGTTGAAGGATGTCACCCGCGCAGAACAGCTCAGCGAGCATCGGCAGGCGTTACAGGCCGAACTGGCGCACTCCCCGGATCTCGCGTTGCAGGTGCAGGGCCCGGACGGGGAGCTATGGTTCGCCAGCGCTCCCTCCACGACGCCACAGATGAGCAACCACACCGGCTTGCACACCCTCACCGACAAAGGAATTTCCTACCGCTCCTACGTCGTCGCCCTGCGACCTGAGCAAGCAGATTCGCCTCGGCTGACCCTTCTGTTGGACATCACCCATCACCAACATTTTCTGCAGCGCATGCAGCACCTGATCTGGCTGACCGTGGGTTTATCAGCGTTGGCCACCGCATTGCTTGGCGCCTGGGCGGCACGCCGCGGTCTGCGCCCGTTGCGTGAAATGACCGACATCGCGGCCAGTGTGTCGGCCAGCTCGCTGACAACCCGCCTGCCCTCTCACGCGCTGCCTGCCGAGCTGGCGGAGCTGGGGTTGGCGTTCAACGCCATGCTGGCGCGGCTCGACGAAGGCTTTCAGCGGCTGTCGGCCTTTTCAGCGGACATCGCGCATGAACTGCGCACTCCACTATCGAATCTGCTGACGCACACTCAAGTCACCCTCACCCGCCCTCGCGCCCTGGATGAATACCGCGAGGCGTTGCTGGGCAACCTGGAGGAATTGCAGGGGATGGCGCAAATGGTCAACGCCATGCTGTACCTGGCAAAAGCCGAACAGGGACTGCTGACACTTCGCCGGGAAAGCCTGAACCTCGAGGAAGAGGTTAACGCCTTGCAGGAGTTCTTTCTGCCCTTGGCCGAAGAAGCCCAAGTGACGATGAGCCGCCAGGGGCACGCCGTATTTCAGGGCGACCGGCACATGCTACGCCGCGCCCTGTCGAACCTGCTGGACAACGCCTTGCGCTTCACCCCGGCACAGGGCCGGGTGGCTGTCGCGCTGGAAACGACCGCTCACAGCGTACTCATAGCAGTCGAAAACACCGGCCAGACGATTCCAGCCCACGTGCTGCCGAAGCTGTTCGACCGGTTCTACCGGGCAGACCCCTCACGTCATGAAGGCAGCGAGCACGTGGGGTTGGGGTTGGCGATTACCCAGTCGATCATCAAGGCACATGGCGGGAGCATCCGCTGTGAATCGCAGGATGGGGTAACACGGTTCACGATCGAACTGCCAAATTAACCCCACACTTGTAGGAGCGCGCTTGCCCGCGATGACGGTGGGTCAGTCACCACACGGGGCACCGATACACCGCTGTCGCGGGCAAGCGCGCTCCTACGAGGCTGACCCTACCGATCACTCATACCGCAACGCCTGGGCCGGTTCGATCTGCGAGGCGCGGTACGCTGGGTAGATCGTTGCCAGGAAACTGAGGATCAGGCCCGCAGCGCAGATCATCACCACATCGCTCCCTTCCAGTTGCGATGGCAGGTTGCTGATGAAATACACGTCGGAAGTGAAGATGTGCTGCCCCGTCACCCGCTCGACCCAGCCGACCAGTTGACTGACGTTGATTGCGGCGATCACGCCCAATACGCCGCCGATGAAGGTGCCGATGACCCCGATCACCGAGCCCTGGACCATGAAGATGGTCATGATCTGCCGAGGGGTGGCGCCGATGGTGCGCAGGATCGCAATGTCCGCTCCCTTGTCGTTCACCACCATGATCAACGTCGCGATGATGTTGAATGCCGCCACCGCGACGATCATCAGCAAGAGCAGGCCAATCATCGTCTTTTCCATTTTCATGGCGCTGAACAGGCTGCCCTGGGTGTGGGTCCAGTCATCGGCTTTGTAATTCGAACCCAACCCAGCGGCGATGGCGGTCGACACTTGCGGGGCGGCATACAGGTCCGTCAGGGCCAGGCGCACGCCCTGCACCTGATTCGGCTGCCAGCGCTGGATGGCGGCCGCATCCGCCACGTTGACCAGAGCCATCGAGCCATCCAGTTCGGCGCCGACCTTGAACACACCTACCACCGTCAGGCGCTGCAGTCGGGGCGTGATGCCGCCTGGTTCGTTGCTGATTTCCGGCACGATCAGGGTCAGCTTGTCGCCCACGTTCAAGCGAAACCGGCGCGCGGTGATTTCTCCGATGACCACCCCGAATTCGCCGGGTTTCAGGTCCTGCAGCCGGCCTTGCACCACATGCTGCGTGACGATGGACACCTGGGATTCGAGCGCAGGATCGATGCCGTTGATTTCGATCGGCTGCATCGAGCCCTTGTAAGACAGCATGCCGTCCATTTGCGTGAACGGCACCGCTGCCGTGACCTGCGGATTCTTCAAGGCGGCGTCAGCAGCGGGTTTCCAGTCGTCGAGCGGCTGGACGCCGTCGATCACCGCGTGGGGCACCATGCCGAGCACGCGGGAACTCATTTCCTTCTGGAAGCCGTTCATCACCGACAACACGACGATCATCGCCAGGACACCCAGCGCCAGGCCGATCATCGAGGTCATGGAAATGAACGAGATGAAGTGGTTGCGACGCTTGGCCCGGGTGTAGCGCGTGCCGATGAAGAGGGATAACGGTCTGAACATTCGTGGAGCACCGTAGCTGAATAGGAACACCCCGACGCCAGCAAGCGGCGTCGGGTTCAATGCATCACGCCTCGATGAGGCGGCCTTCTTCCAGACGCCAGACACGGTCCATCTGGCGGGCCAGCGACAGGTCGTGGGTCACCACCAGAAACGCGGTGCGCGACGACGTGCTGAGCTCGAGCATAAGATCCTGGATGCCCTGAGCGGTGTGGGAATCGAGGTTACCGGTGGGCTCGTCGAGCATGACCAAGCCCGGCTGATTGACCAAGGCCCGGGCAATCGCCACGCGCTGACGCTCGCCGCCCGACAGCTCCGCAGGTTTGTGCGCCAGGCGGTGCTTGAGGCCGACCCGCTCCAGCAGTGCCGTTGCACGCTGACGCGCTTCGGGGATCGGCGTCTTGCCGATCAGCAGGGGCATGCAGACGTTCTCCAGCGCCGTGAATTCGGGCAGAAGGTGGTGAAATTGATAGACGAACCCCAGGGCACGATTGCGCAACAGGCCACGGGCCTTTTCGTTCAGTGCCGAGAGTTCCTCACCCGCCAGCCAGACACTGCCCTGGGTCGGCGTGTCCAGGCCGCCGAGCAGGTTGAGCAACGTGCTTTTCCCCGACCCCGAACTGCCGACGATGGCCACCCGCTCGCCGGGGTGCAGTTCCAGCTGCAGGCCCGACAGCACCACCACCGATTCCGGCCCTTCCTCGTAGGATTTGCCCAGATTGCGGCAGCTCAATACAGCTTTATCACTCATGCGCGACTCACTCATAACGTAGCGCCTCCGCCGGCTGGGTGCGCGCGGCACGCCAGGCAGGATACAGGGTGGCGAGGAAACTCAGGACCAGGGCCGCGCCGCACACCAGCAGCACGTCTTCACTCATCAATTGCGACGGCAGGTAGTCGATGAAATAGACATCTGCGTTGAGAAACTTGTGGCCGATCAGACGCTCCACCCCAGCGATCGCGGCGCTGACGTTGAGCGCGGCGAGCATGCCGATGCCCGCCCCGATCGCCGTGCCGACGACGCCGATCACGGTGCCCTGGACCATGAAGATGCGCATGATCTGACCCGGCGTCGCGCCTAGGGTGCGCAGGATGGCGATGTCGCCGCGCTTGTCATTGACCACCATCACCAGCGTGGAAATGATGTTGAAGGCTGCCACCGCCACGATCAGCAACAGCAGCAGGCCGATGATGGATTTCTCCATGCCGATGGCCTGGTACAGATTGCCGTGAGTACGGGTCCAATCGCGGGAATAGTACTGGTGCTCGCCCAGGGTCTGAGCGATTTCGTACGCCGTGCGCGGCGCTTTGAACAGGTCGGTGAACTTCAGGCGCAGCCCCTGCACCTGATCGGGCTTCCAGCGATGCAGACGCGCCAGGTCCTGCAGGTTGGTCACCCCCAGGTAGCCGTCCAGCTCCCCTGCCCCGACGTGGAAGATGCCGACCACGGTGAAGCGCTTCATGCGCGGAAACATGCCGGCCGGTGTGACGCTGACCTCGGGGGAAACGAAGGTGACCTTGTCGCCGATCTTCACGCCCAGCTTGTTGGCGGCCTTGTCACCGATGACCACGCCGAAACCGCCGGCGACCAGGTCGTCGAGACGCCCCTGCTTCATGAAGTCGTCGATGATCGACACCTTGCGTTCCTGGGCCGGGTCGATGGCATTGAGCAACACCTTCTGCACGTTCCCGTTATAGGTGAGCAGCCCTTGCATCTGGGTGAACGGAGCGACCGCCTCGACTTGCGGGTTCTGGCTGACGCGCGCAGCAAGAGCAGGCCAGTCAGTGATGGGTTCACCGGACTCGATGGTCGCGTGGGGCACCATGCCCAGCACCCGGGTGCGCATTTCGTGATCGAAGCCATTCATGACCGATAACACGACTATCATCACCACTACGCCCAGGGCGAGACCGATCATCGATGTCAGGGAAATGAAGGAGACAAAATGGTTACGGCGTTTTGCACGGGTATAGCGCGTGCCGATGAATACAAAAAGAGGTCTGAACATGTAAGGGCTTGTTCGGAGGAATGGGAACGTCCTTGTGGCGGGCCTGGGCCTGCGGCTTTACACTCGATTCATTGAGGCGCAATCGAACGCAACACTCTGACAACCGCTGCTACCATGGGTTCGCCATGCCGACACTAGATGAAGAAGAACGCCGCGAATACTACCGTATCGAGGACAGCGTCGCACTGGAAATTCAACGGATTCCGGGGCCGGGGTCCGGGGACGAATACGCTCATGACGACACCTCCACCCTCTTCGACCTGCTGAGCGAACTGCACGTCGCCGAGTTCGAATCCCAACACCTGCTGCGTCAGCTCGACGACCGTGATCGAACCACCAACAGTTTCCTGCGCGCCATGAGCAAACGCATCGATCTGCTCGGGCAGGTGGTCGCGCAGACCGTGCTGGGCAAGTTGGGCGCCCCGCAGAAAGTCATCATGTCCGAGGGCGGGTTGCAATTCGAGTCGCACCAGCCGTTTCCCGCCGGCACGCTGCTCTCGGTGAAAATGGTGCTCATGCCCCAGGCATCGGGCATGATGCTGCGCGCCCGGGTCACCCAATGTCAGTCTCACACCATCGGCGATTTCGAAATCGGCACCGAATGGGTCGACCTCACCGAAGCGCAGCGCCAGTTGCTGGCCCGCCACATTCTGCAGCGCCAGGCCGCGCAGCGCCGCCAGGCCCGCGAGCAAGGCAATCCTGCCCCTCATTGACTCACTGCTTCACGCACGTTCAACCAAGGAGAAGATGTGACCCTTATTTACGGCCACCGCGGCGCCAAAGGCGAAGCACCGGAAAACACCCTGACCAGCTTTCAGGAGTGCCTCAAACATGGCGTCAAGCGCTGTGAACTGGATCTGCATCTGTCTCGCGACGGCGAGTTGATGGTCATTCACGACCCGACCCTCAAACGCACCACCGACCGTCGTGGCAAAGTGGTTGAGCACACGGCGGCCGACTTAGTGACCTACGACGCGCGCAAGGGTGGGCCGGGCTGGGGCCAGCCGTGCCCGATCCCGCGCCTGGAAGAGTTGTTCGAGAAGTGCGATTTCGATCACTGGCAACTGGAGGTGAAAAGCGCGTCTCGCACCCGTTCGGCGACGACGGTGTTGGCCATTCGGGAGATGGCCGAGCGCCACGGCTTGCTGGACAAGGTCACCATTACGTCCAGCTCGCGGGAAGTGTTGAGCGCCGCGCTGGAATTGACGCCGGACCTTTCCCGGGGCCTGGTGGCGGAATACGCCTGGCTCGACCCGCTGAAGGTCGCGCAGAACTATGGCTGTGAGATCCTGGCGTTGAACTGGACGCTGTGCACGCCCGAGCGCCTGAAAAAAGCCCAGAATCAGGGGCTGCATGTGTCGGTCTGGACCGTCAACGAGCCTGCACTGATGCGCAGGCTCGCCGACTTCGGCGTCGACAGCCTGATTACAGACTTTCCCGGTTTGGCCAGCGCCACCCTCGGGAATTACTGAAATCGGTCACCCCGGCCGGCTCAGGCCACCGGCCGGAGCCGCTCAAAAAAGCCGGTTGAGGCCATCGTATGCCGCCACCCGATAGGCCTCGGCCATGGTCGGGTAGTTGAAGGTGGTGTTGACGAAATACTTGATGGTATTCAACTCGCCCGGCTGGTTCATGATCGCCTGCCCGATGTGGACGATCTCCGAAGCCTGGTCGCCGAAGCAATGCACACCGAGGATCTGCAAGGTTTCGCGATGGAACAGAATCTTCAGCATGCCGACCGGCTCGTTGGAAATCTGTGCGCGGGCCATGCTTTTGAAGAATGCCTTGCCTACCTCGTAGGGAATCTTGGCCTGGGTCAGGTCATGTTCGTTCTGGCCGATCGAGCTGATCTCCGGGATGGTGTAGATGCCGGTCGGCACGTCGTTGACGAAGCGCCACGTGCCGTTGTCCACCGCCTTGCCCGATGCCGAACGGCCTTGGTCGTAAGCAGCACTGGCCAGGCTCGGCCAGCCGATCACATCGCCTGCGCCGTAAATGGTCGGCTGGCTGGTCCGGTATTCCTCGTCGACCTCGATCTGGCCACGGCCGTTGGCCTTGATGCCGACGTTTTCCAGCCCCAGCTTGTCGGTATTGCCTGTCCGACCGTTGCACCAGAGCAAGGCATCGGCCTTGACCTTCTTACCGGATTTGAGGTGCAGGATCACCCCGTTGTCCAGCCCCTCCACCCGCTCGTACTCCTCGTTGTGACGGACCATCACATTGTTGTTGCTGAAGTGATAGCTCAAGCCTTGCGAGATTTCCGCATCCAGGAAGCTCAGCAACTGGTCACGGTTGTCGATCAGTTCGATATCGACCCCCAGGCCACTGAAAATCGAGGCATATTCGCAGCCGATGACGCCCGCCCCGTAGATGATCAGCTTGCGTGGCGTGTGATTGAGACTGAGGATGGTGTCGCTGTCATAGATACGCTTATGGTTGAAATCGATGTCAGCCGGGCGATAGGGGCGTGAGCCGGTGGCAATGATGATCTGATTGGCCACCAGCTTTTCCACCACGCCGGTGTTGCAGACCACATCGATGGTGCGCTCGTCGGCGAAGCTGCCGGTGCCGAAAAATACATCGACGCGATTGCGCGCGTAGTACCCGGTGCGTGAGGCGACCTGTTTGTTGATGACCTTCTCGGCACTTTTCAGCACGTCGGGAAAGGAAAACCAGCGTGGCTCACCGATGGCCCGGAACATCGGGTTGGTGTTGAACTGGATGATCTGCTTGACCGAGTGACGCAGCGCCTTGGACGGAATCGTGCCCAAGTGGGTGCAGTTGCCACCGACCTGGCGGCGGCTGTCGACCATCGCCACCTTGCGCCCAGCCTTGGCAGCGTTCATCGCCGCGCCTTCTCCCGCCGGACCGGAACCCAGCACCACTACGTCGTAGTTGTAGACAGCCATGCGTACTCCTCAGAACAGGCCGAGACGCCACGCTGGCGTCTCCGGCTAACTCACACCGCCACGAACGGCGTGAAGAACGAAACTCGCGGCGCAGTCTAATCGCCCTGCGCAGCGGCGAACATTAACCCTTGGTCGTGTCACGGACGAATGAGGCGGTGGCCCATGACGCTCGGATAGCCGGTCGGGTGCCGGATTGCTGCGGATGATAATGCCCCTGGCACCCGGAATCCCAATAAAAGCTGCAATTTTGTGCGTTTGCAGGCGTCCGGTCGAGGTCTTGATGGGTTTCCATCATCGTGCCAGCGGCAGAAACAGGCGCTGGGCAACGTCCATGCCTATGCGGCTGCGGTAAATGCTCACCACCTCGCTGTCGGTCTTCGCGGCCCTCACCTGCGCCTTGTACCCGACGAAACGCTGCGCCGGCAGTTTCAAATGCGCGGTCAGGAACGCAGCGGCAGCGGCATCCTCGCTTGCGTAGTGAAAGTGTGCCCACCACAACTCGCGTTGCTGCTTGTCGCGTATCACGTACTCCTGAAGAAAATCATTGCGCTTGCTGCCCGACATATTCTTTCGTCCGTCGTACCGAGCGATATCGATCTCGTTTTCGTGGGCCAGGTAGCTCAACCGCGCCGCCGTCGGCGGTTGCGCCTTGATCATGGCGATGCGCAGCGCCCGCCCCTCGTCCCGTAACCGCGCGGCACTCGAACGTAACGCTTCCACAGTCTGTCGAAAGGCATCGGCCGGTGTGTGGGCGGTGTTTGCCTCCCGCTTCGCCACGAGTCGGTCAGCCAAGGTGCTCAGGCTGTCGGCATGGGTGGCGAGCATGTCCTGAATGTCGGCCGGCTCATAAGGGCGTCTTGCCAGACGCCGTGCGCTGGCGATATTCGCCTCGACTCGCCCGAGGGCCACGCGGGCCTGGTCGTGCAGCTCACTTAGCGCGACGTCGGGCACTGCTGCTACCGGGCGATCGGAAGGCTGCGCCTGTTGTGCTTCGACCCACTCCCCGTTGTCATGCAGGTGATAGGTGCTGACGACCGTTTCGTCGGTGCCCTTGATGATGTCCACCACTGCACCGGGCAGCTCCGACTCGCCTTCTCTCACCCGACCCACCAACGTACGATGCCCTCGGGTCTTGATCACCCGCTTACGAGGCTGCTTGATGGCCGGCACATACACGACGGGCTTTTCCGGCGGCTCCGCACTGTCTCTGACCAGGCTGGACAGGCGGTGCTCAGCGCGGGCGACCACCTCGTTGAACGCGTCGAAAAACCGCTGGTAGTGCACCGTATCCAGCGTCTCGAACGCGTTGTCCTTCGCATGGTTCATGATCAACGCGCAACGCTCGTACTCGCGGAGGGAGCTTTCGAGGACGTCGATCTGTGCGGCAGGGGTGTAGTCATTAGGCCTCTCCAGCTCGGCCTGAGAACTGACGGCTTCATGCAAGGCTTCGTCGGTACGCAGAGCCTTGAGCCTCTGGTCGCCTAGACCGGACAGAATGTCTTCCGGGGTAAAGCTCAGCTCCAGCAACGACCACATGCGGTCGATCCGCCATTCCAGAGGGCTCATCAAGCCATTCTGCTGCAGCTCCAGCACTTCATCGCGCCAGTACGCCTCGCCCACCTTCGGGATTTGCCTCAACCGCTGCCAAAGACGGTCTCTGACCTCCGACCAGTGCACGCCGCGGTCTTGCAACGCGGCCATGTCTTCGAACAGCTTCAGGTAGGCATCGACATTGTTCGCGGCGACCATGCCGTCGGACCCGGCGCGCAAATCCTCCAGCAGGCCGCGCGCCAGTTTGGAGGTTTTCTGCGCCAACACACTTTCCAGAAACGCGATGCGTCGCACCACGCCTTGGAGATCGGCCGCCATGGTCTTGTCCCCCAGGCGGTCGGCAACACGTAGGGTTCGCTGCAACTGATCACGCTCTTCGAAGACGGCGATGAGCGCGTTAAGGTCGGTTTCGATCAGGTCATACAGTGCGGGCGGCAGTTGCCGATCGGTTCGGCGACAGGTTTCGGCCCAACCGACGAATTTGTCGTATAACGCGAGCTTGCGCTGAACCAGCAGCGCATCCCGCTCGGTGACGTCCCGGAGTGTGGCGGCATTTTCCTGGGCCATCAGGCGCGCATTACGCTTGGGCCCTCCCCCGCGCAGCTTCAGGGAGAGATCGATGACCCAGTGCTGACCATCCCGACGCAACAACGGGCCGGTCAAGTCTTCACCCTGAGGCGCGACCACTCGGACTTCACCGTTGACGAACGCCACGCGGTATACGCCGCTGTCGAGCTTCACCTGCCACTGCTGCCCATGCCGATACAGTCCTTCCCTGCCCGGCTCGGTGGACGGCAGACCCAGTTCCGGCTCCGGCACAAGCTTCAGACGCTGCAGCGCCTCAGCCTGATCGGCCGTCAGCCGCCGACCTAGCGCGGACCAGGAAAAATCCAGTGCCTCCTGGGCGCCCAAGGCTTCAGCCCCGACGGCATCGGCCGTCGGGGCCTCACCCACCGATTCGGTCGCCTGGACCGCCGACATCTCGCTTGGGCGACCTCGCCCATGCAGCAACACCGTCGCCAGCGTTAGCAACAGCGCATTCCAGGCGTCGATGCGCCCGGAATCGGCCTTGCGACGATCGAAAGCCAGCACACGGTCCGCGGCGCTCATCAATTGCACCAGCCAGACGGCCATGGCCACGCCGCCGTTGAGAAACGGCAGGACCAACTCCAGCGTCAGCCAACCGCCGCGCTGGATCATCGACCAGCGACTTTCCGCGTTTGATACCGATTGCCGGTCAGCCAGTGTCACCAGGGCGTTGGCATTGGTGTCGAATAACACCTGCATCACGTCACCGGTGATTGCCACGGCGCTCAACTGCGCCGGCGCAGGCGTTTGCAGGGGCGCGAAGTCCGATCCCAGGCCGAAGCGGACGATGTGCGGTGCCTCGAAGCCGCCATTGGCGTAGCGTCCGCGCCCGTGCTCCGTCATCCACGCCAGTACCTCGTCTTGCAGGTCCTGCTGCGAAACGACGGCGTCTCGCAGCGCCGTCCAGGTCGCGTATTCCGACAGCGGCAACCGGGCGAACGGACGGTAAAGAATGAAGGGGCCCGTATCGGTGCGGGATGAGCCGATGACGAACATGTTGCAGACTTCATCAGGGCGGGCATCGGGCGTACTCAGAAAGCCCAGCGGGCGTAAGACCACATCGCGGTTGGGCACCTCGTCCAGCAACGAACAGACCGTCCGATACCCGCTTTCGGTGAGTTGGCCCTGTTGACGAAGTTTCTGTTCCAGCGCCTTGAGCGGTAACTGCACCTTCAGCTGCTCGGCGAACAGTCGCTTTCGCCTAGCGGCCTGCACCCTGTCGCTGATCAGGTAGTGACGCACTCGCGCGGGGTAGACCTCGCCGATGTTCACTCTCGAAACCAGATCTTTCAGATAATCGGGGGTCAGCCATGCGGGCAGCGGTCCACCGTCGGCGAGCGTCAAGGTGAGGGTGCCGGGGGGCAAGCTGGCCAAATTGCCGAGTGCAAAAGCGGCAACGCTCATACGTACCGGTTCGATGCTGCCCGTCGCAATGATTTGCCCGGCGGAGGGCACTGCAGCGGCGACCACCTTCGCGATGTGCACGGTGACGTCATCGAGGGTCAGATGGCTGGCTTCGGGATGATCCTTTCTCAGCTCATCCTGCATGGCCTTGCGCGCGTAATCCTGAATCGGCGGCAGATCGTCATCCCATGACCGCCCCCCTGCTCGCGCGGTGGTCACGGCCAAGGCCGTCAGCCGCTCGCTGAAGTCCAGCCGGTCACGCGCAGAAGCACTGCTCAGCCAGGTCGGGAGCTGGTCCAGACGCGAAACATGAGGCGCCAGCCGCTTGCGGTGGAAGTCGGTAAGCAGAGGGCTGATATCAGTGACATTGGCCAGGTAGCGCTCGATGTCATCGAAATCGGCGAGCCCCTGTGCGCAGACCTGCAGAATGGCCCGCACTTGGGCGTCAAGCACGTTGAACGCGCGACGCGGGTCATCCATGCCCTGAACGCCCTCGATCGAGCCGCTTTCGACACGGGCCTGCTGTTCGAGCCGCTCCGCCAACTGCAGGGCCGGGCTCTGCGATCCGGGCTCGGCCCGGTCCCAAAAGGCGATCACTGCCTGCGCGAACGTGCGAGGAAGCTCCAGCGCGACGCTGTCGATCAGTTCGGCCAGTTGCTCGACATCGACGTTGTCGATGGGCGCCCGTCTGTTAGAACCCTCTGTCACCAGCGTCTGCACCCCGCTTCGCCAGCGTAGCGTCTTGCCGGTCGCGAAACGCCAATGGAGGGCTGAAACCAGCGTCTCACCCGTGTCCGGAGGTGGGCCCACGACCCTTGTGCTGTCAGGGTCGAGGTGCGATGCGGGGAAGCGGACGTCGAGTTCGGTTTTTAACGCGGTCGTGGCCACGGAAGACAATCGAGGGCGTCGGGAAAAGGTATCGATGAGGTCAAGGCGGGTTGGCATGGTGAAAGGTCTCGCGCAAATCACTGAACACTGGACGTACAGGGCGTCCAGCTCTAAAGGTCAGGCGAGTTAACGGGATAAGCCCACTGGGTGTGACATAACTATGTAGTGCGATCAGCGGTAAGGCATGGGGCGAACCGAGGTGTATGACGAATGTCTTCTGATTGCCATCCGCCAGTTTTACACATATCGTTACAAATCTGCGCCGTGAGAGGCCAAGCTCGGACGGCGCAGGAGAGGACGCATAAATACAACGGATCCCCCCAGCTAGACAGCAAAGTGAGTAATTTCAAATGGCCTCGAATACAGGCAAAGGCAAGGCGATATTTCGCGTTGTCAGCGGCAACTTCCTTGAAATGTTCGACTTTATGGTCTACGGCTTTTACGCCACTGCCATTGCCAAAGCATTTTTCCCAGCCGACAGTGAATTCGCATCCTTGATGCTGTCATTGGCGACCTTCGGCGCAGGCTTCCTGATGCGCCCCCTGGGGGCCATCTTTCTCGGCGCCTACATCGACCATCACGGCCGCAAGAAGGGCCTGATCATCACCCTGGCATTGATGGCCATGGGCACCCTGTTGATTGCCTTCGTGCCGGGCTACGCCACATTGGGTGTGGCGGCGCCGCTCTTGGTGCTGATCGGCCGCCTGCTCCAGGGTTTTTCCGCCGGCGTGGAGCTGGGTGGTGTGTCGGTGTACCTCGCCGAGATTTCGACCCCGGGCCGCAAAGGCTTCTTCGTTAGCTGGCAGTCCGCCAGCCAACAGGCCGCCGTGGTGTTCGCCGGGTTGCTGGGGGTTGCCTTGAACCACTGGCTCACCCCCGAAGACATGACCCAGTGGGGCTGGCGTGTACCCTTCCTGGTGGGCTGCATGATCGTTCCGGCGATCTTCATCATCCGTCGCTCGCTGGAAGAAACGCCTGAGTTCGAAGCCCGCGCACGCCACCACCGCCCGACCTTGAGCGAAGTGGTGAAATCCATCGGCGCCAACTTCGGCCTGGTCGTGGCGGGGATGGCCCTGGTGGTCATGACCACCGTGTCCTTCTACCTGATCACGGCCTATACCCCGACCTTCGGCAAGACCGAACTGCACCTGTCTGACCTGGACAGCCTGTTGGTGACCGTCTGCGTGGGGATTTCCAACTTCATCTGGCTGCCGGTGATGGGCGCCGTATCCGACAAGATCGGCCGCAAGCCGCTGCTGCTCGCTGCCACCATCCTCGCCATTGTCACCGCCTACCCGGCCCTGTCCTGGCTGACCGCCAACCCCAGCTTCGGCAACCTGTTGATGGTCGAGTTGTGGCTGTCCTTCCTGTACGGCTCCTACAACGGTGCCATGGTGGTGTCCCTGACCGAAATCATGCCAGCGGAAGTGCGCACCACGGGTTTCTCGCTGGCCTACAGCCTGGCGACCGCAACCTTCGGCGGCTTCACGCCCGCGGCGTGCACCTACCTGATCCACGAGCTGAACAACAAGGCGGCCCCTGGCATCTGGCTGAGCGGCGCTGCCGTGTTGGGCCTGATTGCCACGCTGGTGCTGTTCCGCAAAGGGCAGAATCAGGTGCGGGGCGCGGCGACAGCCTGATCGCCTGCCCACGACACTGGCCACGACGCCCCGGAAACGGGGCGTTTTCTTTTGCGCCGCCTGCGCGTCGCGCTACAAGGACAACCCTTGAAAGTGGGCCTGGAGAAACTCAACGCATGCCCGCAGCTTGCCTGAACTGGCCAGCCGCGTCGGGTAGACGGCCCAGACATTGGCGCTTTCGGTGTACTCGGGCAGCACCTGCACCAACCGGCCTTGCTCCAGAAACGGTTTGACGTCCCACAGCGACCGTTGCAGCACCCCTCTCCCATCGAGGGCCCATTGCAGAACGATCTCGCCACTGTTCGAAGACAGCGGGCCGCACACCCGGACACTCTCAGCCACACCCTCCCGTTCCACTTGCCAGATGCCGAAAGCATTGTCCCGCTCCTTGATCACCAGGCAGTCATGGTGCTCCAGGTCGCTCAAGCGCTGTGGCGTGCCGCGCCGTGCGAGGTACTCCGGCGCCGCGCACAGCACCCGGCGGTTGCTCACCAGCTGGCGGCCGATGTGTTGGCCGGGAATGTCATCGCCGACGCGGATCTCCAGGTCGAAGCCCTCATCGACGATATTGACCACTCGGTCGAACACGTCCAGGCGCACTTCAAGCTCCGGGTAGGCCTGCGCCAGTTTCGAAATGGCCGGGGCAACGTGATGACGGCCGAAACCAAATGAAGTGCACAAGTGCAACCGACCACGGGGAGCGGCATGGGCATCGGAAAGTTCGTCATGCAGGCGCTGGAAATCCTCGAGGATGCGTATCGCCCAACGCTGAACCCTTTCGCCATCTTCGGTCAGTGCCACCTTGCGGCTGGTGCGATGCAACAACCGCGTCGCCAGGGTCGCTTCGAGGATCTGAATACGTTTGCTGACATAGGCTGGAGACAAGCCCAGCTCATCGGCCGCCGCTGCAAAGCCGGCTTTGCGGATGACGGTCAGGAATACCCGCAGGTCTTCGGGCAGGGGTGCCACTTCTTTTTTTGAGGTCATGCGGCTTCTTTCAACGTGCGTCATGGGTGGGGTGCGTGCGACGGAGAATACCATTCCGAGCCAGACACCCATTTCAAAACGTACCGGCATATCTCCGAATGCTATAAAAATATGGAATTCAGTTCTTTTACGGAATAACTCACAACCTCTATAAATAGTCCACTTCTTCCAAAAGCCACTGATTCAGCTCGAAGGACTTGTCATGGATGTTTTCTGGTTTCTCCCGACTCACGGCGATGGCCATTACCTGGGCACCACCCAGGGCGCGCGCCCGGTTACGCTCAACTATCTGAAGCAAGTGGCGCAGGCGGCCGATGATCTGGGGTACCACGGCGTATTGATCCCGACCGGTCGCTCCTGCGAAGACTCCTGGGTCATCGCTTCGGCGCTGGTGCCGCTTACCGAGCGGCTGCGCTATCTGGTGGCGATCCGTCCCGGCATCATCTCTCCCACGGTCTCCGCACGCATGGCCGCGACCCTGGATCGGCTCTCCGGTGGTCGCCTGCTGATCAACGTCGTGACCGGCGGCGACCCCGACGAAAACCGGGGCGACGGCAGCTTCCTCGACCACAGCGAGCGCTACGAGGTCACCGACGAATTTCTGAAAATCTGGCGCCGGGTGCTGCAAGGCGAAGCGGTGGATTTCGAAGGCAAGCACCTGAAGGTCCAGAATGCCAAGGCGCTGTATCCGCCGATTCAGAAGCCCTATCCGCCGCTGTATTTCGGCGGCTCTTCGCAGGCGGCTCACGAACTGGCGGCCGAGCAGGTCGATGTTTACCTGACATGGGGCGAACCCCCGGCAGCGGTGGCGGAGAAACTCGCCGACATTCGTGAGCGCGCCGCCCGCAATGGCCGCACCGTGAAATTCGGCATCCGTCTGCATGTGATCGTCCGCCAGACCAGCGAAGAAGCATGGAAAGCCGCCAACACCCTGATCGAGCACATCAGCGACGAAACCATCGCTGCCGCCCAGAAATCTTTCGCTCGCTTCGACTCCGAAGGCCAGCGCCGGATGGCTGCGCTGCATGATGGCCGTCGTGACAATCTGGAAATCGCGCCCAACCTGTGGGCCGGCGTAGGCTTGGTACGGGGCGGCGCGGGCACCGCGTTGGTCGGCAACCCTGAAGAGGTCGCGGCGCGGATCAAGGAATACGCCGACCTGGGCATCGAGAGCTTCATTTTTTCCGGGTATCCGCACCTGGAAGAAGCCTACCGCTTCGCGGAGCTGGTGTTCCCTCTGCTGCCTGAGCCCTACCGCAGCCTGGCCGGTCGCGGCATCACCAACCTCACCGGGCCGTTCGGCGAAATGATCGCCAACGATTTGCCGCCGCAAAAATAGCGCGCCATGAACACTCTGTGGCAGTGAGCCTGCTCACTCCCGCAGGGGCCCCGCACACCGTGCGACCGCGTCCAGTTCGGAGAGCCGGTCTCTCCCACCGCGACCAGGAGCCCCCCTTGATGACTGCCAGCGTTCCGTTTCAACCACAAGTGATACCCATGCAGCTATTGACCCTACCGCCCTCGCCCGCATTGGCCACGTCGATCCGCGCCACTGCGCAGGTGTTCGAGGACCCCAAGTCACAAGCCTTGCTTGCCCATGTGCAACAGGTCGCACCCAGTGACGCCAGTGTCTTGATCATTGGCGAAACCGGCACCGGGAAAGAGTTGGTGGCGCGCCACATTCACAACCTCAGCGCTCGCCGCCACCAGCCGTTCGTGGCGGTCAACTGTGGAGCCTTTTCCGAGTCGCTGGTGGAGGCCGAACTGTTCGGCCATGAAAAGGGCGCCTTCACCGGTGCCTTGACCGCCAAGCCAGGCTGGTTCGAAGAGGCCAACGGCGGCACGCTGTTCCTCGATGAAATTGGCGATCTGCCCATGGTCATTCAGGTCAAGCTGTTGCGCGTCTTGCAGGAGCGCGAAGTGGTCCGGCTGGGCTCGCGCAAAAGCACGCCGATCAACGTTCGGGTGCTGGCGGCAACCAACGTGCAACTGGAGCGGGCCATCAACGCCGGGCATTTTCGCGAGGACCTTTTCTACCGCCTGAACGTGGTCAATCTCGAATTGAGCACCCTGCGCGAACGCCCTGGCGACATCATGCCCTTGACCCGTCACTTCGTTGACGTCTACAGCCAGCGGTTGGGCTGCGGCCCGATTCAGATCAGCCACGAAGCCGAGTCGAAACTTCGCGCCTACGGATGGCCGGGCAACATTCGTGAGCTGGAAAACGTCATCCATCACACCCTGCTGATTTGCCGTAACGGGGTCATCCAGGCCAGCGACCTGCGCTTGTCGAACCTGCGTCTGGAGCGTCAGGACGACGCGGCGCCTGCGACGGACGATTCCACCGACGCCCTGCTCGCCCGGGCGTTCCAGAACCTGTTCGAGGAGCAGGCCGGAGCCTTGCACGAGAAAGTCGAAGACGCTCTACTGCGCGCCGCCTATCGCTTCAGTCACTACAACCAGGTGCACACCGCTCAACTGCTGGGGTTGAGCCGCAATGTGATCCGCGCCCGGCTGATCAAGATCGGTGAACTGGCGGTGAACAAGCGGCGCCCCGGCGAGCAATTGCAGGGTGACCGAATGGTGCAGGTGTCGGTCTGACGCGATACGGTTCGCCTCGCTCGCAGCCACGGCGACTGTGCGAGACCCACGCGTGACGATTGCTGCGAAACAGTTCCGACGCCAGTGCCCCGGCTTGCGGCAAGCCATCGGCCAAGGTCTGCGGCGCGACACGGCCCGGCATCGTTCGCGCTTCAACGCCGCCCGACGATTTCGCCAACTTGCTCATACGCGTTGAAGGTGATGGCTTTGGTCTCGTACGCACGGATCAGCCCCCAGACATCCCCCTCACCCTGCTCCGAATTGGCCACCGCCGCCTCACAATCCTCCTTGGACTGCCACAGCACATGGCTGAGCACGCGCTGACGATCTTCGCTGACATGCACACTGGCGCGAATGAAACCCGGATAGGTCCGAGTGAACCCTTCGAAGCGTTCCTGGAGGGCCACTACCAAATTGGCCTGGTGGCGCGGATCGACGACGAATTCGACGAACTGACTGAAAGGAAAGTTGGGGTGTTGTGACGTCATGAACGCTCTCCACAGATGGACGAAAACGCTGAACAGCATGCTGTCGGCCCGCTTAGTCGACACTACGTTTCTTGCGCCGCATTGCCTGTTGCGGACCGAGGCGAGCAAGGGTAAAACCTCCACTTAACTAGAGGTCAAGCCCTTAGCCTATCGATCAAGTGAACCGAGACCTCCCATGCGTACCCCTGAATCATTGCACTTGGCCCGGGAATTGACTGTGGGGCAATTGGCTGCCCGCAGCGGCGTGGCCATCACGGCCCTGCGCTTCTATGAAGCCAAAGGCCTGATCGCCAGCCAGCGCAACGCAGGCAATCAGCGGCGCTACCCCCGCGATGTGCTTCGCCGGGTGGCCCTGATCAAGACGGCTCAGCGCCTGGGCATTCCGCTGGCGACCATCCAGGCAGCGCTCGATACCTTGCCTCAGGACCGAGCGCCGACAGTCGAAGACTGGAACAGGTTGTCGGCCTGCTGGAAAGCCGACCTGGACGAGCGCATCAATCGCCTCACGGCATTGCGCGACCAACTCGATGGCTGCATCGGTTGCGGCTGCCTGTCCATGGAGGCCTGCCCCCTGCGCAACTCGGGTGACAGCCTCGGCGAAAGCGGCACCGGCCCGCGCCTGCTGGATCAGGACTGAAGCCCTGCGGGCCGACATGCTCGCCGCGGCGGCATCGGCCCCCGCGGTCATCCGTCGATGGCCACCAACCGCGCCGCCAACGCCTTGGCCTGTAACGCCACATCCGTCACCGCCGTGCTCTCCCACCACAGGCCACGCAACGGCGGGCCCATGGCGAACAGGCGCGAGGACGCCTGCCCTTGCGCATCCACCACGGCGCCGCCGGCGTCCGCCGCAATGCCCAGCGCCAGCGGCCCCGGCTGGATCAGCCCGCGCCTGAGCAGGTTGACCGGCAGCGGTTTGTCCACCCGCCGCCAGTCGTATTGAATACCGCTGGAGTTGATCAATGCGCCGCCGCTGATTTCAGTCGCGTGGTCGTCGCCCCGATAGCGCACGCTGATCCGCACCTGACCCGCTGCCTTGTCGTGCACCTGCTGCAAGCACGCTGCATGAACGTTCAAGCGCCCTTGTTGAAGAAGCCGGTCCAACAGTTGTGCGCTCGGCGGTGGCGAGCGATGGTGATGGCTTTCCCACCAGGGCCGGACATGGCGCACGAATTGCCGCCGCTGACGGTCCGTTGCCTGACTCCACAGACGCGGGATATTCACCCGAACCGTGTCCAGAGGCGCCTGCCAATCGATGCCCTGCGCGATCGCCAGCGCGCACTGCTGACGCAGGGCCCGCACCAGTTGCCGAGGGCTGCGCAGGCCGTGATCGGCTCCCAGAAAATCCGGCCAGGCTGGTGGTTGGCGGCGCACATGGGGCAGCAGACCATGACGCGAAAACACGTCGATGGGGCCTCGATGCCCGGCTGTCTCCAGCGAAACAACCGCATCGACCATGGTCAGCCCGGAGCCAATGATCAGCACCCTTGCGTGAGGGTCGAGCGCTCGCATGGCCACGACGTCCCAGGGGTCGACGGCCGCCGCGTTCAGCGCACCGCCATCGCGCTGAGGTGTGCGCGCCGCCGCAAACATGCCGGTCGCCAGCACCCCAGACCGCCCGTTCAGCAGCCGGCCGTCGGCCAGCGAAACCTGCACGCCCGCTGCATCGCACTGCAGGTCCGTGGCTTCGGCGCGCACATGCTCGACCGTCGACCCATATTGCGCGCCCACGGCCTGGGCTTCGGCCAGACGTTGCTGAACGTAGCCGCCAAAAATGCCCCGTGGCGGAAACAGTTCGGCGACGGGCACATGTTGCTCGTCCGACTCCGGCCAACCGCCCCGGGCGATGAAATCGCTCAACCAGCGAGTCAGGTCATCGGGATCGTCCGGTTCGACCGCCATCCGCGCGGCGTTGCCGTTGAGGGTGTGCCCCAATTCGGTGGCGCTGTACGCCTCGCCTCGCCCGAGCTCCGGCCTCGGTTCAACGATGACGATCTGCCGTTGCCCCGGAAGACGCAGCAGTTGCATCGCCAGCAGCGTGCCGCTGAGGCCACCGCCTACGATCAGAACGTCGGCGTCGGGTCGATTGTTTTCTGAAGTCATTGTCGTTCGCCTTTTCTTCGCCACAACGGCGCGCACGCCCCGATTATGGAGAGGGTGCCTGTGGATTCAAACAGGACGTTGGTCGGCCCGTTCCGGTACGAAGGATGCAAGGCAGGAAACAGGCCTGAAAACGGCCTGTTTTGCTGGGTCAAAGGCGGGCAAAGTGTTGAGGGTGTGTTGCCTGAGCGACACGTGACGATCCGATGGCGATCAGATCGTCGTGCTACGACCCGGCTTTTTCCGGGGCAGCATCAGGTGCGAGAACACCGCGTGCAGATCGTCCGATGCACTGTCCTCGTCCAGGTTGAGCTTGCTGTCGATGTGATCCATGTGGTGCATCATCAGATTGACCGCCAACCCCACGTCCCGCGCCTCGATGGCGTCGATCAACTGCGTGTGTTCGTCATAGGAACAGTGGGATCGGTTGCCGCTCTCGTACTGGGCGATGATCAGCGAGGTCTGCGACACCAGGCTGCGCTGAAAGCTGATCAACGGCGCGTTCTTCGCCGCCTCTGCCAATTTCAGGTGAAACTCGCCGGACAAGCGAATCCCGGCGCCCCGGTCGCCTCGCGAAAAACTGTCGCGCTCATCGCTGACCATCTTGCGCAGTTCATTGAGCTGCTCGGCTGTCGCATGCTCCACCGCCAGTTCGGTGATTGCCTTTTCGACCATCCGACGGGCGAAAAACACCTGCCGCGCCTCTTCGACGCTGGGGCTGGCGACCACCGCACCCCGGTTCGGCCGCAGCAGCACGACGCCTTCATGGGCCAGCCGCGACAGCGCACGCCGGATGATGGTGCGGCTCACGCCGAAAATCTCGCCCAGTGCCTCTTCGCTCAGCTTGGTACCCGGGGCCAGGCGTTGCTCGAGGATCGCCTCGAAAATGTGGGCGTAGACGATGTCGTCCTGGGTACCGCTGCGGCCTGCCTTGGCGGCACGAGGCTGCTTCTTGAGGGGTTGCAACTGATCGTTCATGGGCACTCGTGAGATCTGGATCCGGCTCGGGGCCGTGGCCGTGACGGCTGATGATCGGCGGCCCGAGGCCTACGCCTGGCAGGGATCGCCGTGAATTCATCGTGTAGATAATGGCGCATTGTACACAGTGCGCACCGTCTGAACACTTTTCCGCGCAACCACCCGTTATGCACACAATCCTGGAAAACATCGCCACGGGTTTAAAAACATTATTTGCATTTTTTGTATACAACCGCATAATCCGCGGGTGCAAGTTCCTGACCTTTCAGTCAACAAACGGCTGCCAGATCGACCCGCTTGAGAGAGCAGTTACCGGCTCTGAAAAAAACAACAAAAACGTCCGAGGATTTCACTGTGGAAAGTCGCAAAACCGAAACCACGCCGCTGGATGCTCCCCCACACCCACGCAGCCATCCACGCATTGGCCTGCTGGAACGCCTCTTCAAGCTCAGCCTGCATGGTACGAGCGTCCGGACCGAGCTGCTGGCTGGCCTGACGACATTCATCACCATGGCTTACATCATCTTCGTCAACCCCAACATCATGGCGGACGCCGGCATCGATCACGGGGCGGCGTTCGTCGCGACCTGCATCGCCGCGGCACTGGGTTGCCTGCTGATGGGGCTGTACGCGAACTGGCCGGTCGGCCTGGCACCGGGCATGGGTCTGAACGCTTTCTTCACCTACACCGTGGTCGGCACCATGGGCTACAGCTGGCAAACAGCCTTGGGCGCAGTGTTCATCTCGGGCGTGATCTTCATGATCCTGACCCTTTCACGCATTCGCGAGTGGCTGCTCAACAGCATTCCGGTGAGCTTGCGTTTCGCCATGGGCGCCGGGGTCGGGCTATTCCTCGGTCTGATCGGGCTGAAAACCGCTGGCATCGTGGTGGACAGCCCGGCCACGCTGATCAAACTGGGTTCACTGCGCGAACCCGGGCCGCTCTTGGCGGCGGTGTGCTTTTTGATGATTGCGGTGCTCAGCTACCACCGGGTATTCGGTGCAATCCTGATCAGCATCATCACCGTGACCCTCGCAGGCTGGGGCCTGGGCCTGGTGCATTACAACGGGATTTTTTCCGCACCGCCGAGCCTGGCGCCGACCTGGATGGCCATGGACATCGCAGGCGTGTTCAACGTCAGCATGATCAGCGTGGTGTTGGCCTTCTTGTTCGTGCACATGTTCGACACCGCTGGCACCTTGATGGGTGTCGCGCAACGCGCGGGGCTGGTGAACGACGACGGCCGCATCGAAAACCTGTCGCGGGCTCTGAAGGCCGACAGCGCCTCGAGCGTCGCCGGGGCGATGGTGGGGGTTCCGCCGGTCACCAGTTATGTGGAGAGCGCATCGGGCGTCGCCGCGGGGGGGCGCACCGGTCTCACCGCGGTCACCGTTGGCGTCCTGTTCGTCGCGGCCATGTTCTTCGCGCCCCTGGCGGGCATGATCCCCGCCTATGCCACTGCCGGCGCGCTCATCTACGTGGCGATGCTGATGATGGGCGGCATGGCGCACATCGAGTGGGACGAAGCCACCGATGCCATCCCGGCCATCGTCACCGCAATCATGATGCCGTTGACATTTTCGGTGGCTGACGGCATCGCGTTGGGCTTCATCACTTACGTCGTGCTGAAAGCAGGAACAGGACGCCACAAGGAAATCTCCGTCAGCTTGTGGGCGCTGTGCGCCATTTTCATCGCCAAGTTCGTGTTTCTCTGATCGGGATGATGCCTCGGTCGCGGGGGGCTAGTCGGGCGCGCAGAGGCGCGCCCTTCAGCAATCGTCCGCCAGCCGCGGCACCCGCCATTGTGTGCCCGCATCGAACTAACTGGCTACCCGGGCCTCGCCGATCAGCGTGGTCAGATATGCTCCTCACGAGCCCCTGCCAATGACCCCGACCCCTTCCTCCCCCGGATGCAGCACGCGAAGGCGAAAAAAAGCCCGCTGTGTGGGGCGGGCAAGAGGAACAGGGGCAAAGCGATGGCGCAGGTAAACCTCGAGCCGTCGCGGCTAGCTGCCGCGGTAGGTGGAATAGCTGTAGGGCGAAATCAACAAGGGGACGTGGTAGTGATCCTGGTTGGCGTCGATACCGAAACGCAGCACGACCACGTCGAGGAATGCCTGAACACCCAGCGTGACACCCTTGGCGCGGTAATAGTCCCCAGCGCTGAACTGAAGCTGATAGACCCCTGTCCGGTAGTCGTCGCCCTGCAAAAGCGGTGCGTCGCAACGACCATCGCCGTTAGTACGCGTCTGCGTCAGTTTTTCCAGACGTTCGCCCTCGACCCGATAAAGGACGATGTGGAGATCGCTGCCTGGACAGCCGTGCGCGGCATCCAGAACATGTGTGGTCAGTCTTCCCATGGCGTGTCGTGGCCTCACTTGGATTTCAGGTGGAATGCGCACTGTTTCGGTGCCTTTTGAGGGACACGACAGTGCAGACGATGGTTGATTAAGACACTTTAAGCGCAGATTGTACACAATTAAATGCTAGCCATACCCCTGAATCATCGACCGCGCGCGCAAAACGTCGAGCCCTCGGGCGTTTCGGAAAGTATTGAGGTTTTTGGACAGTTCCTGACCATTCAGGCAAGTTTCTTGCAGCGGGCATGGCAGTCGAAAAGATGAAAAAACAGCATTACAAATTGCGAATAAGGTTGTATACAATCTACCCATCGCCGCGGCGGTCCTGCCCTTTCCATCGACCGCCGCCACAGACAACACGTAGATAAGGAAGATTGCAGTGAGCGCCGACTATCCACGCGACCTGATCGGTTACGGCCGTAACCCGCCCCACCCACACTGGCCAGGCAACGCCCGTGTCGCGCTGTCGTTCGTACTCAACTACGAAGAAGGCGGCGAGCGCAACATTCTGCACGGTGACAAGGAATCTGAAGCCTTCCTGTCAGAGATGGTCGCGGCGCAACCGCTGCAAGGCCAACGCAACATGAGCATGGAGTCGCTGTACGAGTACGGCAGCCGTGCGGGCGTGTGGCGCATCCTCAAGCTGTTCAAGCAATTCGATATTCCGCTGACCATCTTCGCCGTGGCCATGGCCGCCCAGCGTCACCCGGACGTGATCCGCGCGATGGTTGAGGCCGGTCACGAGATTTGCAGCCACGGCTATCGCTGGATCGATTACCAATACATGGACGAGGCGCAAGAGCGCGAGCACATCCTTGAAGCGATCCGCATCCTCACCGAGCTGACCGGCGAGCGCCCGCTGGGCTGGTACACCGGCCGCACGGGCCCCAACACCCGACGCCTGGTGATGGAGGAAGGAGGCTTCCTCTATGACAGCGACACCTACGACGACGACCTGCCGTACTGGGAGCCGAACAGCCCAACCGGCAAACCCCATCTGGTGATCCCGTACACCCTGGACACCAACGACATGCGCTTCACTCAAGTGCAAGGCTTCAACAAGGGCGACGACTTCTTCGACTACCTCAAAGACGCGTTCGACGTGCTTTACGCCGAGGGTGCCGAGGCGCCGAAGATGCTGTCCATCGGTCTGCACTGCCGCCTGATTGGCCGCCCTGCCCGCCTGGCCTCGCTGCAACGCTTCCTGGAGTACGTCAAAGGTCACGAACAGGTGTGGTTCGCCCGCCGCGTCGAGATCGCTCGCCACTGGCATGACGTGCATCCGTTCCAGCCCACTGTGAAGGGAGCCGCCAAGTGAGCCGCTTTCAAACCCTGACGCCCTCTTCCCTGAGCCGCGAAGCTTTCGTCGAAGCCTTCGCCGACATCTACGAGCACTCGCCTTGGGTCGCTGAAAAAGCCTATGACCTGGGCCATGACGACGACATCGATGACATCGACGTCCTGCACGCCCGTATGAGCGACATCCTGTTGAGCGCTGATCACGCAATGCAACTGGCGCTGATCAACGCTCACCCGGATCTTGCCGGCAAAGCCGCCGTGCAAGGCCAACTGACCGAAGCCAGCACCCAAGAACAGGCTGGCGCCGGTATCCACCAATGCACGGCTGAAGAGTTTGCACGCTTCACCGAGCTGAACGACGCCTACAAGGCCAAGTTCAAGTTCCCCTTCATCATGGCGGTGAAAGGCAGCAACCGGCACCAGATCCTCGCGGCCTTCGAGACGCGCATTCACAACTCGGTGGACACCGAGTTCGCCTGCGCCCTGGCCGAGATCAACAAGATTGCCATGTTCCGATTGCAGGCCCTCTGACCGACCTTCTCCCACGCCCATTACTCAAGGCAGACAAAAAGAATGAAAGCTTACGCCGTACCCTTCGAAAAATTCGTCAACCTGGCCGACGCCCGTCTGGGCACCAAAATCCTGTCTGTGACCGACGATTGGTTCGCCGACGCCAACCGCCTGTTCCAGCCCACCCCAGCGGTGTGGAAAGAGGGCGTGTTCGACGACAACGGCAAGTGGATGGACGGCTGGGAATCGCGCCGCAAGCGTTTCGAAGGTTATGACAGCGCCGTGATCCGCCTGGGCGTAGCCGGTTCCATCAAGGGCGTGGACATCGACACCTCGTACTTCACCGGTAACTACCCGCCGTCGGCCTCGCTGGAAGCCTGCTTCCTGGCCTCGGGCGAGCCGGACGAAAACACCGTGTGGACCGAAGTCCTGCCGGCTGTCGAGTTGAAAGGCGACAGCCACCACTATCACGAAATCAGCGACACCCAGGCTTACAGCCACCTGCGTTTCAACATTTACCCCGACGGCGGCGTAGCGCGTCTGCGCGTGTACGGCGTGCCATTCCGTGACTGGTCGGCGGTGGGTGACAACGAGCAGGTGGACCTGGCGGCTGCCCTGAACGGTGGTCGCGCACTGGCGTGTTCCGATGAGCACTTCGGCCGCATGAGCAACATTCTCAACCCGGGCCGTGGAGTGAACATGGGCGACGGCTGGGAAACTGCACGTCGACGCACCCCGGGTAACGACTGGGTGATCGTCGCCCTGGGCCACGCCGGTGAAGTCGAGCAGATTGTCGTCGACACCCTGCACTTCAAAGGCAACTACCCAGACAGTTGCTCGATTCAGGGCGCGTTCGTCAAAGGCGGCACTGACAGCCAGATCGAAACCCAGAGCCTGTTCTGGCGCGAACTGCTGCCGAGCCAGAAACTGGAGATGCACGCAGAACACACGTTCGTCGAGCAGATCAAGGCGCTGGGCCCGATCACCCATATCCGCCTGAACGTGTTCCCGGACGGGGGCGTAAGCCGCTTGCGTGTGCTGGGCAAGGTGGCGAAGTAAACGCGTGACCTTGTAGGAGCGCGCCTGCCCGCGATTGCGTTATGCCTGTGCCAATTGTGGTGGCTGACACACCGCGTCGCGGGCAAGCGCGCTCCTACAGGAATTGCGCAAGACGCGTATTTATCTAGAACTTGAGAACAGAAGAACCCGCATGCGCAAACTGATTATCGAACCGTTGACCAAAGAAGCCTTCGCGCCTTTCGGTGATGTCATCGAAACCGACGGCAGCGATCACTTCATGATCAACAACGGCTCGACCATGCGCTTCCATCGGCTGGCCGAAGTTGAAACGGCGACGCCGGAAGACAAGGCGATCATCAGCATTTTCCGCGCCGACGCGCTGGACATGCCGTTGACCGTCAGCATGCTGGAACGCCATCCGCTGGGCAGCCAGGCGTTCATTCCGCTGCTCGGCAACCCTTTTCTGGTCGTGGTCGCGCCACTTGGCGATGCACCTGAACCAGAGCTGACCCGTGCCTTCATCACCAATGGCAGGCAGGGTGTTAATTACCATCGCGGCGTCTGGCACCACCCGGTGCTGACGATCGAAAAGCGGGATGACTTCCTGGTGGTTGATCGCAGTGGCAGTGGCCATAACTGCGATGAGCATTTCTTCGAAGAGAGTCAGAAGATGATTCTCGATCCCCACTAATAAGAAGGGCCTGGAAACTGGTCAGGCTCGCTCCAGAGGTTTTGACGCGAAGGTCAGGCAAGGCGAAAACAGCCTTGGAAGCGAAGTTTACGGGTGGTAAATGAGCATTCCGAGGCTGTTTTCAACGCCGCATCACCGAGTGGCAAGGCGTCTGGGACGAGCCTGGTGGCAAAGGGCAAACGGTAAAGACTGTGGCTGCACATCTGATGGAATGGCTGAATCTGGGCGTGCGCTGGATTCACATGATTGTCGGGATCGCCTGGATCGGGGCGTCCTTTTACTTCGTCTGGCTGGAGAACAACCTCAACCGCGCCAACCCCCGTGACGGCTTGTCCGGCGACCTGTGGGCGATTCACGGTGGCGGTATCTACCACCTGGAGAAATACAAACTGGCACCGCCGAAGATGCCGGACAACCTGCACTGGTTCAAATGGGAAGCCTACTGGACCTGGATGTCGGGGGTTGTGCTGCTGTGCATCGTGTTCTATTCCAACCCGACCCTTTACCTCTTGGCTCCCGGCAGCTCATTGAGTGGGGGCGAAGGCATCGCCATCGGCGTGGGCGCCCTGATCGCCAGTTGGTTCATCTATGACCTGCTCTGCGACTCACCGCTGGGCAAGCGCCCCGGCCTGCTGGGTCTGGTGCTCTTCGTGCTGATCATCGGCGCGTGCTACGGCTTCACCCAGGTGTTCAGTGGCCGAGGAGCCTATCTGCACACCGGCGCGATCATGGGCACGATCATGGTCGGTAACGTATTTCGCATCATCATGCCTGCCCAGCGTGCGCTCGTGGCCGCCATCGAGCAAAACCGCACGCCGGACCCGGCACTCCCCGCCAAAGGCCTGTTGCGTTCCCGCCACAACAACTACTTCACCCTGCCCGTGCTGTTCATCATGATCAGCAATCACTTTCCGAGCACCTACGGGAGCGCCTACAACTGGCTGATTCTGGCAGGCATCGCCGTGGTCGCAGTGCTGGTGCGTCATTACTTCAACACCCGTCATGACAGCAACCGCTTCGCCTGGGCGCTGCCCGTTGGCGCGTTGGGCATGATCTGCCTCGCCTACGTCACGGGGCCGGCGCAAATGCCGCGCGGCCCGGAGGTCGCGAAAATTCAGTACCAGCCGCTGCCCGCCACCGCGGTGGGCGGCCATCGTGCCGACGAGCCCAAGCCAGAAGTGGCTGCGGCGCCTGTCGCGGCGGCGGCAAACCCCCAGGCTCAGACGAGCGATGTTGACGGGGTGGATTTCCAGAAGGTCCACAGCGTGATTCAGGAGCGTTGCGCGGTCTGCCATTCGGCAAAACCGACCAGCCCCCTGTTCAGCAGCGCCCCGGCGGGCATCATGTTCGACACCCCGCAACAGATCCAGCAACTGGCGCCGCGCATCCAGGCTCAGGCGGTCACAGCGCAGATCATGCCATTGGGCAACATCACCCAGATGACCCAGCAGGAACGTGAGCTGTTGGGCAAGTGGATCGACAAGGGAGCACAGACGAACTGAAGCGGCACTTTGCCCCTCTAGGAGCGCGCTTGCCCGCGATTGCAATGTTCCTGTACCCCATGCGGTGACTGACACACCGCAATCGCGGGCAAGCGCGATCCTACGGAGATCGCATTGATCTGACGTACCGTTCCACCGCCCAGCCGCAACGGGCGCACTCAAAAACAAGAACAATGAGGTGTTGCATGTCCGAGTCAACTCACGCGCGCATCCCGGCCGCGCCGCCACGACAGCCCCTGCCGCTGATGCAACTGATATTGGTAGGCCTGCAACACGTGTTGTTAATGTACGGCGGCGCCGTCGCGGTGCCGCTGATCATTGGTCAGGCCGCAGGCCTGCCCCGTGAGGAAATCGCCTTTCTGATCAACGCCGACCTGCTCGTCGCGGGCGTCGCCACGATTGTGCAGTCGCTGGGCATCGGCCCATTGGGCATCCGCATGCCCATCATGATGGGCGCCAGCTTCGCGGCTGTTGGCAGCATGGTGGCCATGGCTGGCATGCCGGGGGTCGGTCTGACGGGCATCTTCGGTGCGACGATCGCCGCCGGTTTCTTCGGCATGCTGATCGCGCCGTTCATGTCGAAAATCGTGCGATTCTTTCCGCCCCTGGTCACCGGGACCGTGATCACCTCAATCGGCCTTTCACTGTTCCCGGTCGCGGTCAACTGGGCCGGTGGCGGCAGCAAAGCGGTAAGCTTCGGCGACCCGCTTTACTTGGGGGTGGCCGCGTTGGTGCTGCTGACGATCCTGTTGATCAACCGCTTTTTGCGGGGCTTCTGGGTCAATGTCTCGGTGCTGATCGGCATGGGCCTGGGTTACGTACTCTCGGGCGTGATCGGCATGGTGGACTTGAGCGGCCTGGCGCAGACCGAATGGGTGAAAGTGGTCACGCCGCTGCATTTTGGCTTGCCGACCTTCAGCCTCGCGCCGATCCTTTCGATGTGCTTGGTGGTGGTGATCATTTTCGTCGAGTCCACGGGCATGTTTCTGGCCTTGGGCAAGATCACCGACCGCGAGGTGACGCCGGGCATGCTTCGCCGCGGCCTGTCGTGCGATGCTGCCGCGTCGTTCGTTGCAGGCTTTTTCAATACGTTTACCCACTCTTCCTTCGCTCAGAACATCGGCCTGGTGCAGATGACCGGCGTGCGCTGTCGCTCGGTGACGCTGGTCGCCGGGGGATTTCTGGTGCTATTGAGTCTTCTGCCGAAAGCCGCCTACCTGGTGGCCTCGATTCCCCCCGCCGTGCTCGGCGGCGCCGCGATCGCCATGTTTGGCATGGTCGCCGCGACAGGAATCAAGATCCTGCAGGAGGCGGATATCGCTGACCGACGCAACCAATTGCTGGTGGCCGTCAGCACCGGCATGGGCCTGATACCGGTGGTGCGTCCGGAGTTTTTCAGCCAGTTGCCTGGTTGGATGGGCCCCATCACTCACAGCGGGATCGCCATGGCCACCCTCAGCGCCGTGCTGCTCAACCTGTTGTTCAATGTGTTGGGCGGCGCAGAACGTGCAGCCATGGCCGGGCCCTCGCCCTCCCATTGAAGCGTCTTGCCCTGTTTTCGCCTCACGTGCTCCGTCAAAGAGCACTTGAGGGCGATGGCGCGAGCCAGTATTCTCCGCCGCCGCTCGAAATCAGTGCCTGACCCTCCACAAAAATAATCTGACCGAACCGACAACTAACCAGTCGCCGTACGCATCCTCGAAAAGGCTCTCGAAAAACCCCGTTTCGGCTGTCGTCATGACAGCCGGCGAGACTTTTTCGTCTTTTTTCAGGGTCTTGGCGCAGGTCTTGCTGTCCGTAACAAGTTGACCGAATGGACAACTAAATCGGCAAGAAACAAGACGCCGCAACAGAGCGTCCCTCTATCGAAACAACGACTTTGACCAAGGGAGTCAACATGAATCGCACGCTTTCCAGCCTTGTGGCCGCAGGCAGTCTGCTGGCCGCCACTCCGGCGATGTCCGGCGACTTGCTGCAATGGCAGAGCAACAGCTTGACGTATCTCTACGGCAAGAACTTCGCCGTGAACCCGGAAATTCAACAGACGTTCACCTTCGAACATGCTGATAGCTGGAAATATGGCGACAATTTCCTGTTCGTCGACAACATTTTCTACAACGGCAAAAAAGATGCGGGCGTGGGCAACAACACCCTCTATGGCGAGTTTTCTCCTCGCCTGTCCATGGGTAAGATTTTCGACCGCAAGTTCGAACTGGGGCCGATCAAGGACGTGCTGCTGGCAGGAACCTATGAATTCGGCGAGGGCGATGTCGAATCGACGCTAATCGGGCCGGGGTTCGATCTCGATATCCCCGGATTCGATTATTTCCAGTTGAACTTTTATAAGCGCTACAACGATGGCCACCGTGCCGGTTACGGCGCCTGGCAGATTACCCCGGTCTGGTCATACACCATCCCGGTGGGCAAATCCGACATTCTGATCGACGGGTTCATGGACTGGGTCGTGGACAACAAACAGTCCAACAGCAAAGGCGATTACCACTCGAACCTGCACTTCAACCCACAGATCAAATACGACCTGGGCAAAGCGATGAGCCTGCCTGAGAGACAACTGTACGTCGGTATCGAGTATGACTACTGGACTAACAAGTACGGGATTAATGATACCCGGTATTTTGATACGGATCAGAACACGGCGAGTTTGTTGGTGAAGGTGTTTTTCTAATCCTGAAAGGCGCTGCAACCAAGAGGTTGCAGCGCTCCGATGCGACACGGGAATTAATCCCTCCTCAATTTTTGATATTCTCTACTGTCTGGTCTCTCTACTACGACGGATACGCTGGTATTCTAGGTGCAAGCTTAATGCAGCGTAAGTCAAGCTGTCCGCATTTTCCACCGCCATCCTGGCGGCGATAATCGGATACTTGTTGAACGCTTCGAGCGCTCCCCCCACGCCTCTAAGAGGCGCGCCGCCGTTAAGCACTTCAACCCGCTTAAAGAACTGACCGTAAAAGCTTCGGTGTTGATAGAGATAGCCAATAGTTAACCCGCCGCTCACGATATGATCTGATACGCCTTGTTGTTTCAGGGCTATGCTATTACCTTGTTTGTCTTTCATCGTCGCCACACCCGTTTCCCATAGATAAAAATGATCCAGGGTTCCCGACGGCTCTGACACACCGTATCGGTTGATTTTAATGAGATGCGACAACTCATGCCCCAGAAAGAGGGCTAAATCCGAACGAGGAATCTGACGAACATTTATAAATATTCGACCATGTGGATCGCGCTGATAGACATGCGCACTTTCATCCGGGTTCTTCGGTACGATACCCACCGCTTTGTCCATGCCCCAATCGCTCGCGTACTTCAGTGCAAGATCTGAAATAGCTGCGAATGTGTGTTTGACTGCTACAAACACTTCCGGCCATTCCGCACCAAAATAATTTTGAAGGATCGGCTGCGACTCCCTTGGGTGATTCGATAGCATCGTCTGGGCATTCACGAACATCTGATTTACCTCAGCGAAGCTATTACGTACTTTGTCATCCACCGTGGTAGGAAATTCAGATAAACCTCTCCAGTGGATCACGTTTCCGATAACAGCCTCTGTTTGTTCATATTTGTCATTCAGACCTTCATATACACGACCGTCCGATTCTTTATTCGTCAGTGGAGAATTTCCTACGAAGGCGTACCTATTCAAACCCTGCACATCCCCCGCTGGATCCGGATTCACCCACCGCTGCATCCAAGGCGCGTAATACCGAAACCCGTAGTAATAAAGTCCCGTCGCGTCACGCGCTTTCCCTGAATACCGCACGGTCTTGTACGTTGCCTCAACCGTACTTCGCCCCGCCCACCAAGCCGTCCCGCCAAACGGGTAATAACCTTCGTGACTGATCAACTGTGCGTATTGATCAAGTTCCAGTGAGCTCGAGCCCAAGTGATCAGTGAGGCTGTAGCGCAACTGATCATTTCCGATACCGTCGGGTTTGCCGGATTCCCAATGCAACAGCCTCACACTGTTGCGCCCCGCTTCTACGATAAGCACATGCCGCACTTCACCGGTTGCATCGTTGCGATGAATTTCCAGCCCCGGCAAGTAACGCACCTCGGCAGTCAGCGTGCGACTGCGCGCCTGATTCACCCGCACCTTGCGCACCCGTTGCCCCTCGCCGTCATAGCGGTAAAGCTCGCAGTCATCCGGCTCCTGGTCGCGCTTCACCGAAGTGACTTCGCTCAACTGGTTGCGCGCATCCCATGCCATTGCCTGACCCGGTTGCAGCGCTTTGAGGTTGCCGTTGCCGTCGAACGCTTCGGCGATCTGATCGTCATCGGGCAACGAGCCATCCGCCCTTTGCGGCAAACTTCGGTTGCTCGTCGACGACACCGCCATGCGCCGGCTTTCGGCCCCGGAATGGTGCCGAGTGAGCAGGTTGCCCCCAGCGTCATATTCAAAGCGCTGGATGTAATGGCTGAGCTTGGCGGGATCGAGCGGCAAGGGGTGAAGGTCAGGCATTCCGGGCAAATGGGAAGCCGGCGCGACTTCACGCCCTGTGGCCTCGATCAGTTGGTAAAGGCTGTCGTAGACGTAACGGTCGACTGGCTCGACCCGTTGATTGCGGAAGAACGAAACGGGCAGGGTCGCGTCTTCGAGGCTGACCACGTTGCCTACCGGATCGTAGGCGTAGTTCAGATCTTGCAGGCCGTGCCCGTCAGGCGACATCGCCAGCACGCGGGTCAGCCGCCCATCTTGTGGGTCGTAGAAAGACCGGCTGACAACGCCGTTGCCGCAGGTTTCACTTTCGACCGCCGCCGATGCGTTGTAGCGGATATCGCTGACCAGCGTCTGAACCTGCTTGCGCTCTCCAGACTGAAGGGTCACCCGCTCGACTTGACCAGCGATGGTGTGCCCCCTCGCCTGTCGATTCCCCTGCGCGTCTCGTTGCCCGATTGTCTCCGCCAGCGCATTGAATGCCGTCGTGGTCAGGTACGCCTCGCCTCCGAGCAATCGATCCCGCTGCACAGCGTCTTCAGGCCAATCGGGGATGTCGAGCGCCGCCAGGAAACGCCGCTGCTGAAGCAGCACCGTGTCGGACACACCATAGTCAGCAATGTCCAGCGACCCACTGCCGTCGTCCCGTCGCACCAGTCGACCACACTGATTGTGATCAGCAGCTTGCTGACTGGCGTCGCCATAGGTGCAACGTTCGATCACTGTTTGAGCTTGTCCGGGCAGTTGCTCAGCGAGCTGAGTGGGGCGCAGCGACTCGTCATAGCGGCTCGAAAGCTGGCGGCCGCGTTCATCCCAGCCGACCAGGACCTGACCTGCTTCGCCAGGCAGCTCTATCCGCCAACCCGCGTCAGCGCTTTCAACCAGAAGGCGCAGGCCAGTCAGGCTGTAAACGGTCGACGGGTGGGACTCGACACGTCGAGGGTCGGTTATCGAGGCCACCCGTCCCGCCTGATCCCACCGTCGGCATGTGATTCGCGGTTCGATGTCCGCCTGCACGTTCGCGCGAAAGAGTGCGATCTGACGCACCGGCAATGCGCGTGCATCGAAAGCGATCAATGAAGGCGTATGGGAATGGAGATGCATGTGCCGACGTCCGTGTTTAGCTTGTCATTCAAGGCTAGACGCATACGCGGCAACGGGTGCCTAGGCAAGACGTGCGGTCGACACGCAGGCTTGGTTTGCAGCAATCGCTCACCCGCCAACGGAACGGGTGTCAGCGCACGGTTCAACGGCGAGAGCCGATCGCCAGGCCGGCGAATCAATTCGACTCCCACGGCAACGGCTTGCCCGCTCGCACCTTGGCATTGAGCGCGCGCAATAGATCCAGGGGATCACGGTCTTTCATCGCATGACTCTGCTCGTCCACCCAGGTCATGACCTGCTGCCGATCGAGGGTCGGTCGGCGGTGCAGGATTTCCACCAGTTGCCGCTCACAGTGCTGGGCATAGGCGACCACACTGGAAAATAAAGGACTGTTCATGCTCGACACCTCGTCACCCACTACCCGTTCAGGCCTTGAAAAGGCGCCAGATGGTCCCCGCTTGCGCAACCTTACCACTGGCGCCGGTGCGGTAAACAGAGGGTGCACATAAAGCCGCGGGCGGACCGCAATCTTGAGCGGGTCGCGAGGCCGGTGCTAACATTCGCCACCGCCGAGCAGGCAAGGACCTTCCGCTTTATGAGCAGCATCCGCGAGCGCAACAAAGAATTGATCCTGCGCGCAGCCAGCGAAGAATTTGCCGATAAGGGCTTCGCTGCCAGCAAGACCAGCGACATCGCCGCCAAGGCTGGCGTCCCCAAGCCCAACGTCTACTACTACTTCAAATCGAAGGAAAACCTCTATCGCGAGGTGCTGGAGAGCATCATCGAACCGATCATGCAGGCCTCCACGCCCTTCAACCGTGAGGGGGCTCCCGCCGAGGTGTTGAGTGGCTACATCCGTTCGAAGATCCGGATTTCACGTGACCTGCCCTTCGCGTCCAAGGTGTTCGCCAGTGAAATCATGCACGGCGCGCCGCACCTCACCCCTGGGCAAGTGGCGCAGCTCAACGATCAGGCGCGCCACAATATCGAGTGCATTCAAGCGTGGATAGACGACGGTCTGATTGCGCCACTGGACCCGCATCACCTGATGTTCAGTATCTGGGCCGCGACCCAGACGTACGCGGACTTCGACTGGCAGATTTCCACCGTGACCGGCAAGCCAAAGCTGGATGACGCCGACTACGAAGCCGCCGCCCAGACCATCATTCGCATGGTCCTGAAAGGCTGCGAGCCTGATCGCTGATCAGGCTTTCCCCGTTTGAAGGGCCTTGTCCACGCCATCGAGCAACTGGCCGAAACTCCAGGGTTTGCGGATGAATGTCACGGGGTGCTGCACCCCCGAACTCTCGGGTGTTTCATGACCGGACATGATCAGGATCGGAATCTGCGGCCACTTGTTGCCTGAAAGGTTCGCCAGATCGGCGCCGTTCAAGGCGCCAGGCATCAAGATATCGGTCAGCAGCAACGACACGCGGTCGGCGTGGTCGTCCAGAAATTTCGCGGCATCGTCGGCATTTTCCAGCGCGTAAGTGGTAAATCCCTCGTCGCCCAGAATCTCACAGACGAAATCACGAATGATCGACTCATCTTCAACCACCAGAATGAGTCCCTTTTGCTGCCCGTTCGCTGCCATTTGCGCTACACCCACGATAATTCTTCCCATTGCGTGCCCGGCCGGCCCTGTCCTGGACTCGGGTTGTTGTCGGTACTGTGAGCGGCGCGCGCGCAGGAAATTCCATCCGCTCGACAGATTTGTTTGCAAAGGGGATGGTTTTGAGGGGGCTGGCTATGCAGCGGCAAATAAAAAAACCCGCCGAAGCGGGTTTTGCAACACCGTCCAACTTCCTGTTGGCCGCCAATGCCTGGCAACGGTCGATCGTCCCTGATCCTGCAGCCATCCGTTGCTGCAGTTGATGGATCCAATGTATCGCACACATGGGATCCAACCTATAGCCAATGACTTCACTTCGTGTAAGCCTTTTGCCATACCTGTAATAAATCTGACGTCATTTTTTAGACGCGCCCCACCATCGATACGACGATTCGGCCTTACACGACGACTCGCATCGCAATGAGTGCCCTGCCCCCTCACGTTTGCCTGCGGCATGCCGAGATGCTTTATAACAGCGACCCTTTTGGGCATCGGTGTGCCAGGCAGTAGCGGCTGGCAGACCGATGGCCCCAGCGGTCCGCGCCATAAAAAGAACAATGAACGGAGTGACGGTCATGAATATGCGCAATCTTTCGATCAGTCGGCGGCTGTGGCTGATCCTCATCGTCGCTGTGTTGATGTTGTTCACGCTGGCCGTGGCCATGCTCAAGCAGATCCATGACGATCTTTACGAGGCCAAGTCCCAGAAAACCATGCATGTGGTCCAGACGGCGAGTGGTTTGCTCGAGTACTACCAAGGCCTTGAAAGCGCCGGGACGCTGAGCCGAGAGCAGGCGCAGCAACAGGCGATGGACGCCATACGAGGCCTGCGCTACAACCAGACCGACTATTTCTGGATCAACGACTTGCGCCCTTTCATGATCATGCACCCCGCCAACCCTAAACTGGTGGGGCAGGATCTGTCCGGCATCAAGGACCCGGACGGCTTCCAGGTCTTCAATGAAATCGTCGCAGTCGCCAAGGCCAAGGGCGCAGGCATCGTGAATTACCGCTGGCCGAAACCGGGTGCCAGTGATCCGGTACAAAAGACTTCCTACGTGTCGCTGTTCACGCCTTGGGGGTGGGTCATCGGGTCAGGCGTCTATGTCGACGACGTGCAGGCCGAGTTCAGGCAGCAAGTGATCAAGGCGCTGTCGATCAGTACCGCCATCATCCTCCTGATGGCGGTGCTGTTGACCCTCATCGGCCGCAGCATCGCCGGGCCGCTGAAGGCCACCGTCGAGGCGATGGCCAATATCGCCAGCGGGGAAAGCGATCTGACCCGCAGCCTGGAAACTCGGGGCAAGGACGAAGTCACTCAACTGGCGACGCACTTCAATGCCTTCACGGCCAAGTTGCGCCGGGTCATCAACGATCTACAGCTGTCGGCGACCGCTCTGGGCAATGCCTCCGGTGAAATGGGCAGCAACGCTGAGCAGGCCCAGCAGCGGAGCCAGCAGCAATCGCTGCAAATGGAACAGGTGGCCACCGCGGTGAACGAGGTGACCTACGGTGTGCAGGACGTGGCGAAAAACGCCGAGCACGCCGCCAGTGAAATGCGTAACGCCGAGTCCCAGGCTCAGCAAGGCCAAGCGAATATCGACAGCAGCCTCAAGCAGATCGGCCACCTGTCCGGCACCATCGATCAGGCGGTGGAAGTGATCCGGACGCTGTCCAGCGAAAGCACTCAGATCGGTGGGGTGCTGGAAGTCATCAGTTCCATCGCCGAGCAGACCAACCTGCTGGCCCTGAACGCCGCCATCGAAGCCGCGCGCGCTGGCGACCAGGGCCGCGGCTTTGCCGTGGTAGCCGACGAGGTCCGCTTGCTGGCGCAGCGCACGCAGAAGTCCACGGCCGAGATCCAGGCGATGATTGAACGCCTGCAGTCTCACTCCGACGCTGCGGTGAAAGTGATCGGCGACAGCAGCCGCTCATCGCAATTGACCATCGAGCAGGCTCACCTCGCGGGCCAGAGCCTGACGTCCATCAGTCAGGCGCTGCGCAACCTCAACGGCCTCAACGCTTCGATTGCCAGCGCCACGCTGCAGCAATCCCATGTGGTTGAGGACATCAATCAGAATGTGACCCAAGCGGCGCAGTTGTCTCAAAGCACAGCCATCGCCGCGGAACAGTCCAGCGCGGCCAGCGCGCAACTCAAAGGCCTGAGCGAGCAACTGAACGCGTTGCTGCGGCAGTTCCGGATCTGAACCGCGCAGCAGGTTGCCCGCTTTACCGCGGGCAGCCTTCCTGCCGACAGGCCACATACGCGTTCAGCTGCTCGACACGGATTTTCGTGTGTGCGGCCAGGCACTGTGCCTGGGCAAGAGGCCACATGGAACCTGAGTTCTCCCGCTTGCCGACCTGATACTGGCAGTCGGCGTCGCGAAAGGCGATCCACTTCTTCTGCGCGTCCTGCAACGCTTTTTTCTTCTCCGGACTCTTGAGTTCCGCCATCTGGGTCTTGTACTGGCGGTTCAATTCCGCGTCGAGCGTGGCGTATTCCTGGCCCGCGCATTGATTCATCGCCGCCTGAGTATCACCGCACTCGGCGGCCTGAACCGTGCAGCCGATGCCCCATGTCATGAACACCGCCAATGCCATCTGGATGTGGCGCATGAAAACCTCCTTTTTCCATTTCAATGTTTATCCGCCGCACAAGGGTACACTGCATGCACTGCAACCACCTGAGCGCCAGCGCTCCTTCCTCAGACATAAAAAAACCGGCCAGTGTTGCCCTGGCCGGTTTTTCGTTCGTTCGCCCTCAGTCCAACATGCCCACGTAGCCCGGTTGTTGCTTGACCCGCTCCAGCCAGGCTTCGATCGCCGGGAACTGGCTCAGGTCGAAACCGCCCTGATGGGCGACATGGGTATAGGCGAAAAGCGCGATGTCGGCGATCGAAAACTGGTCGCCCACCAGGAACGGCGTGCGCACGAGCTGTTTCTCCATCACCTTGAGCGCCTTGTAGCCGCGTTTCTGCAACACGCGATACTCTTCCAGCCGCGCCTCGGGCAGCCCCAGATAGAACTGGATGAACCGCGCGACGGCGATTGTCGGTTCATGGCTGTACTGCTCGAAAAACTGCCATTGCAGCATCTGCGTGCGCAGGCGCGGTTCGGTCAGCAGGTACGGCGTCCCCTCGGCGAGGAAATTGAGAATCGCGTTGGATTCCCACAGACAGGTGCCATCTTCCAGTTCAAGCACAGGGATTTTGCCGTTTGGGTTCTTTTCCAGAAACGCTTCGGTTTCGGTTTCGCCCTTGAGAATGTCGATCGGCACCCATTCGTAGGCTGCGCCCAACAGGTTGAGCATCAACTTGATCTTGTAGCAGTTGCCCGAGTTGTAATCGCCGTAAACCTTGTACATCTGCTGCTCTCCCCTCAATGCTGCGATGGTGCGTCTGGGTAATGTATCAGGCCGCCAGGGCCGCTTGCGCCTGTTTGATCACGCCGGCCAGCCGCTTCAGCCCTTCGTCGAGCCGCTGCGGGTCGATATGGCTGAAGTTAAGGCGCAAGTAGCCTGGGTTGGCATCCGGATCGGTAAAGAACGGCTCGCCGGGCATGAACGCCACGTTCTGCGCCAAGGCGGCATTGAGCACGGTGCGCGTGTCGAGCGTCTGGTTGAGCTTCAACCAGAAGAACAGGCCGCCCTGGGGACTGTTCCACTGCGCCAGGTCACTGAAATGACGCTGCAGTGCCGCTTCGAACTGATCGCGTCGAGTGCGGTAAAACGTTCGCAGTTCGTCCAGATGCTGGGCGTAACGTTCGCTGCCGATCCACTGCAACGCTTGCCACTGGCCGACGCGGTTGGTGTGCAGATCCGATGCCTGCTTGAGTTTCAGCAAGTGTGGGAACAGGTCCGGCGAAGCGATCAGGAAGCCTACGCGCAAACCCGGCATCAGGGTTTTCGACACGGTCCCGGTGTAGATCCAGCTCGCCCGCTTCAGCCGCCCCGCGATAGGCCGCGCACTGCCGCCATCGAATGTCAGGTCGCGGTAGGGCTCGTCTTCGATCAGGGTCACGTTGAATTCATCCAGCAATGCTGCCACCGCATCGCGTGCATTTTCGCTGTAGCGCACGGCGGACGGGTTCTGGAACGTCGGGATCAGGTAAGCGAACGACGGCGCATGGCGCTGCAGGCGCTGGCGCAGAACGTCCAGGTCGGGGCCATCGGCGCACAGGGGGACGGTCAGGCAGTCGGCGCCGAACAGTTGGAAAATCTGCAGCGCAGCCAGATACGTCGGCGCCTCGAGCAGAATTTCGGTGCCTTTGTCGATGTACAACTTGGCGGCAAGGTCCAGCGTCTGTTGCGAGCCGCTGACAATCATCACCTGACTGGCCTCGCAGGCAATACCCAAGGCACGCGCCTGAGCGGCAAGCGCCTCGCGCAACTGCGGTTCACCTTCGCTCATACCGTACTGGCCGATGCTGCGGGGCATCTGGGCCCACTCGCTCTGCGGCAACATGGTTTCGGCAGGCAAACCACCGGCGAAGGACATCATCTCGGGCCGCTGTGCCGCGGCGAGGATTTCGCGAATCAAAGAACTCTTCAAACGGGTTACGCGTTCGGAAAAAGCCATGAGATTCCCCCTGGCGGACATCGTTGGAAATAAGTCAAACTGCTTGACCAAACTTACGATGTCGCACGCGGATACGTCAATATGCTTGACCTTAAAAATGCATCGACTCAACAGATCGCCATGGAAGCGTTCTTCTTCGGCTATCAGGCGTTCACTGCCAAGGCCGACGAAATGCTCGACCGGCGCGGCCTGAGCCGTGTGCACCAGCGCATCGTGTTTTTCATCGCTCGCTACCCGGGGCTGAGTGTCAAGCAATTGCTGAGCGTGTTGGGGGTGAGCAAGCAGGCCTTGAACACGCCGCTGCGCCAATTGGTGGAGATGGAACTGGTGCTGAGCGTCACGCCTGATGACGACAAGCGCAAACGCCTGCTGCAGCTGACGGCGGAAGGTGCCAGATTCGAGGAGTCTTTACGCCGTGAGCAGGTGAAGTTGCTGCAACGGGTGTTTGCAGAAGCGGGTCGTGAAGCGGTGGATGGGTGGTTGGCGGTCAATCAGGCATTGGGCAGTACGCTCAATCGCGGTTGATTCCGGGTTTCAGCGAGCTGATGGTTTCATCGATGGGGTTGAGAGCGGGGGCAGATCCGTTGGCGCGTGGGCTGGGAGCTGGGGTTTCGCTCTTTGCGGGCGACTCTATTTTGTTCTTGCCAAAAA
>NZ_QARE02000026.1 GCF_003052515.2 Pseudomonas sp. RIT409 | reverse complement strand
GAGTTTTCGGTTCCGACTGCGCCGGAAGTGGGGCGAATTATAGAGACATCTGAAGGCCCGTCAAGCACTTATTTCGGAAAAGAGGAAAGTTTCTCATCAGGCTCCGCAGGAGGCGGCAAACCGCCCCGCGCAGCGGACGCCAGCCTCAGCTCAGCGTGATGCGCCCGAATGCCTTCTTGCCCGCCTGGCAAACATGTGTCGCACCCAGCTTGAAGATGAAGCTCCGATCTACCACCTCACCATCAACGCGCACACCGCCCGACGCAAGGAGGTCGCGAGCGATTGCCGCGTTCTTGACCAACCCTGCCTTATTAAGGACAGCAGCGATCGGCATGTCTTCAGTCCCAGGAACCGCAATCTCCGGCAGATCCTCAGGCAGCTCGCCATCCTTCATGCGATTGCCCGCGGAACGGTGCGCAGAGGCAGCTGCCTCTTCGCCATGAAAACGAGCGACGATTTCCTCTGCGAGCTTGATCTTGATATCGCGCGGATTCGCCCCAGCCTCGCACTCAGCCTTGAACGCGCCGATCTCCTCCATTGAGCGAAAGCTCAGCAATTCGAAATAGCGCCACATCAACGCATCCGGAATAGAAACCAGCTTGCTGTACATGATGCCGGGTGCTTCTTGAATCCCCACATAGTTACCCAGGGATTTGGACATCTTCTTCACGCCATCCAAACCTTCGAGCAAGGGCATGGTCAGGACGCACTGCGCTTCTTGACCATAGGCGCGCTGCAACTCACGCCCCATAAGAAGGTTGAACTTCTGATCCGTACCACCCAGCTCGACATCAGCTCGCAAGGCGACGGAGTCGTAGCCCTGGACCAGCGGATAAAGAAACTCGTGGATGGCAATGGACTGATTCGAGGTATAGCGCTTGTCGAAGTCATCCCGCTCCAGCATGCGGGCAACCGTGTATTGAGATGAAAGACGAATGAAATCGGCAGGGCTCATCTGATCCATCCAGGTGGAGTTGAATGCCACCTCGGTTTTTTCCGGATCAAGAATCTTGAAGACCTGGGATTTATAGGTTTCGGCGTAATCAAGCACCTGCTGGCGCGTGAGCGGCGGACGTGTTGCGCTTTTTCCGCTTGGGTCGCCGATCATGCCGGTGAAATCGCCAATCAGAAAGATGACCTGATGGCCCAACTCCTGGAATTGACGCAGCTTATTAATAAGCACCGTATGCCCCAGGTGCAGGTCCGGCGCAGTCGGGTCGAAACCGGCTTTGATGCGCAGTGGCTGACCACGCTTGAGTTTCGCGACCAATTCGGATTCGACCAGGAGTTCATCCGCGCCGCGCTTGATCAGCGCCAGCTGCTCTTCAACCGACTTCATAACAGCCCCGTAATGCCATATTTCAAAGGGAAACAACCATACAAGATCACCGCCCAAATACAAGTTCGGGACAGAACAGCCCCGCGAATCCGGAGCGGATCCGCACGCAAGCTTGCCTCGGGCAGGTTTTGGTTATATTTTATACAGTTATTTCATCTTCATCATGTCATTCATCTTTTCCATTTCATCTTTTTTCAAAGTCAAAATTACCTATGAACGACACTCCGCCTAAAGCGCCTCCGCTTTATCCGAAGAGCCACCTGCTCGCAGCCAGCGGTATCGCGGCCCTGCTGAGCCTGGCCCTTCTGGTTTTTCCATCCAGTGATGTCGAAGCCAAAAAAACTCACCTCAGTCTCGAACCGGAAACCCCGATCGAGCAGCTCAAGCAAGAACAAGACGCTCAAGATCAGTCTCAAGCCACAGAACTCCCGACTGAATCTCCATTCGCGCAGATCGACAACGGCGACGATGCCACTGAAGGAACTGCCACAAACGAGCCTGCGGCAGCGCCTGTCAAAAAAGAAGCCGTCGCCGCTGCGAAAAACGCTAATCACAGAGAGATCGTCGTCTCCAAAGGGGACACGCTTTCCACGCTGTTCGAGAAGGTAGGGTTGCCAGCGGCTGCGGTGCACGAGGTCATGGCCAGCGACAAGCAAGCGAAGCAGTTCAGCCAGTTGAAGAACGGGCAGGTCTTGCAATTCGAGCTTGGGCCGGATGGCAACCTCAAGCAGCTACACAGCAAGCTGAGCGATCTGGAAACCATCAGCCTGTCCAGAACCGAAAAGGGCTACACCTTTACTCGCGATGTCAGCAAACCCAACGTGCGCACGGCCTATGTCCATGGTGTGATCAATAATTCGCTCTCGCAATCGGCACAACGCGCCGGACTGAGCCACAGCATGACGATGGATATGGCCAATATCTTCAGTTATGACGTCGACTTCGCTCAGGACATCCGCAAGGGCGACGAATTTGACGTGATCTACGAGCAGAAAGTGATCAACGGCAAGACCGTCGGCACAGGCAATATCTTGTCTGCCCGTTTCACTAACCGTGGCAAGACGTACACAGCCGTGCGTTACACCAATAAGCAGGGCAATACCAATTACTACACCGCCGATGGCAACAGCATGCGTAAGGCGTTTATCCGCACGCCAGTAGAATACGCTCGCATCAGTTCGCTGTTCTCGATGGGCCGTAAGCACCCGATCCTGAACAAAATCCGCGCCCACAAGGGTATCGACTATGCTGCACCTCGCGGCACACCGATCAAGGCGACGGGTGATGGGAAAGTCATCCTCGCGGGCCGTCGCGGCGGCTATGGCAATACGGTGATCATCCAGCATGGCGAGACCTACCGCACGCTGTATGGCCACATGCAGGGTTTTGCCAAAGGCATTCAGAATGGATCGGTGGTCAAACAAGGTCAGGTCATCGGTTATATTGGAACAACCGGCCTGTCCACAGGTCCGCATGTGCACTACGAGTTTCAGGTAAACGGCGTTCACGTTGACCCTCTGGGTCAGAAACTGCCAATGGCAGACCCGATCGCCAAGTCCGAAAAACAGCGGTTCATGCAGGAGAGCCAACCACTGATGGCGCGCATGGACCAGGAAAAGGCCACCATGCTGGCCTCGAGTAAGCGCTGACCCATGACTTTATATGTAGGTGTAATGTCCGGAAGCAGTCTGGATGGACTCGACTTCGCACTCGTAGAACAGGGTGACCGCCCGCGTTTGCTCGGCACTCATTACATCCCCATGCCTGACGACTTGCGCGCTGAGTTGCTGGGGCTTTGCGCCAGTGGACCCGACGAGCTGGCGCGCGCAGGCATCGCCGAGCAGAAATGGGTGCACCTCGCGGCACAAGGCGTATTGGCGTTACTGGACAAACAGAACGTGTCCGCCGGTGAGATCCGAGCCATCGGCAGCCACGGCCAGACGATTCGGCACGAACCGGCGCGCGGCTTCACCATTCAGATCGGCAATCCGGCGCTGCTCGCGGAGCTGACGGGCCTTACCGTTGTCAGCGACTTTCGCAAGCGTGACATCGCCGCCGGGGGGCAAGGCGCTCCTTTGGTCCCGGCGTTTCACGAAGCGTTGTTCGACGATAACAAGGACTACCGCGCAGTTCTCAACGTCGGCGGCTTCAGTAACCTGAGCCTGATCGAAATCGACAAACCGGTCTCAGGTTTCGATTCGGGCCCGGGCAACGTTTTGCTCGATGCGTGGATTCAAGCCCAGCGCGGCCTGAGTTACGACAAAGACGGCGCCTGGGGCGCCAGCGGAACCGTCAACCCCGATCTGCTGAAATCCATGCTCAGCGATCAGTTCTTTCAGACTCGCGGCCCAAAAAGTACGGGGCGGGAAGTCTTCAACCTTGGCTGGGTTCATCATCACCTGTTTCAGTTGCCAACGCTGAGGCCCGAAGACGTGCAAGCGACGCTGCTTGAAGTAACGGCTTTGAGCATCACCGAGTCGTTGCAATCAGCTCAAGCGCAGACCAAAGAATTGCTGGTCTGCGGCGGCGGGGCTCACAACAAGGCCTTGATGGGTCGACTGGCGGCACTGCTGCCGAATACCAAAGTGTCCAGTACAGCCGACTTCGGCGTCGACCCTGACTGGGTGGAAGCCATGGCGTTTGCCTGGCTGGCACATTGCGCGCTGGAAAGCGTCCCTGCCAACCGCCCCAGCGTTACCGGAGCCAAGGGCTTACGGGTTCTAGGGGCGATTTACCCTGCCTGAATCGATCGGCATGATGCAAAAAAAAGCCGCGTAACAAACGCGGCTTTTTTGCAGGACGTCGTTGCCAGCAAGGCTCAGATCGAGAAGGAAGAACCGCACCCACAGGTCGTCGCGGCGTTCGGATTCTTGATCACGAAACGAGAGCCTTCCAGCCCTTCCTGATAGTCCACTTCTGCGCCGGCCAGGTACTGGAAGCTCATCGGGTCGACGACCAGGCTCACACCTTCTCGCTCGACAACGGTGTCATCGTCGGCAACGTCTTCATCGAAGGTGAAACCGTACTGGAAACCGGAACAGCCGCCACCGGTCACGAAAACTCGCAACTTCAGGCGGTCATTGCCCTCTTCATCGACCAGGGTTTTCACTTTGTGCGCAGCACCTTGCGTGAATTCCAGAGCCGTAGGTGTGAAGGTTTCAACACTCATGCTCAAATCTCCCGGCGGTAAGCCGTCATATTGCGTAATGACGGCCATTATCCGCTTGTCCTAGAAAATTGGTCAACTATTCCAGTGACAGCGACAGGCTTCGAGCGACAGGGGGCAAGCCAAACGCCTGCGCCCCTGCAGCGCCCTCAAGGCCTGAGGACGCTTTTGTCAGGGAAGCATGCCTGCATGAGCCAGTCCGAGGCGCTCATCCAATCCGAACAGAATGTTCATGTTTTGCACTGCCTGGCCCGATGCGCCCTTGACCAAGTTGTCGATGACCGACAATACCACCACCAGATCGCCGCCCTGAGGACGGTGAACGGCGATGCGGCAGATGTTGGCACCGCGAACGCTGCGCGTCTCGGGGTGGCTGCCGGCCGGCATCACATCGACAAAAGGCTCATTGGCGTAGCGCTTTTCGAACAATGCCTGCAGATCGATGGAGGTGTCGACCACCGTCGCATACAGCGTGGCGTGAATTCCACGAATCATTGGCGTCAGATGCGGTACGAAGGTCAGACCGATGTCACCACCCGCTGCGCGACGCAGCCCTTGGCTGATCTCCGGCAGATGGCGATGGCCTTTCACGGCGTAGGCCTTGAAGCTTTCACTCGTTTCGGAATACAGCGACCCGACGCTAGCGCCACGTCCTGCGCCGCTGATGCCGGATTTACAGTCGGCGATCAGGCGGGACGGATCCGCCAGACCTGCTTCGAGCAACGGCAGGAAGCCCAACTGGGTGGCGGTTGGGTAGCAGCCCGGTACGGCGATGAGGCGAGCCCCTTTGATTTGCTCGCGATTGACTTCCGGGAGGCCGTACACCGCTTCAGGCAATAGCTCAGGCGCACCGTGGGGCTGGTTGTACCATTTGGCCCATTCGACTGGGTCCTGCAGACGAAAATCTGCGGAAAGGTCGATCACTTTGGTACCGGCTGCGAGCAGTTCACCTGCCAGCGCATGGGCAACGCCATGAGGCGTCGCGAAGAACACCACGTCACAGGCACCCAGCACCTTCACATCGGGAACGCTGAAGGCCAGTCCGTCATAATGACCGCGCAAGTTCGGATACATGTCGGCGACCGGCAAACCCGCCTCGGAACGCGAAGTGATCGCGACCACTTCTGCTTCCGGATGCTGTGCCAGAAGACGCAGCAACTCGACGCCGGTGTAACCCGTGCCACCGACGATACCGACCTTGACCATAACCTGCCCTCAACGAAACCACTGGAAAGCCGCTGATGATATGAGTCCGTCGCCCTCGGGACAACCGTGAACGTGACGTACGGGCACGCAAGCCACTACTATTTGCGCCACCGTGATCCTGGAAAAACCAAAATGCTCTATCTGTGGATAAAAGCACTGCACATCGTCTCCCTCGTCTGCTGGTTCGCAGGCCTCTTCTACCTTCCCCGCCTGTTCGTCTACCACTCGATGAGCGAAGACGCCGTCAGCCGTGAACGTTTCTGTACCATGGAGCGCAAGCTCTATCGCGGCATCATGGGGCCCGCCATGATCGCAACGCTGGTGTTTGGTATCTGGCTGATTACACTCATCCCCGGCTACCTCCAACAGGGCTGGCTGCATGCCAAGCTGACGCTGGTGGTCATCCTGATCGGCTACCACCATATGTGTGGCGCTCAAGTGAAGCGTTTCGCGCGGGGCGAAAATGGCCGTAGTCACGTGTTCTACCGCTGGTTCAACGAAATTCCGGTTCTGATTCTCCTGGCTGTCGTCATTCTCGTAGTGGTCAAGCCGTTCTGATCTCTGGCAAGAGACGCCTTCAACCCTGACAAGGAAGCCAACCATGGCCGAGCATTTCAAGATCGTTTTCGAAGGGCAGCTCCGAACAGGGGTCGATCTGGAGACTGCACGTCTGAACCTTGCGCAACTGTTCAAGACTGACGTGTCCTCCGTCGACCGGCTGTTCTCTGGCAAGCCTATTACGCTCAAGCGAGGCCTGACTCATGACGATGCGCAGCGCTATTTGAAAGCACTGAATGACGCAGGGGTGGATGCCCGAGTCGAGGCGGAGCAGCCTGTCGCCTGGACTCTTGAAGACATCGAAGAACCAGCGCCCGTACACGCCGCGCTAGAGCAGCCCAAATCGCCCTATGCGCCGCCGCGCTCTGCGGTCGCCCAGCCGTGGCCGACCGTGGGAGAGCTGAAGGTATTTACCGTGCAAGGTCGTATCGGCAGGCTGCGCTATCTGGCCTGGACCATGGTGTTGACGTTCATAGGCTTGCTGCTCGCGGCCTTGTGCTTTGGGGTCATGAGCCTGTCGCTGGTGGCTGGCGGGCTGCTGGCCGCCGTTCTGTTTGTGGCGGTAGTCGTCATCAGCATTCAGATGGGGGCGCAACGTCTGCACGACGCGGGATGGTCAGCCTGGCTGCTGTTGCTCAATCTCGTGCCATTCGTGGGCAGCTTCTTTCCTTTCCTGATGATGATCATCCCAGGGAACAGTGGTCCGAATCGTTACGGCCCGCCGCCTCCGCCCAATACCAGAGGGGTCAAATGCCTCGCCGCTCTCTGGGTAATTTTTCTCGCCGTGGTGTTCGCGGGTGGCCTGATGGGTGGCCTGCAAAAAGTCAAAGAAGAAGTCGAAATCACCACCGGCGAGTATGAACAATCGCTGCCGTATGACGATGACGCCGAAGGCGCTGCCGAACCCATCGTTCCTGTCGATCCTCCAGAGGTCGATGAGCTATCCGGCACAGACGACGATCAATAACTGCCTGGCAGCAAGGACGCTGTCTCGACACTCGCAACACCTTATTGGAGAACAGCATGACCCGTTACGCCCTCGTCACCGGCGCATCCAGCGGTATCGGCCTGGCCATCGCCGAAGCGCTGGCCCGTCGTGGTCGCCACCTGATTCTGGTGGCCCGCCATCGGGACATGCTGGAGAGCATCGCAATCGAATTTACCCAGCGCTTCGGCGTCGAGGTGCTTTTCCGCGCCTGTGATCTGGGTGAGCCGCTGCGCCTTTCCGGCTTTCTTTTGGAACTGGAAGATGGCGAGAGGCAGATCGACTTGCTCGTGAACTGCGCTGGCATTGGCAACAGCGGACCGTTTCTCGCTCAGGAGTGGGCGCAGGAGCAGGACCTGCTCGACCTCAACGTCCTGGCAATGACCCGCCTTTGCCACACCGTCGGCAATTTGATGGCCGTACAGGGCGGCGGCCAGATCCTTAATGTGGCATCAATCATGGGATTCCAGCCTGGACCGTGGATGAGCACCTACGCGGCGAGCAAAGCGTTCGTTCTGCATTTTTCGGAAGGGCTGCGCGAAGAACTGAAGAAAACCGGGGTGAAGGTTTCAGTACTGTGCCCAGGCCCGACGCACACCTCGTTTTTCCGCGCGGCCCAGTTGAACGCTGACAATTTCATCAACGACACAACCCTGACAGCTGAAGAGGTTGCGCTCTATACCGTGCGTGCGCTCGACAAGAACAAGGCGATCATTATTCCCGGATGGCGCAACCGTTTCATCACCGGTCTGCCGCGCGTAACGGGTCGCTGGCTGACCCGCAAAATCTGGAGCTCGATAATCAAGTCGAGACTGTCGGCCTGACCACAAGCTTCAAGAAATGGCTGGGCGCGGTATGACCTCCCCAGTACACTCGGATCATTCCTCTTCTAAGGAGACACAAGGCTGTGACAACTCTGTTCACCAAGATCATCAACCGGGAAATCCCGGCGAAGATCATCTACGAAGATGATCAGGTACTGGCCTTCCACGACATCGCGCCACAGGCGCCGGTCCACTTTCTGGTCATTCCTAAGAAACCCATTGCCACGCTGAACGACGTGACGGAAGAGGACAAGGGGTTGCTGGGCCACATTCTGTTCACTGCCCAGCGCCTGGCCAAAGAGCAAGGCTGTGAAGACGGCTTTCGGGTGGTCATGAACACCAATGAGAAAGGCGGCCAGACCGTTTATCACATTCACCTGCATGTCTTGGGCAAACGTCAAATGACTTGGCCGCCGGGTTAAGTCGCGATTTCAACGCGTTATGCTCGCCAGGTGTCTGTTTGGCGCCTCGGCGGGCTGATGCAGAGCAAGCCCCGCCCTGCGGATTGAGGTAGACTGACCGCCGTGGTTTTATCCGGAGGTGCCCATGGCTACCGAACGTCACTACTCCCCTATTGATCGTTTTCTCTTGCAAGCCGATGCGGCGATGAAAACGCTGCTGCCCGCCAGTGCGCACGCTCATCGCCCTTCACCTGCCATCGTCCAGCGTGACTCGAAGCTGAGCGAGACCGAGACCCGTCATGTCGCCGGTCTCATGCGCATCAACCATACCGGTGAAGTCTGCGCTCAAGCGCTGTATCAGGGGCAAGCCCTGACCGCGAAGTTGCCCCAGGTGCGCAAAGCGATGGAGCACGCGGCGGAAGAAGAAATCGACCACTTGGTGTGGTGCGAGCAGCGCATCCATCAGTTGGGCAGTCACACCAGTGTGCTCAATCCGCTTTTCTACGGCATGTCGTTCGGGATCGGCGCGGTCGCCGGCCTGATCAGCGACAAAATCAGTCTAGGGTTCGTCGCAGCCACTGAAGATCAGGTGTGCAAACACTTGAACGAGCACCTGCAACAGCTGCCAGCAGAGGACGAAAAGTCCCGCGCCATTCTGGAGCAGATGCGAACCGATGAGGAACAGCACGCCGAAGGCGCCATTGAAGCCGGGGGCTATCGCTTCCCGGCCCCGGTGAAGTTTGGCATGAGCCTGTTGGCCAAGGTGATGACCAAGAGCACTTACCGCATCTGAGAAGGGTCACGACAGCGAGGGCTGTCTTCTGTGGGGGCACGTATCGGAAAGGCGCCGGAATGGCGCCTTTCCTGTCAATCAACCCAGCTCGATGATCTCGTAGTCGTGGGTAATCTCGACGCCGGCAGCGCCGAGCATGATGGACGCCGAGCAATATTTTTCAGCCGAAAGTTCAATGGCGCGTTTGACCTGGGCCTCCTTCAGGCCACGGCCTTTGACCACGAAATGCAAATGGATCTTGGTGAAGACCTTCGGGTCCTCGGTGGCGCGCTCGGCCTCCAGGAAGGCCTCACAGCTCTCGACCGGCTGGCGCGCTTTCTTGAGGATGCTGACGACGTCGAAGTTGCTGCAACCGCCCAGGCCGATCAGCACCATTTCCATTGGGCGCACACCCAGGTTTCGACCGCCGCTCTCGGGCGGGCCGTCCATCACGACCACATGGCCGCTGCCCGATTCGCCAAGGAACATGGCCTCACCCGCCCATTGAATACGCGCTTTCATCCCCAGGACTCCAATGCTTGAAAAAAGGCGGCCAGCTTAGCACAAGGTCGCTGTGCCGCTGCGCGGGCCGGAAACTGCCGCTCCGGGACAAAAATGTAGGAATTTTCCGAAAAAATGGCGAATCGCCGCTGTAGAACTGCGGTAAATCAGAAATACTGCCGATACCTATAAGAATGCCGCAGGGCGCAGTTTTTTACGGGATACCCCCATGGTTGCCATGACCCCTCCAAACAAAATGAAGCTGGTCGACAAACTCCTTCCTCACGCTCAACGACAGCGCTGTCCGGCCAAAACCAACATCATTTGTGCAGGTGAACAGTCGGAGTCCCTCTACCTGATTATCAAAGGGTCGGTGACGATTCTGATCGAAGACAGTGACGGGCGGGAGATGATCGTCGCCTACCTGAACAGTGGTGACTTCTTCGGCGAGCTTGGGCTCTTTCAGCCTGTCAACGACGGCTCGCGGAGCGCCTGGGTGCGCGCCAAGACCGAGTGTGAAGTTGCCGAAATCACTTATGCCAAGTTCCGCGAGCTAAGTCAGCATGATCCTGAGTTGATGTACGCGATGGGCGGACAGATGGCCGAGCGCTTGCGTAACACAACACGCAAGGTCGGCGATCTTGCCTTTCTGGACGTCACCGGGCGCGTGGCTCGCAGCCTACTGGATCTGTGCAAGCAGCCAGACGCCATGACTCACCCGGACGGCATGCAGATCAAGATTACCCGTCAGGAGATCGGTCGCATTGTGGGGTGCTCTCGGGAGATGGTAGGACGCGTATTGAAATCGCTGGAAGAGCAGAAACTGGTGCACGTGCGCGGCAAGACCATGGTGGTCTACGGCACTCGCTGAGCCCTTTGCTACAGGCCGACCAGCACGGCCGCGTAGCGTTCTGTCAGCCGGTCGAGGAAATCGTTACCCGCGTACATTTCCCGCAGCGCAACGTGACTGTCTGCCCGGCAACGTTGCTCAAGATCGCACATCTCATTGAAGCGGTTGACCGCATTGACCATGTCGACCCGCTCGTTGTCCAGCAGCATCGCACCGTGGGCCAACACCACCGGGCGTTTCCCGCCCTGACTCTGACGCCAGCGCTGAGCGGTCCCCACCATTTTGCGCCCGTTGAGGTTCACGTTGAAACGGCCGTCGCAGAATGCGCCGTCTACCTCTCCGAGCGATGCAACGCCGCCCAGCTCATTCAAGACATCGAGCATAGGCTGACACAGCCGCATGTAGGCGTTTTCGATACGGTCGCGATCAGGCTCCGTCTTCGGCTGAACGTAGACCAGCGCAACGTTGACTGTGGCGGGGGACTGGGGGACCGGCTCGCCCCCGCTTTCCCGAAGCAGAACAGGCCAGCCGATGTCCGCCAGCGTTTCGCTGGCCTCAGTAAAACCGGGCAGGCGGCTGAGACGCCGAGGCATGACTAGCGCGTGGTCATTGGGCCGCCAGAACAGCAGTCCGTGATCGGCCTCTCCGGCGCACACCGAGGCCAGCAGGTCCTGTTCGGCCTGCAGGCCAGCCTCTACGCAGATCTCGAGGTATCTACTCATTCGATAGCCTGCCGACGGTCACTGGGCGTGAGCTTGCTCTCACCTATGGAACAGGTATGCCTGCCCAATCAATCCAGCGTACTGGACTTGATCGCCGCACCCTTCTCCGGGAAGAACAGACGCTGCAATTCCACACCCGGTTTTTCGGCACGCATGAAGGCTTCGCCCACGAGGAAGGTATACACGTCGTTGATTTCCATCAATTCGACGTCGGCGCGGTTCAAGATCCCGCTTTCGGTCACCACCAGGCGATCACGCGGGATACGCGGGAGCAAGTCAAGGGTGGTTTCCAGGCTGACCTCGAAGGTGTGCAGGTTGCGGTTGTTGATGCCGACCAACGGAGTATCGAGGGTCTTCAGCGCGCGCTCCAACTCGTCACCATCATGCACTTCAACCAGCACATCGAGCTGGTTGGATTTGGCGACGGAGGCCAGTTCCGCCATTTGTCCATCCTCGAGGGCCGATACGATCAGCAATATGCAATCGGCACCCAATGCGCGCGCTTCGACCACCTGATAGGGGTCGATCATGAAATCCTTGCGAATGACCGGCAACTTGCACGCACTGCGTGCTTCCTTCAGATAAGCATCGGCACCCAGGAAGAAATCAATGTCGGTGAGCACTGACAGGCAGGTTGCGCCACCCGCTTCGTAGCTCTTGGCTATCTCACCAGGCTGAAAGTTCTCGCGGATAACCCCTTTGCTGGGCGAGGCCTTCTTGATTTCCGCGATGACCGCCGGCTGTTTGCGCTTGGCCTGATCGATCAGTGCCTTGGCGAACCCGCGCGTGGCATCGGCTGTGGCAGCCAGGGTCTCCAGCTCGGACAAGCTGACGCTGGCGCGACGTGCCGCCACCTCTTCGGCCTTACGGGCGAGAATCTTTTCCAGTACCGTTGGCACGCTCATCCTTCATTCTCCTGTTTGAATACCGCAGTGAAGGCACCCAGCTCTTCCAGTTTTTCACGGGCCAGGCCGGTATGCAGCGCGTCATGGGCCAGTTCCACACCCTCTTTCAGCGTCGACGCGTGATCCGCCGCGTAGAGCGCCGCACCCGCATTGAGCACAATCATTTCCGCCGCCTTCTGGCCATTTTCGGTCTTGCGGCGCCCCAATGCGTCACGAATCAACTCCAGCGACTGCTGAGGGCTTTCCACAACCAGACCAAACAGACTCTGACTCTTGATACCCAAGTCTTCGGGTTGTACCGAATATTCGGTCACTTGATCGTTCTTGAGTTCCGCCACGAACGTGGGTGCGGCGAGGCTGAACTCGTCCAGGCCATCCTGCGAATGCACCACCAGCACATGTTTGCTGCCCAGGCGCCGGAGTACCTCGGCAAGCGGGCGACACAGCGCCTGATTGAATACACCGACCACCTGATGCTTGACCCCTGCCGGGTTAGTCAGTGGACCGAGCATGTTGAAAAGCGTGCGCAGCCCCATTTCCTTGCGCGGACCCGCGGCATGCTTCATCGCTTGATGATGGGTCTGAGCGAACATGAAACCGATCCCCACGCTGTCGATGCAGCGCGCTACCTGAACCGGGGTCAGGTTCAGGTACACACCCGCCGCCTCCAGCAAGTCGGCACTGCCGCTCTTGCCCGACACCGCGCGATTGCCATGCTTGGCGACGGTACAGCCCGCTGCCGAGATGACGAGCGATGCGGCCGTGGAAACGTTGAAGATATTCGCGCCGTCGCCGCCGGTGCCGACGATATCGACCACACGATCCAACGACTGCAACTGAACCTGATCGGCCAGTTCGCGCATCACCGAAACGGCACCGACGATTTCGTCGATGGTTTCGCTCTTCATCCGCATGCCCATCAGAAAGGCGCCGATCTGTGCCTGCGTGCATTGCCCGGTCATGATTTCGCGCATGACATCGCGCATTTCGTCGGTGGTCAGGTCCAGTTGATTTACAACCCGGCCCAGCGCCGTTTTGATATCCATCGCCATATCGAAGTGTCCTTAACCCTGACGCACGCCGCCGGTCTGCTTGAGGAAGTTGGCGAACAGCTCATGGCCTTGTTCGGAGAGAATCGACTCAGGATGGAACTGGACGCCCTCGACGTTCAGCGTTTTGTGACGTACGCCCATGATCTCGTCGACCGAGCCGTCCTCCAACTGAGTCCAGGCGGTCATCTCCAGGCAGTCGGGCAAGGTGTCACGCTTGACCACCAACGAGTGATAACGGGTGACCGTCAGTGGGTGCTTGAGACCTGCGAACACGCCTTGGTCTTTATGGATCAGGTCGCTGGTCTTGCCGTGCATCACCTGACGCGCGCGGACCACTTCGCCACCAAACGCCTGGCCGATCGCTTGATGGCCGAGGCAAACGCCTAGCACGGGCAGCTTGCCTGCAAAGTGCTTGATGACGTCGATGGAGACACCCGCCTCATTAGGCGTGCAGGGGCCTGGCGAAACCACGATGCGCTCCGGATTGAGCGCTTCGATTTCGGCCACGGTCATTTCATCGTTGCGGATGACTCTAACGTCGGCGCCCAGTTCGCCCAGGTATTGCACGACGTTATAGGTAAAAGAGTCGTAGTTATCGATCATCAGCAGCATGGCGTGCTTAACCTCTTGAAATCTGACCTTGTGCGAACCTTCGAAACGTTGCCTGACTCATCGCCTGGCATGTCCCGCCAAGGGAAGGGTCAACTGTCGCGCAAGGCGTTGTTCGAAGGCAGGGTGTAGCAGAGCCGGAATCCGGCAGGGGAAAAGTCAGGCGCGCCAACGCCAACGGGCGTGGGCCTTGATAACGCGCATCAAGAGTTTGCTGACAGTCGTCACGGAAGGAGTCTCATCTAAACGTTTCGGGACATTAGCGTACCGGGTCACCCGGCGCAATATGATTCTACGCCAGAAAAAAACCACTGAAAGGAGTCAGAACGGCGCTCAAGAGGCGGATCAGCCACTCTGTTTGGGTAGGTTGCGCGCACCGAAACACGTTGAGCTCTGCGGAACGGCCCCCGGCAACTAAACGGAAACGCGGGGCCAGAGACCCCCACGTTCGACCCCATCAGCGGCGCATTACCCCTCGGGGGTCTGCTCGGCCAGCGCCACGGCGCGAAACATGGCGCGGCGCTTGTTCAGCGTTTCTTCCCACTCGAGCGCAGGCACCGAGTCGGCCACGATCCCGCCGCCCGCCTGAACGTGAAGTTCACCGTTCTTGATCACTGCGGTGCGAATGGCAATCGCGGTGTCCATGTTGCCGTTCCACGCCAAGTAGCCCACCGCTCCGCCATACACGCCACGCTTCACCGGCTCCAGCTCATCGATGATTTCCATCGCACGAATCTTCGGTGCACCGGACAGGGTGCCGGCCGGCAGAATCGCCCGCAGGGCGTCCATCGCCGTCAAGCCCTGCTTCAATTGGCCGGTGACATTGGAAACGATGTGCATCACGTTGGAATAGCGCTCGATGACCATCTTTTCGGTCAGCTTCACCGAGCCGATCTCCGAGACGCGACCGGTGTCGTTGCGGCCCAGGTCGATGAGCATCAAATGCTCGGCGATTTCCTTGTCGTCGGAGAGCAGATCGACTTCCAGCGCATGATCCGCTTCTTCGGTCGCACCGCGCGGACGTGTACCGGCGATCGGCCGTACGGTGATCAGGTTGTCTTCGACACGTACCAGCACTTCGGGCGAACTGCCAACAATATGGAAGTCGCCGAAATTGAAGAAGTACATGTAAGGCGTCGGGTTGAAGCAACGCAGCGCGCGGTACAGGTCGATAGGCGCGGCCTTGAAGTCGATGGACATGCGCTGCGACGGGACCACTTGCATGCAGTCCCCTGCCAGAATGTATTCCTTGATCGTATCGACCGCGTTTTCGTAATCGCCCTGGGTGAAACTGGAGCGAAACACCGGCTCAGCCGCTTGCGGACGGGTCAAGTCCAGCCCGCGACGTGGCGTGATCGGTTGGCGCAGCTTTTCCATCAGTGCTTGCAGGCGAGCATGGCCCGCCTCGTAGGCCTCAGGCTGGGCGGGGTCAACCAGCACGATCGCGTGCATCTTGCCGGCGAGGTTGTCGAAGACGACCACGGCGTCGGACACCATCAACAGAATGTCCGGCACACCGACTGGATCTGGATTCGGACATTTGCCCAATCGCGGCTCGACATATCGGACGCAGTCATAGCCGAAATAACCCACCAGCCCGCCATTGAAGCGCGGCAGGCCGGGGATGGTCGGGACGTTGTAACGCGCCTTGAAGGTCTCGACGAACGCCAGAGGGTCTTCTGCCTCCAAGCGTTCGGTTTCAACGCCGTCATGGGTCACGCTCACGGTGTGATCATGCACACGCAGCACCGTGCGGCATGGCAGACCGATCATCGAGTAACGCCCCCACTTCTCCCCGCCCTGAACCGATTCGAGCAAGTAAGAATTCGGCTCGTCGGCGAGTTTCAGGTAAATCGACAGCGGCGTGTCGAAGTCGGCGATGGTTTCAAGAGCAAGCGGGATACGGTTGTAGCCTTCAGCGGCCAAACGCAGGAATTCTTCGCGGATCATGATCAGCCTCGTGGCAAGAGGTAAAACGGTCAGGTATGCAAACGCGCCGGAAGCCCGGCCAGATTCAAATCAGGCGCGCCAACGCCAACGGGCCAGGGCCTTGATGACTTTCATCCAGAGTTTGCGAGTGACCACCACGATGGATTCTCTAAAGGAAGGGTGTGGAACGTCGGGCAACGTTATCCCAGCCCCCGCTTCTAAGCAACCGGGAATCAGTTTGCGCAGATCGTCGATGACCAGCGCCGGGGACTCTTCGGCAATCGGACGCCCGTGGTTATAGCCATAACTCAATGCGACGCAGGCGACACCGGCCGCCTTCGCCGCCAGCACGTCGTTGCGGGAGTCGCCCACGAACAGGGACTGCGAGCCGGGCACCCCGGCCATTTTCATGACGAAAAACAACGCTGCCGGATCCGGCTTCTGCTGAGGCAGCGTGTCACCGCCGACGATCCAGCGGAAGAAACGCCCCAGCTTCATGTCGTCCAGCAGCGGCGCCACGAAACGCTCCGGCTTGTTGGTGATCAGGGCCATCTCCACCCCTTGCTTCTGCAGCCATTTCAGCGTTTCGCGCACGCCGGGGTAAACGCGCGTGAGGGAATGATTGTCGCCGTAGACCTCCATGAAGATCGCCAGCGCTTCTTCGGTCGCGGCCTCATCGACAGCCGAGTGGTCCATCCCATTGGCCAGCGCGCGCCGCACCAGCACGCGAACACCATTGCCGATCCAGTCACGGACCCGTTCGATGCCGGCAGGGGCGCGACCGAGCTGAGTCAGCGTCTTGTCCACAGCGGCGGCCAGGTCTGGCACCGAGTCGACGAGGGTGCCATCCAGGTCGAACATGATCAGCCGAGGCAGGCGGCCGGGAAAGAGCTGTTCAAAGCCGCTCATCAGCGAGCCAGCGCCAGTTCTGCACGCATTTTTTCAATGACCTCTTTGTAATCGGGGGCATTGAAAATGGCCGAGCCTGCGACGAAGGTGTCGGCCCCGGCCGCAGCGATCTCACGGATATTGTTGACGTTGACGCCGCCGTCGATCTCCAGGCGGATGTCGCGCCCGGAGGCATCGATCAGTGCTCGCGCCTCACGCAGCTTGTTGAGCGTCCCGGGGATGAATTTCTGGCCACCGAAGCCTGGGTTCACGCTCATGAGCAGGATCATGTCGACCTTGTCCATCACGTACTCGAGCAGATTCAGCGGTGTCGCCGGGTTGAACACCAGGCCGGATTTGCAGCCCGCTTCGCGCACCAGTTGCAGCGAGCGGTCGATGTGCTGGGTCGCTTCCGGGTGAAAGGTGATGTAGGTCGCACCGGCTTCGACGAAGTCGCCGATGATGCGGTCCACCGGGCTGACCATCAGGTGCACGTCGATGGGCGCGGTGATGCCGTATTTGCGCAACGCCGCGCAGACCATCGGGCCGATGGTGAGGTTGGGGACGTAGTGGTTATCCATGACGTCGAAGTGAACGATGTCGGCGCCGGCGGCCAGAACATTGTCGACTTCCTGCCCCAGGCGGGCGAAATCGGCGGACAGAATCGAAGGAGCAATAGCGAAGGGCTGCATGACGCACCTTTTTTGAGCGAAATCACGGTGGCGCGCATTGTACTCCAGAGTTTCGAACATGGGTCGTGCGGCGGATGAATGCAGGTTCCTACGCACGGCAGATGCCCAGACTTCACTTGCGGGGCCACCCCCTGGCGGCGACTTCGGATCACCCCCACGCGCTGCGCGGGAGCGACCCTACCCCACAGTCGGGCTCAATCAGCCAACGCTTCTTCCTCGATGCGCTCGGCCTTGATGACCGGCTTCGCATCCGGCGCTTTCACATCTTTGCTGAAAGTGCCGTCCACTTCGCCTTTGAAAAAGTTCTTGCCGTAGATCAACAGACACAACACCACGCCGACGCCGAACGCCCAACTGGCGCCTTTGATCGCCAGCACCGCGCCGATCACGCCCGCGATGCCCAGGTCGCGTTGGCTGCGCGCTTCTAGAATGCCGAGGCGGACGCTGACATAGCCTTGGATCAGCAGGGTCAGCGACAGCGCAACCCCAAGAATTGGCTGCACCAGCGTCACGACCGGAAGCAGCAACAGCCCGGTGTTAGTGCCCCAGCGGAACGAGCCGACACCGCCGATGATCGACTGCATCGCTTTGGGTCCGCCTTTGAAACGCTCGATGACCACCACCAGCATCGCCGCCCATTTAGGGCCGCACATGGCGACGTCCGGGCCGAAAATACTCATGAACGCGTTGCGTGCACCGAAAATCCAGTGCGCGCGGTCCGGGTTGTAATCGACGACCTCATCGGTGCGGACAGTCTCCGCCTCGTCGAGCAGCGACTTCGCGCTCAGCACGTCACCGAACACGATGATGTACACGGCGAGCATGGTCGGCAGCGCCGAAATGAACATTGAGAGCGGCGGCATGCCCAGCCCGAAGACGGTGTAGTCGTGCCACAGGCCAGCGAAGTCGGGCTTGCTGATGCCCCACTGAATGGTCGGCCAGGGTGCCTCGCCGAACAGCGGAGCGATCACCACCGCCAGCAGAATGATTGGCAAGATGCCCAGCTTGGCGAAGTTCCACCAAAAGCGATTGCGCTGCTTCAACTCATTGAAGTGTTGGGAGAAGATCAAATAGAACGCGATGCCTACGGCGATGGAGATGGTCCATGGCAGGACGTTGAATTTGCCGCCTACCTGGAAGACGGCGATCACTGCACTCAACCCGGCGCCCACGATGATGCCGGACTTGATGGCAGGGGGCACATACTCGACCACTTTTCTGGCCATCCCCGTCATGCCCAGCGCTATCGAGAACACCCCAAGCATCAACTGAAAGGCGATCAAAGCATGCACGCGCTCCGGCCCCATCGGGAATTGCGCACAGTAGGCCATCAGCAGGGGCACCGCCGGGGTGATCCAGCCCGGAACGGTCGGATCGCCGAGCAAGTGGTGAGTCAGATACAACAGGCCGTTGAGCATCACAACGGCCAGCGCCACTTCGAACGGCATGCCGAGCAATTCGGTCATCAGCGGGATGGCGGCCAGATCCACAGCGCACATCAGCAAGCCCTGCAAGTAGTCCGGCATCTCGAATTTGTAATGAATAAACGGCAACCGCACTTTGAAAGGGCCGAAAGGGATGTAGGGGCTTTCGCTCCTAAGCGGGGGAGTGTTTGACATGTCGTGTACCCGTTTTATTGGTCTTGTATCGGTCGTTGCCCGACCGTTGGATCGGGCGTATTGCGTGGTGCGGATCAGTAAGCCGCCCGGTAGATCTTTTCGATATCGGCGGCGGTCAGCTTGCGAGGGTTGTTGCGCATGAGGCGATCGATTTTGCTGGCTTCCTCGGCCATCGCAGGAAGGGCATCTTCCGGGACATCGAAGCTGCGCATGCCTCTCGGGATGTCCACGGCCGCACACAAATCGGCCATCGCCTTGACGGCTTCATCGGCGGCGTCCTTGTCGCTCAATCCGGACACCTGCAAGCCCATGGCGTCGGCGATGTCGCGAAAGCGCTCGACGCAGGCCATCTTGTTCCACTCCATCACGTAGGGCAGCAGCAAGGCATTGCTGACCCCATGGGCAATGTTGAAACGGCCGCCCAGTGGATAGGCGAGCGCGTGCACGGCTCCGACGCCTGCATTACCAAAGGCCATTCCGGCCATCAGGCTGGCGGTGGCCATGTCTTCGCGCGCCTGAACGTTGGCAGGGTTGGCATACGCTTTAGGCAAGGCTTTGACGATCAGCTTGATCGCGCCCAGAGCGATGGCGTCGGTAATGGGCGAAGCGTTGACCGAAAGGTACGACTCGATGGCGTGCACCAATGCATCGACACCGCTGGCCGCTGTCACGCTCCGCGGGCAGGTCAGTGTCATGACCGGGCTGACAAGCGCGACGTCCGGCAACAGAAAGTCGCTGACGATGCCCTTTTTCAGCTGGGCTTGCTTATCGGAGAAGATCGCGACGTTTGTCACCTCCGACCCCGTCCCTGCGGTGGTCGGGATCGCGATCAGCGCGGGGCCCTTGTGCTTGACCAGATCGACGCCGAACAGCTCGGCCAGTGGCCCGTCGTGATGAGCGAAGGCCGCGACGCCCTTGGCAATGTCGATCGCGCTGCCGCCGCCCAGGCCGATCAACCCATCATGACCGCCCTCGCGAAAGGCGCGAGTGCAGTCCTCGACAATGGCAATTTCAGGTTCGGGCTTGACCTGATCGAAGATGCCGTAACGCCGCCCGCCCAATTGCGCCAGCGCCAGGTCCACTGTGCCGGACTTGACCAGAACCGCGTCCGTGACGACCAAGGGGTTATTGACGTTGAGGCGGGTCAGCTCTGTGGCCAACTGCTCGATGGCAGCCTGACCTGTGATCAGTTTGTTCGCGATTTTGAAGGCGCTGATGCGCGAGGCGGAAAGGGTCATCGGGCTCGTCCTGTGTGCGTTGTTTTAGTGAAGACGTGCCAGAGGGGATAGCCAAAGCTGTGCCAATTCGCCGAAGGCCCCGCGGCAGAAGGCTTCAAGGCGAATCACGGGCAGTCGAAGCAAAAGAGACCGGGCGGTCCTGATCAGCTTTTTGATCGGTGAAGCGGGGCGTGATTGAAAAACTGATCAGCGGGCCGCTAATCGGAGCGCTCCCAGCGCTTCATTTTTTGCACCACGGTGGCCTGGCTGACTCCCAAGGCCTTGGCCGCCAGGCGCGTGGTTTTGTGGGTCTGCAATGCAGCCCTGATCGCAGCGCGCTCGGCGTTTTCCAGCACCTTGCGCAGCGGCAGTCGACTGTCATGGGCGAGAGACGGGTTGAAATTGAGAATGTCCTCGGGCAGGTCCAACGCTTCGATGGTCCCACTGAGGTTGGTCACCACCAGTCGCTCGACGATGTTGATCAACTCGCGGATGTTGCCTGGCCAGGCGTACTCGCACATCAAGTCCAGGGCTTCCAGACCCCACTGCACCTGCCGCTCATAATGGGCATTGAACCGGTCGAGGTAGTACTGCAACAAAGGAGGAATTTCTTCGCTGCGCTCACGCAGGGCCGGGATGTGAATGGGGACGACGTTCAGTCGGTAGAACAGATCCGCACGAAACGTCCCTTCTGCCACCCTTTGCTTGAGGTCATGGTGAGTGGCGCTGATGATGCGCACGTCCACTTCCTTGAGCTCCAGCCCGCCCACGGGAATGAAGCGATTCTCTTCGATGACTTTGAGCAGCTTGACCTGCACCGCCAACGGCAAATCACCGATTTCGTCGAGAAACAACGTCCCGTGATGGGCCAACTCCAGCAGCCCACGCTTGCCCTTCGGCCCTGCGCCGGTAAAGGCACCGGGCGCGTAGCCGAACAGTTCCGCCTCGATCAGATTCTCCGGCAGCGCACCGCAGTTGAGCGCCAGGAAAGGCTCTTTGGCGCGAGGGCTGGCATTGTGGATAAACTGCGCGACGAGGGTCTTACCGACGCCGGTTTCACCTTGCAGCAGCACTTTGACCGAGCTGCCCGCGACTTGCCGGGCCAGCGCGAACACCCTTCCTGACACTTCCTGATCGGCCATCAGCTGCGAATCCAGCAGATTGTCCCGCTGGCCGGCGTGCAGCCTGGCCGTGCTGCTGCGCAACTGCTTGAGCTGTTGCAGCTCATCGCGCTCATGCTTCATGCGCAGCAGTTCGGTCATGTCGCGCACGGTGCTGACGACGTAGGAAATACGGTGATCGGCATCGAGAATAGGCGTGGCACTGACCAGCAGCTTCTTGCCTTGGCTAAGGCTCTGCATCACCGACACCGGACGCCCCTCCTGCAAGACGCGCAGTGAAGCCGACTGCGAGATGACCCCTTCTTTCACCAGTTCCTGCATCGGACGGCCGATCAAGTCGGCACCGTTCAGGCCGGTCAACCGTTCGTAGGCATGGTTGACCTTAAGCGTCGTACCTTGGCCGTCGGTGATGTAGACACCGTCGTGCAAAGCGTTGAGCAGTTCTTCGAAACTGGCGTCATTGACGTTCACCGCGGTCTCCGTGGCGGGGTGAGGAGCGGTGGAGTTTAACGGATTACTGGTCGTGCCCACGCAGGGTGGGCACGAGCGATCGCAAAGACGTGTCGATCACACCGCCGAGGTGCGCAGCTTCTCACTGCGTCCGCGCAGCCACTCCAGTGCCAACAGCAACACCACCGAGAAGCCGATCAACAGTGTGGCTGCTGCGGCGATGGTCGGGCTGAGGTTCTCGCGGATGCCGCTGAACATCTGCCGTGGCAGGGTCGCCTGTTCAGGGCCGGCGAGGAACAGCGTCACCACCACCTCGTCGAACGAGGTCGCAAAGGCGAACAGCGCCCCCGAAATGACGCCGGGTGCGATCAGCGGCAGGGTTACCCGGCGGAAGGCCGTGATGGGCGATGCGCCGAGGCTCGCGGCAGCGCGTACCAGGTTGTAGTTGAAGCCTTGCAACGTGGCCGACACCGTGATGATCACGAACGGCACCCCAAGCACGGCATGCACCAGAATCAGCGAGGTGTAGCTATTGCCCAGGCCCAAGGGCGCGAAAAACAGGTAGCTCGCCACGCCGACGATGACCACCGGAACCACCATGGGGGAAATGACCAGGGCCATCACCAGCGATTTGCCGGGAAAGTTGCTGCGGGTCAGGCCGATGGCGGCCAACGTGCCAAAGCCCATGGCCAAAAGGGTCGCGGCCGGGGCGACGATCAGGCTGTTCTTCAGCGAGCGCATCCACTCCGCGGAGCTGAAGAAATCCTGATACCAATGCAACGAGAAGCCTTGCAGTGGATAGACCAGAAAGCTGCCGGAGTTGAACGACAGTGGCACGATGACCAGCACCGGCAACACCAGAAACAACAGAATCAGCGCGCAGAGAATACGCAGCGTGTAATGCCAGACCCGCTCGATGGGTGAGGAATAAGGGCTCAACATGAATCGTTCTCCTCAGCTCAGACGCAGGCGGCTGGCGCCGACCAGCCAGCTATAGATCAAGTACAGCACGACTGTGGCCAGCAGCAGCAGACCACCCAAAGCGGTTGCCATGCCCCAGTTGATGCTGGTGTTTGTGTAGAAGGCCACGAAATAACTGACCATCTGATCGTTGGGGCTGCCGAGCAGCGCCGGGGTGATGTAGTAGCCAATCGAGAGGATGAACACCAGCAGGCAACCGGCCCCCACACCCGCATAGGTTTGTGGGAAATAAACCCGCCAGAAGCTGGCGAAAGGGTTACAGCCCAAGGATATCGCGGCACGCATATACGTCGGTGAGATGCCCTTCATGACGCTGTAGATCGGAAGGATCATGAACGGCAGCATGATGTGGACCATGGAGATGTACACGCCGACCCTGTTGAAGACCAGCTCCAGGGGTTTGTCGATGATGCCCATGGCCATGAGCGCGCCGTTGATCAGGCCGCCGGATTGCAGCAACACGATCCATGCGGCGACTCGCACCAGAATGGAGGTCCAGAACGGCAGCAGCACAAGAATCATCAGCAGGTTGCTCTGACGCGCTGGCAGATTCGCCAGCAGGTACGCCAATGGGTAGGCGAGCACCAGGCAGAACAGGGTGATCACCAGCCCCATCCAGAACGTGCGGGCGAAGATGTCGAGATAGATCGCCTGATCAGGCGTCGCGGGGGCCAGTTCGCCCAGGTCATCGATGCGGTGGTCGAGCGACGCCAGCAAATAATACGGAGTGAAGCTGGAGGTATTGCGACGAATGGCCTGCCAGTAGGCCGGATCGCCCCAGCGCTCGTCGATGGTTTCAAGGCCTTCTTTGTACGAGACCGGCTCCTCCTTGAAAGGCAAGGCGCGGGCCGTTTTCGCCAACAGGCTGCGGTAACCTGCCAGTTCCTGGTTCAGGCGCTTGGACAGATCGCCCAATGTCTGGTTTTTGCGGGCGTCGGCCAAGTCTTGGCTCGCCGCTTTGTAGACGGCTTCAGGGGGTAAGCCCTTGCCGTCCCATTGGCTCACTTGTGCCACCGTGAGCGGCATGCCAGCGACCACTTCCGGGTTGTTCACACTTTTGTACAGCAGCGCCGCAATGGGCACGAGGAAGACCAGCAAGAGGAAAATCGCCAATGGCGCGATCAACGCCTGAGCCTTCCAGCGGTTGACGCGCTCGGCACGGGCCAGGCGTTGCTTCAAGGTCGGGCTGGCGCCTTCAGTCAGGGGCACGGCGGTGGCCATAGCGAACTCCGAAATCTTTCGAACGAGGGGTGCTTCGCCTGCCCTGTTTCTGGAGGAAGAGGCAGGCGAAGCGCCCGGTTAACTCACTTCAAACGTGGTGCAACAACCGCCAAGGGTTGGCCTCTAGCCAGCGGCTATGGCATGCGGGCGACGCCGACCAATGCAGCGCCCCCGGTCAAGCCCCCGGTCTTACTTGGCGGCCCAGGCGTTGAAACGCTGCTCCAGCGACTCGCCGTTGTCGGTCCAGAAGCCCACGCTCAACTGCACCTGATCCTTGATGTTCTCAGGCGTGGTCGGCATGTTTTTCTGGTTGTCCGCCGTCAGCAGGCTGACAGCCTGACTGTTGGCCGGACCGTAGGCGATGTTCTCGGAGTAGGTCTTTTGCTGCTCGGGTTTGAGGGTGTAGGCCAGGAATTTCTTGGCCTCTTCTACGTTCTTCGCGCCTTTGGGAATGGCCCAAGAGTCGAAATCGTAGACGCCACCGTTCCAGACGATTTTCAAGTTGCTTTCTTTCTGCACCGCCGCGATACGGCCGTTGTAGGCCGAGCTCATCACCACGTCACCCGACTGCAGGAACTGCGGCGGCTGGGCGCCGGCTTCCCACCACTGGATGTTTGGCTTTAACTTGTCGAGCATCTTGAAGGCACGATCCTGGCCGTCTTTGCTGGCCAGTACCTTGTAGACGTCCTTTGGAGCGACGCCGTCGGCCATGAGGGCGAATTCAAGGGTGTATTTGGCGCCCTTACGCAGGCCGCGCTTGCCCGGGAATTTATCGGTGTCCCAGAAATCAGCCCAACTGGTGGGTGCTGTCTTGAGTTTGTCGGCGTTGTAGGCCAGTACGGTCGACCACACGAAGAAGCCGACGCCGCATGTCTGAATGGCGCCGGGAACATAGTCTTCTTTCTTGCCCAGAATGGCGGGATCGATCTCTTCGAACATGTCTTCGTCACAACCACGGGACAGCTCGGGGGACTCGACTTCAACCAGGTCCCAGTTCACGCTTTTGGTGTCGACCATGGCTTTGACCTTGGCCATCTCGCCGTTGTATTCGCCAGCCACGATCTTGCCGTTGCCTGCTTTTTCCCACGGGGCGTAGAAGGCCTTTTCCTGAGCTGCCTTGTTCGCACCGCCGAAGGAAATGACCGTCAGATCGGCGGCCATGGCTTGCGCCGCGCACATCATGCCGACCGATAAAGCGGTGAGCTTCAATGTCTTGAGCATTTGTTTCTCTCTCCACGAACAATGTTGGTTAAGCGATGGGCGATGGGTTCGCCTCTAAGTGCATCGGGTTACGCATACCGCGGGTGAATCAATGCGCTTCCTGCAAAGGGTCCAGGGCACGAGCGTGCTCGACCTGCCATCCAATGGGCACAACGTCGCCAACGCTCAACGCCGGGTCCAGCTCGGCAATCGGTTGTTTGACGAAGAAATCGGTTTTGCCGGCGACTTCCAGGCGCACCCGGACGTGGTCACCCAAATAGATGAATTCCGCGACGCGGCCGGAGAAACGGTTCACGCAACTTTCGCTGCGACCGTTGAGGTTCACCCGTTCCGGGCGAATCGACAGGGTGACAGGGCTGCCCGCGGCGCCGACGTTGACGGCCAATGCTTCGACCTTTTCTCCGCGTCCCAGCGCCACCAGGCAACGGTCGCCGGTCTGGCTGAGCAAGGTGCCGTTGATGCGGTTGTTTTCGCCGATGAAGTTGGCCACAAAGGTGTTCCTGGGCTCTTCGTAGAGCGTGCGCGGCGGGGCGATCTGCTGAATTTCCCCTTGATGGAAAACGGCCACGCGATCAGACATGGTCAGCGCCTCGCCCTGGTCGTGGGTCACATAGACGACGGTCACGCCCAGACGCTGGTGCAGGTGCTTGATTTCCATCTGCATGTGCTCGCGCAGCTGTTTGTCGAGCGCACCGAGCGGCTCGTCCATGAGGACCAATTGGGGTTCGAACACCAACGCACGAGCCAGCGCCACGCGCTGTTGCTGCCCGCCGGACATTTGGGCCGGATAGCGGTGAGACAAGGTGCCAAGCTGAACCATGTCCAGCGCGCGTTTGACCTTTTCGGTGATATCAGTCTTGCTCAGACCCCGAACCGACAAGGGAAATGCCAGGTTCTCCGCCACCGTCATGTGCGGGAACAGCGCGTAGTTCTGAAACACCATGCCGATGTCCCGCTTGTGTGGGGGCACGTTGTTGATCGAGCGGCCTGCCAACAGGATTTCACCGGCCGTCGGGGTTTCGAAACCGGCGAGCATCATCAGGCTGGTTGTCTTGCCGGAGCCGGACGGGCCCAGCAGGGTGAGAAATTCGCCTTTGCGAATATCCAGGTTGAGGTCTTTGACAATCAGGGCTTCGCCGTCGTAGCTCTTTTGCACACCACGAAAGCTGACCAGAACATCATTCGCCCCAGCGCTTGAATCGACGTTGCTCATTACCCACACCTTTGTTTAATCAACCGTGGGAACAAGCCTAGATGAGGCTACACCCCCCGCAAATCGGGGCGCAGGAGAGATTCCCCTAGGTGAGCTGGAAGCTTCCGTGTAGGAATTCCCCTACACAGATGACGGAAACAGATATGTATTCAAAAAAGACAATTTTCCGCTCTTCCGCCCCATCGCGAGCACGCTCAATCGTAATGGGGATCGCGGTGACAGGTGGGCGTATGTCCGCTCGCGATGAGGTCATCACAGGCAATGACAAAGGTCGTTTTTAGACACGCCCTCAGACCAGCTTGTGCTCCATCGCGTACTTCACCAGCTCGGCCAGTGACGTGATGTTCAGCTTCTGCATCAAGCGCGCCTTATGGGTGCTGATGGTCTTGCTGCTCAAGGCCAACTGCTGGGCGATGTCGTTGACGTTGGCGCCCTGCGCAAGACGTTCGAATACCGAGAATTCGCGCTCGGACAGCAACGAATGCAATGGCCGGCTGTCGGTCAAGCCCACTTCGAACACCATGCGGTCTGCCAGATCCGGGTCGATGTAGCGTCCACCCGAAGCCACTCTTCGGATCGCCGTCAACAGCAATGCCGGATCGCTGTCCTTGGTCGCGTACCCGGCCGCGCCGATCTTCAACGCACGGGCCGCCATCTGGGCTTCGTCATGCATCGAGAGCACCAGGATGGCGGGAGGATTGCTCAAGGCGCGAATCCTGGGAATGGCTTCCAGGCCGTTGACCCCGGGCATGGAAATATCCAGCAGCACAACTTCGCATGGCGTCACACGCAAGGCTTCCAGCAATTGCTCACCGTTGCTGGCCTCCCCTGCCACTTGCAGGTCCTTGGCCAGGCCGATCAACTGCTTGATGCCTTCACGAACGATGGTGTGGTCTTCGGCGACCAATACACGAATCACTGCACTTGCTCCTGAGCGACCGGTTCCAGCGGAATGTAGATACGCAAGGTTGTGCCTTCTCCCAGCGTGCTGTCCAGATGCAATCGTCCGCCCATGATCAATACCCGCTCGCGTATCCCCACCAGGCCGAAGGATGCCGGACGCTCTTCGAGTGGGTCGAAGCCCTGCCCGTCGTCGGCGATGCTCATGCACAGCACACCGTCGCTCAGGCTCAGCTCCAGTTCGACCGTATGGGCTTCGGCGTGTCGCATTACATTGGTCAATGACTCTTGAAGAATGCGGAACAGGCCGATGGCCGTCGCGTCCGGTAAGGCAGGCAGGTTGTCCGGCACCTGGACGAGGCATGGGAGCTGCGTACGGGCTTCGAAACGGCGAGCCTGCCATTCGATGGCCGAGGCGATGCCTGCGTCGAGAATGGGCGGACGCAACGCTGTCGCCACATCCCGCACCAGTTGAAACAGTTGAGCAATCAGGCGCTTCATGCTGTTCAACCGCTCACGCAGGCCAGGGTCGAGATCGGCGTAAGCCAGTTCGCACATGGAAGTTTCCAGCTTCAGCACCGTCAACATCTGACCCAACTCATCATGCACTTCCCGGGCGATGCGCGCTTTTTCCTCTTCTCGGACGGTTTCCAAGTGCGCCGACAACTCTCGCAGTTGCTCGGCCAGCACTTGCAGGCGCCCCTCGCTCTCCTGCAGGGCAGCCAGGGAGCGCCGACGCTCGGTCACGTCGGTGATGAAGACCACCAGGTATTCGGCGTCGCGAAAGCGCAGAAAGCTCAGCGATACATCCGCAGGGAGAACACTGCCATCGGCGCGTACGCAATTACTCTCGAAGTTCTGCGGCGCGTCGTCGCTGGAGCGGGCGTTCTTCCAGAGGTTCAGCCAGCGATCCATCGTGAGGCTGGGCTCGAAGTCGATCAGGGGGCGATCCACAACCCCACCCCGTTCATACCCGAGCATGGTCTCGGCCGCCTTATTGGCATAGCGCACATGGCTGTCCCAATTCACCCACAGAATGCCCACGGTGCTTTGATCGATTGAAAACTGCGCCAGGCGAAGGGCTTCTTCGCTGGCCTGACGTTTGGCAATGTTCTCCCGGGCAGCCAGCAAGTCGCGTTCCAGGGTCTGCTGTTCCTTGCGTTGCCAGAACACGATAGCGGCGCTGGCGATCAGAAGCACCAGCAGCAACAGCGAAATGTTCTTCCAGAGGCCGGGCATTTCGCTGACCTGCGGGTACTTTGGCTGCAGCCATTGCGCATGAAGCTGGTCCAGATCCTTCGGCGCCACTGCACTCAGCGCCTGACTGATGATGTCGGCGAGAATGGGCATGTCACGGCGGGAGGCGACACGCAGCAACTGGGGAAAGCCAATGTCTCCGACCACGGCGAGCCCGGCGAACTCGCTCTCACGGGAAAGGCGGCTGAGCTGCGCTTCATCGACTACCGCATAGCGCGCCTGCTGGCTCAGCAATAGCTGCAGCGCCTGACGTTCAAGCGGCACGCCCTGCAGATTCAGATGGCTGTAGTTGGCGCGTAGGTAGTCGGCAGTGGTGCTGGGCATTCGAACCGCGATTCGCACTTGGCTATCGAGCTTTTCCAGATCCACAGCGCCTGAGCCGTCCCGCTCGCCGACGACCAACTGCGGCACCCGCATATAGGGATCGGAATACAGCCACATGCGCAATCCGGCTGGAGTTTGCGTGAGCCCCGGCGCGAAATCGATCTGCCCCTCAGCCAAGGCCTTCTCGAGCTCTGCCTGGTCATTGAAATTGCGCCACAACAACTCGACCTGCAGGGTTCTGGCCAGCAGATTGACCAAGTCGACATTGGCACCTGACAAGACTTGGGCCCGTCGGTCGAACTGTGCGTAAGGCGCTTGCAGCACCAGCCCGACCCGCAACTGGCCCCGATGGGTAAGCCACTCGCGTTGAGCGACGTTCAACGGATCGGGCGATGCGGCGGGTGCACCCGCCGATGCGGAGGAAAACATCACGCTCAAGACCATTGCCATCAAGAGCGCGACTGAACGGCCGATAACCCAAGGGCACCGCACAGGGATTCTCAACCTGTCTTCTCCACTTCTCTGAATGCTGATCAATACGTCGGTGCAGGGTGCGCCTGGCAGGCCCACTCACTTGCCTGACAAACCCTCCGGAACCCATTAGGCTGCCAGAATCGTTTCTGGCCTTTGGAATATTCGATGTCCTACACCGTCCGCGCAATGTTTCCCGCGATTTGCCTGACTCTGATACTACCTTTCTCGTCTCTTGTACGGGCAGCAGATCCCGCTCCGGCCAAGGACGCCCAACCGGCCGAAGCGCCAGTGGAACGCGCCACCTTGCCCTCGCGCAGCCAGGAAGACGCCATTGCGCTGGAACGTCAGGTGCCGAAGGCCGAGCAGGAGCAACTGCAAGCCGGTGACCAGACGTTCCTGGCGCTGTGGAAACCGGCCAATACCGACGACCCCAAAGGGGCGGTCATCATTGTTCCCGGCGCCGATGAGTCGGCTGACTGGCCGAACGCCGTAGGCCCTTTACGCCGCAAGTTTCCGGATGTGGGATGGGCCAGCCTGAGTCTGAGCCTGCCAGATGCGTACAACGACGGCATTTTCGCTCGCGCAGCGGATGCACCTGCAACCGAGGACAAGGCTGCCACCGACAAGGAAAAAACCAAAGCGCCCGATCCGACCATCGCCGCCGAAGCCGAGGCCAGCGCGGCCGCCGAGCAGGCCACTGCACAGGCTGAACTGGCCAAGGCAAATGCGGAAAAAATCTTCGCGCGCATCGACAGCGCGGTGGCGTTCGCCCAACAGAACAAAGCCCGCAGCATCGTCCTGCTGGGGCATGGCACGGGCGCTTACTGGGCGGCGCGTTATTTGAGCGAACGTCCGGCGCCTGCCGTTCAGAAGTTGGTCATGGTGACCGCTGTGGAGACCGTTCGCGACACGCCATCGCTGGCCGATGTGCTGCCCAGCCTCAAGGTCGCCACGGCAGACTTCGTCAACAAAGACAGGCCAGTGCCTCGGCAACAGGCACAGGACCGTCTGGACGCGAGCAAGCGAGTGAAGAACGCGCGCTTCACTCAAATTACCCTGAATGCCATTCCCGGGAACACGGCGATGGAGCAGGATCAACTGTTCCGTCGAGTGCGTGGGTGGCTGGAGGCAGAGTAGGCTGACTGACTGCCATCCCCCTGCCCGCCCCCTTCAAAACCCGCGTTTGTCGCGAATCACCGCATAGGCGTTATGCAGCTCGCGGGTTTTCTCGGTGGCATCGCGCACTTGGACATGGCTTGCGCCCGAGCCCGCGATCTTGTCCGGATGATGGCGGCTCAACAAGCGCCGATACGCGCGTTTGATGTGCGCGGGCTCCGAATCGGCCTTGACCCCCAACAAACGCAGCGCTTCCTGATACTCACCCCCACTGCTGGCAGGCGCCCGCGCCCTGTGATCATCTTCGGTGGCCGACAGCGCTTCGACGCGGTCTGCGGTCCAGCCCAGCCATTTGCCCCACAGGAGGATCAACTCGCGCTCGGTGCGAGACGCCCTGCCGTCCGCCCATGCCATGCGCCAGCAGGCACGCAGCAACCCTTCAGCCGCGTTGGGTTGAGGCTTCATGCGGGTCAGGTGAACACGCAGGTTGTCACGACCGTCCTTGCCGCGGTTGAAGGCCGCGATGGCGCGGCGTGTGGCGGGCTCGCTCAGGTCCAACCGACGCATTTCGACACGCGCCTGCTGAATATGACCATCGACGACGCGCCCCTCGCTCTTCGCGAGACGGCCGAGCAGGATGAAGATCAACTCGTCATCCCGAGGCACTTTTCGGCCGCTGGCCCGCTCGCGCAGCTCAGCCAGGCTTTGCACGTGCAGGCGGCGGTCGAGCGCCTGGCCCAATAGCGCGCCAAGCATTGCGCCAGGAATGCTGGCAATCGCGTACCCAGCTCCGCCACCGATCACCGTGAATGGCCAGAGCATCTAGGGCTTCACCGCGAGGATTTTCTCGACTTCCGCCAGCCGCTCGGGGGTGCCGACATCGACCCAGCGCCCGGTGAAATGCTCCCCGGTCACCTGGCCGCTCGCCATGGCGGCGCGAAACAGGGGCGCCAGTTTGAACGCACCCTCGGTGCAGCCGCTGAACAGCCGGGGATGGAGCACGGCAATGCCGCTGTAGGTCAGACGCGGCAGGCTCGCGTCGTCACGGACTTCACCGCCCACCAGCGCGAAATCGCCGGTCGGGTGGTGCACGGGGTTGTCCACCAGCACCAGATGCGCCAGCCCCCGGATCGGCGCATTCAGTGCCGTGTAGTCGCAGTTGGTCCAGATGTCGCCATTGATCACCAGAAACGGTTCATCACCGAGCAAGGGCAACGCCCGGAAAATGCCGCCGCCGGTCTCAAGCGGCTCGCCCTCCGGGGAATAGCGAATGCTCAGCCCTAGACGGTGACCGTCTCCCAGGTAGTCCTCGATCTGCTGTCCCAGCCAGGCATGGTTGATCACCACCTCGGTGAAACCTGCTGCCTTGAGAGCAAGCAGATGGTATTCGATCAATGGAACGCCCGCTGCCCGGACCAAGGGCTTGGGCGTGTGCAAGGTCAGGGGCCGCATGCGCTCGCCCTTGCCTGCCGCCAGAATCATCGCTTTCATGCAGCCCTCTTGAACACTGTGCTCACATCCATTCCTTCACGATGGCTTTCATTTGGGCTGCCCGAGGCTGGTCAGCAAATTGTTCAACTCCACCAACTCAGGGCGGCGGGCCAGCACCGCTTCTATATAAGAGAAGAAGCGCGAGACATCGGCGACATAGCGCGGCTTGCCATCGCGGTGGCAGATGCGCGCAAAAATGCCGATCACCTTCAGATGCCGTTGCACCCCCATCAGATCGCTGGCGCGATGAAACTCGCCGAACTCGTCCTGCACTGGAATCCCGGCCGCAAGGGCTTTTTCCCAATAGGTCCTCAACCAACCTTCGACACGCGCTTCCGGCCAACTGAGAAACGCATCCTTGAACAAACAGGTGATGTCGTAGGTGACCGGGCCGTACACCGCATCCTGGAAATCCAGCACCCCTGGGTTAGGGTCACTGATCATCAGGTTGCGCGGCATGAAGTCGCGATGCACCAACACCTTGGGTTGCGCCAAGGCACTGTCGATCAACAGATCGCTCACTCGGTTCCAGCTGGCTTGCTGCGACGCGTCGAACTCGATGCCCAGATGACGCTTCACATACCACTCGGGAAAGAGTTCCAGTTCCCGGCGCAACAGCGCCACGTCATAGACAGGGAGCGTCGCTTCCATGGGCAACCGCTGATACGCCAGCAGCGCCTCGATGGCATCGGCGAACAACCGATCCGCATTCTGTTCGTCGATCACGTCGAGGTAGGTTTGCCGACCCAAATCGTTGAGCAGAAGAAAGCCCTGATTCAGGTCTTCGGCATAAATTTTCGGAACATTAATTCCGGAGCTGCTCAATAAATGAGCAATATCCACGAACGGTTTACAGTTTTCCTGCGGCGGCGGCGCATCCATCACAATAAAAGTGCGACCTTCGCCTTCCCAGCGGAAGTAACGGCGGAAACTGGCGTCGCTGCTGGCCGCAGTCAACGTGGCCGGGGGTATCGCGCCCCAGCCTTGGGCTGCGAACACTTCTGGCAACTGCTCATCGAGCCAAACTTTCAGGTGTTGCAGGCGTACATCTTGATCTGGCATTACAAGGGTCTCCGACGGCGCTAGCCGTCAAGCGGGTCATGCTTTATTATCCGACATCTTTTTCAGCCCATCGAGAGGCGTGCGGCCCCCCGCGGGCAGATGGCGCGCAGGAAGCCCGGACTAATAAGATGGCATTGAAATCCCCCGCGTTTCGTAAAAAATTTCCGTTGCTGGTAACTGGCAGTCTGCTGGCGATGCAACCTCTGGCCACCCAGTTCGTGTTTGCTGCTGAACAGTTCGACTGTGCGGCGTCGGCAACCGGTTCCTGGGATTGCTCCCCGAAAACCAATGCAGCCCAGTTGCCTCCGCGCCCTGTGCATGACGCCAACAGCGTGTCGTCCAACAGCAGCACGGCAACCGAGTCGACCGTCACCGAAAGCGGTGAGGTCGTGCCCAAAACGATGCTGGTCACCGAGGCCAAGGGCCGTGGCCTGAAATCCCGCAGCGCCGACTACAGCCACTTGGACTGGGTGCCTCGTGAAAAGCTGACCGCTGCTCAATTGGCCGAGACCGGCCCTTATTGCTCCGGCGCCTACATCGAGCCGATTCGTCCTGGCATGGACGACAAGACCGCCAAGAGCGACGCGCCGACCTTCATTGGCGCCAAGGCTTCCCGTTATCAGCAGGAAGAACAGATCGCATCGCTGGCCGGTGACGTCGTCATGCGCCAGGGGTCGATGCAGGTCGAATCCGACGAAGCCAGCCTGCATCAGGCCGAAAACCGTGGCGAGCTGAACGGCAACGTTCGTCTGCGCGACAACGGCGCCCTGATCGTGGGCGACCACGCCGAGGTCCAGCTGGACACCGGCGAAGCCAAGGTCGACAACGCCGAGTACGTGCTGCACAAATCCAACGTGCGGGGTAACGCGCTGTACGCCCGCCGTGCAGAAAACGCCATCATTCGGTTGAAGGACGGTACGTACACCACCTGTGAGCCAAGCAGCAACGCCTGGACGGTGAAGGGCAACAACATCACCCTGAACCCGGCCACCGGTTTCGGTACCGCGACCAACGCGACCCTGCGCGTGAAGGACATTCCGATCCTCTACACGCCATACATCTATTTCCCGATCGACGACCGTCGTCAGTCCGGCTTCCTGCCGCCGACCATCGGTGCCAGCAGCGACACCGGTTTCTCGTTGCTCACGCCTTACTACTTCAACCTGGCGCCGAACTATGACGCCACGTTGTACCCGACGTACATGGCCAAACGCGGCCTGTTGCTCGAAGGCGAGTTCCGTTACCTCACCAAGACCAGCGAAGGTCAGTTCGGTGCGGCTTACCTGAACGACGACAACGACGACCGCAAGGATCAGTCCGACTACAAAGACACGCGCTGGATGATCAACTGGCAGGATCGCAGCGGCCTGGACTCTCGCCTGTCGAGCAAGGTCGACTACACCAAGGTCAGCGATCCTTATTACTTCAAGGACCTCAAGAGCGGTCAGGAAGGCGTCAGCACCCATGACTTCCTGAACCAGCAGGGCCTGTTGACGTACCGTGGCGACACCTACACCGCCGGCCTGAACGTGCAGCAATATCAACTGACGACGGTGACCCAGATCACCCCGTACGGACGTCTGCCGCAACTCACGCTCAACGGTACGCTGCCCTACAATCCGGGCGGTCTGAAGTTCGGCTACGACACCGAGCTGGTTCGCTTCGATCGGGATCTGCGGACGGGTAATTACGTCAACGAAGACGACATCCCCGAGGTTCGACTGGACGAAAACATTGCCGGTCTGGCGCGCGCCAACGGCAACCGTCTGAACCTTGCCCCGTCGATCAGCTTGCCGCTGAGCGCGTCCTATGGCTACGTGACGCCGAAACTGAAATACGTCTATACCAAGTACGACCTGGACCTGGATGGCAAAGGCAAAGCGACCCTGCTGCCCGAAGAGCAGTTCGACAGTGGCGTCGACCGTTCCATCCCTGTATTCAGCGTCGACAGCGGCCTGTTCTTCGATCGCAACACCAACTGGTTCGGCAAGGACTACCGTCAGACGCTGGAGCCGCGTCTGTACTACCTGTACGTGCCTTACAAGGATCAGACCGACATCCCGATCTTCGACTCGGGTGAAACCACCTTCGACTACGCGTCGCTGTTCCGCGACAACCGTTTCGTCGGCAGTGACCGCATCGGCGACGAGAACAAGCTGTCCCTGGGTGTGACCAACCGCTGGATCGAAGACAACGGCTTCGAGCGTCAACGTTTGAGTGTCGGCCAGGCGCTGTACTTCAAGGACCGCAAGGTCCAGTTGCCGGGTATCGCTTACGAAGACCGCAAGGACGCCCAGTCCGACGTTTCGCCGTATGCGCTTGAGTACGACTACCGCTTCAACCGCGACTGGCGCCTTAACTCGACGTTCAACTGGGACCCGGACAGCCGCAGCACCCGCTCGGGCAGCGCGATGTTCCACTACCAGCCTGAAGACGAGCCGGGCAAGGTGTTCAACGCCGGTTACCGCTACCGCAACGACCAGGTCCGCTACGACCAGACGACAGGTCGCTGGACTGTGGGCGGTGGCGATGCCGTCCTGCCGGATGGGTCGGTCATCAAGGACTACTACAAGATCGAGCAGCATGACTTCTCGGTCATCTGGCCGGTCATTCCTCAATGGAGCGCGATTGCCCGCTGGCAATACGACTACAACCGCAGCCGCACGCTCGAAGCGTTCGGTGGTTTCGAATATGACAACTGCTGCTGGAAGCTGCGTCTGATCAACCGTTACTGGGTCGACTACGACGAGTCCACTCAAGAAGTGGCGCAGAACGAGAAAGGCGACCGCGGCATCTTCCTGCAAATCGTGTTGAAGGGACTTGGTGGCGTTGTTGGCCAGAAAGTTGAAAGCTTCCTCGACAAAGGCATCCAAGGTTATCGTGAACGTGAAGACCAAGCTTTCTGATTGTCTGCGCCCGCTGATGCTGGGCGCTCTACTCATCGGTACCGTGGCGCACGCTGAAGTGCGCCCCATCGACAAGGTGGTAGCCATCGTCGACAACGACGTGGTCATGCAAAGCCAGCTCGACCAGCGGACCCGCGAAGTTCAACAGACCATCGCCAAGCGTGGACAGGGCGTTCCGCCTGCCAGCGCGCTGGAATCTCAGGTCCTGGATCGTCTGATCCTGGAAAACCTGCAGCTGCAGATCGGCGAACGTTCGGGCATTCGTATCACCGACGAAGAGCTGAACCAGGCGGTGGGCACCATCGCTCAGCGCAATAACATGAGCATCGAGCAGTTCAAGGCCGCACTGGCGCACGACGGCCTGTCGTTCCAGAACGCCCGTGAGCAGATCCGCCGCGAAATGATCATCAGCCGCGTGCGTCAGCGTCGTGTCGCCGAACGCATTCAGGTCTCGGATCAGGAAGTGAAGAACTTCCTGGCATCCGATCTGGGCAAGGCGCAGTTCTCCGAAGAGTACCACCTGGCCAACATCCTGATTCCGACGCCGGACAGCGCCACGTCCGCGCAGATTCAGGAGGCAGCCGCCAAAGCCAAGGACATCTACGGCAAGCTGCAGCAGGGTGCCAACTTCGAGCAACTGGCCATCTCGTCATCGGCAAGCGAAAGCGCGCTGGACGGCGGTGACATGGGCTGGCGTAAAGCCGCCCAATTGCCGCCGCCCTTCGGTGACATGCTGAATTCGATGAGCCCTGGCGAGGTCACCCCACCGGCCCGTACGCCAGGCGGCTTCATCATCCTGAAATTGCTGGGCAAGCGCGGCGGTGACAACCAGACCCAGATGCGCGACGAAGTTCATGTGCGCCACATTCTGATCAAGCCGAGCGAGATTCGCAGCGAAGCTGAAACCAAGATGCTGGCCCAGCGTATCTACGACCGTATCCAGAACGGTGAAGACTTCGCCGAACTGGCGAAGAGCTTCTCGGAAGATCCGGGCTCTGCGCTCAATGGCGGTGACATGAACTGGGTGGACCCGCGCAACCTGGTGCCTGAGTTCCGCGATGTGATGAATGAAACGCCGCAAGGCGTGGTCTCCAAACCGTTCCAGACGCAGTTTGGCTGGCACGTGCTGGAAGTCCTGGGCCGTCGCGCCACCGACAGCACCAACCAGGCCCGAGAGCAACAGGCGATGACCGTGCTGCGCAACCGCAAATACGACGAAGAGCTGCAGACCTGGCTGCGCCAGATCCGCGACGAAGCCTACGTTGAAATCAAGCTGCCTGGCGCTGACCAGGCCGCCAAGTGAAGCCCCGGCGCTTCGCGCTGACACCCGGCGAGCCCGCCGGCATCGGTCCTGACCTTTGCCTGCTGCTCGCCGCGCAGTCCCAGCCCTACCCCCTGATTGCCATTACCAGTCGCGACCTGCTCCACGAGCGGGCCGCGCAACTCGGTGTGTCGGTCAACCTGATTGCCGTTTCCCCCGACGCCTGGCCGGATACGCCGGCGCAGCCTGGCAGCCTGTATGTCTGGGACACGCCGCTGCAGGGCCCTGTCGTGGCCGGGCAGCTGAATACGGCTAACGGCGCATTCGTGATCGAAACCCTGACCCGTGCGGGCCAAGGCTGCATCGACGGCCTCTTCGCCGGGATGATCACGGCCCCTGTGCACAAAGGCGTGATTAACGACAGCGGGCTTCCCTTTTCAGGCCACACCGAGTTTCTTGCCGAGCTGACCCGGACCGAACAAGTCGTGATGATGCTCGCCACGGGTGACCTGAGAGTCGCGTTGGTAACTACCCACTTGCCACTGCGTGACGTCGCAGACGCCATCACTGCCGAACGGCTGGAGCGCGTGACACGCATTCTCCACGCTGATCTCGTCGGTAAGTTCGGCATTGCCCAACCCCGTATTCTGGTGTGCGGGCTGAATCCTCACGCCGGTGAAGGGGGGCATTTGGGCCGCGAAGAAATCGACACGATCGAACCCGTTCTGGAGCGTCTGCGCAGCGAGGGCCTGGACCTGCGGGGCCCGCTGCCCGCCGACACGCTGTTTACCCCCAAGTATCTGGAGCACTGCGACGCGGTGCTGGCGATGTACCACGATCAGGGCCTGCCGGTGCTGAAGTACAAAGGCTTCGGCGCTGCCGTCAACATCACGCTGGGCCTGCCCATCATCCGCACCTCCGTGGACCACGGCACGGCGCTGGACCTGGCAGGCACCGGCAAAATCGACACCGGCAGCCTCCAGGTCGCTCTGCAAACCGCCTATCAGATGGCCGAGACCCGTAACTAAATGACTGAGCAATACCAACACAAGGCCCGTAAGCGATTCGGCCAGAACTTCCTGCATGACGCGGGGGTGATCGACAAGATCCTGCGCTCCATTCGCGCCAAGCCCGATGACCGCATGCTGGAGATTGGCCCTGGCCAAGGTGCATTGACCGAAGGCCTGCTGGGCAGCGGCGCGACACTGGATGTCGTCGAGCTCGACAAGGATTTGGTGCCGATCCTGATGGGCCACTTTAGCCATCTGCCGAACTTCAGCCTGCATCAGGGCGATGCGCTGAAGTTCGACTTCGGCACGCTGCACGCCGCTCCCCACTCGCTGCGCGTGGTCGGCAACTTGCCTTACAACATTTCCACGCCGCTGATCTTCCATCTGCTGGACAGCGCTCATCTGATCCGTGACATGCATTTCATGCTGCAGAAAGAAGTGGTCGAGCGTCTTGCCGCTGGCCCTGGCGGCGGCGATTGGGGCCGTCTGTCGATCATGGTGCAGTACCACTGCCGGGTCGAACACCTGTTCAACGTCGGCCCCGGTGCGTTCAATCCGCCGCCGAAAGTCGACTCGGCGATCGTTCGTCTCGTCCCTCACGAGAGCCTCCCGCACCCGGCGAAGGATCATCGCGTGCTGGAGCGCATCGTGCGCGAGGCCTTCAATCAGCGGCGCAAGACCCTACGCAATACGCTCAAGGCGCTCCTGACCAGCGAAGAAATCGCCGACGCGGGAGTGGACGGCAGCCTACGTCCAGAACAACTGGATCTGGCGGCATTCGTGCGCTTGGCCGACAAGTTTGCCGACAAATCCGTCGCGGGCTGATCCATTCAAGGGCATGTCCGGTCCGAACCCCATTGGTTTTTTACCCGCGACATGTCCTAGACTCTTCATCTCCGGGCTCTTCCGGCTTTTTCCGCCCAGCTTTCAAGGCCTTTTGCATGTCTGATCCTCGCTACCAGGTCGACGTCAGCGTCGTGACCCGTTTTCTCGCAGAACAATCGCAGCCTGAGCAGAACCGCTTCGCCTTCGCTTACACCATCACGGTGCACAACAACGGCGAGCTGCCCGCCCAACTGCTGTCGCGACACTGGGTCATCACCGATGGCGACGGCAACGTCGAGGAAGTTCGCGGCGAGGGTGTCGTCGGCCAGCAGCCGTTGATTCAGGCAGGGCAGAGTTACACGTACAGCAGCGGGACCGTCATGACCACTCAGGTCGGCAACATGCAAGGCAGTTATCAGATGCTCGCTGAAGACGGGACACGGTTCGATGCCATCATCGCGCCGTTTCGTCTGGCCGTCCCAGGAGCGCTTCACTGATGACGGTTTACGCAGTCGGTGATCTGCAAGGTTGCCTTGAGCCATTGAAATGCCTGCTCGACCGCGTCTCCTTCGACCCCAACCGCGACAAGCTGTGGCTGGTGGGGGACCTGGTCAACAGGGGGCCTCAATCGCTGGAAACCCTGCGCTTTCTCTATGGCATGCGCAACGCCATCGTCTGCGTTCTCGGCAACCATGACCTGCATCTGCTTGCAGCGGGGCGCAACATCGAGCGGCTCAAAAAAGGCGATACCCTTCGAGAAATCCTTGAAGCGCCAGACGCCAACGACCTGCTCGACTGGCTGCGCCAGCAGAAGCTCATGCACTACGATGCCGAGCGGGATATTGCGATGGTCCATGCTGGCATCCCTCCACAGTGGAGCCTGAAAAAAGCGTTGCGCTGCGCAGAGGAGGTCGAGGAAGCCCTGCGCGACGATAACCTGTTCGAGCTTTTCCTTGACGGCATGTACGGCAATGAGCCGGCGAAATGGGACAAGGACCTGCAGGGCGTCACGCGGCTGCGCGTCATCACCAACTATTTCACCCGCATGCGTTTCTGCACCGGCGATGGCAAGCTCGACCTCAAAAGCAAGGAAGGGTTGGACAGCGCCCCCGCCGGCTACGCCCCCTGGTTCAGCCACAAGGACCGCAAGACCAAAGGCCTGAATATCATCTTCGGCCACTGGGCTGCCCTGGAGGGACGCTGCAACGAGCCGGGGGTCTATGCGCTCGACACGGGTTGCGTCTGGGGTGGTGCGATGTCCATGCTCAATGTCGACACCCGGGAGATGCTCCGTTGCGACTGCGATGAGCAGGGGCATCCCGCAACGTTGAAAAAACCTGATTCGGTAGCCGTGCCCCAGGCATCGGACCGGCGTTAAAATCCTTTTTTCGTTCTCGGCCGTTCGAGAACCCAGGCCAAGGAGCCCATGCGATGACCGACTTCAAACGCATCCCGCCGGAGCAGGCCCAGGCGCTGCGCGAGCAAGGCGCCGTACTCGTCGACGTACGCGATGCACAGACTTTCGCCAACAACCACATTCCTGACTCGCACCATCTGGACAACCATTCCATCGCCGACTTCATCCGCGATGCCGACCTGGACAAGCCGCTCGTCGTCCTCTGCTATCACGGCAATTCAAGCCAGAGCGCAGCGGCCTATCTTGTAGGGCAGGGCTTCTCCGAGGTCTACAGCATGGACGGCGGATTCGAGCTGTGGAAAAACACTTTTCCAAGCGAAACCACGCAAGCCTGATCGAAAAATATTTTTCTGCGCGCAAGCCCGCGTCCTACGCGGCTTCGCGCGTCTAACTGACGAACGGTTGCCTCACATTCACACGCCTTCCTTCTTTCTGTGTGCGAATCCGAACTATCCTTGTGCTCAGGCCATCCGAATCAGGGGAGAGCCGGTACACCGGCGCGTGGGTCATCGGTAGCTACTTTTATGGTGTTTGGGGGGTAAATGACAGCTGAGTGATCGGCCGTCATCCAGCATCGACTGACGATCCGCCGCCGGCTCCACGTATCGAGCGAGGTGACGTCATGAGTATTTTTAGCCACTTCCAACAACGCTTTGAATCGACACGCCAGGAAGAGCTCTCGCTACAGGAGTACTTGGAGCTCTGCAAAACCGACCGCAGCGCATACGCCTCAGCCGCAGAACGCCTTCTGATGGCCATCGGCGAGCCTGAACTGTTCGATACGTCGACCAATTCCAGGCTGTCCAGAATCTTCTCCAACAAGGTCATCAGGCGCTATCCGGCGTTCGAGGACTTCCATGGCATGGAGGACTGCATCGAGCAAATCGTCTCGTACTTCCGCCACGCCGCCCAAGGCCTGGAAGAGAAGAAACAGATCCTTTACCTGCTCGGCCCGGTAGGCGGTGGCAAGTCGTCTCTGGCTGAAAAGCTCAAACAGCTCGTTGAAAAAATCCCCTTCTACGCCATCAAGGGCTCCCCGGTTTTCGAGTCGCCGCTGGGCCTGTTCAAACCTTCCGAAGACGGCGCGATCCTCGAAGAGGATTACGGCATCCCGCGGCGCTACCTGAACACGATCATGTCGCCATGGGCGACCAAACGCCTGGCCGAGTTCGGGGGCGACATCAGCCAGTTCAAAGTGGTGAAACTGTACCCGTCGATCCTCAATCAGATCGCCGTGGCCAAGACCGAACCGGGCGACGAAAACAACCAGGACATCTCGGCGCTGGTCGGCAAGGTCGACATTCGCAAGCTTGAGGAATACCCACAGAACGACGCCGACGCCTACAGCTATTCGGGCGCGCTGTGCCGGGCCAACCAGGGCCTGATGGAATTTGTGGAGATGTTCAAGGCACCGATCAAGGTGCTGCACCCACTGCTCACCGCGACTCAGGAAGGCAACTACAACAGTACCGAAGGCCTGGGCGCGATCCCCTTTACTGGTATTTTGCTGGCGCACTCCAACGAATCGGAATGGCACAGCTTCCGCAACAACAAGAACAACGAAGCCTTCATCGACCGTATCTACATCGTGAAGGTGCCGTACTGCTTGCGCGTCAGCGATGAGATCAAGATCTACGACAAGTTGCTGGTCAACAGCTCGCTGGCCAGAGCGCATTGCGCACCGGACACCTTGAAAATGCTGGCGCAATTCACCGTGTTGTCGCGTTTGAAAGAACCGGAAAACTCGAACATCTATTCCAAGATGCGCGTGTACGACGGCGAGAACCTCAAGGACACCGATCCGAAGGCCAAGTCGATTCAGGAATACCGTGATTCGGCCGGTGTCGACGAAGGGATGAACGGCCTATCCACCCGCTTCGCGTTCAAGATTCTGTCGAAGGTCTTCAACTTCGATCCGCATGAAGTCGCGGCCAACCCTGTGCATCTGCTGTATGTGCTCGAGCAGCAGATCGAACAGGAGCAGTTCCAGGCCGAAACCCGAGAACGCTACCTGCGCTTCATCAAAGAGTACCTCGCGCCGCGCTACATCGAATTCATCGGCAAGGAAATCCAGACGGCCTATCTGGAATCCTACAGCGAGTACGGCCAGAACATCTTCGACCGCTACGTGCTCTACGCGGATTTCTGGATTCAGGATCAGGAATACCGCGACCCGGAAACCGGCGAGATCCTCAATCGTGTAGCGCTCAACGAAGAACTGGAGAAAATCGAGAAACCCGCTGGCATCAGCAATCCAAAGGACTTCCGTAACGAGATCGTCAACTTCGTGCTGCGTGCCCGCGCGAACAATAACGGCAAAAACCCGACCTGGCTCGGCTACGAGAAGCTGCGGGTGGTGATCGAGAAGAAAATGTTCTCCAACACCGAAGACCTGTTGCCGGTCATCAGTTTCAACGCAAAAGCCAGTAAAGAGGATCAACAGAAACACAACGACTTCGTGACCCGGATGGTCGAGCGGGGCTATACCGACAAACAGGTGCGTCTGCTCTCCGAGTGGTACCTGCGCGTCCGCAAATCCCAGTAACGCAGCGACAAGTTGTGAGCTTCTAGCGGCAAGCTCAAAGCCATTCGGTAGGTTTGATAGCCCACCGTCTGGCTTGAGGCTTGTAGCTTGAGGTGGTGTTTGCGGTCAAAACTTGCAGCTTGCGGCTTATGGCTTGCAGCTCCCCCAAGGGGCCCTCGTATGAGTTATGTGATCGACCGACGTCTCAACGGCAAGAACAAGAGCACGGTGAACCGTCAGCGCTTTCTCCGGCGTTACCGTGACCACATCAAGAAAGCGGTGGAGGAAGCGGTCAGCCGCCGCTCCATCACCGACATGGAACATGGCGAACAGATCAGCATCCCCGGCCGCGATATCGACGAGCCGGTGCTCCACCATGGGCGGGGTGGCAAACAAACCGTGGTCCACCCCGGGAATAAAGAATTCACCACTGGCGAACGCATTGCCCGACCTCAAGGCGGGGGCGGTGGCAAGGGGGCTGGCAAGGCGAGCAACTCCGGCGAAGGCATGGATGAGTTCGTGTTCCAGATCACCCAGGAAGAATTTCTGGAGTTCATGTTCGAAGACCTCGAACTGCCCAACCTCGTCAAACGCAACCTGACCGGGACCGATACCTTCAAGACCGTTCGTGCGGGGATCAGCAACGAAGGTAACCCTTCGCGCATCAACATCATTCGCACGCTGCGCTCGGCCCATGCCCGACGCATAGCGCTTTCCGGCAGCAGCCGCGCCAAACTCAAGGAAGTCCAGGCCGAACTGGAGCGCCTGAAACGCGAAGAGCCCGACAATTTTGGCGACATCCAGGAACTGGAAACCGAGGCAGACCGGCTTCGCGCGCGCATCAAGCGCGTCCCTTACCTGGACACCTTCGACCTCAAATATAACCTGCTGGTCAAGCAACCCAACCCCAGCTCCAAAGCGGTCATGTTCTGCCTGATGGACGTATCGGGCTCGATGACTCAAGCGACCAAAGACATCGCGAAGCGCTTTTTCATCCTCCTGTACCTGTTCCTGAAGCGTAATTACGACAAGATCGAAGTGGTGTTCATTCGCCACCACACCAGCGCGCGAGAAGTCGACGAAGAGGAGTTTTTCTACTCTCGCGAAACCGGGGGCACCATCGTATCCAGCGCGTTGAAGCTCATGCAGGAAATCATGGCCGAGCGCTATCCCACCAACGAATGGAACATCTACGCCGCCCAAGCCTCGGACGGGGACAATTGGAACGACGATTCGCCAATCTGCCGCGACATCCTGATCAAGCAAATCATGCCCTTCGTGCAGTACTACACTTACGTCGAAATCACCCCGCGCGAACATCAGGCGCTGTGGTTCGAATATGAGCGCATCGGGGAGGCTTTCGCTGACACGTTCGCCCAGCAACAGTTGGTATCCGCCGGTGATATCTACCCGGTATTCCGTGAACTCTTCCAGCGCAGGTTAGTGACATGACCGGTAGAGAACAGAAACGCCAACCGCTTTCCACGGGCTCCGAGTGGACGTTCGAACTGATCCAGGCCTATGACCGGGAGATCAGCCGCATCGCCGAACGTTACGCTCTGGACACCTACCCTAACCAGATCGAAGTGATCACTGCCGAGCAGATGATGGATGCCTATGCATCGGTCGGCATGCCGCTGGGTTATCACCACTGGTCCTACGGCAAGCACTTCCTCAGCACTGAAAAATCCTACTCCCGTGGTCAGATGGGCTTGGCGTACGAGATCGTCATCAACTCCGATCCGTGCATTGCCTATTTGATGGAAGAAAACACCATCTGCATGCAGGCGCTGGTTGTCGCCCACGCCTGTTACGGTCACAACAGCTTCTTCAAAGGCAACTACCTGTTCCGCACCTGGACGGACGCCAGCTCGATCATCGATTACCTGGTGTTTGCCAAGCAGTACATCATGCAATGCGAGGAGCGCCACGGCATCGACGCCGTCGAAGACCTGCTCGATTCCTGTCACGCGCTGATGAATTACGGCGTCGACCGCTACAAGCGGCCTTACCCTATCTCCGCCGAGGAAGAGCGACGCCGCCAGAAAGACCGTGAGGAGCACTTGCAGAAACAGATCAACGATCTGTGGCGCACCATCCCGAAAAGCGCCAGCAAGAACGATAAGGAAGACAACGCGCGCTTCCCCGCCGAGCCTCAGGAAAACATCCTTTATTTCATCGAGAAGCACGCCCCGTTGCTGGAGCCCTGGCAGCGTGAAGTGGTGCGCATCGTGCGCAAGATTGCGCAGTATTTCTACCCACAGCGTCAGACCCAGGTCATGAACGAAGGGTGGGCGACCTTCTGGCACTACACCCTCATGAACGATCTGTACGACGAAGGCCTGGTCACGGATGGCTTCATGATGGAGTTCCTGCAGTCCCATACCAGCGTGGTTTTTCAACCCGGCTTCGACAGCCCTTACTACAGTGGCATCAACCCCTACACCTTGGGGTTCGCTATGTTTCAGGACATTCGGCGGATGTGCGAGCACCCCACCGACGAGGACCGCCGCTGGTTCCCCGAGCTCGCCGGGACCGACTGGCTGACCGCCGTGAAATTCGCGATGAGCAGCTTCAAGGACGAAAGCTTCATCCTGCAGTACCTGTCGCCCAAGGTGATTCGTGACCTGAAACTGTTCAGCATTCTGGATGATGACCAGAAGGACGAACTTCTGGTGCCAGCCATTCACGACGAGGCAGGCTACCGAACCATCAGAGAGACGCTTGCCGCTCAATACAACCTCGGCAACCGCGAACCTAATGTGCAGATCTACAGCATTGACCGCCGTGGTGACCGTTCGCTGACCCTGCGCCATCAACAACATGACCGCAAGCCCCTGGGCGACTCGACCGAGGAGGTGCTCAAGCACCTGCATCGGCTGTGGGGGTTCGACATTCACCTGGAAACACTGCAAGGCGATCAGGTCATGAAGACCCACCATGTCCCGCCGAGAGGCGAGCACGCAGACAGTGAATATCCCCGGCTCGACCTGGCCATCGTTCACCTTTGAGGGCGATTTGACCTGAGGGTCGCTGGCCAGTGAGTTGACCAGCGAACGAAGATAAAGCGGTTTGCACCTCCGCAAGCGCGACGTTAGGTTTATCCTGTCGCGCTCACGGAGGTTTTTTATGCAGATCTATAAAGTTGGCGGTGCCGTTCGCGATCGCCTGCTTGGCAAACCCGTGTCGGACACCGACTGGGTGGTGGTGGGCGCGACGGCCGACGACATGCTCATCAAGGGCTACCGCCCAGTGGGTACGGACTTCCCGGTTTTTCTCCATCCGCTCACGGGCGAGGAGTACGCGCTGGCGCGCACGGAACGCAAGAGCGGGCGTGGCTACGGCGGCTTCGTTTTTCACACCGATCCCGACGTCACGCTCGAGGAAGACTTGATTCGTCGTGACCTGACCATCAACGCAATGGCCGAAGACAGAGAAGGTCACCTGACCGATCCCTATCACGGCCAGCGCGATCTGGAAGCACGCCTGCTACGTCACGTTTCCCCGGCCTTCGCAGAAGACCCATTGCGCGTATTGCGTGTGGCGAGGTTTGCGGCTCGCTACGCAGCCGACGGTTTCACCGTTGCACCCGAAACCATGGATTTGATGCGTGAAATCAGCGCATCGGGCGAATTGGAAGCCCTGACGCCCGAACGCAGCTGGAAGGAAATTTCCCGCGCCCTGATGGAGCCAGAGCCCCAAGTCTTCATTCAGGTATTAAGGGATTGTGGCGCGCTCAGCGTGCTCATGCCCGAAGTCGATAAACTGTTCGGCATTCCCCAGCCTGAGGCCCATCACCCGGAAATCGACACGGGCGTGCACGTCTTGAGCGTCCTGCATCAATCGGCGCAACATCGCCAGCCACTCAGCGTCCGTTGGGCATGCCTGCTTCACGATCTGGGCAAAGGGCTGACGCCGGAAGAAGAATGGCCTCGCCACATCGCTCATGAGCAAAAGGGACTGAAGGCGATCAACGCCGTGAACACGCGCTTCAAGGTGCCGAAGGACTGTCAGGAACTGGCGCTGCTGGTCGGCCAGTACCATACCCATGGCCATCGCGCGCTGGAGCTCAAGCCCTCCACCCTCCTCGATTTGCTGCAAAGCTTCGACGTCTATCGCAGGCCGCAGCGCTTCGAGGAGTTCATCGTCGCCTGCGAAATGGATGCTCGCGGGCGCAAGGGCTTCGAAGAACGCAGCTATCCGCAGGCCCAATACCTGCGAGGCGCGGCTCAAGCGGCGCGGCAGGTAGCGGTTCAACCATTGCTGGACAAGGGGTATCAGGGGCAGGCGCTGGGGGAAGCGCTCAAGCGGGAGCGGCTGGACACATTGACGTTTTACAAAGCGTCATACCAGGCCTGACGCTGGCTGACGGACGAACCTTCGATCTCGGCGAGCATGCCGACGACAGGCATGCCCTCCCCCGTAGCAGTCGTGCCCGCTAGCTTGCAGAAAGAAGCGTGTCCGGTGTCAGCGCCTGGCCTCGCCAGTCGAACGCCACCGGCCACAATTGTTGGTCAATTCGGGCGTTTTCCCACAGTTGCGCGAACGTCTGCCCGACTTCGGGATGAACCTTCTCCGGCGCAATCAGCGAGAGCGGCCACAAGACAAAGGCATTTTTCAAGATTTCGGCTCGCGGCAAGACCAGCCCATCGAAGTTGCCCACGTGCTCGTCGTACAGCAGCACGTCGATGTCCAGCGGCAAACCTTTGCGATCCGGGGCATAGCGGCCATTGTCGGCTTCGATGAATTTCAGCCGACGATCCAGCGCCATCAACGGCAGATCGGTCAGCGCTGAAACCACCAGATTGAAGAACGGCCCGCTCTTGATTCCCACCGGATGACTCTCGAACACCGGCGAGCAGGACATGTCTTGCAGAAACCCTGAAAGCGCATCAAGCCCGGCATTCAGGTGACGGTGCCGGTCAATGTTACTGCCCAGCCCGAGGAAAACGCGTGTCAGCGGCATCCGCGCTCGATCTCCACACCCACGCCCTTGGCAGCCGCAACGGCGCCCGGCTTGGTCAATTTCAGATGCAGCCAGGGTATGTTGAACTCGCTCATCAACACCTCGGCCAGTCGCTCGGCGAAGGTTTCCACCAGCTGGAATTGCGAAGCGTCGGCGAACGCCTGGATGCGTGCGCTCACGCTGGCGTAATCCAAGGCCTTGCTCAAATCATCGCCCGCAGCGGCCGGACGGTTGTCCCAGGCAAAACTCAGGTCCAGACGCAGAACCTGGCGAATGCCACGCTCCCAGTCGTAGGCGCCAATCACCGTGTCGACCTCCAGACCCTCAATGAAAACTCTGTCCAAGCCTTTTACTCCGCTGCACGACAAGGGCGCGATGCGCCGTTAGAATCAGGCCATCCCCGCCCGGAATGGTTAGCATGTTTTGGTCACTGGCGATCCTCGCCTACCTGCTCGGCTCGCTGTCCTTCGCCATCCTGCTCAGCCGCCTCAATGGCAGCCCGGACCCGCGCGACAGCGGTTCGGGCAATGCGGGCGCCACCAATATGTTGCGCCTGGCGGGCAAGAAGCTCGCTATCCTGACCCTGATCGGCGACGTCTGCAAAGGGTCGATCCCGGTGCTGATCGCAGGCTGGGCCGGGCTCAACGCCAGGGATCAAGCCTGGATCGGACTCTGCGCAGTGCTCGGTCACCTGTTTCCGTTGTACTTCCGCTTTCGTGGCGGCAAGGGCGTCGCCACGGCAGCCGGTATGTTACTGGGGCTGTACGCACCCGCCGCGCTTCTCGCGGTCGGCGCCTGGTTGCTGACGTTTTACCTGACCCGCACCAGCTCGCTCGCTTCATTGATCGCTACGCCGCTGACCCTGCCGCTGCTCGCCTGGCAGTTGCCCCAGGCCCTGCTACCGATGACCGTCCTGACACTGTTGATCGTCTGGCGCCACCGCGGCAATCTACGCGACCTCTACGCCGGGCGCGAACGACATTTCTGAATCCATAATAGAAAAAAGGCTCATACGAGCCTTTTCTCTGCCTGCCCAGACGTCATAACCCGGGCAACTGCTCCATCGGCCAACGGGCCTGGACGCTGATGCTCAGGTCGTCCTTCTGGCCGGCCAGCAACCGCTGGCATCCTGCAAACGCGATCATTGCTCCGTTGTCGGTGCAAAACTCGGGGCGCGCGTAGTAGACGCTGCCACCCAAGCCGTGCAGCATCTGCTCCAGCGAACGTCGCAGCGCCTTGTTTGCGCTCACGCCGCCGGCGATGACCAGCCGCTGTAGCTGAGTCTGCCTGAGCGCGCGTTGGCACTTGATGGTCAGAGTCTCCACTACCGCGTCCTGGAAGGCCAGCGCGATGTCGCAACGGGTTTGCTCGCCGTCGTCCCCAGCGTTCTGGCACTGCTGCCAGGTGTTCAGGGCGGAGGTTTTCAGACCGCTGAAACTGAAGGTCAGGCCCGGACGGTCGGTCATGGGCCGCGGGAACGCGAAACGCCCCGGCTTACCGTTGAGCGCCAGACGCGAAATTTCCGGGCCACCTGGGTAATTGAGCCCCATCATCTTCGCGGTTTTGTCGAACGCCTCGCCGGCGGCATCATCCAGCGTTTCGCCCAGCAGCTCATAAAGGCCGATACCGTCGACCCTGACCAGTTGGGTGTGGCCACCGGACACCAGCAAAGCGACGAACGGAAACTCGGGGGGTTGCGCCTCCAGCATCGGCGCCAGAAGATGGCCTTCCATGTGGTGAACCCCGAGCGCCGGGATATCCCAGGCAAAGGCCAACGCCTGAGCGCAGGAGGCACCGACCAGCAAAGCGCCCACCAGGCCGGGGCCGGCGGTGTAGGCAATGCCGTCGATCTCGGTCACGGCACAGTCCGCTTCGGCCAGCACCTGTCGGATCAGGGGCAGCATGCGCTTGACGTGATCGCGGGAGGCCAGCTCCGGCACCACGCCACCGTAGACCCGGTGCAGGTCGATCTGGCTGAACAATGCATCGGCGAGCAAACCGCGTTCGCTGTCATACAGCGCAACGCCTGTTTCGTCGCAGGAAGTTTCCAAACCCAGTACTAGCATGGGGTACGCCTTGTGGAGGCTGATTTCGAAGGCGCGCATGATAGTCGCCACTCATGCCTGCGACCAGTGCTTTTCGATCAGAGGCTTTGCATTCCTCGCGCCGAGGAGTTAACATCCGCAACCCTTAAAACCGGCGTACTCTGTACAAGCGTTGTGCGAGGCGTCGACCCCGGTAATGAATGAAGGTAGCTCTGGATGCCAGCCGTCAAAGTTAAAGAGAATGAACCCTTCGACGTAGCTCTGCGTCGTTTCAAGCGCTCCTGCGAGAAAGCCGGCACTCTGGCCGAAGTTCGTAGCCGCGAATTTTACGAGAAACCAACTTCCGAGCGTAAGCGCAAGGCAGCTGCTGCTGTTAAGCGTCACGCCAAGAAAGTTCAGCGCGAACAGCGCCGCGCCGTTCGTCTGTACTAATACAGACGTTCGTCGCAAGTTTCTGCCCCGCCCGGCCCTAAAGCCGGGCTGTCGGCAGTTACAGATCTTGCTCCACGCTGCACCGACGTGGCTTTCAGCGTTATCAACGCCTTCACGACAAGCCTCGTCATATTCTTCCAGCCTGAGCCAGGCTACGTTGACCCGTCTACACTGACCAAGCAACCGTCGTTACGCTTTGGATTCGCCACGATCTTGCTGGCGCGGCGCCTGATGATGAGAACGCCATGGCCGGATTGATTCCCCAAGGTTTTATTGACGACCTTCTGAACCGCACCGACATCGTCGATGTTGTCAGTTCACGCGTACAACTCAAGAAAACCGGGAAGAATTTCAGCGCATGCTGTCCTTTTCACAAGGAAAAGACGCCATCGTTCAGCGTCAGCCCTGACAAACAGTTCTATTACTGCTTCGGTTGCGGCGCAGGCGGCAACGCCCTCGGGTTCATCATGGACCACGACAACCTGGACTTCCCCCAGGCTGTCGAGGAACTGGCCAAGGCCGCAGGTATGGAAGTACCGCGGGAGCAGGGCGTCAGAGGCCAAAAGGCCCGGCAACCCACGGATTCGCCGCTCTATCCACTGCTGGCCGCTGCCGCCGAGTTTTACCGCGCCGCACTGAAAAACCATCCCACGCGCAAAGCAGCCGTGGATTACCTGAAAGGCCGCGGCCTGTCAGGCGAGATCGCTCGGGATTTCGGGCTGGGGTTTGCCCCGCCCGGCTGGGATAACCTCTACAAGCACCTGAGCAGCGATACCCTTCAGCAGAAAGCCATGATTGATGCTGGCCTGCTGATCGAAAACGCCGAGACCGGCAAGCGCTACGACCGCTTCCGCGACCGCGTGATGTTCCCAATCCGCGACACACGCGGCCGGGTCATCGCCTTTGGTGGGCGGGTACTGGGCGACGACAAACCGAAATACCTGAACTCTCCGGAGACACCGGTATTTCATAAAGGCCAGGAATTGTATGGCCTGTTCGAGGCACGCAAACATAATCGCAACCTCGATGAAATCATTGTGGTCGAAGGCTACATGGACGTCATTGCGCTGGCTCAACAAGGCCTGCGCAATGCCGTCGCCACGCTGGGCACCGCCACTAGCGAAGAGCATTTGAAGCGACTGTTTCGTGTCGTCCCGAACGTGCTGTTCTGTTTCGATGGCGACCAGGCGGGGCGAAACGCAGCATGGCGGGCATTGGAAGCAACGCTTTCCAGCTTGCAGGACGGGCGCCGGGCACGGTTTCTTTTCCTGCCGGAGGGCGAAGACCCGGACACCCTGATTCGCGCCGAGGGCACTGACGCGTTCAGAGCCAGGATCAACCAGCATGCGCAGCCTTTGGCGGACTACTTTTTCGAGCAACTGACCAAGGAGGCGGACCCACGCTCCCTGGAAGGCAAGGCGCACATGGTCACGCTGGCCGCACCGCTGATCGAAAAAGTACCCGGTGCGAACCTGCGCGAACTGATGCGCCGACGACTCAAGGAAATCACCGGCCTGGATGCGGCCACGGTGAACCAACTGGCGCAGTCGGCCCCGACCGAAGCGCCGCCACCGTTTGACCCGGGCCTCGACTACGATTCGATACCGGATTATGGCGATTATCAGCCGCAGGACCCGTATGAGTCGGCCAAGGAATGGACAACTCAGAGTTCGGGCAGCGGCCAGAAAAAGAAATGGGAAAACAAACCCTGGGACAAGGGCAAGAAGTGGGACAAGAACGGCAAGCGGCCCGACTTCGAACCACGTCGGGTTCCGATTGGCGTGGAAGCGCCGATCCTGACCGCATTGAGAACATTGCTGCATCACCCCGACCTGTCGGCGAAGGTAGCCAATGCCAGCACGTTCGCCGATGAAGAGCACAGCACTTCGCAGCTTTTAGTCGCTTTGATCGAAGCCATGCAGAAAAACCCGAAGCTCAAATCCATGCAACTCATCGCGCGATGGCATGGGACAGAACAAGGGAAATTATTAAGACAACTGGCGGAAAAGGAATGGCTGATCGCGGCCGATAACCTTGAACAACAGTTTTTCGACACTATAACTAGGTTGTCCGCTCGCCAACGCGAGCGCCACCTGGATGAATTGATCAGGAAGGAAAGGCAGACAGGGCTGAGCGCCGAGGAAAAAGTTCGGCTGCTCAACCTGTTGAATCGCAATCTTCCTGCACAAACCCCGACCTCAACTGGCGCGTGAGGTCCTAGCTCGGGTATAATCCCCGGCTTGTTTTTTGCCCGCCAAGACCTTCAGTGGATAGGGTGTTATGTCCGGAAAAGCGCAACAGCAGTCTCGTATTATTGAGTTGATCAAACTGGGCCGTGAGCAGAAGTATCTGACTTACGCCGAGGTCAACGACCACCTGCCTGAGGATATTTCAGATCCTGAGCAGGTGGAAGACATCATCCGCATGATTAACGACATGGGGATCCCCGTACACGAGAGTGCTCCGGATGCGGACGCCCTTATGCTGGCCGACGCCGATACCGACGAGGCCGCTGCGGAAGAAGCAGCCGCCGCGTTGGCAGCGGTAGAGACCGACATCGGTCGCACCACCGACCCCGTGCGCATGTACATGCGTGAAATGGGTACGGTTGAGCTGCTGACTCGTGAAGGCGAAATCGAAATCGCCAAACGCATCGAGGAAGGTATCCGCGAGGTGATGAGCGCCATCGCTCACTTCCCGGGTACCGTCGAGCACATTCTGTCCGAATACGATCGCGTGACCACCGAGGGCGGTCGGCTGTCCGACGTTCTGAGCGGTTACATCGACCCGGACGACGGCATTGCGCCACCTGCCGAAGCGCCGTTGCCGATGGATCAGAAAGCCGGCAAGGCCGATGACGCGGACGACGACGAGGAAGAAGAAAGCGACAGCGATGACGAGGAAGAGACCGAAAGCGGTCCGGATCCGGTCGTCGCTGCGCAACGTTTCGGTGCCGTCTCCGACCAGTTGGCTGTCACCGTCAAGGCGTTGAAAAAGCATGGCCGTGGCAGCAAGCCGGCCAACGACGAACTGTTGGCCCTGGCCGAGCTGTTCATGCCGATCAAACTGGTTCCGAAGCAGTTCGAGAACCTGGTCGAGACCGTTCGCGGTGCGCTGGAGCGCCTGCGTGCCCAGGAACGCGCGATCATGCAATTGTGCGTCCGTGATGCCCGTATGCCTCGCGCCGATTTCCTGCGCCAGTTCCCGGGCAACGAAGTCGATCAAGGCTGGACCGAAGCACTGGCGAAGGGCAAGACCAAATATGCCGAGGCCATCAGCCGCTTGCAGGAAGACATCCAGCGTTGCCAGCAGAAGCTGAGCGCTCTGGAAGAAGAAACCGGCTTGAGCGTCGTGGAAATCAAGGACATCAACCGTCGCATGTCGATCGGTGAGGCCAAGGCCCGCCGTGCGAAGAAAGAGATGGTTGAAGCGAACCTGCGTCTGGTGATCTCGATCGCCAAGAAGTACACCAACCGCGGCCTGCAGTTCCTCGACCTGATTCAGGAAGGCAATATCGGCCTGATGAAGGCGGTGGACAAGTTCGAATACCGTCGTGGTTACAAGTTCTCGACCTATGCCACCTGGTGGATCCGTCAGGCCATCACGCGCTCGATCGCCGACCAGGCCCGCACCATCCGTATCCCGGTGCACATGATCGAGACGATCAACAAGCTCAACCGTATCTCCCGCCAGATGCTGCAGGAGATGGGCCGCGAACCGACCCCGGAAGAGCTGGGTGAGCGCATGGAAATGCCAGAGGACAAGATCCGCAAGGTATTGAAGATCGCCAAAGAACCGATCTCCATGGAAACCCCGATCGGCGATGACGAAGATTCGCATCTGGGTGACTTCATCGAAGACTCGACCATGCAGTCGCCTATCGATGTCGCCACTGTGGAAAGCCTGAAAGAAGCGACGCGCGAAGTGCTGTCGGGCCTGACTGCCAGAGAAGCCAAGGTGCTGCGCATGCGTTTTGGCATCGACATGAATACTGACCACACCCTTGAGGAAGTCGGTAAGCAGTTCGATGTAACCCGTGAACGTATTCGGCAGATCGAAGCCAAGGCCCTGCGCAAACTGCGCCACCCGACCCGAAGCGAACACCTGCGTTCGTTCCTGGACGAGTAAGCGATCCACGTTAAAACAAAACCCCCGGCCGCACCGGGGGTTTTGCATTTTCAGGAATAAGATTTTCGCACTGTGCCACCGAGCCTCAGCCCGGCTACACTCGACTCCATCTCACCACCGAAGCGATTGGGGCTGCCATGTTTTGGATGCCGGCCATTGTTTTCCTGTGTTTGACGGGGTCAGCGTACGCTGGAACATCGGCGCCTGCGCAGGGAGCGCTGACTTGGCAAAGTCCACAACGGGATTCAATGCAGAGTCAGGACGCTGCGTCGCCTGAAACCATGAGCATCAGCAAGACAGCATCGCTCCCCGTAGCCGAGAGCGCCCGTCCTACAGACGTCGGCAGCCCCACGCAGGGGGCCATCACTCCCACCGAAGCGGTCGAGCAGCGTCCAGCCGATACCTCTGCCGCGCCACAACGCCCTGCCGATTCGACGAGGTTCTGGAAAGACTTCGTGCTCTATGGGCTGCCCGGCCTTCTCCTGCTGTCGTCGATCCTGGCCGTCGTCGTGCGCATCAACCGCCGGCTCAGTTCTGAAATTTCACGCCGGGTCGCGCTGGAGCAGGAACTGCGCAGCAGCGAGTACCATTATCGCGGCATGATCGAGAGCCTGTCGGCCATCGCCTGGGAAGCTGACGTCCAGGATTATTCCTACAGCTATGTTTCTCCCCACGCCGAAGACCTGCTGGGTTACCCCCTTCATCAATGGCGCAAACCAGGCTTCTGGCGCAGCATCGTTCATCCCGAAGACCTTAAATGGGCTCAGACGTACTGCGACGAGCAGACGGCCCAAGGCAACGACCACAGTCTCGATTACCGCGTCATCGATGCCGAGGGCAAAGTCCTGTGGGTGCGCGACCTCGTCACCTTGATCAGCTACGGCCATCAGCCGATCATGCGCGGGCTGATGATCGACATCAGCGAAGCCAAGCAGACCGAAGAGGCCCTGCGTCGCTCAGAAGGCAAATTCGCGTCGGTCTTCGCTCAATGCCCCGACATCCTGGTGATCGCGAGACTCTCCGATGGCTGCTTCCTCGAGGCGAACAGGGCATTTGTCGAGCAAATTGGCCTCGATGCCGACAGCGTCGTTGGCCGAACGCCGAGCGAACTCAACATATGGGGCATCCCGGACATCGGCCCGAGCCTGCTGCAGCGCTTGCAAAAGGGCAGCATTCGCAACCTTGAAATGCCTTTTCGACGCAGCAACGGCCAGACATTCACCGGCCTGCTCTCCGCCGAGCCGTTCGATCTGGATTCCACACCTGCCGTCGTCGTGGTCGTGCGGGACATCACCCCCCTCAAAGAAGCGCAGCAACAACTGCAACTGTCCGAAGAGAAATTCGCCAAAGCCTTCCACTCCTCGCCCGACGGCATGCTCATCACCCGGCAAAGCGACGGCATGCTTGTGGAGATCAACGACGGCTTCAGCCGCATCACCGGTTATCACAGCGCGCTGTCGCTGGAACGCACCACGCTTGACCTGGGCATCTGGGTGGACCTCAACGAACGGCAGCAGCTTCTGGAACAGTTGAGCCGCGACGGCTTCGTCAAAGACTTCACCAGCCACATTCGACGTAGGGATGGTCAGGTCCGCCTGTGTGAAATCTCATCGCGACCGCTGCCCATTGGTGGCGAGGACTGCATGCTGACCATCGCTCGAGACATCACAGAGCGCTACCAAATGCAGGAAAAGCTGCAGTTGGCGGCCACCGTTTTCGAAAGCACCGCTGAGGGCGTCCTGATCACCGACACACGTCAACGCATCAACGCGGTGAACCGGGCGTTCAGTGAGATCACGGGGTACAGCGAAGGCGAGGCGATCGGAGAAACGCCTCGCCTGTTGGCGTCCGGCCTTCACGACAGCGCGTTCTATGCCGCGATGTGGTACCAGTTGACCGCTGAAGGTCACTGGCAGGGGGAAATCAGCAACCGGCGCAAGAATGGCGAGGTGTATCCCAGTTGGCTGACCATCAGCGCAGTGCGCAACCGTGACAAATTCATCACCCATTTCGTTGCCGTGTTTGCTGATATCTCCAGCCTCAAACAGGCCCAGGCCCGGCTTGACTATCAGGCCCATCACGACCCGCTCACGGGCCTGCCCAACCGGACGCTTTTCGAGAGTCGCCTGCACGCCGCGCTGGTGCACAGCAAAGAAGCGCAGAGCCTGGGCGCCGTCTTGTTTCTCGACCTCGATCGCTTCAAACACATCAATGACAGCCTCGGCCATCCCGTAGGCGACTTGCTGCTCAAAGGCATCGCCCAACGCCTGAAAGAAAACCTGCGTGACATCGACACCGTCGCGCGACTGGGCGGAGACGAATTCATCATCCTGCTGCCCGGCTTACAAACCGGTCACGATGCCGAAGTCATCGCCACCAAACTGCTGAACAGCTTCTCCGCGCCCTTCCAAGCGGGAGAGCACGAGTTTTTCATCAGCACCAGCATCGGCTCCGCATTGTTTCCCACCGACGGCGCAGACGTGGCCACGCTCATCAAAAATGCCGACGCCGCGATGTACCGCTCCAAAGCCAAAGGGCGTAACCGGGTGGAGAGCTACACCCGCGACCTCACGGCCCAAGCCAGTGAACGCATCGCGCTGGAGCACGAGCTGCGACGGGCCATCGAACGCAACGAATTCACCCTCTCCTACCAGCCCAAGGTCAGCCTGCTGACACAGCGCCTGGTCGGCGCCGAGGCATTGATTCGCTGGACCCACCCCACGTTCGGCGAAGTCCCACCCGAGCGGTTCATTCCGCTGGCCGAAGAAAACGGCATGATCCTGCAAATCGGTGAATGGGTGCTCGATCAGGCATGCCAACAACTCCACGAGTGGAATCAGGCCTACGACGTCTTCGGACCGCTCTCGGTCAACCTGGCCGGTGCCCAACTGCGCCAGCCCAATCTGGTCAACCGCATCGAACAACTGCTCAAGCGCTACGCGCTACAACCCGGCTGCCTGCAACTGGAAATCACCGAAAACTTCATCATGTCCCAGACCGAAGAAGCGCTGTCAGTGCTGCACCGCCTGAAAAAACTGGGCGTGCAACTGGCCATCGACGACTTCGGCACCGGCTACTCATCGCTCAGCTACCTCAAGCGGCTGCCGTTGGACATCCTCAAAATCGACCAGTCCTTCGTCCGCGGGCTCCCCGACGACCCCCACGACGCCGCCATCGTACGCGCCATCATCGCCCTGGGCCGCAGCATGCAACTGACCGTCATCGCAGAAGGTGTGGAGAACCTCGAACAACAGCAATTCCTCGCCGATGAAGGCTGCGAACAGATCCAGGGCTACATCGTCAGCCTACCCCTGCGGCCGGACGAATTCTGCGCGACGTTCCTTCGTATCACCGTTTCAGACTTTTCGGATAGCACAGCAGGGAAACCGTCGTTATAATCCGCGGCCAGACTGAGGGCCTATAGCTCAGTTGGTTAGAGCAGAGGACTCATAATCCTTTGGTCCACGGTTCGAGTCCGTGTGGGCCCACCACCTTCAAAGCCGCGCAATGCGCGGCTTTTTCGCGTCCGAAAACCCCGATCCGCGTGCTGAAAAATGCTCCGCTGGCTCTGAGATTTCATCAGCGCCATTTCGACACATCTCCTCGGCAGACCGTAACGCTGACATAGGTGAATCCACCGACTGCCCCGTGGGATACTTTGTCGTCAGCCGTTGTCAGTAAGCCCATGAATACATTTCCGCTCCCCCTGCTCCTGCGCCGCGTTCTGCGGCCGCTTCTTGACCCTTACCGTCGCTATCGCCATGCCCGCTACATCCATGCGGGGCGGATTGTTGTGGGGTTGCTGGTTTCTATCCTGTTGACCACAGGAATGCACCTTCCCCATGGGGAATGGGCGTCGGTGACGATGTTGATCGTGATCGGCGGTTTGCAGCACCACGGCAACATCGGCAAGAAGTCGGTGGAGCGGGCCTACGGGACGCTGATTGGCGCGGCGTTGGGGCTGGCGGTAGTGGCGCAGCAGAGTTACCTCGGGCTGCCGCTGCTGACGTACGTGATCATGTCGCTGATTTGCGGTTTCTTCGCCTATCACGCCATCGGTAAAGGCGGTTACACCGCGCTGTTGTCGGCGATTACGCTGTTTATCGTGGCGGGTCACGGCGACAACCCGATCACCGATGGGCTGTGGCGCACGGTGGACATCTTGATTGGTATCGCGCTGGCCCTGGCGTTTTCCTTCGCGTTACCACTGTATGCGGTGTACTCCTGGCGCTATAACCTGGCGAGTGGGTTGCGCGACTGCGCGAAGGTGTACGAGCGGATCAGCAGCGGGCAATCGATCAGCGCCGACGAACATCTGAAGCTGACCGGCAAATTGAACGCGACGATGTTGCAACTGCGCTCGCTGATGCCGTCGGTGTCGAAGGAGGTGAAGATTTCGCTGGTCGAACTGGACGCGATTCAGGGGCATTTTCGAATGTGCCTCAGCACCCTCGAGATCCTGTCGAACCTGCGTCCTGCCGACTTGGGCAGCGCCGGGATGAATGCCGAGCAGCGCAGAATCCGGCGGCTATTCGTAGGCATGGCGCGGGCGCTGCAAAGTGGTGCGACCGAGCGCCTGGAGAAGCCCAGCGAATCCTTGGCGGTTGGGCCGGAGGCACCTGCCGTTTCGGCGGAAGTGCTCGGTTATCAATTGATGAACCGCCAATTGGCGCTGAACCTTGAAGGGCTGCAGCAGCGGCTGGCGAAGACCGCCACAAAGTGGAAGATCTGAACGTCTCCTCCTTCTTCTTCACCCTCGGTCAGTAAACCGCAGGAACCACCATTTCCCGAGGCACAGGCGCCCGCAGGTAATTGGCGTTGTATTCGCGCTCCGGAAGGATCACATGCGGCGCCTCAACGTCCCCGCGAGGGATCTGTTGCAGCAGATGATGGATGCAGTTGAGCCGTGCGCGTTTCTTGTCATCGGCTTCCACTATCCACCACGGCGCCACATCGGTGTGAGACCGGGTGAGCATTTCCTCTTTGGCCCGTGTGTAGTCTTCCCAACGGCGGCGGGATTCCAGGTCCATTGGCGACAGTTTCCACTGTTTCAGCGGATCATGGATGCGCATCAGGAAGCGACGGTACTGTTCGTCATCCGTGATGGAAAACCAGTACTTGATGAGGATGATGCCGGAACGGACCAACATCTTTTCGAACTCTGGGACCGTGCGAAAGAACTCTTCGTACTCGCCCTCATCACAGAAGCCCATCACACGCTCGACGCCCGCGCGGTTGTACCAGCTGCGGTCGAACAGCACCATTTCCCCGGCGGCCGGTAGATGCGCGACGTAGCGCTGAAAGTACCACTGCGTTCGTTCGCGCTCGCTAGGCGCAGTCAGCGCAGCCACCCGACAGACCCGCGGGTTGAGGCGCTGAGTGATGCGTTTGATGGCGCCGCCCTTGCCTGCTGCGTCGCGCCCTTCAAAGAGCACGACCACTTTGAGCTTCTGGCTGACGACCCAGTCCTGCAGCTTGACCAACTCCCCTTGCAGGCGCAGCAGCTCGCGGAAGTACAGCCGTCGGTCCATGCCCTTTGGGACGTCCTCCCCCAGATCGGAAAGCAAGCCGTCGAGGCGAGCGTCGTCGTATTCCATCTCCAACTCTTCGTCGAAGCTGTCGAGTAGATCGGCCTGGATGTAGCGGGCGGTTTCGGAAAGGTCCAGTGTCATGACAGGCTCCCGGGCTGGCTTCAGAGGATCAGGCCGGAATTTAGGCACGCCGGGGGTGACAGATGAATGACAAAAAGCCAGTCGCGCAGAAAAGTCCTACAGGTCAACCCTTCAAAGCGCTGGCGCAACCACTCAGGGGCCTACCGTCTCGACCACGATTTGCGTCACCGCTTTGAAGGGTGTCAGGAGGCTTTCGTCTGCCTCGGAAGAGGTGATCAAAGTCCACTCACGCTCGATGGGCGTCCAATGCTGTTGCCGGGCGCGCCCCAATTTGTCGGTGTCCGCCAGCACGAAGACCTGAGCGGCGCGTTTGATGATGCATTCCTTGAGGTAAGCCTGCTGGTCGCTGGCCTCACAGAGACCGAACTCCGCCACCACGCCGTCAGCGCCGAGAAACGCCTTGTCGACGCTCAAACGGCTGAGGGTCAGCTCCGCCAGCGGCCCTAGCGTACTCATGCTCGAGCCGCGAAGGTCTCCACCAATGAGCGTCAGGCGTACACCCGGTGCGTTCGCCAGCGTCATGACGGCCATGAGGTTGTTGGTGACGACGTGCAGGTTCTGCCGCGAGCACAGATGCAGCGCCAGCGCCGCGCAGGTGGTGCCGCCGTCCAGCAGCACCGTGTCACCCTCTTGCACGTGGAGGGCAGCGGCCTTGGCGATGGCTTCTTTTTGGTCCCGTTGAGTGGCCTTGCGCTCCTCGAGGGATGCCTCAGGCTCATGGACGCCGATCAGCGCCGTCGCGCCGCCGTGGGTGCGCACCAGATGACGCTGCTTGGCGAGCGCCGTCAAATCCCGGCGCACCGTGGCTTCCGACACACCGAGTGCGGCGCTCAGTTGCTCGACGTTGGTGTCGCGCGCGCGCACCAGTTCGAGAATGGCGCGATGACGGTCGGTGGCTTTCATGTACGGCCTCGTTGGCGAAAGGTCGATGATCTTACACGACCAGGGTGCACGCCCTCACCCTCGACGTGTAGCCAGCTCGGCCCCCTGACGCAATGCCTCCAGCAGGCTGCGCTCGTCGGCGATGCCCTTGCCCGCGATGTCGAACGCGGTGCCGTGGTCGACCGAGGTACGGATCACCTCAAGACCCACCGTGACGTTCACGCCCGCCTCCAGGCCCAGCACCTTCACGGGGCCATGGCCCTGATCGTGATACATCGCCACCACCAGATCGAAGTCCCCACGCCCGGCGCGGAAAAACAGGGTGTCGGCGGGCAGCGGGCCCGTCACGTCCAACCCCTGCTCTTGCAGCACTTTCACGGCTGGGATGATCTTCTCCTCTTCCTCGCCATACCCGAACAGGCCGTTTTCACCTGCGTGCGGGTTGATGCCACACACGCCGATGCGCGGCCGGGCGATACCCGCCTTAACCAGCGTTGCATGACCACGCTCGATGGTGCGTTGAACCAGCCCCGGTTCGATCTTGCGAATCGCGTCGATGATGCCGATGTGGGTCGTGACATGGATGACGCGCAGTTGCGGCGCGACCAGCATCATCGACACCTCTTCGACGTGGGTCAGGTGCGCGAGCATTTCCGTATGGCCAGGGTACTTGTGCCCCCCTGCGTGCAGGGCCTCTTTATTGAGCGGCGCGGTGCAAATGGCGTCGATCTGGCCCGCTTCTGCCAGCTGCACGGCCCGTGCGATGTACTGATACGCACCATCACCGGCAATCGGTGACAGCTTGCCGAACGGCAGGTCGTGAGGGATCAGGTTGAGGTCGATGCAGTCGATGGTCCCGGGCTCATACCGGGCTTCGGATGCCTCGTTGATGCGACGCACTTTCAAGCTGCCTTTGACGATGCTATTGGCCAGTTCCAGGCGCGCCGCATCGCCGATGACCAGCGGACGGCATTGCTGATACACCACGTCGTGAGTAAGGCTCTTGACGATGATTTCCGGGCCCACGCCAGTAGCGTCGCCCATGGTGATGCCGATGACGGGCAGATAAGTGCTCATGATTGATTACCTTGGATCGCGGGATTCGAGACAGTGTCCGCAACGGATTGCGCGGACTCTACAACGTTGTTCATGTGCAGCCAGGCTGCGTAAAGCGCGTGGTCTGTGCCGAAGGCACCGGCTTTGGTGACCACGCCGGGCCGATGGCCTTCCTGGCTGGAGACCGGGCGCCCGAACGCGACGCCCGCTTCGATTTCGCACTGCAGTTGCAAGCTGCCGATGCCCACCGCGGCCAGCATGGCGCGGGCGGTCTCCCCTCCGGTGGCGATCAGGCCACCGACATGGGCGAAATGCGGGCGGACCAGTGCCGCGAGCAGCGTCGATAAACGCGCCCCTTCGGCAGGATCGAACGCCTCGTCACGGCCGATACGCAGCAGCAGATCTTCGCCGCGACGCAAGCATTGCCCGATACGAATCCCCCACCCCGCCCAATCGGGGTGGGCCATCCCTTCGCGCAAGACGGCAGGGGGCACGACCAGCTCACTGATGGCGGCACGCTCCTTGAGCATTGCGCACTGCCGTTCCGACACGCTGGACAGGCTGCCGACCAGCACCAGCGTCGGCGCAAACTTTTCGGGCTTGGCCACACGACGCGCAGCAGCGGTCTGGGCAAGGCCGGGTAACCGTGCCATTTCACGCGCCAGGCCGCCGGACCCGACCCAGAACATGGGCTCGGACAGCGCAGCCGTCACCTCGGCGAGGGTTTGCAGGTCCTCTGTGGTTTCGGCGTCGACGATCAAGGCGTGCGCTCCACTGCGACCGATTTCGGCAAGATGCCCCGCCAGCGCAGCGCGATCCCCTCTCAATTCCGCCAAAGGCAAACGAGCAGAATGCAAACCGGCTTCGTCCAGCATGGAAGCGATGTCGGCAGAGCGACCTGCGTGTTCGAGCTGCCAAGTGTCGGTACTGTCCAGCGGCTGACCGTTGACCCAGACCTGACCGTACAGCGTGGTGCGCCCTGTAGCCGGAAACGCCGGGGCGATGATCGCCAGCCCGGCATGGGGTTGAAGCGCGGCGACTTCCGCCGCCCAATTGCCGCGCAGGGTCGAGTCGATTTTCTTGTACAAGCGCCGTCCTGGCTTGATGAGGGCCTGATAAGCCGTCAGCGTGCGCTTGCCCGCGTCGGCCCCTGGCAAGCGACGGGTGTCGGTGTCGACGGCAATGACACTGGCATCGCCGGTGTCATGGGCGGCGTCCAGAGTAACGACGGTATCCAGACCGGCGCCTGCGAAGGCGATTGCGCAATCTGCCGCGCCCGACAGGTCGTCGGCGATGATCAGCAATGTCATCGAGCGACCTCCCGCTCCACGCCTACCTCGGCGCTCTTCTCGGCATGACGCTCTTTGTAGCGCTTGGCGACAGACGCGGTGAGAATCGGTGACAGCACGGCGGTGACAACTACGCACGCGGCGACCAGCAACGTCGCGGAGCTGGCCGCTTCGGCGTACACCGGATTCGCTGCAGCGACTAGCGCAGGCACGGCCGCTGCGTTGCCTGCCGTGTTGGCTGCTGCGACGCCCGCCACGCCGGTACCGCCCGATACGCGATCGGCGAAATACAGCGGAATGCCGGTCAACACCACCACGGCCAGGCCCAGACCGATACCGAGCAAACCTGCCTGCCAGACCTTATGCAGGTCCAGACTGGCCCCCAACGCCAAGGCGAAGAAAGGAATCATCACCGGCACCGCCTTGGCCAGGAATTCGCGCATTTCGCGATCCAGATTGCCCAGCAACATGCCCAGCAGCAGCGGCAGGATCGCGCCCACCAGCGTCGGCCATGGAAAAGCCGCCAATCCAGCGACGCCCAGTGTCACCATGGTCAGGAATGGCCCGGACTCCAGCGACATCACCGAGTAGGCGCCAACATCCTCGGACCGCCCGTATTGGCCCATCAGCGCCATGTAAAGACCGCCGTTGGTGTCGTTCATGGCCGCCACGACAGCCAGGGTCGAAAGCCCGGCAAAGATACCCGACGTGATCGGTTGCTCGCCCAGGAATTGCCCCATGATGACGCCGATGACGATCGCAGTCCCAACCTTGGTTCCGAAGAGCACGCCACCTTTCTTCAACAGGTAAGGTGTGGCCTTGATATCGATGCTGGCGCCCATGCACACATAGAACACCGCCAGGATCGGCAGCGACCCGGTGAACAGCGCGTTGGTGAACGAGCCGAAAAATTTCGGCATGTCGGGCAGGAAGGTCGCGACGAGCGAACCGATCAGCAGCGGCACGATCATCATGCCGCCGGGTACGCGTTCGATACTGCGTTTAATTGGAATCTGGGCCATGAGAGCTCTCCTTGTTTTTATAGGTACGGCAGATGGGTGACGCGACAAACGCTGAGAAGTCTTGCGCGAAATGATCACGCAAATGATCAAACCACTCACATCAGCCTAACGCACAGGATAGTTATGCGCAATTCGAGCAAATAAATGATCATTTCAATCAGACAAGTGGAGAGTCCTGACCGCTTCGAGGGTAACGGTTACCATCACCGCTTTAAGAAGGAGAGCCGCCCTTGTCTGAACCCCGTCCCACTGTCCTCGATGAACTCGATCGCCAATTGATCGCAGCTCTGCAGATCAACGCACGTGAACCCGTGGCCAACCTCGCTCGACAGTTGGGGATCGCCCGTACAACGGTGACCTCGCGCTTGGCGCGCTTGGAAAAGAGCAAAATCATCACGGGTTACGGTGTGCGGTTGAGTCAGCGAGTGGTCGATGGCGGCCTGCAGGCCTATGTGGGAATCACCGTTCAGCCCCGCTCTGGCAAGGAAGTGCTCCGGCGACTGAGTGCGTTGGCGCAAGTGCAACAGCTGTGCGCGGTAAGCGGCGAGTTCGATTACGTGGCTTGGCTACGGACAGATTCGCCCGAACAATTGGACCAGTTGCTCGATCTGATCGGCAGCGTCGATGGCGTCGAAAAAACCACCACGTCGATCATTCTCAGCAGCAAGATCGATCGGGGTCAGCCCGTTTAAGTCACAAGCTCTGTCTTGCCCACCTGTGTGCTCACAAGTGAATGCGAACCGGCAGAATGCATAGTGGACTCGTCATATTGCTCAGACTCTCTGCATAACGACGACATTCTGCGTCTTATTAATGTTTGAACTGTTATCTAGACTTTCCTCTTCCCGCGCTAACGCCGAACAAGGTCAGTCATGAAAAACAACCGCCACCCCGCCGACGGCAAGAAACCCATCACGATGTTCGGCCCGGACTTCCCGTTCGCGTTCGATGAATGGATCGAGCACCCTGCGGGCCTGGGCAGCATTCCGAGCGAAAACCTGGGCAAGGAAGTGGCGATTGTCGGGGCTGGCATCGCCGGGCTGGTGGCGGCCTATGAATTGATGAAGCTTGGCCTCAAACCCGTCGTCTATGAGGCGTCCAAGATGGGTGGCCGGTTGCGCTCGCAGCAGTTCGAAGGCGCTGAGGGCATCATTGCCGAACTCGGCGGGATGCGTTTCCCGGTTTCCTCCACCGCGTTCTATCACTACGTTGACAAGCTGGGCCTGGAGTCGAAACCCTTTCCGAACCCTCTGACCGCCGCGTCGAGCAGCACGGTCATCGATCTGGAAGGCACGACCTACTACGCACAGAAGCTGTCGGATCTGCCTGCCCTGTTTCAGGAAGTGGCTGACGCCTGGGCGGATGCACTGGAAGACGGTGCTCAGTTCGCCGACATCCAACAGGCCATTCGCGACCGTGACGTGACGCGTTTGAAAGCACTGTGGAACACCCTCGTTCCCCTGTGGGATGACCGTACCTTTTACGACTTCGTCGCCACTTCCAAGGCGTTTGCAAAGCTGTCGTTTTACCACCGCGAAGTGTTTGGCCAGGTCGGGTTCGGCACCGGAGGCTGGGACTCGGACTTCCCTAACTCGATGCTGGAAATCTTCCGAGTGGTCATGACCAACTGCGACGATCATCAGCACCTGATCGTCGGCGGTGTCGAGCAGGTGCCGTTGGGCATCTGGCGCCACGTTCCCGAACGCTGCGCACATTGGCCGGAAGGCACCAGTCTGTCCACCTTGCATCATGGCGCGCCGCGCGCGGGCGTCAAACGCATCGCCCGTGCCGAAGATGGCAAGTTCGCGTTGACCGATAACTGGGGCGATACCCGCTATTACGACGCCGTCCTCGCGACCTGCCAAAGCTGGCTGCTGACCACCCAGATCGAATGCGAAGAGTCGCTATTTTCGCAAAAGATGTGGATGGCGTTGGATCGCACCCGCTACATGCAGTCGTCCAAGACCTTTGTCATGGTCGATCGGCCGTTCTGGAAAGACAAAGATCCTGAGACCGGTCGTGACCTGATGAGCATGACCCTCACCGACCGACTGACGCGTGGGACCTACCTGTTCGATAACGGCACCTACGCGGATGGCACAGAAAAACCGGGGGTGATCTGCCTGTCGTACTCATGGATGAGCGATGCGCTGAAAATGCTGCCGCACCCGGTGGAAAAGCGCGTGAGTCTGGCCCTTGGTGCACTGAAGAAGATCTATCCGAAAGTGGACATCGCTGCGCGCATCATCGGAGATCCGATCACTGTGTCGTGGGAAGCGGACCCGCATTTCCTGGGCGCCTTCAAAGGTGCCCTGCCAGGGCACTACCGGTACAACCAGCGGATGTACGCCCACTTCATGCAGAAGGACATGCCTGCAGAACAACGGGGCATTTTCATCGCTGGGGACGACGTGTCCTGGACACCGGCCTGGGTGGAAGGCGCCGTGCAAACGTCGCTCAATGCGGTGTGGGGGATCATGAACCACTTCGGCGGCAAGACCCACGCGGAAAACCCCGGACCGGGTGATGTGTTCGAGGCAATCGGCCCGATCAAGCTGCCGGAATGAGGAGAACTCCATGCGCGTAGCCCTGTACCAATGCTCGCCTCACCCATTGGAGGTTGCCGACAACTTGGAGCGTCTGCGCGTTCAGGCAGCAGAAGCGGCCAGCCAAGGCGCGGCGCTGGTGGTCTTTCCCGAAATGTTTCTGAGTGGATACAACATCGGGGCTCGGGCCGCGCGTGAACTGGCGCAACCCAGCGATGGTCCGGCGGCACAGACGATCCGTGACATCGCTCGGAGCAGCGGCATTGCCATCGTGTATGGATACCCTGAGCTGAGCGATGACGGTCAGGTGTACAACGCGGTGCAGATGATCGATGCGCAAGGCGCGCGACGTTGCAATTACCGCAAGACCCATCTGTATGGCGAGCTAGACAAATCGATGTTCAGCGCAGGTGATGCGCATTTCCCAGTGGTGGAGATGGATGGCTGGAAACTGGGATTTCTCATCTGTTATGACGTGGAGTTTCCCGAAAACGCCCGCCGGCTGGGCCTGGCGGGCGTCGACCTCATGCTGGTTCCGACGGCCAACATGGCGCCTTATGATTTTGTAGCGCAGGTCACCGTCCGCGCACGCGCCTTCGAAAACCAGTGCTATCTGGTGTACGCCAACTACTGCGGCAGCGAAGGCAGCATTCACTACTGCGGACAGAGCAGCATTTGCGCGCCGGATGGCCAGCAAATCGGTCTGGCCGGAAGGGACGACGTGCTGCTGATCGCGGAGCTGGATCGGGCGTCGATGAGTGAGTCACAGGCGATCAATACCTATTTCAAGGATCGTCGCCCGGCATTCTATTCGGGGCTGGGCGAGCCCTGATTGCCTTTGGCGGAAGAGCACAACGGCTGACCTCACAAGGCGCTACGCGTCGTAGGAGCTAATCCGCTAGCATGAGCAGTCACTTGCTTGTGTCGCTGCGGAAACCCGTCATGTCTGCGTCAGCTTCATCCCGTCTTCGCACATTGACTTTGCCCAACGGGCTGCGCGTCGTGCTGTGTTCGGCGCCGCGTTTGAAACGCTGCGCTGCAGCATTGCGCGTGGCAGCGGGCAGCCACGATGTGCCTTCACAATGGCCAGGGCTTGCCCACTTCCTTGAACACCTTTTCTTTCTAGGAACCGAGCGTTTTCCTGCAGGCGAACATCTGATGGCCTACGTCCAACGGCATGGCGGCCAGGTGAATGCCAGCACGCGCGAGCGCACGACCGATTTCTTCTTCGAACTCCCACCCCCTGCATTTGCGGGAGGGCTCGAACGCTTGTGCGAGATGCTCGCAAACCCACGCCTGTCGCTGGACGATCAGCTTCGAGAGCGCGAGGTGCTGCATGCCGAATTCATCGCCTGGTCGCGTGACGAGGCCTCCCGCAGCCTGATCAAACGCCTCCAGTCATTGTCAGCGGCCCACCCACTGCGTGGCTTTCACGCCGGCAACCGGTTCAGCCTGCCCGTTTTGCGCCAGGGCTTTCAGCAGGCTTTGCAAGGGTTTTTCCGGACGTACTATCAGGCGGGCCAGATGACCTTGAGCCTTAGCGGGCCGCAGCCGCTGGACGACCTGCAGGCACTGGCGACGGGTTGTGGCGAATATTTCGCCAGGGGCGCAAAGGTTGAGCCGAGTGAAGCCCCCGTGTTGATAGCGTCAGGTCTCGCAGACTGCCTCACGCACGTCGAGCGACGCCGGCTGCATGTGATGTTAGCGGCCGACCGATTGCCAAAAGGTCACGAGCGGGCCGCGGAATTTCTTTGCACCTGGATCAACAACGCCCGCCCCGGCGCACTGGGGGCGCACTTACGTGAGCGAGGCTTGGCCGATTCCTTGAATGCGCAGGTGCACTATGCCTTCGCTGGTCAAGTGCTGATCGACATTGAAGTCACCCTGACTGC
>NZ_QARE02000025.1 GCF_003052515.2 Pseudomonas sp. RIT409 | reverse complement strand
TTCACCGCTTTCGATTCGAGCCTGACGCTGAAAACCGAAGCACTTCCTGCTTATGCGAAACCTGCAACTCGTTGATCTTCAAGGAGTTTTCGGTTCCGACTGCGCCGGAAGTGGGGCGAATTATAGAGACATCTGAAGGCCCGTCAAGCACTTATTTCGGAAAAGAAGAAAGTTTTATGTTTGAGCCGGCAAGATGGCCCTACGACTTCGCACTATTCAAGACTCAACGCTTGCGCGTGCTTTCTTCCTGGGCATTCGAGGCAAGCGCATTGCAATGACAGGCACTCGCACGAACAACAACAAACCACCCACCGCCGCATAAATAGCCCACTCTTTGAGATCAGCTCTGACAATCCACAGCATATGCAGCAAACCCAGCCCCAGAATCAGGTAAGCCAGCCGATGCAGCTTTTTCCAGCGTGCACCAAGGCGTCGCTGGCTGTAATGATTGGATGTGACGGCCAGTGCCAGCAGGCAGAGAAAGGCAATGCTGCCGACGATGATGTAAGGGCGTTTGACCAACTCCACACCCAACTGAGCCCAGTCGAATCCAAGAATGAAAAAACCGTACCCCAGCAAATGCAACGTGGCATAGGTGAAACACCAGAGCCCCAGCTGACGCCGGACGATCACCCACCCTGCCCATCCAGAGATGCGTTGCAATGGCGTCAGTGACAAGGTGATCAGCAATAGGACCAAGGTGCCCAAACCGAACAGGTCCACCAGCGCCTTCCCGGGATCCGGTCCCAGATCGAAAATCCATGCTTTATACAACCACATCACCGGAGCAACGCACGCCGCGATGAAAACACTCAGTCGCCATGGCAGATAACGCATCAGTAATTCTTCCGTAGGTCCATACCGGCATAGAGCGAGGCCACCTGCTCTGCGTATCCATTGAACATTTCCGTTTGCCGAATGTTGGGGCTGAACAGCCCGCTGGGCAGACGACGCTCGTGAGCTTGAGTCCAGCGCGGATGGTCGACAGTCGGGTTCACATTGGCGTAGAAGCCGTATTCGTTGGTAGCGATGCTCTGCCACGTGGTCTTCGGCTGCTCACTCACCAAACTGATACGCACGATGGACTTCACGCTCTTGAAGCCGTATTTCCATGGCACCACCAGGCGTAAAGGCGCCCCATTCTGGTTAGGCAGCTCACGCCCATACATTCCCACCGCCAGGATCGCCAGTGGATTCATCGCCTCATCCAGCCGCAACCCTTCGACATAGGGCCAGTCGATCAACGCGAACCCTGATCGTTGGCCAGGCATCGTTTTAGGATCCTGCAGCGTCTCGAACCTGATGTACTTGGCGTTTGCCGTTGGCTCGACCTGTTTAAGCAACTGGGAGATCGGGAAGCCCAACCAAGGAATGACCATCGACCATGCCTCCACACAGCGCAGCCGATAGATACGCTCCTCCAACTGGTAAGGCTTCATGAAATCTTCCAGCGCGTACCGACCTGGCTTGGCCACTTCCCCATCGACCACAACCGTCCATGGGGCTGTCCTCAAGGAACCTGCATTCTGTGCAGGGTCACCCTTGTCGGTGCCAAACTCATAGAAGTTGTTGTAATGAGTTGCGTCCTTGAACGGGGTGATGGCTTCGTTCTGAACGGTCACCGCCTGCCATTTGGTCGAAGGCAGCTTTTCATTGAACCATCCGGGGGCGTTTCCCGGGTCTACGGCGTCGTAGCGCGAGGCATCCGCAGCAGTTGCCCAAGATGGCAGCGTGCCAACGGCGAAGCCGGCCAGCGAGGCGCCTAGAACGGCACGTCGAGAAAGGTAGAGGGATTCGGGTGTGACATCCGACTCTTTGCAAGCGGACGCAGTAGGGATCTTGATCAGCATGGCGACTCCGCAACCTGATGGACTGGCTCCACCTTATAGGCTGCGAAGTGCGGTGTGAAATGAATCTGTCTCGCTATTTACGACGGCGCAGACGGAGCAGGTACTGAATTGGCCCTGATGCGGCGTAGGCGAGGAAGATCAGCAGCAGGATGCGTGGCGGGTCGCTGAAAACCACAGCAAACACTAACACGACAGCCAGGATGGCGACGAAGGGGACCCGCCCCTTGAGATCGAGCTCCTTGAAGCTGTTGTACTTGATATTACTGACCATCAGCATGCCCGCCGCGGCCACCAGCAGCGCAACCAGGAAGGACAGCTTTGAGCCCTGAATGCCGTAGTCGCTAAACGCCCAGACGGTGCCCGCCACCACGCCTGCCGCTGCGGGACTTGCCAGTCCAATGAAATACCGCTTGTCCGCCTTACCCACCTGAGTGTTGAAGCGAGCCAAACGCAACGCGGCACCCGCTACATAAATGAAGGCGACCATCCAGCCCACCTTGCCCATGTCACCCAAAGCCCAACCAAATGCAAGCAGCGCGGGAGCAACCCCAAACGCAACCATATCGGACAAGGAGTCGTATTCGGCGCCAAATGCGCTTTGGGTGTTGGTCATGCGTGCTACACGACCGTCGAGGCCGTCCAGAACCATGGCCACGAAAATGGCGATGGCTGAAAAGGCGAAATATTTGCTCGCACCGGCGGCATCGCCGGCACTCATCGCGCTTTGAGCGCTCATCGCACTGATGATGGCGTAGAAACCTGCAAAGAGGTTCGCCGTTGTGAACAGGTTCGGCAGCAAATAGATGCCCCGATGGCGGACCTTGCGGCCTTCGGCATCGTGGCCTTCTTCTATATGCTCATCGATCGGTAGCAGGCTTTCAGCGTCAGAGGCCTTGTTTGGCTCTTCAGGACGTTCGCTCATGGACATTACCTTGCAGCTATGAATTTTCGAACAGGGTCCGCCGCGTCATCCGCCAGCGAACGATGCAGCTTTATACCAGATGAGGCCCCATAACGAAAAAACGCGACCCGAAGGCCGCGTTTTTCTTCACCAGAAACAGATTCGGGGAATCTTAGTTTTTGGTTTGGTCGACGATCTTGTTCTTCGCGATCCAAGGCATCATCGAGCGCAGTTGCTCACCGATGATTTCGATGCCGTGTGCCTTGTTGTTGCGGCGCTTGGCGGTCATCGACGCGTAGTTGCTCGCACCTTCGGCAATGAACATCTTGGCGTATTCGCCGTCCTGGATGCGCTTCAGGGCGTTGCGCATAGCTTGACGGGATTCGGCGTTGATGACCTCAGGGCCTGTCACGTACTCGCCGTACTCGGCGTTGTTGGAGATCGAGTAGTTCATGTTGGCGATACCGCCTTCGTACATGAGGTCAACGATCAGTTTCAGCTCGTGCAGGCACTCGAAATAGGCCATTTCCGGCGCGTAGCCGGCTTCAACCAGGGTTTCGAAACCGGCTTTGACCAGCTCTACGGTGCCACCGCACAGTACGGCTTGTTCGCCGAACAGGTCAGTTTCGGTCTCGTCCTTGAAGGTGGTTTCAATGATGCCGGTACGGCCACCGCCTACGCCCGAAGCGTAGGACAGCGCAACGTTCTTGGCGTTGCCGGAAGCGTCTTGGTAAACGGCGATCAGGTCAGGGATACCGCCGCCCTTGACGAATTCGGTACGCACGGTGTGACCCGGCGCTTTTGGCGCGATCATGATCACGTCGAGGTCGGCGCGTGGCACGACCTGGTTGTAGTGGATCGCGAAGCCATGCGAGAAGGCCAGCGTAGCGCCCTTCTTGATGTTCGGTTCGATTTCGTTCTTGTACAGCTGGGACTGGAATTCGTCTGGGGTCAGGATCATGACCAGGTCGGCGCCAGCAACGGCAGTCGCGACGTCGGTCACTTTCAGGCCATGAGCCTCGGCTTTGGCGACAGTGGCGGAGCCTTTACGCAGACCTACGGTGACATCGACGCCGGAGTCTTTGAGGTTGCATGCTTGCGCATGGCCTTGAGAGCCGTAACCAATGATCGCCACTTTTTTGCCCTGGATGATCGAAAGGTCGCAGTCTTTGTCGTAATAAACTTTCATGGAATTCCCCTGTTATCTCGGCCCATCAGGCCATTCGCTAAATGAATGAAATTAGATGCTCAGCACTTTGTCGCCGCGGGCGATGCCCGTGACGCCGCTGCGTACGGTTTCCAGGATGGCGGTGGTGCCAATGGCCTGAATAAAGCTATCCAGTTTGTCGCTCGTCCCTGTCAGCTGCACGGTGTAGACACTGCTGGAAACATCAACGATCTGGCCGCGGAAGATGTCCGTGGTGCGCTTGATCTCAGCGCGCTGGGCGCCAGTGGCCTTGACCTTGATCAGCATCAGCTCACGTTCGATGTGAGCACTCTCCGACAGATCGACCAGCTTGACCACTTCAACCAGTTTGTTGAGGTTCTTGGTGATCTGTTCGATCACCTCATCATGCCCCACGGTGGTCAACGTCAGACGCGACAGGGTCGGATCCTCGGTGGGTGCCACGGTCAGGCTTTCGATGTTGTAGTTGCGCTGCGAAAACAGACCGACGACACGAGACAGAGCACCCGGTTCGTTTTCCAGCAAAAGCGAAATGATGTGCCGCATGTTAGGTACGCTCCGTCTTGCTCAGCCACATGTCGCGCATCGAGCCGTCTCTGATCTGCATCGGATAGACGTGCTCGGCAACGTCGACCTGGATGTCGAGGAACACCAGACGGTCTTTCATCGCGAACGCTTCTTCCATCTTCGGTTTCAAGTCTTTCAGGTCGGTAATACGCATACCGACGTGCCCGTAGGCTTCGACCAGTTTCACGAAGTCAGGCAGCGACTCCATGTAGGAGTGCGAGTGGCGGCCGCTGTAGCTCATGTCTTGCCATTGCCGAACCATGCCCAGGACGCCGTTGTTGAGCAGAATGATCTTCACCGGCAGGTTGTACTGCAGGCAGGTCGACAGCTCCTGGATGTTCATCTGAATGCTGCCTTCGCCCGTGACGCAAGCGACGTGAGCATCCGGGAAGCTCAGCGCGACACCCATGGCAGCCGGGAGACCGAAGCCCATGGTGCCCAGACCGCCAGAGTTGATCCAACGATTAGGCTTGTTGAAGCGGTAGTACTGAGCAGCGAACATCTGGTGCTGACCGACGTCGGACGTCACGTAGGCGTCGCCCTGGGTGACTTCGCACAGGGTTTCGATCACGGTCTGAGGCTTGATCAAGCTGCCATCGCCACGGTTGTACGGGAACAGGTCGCCGCCCGCTCGCCACTCATCGATCTGCTTCCACCAACTGGCGACGGACTCCTTGTTTGGGGTCTCGCCGATTTCCTTGAGGGTCGCGACCATTTCGGTCAGCACGCTCTCCACAGGGCCAACGATCGGCACGTCTGCCTTGATGGTCTTGGAGATCGAAGCCGGGTCGATATCGATATGGATGATCTTGGCACCCGGGCAGAAACGCGCCGCACCATTGATGACGCGGTCATCGAAACGTGCGCCTACGGCCAAGATCACGTCCGAGTGGTGCATCGTCAGGTTGGCGGTGTAACTGCCATGCATACCCAGCATGCCAACGAACTGACGATCGGTGCCCGGGTACGCGCCCAACCCCATCAAGGTGTTGGTGACCGGAGCGTTCAACAGCTGTGCCAGTTCGGTCAGCGGTGCGGAGCCGTTGCCCATCACCACGCCGCCGCCGGAGTAAATGACCGGGCGCTTGGCGGCCAGGAGCATTTCGACAGCCTTGCGGATCTGCCCCGAGTGCCCGCGAACCGCCGGGCTGTAGGAACGCAGCTTGGCTTTTTTGGGGAAAACGTACTCGAATTTCTCGGCCGGGTTGGTCATGTCTTTCGGAATATCGACAACGACGGGACCTGGGCGGCCGGATTGCGCGAGGTAGAAGGCCTTTTTCAGCACTTCCGGAATTTCCGACGGATGTTTGATCATGAAGCTGTGCTTCACGATCGGACGGGAGATACCGATCATGTCGGTTTCCTGGAACGCGTCGGTGCCAACCATCGTGCTGGGCACTTGCCCCGACAGCACGACCATTGGGATCGAGTCCATGTATGCGGTCGCGATCCCCGTGATGGCGTTGGTGGCGCCAGGGCCGGAAGTCACGAGCACGACACCGGCTTTACCGGTGGCGCGAGCGTAACCATCCGCCATGTGAGTGGCAGCCTGTTCATGGCGAACGAGGATGTGGCTCACAGCAGGTTCTTTGAACAGCGCATCGTATATATGCAGGAGGGCCCCGCCTGGGTACCCATAGATATGCTCAACGCCTTCGTCACGCAAAAAGCGGACGACCATTTCAGCGCCAGATAAAAGCTCCACGTTGTTCACCTCTAAAACGCCAGAATACCGTCCACAGAAGAGGAGACGGGTCTTAATAGGTTTACTGCCAGCAGAGCATGAGCGACGGTGGTCGCCGACTACGTCAGCACTGACTGAGCAAGTATTGGGATCGCCCCTGAGTGTTTCGGAGTCTTCCCACCCAGCGCGAGGTAACGCGTTGCGGGTGTAACAGGTCGACGCGGGTGTGCGCCTCATGATCTGCCGAGACGGTCTGCTTCTGGCAGTCCCTCTACAGCGGACTTTGGATTGTTCTGATTCAACCCCCTCAAGTCAAGTCGTCCATGCGCTTTCTTCACCCACAGGCAACGAAAAAGCACCGAATGAGGTCGTAGCGGTGTCCTTGTGATAGGTTTCAACTGTTCTGCGAACGAAATATAAGGAAGGCGTATGCGCTGGATGATGCTCGCTGCGCCGCTGACACTGGCGGCCATTTCCGTCACGGGCCAGGCGGCACAAATCTATAAATGGGTCGATCCCCAAGGGGTGACCCATTTCGATGCCCAGCCCCCAGTCGGGCGGCCTGCTGAGGCAATCGAATCCCGGCAACCGGTTACTACCTCCCCCGCACCGCCCGTGCAGACGGACACGAACCAGGAGCAGCAAGCCATCGACGCCAAGGTCAAGCGCCAAGTGGCGGCTCAAGAAGCGAAACGCAAGGAGTACTGCGAACGTCAGCGCACCAATCTCGCCCAATTGGAGAATAATCCACGGGTGCGTGAAGAAGTGAACGGGGAATACCGCCGTTTTACAGAGGAAGAGCGTCAGGCACGCATCGCCGAGGTCAAACAGTCCATCGACGAAACGTGCAATTGACGATCAGGTGGCCTCAGTGATCAATTGATCGAACTGCGCCAGCAGCGCCTGCAGATGCCGGGTGTCCCGGGCATTGCCCGCGTAGGCCATCTGCGCCATTTCGAGAATACCCGATGCATTGGGCAGCGCCAGATCCTGCTCCAGAATGATCTTCATCCGGGGCAGGAAAATCCATTGCAGCCACTGCTCGAAGTCCAGCGTGTCGACGCAAAACGGCTCACGGCTCGCCAACGCATCGTCACTGGGTGGTTCATCGCTCCACCAGCCCAAGACACGCAGCTCGCGCTCGATCAACAACAGTTGATCGGCCACTTGTGGAAGCCGCTTATCCATTGGCCTTCTGCCGCGCCAGCGCAGCGCCCGCCGCATCACCCTGTTTTTCGCGAGCCTGAGCGATCAGCCCCCACAGGCTGGCTTGCAGGCTGGGACGGCCATTGGCATACGTCAGGCCGCGGCGCGCCAGCTGCTCGGCTTGAGGCGCATCACCTTGAGCCAGGCGCACTTGGGCCAGACGATACAGCACCTGGGGCTCGCGAGGTGCGACGCGCTGGGCACGCTCAAGGCTGGATGAAGCGCCATTGAGGTCGCCACTGCCCTGCTGTTGTTGGGCGGTCGTGAGCAATGCGAGCACCGGACCATCGAGTTGTTCATCGGCGGACAGTCCACCGCCCGATGCGGGCGGAATACCGGTCGGGGCCGAAGAAGGCAGGGTATAGGTACTGGTCGACGCCGAGGGCGGTGTATAGCCGTTGTTTACCGGAGCCTGATTGACCGGTGCCGAGTCGACAGGCGCCGTGCTGATCGGCGCCGATGTGGGCGGCACGAAGGTCGAGATCGGCGCAGCGCCCGCCCCTCCTGGAACCATCACCGTAACGCCCGAATCCTGATCGACCGCTTGCGGAGCCTGGTTCTGCTGCACAGGTGCACGGTAGGCCGCGTTACGATTGGCCGAAACACGCTCACCGTTCGACACCCGCGAACCGGAGTCAACGACAGGAATGTTGCCGCGCGTTTGTGTCGCGCAGCCGTTGAGCAAAGCCAGGGCCGTTAGAGCCGGAATCCACCACTTGTTCACTTCACACCCTCTCGCTTAATTCAACCAGCCTTTGACCCAGTCCATCACCGATTCGGCGGGGGCCGACGGCCCACCGCAAGCCGGCCCGGGTTGCGGCTCACTGCCGCGAATATACGGCATCTGCACGGCACCTGGGCAGCTCGCGTCGGTGCCCTGCCCGGTCGCTGCGTTGACCCACGCCATCACGACGTTGTCGGGCATCGCCATATCCAATGGTAGTGGGTCGGCCTTCTTCATGAAATTGGTCCAGATCTGCAACGCACCCGTGGCCCCGGTAAACGGCGTCTTGCCGTTGTCGTCTCGGCCCATCCAGACGATTGCCAGCAGGTCCTGACTGAAGCCCGCGAACCAGCTGTCTCGGGAATCGTTGGTGGTGCCGGACTTACCTGCCAGATTCAACGTACTCGGCAGGACGCTGTAGACGGATTTGCCGGTGCCTTCGCGCATCACCCGCTGCATCGCGTTCTGCAGGAGATAGATAGAGCCTGGATCGAAGCGCTGTTGAATCTGGAACGGATAACGCTTGAGCGGCTCGCCCTCAGCCGTCAACACGCTACGAATGCCGCGCAACGGCGTGTTGAAGCCGCCGCTGGCAATGGTCTGGTACATGGTGGCGACCTCGATCGGGCTCAAGGCCCCCGCCCCCAGAAGCATCGAAGGAAAGGTCGGCCAGTCACGGTTTACACCCAGTTTGGTGAGGGTCTTGAAGACGTTCGGCACCCCCAGGTCGAGCCCCAGCTTGGCGCTGGACAGGTTGTAAGAATGCGCGAGCCCTTGGTAAAGGAAGATATTGCCGTGCGCCTTGTGGTCGAAATTCTGCGGCTTCCAGATCTGGCCGTCGGCACCTTTGACTTGAAACGGCTCGTCCGGGATCCAACTGGTCAGGGTGTATTGCTGAGGGCGCTCGAGGGCCGTCAGGTAAATGGCCGGTTTGACCAGCGAGCCGATGGGACGTACCGCATCCAGGGCTCGGTTGAAACCGGCGAAGCCGGCCTGGCGGCTGCCGATCAACGCCTGCACTTCCCCGGTTTCCGGATTGGTGACGACCATCGCCGTCTCCATTTCGTCCGCGCCCTTGCGCCCCGCAATCTTGGCGAAACTCTCGCGAACCGCGGCTTCGGACTTCATCTGCAGAATCGGATCGAAGCTGGTGAAGATGCGCAGCCCTTCTTCGGTCAAGTCTTCATCCCGGTAGTCCTGACGCAACTGACGCTTGACCAGATCGAGGAAGTCCGGGAACGAGCTGTCGGCCAGCGAACCGGTCTTGGTCACGCCCAGCGGCATTTTCTTCGCGGCAGCCACTGCCTCAGGCGACGCGACACCTTGCTGTTCGAGCAGGTCGAGCACCAGATTGCGGCGCTCCAGGGCCCGGTCCGGATTGCGGCGGGGGTTGTAGTAGGACGGACCTTTGACCAGCCCCACCAACAGCGCCACCTGATGAAGTTTCAACTCGGACAAGGGTTGACTGAAAAAGTACTGACTCGCCAGACCAAAGCCGTGCACGGCGCGCTGTCCGTCCTGCCCCACGAAGACCTCGTTGAGGTAGGCCTCCAGGATTTCCTGCTTGCTGTAATGAATCTCCAGCAGGATTGCCATCATGGCTTCGGTCAGTTTGCGCGTGATGCTGCGCTCGTTGGTTAAATAGAAGTTCTTGACCAACTGCTGGGTCAGGGTAGACCCGCCCTGCCGCATCTGACCCGCCGAGGCGTTGACCCAGAAAGCGCGCGCAATCGACTTCGGCGAGACGCCGAAGTGGTGGTAAAAGTCCCGGTCTTCGACAGTGACCAGAGTATCGAGCAGGTAAGGTGGGGCCTGATCCAACTTGATGAGAATTCGGTCTTCCAGGTTTTTCGGATACAAGCCGCCAATCAGCAACGGCTCTAGGCGCGCCACAGCCAATTTGGCGCCGTTGGCCGCGGTCAGGTCAGCGACATAATCTCCTGAAAAGCGCACATGGATCTGCTGAGCGGGGTCAGCACCTTCATAGAACTGAAAGCCGCGAGTATTGAGGTCGACGCTGTTACCATTCACCGATGCCGCGCCGGGGCCATTGGCCACACTTTCGCGGCGGTAACCCAGCGCGTCGAGTTCGATGAGAAAATCATCGCGTGACAGCTTCTGGCCAACGAACAGTTCCAGCGGACGGGCGTAGACCTTCGCCGGAATGGTCCAGCGCTTGCCAGAAAATTTTTCCTGGACGATGGAATCCAGATAAACGGCGAAGCAGGCCAGTACCACCAGCCCGACCAGGCTGAGTTTGAGGGCCCAGCCCAACAGGCTGCGCAGGCGACTGTTGGTGGGTTTGGGGGCTTTTCGGGAAGTGCGGGATCGAGTCATGGCGGCGGATTATACGCACTTTCAAAGCCATCGGCAGACCACCCTCCTGGCGGTTTTCAGCAATGCGCCGAGCGGCCATAATGGCCACCTTTAGTCATATCGATATCGACTTATCACCTTTTCAAGGATCGTCCGTGAGCCAGACTCTGATAGCAGCGCTTCAAAATCCTGCCCTGTTCGACCATCCCGTGGACCAGTTTCAGGTCATCGAGACGCATATTTCCTGGGTGTTGCTCACAGGCCCTTACGTCTACAAAATCAAGAAGCCGATGAATTTCGGCTTCCTCGACTTCACAACGCTGGCCGCACGCGGGCACTTCTGCGAGCAGGAATTGAAGCTCAATCAGCGCCTCACCGATAATTTGTATCTGGAGGTGTTGCCCGTTACCGGTACCGCTGACGCGCCGCAACTGGGCGGGGCGGGCGAGCCGATCGAGTATGCGTTGAAAATGCGTCAGTTCTCTCAGGACGGATTGCTCAGCACGCTGCAAGCCAAGGGTGAGTTGACCACCGCGCACATCGATGACATGGCCCGCCAGATCGCCGAATTCCACCTTAATGCCCCACGGGTGATGGCGGAAAATGTGCTGGGCTCGCCTGAAAGCGTCATGGCACCCGTCACGCAGAACTTCGAGCAGATCTTGCCATTTCTCACCGAGAAGGCCGACCTGGTTCAGTTGCAGGCCTTGGAAGCCTGGGCCAATACCAGTTTCGAACGTCTCAAGCCGCTACTGGCACAGCGCAAACAGGATGGCTTCATCCGTGAGTGTCACGGTGACATTCACCTTGGCAACATCACCCTGATTGACGGCAAAGTGGTCATTTTCGACTGCATCGAGTTCAACGAGCCATTCCGCATGACCGACGTGTACGCGGACATCGGCTTTCTCGCGATGGACCTGGAAGACCGTGGCCTGAAGAGCCTTTCGCGTCGTTTGATCAGCCAGTATCTGGAGCACACCGGCGATTACGCGGGCCTGGAACTGCTTAATTTCTACAAGGCGTATCGTGCACTGGTGCGCGCCAAGGTTGCGCTGTTCAGCCTGTCTCCCGATGCCGACCATGTTCAACGTGCGACCACCCTTCGCCAGTACCGCAATTACGCCAATCTGGCGGAGAGCTACAGCGCGATCCCTTCGAATTTTCTGGCGATCACGCACGGTGTATCCGCCGTTGGCAAAAGCCACGTGGCCATGCGCCTGGTAGAAGCATTGGGGGCTGTCCGGCTGCGTTCGGACGTGGAGCGCAAACGCCTGTTCGGTGCGAATCAGGACCTGTACTCGGCTGAAAGCAGCACAAAGACCTACCAGCGCCTGAACGAACTGGCCGCTACCGTGCTCCGTGCCGGCTTCCCGGTCGTGGTCGATGCCACCTACTTGAAACACGAGCAGCGTAAGGCAACCTGGGAGGTCGCCGAGGCCCTAGGCGCCCCGTTCCTGATTCTCGATTGCGCAGCGCCCAAGGCTGTTATCGAAGGCTGGCTGGCGCAGCGTCAGACGAAAAACGAAGATCCTTCCGACGCGACCATGGCCGTAATCGAAGCGCAATTGGCCAACCGCGAACCGCTGACCGACGACGAAGCCCGGTTCAGTCGTCATGTCGAAACCAACATCAGTGGTGACCTGGACAAACTGGTCACAGACATCCGCCAGTACCTACCGGGCCTGTAACGCGCTCAGAATCGCTTTCATCGGATCGTGAAGAGAATCACTTCACGATCCGATGATGGTGGCATTATAATGGCGTCAGAATTCCAACAAGGTGACGCCATAATGAACCAGCCCAAGCAGCTCGACTCGCCGCTCTTCGCCTTGCTGCGAAAAGATGACGTGACCGCCTTCAACCTCCAGCGGCCAAAGAACGGCCCAATCGACCTGGCAGGTGGCGACTTCCGAGGGTTGGACCTGCGTGACCTGAACGCCGATGAAGTGGATTTCACCGACGCCTATTTCCGGTCGGCGGACCTGCGCGGCGTCGACTTCCGCAACGCTTCCCTCGAAGGTGCCAGCATTGCCCATGCGCAGATATCCGGCGCCTATTTCCCACCTGAATTGAGTGCCGACGAAATTCTCATGTCGGTCAATTTCGGCACGCGTCTGCGTTACCGCACCCGTTGATCTGACAGGGCGCCATTCGAAGCCCCTCGTTCGAAGCTACCGTCCGGCAGGCCGTCGACCGCTTTCCTGCAACTGCCCGCGGGGCGGGCTGACGTGCAACTACGCTTGTTAAGTGGGGTTGAATCCGCAGTTCCGATCAGCTCAGGAGGTTTGACATCAGGAGAACGACCCGCCAGGAGGCGCCATGGAAGACGAACTGTTGAGCTTGAAAAACCTGGGTAAGACATCGACCCAATGGCTTCACGCCGCCGGCATTCACAGCACCGCCGATCTGCGACGGCTGGGCGCGATCCGTGCCTACAACGCGGTGAAAAGCCGCGGTTTCCACGCGTCACGAACGCTTCTGTATGCGCTAGAGGGTGCACTTCGCGGGCGACATTGGTGTGAACTCCCCCCGGAGCTGAAACACGCGCTCAATCAGGAACTGCTCAGCCTGGACCGCGAGCGCGAAGAACCGCAGATCGACAACGCTGCAAAATAGTCCAAGCAGCCTGTTGACTTACAAATGAGAATCACTATGATTATCACATCCGGTCGCGAGACTGGCTGGTAACCTGAAAGGCTCCTTGGTTCGGACTCTCAGATTATCTCCTCATCAGGCTAATCACGGTTTTTGACCCGGCTTTTGCCGGGTCTTTTTTTGGCCGAAGATTTTCGATCCGCTTACGAGCGAACACCCAAATGGGCGAGCAGGTCGTCCAGCAGACTGTTGCCACCCAATCGCATCCGCTCCGGCTGCAACCAGGCGGGGCCAAAACGCGCCTCGGCCATGCTCAGGTAAATGCGGGCTTCATCCAAAGTACGGACATTTCCGGAAGCCTTCACGCCCACGTGTGAACCCATTTCCGCAACGGCTTCGATGAGTATTCGCGCAGCCTGGGGCGTTGTGCCCGCTATCTGCTTACCCGCAGTGGTCTTGAGAAAGTCCGCCCCCGCCCGAATCGCCATGCGGCAGACATCATGGATGATTTGCGGATCACGCAAGACCCCGGTTTCCAGTGTCACCGTCAACGTCGCGCGCTGTTCGCACAGAGCCTTCGCGGCGGCAATCATTTCGCCCCCGATCTGCTTGTTTCCCGCGAGTTGTGCATGAAAGGGATACAGCAGATCGACCTCATCGACCCCCATTTGCAGCACCGACTGAATTTCCGACTCAGCCGTCGAGATCGACGCGCCGGCCGTTGGAAAATTCACCGCAGCAACGACCTTCACTTCTCGGGCCTGCAGCGCATCGAGCGTTCTGCGCGCCAAACCGGAAAAGCGCGACGACACGCAGACACCGGCGACATTTCCAAGGGGAGTCAACGCTCGCTCACACAGTGCGATGATGCGGTCATCGCTGTCGTCGGCGTTCAATGACGTCAGCTCCAGGAGTCCAAGCGCCTTCTGCGCCACCTCTTCATTGCTTTCGAACACCCTGCTCATATCCAGCTCCTCGATACCCGGCGATGTCGGGGAGCGACAATAAGGCAGGGCGAGACCGTGCGGGGCCTCATAAAGACGTCCGAGAGCGAACTTACGCGACTATCAGAGAGGTCTGTCGGACTTTGCCTGCGACAAGTCCGGGATTATCAGCGAGAAGGCATTCGCATAGGCGCGCAGCCATCATGCTCGGGCGATGCCGGCGTATACCAGACGAAATCGGTGCTGCCAGGCTCGATCACAGTCCCCGCCCGGGCGAACAACAACACAACAGGCTTTTCGGCAACGCTCAAATCTGCGATGTGCAAAGGCACTCCCGAATCCTTTCTCACCTGATCACTGCCAGCGAGCAAGAGCACGGGTGTGGGAGCTTCGAACACGCGCTGCGCCATTCGCCGGTTCCGTTGTAGGTGAATGGCCAAGATGGCGGGGAAAGCATCCTGCAACAAGCCACCATTGGATTCACGCACCTGCGCCAGCAATGCGGCATCTTCGGAAGCGGACGTAGAGAGAACGCCACCGAGAGCCAGGCGCTGATGATAGATCGCCGCCACCTCATGGGCAGCCAGATTGGCTGCCAGCACCGGGTAGGGCTGAGCCAGGGCGAAGCGCATTATCGGCCCGTAAAAAGTCCAGTCCCAGCCGATTTGCCAGTCCAGCTCGGCCTGCACATCGGTTGGGTATCGACCTTGTCGGATCTGACGCTGAATGGAGTCGACCTTCGATTGCTGTTCCGGGGTCAGCATTTCAAGCAACAGACTGCCCTGAGGTCGCTGGTCACTCAACGCCTGCAGCAGCCACAGCGCCAGAGCAGGGTGGTTGGGGTTGTCGTGCTGCTCACCCACCAGAACGCGCGGGGCAATGACCAGGCGGCTGATCAGCTGTTGGGTTGTCAGTGTCTTTCCGTTGCTCAAATCCTGAATCATGCAAGCCCTACATGCTTATGACCTTTTGGGCGTTGCCAGGATGGTAGAAGTGGCAACATCTGAGGCGGCTGGCGGCGAAAACCACAACGGCTACCCGATCAGCAGATAACGTCACACGCGCCTTGGTCAGCGCGCAATGATCAACGGATACCCCCGCTCGGGGTGGGGCCGTACCAACACTTCGAGGCCAAATACCGCTTGCAGTGCGTCTGGGGTCAGCACGTCATCCGGGGTACCGGACACGTAGGTGCGCCCGGCCTGGAGCAGCATCAGTCGGTCACAATACCGGGCAGCCAGGTTCAGATCATGCAGAATCACCATCACCGCCCCGCCTCGGTCAGCAAACCCGCGTACCGCTTGCAACAAGGTGTGCTGATGCAGCGGGTCGAGCATCGAAGTGGGTTCATCCAACAGCAGCGTCTGCCCGCCCTCCCCTGACCACACTTGCGCCAACACCCTGGCCAGATGCACGCGCTGACGTTCCCCGCCCGACAGCGCGAGGTAGCTGCGTCCTTGAAGGTGCGACGCGTCAGCCGCTTCAAGGGCAGCCTGAACGATTTCAGCGTCACGATCGCGACCGCTGCCATGGGGCAACCGGCCCATCGCCACGATTTCTCTGACGTCAAAACCGAAACTCAAGGATGAACTCTGCGGCAAGACCGCCAAACGTGTCGCCCTGGCCTGGGCCGACCAGGATGAAAGCGGCTGCCCATCCAGCCAAGGCTGCCCGTGCGTCGCTTTCAATTCCCCACACAATGCGCCTAGCAGCGTGCTCTTGCCAGCACCGTTCGGTCCTAAAACACCCAGCACCTGCCGTGGTTGAAGTGTCAGGCTGATATCGCTCAACACACAGGTGCCATTACGGTGAATGCTGAGTGCATCGACTTGCATCATCACGGACGACCTCGCACCAGCAAGAAAAGGAAAAACGGCGCGCCGATGAAGGCTGTCACGATGCCGATCGGTAGTTCTGCCGGGGCCAGCACCAGCCGGGCGAAGACGTCTGCCAACAACAGCAGGCTTGCGCCCGCCAGCGCCGAAGCGGGCAGTAGCACCCTATGGTCAGGGCCGACCACCAGACGAATCAGGTGGGGGACGATCAAGCCCACGAAGCCGATCAAACCCGCCGCCGCCACAGCGGCGCCTACCCCCAACGCGATGCATAACACCAGTTCGCCCTTGAGCCTCTCGACCTCGATGCCTAAATGGCGAGCTTCCGATTCGCCGAGCAGCAGCGCGTTCAACGCCTTGGCGCGGCGTGGTAGCCACAGAACAACCAGCAAGCAGACCACTAACAGTGGCCAGACCCTCGCGTAGCTGGCGCCGTTGAGCGTACCGAGGTTCCAGAAGGTCAGCGTACGCAACGTGGCATCGTCCGCCAGATACGAAAACAAGCCGATGATAGAACCGGCCAGCGCCGTCATCGCCACCCCCGCCAAGAGCATGACACCGACGCTGGTCTGCCCGTCGCGCTGCCCCAGCCGGTAAACAATGCCTGTCACGATCAAACCGCCACCGAACGCTGCGATCGACAGCAGGTAAGGCGCCAGCCACTCAGGTAACCCGCCCAGCCAGGCACTGGAGACAATCGCCACCGCCGCCCCCAGCGCTGCGCCACTGGAAACGCCCACCAGTCCCGGATCGGCAAGCGGATTCCGGAAAAGCCCCTGCATCGCCACGCCAGAGAGCGCCAAGATAGCGCCCACAGCCAGCCCCAGCAACGTTCGGGGAAGGCGGATCTGGCCGAGAATCAGCTCAGCCTGTTGCAGACCATCCTCGGCCACCGGCAGGCCCAGCAAGTGCAGGCCGGCGCGCAGCGTATCGCCTGGCGGCAGAGTGACAGGACCGAGCGCCAAGGACATCCAGACCGCCAACAGGCATGCCCCTATCAGAAAAGTGATCAGCGTGGGCGGCGAAAGAACCTTCTTCATTGGGCCTGAGTGCCCTTGGTATAGAAAGCTTCGGACAGCGTTTTCATGGCATCAGGCAACCGAGGCCCGAGCCCGCCCACCAGCAATGTCGGATCGACCTCGACCACACGTTTATTGCGCGCTGCAGGGGTAGCGGCCAATAGCGGGTTCTCCTTGAATAAAGCAGTCGGGGGCGAAGCGTTGCCTTGCATGCGATCAGTGATCACCAGGACTTCAGGCTCCAAACCCGCCATCACCTCCGTGGAGAGAATTTTGTAGCCCGTGTGGGTCGCCAGATTGCGTCCGCCCGCCTGCTTGATCAACCAATCGCCTACCGTGCCAAGCCCGGCGACCATCGGCCGCGAACCGGCGTGACTGACCAGCAACAGGACGCCGGGAGCGGGTTGCCGATGCTGGGCCTGCTCCACCCACCGGTGCTGCTCATCCAACTGCTGGGCATAATGCTCACTCAGTTCTCGCGCTTGGTTTTCCTCACCGAGCAATCTCCCTAGGGTGTGCAAATTGCTGCGAAGCGCCGAAGTGTCAGCGGTCGCCGAAAGAACCTCAACGCGCACGCCCGCCGCGCGCAACTGCTCCAGCACGGGGGGAGGCCCCATTTCTTCGGTGCCAACAAGAATATCCGGACGCAGGCTCAGTATCCCTTCCGACGACAACTGGCGTTGATAACCGATGCTCGGCAGCGCTTTAAGCGTGGCAGGATGCTGGCTGGTGGTGTCGATACCCACCAGACGCGATTGACCGCCTAGTGCCACGACCCACTCCGTCAGCGCCCCTCCGGCACTGACCCAGCGTTGGGGAGGTTGCGACTCGGCCAGCACACCAGGGGAAAGTGAAAGTGCGATCAGCAGCGCGGCGAGCCCGACGATGAAGCGCATGAAAACGTCCTTATACAGGGTGCGGCTCGACGATGAAGTGCCAGCGAGAGGGACGGCATCGACGCGAAATTGGAAGAGCTGTCAGACTCAGTCACATGACAGCCGGCCTATTTGATAATGACTTGCATTTACACGTCAAGCGCGAAGGAGATTCCGCTGAAATACCTCTGCAAAAGAAGCGAACTGCGGGAAGGCACGAGTCGAGGTTTTGAAATCGATGGAGATTCATTACTGGCGGTGCGGCGTGCCGGGCGCGTGTACGTCTATCGAAACCGCTGCCCTCACCGTGGCGTGAAATTGGAATGGCAGCCGAACCGGTTTCTCGACGCCAGCGCCAGCTTGATCGAATGCGCAACACACGGCGCGTTGTTTCTGATCGAGAACGGTGAATGCATCGCCGGGCCTTGCGCTGGAGAATCCTTGAGCGCCATCGACTGTGGAGAAGACGCCCACGGCATCTGGGTCAATCTGTAAGCACGGCGTCGGTCAAATGAATGGCAAGCCTGCGATCCACGCGCACTGTTTGTGGCGTCAGTTGAACCCCATAGGCCATCACCTCGACGCCTGCCGCGACCGCTTCGCGTAACGCCACGACATAAGCGGCGTCGATTTCTTCCGCCGGGCGCACGGCCTCGACACCCGTGAGGTTGACGCAGTACAGCAACACGGCGCGCACGCCGTCCCTCGCCAGCGCAGCGAGTTCTCGCAGGTGCTTGGCGCCGCGCTGCGTCACGGCGTCAGGAAATGCCGCCACGTCATCGGCGTCGAACCCCAGCGTGACGCTTTTGACTTCGAGAAAGAGCGGGCCATCCGGGTAGTCCAGCCGAAAATCCACACGGCTGTTTTCCTGACCGTACGCCACTTCGCGCCGCAACCCGGTGAAGCCGTTCAGTTCGGTGATCACGCCGGCCAGCAGCGCTTCCTCGACCAGCTTATTGGCACGCCCCGTGTTGACACAGGCGAAGCGCCCCTGAGGCGTTTCGCTGATTTCCCAGGTGCCGGGCAGCTTGCGCTTGGGATCGCTGGAGCGGCTGAACCAGATACGCCCTCCGGGCATCATGCAGTTCAACATCGAGCCGGTATTGGGACAGTGGATGGTCAGCCGCTCGCCAGCGGGTGTTTCGACGTCGGCCAGAAACCGCTTGTAGCGCTGGAGCAGGCGCGCCTCTTCAAGTTCAGGAGAGAAATGCATCAGCCTTGCCAGCTGCGCAGTCCACGCACGATCCGCTCCACCGCCTGCTGCAAGCGCTCGATGTTTTGGGTATAGGCAAAACGCACATGATGGCTGGCCTGATGACGCCCAAAATCCAGGCCGGGTGTGAAGGCAACATGTTCCGTCTCAAGAAAGTGGCGACAGAACGCAAACGCATCGCCGCCGAACGCGCGAATGTCGGCATACAGATAAAAAGCGCCCTGCGGCTCGACCGCAATGTTGAAACCCAACTCACGAAGGGCCGGGAGTAGAAAATCCCGGCGTTTGCCGAATTCGGCACGGCGCTGTTCGAGTATTTCCAGGGTCTCAGGCTCGAAGCACGCCAACGCCGCGCTTTGCGCCATGCTCGGCGCACTGATGTACAGGTTTTGCGCGAGTTTCTCCAGATCGCCGATCGCCGCCTCAGGCGCTACCAGCCAGCCCAGCCGCCAACCGGTCATGCCGAAATACTTCGAAAAACTATTCAGCACGAACGCCCCGTCATCCACTTCCAGCACGCTGGCAGCGTCAGTGCCGTAGGTCAGGCCGTGGTAAATCTCGTCCACCACCAGATGGCCCTTGCGGGCGGAGAGCGACGCCGACAGTGCGGCCAGCTCATCACGGTGCAGCAGCGTGCCGGTCGGGTTGGCCGGCGAGGCGACCAGCGCGCCCACGCTGTCTTGATTCCAGTACTGGGCGACGAGGTCCGGCGTCAACTGGTAGCGCATTTCCGGCCCGACAGGCACCAGTTGCGCCGCGCCCTCGACCAGACGGAGGAAATGCCGGTTACACGGGTAACCCGGGTCAGCCAACAGCCAGTGTTTACCTGGGTCGACCAGCAAGCTTGAAGCCAGCAACAGGGCACCGGAGCCTCCTGGTGTAATCAGAATACGGCCCGGGTCGATGTCGACGCTGTAGCGCTGCTGGTAAAAGCCGGAGATGGCTTCGCGCAACTCCGGCAGGCCTCGGGCAGCCGTATAGCGGGTTTTTCCTGCAGCCAATGCCGCTTGCCCGGCTTTGATGATGGGCTCGGCAGTGGTGAAGTCCGGCTCGCCGATTTCCAGATGAATCACATCGTGCCCAGCTGCCTGCAATTCATTGGCCCGCGCCAGCAGGGCCATGACATGAAAAGGTTCGATGGCGCGACTGCGCGCACTGTAAGGCTGGGACATCGGTCTTCCTTTTATGACGAGTGTCGAAACAGGAGGACAATTCTACTCAACCGTCTTGCGACCGACAGAACTATCCGCGCCTCAGTGCGCCGATGATCCATAAGTGCCAACGGGGTTGTGCGAAGGACTAGACTGATGGCACTGCAAAATAATATAAAACCGGGCGCTTTGGCCGCGGTCATAGTTCACGGGCGCGTTGTAGAGCCAAGCTCGACAACCGGGAGTGGCGCGCTCCGATTCGATCTGGTAAGTTCGCCCGCTTGCAGCCGCAGGGCCGGCGGGCGCCGGCGATGGATCATTACCCTGCGCAATGGCTTAGAAGAGTGAGAGGCGGTCCGTTCATGCCCACCGAAGAAAAGCAAAAGAGCAATCAAATCAGCGGTTTCGAACCCTATGTTCCGGCGAAGGACGAGGAGTACATGGGCGCGCCCATGCGAGCTCACTTCACCAAGATCCTGAACAAGTGGAAACAGGAGCTGATGCAGGAAGTCGACCGCACCGTTGATCACATGAAGGACGAGGCAGCCAACTTTCCCGACCCGGCCGACCGTGCCAGCCAGGAAGAAGAATTCGCTCTGGAACTGCGCGCTCGTGACCGTGAGCGCAAGTTGATCAAGAAGATCGACAAGACGCTGCAACTGATCGAAGACGAGGAATATGGGTGGTGCGAGTCGTGCGGTATCGAGATCGGCCTGCGCCGTCTGGAAGCCCGCCCGACTGCCGACCTGTGCATCGACTGCAAGACACTGGCTGAAATCAAGGAAAAGCAGGTCGGGAAATCCTGATCTGTTCCCTGCAAGACAAAGGACGCTTCGGCGTCCTTTGTCGTTTTCGGAAGCCGAAGGGTCTTTCCCTGGCTCTCCTTGATGTCCAACCCGTTGCTGAAGAGAATCAACGACGAGTGCAGACGCTTGATCGATCCGGGCAAGGTCCTACGCGCACTGGAGCGTCGTCCTGTTTTTCCCTCATTTGATTTCCAGTACCATCGTCGCCCATGAAATCCCCTTCTTATATAGGGCGCTTCGCGCCGACCCCCAGCGGTTATCTGCACTTTGGCTCGCTGGTCGCGGCGCTGGCGTCCTATCTCGATGCCCGAGCCGCCGGTGGCAAATGGCTGATGCGCATGGAAGACCTGGACCCGCCTAGAGAAGAACCCGGCGCACAAGCCGCCATTCTCGACACACTGGAAACCTACGGTTTCGAATGGGACGGCGAGCTGGTCAGGCAGAGTGATCGTCATGACGCCTATCAAGCGATCATCGACCGCTGGTTCAGTCAGGGGCTGGCCTATGCGTGCACCTGTTCACGCAAGCAGTTGGAGGATTTTCACGGTATTTATCCGGGGATTTGCCGCAACATGGGGCACTCGCCCGTCGACGCGGCCATCCGCATCCGCGTGCCCGAGTTGGAATATCGCCTGGCAGACCGCGTACAGGGCGAGTTTCGCCAGCATCTGGGCCGCGATGTCGGCGATTTCGTGATTCGACGCCGTGATGGGCTGTATGCGTATCAGTTGGCCGTGGTCCTCGACGATGGCTGGCAAGGCGTGACCGACATTGTTCGAGGCGCCGACCTGCTGGACTCCACACCGCGTCAGCTGTACCTGCAGGAATTGCTGGGGCTGCCGCAGCCGCGATATCTGCACGTGCCGCTGATCACCCAGCCGAACGGGCACAAACTCGGCAAGTCCTACCGTTCCCCGCCACTGCCGGTCGATCAGGCGACACCGTTGCTGCTTCGGGCATTGCGAGCCTTAGGGCAGCCAGCACCCGACGAGCTGTCGTTCGGCAGTCCACAGGAAGTGCTGGCTTGGGGAATCACTCACTGGAATGCCGATTCGATCCCGCGCGTCACCTGTATTGAAGAAGCTCGAATAGACTGATCCAGAGCGGTTGCCTCGGCGTGCAGCACAAAGCTGGCCGAAACGTCGCTTGCAGCCTGATCGCCATCCGTTACCATGCCGCTCCTTCGGGCTCATGTCTTGGTCACGCACCACCTGGGAGGCCACATGTACATTTACCGGCTGGTCCTGCTCCTGGTAGTAGGCATCTACCTCTTCTCCCCGGCCATCATGGACTGGTGGATCGACGCGACAGGCGCCTGGTATCGGCCCTACATGCTGTGGCTGATTCTGATCGTGGTGACATTCATTCTGCAGAGCCAACGAGATGCCGATGAGCTTTAGCCTGACCCAGATGATTCTGGTCAGCGCAGCCTACCTGCTGGTGTTGTTCGGCGTAGCCTGGATCAGCGAGCGCGGTCTGATCCCTCGCTGGATCATTCGCCACCCGCTGACGTACACGCTGTCCTTGGGCGTATACGCCAGTGCCTGGGCGTTCTACGGGACCGTCGGCCTGGCTTACGAATACGGCTACGGTTTCCTGTCCAGTTACCTGGGGGTGTCAGGCGCCTTTCTGCTGGCGCCAGTACTGCTCTACCCGATCCTCAAGATCACCCGGACCTATCAACTCTCGTCGCTCGCCGATTTGTTCGCCTTTCGTTTTCGCAGCACCTGGGCCGGGGCGCTGACGACCGTCTTCATGCTGATCGGCGTATTGCCGCTGCTGGCGCTGCAGATTCAGGCGGTCGCCGATTCCATCGGCATTCTGACCCGCGAGCCCGTCCGCAATTACGTCGCGCTCGCTTTTTGCGTGCTGATCATCCTGTTCACCATTTTTTTTGGCTCACGGCACATTGCCACGCGGGAAAAGCACGAAGGACTGGTGTTCGCCATCGCATTCGAATCGGTGATCAAGCTGGTCGCCATCGGTGGCATCGGGATCTACGCGCTTTACGGGGTGTTTGACGGTCCGCAAAGCCTGGAACAGTGGCTATTGCAGAATCAGAGCGCCTTGGCCGCACTGCACACTCCGCTGCAGGAGGGTCCATGGCGCACCCTGCTGCTGGTGTTTTTCGCATCGGCGATCGTGATGCCGCACATGTATCACATGACGTTCACCGAAAACCTCAACCCGCGCTCGCTGGTCAGCGCCAGTTGGGGGCTGCCGCTTTTTCTGCTGCTGATGAGTCTAGCGGTACCGCTTGTGCTGTGGGCGGGCCTGAAACTGGGTGCTACCACCAGTCCTGAATACTTCACACTGGGCATCGGCATCGCCGCTCACAATCCGCTGCTGGCATTGTTGGCCTATGTTGGTGGCCTTTCGGCCGCGAGCGGGCTCATCATCGTCACGACCCTCGCGTTGTCTGGCATGGCGTTGAACCACCTGGTGCTGCCGCTCTATCAACCGCCGGCCGAGGGCAATATCTATCGCTGGCTGAAGTGGACCCGTCGCGGCCTGATCGTTGCCATCATCATGGCCGGCTACGCGTTCTATCTATTGCTCGGGGCCCGTCAGGACCTTGCCAATCTCGGCATCGTCGCTTTCGTCGCCACTTTGCAGTTCCTGCCAGGCGTGCTGTCGGTGCTGTACTGGCCAGCCGCCAACCGACGCGGCTTCATGGCGGGGCTGATCGCTGGAGTGGTCGTTTGGATGGTGAGCATGCTGTTGCCGTTGATCGGCGACTTCCAAGGCTTCTACATCCCCCTGTTGAACATGATTTACGTGCTGGATGACACCAGTTGGCACATGGCGGCCATCGCTTCACTGGCCGCCAACGTGCTGGTGTTCACCCTGATCTCATTGTTCAGCAACCCCAGCCCTGAGGAGGCCAGCGCAGCCGAAGCCTGCACGGTGGACAACGTCCGGCGCCCACAAAGACGAGAGCTGTACGCCGCGTCTCCCCAAGAATTCGCGACGCAGCTGGCCAAGCCGTTGGGGGCCAAGGCCGCTCAAAAGGAAGTCGAACAGGCGCTGCGTGACCTGTACCTCCCCTTCGACGAGCGCCGCCCTTATGCACTGCGTCGTTTGCGGGATCGAATCGAAGCCAACCTGTCCGGGCTGATGGGGCCGAGCGTCGCCCAGGACATGGTCGAAACTTTTCTGCCGTACAAGTCCGGCGGCGAAAACTATGTCACCGAAGACATCCATTTCATCGAAAGCCGCCTGGAAGATTACCATTCGCGCCTCACCGGCCTCGCCGCCGAGCTTGACGCATTGCGCCGCTACCATCGTCAGACCTTGCAAGAACTGCCGATGGGCGTCTGCTCACTGGCCAAGGATCAGGAAATCCTGATGTGGAACAAGGCGATGGAAGAATTGACCGGCATCGCTGCGCAAAGGGTAGTCGGCTCGCGCCTGGAGACCATCGTCGACCCATGGCGACAACTGCTGCTGGGGTTCATCAATGTGCCTGACGAACACCTGCACAAGCAACGCCTGGCCCTGGACGGGCAAACGCGCTGGTTGAACCTGCACAAGGCCGCCATCGACGAACCGCTGGCGCCGGGCAACAGCGGGCTGGTGATTCTGGTCGAAGACCTGACCGACACGCAGATGCTCGAAGACAAACTCGTGCATTCCGAGCGCCTGGCGAGCATCGGTCGGCTGGCCGCTGGCGTCGCCCATGAGATCGGCAACCCGATCACCGGTATCGCATGCCTCGCGCAGAATCTGCGCGAGGAGCGCGAAGAAGATGGCGAACTCACGGAAATCAGCAGCCAGATCCTCGAACAGACCAAACGGGTTTCGCGCATCGTGCAGTCGCTGATGAGTTTCGCCCATGCCGGTGGGCATCAGCGTTCCGACGAAGCGGTATGCCTGGCCGAGGTCGCCCAGGATGCCATTGGTCTGCTGGCGCTTAACCGGCGCAATTTCGAGGTGCAATTCTATAACCTGTGCAACCCGAACCATTGGGTCGATGGCGATCCGCAGCGCCTTGCACAGGTACTGATCAACCTGCTTTCCAACGCCCGCGATGCCTCGCCTGCGGGCAGTGCCGTGCGGGTCAAGAGCGAAGCCTCCGAACATACGGTCGATTTGATCGTCGAAGACGAAGGCACTGGAATTCCCAAAGCGATCATGGACCGCTTGTTCGAACCGTTCTTCACCACCAAGGATCCGGGTGAAGGGACTGGACTGGGGCTCGCACTGGTCTATTCCATCGTTGAAGAGCATTATGGACAAATCACCATCGACAGCCCGGCCGATGCCGAGCAGCAGCGCGGAACCCGCATTCGGGTGACGTTACCGCGACATGTCGAAGCGACGTCCGCTGTGAACTGAGACCGTCGAGAGTACCGAATCAATGCCGCACATTTTGATCGTCGAAGACGAAACCATTATCCGCTCTGCCTTGCGTCGTCTGCTGGAACGTAATCAGTACCAGGTCAGTGAAGCCGGATCCGTGCAGGAAGCTCAGGAACGTTTCAGTATTCCCTCCTTTGACCTCATCGTCAGCGACTTGCGCCTGCCCGGTGCGCCAGGCACTGAACTGATCAGGCTGGGTCAAGGCAAGCCCGTATTGATCATGACCAGCTACGCCAGCCTGCGCTCTGCCGTGGACTCGATGAAGATGGGCGCGGTGGACTACATCGCCAAGCCGTTCGACCACGACGAAATGCTTCAGGCCGTATCCCGCATCCTGCGCGACCGACAGACCACCCAAGGCGTCCAGCCGGATCGCGCTGCCGCCCCCGGCAAAGTCGGCACGCCCGATAAGGGGCCGAACAATAGCAACGGCGAAATTGGCATCATTGGCTCCTGCCCACCGATGCAGGACTTGTACGGCAAGATACGCAAGGTCGCGCCTACGGACTCCAACGTGCTGATTCAGGGCGAGTCCGGCACGGGCAAGGAACTGGTCGCGCGGGCTTTGCACAACCTGTCCCGTCGCGCCAAGGCGCCGATGATTTCGGTCAACTGCGCGGCCATTCCCGAAACGCTGATCGAATCCGAGCTGTTTGGCCACGAGAAAGGCGCATTCACCGGCGCCAGTGCGGGTCGCGCAGGCCTGGTGGAAGCGGCGGACGGGGGCACCCTGTTCCTCGATGAAATTGGCGAACTGCCCCTCGAAGCGCAAGCGCGGCTACTGCGCGTGCTTCAGGAAGGCGAAATTCGCCGGGTTGGCTCGGTGCAATCGCAAAAAGTCGATGTGCGCCTGATCGCAGCGACGCACCGGGACCTCAAAAGTCTGGCCAAAGTCGGCCAGTTCCGTGAAGACCTTTATTACCGCCTGCACGTCATCGCGCTGAAACTGCCTGCCCTCCGCGAACGCGGCGCGGATGTCAATGAAATCGCCAACGCCTTCCTGGCCCGCCAAAGTGCGAAGGCCGGCCGCAATGACCTGCGCTTCGGCCCGGATGCAGAACAGGCCATACGTCAGTATTCCTGGCCGGGCAATGTGCGCGAACTGGAGAACGCAGTCGAGCGAGCGGTCATTCTGTGCGAGAACCCGGAAATTTCCGCGGACCTGCTGGGCATCGACATCGAGTTGGGCGAACTGGACGTCGATGAGTTCATTGGTCTGGCGCCACAGCAGCCCTCAACAAGCTCGACCGCTCAGGAGCCGACGGAAGATCTTTCTCTGGAGGACTACTTCCAGCACTTCGTACTCGAGCATCAGGATCACATGACCGAGACCGAACTGGCCCGCAAGCTCGGCGTGAGCCGCAAGTGCCTGTGGGAGCGTCGTCAGCGGCTCGGCATCCCTCGTCGCAAGACGGGTGTGGCCAGCGAAACCTGAGGTCATCCCTTCGCGCATGGCTCTGGCACGCGGCATCCAGGGCATTGTGAAAAAACTGTTACCTCACTGGCAAGGCGTAACAACAACCGGGGCGTACGGTAACGTAGCCCCGGTTTTTTCTGACTACAAAAAATCGCGTCGATTTGCCACACCCTCGTATTTAAAGGGCTGCGCGGCGTTTCGCAAAAGTTGGCATGCCTCCTGCTATCTCTAGCTGTACAAAAACAACAAAAATCAGTCACCCGCAAAAACAACACAATAAAAACAAGACGAATCGACTCACGCATAACAAAAACAACACGGCGGAGGCGCAGCTAACTGATTCTTTTGGAGAGGCGTTGCATTTAGGACTTGTTCCGCAACCAGGCCGAGAACAACAAAAACTACCCTCAAGGTAGAGCCTGAACTGGTTGGATCGATTGATCATTGCAGCACAGCGACCAAAGCAATCCGTTTGCTCTTGACTCCCGATTGGGAGGTTTCACTGGCGAAAAGCCGTGAATTGGGCGCTTAACAAAAACAAAAAGCCCAACAGACAATAAAAATAAGAGCACACACTTTGGGGGAGCTTCGGCTCCCCCAGTAGCTTCCACAGAACGCTCGACCCGCCAGCCAGGCCAATCCCGGCTCGGCCTTATTCGCAAAGCCTCCCTCGCCTTCAAGCGGCGTTATCGCTGCGTCCTACACCATTCCTCTACTAAATGCTAGAATCCCCGCCCATCGTGCGGTCATTCCTCATCATTGGCCGAAATTCCCTTCACACAGTGCATCCCATGCTGAAAAAGCTGTTCCAGTCATTCCGTTCTCCCCTGCGCAAGCCGCAGCAACATGTGCGTACGACGCCTGAAGTGCTCAGTAGCAACCAGCATTCGTTGCAGCGCAATCAATTCAGCCGTTACGCCGTGAACATCGTCGAACGCTTGCAAAGCGCGGGCTATCAGGCCTACCTGGTAGGCGGCTGTGTGCGGGACCTGATGCTGGGCATCACACCCAAAGACTTCGACGTTGCCACCAGCGCCACCCCTGAACAGGTACGTGCCGAGTTTCGTAACGCGCGCATCATTGGCCGTCGCTTCAAGCTCGTTCACATCCATTTCGGGCGCGAAATCATCGAGGTGGCCACGTTCCGTGCCAACCACCCGCAAGACGACGAGCAAGAAGACAGCCACCAATCCTCGCGCAACGAAAGCGGCCGTATTTTGCGAGACAACGTCTATGGCACGCTCGAAGAGGACGCACAACGCCGCGACTTCACGATCAACGCGCTGTATTACGATCCAGTGACCGAGCGGGTGCTGGATTACGCCCATGGCGTCCATGACATTCGCAACCGCTTGGTCCGTCTGATCGGCGACCCCGAACAGCGCTACAAGGAAGACCCGGTGCGCATGCTTCGGGCCGTCCGCTTCGCCGCCAAGCTGGATTTCGGCATTGAAAAACACACTGCCCTTCCGATTCGCCCGCTGGCTCCGATGCTGCGTGACATCCCGGCTGCGCGTCTGTTCGAAGAGGTGCTGAAGCTGTTCCTGTCCGGTCACGCCGCACCCACCTTCGAAATGCTGGTGGACCTGGAACTGTTCGACCCGCTGTTCCCGGCCAGCGCGAAGGCGCTGGAGCATATGCCGACCTACACCCATACGCTGATCAGCCAGGCCTTGGTCAATACTGACCTGCGCGTGCAGCAGAACAAACCCGTGACGCCTGCTTTCCTGTTCGCCGCGTTGTTGTGGCCGGCGCTTCCTTACCGCGTCCTGCGTCTCCAGGAACGCGGGATGCCGCCGATTCCTGCGATGCAGGAAGCCGCACATGAATTGATCGCCGAGCAATGCCAGCGCATCGCGATTCCAAAACGGTTCACCTTGCCGATCCGTGAAATCTGGGACATGCAGGAGCGCCTGCCGCGTCGTTCGGGTAAGCGGGCCGACCTCCTGCTGGACAATCCGCGGTTTCGCGCCGGCTATGACTTCCTCCTGCTCCGCGAGGCCGCAGGTGAGGAGACCGATGGTCTGGGCGAGTGGTGGACCGACTACCAGGACGCCAACGAGTCGGGCCGTCGTGACATGATCCGCGAGCTGGGCAGCAAGTCCGAATCGGCCGGTCAAGCCCCGCGCAAGCGTCGCCGTAGCGGTGGGGGCCGCAAACGCGCAGGTGCGGACGCTGGCGAATAATGACGACGATCGAGCGTGTCTACATTGGCATGGGGAGCAATCTGGCTGACCCTGCCGAGCAATTGCGTGAGGCGCTCAAGGCATTGGCGCAATTGCCCCACACCTCTCTGTCAGGTGCGTCTTGCTTTTATGCGAGCGACTCGCTCCTCGCCGGTCAGCCGCGTTACACCAACGCGGTCGCAGCCCTAGACACGACCCTTGAGCCACTGGAACTGCTGGACGCCCTGCAAGCCATCGAGAACGACCAAGGCCGCAAGCGCCTGGAACGCTGGGGGCCGCGGACGCTGGACCTGGACATCCTGCTGTTCGGCGACCGTGTCATCGATCTCCCCCGCTTGAAAGTGCCGCATTACCACATGCAGGCTCGCGCGTTCGTGCTCTATCCTCTCGCTGAACTTGCGCCGGGCATCACCTTGGCCGATGGCCGCAAGCTGGATGATCTGCTGGCCGCATGCCCGTTCGAAGGTCTGGAGCGGATTTGATGCTTGCTCGCCATACGGCGCAGCCGCTTGCCTGGGCTTGCGCATAGCGGCCAACGTGGCTGCGGCACAGGGCAGTGACACGCTTCGGTAACGCCCCACCCAAACCGGTAACACCCGGAATTGACTTCCCGCCCCCTCCTCACGAAGATAAGCGTCCCGAAGCCGGACCACCGGCCTCATGGCGCCAGACAGGCCTTTCCAAACATCGCGGAACGACGATGTGCCTGCATTTGCAGAATGAATCACGCGTTGCTCGGCGTAGTATTCACAGCGCCTGAATGAGGATTTTTTTCATGCCAGATATCACCGTTACGTCCCTGCTGGGCCTGAAGCAGAAAGGTGAGAAAATCACCATGCTCACGTGCTATGACGCCACGTTCGCCCACACCGCCAGCCAAGCAGGTGTCGAGGTGCTGTTAGTCGGCGACTCGCTGGGCATGGTGCTTCAAGGGCACGACAGCACGTTGCCCGTGACCACCGAAGAGATGGCCTACCACGTTGCCAGCGTCAAACGCGGCAATCAGGGCGCACTGATTCTGGCGGACCTGCCGTTCATGTCCTACGCCACGGCCGAACAGACCTTCGCCAACAGCGCCATGCTGATGCAGGCGGGGGCGCACATGGTCAAGCTCGAAGGGGCCGCCTGGCTGGCTGATGCCATTCGCCTGCTGGCCGAGCGGGGCATTCCGGTTTGTGCGCACTTGGGGCTGACGCCTCAAGCGGTCAACGTATTGGGCGGTTATAAGGTGCAAGGCCGTCAGGAAGCGCAGGCGCGTCAGATGCGCGCCGATGCGATCACGCTCGAGCAGGCCGGCGCCGCCATGATTTTGCTGGAATGCGTCCCCAGTGAACTGGCCCAGGAAATCACCCATGCGGTCAAGATTCCAGTGATCGGTATCGGCGCGGGTAGCGCCACCGATGGTCAGGTGCTGGTGCTGCACGACATGCTGGGGCTCTCTATCAGCGGTCGAGTGCCAAAATTCGTGAAGAACTTCATGGTCGGCCAGCCGGACATTCCATCTGCCATCGCCGCCTATGTCAGCGCCGTCAAAGACGTCAGTTTCCCCGCTCCAGAACACGGATTCTCGGCATGAACACTGTAAAAACCGTGCGCGAGCTGCGCGCCGCCGTGGCCCGCGCCCGCAGCGAAGGCAAACGTATCGCCCTCGTGCCCACCATGGGCAATCTGCACAGCGGCCACACTGCACTGGTCACCAAAGCGGCTCAACGTGCTGACTTCGTCGTCGCGAGCATTTTCGTCAACCCGTTGCAGTTCGGTCCCAACGAGGATTTGGCCACCTACCCACGCACCTTGGCTGCCGATCAGGAAAAACTCCTGCAGGCCGGTTGCCACCTGCTGTTCACGCCCACGGTGGAAGAAATGTACCCCCACGGCATGGCCGATCAAACCCTCGTGCGCGTACCCGTGGTCTCCGAAGGCCTGTGCGGCGGAAGTCGCCCAGGGCACTTCGACGGCGTGTCCACCGTCGTCAGCAAGCTGTTCAACATGGCACAGCCGGATATCGCGATCTTCGGGCAGAAAGACTTCCAGCAACTGGCCGTGGTGCGTGCCTTGGTGCGGGATTTGAACATGCCGATCCAGATCATCGGCGAACCGACGGTGCGCGCGGCGGACGGCCTGGCGCTGTCGTCGCGCAACGGCTACCTCACCGAAGACGAACGGGCTGTCGCACCGGCGTTGTACCGCGTCATCAAACACATCGCTGACGCACTGAGGGCGGGTGAGCAGAATTACGAGCAGCTTCTGGCCGACGGCAGAAAAGCCCTCGACAGCGCAGGCCTGCGGACCGACTATCTGGAAATCCGCAATGCCGTGACATTGCGCCCCGCCACGCCGGACGATCATGATCGGGTCGTACTGGGGGCGGCGTTTCTGGGCAAGACGCGCTTGATCGACAATCTGCACCTGACCAGTGAACACGGCGCTTAGCCTTGAATAAGGAGCAAGACTGTATTCGCATCTATGCTCACCCCACCGAGCGGCCTTATGAAATTGAAGCCAAGCTGGCCTCGCAGGGCCGCGGGCAATGAACTTAGCCACACCCGCAATGCCATATCGATACTGTTCGCCCACAAAAGGCGAGATCACACTGTGAGAAAAAGTACCGAGCAAAGGGAAAGCAAGGCGCAGACATCGGCGTTGCCGGGGATTAGTCTCTGACGTATTAACCAATTTGTGTCCAAGCCTGGCTTTTCAGTGTCCAAAGGCAGTTCAAGTACAAGGAAACCCGCAGCGATGGCGTACTACCGCACCCCTCATGACGTCACGACCCTGCCCGCCTGGCAGGCGCTCATCGAACACCGCAAAGCGATGCAGAATTTCAGCATGCGCGACGCGTTCAACGAAAACCCGCAACGCTTCGATGAATTCACCCTGAGCAGCAGCGGCCTGTTCCTCGATTACTCGAAAAACCTGATCACTGCCGAGACGCGCAAGCTGCTGGTCGACCTGGCCAATGAAGTCGGCCTGACAGACGCCATCAAAGCCCAATACGACGGCGAGATGGTGAACGCCTCCGAAGGCCGGCCCGCTCTGCACACCGCATTGCGCCGACCGGTGGGCGACAAGTTGCAGGTCAATGGCGTCAACGTGATGCCTGAAGTGCACAAGGTCTTGAACCAGATGACAGACCTGGTGGGCCGTATTCACGACGGTTTGTGGCGCGGTTACACCGAGAAGCCGATCACCGACGTGGTCAACATCGGCATCGGTGGCTCGTTCCTTGGCCCTGAGCTGGTGTCTGAGGCACTGCTGTCCTACGCTCAGCGCGGCGTTCGCTGCCATTATCTGGCGAATATCGACGGCACTGAACTGCACGAACTGACCAGCAAACTGCGCGCGGAAACCACGCTGTTCATTGTTTCGTCCAAGACCTTCAGCACCCTGGAAACCCTCAAGAACGCCACTGCGGCACGCGCCTGGTACTTGGCTCAGGGCGGCTCAGAGGCTGAGCTGCATCGTCACTTCATCGCGGTGTCCAGCAACAATGCCGCGGCTGTGGCGTTCGGCATTCGCGAAGAAAACATCTTCCCGATGTGGGACTGGGTCGGCGGGCGCTATTCGCTGTGGTCCGCCATTGGCCTGCCTATTGCGCTGGCGATCGGCATGTCCAACTTCAAGGAACTGCTCTCCGGTGCCTACACCATGGATCAGCATTTCCTGAATGCGCCGTTCGAGCAAAACATGCCGGCGCTGTTGGGTCTGCTGGGCGTTTGGTATGGCAACTTCTGGAACGCCCAGAGCCACGCGATCCTGCCGTACGACCATTACCTGCGCAACATCACCAAGCACTTGCAGCAACTGGACATGGAGTCCAACGGCAAGAGCGTTCGACAGGACGGCGTCCCGGTCAAGACGGACACCGGTCCGGTGATTTGGGGCGGCGTCGGCGCCAACGGCCAGCACGCCTACCACCAGTTGCTGCACCAAGGCACGCTACTGATCCCGGCCGATTTCATTGTGCCGATCGTCAGCTTCAACCCGGTGTCCGACCACCACCAGTGGCTGTATGCCAACTGCCTGTCTCAGAGCCAGGCCCTGATGCTGGGCAAGACCCGCGAAGAAGCCGAAGCCGAGTTGCGCGCCAAGGGCATGCCGGAGGATGAAGTGCGTCGGGTCGCCCCGCACAAGGTCATTCCGGGCAATCGTCCGAGCAACACCATCGTCGTCGAACGCATCAGCCCTCGCCGTCTGGGCGCACTGGTGGCGATGTACGAGCACAAGGTGTTCGTACAAAGCGTGGTCTGGGGCACCAACGCCTTCGACCAGTGGGGTGTCGAATTGGGTAAAGAGCTGGGCAAAGGCGTCTACAGTCGCCTGGTTGGCACAGAAGAAACAGCCGCTGAGGATCCCTCGACTCAAGGCCTGATCAATTACTTCCGCGGCCGTCACCGCGGCTGATCGACCTTCGGTGGTGCCCCGAAACCCGCCCCCTCGCAAGAGGCGGCGGGTTTTTTCTGGGCGCGCAAAATATTGCAGGGAGCGGCATGGCGACTTTCCGAGCATGCCGCCACTTATCGAAGCGACAAAGGGCTTAAATTACCACCGTCATTCATGCCACCATGTGCGCCCTTCATTTCTCTGCTCGGGCCTGTGCCCTTTACCGTTTTTCATCAGGCCTCGGCGCGCACACCAACAACAGTGAGGTTCGTACCATGCAAGACGTTGTCATCGTTGCCGCTACCCGTACCGCGGTGGGCAGTTTCCAAGGTTCGCTGGCGACCATTCCTGCGGTTGATCTGGGCGCCGCAGTGATTCGCCAGTTGCTGGCCCAGACCGGCCTGGACCCTGCGCAGGTGGATGAGGTGATCATGGGCCAGGTGCTGACCGCGGGCGCAGGCCAGAACCCTGCGCGTCAGGCGTCGATCAAGGCCGGCCTGCCCTTTGCCGTCCCTGCGATGACCCTGAACAAGGTCTGCGGCTCCGGCCTCAAGGCCTTGCACCTGGCAACGCAGGCCATTCGCTGTGGCGACGCTGACGTCATTATTGCCGGTGGCCAGGAGAGCATGAGCCTGGCGAACTACGTGCTGCCGGGTGCCCGTACCGGCCTGCGCATGGGCCACGCGACAATGGTCGATACCATGATCAGCGACGGCCTGTGGGACGCCTTCAATGACTATCACATGGGCATCACCGCTGAAAATCTCTCGGAGAAGTACGGCATCAGCCGTGAAGCGCAGGACGCCTTCGCGGCGGCATCGCAGCAAAAAGCCGCCGCCGCCATCGAAGCCGGGCGTTTCGTCGATGAGATCACTCCGATTCTGATCCCTCAACGCAAAGGCGATCCCATTGCTTTCGCGACCGATGAGCAACCGCGGGCCGGCACCACGGCCGAGACGCTGGCCAAACTCAAACCGGCCTTCAAGAAAGACGGCACGGTGACCGCTGGTAACGCGTCATCGCTGAACGATGGTGCCGCTGCCGTCATCCTGATGAGCGCTAAAAAGGCTGAAGCGCTGGGCCTGCCGGTACTGGCTCGTATCGCAGCTTATGCGAATGCGGGTGTCGACCCGGCGATCATGGGCATCGGTCCGGTCAGCGCCACCCGCCGCTGCCTCGACAAAGCGGGCTGGTCGCTGGATGAGCTGGACCTGATCGAAGCCAACGAAGCCTTCGCGGCGCAGTCGCTATCGGTCGGCAAGGAGCTGGGCTGGGACATGGACAAGGTCAACGTCAACGGTGGCGCCATCGCCATCGGCCACCCGATCGGCGCGTCAGGCTGCCGCGTGTTAGTGACCCTGCTGCATGAAATGATCAAGCGCGATGCCAAGAAAGGCCTCGCCACGCTGTGCATCGGCGGTGGCCAGGGCGTGGCGCTGGCGTTGGCGCGCTAACCCCTTCAATGATCATTCAATGATCGTTCCCACGCTCCGCGTGGGAATGCTGCTTCGGACGCTCCGCGTCCCCGCGCAATGTGACGCAGAGCGTCACGGGATGTCACGCCCACGCAGAGCGTGGGCATGATCACGCTGCGCGTGGGAATAATCAGCACACTCCTCTAGGTCATTGACCTCGCCTGTAGGAGCGCGCTTGCCCGCGACAGCGGTGGATCCGCGTCAGCGATGTGTCTGACACACAGCAATCGCGAGCCACCGCGCGCCTACAAATGACCGTGGTCAACCCGGCATCACTGCCATCCGAACCTGCGCACGTAGAAGCCCTTCACCGCCTGCGTCAGCCCCACGTACGCCAGCAGAATCAGCGGCAGAATGACGAAGTACAGCGGTGGCAACGCTTGCAGTTTGAAGTAGTGTGCCAGCGGCCCCATCGGCAGAAAGATCCCGATCGCCATGATCACACCGGTCATCACCATCAACGGCACCGCCGCACGGCTTTGCAGGAACGGGATTTTCGGCGTGCGTATCATGTGCACGATCAACGTCTGGGTCAGCAACCCCACCACAAACCAGCCCGACTGAAACAGGGTTTGATGTTCAGGCGTATTGGCGCCGAACACGTACCACATGACGGCAAAGGTGGTGATGTCGAAGATCGAGCTGATCGGTCCGAAGAACACCATGAAGCGTCCCACATCCGCAGGCTGCCAGCGTTGCGGTTTTTGCAGCAGTTCATCGTCGACGTTATCGAACGGGATGGCGATCTGTGAAATGTCATACAGCAGGTTCTGTACGAGCAGGTGCATCGGCAACATCGGCAGAAACGGAATGAACGCGCTCGCCACCAGCACCGAGAACACGTTGCCGAAGTTGGAACTGGCCGTCATCTTGATGTACTTGAGCATGTTGGCGAAGGTGCGACGCCCTTCCAGCACCCCCTCCTCCAGCACCATCAGACTCTTTTCCAACAGAATGATGTCCGCTGCTTCCTTGGCGATGTCCACCGCGCTGTCCACGGAAATGCCGATGTCGGCAGTGCGCAGCGCGGGGGCGTCGTTGATGCCGTCCCCCATGAAACCGACGACATGGCCGTTGGCTTTGAGCAGGCGCACAATGCGCTCCTTATGCGAAGGCGTCAGCTTGGCGAATACGTTGGTGGTTTCCACCGCCACGGCCAGTTCAGCATCGCTCATCCGTTCGACGTCGCCGCCCAACAACAGCCCCTGACGCTCAAGGCCCACTTCACGGCAGATTTTCGCGGTGACGCGTTCGTTGTCGCCGGTCAGCACTTTCACCGCCACGCCATGCTCGGCCAACGCCTTCAGCGCAGGCGCGGTGCTTTCTTTCGGTGGATCGAGGAAAGCCACATAACCGATAAGCGTCAGGTCGCTCTCATCGGCCAAGCCATAAGCGTCCCGTCCCGCGGCCATCGAACGCGCCGCGACGGCCACGACGCGCAGCCCTTCTTCGTTGAAACCCGCTGTCACTTGCACGATGCGCTCCAGCAGTTCCGGGGTCAGCGCTTCTTCGATTTCACCATGGCGCACACGATTGCAAACGCCTAACACTTCCTCCAGCGCGCCTTTGCAGATCAGCAAATGAGGCTGACCTTGCTCCTGAACCACCACCGACATCCGCCGACGATTGAAGTCGAACGGCACCTCATCGACCTTGCTGAAGGCAGTGCCCACCTGCAATTCGCGATGGATTTCCACGTGCTCCAGCACGGCCACGTCCAGCAGGTTTTTCAGCCCGGTCTGGTAGTAGCTGTTCAGGTAAGCCATTTCCAGCACGTCGTCAGATTCGTCGCCCCATACATCCACATGACGAGCGAGGAAGATTTTGTCTTGCGTCAACGTTCCGGTCTTGTCGGTGCACAGCACGTCCATCGCGCCGAAGTTCTGAATCGCGTCCAGCCGTTTGACGATGACTTTCTTGCGCGACAGAAACACCGCGCCCTTGGCCAGCGTCGAGGTGACGATCATCGGCAGCATTTCCGGGGTCAGGCCCACAGCGATGGACAACGCAAACAGCAGCGCTTCCATCCAGTCACCCTTGGTGAAGCCGTTGATGAACAGCACCAGCGGAGCCATGACGAACATGAAGCGGATCAGCAGCCAACTGACTTTGTTGACCCCGGCCTGAAACGAGGTGGGCACTCGATCGGTTGCGCTGACACGTTGGGCCAGGGCGCCGAAATAGGTGTTGTTGCCGGTGGTCAGAATGACTCCGGTCGCCGCACCCGACACCACGTTGGTGCCCATGAACAGGATGTTTTCCAGATCCAGAGGGTTGCCGGTATCGACTTCCTGACGGCGGGCGAACTTCTCTACAGGCAGGGATTCGCCGGTCATTGCGGCCTGACTGACGAACAGATCCTTGGCGCTGAGTACGCGGCAATCGGCGGGAATCATGTCCCCTGCCGACAGCACGATCAGGTCGCCCGGCACCAACTGCCTGATCGGCAGCTCGATCCGCTGCGCCCTGCCGTCTTCACGCCGCAATACGGTCGCGGTGTTGCTGACCATCGCCTTTAGCGCGTCAGCGGCCTGATTGGAGCGGGCTTCCTGCCAGAAACGAAGGAGGGTCGAGAGCACCACCATCGAAAAGATCACGGTCGCGGCTTTCATGTCCTCGGTCAGCCACGAGATAAGGGCCAGGAGGGTCAGCAGCAGGTTGAACGGGTTTTTGTAGCAATGCCACAGATGCACCCACCACGGCAGGGGTTGTTCGTGCTCGACTTCATTGAGCCCGTGCTGTTGGCGCAGTGCGACGGCCTCGTCTTCACTCAGGCCGTCGTGATGGCTGCCAAGACGGGAGAGCAATTCGGGCACTTTGCTGCCGGCCCCAAGGATCAGGGTTTGCGCCAGGGTTGGCGGCACTTCGCGGCTGACCGTGGCGTCGGTCACGCTGTCGAGCATGGCGCGCCGACGGAAATGCCGGGCGTAGTGACGGGTCCGCAGAAAGCCTGCGAAGAATTCTTTCAGGAGGGTGAATTTCATCATGGTGTCCCCTGGACTGAAGGGCTACTGCTCATGGAGAGTCAGGAGCACAGCCGAGCCCGCGGTGCGCCCTTCGCAAGGAAACAGCGCACAACGGCCCCCGCACGCCCGGAAAATGGCGCACGTGGGATAAGCGTCAGGGAAAGGACAGGAAAAAACTGGCCTGCCGTTTCTCGCATTTGTCAGCGAGACAACGGCAGTGGAAAGGCTGCGCGTTATCTTGCCGAAGGTTGGCCGGTCATCGATACCGGCTGACGACTGTCACTCGAACAAGTACCCACTGAGGGTCTCCGCATTGGTTGAAAACGGGCGAAGAATACGCCCGGGTTTTGTGAGAGTAAACCGCCATTCCGAGGGCTGCGGAGACTATTGCACGGGGATTCAGGGAAGGTTCAGGAAGGGGATTTCCTACAGAACATGCCGATATCTTCGGTGACACCCAACTTGTAGGAGCGCGCTTGCCCGCGATTGCATTTATCAGACAAAGCGATGTATCTCTCAGGGCGGCGTCCACCGCAACATCCTGCTGGCCTTGCTGTTAGAATGCCGCGCTTCACCCCTGCCCCAAGGCGTTGCGCATGTCCTCCTTGAATCAGGCGCTCAGCGTCGCCCTCGATCATCGTCACGCCCTGATTGCCGAGTTGCAGGCTCAAGGTACCGATTGCTATCGGCTTTTTCATGGCAGTCAGGAAGGCGTGGGCGGGCTGACCATTGACCGCTATGGCCCGCAACTGCTGGTGCAGAGTTTCCACAGCCCGCTGGATCGCGACTCGCTGCTGGCCGCCCACGCTGCCATCAACGCCCGTCTGGACCTGGATCTGAAGCTGGTCTACAACGACCGCTCCCAAGGCAACTCGCGTGTCGATCGCACCGACCCCATCTATGAAGCCGAAGACGCAGCTTTGGAAGACATGATCGGGCACGAATGGGGCCTCAAGTATCGGGTTCGCGGGCGCCATGCAGGCCAGGATCCGCTGCTGTTCCTCGACCTGCGCAATGCCCGGGGCTGGGTGAAGGATCACGCCCGCGACAAACGCGTGCTCAACCTCTTCGCCTACACCTGTGGCGTGGGTTTGAGTGCCGCCGCCGGCGGCGCGCGCGAGGTGTGCAACCTGGACTTCGCCGAAGGCAACCTGGCCGTGGGCCGGGAGAACGGTAAACTCAACCCGCACCTGCCCGAGATGCAGTTCGTGCAGTCCGACTATTTCCCTGCGATCCGCCAATGGGCAGGGCTGCCGGTCGCGGCCCGCCGTGGCCAGAAGCTTCCCGCGTATGTACGCCTAGAGCCTCGTCAGTTCGACCTCGTGCTGCTCGACCCTCCGGCCTGGGCCAAGAGCGCGTTCGGCACGGTCGATCTATTGCGCGACTATCAAAGCCTCCTCAAGCCGGCCCTGCTGACGACCGCCGAGGACGGCGTGCTGATCTGTTGCAATAACCTGGCGAAGGTCAACATGGAGGACTGGCGAGACCAAGTGCTGCGTTGCGCGACCAAGATCGGACGGCCGGTCCGCGACTGGCAGGTGCTGACACCTGCCGCCGATTTTCCGTCGTTGGACCAACAGCCCCCGCTCAAGACATTGATCTTGCAGCTTTGACTCAGCGCTGACAAAACGGATTTTTCCCACAAGCGGCGGGGCAATCGACTTCGGAACCAGATTGGCGTGCCATACTCAAAGGCACCTCATATCGAGAGAGAGTTGGCGACCCGTATGCCCAAAGGATTGAAACGCGCCCTCGCTGCCCTGCTGGCCGCCTTCGCTATTTACAGTTTGCTGGGTTTCTTCATCCTGCCAGGCATCGCGCTGAGGGTGATCAACCAGCAACTGGCGAATTACGCCACCGTCCCCGCCACGCTGACCCGCCTCGAACTCAATCCCTATACGCTGGAAGTGACGCTGTGGGGCCTGAACATCGGGACGCCAGGCAAAGAACAGATCGCCTTCGAGAAACTGTACGCCAACCTGCAGATCGACAGCCTGTGGACAAAAGCGCTTCACCTGGCGGCTGTGAAGTTGGACAAGCCCAAGACCGAATTGCTGTTCGCCAAGGACGGCACGCTCAATTTGGCAGGTCTCTTCAAATTGCCACCCAGCGAGCCTGCCAAGCCCGATGAACCGCCGAGCAAGCCGTTTCCGCTGCGCATCGATGACATCAAGCTCGCCGACGGTTATGTGCACTTCGAGGATCGACGCCCCAGCGAGCCTATCGAATTCCTTTATGACGCCCTGAATTTCGAGCTGAAAAACCTCAGCACCCTGCCTGAAGACAACGCCGACATGACCTTGGTGGCCGCGGGCCCCGATGGCGGACAAATCGACTGGGTAGGCCGCGTCAGTCTGATTCCCATCACCTCAGAGGGCACGCTGAAAGTCACCGATGGCAAAATGAAGGTGTGGTGGCCCTACGTGCGCGACGCATTGCCTCTGGTCCTGAAAGATGGCGTGTTGAACCTCAACACGCATTACACACTCAACCTCGCCAAGGAAACCGAACTGCGGCTGGACAAGACGTCCATCAAGGTGGCGCCATTCGCGATCGACGCCCCGGACGGCCGTCCGCTGGTGCGTTTGAAGAATCTGGAAGTCAGCGAGACCACGGTCGACCTCGCCAAGCAACTGGTCACCGTAGGAAAAATCCGTAGCCAGGGCCTGGAAACCTGGGCCGCACGTGAGAGCGATGGTCAGCTTGACTGGCAGAAGCTTTTCGCCAGCCAACCCTCAAAGAGCGAAAGAAAGAAAGCCGAGGCCGAGAAACAGCAACCTGCCACGGCTTCCGGCGCTGAAACCACCGCCACGAAGGACTCCGCACCCAGCAAACCGTGGCAGGTGCTGCTGCTCGACACTCAGTTGCGCGACTACCGCGTGCACTTGGCTGACAAGGTCCCCAAGGAGCCTGTCGCGCTGGAGGTCGGCCCACTCAACCTGGACCTGAAGCATTTCGACAGCCTCAACACGTCGCCTTTCACCCTCAAGCTCGACACCGGGCTGGGCAAACAGGGCAAGCTGACGGCCGAGGGCGAGGTCAACTTGGCGCCGGTACGCGCCAGACTCGATGTCACCACCCGCGACATCGACCTGCGCGTGGCCCAAGCCTATGTCACCCCGTTCATTCGCCTGGAAGTGCGCAGCGGCATGCTGAACAGCGACCTGGCGGTCGACCTCAAGAGCACCGAGCCCTTGGCCCTGGGCATTACCGGCAAGGCGCAGGTCGATCAACTGCACACGCTGGACACCCTCAAATCTCGCGACTTCGTGAAGTGGCAGCGCCTGAATGTCGACGGCCTGAACTTTCAGTTGGGTGACAGCCTGAGCATCGCCACAATCAACATCGAACAACCCTACGCTCGATTCGTGATTGCCGACGACCGCACCACCAACATCGATGACCTGCTGATCCCGCAGCCCGCGGATGCGCCGAAGGCACCTGCACAGGCAAAAACGACGCCTGCGACCAAACCCATGGGCATCCACATCGGCGAGGTCAACATCAACAATGGCTCGGCCAACTTCGCCGATTTCAGCCTGACCCCGAATTTCGCGACGGCTGTGCAGCAGCTCAACGGTAAGATCGGCACGCTGGACAACCGTCAGGACAAACCGGCACCGGTGGATATCAAGGGCAAGGTCGACCGCTACGCGCCGGTCACCATCAAGGGTGCCCTCAACCCATTCAATCCGCTGGCCAGCCTTGATATCGCGACCAGTTTTCGCCGCGTCGAACTCACCACGCTGACGCCCTACTCCGGAAAATTCGCCGGTTACCGCATCCGCAAAGGCCGGTTGAATCTGGACTTGCATTACTTGATCACGAAAGGCCAGCTCAAGGCCGAAAACAAGGTGGTGGTCGAGCAGTTGCAACTGGGCGAAAAAGTCGACAGCCCGGATGCGGTGAACCTGCCATTGAAACTGGCGGTCGCCCTGCTCAAGGACGTGGATGGCAAGATTTCCATTGAATTGCCCGTTTCTGGCGATCTGAACAACCCTCAGTTCAGCGTGATGCCGATTGTCTGGCAGACGTTGCGCAACCTGGTGGTCAAAGCCGCCGCCGCGCCGTTCAAGTTCATCGGTGGGCTGATCGCCGGGGGTGGCTCGCAAGATCTGGGAACAGTCGCCTTCGCACCAGGCTCGGATGAATTGAGCGGCGACGCGCAGGCCTCGCTCGACAAACTGGCCGCTGCGCTGAAAGAACGTCCGGCGCTGCGTCTGGAAATCGAGGGCACCAGCGCCGAAGCCAGCGACGGTCCGTTGATCGCCCAGCAACGGCTGGAGCGCGAATACCAGAGCACCTACTACAAGATTCTCCAGCGGCGAGGGGATAAAGTCCCCGCGCAGGCGGGCGACCTGAAAGTGCCGGAGGATGAAAAAGCGCCGATGCTGGAAGGGATCTACCGCACGCGCCTCAAACAACAGCCTCCTGCCGAATGGGCAGAGCTGGGCAAAGAAGAGCGACAGAACAAACTGCGCGAGGCCGTCCTCAAGTCCTGGAGTTCCAGCGCATTGCTGTTGCGCCAGTTGGGTCAGGCGCGCGCGGGCAGTATCAAGGATTACCTCGTGGACAAAGGGCAGTTGGCCGACGATCGCGTGTACTTCGTCGACACCTCCCTCGGCCAACCGGAACGAGACGGCCGCGTCATCAGCCCCCTGCATCTGGACAGTGAGTAACGCATGCTGAAACCCCTGTTAATGGCGGCCGCTATCGGCTTTACGGTATTGAGCACCACCACGCAGGCCGACACGTTGCGTTGCGGCAGTCAGTTGATCAGCGCGGGCGACCGGATGTTCGAGGTGCAACAGAAGTGCGGACAGCCCATCAGCCAGGACATCGTGGGGTACAAGGAAACCGTTAACCACTTCCGTCAGGTCGATCAAGTGCAGGTCCAAGAGTGGATTTACGGACCGAATAACGGGATGTATCAATACCTGCGGTTCGAGGGCGGGCGCTTAGTGAGGATCGACAGCAAACGCGGCCGTTGATCCGCTGGCTGGCCGAATGAACCCCCGCCATCAAATATAGATCGCAGCGCCATCTACGTGTAGGAGCGCGCTTGCCCGCGATAACGGAGGGTCAGAATTATCGCGGTGCCTGAACTGACCCAGTCGCGGGCAAGCGCGCTCCTACGAAAAGCCGCTTAGCGTTCGTGCAGGGCCTCGGCGCGCGCCTTGAACACAGGTTTGGGAAAAACAGGGTACATAGATCGCGTCGCCATCCACCTGTAGAAGCGCGCTTGCCCGCGATAACCGAGGATCAGAGTCATCGCGGTATCTGAACTGACGCAGTCGCGGGCAAGCGCGCTCCTACAAAAAAGCCGCTTAGCGTTCGTGCGGGGTCTCGGCGCGCGCCTTGAACACAGGTTTGGGAAAAACAGGGTACATAGATCGTTGCGCCATCCACGTGTAGGAGCGCGCTTGCCCGCGATAACCGAGGGTCAGAGTTATCGCGGTGTCTGAACTACGCCATCGCGGGCAAGCGCGCTCCTACGAAAAGCCCTTAGCGTTCGTGCAGCGCCTCGGCGCGTGCTTCGAGCAAAGGCTTGAGCAAAAGAGGGCGAATAGATCGCAGCGCCATCCACCTGTAGGAGCGCGCTTGCCCGCGATAACTGAGGGTCAGAGACATCGCGGTGTCTGAACTGACGCAGTCGCGGGCAAGCGCGCTCCTACAAAAAAGCCGCTTAGCGTTCGTGCAGGGCCTTGGCGCGGGCCTTGAACACAGGTTTGGGAAAAAACAGGGTACATAGATCGCAGCGCCGTCCGCCTGTAGGAGCGCGCTTGCCCGCGATAACCGAGGGTCAGAGTCATCGCGATGTCTGAACTGACGCAATCGCGGGCAAGCGCGCTCCTACGAAAAGCCCTTAGCGTTCGTGCAGGGCCTCGGCGCGGGCCTTGAGCACAGGCTTGAGCAGGTAGCTGAGGATGCTCTTCTTGCCGGTGATGATGTCCACCGACGCCACCATGCCGGGGATGATCAACAGCGGATGCTCATCGGTGCCGAGATGGCTGCGCTCGGTCCGCAGCTTGATCACGTAAAAGGTGTTCTTCTTCTCTTCATCCTGGATGGTGTCGGCGCCGATCTGCTCCAGCTTGCCTTTAAGCCCGCCGTAGATGGTGTAGTCGTAGGCCGTGAATTTGATCATCGCTTCCTGACCCGGGTGCAGAAACGCGATGTCCTGCGGGCGGATGCGCGCTTCGACCAGCAAGGTATCGTCCAGCGGCACGATCTCGGCAATGTCGCTGCCTGGCTGGATCACGCCCCCCACGGTGTTCACCAGCATCTGCTTGACGATACCGCGCACCGGCGAGGTCACCATGGTGCGGTTGACTCGGTCTTCCAACCCTTTGGCTGTGGACTGTGCCTTGGCCAGGTTGGTGCGGGCTTCGTTGAGCTGGGTGAGCGCGTCACTGCGGAATTTGCCCTTGGTCTCGTCGATCTTGCGCTGCACTTCGGCAATCGCCGCCTGAGCCCGGGGGATCGCCAAGGTCGTGCCGTCCAGTTGACCGCGCGTCTCGACCTCCGACCGTTTCAGACGCAGGATGTCCACCGGCGAGACCGCGCCCTGCGCAACCAGCGGCTCGGACATGCCGATTTCCTGGCGCAGCAGGTTCAGGCTGTTGCGGTACTGTTCCTGCTTGGAGCCGAACTCGCGCAATTCCTGCTGACGCTGTATCAGTTGCTGCTGCAGCCCGCCGATCTCATCGACCAACTGCTGACGGCGGCTCTGGTACAACGACTCTTCGTTGGCCGCCTGCTTGGGCGCCGACTTGCGCGCGTCGGCACTGATGTTCAGCGGGCGGTCATCCACCTCGGCGCTCAGGCGCTCGACCCGTAGCTCCATGGCCACCCGATCGGCTTCGGTCTCTCCGACGTTGGAGGCAAACCGAGTGTCATCCAGACGGATCAAGGGCGCACCGGCGTCGACGATTTCCCCGTCGCGGGCATAAATCTGCGCGACGATCCCGCCTTCCAGGTTCTGGATTTTCTGGATCTTGGTCGAGGGAATCGCCTTGCCTTCGCCCTTGGTCACTTCGTCGATTACCGCGAAGTGGGCCCACAGCACCAAAAACACGAAGAACAGAATGACGCCCCAGATGGTGTAACGCACGATGCGCGGCACATCATCGAGAAAAGCCTTCTTCACCTCGGGCATTGGTTGCCCTTCAAGGGACGGCGTGCCTTTGAAATAACCGAACAGCCCGCCGCCGGTGTCTTGACCCGATTTAAGCAACACTGATCTGCCCCTTCTTCAATGCGTCCATTACGGCCGCTTTCGGACCGTCGGCAAGGATCTGGCCACGGTCGATCACCAGCAAGCGATCGACCAGAGAGAGCAACGAAGCTCGGTGGGTGACAAGAATCACGGTCTTTTTCTCGACAACGGCTTGCAAGCGCTGTTTCAAACGCTCCTCGCCGGTGTTGTCCATGGCACTGGTCGGTTCGTCCAGCAACAGAATCGGCGGGTTGAGCAGCAGCGCCCGGGCCAGCGCCACGTTCTGCCGCTGACCACCTGACAGGTTCTGACCGCGCTCGCCCACCTGCAACTCGTAACCCTGTGGGTGGAGCCGGGCGAATTCGTGTACGCCTGCAAGCTCTGCAGCCTGCAGGACCATTTCATCGTCGACGTAGCGCGCGCCGGACACCAGGTTGTCGCGCAGCGAGCCTGCCAGCAGTTGAATGTCCTGCGCCACGTATCCAATGTTGTGACGCAACTCGCTGACGTCGATCTGACGAATGTCCACGCCATCGACCAGCAACGAGCCTTCGTCGGGTTGGTAGAGGCCGACCAGCAGCTTGGCCAGCGAGCTCTTGCCCGAGCCGCTACGGCCGATGATGCCGATCTTCTCGCCGGGCCGGACCACCAGGTTGATGTTCTTCAGCGCCAGGTTCTGCTGATTCGGATAAGTGAACTCAACGTTGCGAAACTCCATCGCGCCCTGCAGCACCTGGCGGCTCATCGGACGTTCTTCGAAGTTGCGCTCTTGCGGCAGCTCCATCATCTGGTCCACCGAGACCATGGTGACCTTGGCCTGCTGGTAACGGGTCAGCAGCCCGGACAACTGCGCCAGTGGGCCCAATGCCCGACCGCTCAACATGTAGCAGGCCACCAGCCCGCCCATGCTCAGATTGCCGTCGATGATCATGTACACGCCGAAGCAGATCATCGCCACGCCCGCCAGTTGCTGAATCAGCAGTGTGATGTTCATCGCCAGGCCAGACAGGATCTTGACCCGCAGTTCGAGGCGGCTAAGGGTGCCGATGGTGTGTTCCCAATGGTACTGGCGCTCGCTTTCAGCGTTATTGACCTTGACGGCATCGAGCCCGGAGAGGGTCTCGATCAGGCTCGATTGACGCTCGGCGCCCAACGCCATCGTGCGTTCGAGGGTGGCGGTCAGGGGTTTTTGCAGCAAGTGGCCAATGCCCAGCGCGAGCGGGAACGCGATGATCGGAATCCACACCAAGTGCCCGCCCAGCAGCGCAATCACCAGCAGAATGATCAGGGTGAACGGCAGGTCGATGAGGCTCGTCAGGGTCAGCGAGGTGAGGAAATCGCGCATGCCCTGAAATTCGTGGATGTTCTGCGCGTAGCTGCCGACCCTGGCGGGACGGAACTTCATCGCCATGCCGACGATGCGCTCGAACAGCGTCGCGGAAATGATCAGGTCAGTCTTTTTGCCCGCCAGGTCAAGGCACAGGCTGCGCAGGCCTTTGAGTACCAGGTCGAACAAATACGCGCCGACGATACCGGCGGCCAGCACCCATAAGGTGGAAGTGGCCTGGTTGGGCACGACTCGGTCATACACGTTCATGACGAACAGTGGGGCCGCAATCGCAATCAGGTTGATGACGAAACTGGCAGCGATCGCGTCGGCGTAAAGCCAGCGCGACAGCTTGAGGGTGTCTTTGAACCAGGAGCGCGCCCGCGGAATGATCGAGCCGCGGGTTGCGTCAAATTTATGCTGCGGCTGTGCGAAAAACACCTTGCCGCTGTAATCCTTGGCCAGCGCTTCGCGCTCGACATGCACTTCGCCGCCGTCGCTTTCGCTGATCAGCAGCCGTGCAACGTCGTCGGTCCAGCCCAGAAGCACCGCGCACCGCCCTTCCTTCAACAGCAGCATGGCCGGGAGTGCGATGGCGGGAATCTGATCCAGTCGGCGTACCAGCAAACGACCTTGCAAGCCGGCGCGAGCGGCTGCGCGAGGCAGCAGATCGGGGGTGAAACGCTGATCCGGCAGCGGCAGGCCCGTGCTCAGCATCGCACGGCTCGCCGGTTTGTGATGCAGGGCGCAGAGTGTCAGCAAGCCGTCCAGCAGGGGATCGTCATGCTGGCTGCGGGGATCATGACCTAATTGAACCGAAGGTAATTCCAAATCCACGCTGACACTCTCTTTCTTTAGCGGTTAAAAGCACCTGGCTCCTGACGGAAGCGGAAAGCGTCAAGAATCAGTTCATCCCCGGCAGTTTGACCGACGGCTTTATATCATTCTGCACAACCGATGCCAGCGGCGCGACGACGCCCTGACTTTTCAGCAAGGTGCCGATGTCCGCCTGAATGCGGTACTGGGTATAGGTTTTCAGGCTTTGCAGCTGCACCAGGCGCTGTTGAGCCGTGAACAGTTCGTTCTCACTGTCGAGAAGGTCGAGCAGGGTACGCTCTCCCAGGCTGAATTGCTGCTGATACGACGTGCGGACACTGGTGGCGCGATCGACGTACTGCTGGGCGATTGGAACTTGCTGGGACGCGTTGTTGTAGGCGTTCCAGGCCAGGCCCAGTTCTTCGTTCAATTGACGCAGGGCGTTGTTACGGATGTCCAGCGCCTGGGAAGCCAGATACGACTTGGAGGTCAGGTCGGCCTTGTTGCTGCCACCGGCATACAGGTTGAACTGCATGCGCACCATCGCTTCCCAGCCGTTGTTGTGACCCTCGTCACCCCCGACGTTGTTGTCGGCGTTGCGGCCCAGGTCCAGATCGAAACGCGGCGAGAATGTCGACTTGGCGGCGGCGTATTGTTTCTCCGCCGCAGCAATGTCAGCCTCGGCAGAACGCAGTACCGGGCTGTTGTCGAGCATTTGCTGGCGCGCTTCCTGAAGATCGGCCGGCATCATGGCGAACGGTGCAGGCTTTTCCAGTTGGTCCGGCAGTTGGCCGATGGCGCTCAGGTAGTTGGTCTGGGCGTCGGCCAGGTTGGTCTGTTCGGTGATCAGGTTGTTCTGAGCCTGTGCCAGACGGGCGTCGGCCTGATCCATGTCGGCCATGCGACCAACGCCACGGCTGGTGCGCAGTTTGATTTGGTCGTAGATACGTTCGTGGCTCTTCAGGTTTTCTTCGGCCAGACGCACCATTTCACGCTGCGTCAAAACATCGATATATACCTGGGCAACTGTCAGCGCAGTGCGCTCGGAAGTATTCAACAAAGAGTACGCCCGAGAATTGGCGGTGGCTTGTTGACGCCCAACTTCGTTACTTGTTGCGAAACCGTCAAACAGCATCTGACGCAAACGAATCGCAGACTCACCGCGGTTCAGTGTTTGCCAGTGGTCACCATTGTTCTGAGCTCGGGTAGTCGGCGTATCCGAACCCGCACGGCCATACCCCGCTGTCACGTCGACGCGTGGCAGGTAACCGCCCTTCGCTGCACGGACCGCGTAGTCCTGCGCAATACGGGCGTTGACGCCTGCCTGAACCTCGGGATGCACTTCCATGGCCTTCTGCATCGCTTCTGGCAAGGTTTGTGCCTGCACGAAGCCAGCCGAGAGGATGAAGGGTACAGCAGTGAGAATTTGCTTACGCATGTTGGTTACTTCCCGGGAACGTACTTGTTCGAAAACGCAGCAGTCACTGCTGCACTGCAAGAGAGACTTTGTGTAAGAGATCGGCTAAGCCAGGCTGTTCTGAAGGGTCTCTGGGAGCGAACAACAGAAATACGCGATCTCAGAAAATATCAATGTGACATTACGGACGCGATTGTTTAGGATGTCGCGTAATAGGTCAATACTTTGGCACAAACTTAATCATCAAGCCGACACTGACTGAAAATAAATTGACGCCAAATAACTAACAATAAACAAATCAGTTAGTTAGTTGCCCGGTGTCAAAGTTTTGATAGTTGAATTACAGATTAATGAAGCGCCGCCCCTGATGCCCGGTCGGTCAGAACAGATACCTACAGAACGGTAAGCACGGAGAGTCACCCCCATGAGCAGTGTTGTTGCCATCGTCAAAAGCATTGTTGGCCAAGTTGTCGCAGTCTCCCCGGAAGGGATTCGCCGTGTACTGATCGAAGGTGACCGGCTGCTGGCCGGGGAACAAGTGCTCACCGGGCCAGAAGGCGCCGTCACACTGCAATTGCCGGATGGCCGTCAGCTGGACATGGGCCGTGACAGCCAGTGGAGCGCTGACACCCCGGCATCCACCACCAACGTTGCCGAGGCCGCCGCTCAGGCCGCGCCGTCGGTTGCCGAACTGCAACAAGCCATCGCCGCGGGCGCGGACCCGACTCAGGACCTGGAAGCCACCGCAGCCGGCCAGACCACTGGCACATCCTCCGATGGCGGAAACGCGGGCGGCGGTCACAGCGTGGTGATGCTGACCGAAACGGCTGGCGTGGTGAACCCGAACATTGGTTTCAACACCGCAGGCCTGGATAGCAGCGCGGCAGCCGGCACTCGGCAAGACGCGGCAGTTCCACAGCGCGACTCAACGCTGACGCTGAGCGCGACATCGACCATCACCGAGACGGGCGGCGCGTTGGTCTACACCGCCACCGTCACGCAGGCGCCACTCAGCGACCTGACCATTACCCTGTCGAACGGCGCGACCATCGTCATCGCGGCGGGCCAGACCTCGGGCAACGTGGTTGTACAGGTTCCCAACGGCAACACGCCGTACATCGACCCGCACGACATCAGCACCACCATTACCGGCACTTCTGGCGGGGCGGGTCTGGTCCTGACGACCAACCCGGCACCTGCGGTGACCACGGTCACCGACACCATTGACACCACCACCGTCAGCCTGGCCGCCGGCAGCGCCACCACCGCTGAAGGCACTTCGATCACCTACACCGCCACGTTGACCAACCCGGCACAGACGCCAGTGACCGTCACCCTGTCGGACGGTTCGACCATCACCATCCGTGCTGGCGAGTCCAGCGGCTCGGTCGTGGTTGCGGCACCCGCCAACGACGTCTACAACTCGGCCACCACCGTCAGCACCACGATCACCGGTGCCACCGGGGGCAATTTCGAGAATCTGGTCGCCAACCCGACCCCGGCCGTTGTGCAGATCACCGATACGCCAGACACCACCACCGTCAGCCTGGCCGCCGGCAGCGCCACCACCGCTGAAGGCACTTCGATCACCTACACCGCCACGCTGACCAACCTGGCGCAAACGCCAGTGACCGTCACCCTGTCGGACGGTTCGACCATCACCATCCGCGCTGGCGAGTCCAGCGGTTCGGTCGTGGTTGCGGCTCCTGCCAACGACGTCTACAACTCGGCCACTACCGTCAGCACCACGATCACCGGCGCCACCGGGGGCAATTTCGAAAACCTGGTCGCCAACCCGACCCCGGCCGTTGTGCAGATCACCGACACCATCGACACCACCACCGCCTCCATCACTGGCACTGCCCAGGTCACCGAGGGTCAGGCGGCGACTTACACCATCGCGCTGAGCAACCCGGCCCAGACCGAAGTCACCGTCAACCTGACCTACAGCGGCACCGCTGCCAACGGCACCGATTACACCCAAGTGGTGAGCGTCAAGATTCCGGCAGGCTCCAGCAGCGTCACCTTCGACCTGGCCACTATCAACGACACCCTTCCCGAAGGCGTCGAGAACGTCACCGTTTCGATCGGCGGGATCACGGGCGGCAATTTCGAAAACGTCGTCGTCAGCGCCACCAACGGCAGCGTCACCACGACCATCATCGACAACGATGCGTTGCCCGTGGTTGACCTGAACGGCGGCGCAAACGGCACCAATGGCGAAGCCACCTTCACCGAAGGCCAAACTGGCGTTCAAATCGCCCCGAACATCAACGTCACCGACGTCGACAGCCCGACCCTGCAAGGCGCCAAAGTCACCCTGAGCAATGCGCAGGCGGGCGACAGCCTGGCGGTCGGCAGCCCGAACCCGGCCATCACCGTCACCACCGCCAACGTCAATGGCCAGATCGTCCTGACCCTGACCGGTAACGCCACCGCTGCGCAGTACGAAGCTGTGATCAAGTCGATCACCTTCAGCAACAGCAGCGAGAACCCGAGCGTTGTCGACCGAACCATCAACGTGACGGTCAACGACGGTCAGAATGACTCGGTACCAGTGAGCAGCACCGTTCACGTGGTGGCCGTCAACGATGCGCCCGTCGTGTCCTTCGATAGCCCGACCTACACCGAAAACGGCGCGCCTCAGGCGCTGGTCGACAACCTGAAAATCACTGACGTCGACGGTGACACGCTCAGCGGCGCGAAGATCACGCTGACCGGCATTCAGGCCGAAGACCTGATCGTCTCCCAGTACTACAAGGGCGGCACCGCAGGCACAACCGACCTGGGCATCAGCTACACGCTGAGCAACACGCCGGATGGCGCCATCATCATCACGCTGAGCGGTAACGCTTCGATCGCTGACTACACCACGCTCATCAACTCGATCACCTACGCCAACAACAGTGACGACCCGAGCGTCGCGCCACGCGGCGTGAAGATCGAAGTGACTGACGTCGATGCCCACGGCACCAACAACCAGACCGGCGCCCACAGTGGCGAAATCGACGTCATTGCCGTCAACGACGCGCCCGTCGTCGCGCCGACCACCGGTTCGGGGAATGAAGACGGCATCATCGAAATCAAGCTGACTGGCAGCGATGTCGACGGCACCATCGCGCACTTCAACCTAGTGGACATGGCCGCGCACGGCAAATTCTACGCCGACGCAGCAGGTACTCAGGAGCTGACCAGCGCCAGCGACATCGCAGCCGCCAACAACAGCGCGACCATCTACTTCAAGCCTGACAAGGACTGGAGCGGCGACACCCGCTTCAGCTACACCGCCACCGACAATCAGGGTCTGCCAGCGGCCACACCCGCCACGGGCAGCATCACCATTGCACCGGTGACGGACACGCCGTTCCTGGCACTGATCGTCGACAAGACCGTTGCCTCGCTGAGCGTCAACGGCGCCACGACCGGCGTCATCGGCGATATCGGCAGCGGCGCGTGGCACACCGACAACAGCGGCGGCACCGTGGAAATCGGCGCGCCGGGCACCTACGGCGTCGGCTCCGACCCGCGTAACTCGCGGGTGATCGAGCTGGAACGCGACAGCGGCGACCCGAGCAACCTGTACACCAACATCGACGTCAAAGACGGCGCGACCTATCAGATTTCGGTCGATTATTCGCCACGTGACATCGCGCTGGGCAACTCGGCCATCAATGTCTACTGGGGTAACACGCTGATCGGCACGCTGAATGCGAGCCAGACTGGCATGCACACCTACACCTTCGAGGTGCCTGTCACTGCGGACGGGACTGCCAAGCTGGAATTCAAGGCGGTAGACAGCAACTCCGTGGGCGGCGTGATCAACAACATCAGCGTCACCGAGCATTTGAACAGCGGGCTTGAAGACCACGCCATTCTGCTGTCGACCATTCAGGCGAAGACGACCGACATCGACGGTTCCGAAACCCTGACCCTGGCTCTGAAAGGTTTGCCCGTTGGCTCGACCCTGAGTGACGGCGTCAACACCTTCACCGCGACCGCGGGCAACACGTCGACCGACATCACCAACTGGAACCTGAGCAATCTCAAGTTCACCGCGCCGTCGAATGTCAGCGGCGACATCCAGTTGACCGTGACCGCGACCGCACAGGACGGCAATGCCGCCCCGGCCTCCTCGGAGCAGAGCTTCCTCGTCCACGTCGAAGCGGTTGCCGATGCCCCGACGCTGACCGTCACGTCGGCCACAGGCCCCGAGGACTCGGCCATTCAGCTGACCATCGCTCCGGCGCTGGTCGACACCGACGGTTCCGAAACACTGACCACCACCGTTTCAGGCATCCCGCTGGGCGCTGTCCTGACCGATGGCACTCACAGCTACACCTCGATCCCAGGTGGCGACGGGGCTGTCATCATCAATGGCTGGGACCTGTCCAAGCTGACCCTCACGCCGCCGAAAGACTTCAACGGCCAGATCAATCTGGTGGTGACCGCGACCTCGACCGAGGCCAGCAATGGCCAGACCGCGACCACCACTCAGCCGCTGCCTGTCACTGTCACGCCGGTCAACGACGCTCCGGTCCTGGACCTGAACTCCACCGATGGCGCGACCGAAACCGGCTATAGCCTGAGCTACACCGAGAACGGCAGTGGCATCAGCATCGCAGGCAAGAATGTCTCGATCACCGATGTCGACAACGCCACGATCAAGAGCGCAACGGTCGTCCTGAGCAACGCGCAAGCCGGCGACGTGCTGGCCGCCAACAGCAAATTCGGCATCTCCGTGCAGATCGTCAACGGCACCGATGCCAACGGCAACAAGACGATCACCGTCAACTTGACTGGCGAGGCGACCAAAGCCCAGTACGAGGCGATGATCGAGTCGATCACCTACCGCAACACCAGCGATAACCCGAGCACCGTGGATCGCCAGGTCACTGTGCAGGTGAACGACGGCCAGTCGGAGAACAACCTCTCCAACGTCGCGACCAGCACCATCAAGGTGACGGCCGTGAACGATGCGCCGACCGTGGACATGCACGGCTTTGGCAACATCTCGTTCGCCGCGCCGTACATTGAAAACGCAGCGCCGGTCAAACTGATGTCGGGCATTACGCTCAACGATCCGGACAGTCCGAACCTGCAGAGCGCCAAAGTCTCCATCACCAACGCCAAGCCAGGCGACGCGCTGGCTTTCGACACCGGCAACACGGGCATCGTGGTCACCACGCAGACCGTCAATGGCCAGTTGGTCTACACCCTGACCGGCAGCGCCACCCAAGCTCAGTACGAAGCGGTGCTCAAGTCCGCGACCTTCGTCAGCACGGGTGAAGACCCGGTTGGCGGCATTCGCCTGATCAGCGTGACCGTCAACGACGGCGAGTTGAATTCGTCGGCAGGCACGGCCGTCGTCACCGTCATCCCGGTCAACGACGCCCCGGTCATCGACCTGGGCAACGGTTCGGCGGGTTACACCGCCGACTACACCGAAAACCAGCAAGGCGTCAGCATCGCGGGCAAAGTCAGCATCACCGACCCGGATGACGCGCGCGTGCAGAGCGCAACCGTCACTCTGAACAACGCCCAAAAAGGCGATGTGCTGTCGATCGCCGACCAGTTCGGCCTGACCGTGAAGATCGACAACGACCTCGCGCAGAACAAGATCACCGTCACCCTGACCGGCAGCGCAAGTGCCGAGACTTATCAGAAAGCCATCGCGGCCATCACTTACAGCAACACCAGCGATGACCCGAGCACGGTACCGCGCAACATCACTGTGACCGTCAGCGACGGACACCTGATCAACGGAACGTCGAACACCACGACCTCGACCATCAACGTCATCGCGGTCAACGATGCGCCGCAAGTCGGCTTCAGCAACAACACGTACACCGAGAACGGCGAGCCGGTTGCCATCGCTAAAGATGTACAACTGAGCGATGTCGACAACTCGACCTTGCAAGGCGCGACCATCACGCTGACCCACCTGCAAGCGACCGACATCTTCGGTTCGAACCTGGCCAACGCCGACGGCACCACGTCGATTCCGGGCGTGACCTATGCCGTTCAGGGTTCGGCGGCCAACGGCACGCTGGTCATCACCCTGACCGGCCAGGCCAGCGTGGCTGACTATCAGGCGCTGATCCAGTCGATCAAATTCGCGACCCCTGAAGCCAACCCGAACGTCACGCCGCGTGGCGTTGAAATCAGCGTGACCGACACCGGCCTGAAAGGCGACGGCGTGGGCGCGGAAACGTCGGTAGTGGCGAAGGGCGAAATCGCCATCGATGCGAAGAACGATGCACCTGTCGTCAACTTCGGCAGCGTCGAGTACACCGAAAACGGCGCAGCGACGCCTCTGGTGAAGGACTTCACCGTCACTGACGTCGACAGCACCGAATTGAGCGGCGCAAAGATCACCCTGACCGGCTTCCTCGCCGAAGACGTGATCGTTTCCAAGTACTACAAGGGCGGGACCGAAGGCACCACCGATCTGGGTATCAGCTACAAGCTGAGCAACGACAGCAACGGCAACATTGTCATCGAGCTGTCCGGCAAAGCGTCGATCGATACCTATAAAGAGTTGATCAACTCGATCACCTATCAAAACAGCAGCGAAAACCCGAGCACCGCCACCCGCGGGGTGAGTGTGGCGGTCACCGATGTCGACGCTCACGGCACCGACAACCAGACCGTGGTCCACAACAGCCAGGTGACGGTCATCCCGGTCAATGACGCACCCGTCATCGGCCATACAGGCACCGGTACCGAATTTGGCAACACCTGGAACGAGTCTCTGGCTGACGGCACGCCGTCGGGCAGCGGCAAAGGTCCTGGCAAGATCGCGCGTGACTTCACCCTGAGCGATTCGGACAGCGCCACCATGAAGTCGGCGACCATCACCCTGACCAACTATCACGATGGCGACATCCTGAATGTGGTCAAGAGCGCAGGCCTGACCTACACCGTTAGCGATGTGGTCAACGCTCAGGGCGTGGTGACCGGCAAAACCATCACGTTCGGGCCAGGCACCCCTGCGCAGTACCAGACGGCAATCCAGTCGATTACCTTCGACAGCTCGTCGCATAACCCGAGCACTGAAAACCGCATCATCAACATCACCATCGATGACGGCGGCGATGTGAACAACATCGCGACGACGGTTTCGACCATTCGGATCACCACCGTCAACGATGCGCCGACCGTAGGCACCGACAAGGTCACCTTCACCGAGAACGACAACGCCGTTTCGGTGGTGAGGAACCTGCAACTGAACGATCTGGACAACACCACCCTCAGCAAGGCCGTGGTCAGTGTCAGCGACATGAAGGCTGGCGAGCTGCTGACCTTCACCGGCACCAAGCCTGACGGCGTCACTGTGACCGAAGTGAAGAACGCGGCGGGCCAGGTTACCGGCTTTACCCTTTCCGGCATCGCGACCATCGAGCAGTACAAGGCGCTGATCGAATCGATCAAGTTCCAGGCACCGGGCGATAACCCGACCGAGGGCACACGTGGCGTCGACATTACCGTCACCGACTCCGGCGCCAAAGGTAACGGCGTGAACGGCAAGGAGTCGTTCCTGGCCCACGGGGAAATCTCCGTGGTTGCGGTCAACGACGCCCCGACCGCCACCGGCGGCAGCAGCACTGGTGACGAAGACACCACCCAGACCCTGCACTGGAGCAACTTCGGTGTTTCCGACGTCGACTCTCCCGCCAGCTCGCTGGGCGTGGTCATCACCGGCCTGCCAGCCAACGGCACCCTGCTGCTCAATGGCGTGGCCGTTGCGCAAGGCCAGTTGATCAGCAAGGCCGACATCGACGGCGACAAGCTGACCTTCAAACCTGCCGACGACGCCAACGGCAACAACTACGCAACCATCGGCTTCCAGCCGAGCGATGGCGGCGCGACCCTGGGCAATGCGTCCAGCGTGGTGATCAACGTCAATCCGGTCAACGATGCACCGACGGCCAATACCGCTCAGGGCAGCGGCAACGAAGACGACGGGCAGACCAACCCAGGCATCGCCATCACCCTCAGCGGCAGCGATGTAGACGGTCAGATCGACCACTTCAACCTGGTCGATCTGGGTGCGCACGGCACGTTCTATGCCGATGCAGCCCACACGATCGCCATCAACACCAGCACGGATATCCCCGCCTCCGGCAACAGTGCGACCATCTACTTCGTACCCGACGCGGACTGGAGCGGCACCAACGACTTCACCTACAAAGCCGTGGACAATGGCCTGTCCGGTAAGGACGTGTTGAGTTCGCCTGTCGTGAATGGCAGCGTTACCGTGAATCCGGTCACCGATATCCCATCGCTGACCATGGATGGCGGTTTCAGCCGTGGCATCGACTTCCAAGGGTCCGGGACCGGCACCAACGTCGCTGTCGGGCAGTTCAGCGGCGGCGTATGGCACACCGATAACGCCGGCAATGCGGTGGAAATCAACACCGCCGGCACCTATGGCGTGAACGACCCGAAACAGGCGTCTGGCAACCACGTCATCGAGCTTGAGCGCAACCCTGGCGACGCCAGCAACCTGTGGACCGAATTCTCGGCCAAAGCCGGCCAGACCTACACCGTGACCGTCGATTATTCGCCACGGGCCGGTGCACTGGACAATTCGACGATCAACGTCTTCTGGGGTACGACCCTGATCGGCACGCTGAACGCCAACGAAGTGGGCCTCAAAACTTACGCTTTCCAGGTTCCGGTCACCGCCGACGGCACTGCGCACTTGGAATTCAAAGCCGCGGACAGCAACTCCACCGGCGGCATTCTGGACAACATTTCGGTGATCCAGAACGTCAATACCGGTTATGAAGATCAACCTATCCTGCTGTCACCGATTCACGCCGCCAGCACCGACCGCGATGGTTCGGAAAGCCTGACCCTGACGCTCGGCGGTCTGCCGAAAGGTTCGATCATTACCGATGGCAATCCGAATCACGTCTTCACCGCCGGCGATAACAACGCCTCGGTGGATGTCAGCGACTGGAACTTGAGCGGTCTGAAATTCCAGGCACCGCTGAACTACAGTGGCACCGTTGGGCTGGAACTGACAGCCACCGCCAAAGATGGCGCCGCAGCGCCTGAGAGCACGTCGCTGAAATTCGACGTAACGGTCATCGCAGTCGCGGACGCCCCGACCCTGACCGTGCATACCGATGGCGGCAACGAGGACAGCGCCATCAAGCTGGACATCGCAGGGGCGCTGGTCGACACCGACGGTTCGGAATCCCTGACCCTCACAGTGGCGGGTATTCCGCTGGGCGCAGTGGTGACCGATGGTCACAACAGCTACACCTCGATTCCGGGCGGCGATGGCGCTGTCATCGTCACGGGCTGGGACCTGAACAACCTGACGATCACACCGCCCAAGGACGCGACGGTGCCTATTCAGCTGAGCATCATCGCCACGGCGACTGAATCGAGCAACGGCAACCACGCTTCCACGACGCTGCCGCTGACAGTCAATGTCACTCCGGTCAACGACGCTCCGACCGCCACCGGCGGCAGCAGCACCGGGGATGAAGACACCACCCAGACCCTGCACTGGAGCAACTTCGGTGTTTCCGACATCGACTCTCCAGCCAGCTCGCTGGGCGTCGTCATCACCGGCCTGCCAGCCAATGGCACCCTGCTGCTCAATGGCGTGGCCGTTGCGCAAGGCCAGTTGATCAGCAAGGCCGACATCGACGGCGACAAGCTGACCTTCAAACCTGCCGACGATGCCAACGGCAACAACTACGCGACCATCGGCTTCCAGCCGAGCGACGGCGGCGCGACCCTGGGCAATGCGTCCAGCGTTGTGATCAACGTCACTCCGGTCAACGATGCGCCGACGGTCACGCCAGTTACGCTGACCCCGACCAACGAAGACACCGCGATCACCTTCACCAAAGATCAGTTGCTGGCGGGCGCGAAGGATGTGGATGGCGACAACCTCTCGGTCGTCAATGTGACCGTGCCCGCTTCGCAAGGCACGCTGGTACAGAACAGCGACGGCACCTACACCTTCACGCCGAAACCAGACTGGAACGGCACCGCCAACATCAGCTTCGGCGTAAGCGACGGCACCGTCACCGTGCCGAACACCGCTAACCTGGTGGTCAACCCAGTCAACGACGCCCCGACCGCCACCGGTGGCAGCAGCACCGGGGACGAAGACACCACCCAGACCCTGCACTGGAGCAACTTCGGTGTTTCCGACATCGACTCTCCAGCCAGCTCGCTGGGCGTCGTCATCACCGGCCTGCCAGCCAATGGCACCCTGCTGCTCAATGGCGTGGCCGTTGCGCAAGGCCAGTTGATCAGCAAGGCCGACATCGACGGCGACAAGCTGACCTTCAAACCTGCCGACGATGCCAACGGCAACAACTACGCGACCATCGGCTTCCAGCCGAGCGACGGCGGCGCGACCCTGGGCAATGCGTCCAGCGTTGTGATCAACGTCACTCCGGTCAACGATGCGCCGACGGTCACGCCAGTTACGCTGACCCCGACCAACGAAGACACCGCGATCACCTTCACCAAAGATCAGTTGCTGGCGGGCGCGAAGGATGTGGATGGCGACAACCTCTCGGTCGTCAATGTGACCGTGCCCGCTTCGCAAGGCACGCTGGTACAGAACAGCGACGGCACCTACACCTTCACGCCGAAACCAGACTGGAACGGCACCGCCAACATCAGCTTCGGCGTAAGCGACGGCACCGTCACCGTGCCGAACACCGCTAACCTGGTGGTCAACCCAGTCAACGACGCCCCGACCGCCACCGGTGGCAGCAGCACCGGGGACGAAGACACCACCCAGACCCTGCACTGGAGCAACTTCGGTGTTTCCGACATCGACTCTCCCGCCAGCTCGCTGGGCGTGGTCATCACCGGCCTGCCAGCCAACGGCACCCTGCTGCTCAATGGCGTGGCCGTTGCGCAAGGCCAGTTGATCAGCAAAGCCGACATCGATGGCGACAAGCTGACCTTCAAGCCTGCCGACGACGCCAACGGCAACAACTACGCGACCATCGGCTTCCAGCCGAGCGACGGCGGCACGACCTTGGGCAATGCGTCCAGCGTGGTGATCAACGTCACTCCGGTCAACGATGCGCCGATTGCCGCCAACGACATCGGCCAGCCGGTCATCGGCAGCCTGCAGGGCAACTACTACGGCTACAAACAAGGCAGCGGCGCGGGCAATGATGGTCCGAACCTGAGCAGCATCAAGCAGGCGCTGGACTTCATCGCCACGCACAAGGCCGACGCAACCTTCAACGCCAGCACCCTGAACTACGGCGGCTCGTTCGGCAACGACCTGGGGAATGCCGGAAACCTGGCGACCTTCCTGGGCACTGACAAGGGCTCGCTGGTCTACACCAACGGTACTGCGCAAACCACCACGAGTGACGCCATCGTCGAACTGGCCGGCAAGGTCACCATGGCGGCAGGCAACTACTCGCTGAAGATCACCGCGGACGATGGCTACCTTGTTCTGATCGACGGCAAACAAGTGGCTGCCTATGACGCCAACCAGTCGCCCACGGCCCGTACGACGTCGTTCTCGCTGGCAACCGGCGGCGAGCACAGCATCCAGATCGTTTATTGGGACCAGGGCGGTCAGGCGCAGTTGAAAGTCGAAGTGGCCACGGTCACTGGCAACGTGACCGGTGCCTATAGCGTGCTGGGCACCAACCCAGCCATTGCGCTGGCGCATGACACCCTGACCACCCTCGAAGACCAGCCATTGGTCATCAAGGCGGCGACCCTGCTGGCCAACGACAAAGACGTCGACGGCGACGCGTTGACCATCAACTCGTTGCAAGGCCACGATCCGAAAACGCCATCCAGCGTCACCGACGCGTCTGGCAAAGTGGTCGGCTCGGTGGTCATGGATGCCGCGGGTAACGTGGTCTTCACCCCAGCCAAAGACATTAACGGTCCGGTGACCTTCACCTACACCGTCACGGATGGGCATGCGACTTCCAATACCGCCACTGTCACGGTCAATGTGACCGCCGTTAACGATGCGCCTGTTGCATCGGCCAGCACCGGTGCGGGCAAGGAAGACACGACCCTCACAGGCCAATTGCAGGCCAGCGATGTCGATACCGGCGATGTGCTGACGTACTCCGTTGCCAGCAGCAGTCAGCCAGCAGGATTCAGCCTGAACGCCGCCACGGGCCAATGGACCCTGGACGCCAGCAACGCGGCGTACCAGCACCTGGCTGCCGGTCAGACCACCACCTTGAACGTGCCGTTTACCGTCACCGACAAGGCGGGCGCGACCAGCACATCCACCCTGACCATCACCGTGACCGGCACCAACGATGCGCCGGTGGCCCAAGCCAGTACTGGCAAGGGCGTGGAAGACACCACGACCACCGGTCAACTGCAAGGCACCGATGTCGATGACAACGACGTGCTGAAATTCGCCGTCAAGGACGCCGACAAGCCAGCCGGTTTCACTGTCGATGATTCCGGCAAGTGGACGCTGGATGCCAGCAATGCGGCGTACCAGCACCTGGCTGCCGGTCAGACCACTACCTTGAACGTGCCGTTTACCGTCACTGACAAGGCGGGCGCGACCAGCACATCCACCCTGACCATCACTGTGACCGGCACCAACGATGCACCGGTCGCACAAGCCAGCACCGGCAAGGGCGTCGAAGACACCACGACCACCGGTCAGCTGCAAGGCACCGATGTCGATGACAACGATGTACTGAAATTCGCCGTCAAGGACGCCGACAAGCCAGCCGGTTTCACTGTCGACGATTCCGGCAAGTGGACGCTGGATGCCAGCAATGCGGCGTACCAGCATCTGGCTGCCGGTCAGACCACCACCTTGAGCGTGCCGTTTACCGTCACCGACAAGGCCGGCGCGACCAGCACCTCGACCCTGACCATCACTGTGACCGGCACCAATGATGCGCCGGTGGCGAAACCGACCACGGCGACCGTCGATGAAGACAAGTCTGTCAGTGGCCAACTGCAAGCCAGCGATGTCGACGACAATGATGTCCTGACTTACACCGTCGCCGATGCCAACAAGCCTGCCGGTTTCACGCTCGACAGCGCGACCGGCCAATGGACCCTGGACGCCAGCGACCCGGCCTATCAGCACCTGGCTGCGGGCCAGACCACCGTCATCACCGTACCGTTCACGGTCACCGACAAATCGGGCGCTACCAGCACCTCGAGCGTCGCCATCACTGTGACCGGCACCAATGATGCGCCGGTGGCGGTCAATGACGGCCCGGCGTTGGTGGTGAGCAGCCTGCAAGGCAACTACTACGGTTATAAAGAAGGCGTCGACGGCGGCAACCTTGCCAGCATCAAGCAGGCACTGGACTTCATCGGTGCGCACACAGCCGATGCCACCTTCAATGCGACCACCCTCAACTATGGCGGCGGCGGTGTGTTCAGCAATGACTTGGGCCACGCCGGGAATCTTGAATCCTTCCTGGGCGCGGACAAAGCTTCGCTGGTTTACGCCACGGGCACTTCGCAAGCCACCACGTCCGACGCCATCGTCGAGCTGACAGGCAACATCAAGGCCGACGCGGGTACGTACTCGTTGAAGGTGACCGCGGACGACGGCTACATCGTGCTCATCGACGGCAAGCAGGTGCTTGCCGTGGATCAGAACCAGTCCTCCAGCTCGAAGGCTGTGAACGTCACACTCGACACGTCGGGCGATCACAGCATTCAGATCGTGTACTGGGATCAGGGCGGCTACGCGCAGTTGAAAGTCGAAGTGGCACCTGTCACTGCAAACGGCATCGGTGACTACACCGTGCTGAGCAGCAGCACTGCCGCCATGACGCACACCACGCTGACGACGCTCGAAGATCAGCCACTGCTGATCAAGGCCGCTACCCTGTTGGGCAACGACTACGATGCCGACGGCGACAAACTGAGCATCACCAGCGACCTGCACAGCAGCAACGGCACGCTCAGCCTGACCCCGGCCGGTGACGTGGTGTTCACGCCGAACGCGAATTTCAACGGCACCGCGACGTTCACCTACACCGTGACCGACGGCAACCTGACGTCCAATACGGCGACCGTGACGGTCAATGTCGTGGCGGTCAACGATGCCCCTGTCGCGACGGCGAGCACAGGCGCCGGCATGGAAGACACGGTGATCAGCGGTCAACTGCAGGGCAGCGACGTGGATGCAGGCGACACCCTGACCTACTCCGTTGCCAACAGCAGCAAACCGGCGGGCTTTACTCTGGACAGCAGCACGGGCCAGTGGACGCTCAACGCTGGCGACGCGGCTTACCAGCACCTGGCAACCGGGCAGACCACCACCCTGAACGTGCCTTTCACCGTGACCGACAAAGCGGGCGCAACCAGCACCTCGGTGCTGACCGTCACCGTGACCGGCACCAACGATGCACCGGTGGCCAAAGCCAGCATCGGTTCCGGCAGCGAAGACACCACGCTCAGTGGTCAACTGCAGGCCACCGACGTGGACGATGGCGACACGCTGACCTACACCGTCAAGTCGGCTGACAAGCCTGCCGGATTTACCGTGGATGCCAGTGGCCACTGGACCCTGGACGCCAGCAACCCGGCTTACCAGCACTTGGCTGCGGGGGAAACCACGGTTATCAATGTACCGTTCACCGTCACCGACAAGTCGGGCGCGAGCAGCACATCGAACCTGGCGATCACCGTCACTGGCACCAACGATGCTCCGACCGTCAGCAACGCTGCGGCCACCGGCACCGAAGACACGGCGCTGGTGTTCAAGTGGTCCGACTTCGGCATCAGCGATGTCGACAGCGCGAACTCGGCACTTGGTATCAAGATCACGGCCCTGCCAAGCGGCGGCGATCTGCAATACAAGGCAGCCAATGGCAGTTGGACCACCCTGACCGGCAACGACATTGGCAAGGCCTTCAGCTATGCCGACATCGCAGCGGGCAAACTGCAATTCGTTCCAGCGGCCGACAAATCCGGCAGCAGCGATTACAGCGCGTCGGGTGTGGGTGATCAGAAGTCGGTTTACAGCCAGCTGCAGTTCAGCGCGACCGATGGCGGCTCTGTCGCCACGCCGGGCACGCTGAATATCAGCATCCGTCCGGCCGTGGATCAGCCGTCCCTGTCGCTGGGCACCAGCGCGGTCAAATCGACCGGCCTGGTCAAGGACGTCTGGGTAGGCACGCTGACCGGCATGGGCACAGACGGGAACGGTGCGAGCGAATCGACCATCAAGGCCGGTTTCAATACCTCGACTTCCCCGACGACCCATACCACTGCAACCGCCGCACAGGATGGCAACGTCTCGGCGGGCACCGGCACCAAGCTGTCCGGCCTGATTTACCTGGAAGCGGGTCATACCTACAACTTCTCGGGTTCGGGCGACGACAGCCTGCTGATCACCGTCGGCGGCAGCACCGTGGCCAAAGCGACCTGGGGCAGTAACAGCGGCACCATTTCGTCCACCGGCTACACCCCGACCGAATCCGGCTATTACACCCTGGATATCTACCACTACAACCAGGCCGGGCCAGGCAGCTACACGATCAACCTGGTCGACAAGACCAACAGCACCGGCGCCACCACGACCGTCGCCCTGAACAGCACCAATGAACTGCTGTACACCTCGGTGGACGATCTGAAGGCTTCCGGCCTGAACGGCGTGACGCTGCATGAAAACGGCGCAGGCTCCGGCGAGGGGTACTACACCGCGTACACCCTGAACCACGGCACGGAAAACAACCCGATCAAGCTGAGTTCAATCACAGCGAACTACACCGACAACGACGGTTCGGAAACCCACATCACCACCATCAGCGGTGCACCTGCGGGCTCCATCCTGACCGACGGCGCCGGTCACAGCGTGGCCATCGCCGCGGCCAGCACTGCGGTCGATGTCAGCAGCTTCGACTTGACCAGCCTGGTCATCAAGACGCCTCAGTACTACAGCGGCAACTTCACGCTGACCGTCACCGCGACGGCCACGGAAACGGCGCTGGTGGGCAAGGCAGGCGCCGTGGCGACCGCGACGGACACCAAGCAAATCGCAGTGACAGTCGACGCAGGCGTCTACAAGGCCAGCGAAGGCACGGCGGGCGACAGCACGGTCACCGGCACGGCGTCCGACGACGTGGTGGTGGCAGATGTCACCGCGATGAAACTGGTCGCAGGTCAGAGCTATGACATCGCGTTCATGATCGACACCTCGGGCAGCATGAGAAATCAACTGGCCGAGATGAAGAACCAACTGATCTCGACGCTGCAGACGCTCGCCAATTCGGCGGCCACTGAGCACGCGGGTGCCGTGAAGGTCTACCTGACCAACTTCGGCACCACGGCGCACACCGGCCAGGCGTATGACCTGTCCACCAGCTCGGGCTTGAACAGCGCGATCGACTATGTGAACAAACTGACCACCAGCGGCAACACCAACTACGAGTCGGTCTTCAACCAGACCAGCAACTGGTTCACCAGCACCGCTGGCGATGGCGCGCAGAAACTGACCTTCTTCATCACCGATGGTCAGCCGAACTACCACGACGACGCCAATGGCAATGCCGTGAGCGGTGCTGCGCTGAGTGAAACACAGGCCGCATTCAACGCCCTGGCGCAGAAGTCGGCCGTAGAAGCGATCGGTATCAACACCGCAGCGCTGGACACCTACGACACCAACAATCACTCGCAGAACGTGATCGACGTCACCAGCCTGAAACAAGCCATCCTGAGCAGCGAAACCCTCGTCGGCCCAGGCAACGACACCGTCAACGGTGGCGACGGCAACGACATCGTGTTCGGCGACATGATCAACTACGGATCACTCGAAGGGACGGCTGCCCTCAAAGCCTTCGCGGCCGATACGCTGCACGTCAACGTTTCGACCATCGATGACAAGGCGCTGCACTCGTTCATCAGCAGCCACGTGGATGATGTGGCGCACTTGGCCAATGCGTCGAATACCTACGACGCCAGCAAGTACCCGCTGTTGGGCGATGGCAAGGACACGCTGCTGGGCGGCAATGGCGATGACATTCTGTTCGGCCAGGGTGGCAACGACACGCTGTACGGCGGCAATGGCAACGACCTGTTGATCGGTGGTAAAGGCAACGACGTCCTCTTCGGGGGCGCCGGTGCCGATACGTTCGCCTGGAAGGCGGGCGACACCAACAGCGGTGGCTTCGATGTGATCAAGGACTTCAAAGCGAGCGAAGGCGACAAGATTGACCTGAGCGACCTGTTGCAGGGCGAGAACGGCAACAACGTGAACGACCTGACCAAGTACCTGCAAATCACCAACGATGGCAAGGACACCACCCTGGAAATCAGCAGCACTGGGCAGTTCACCAGCAGCACCAACGCCTCGAATGCCAACAGCACCGCTGATGTGCACATCAAGGTCGAAGGTGTGACCTGGAACAACTCGATGATCAACTCGCTGGTCAACGGTGCCGATCCGACCATCAAGGTCGATCATCACTGATAGCCCGCCCGCGCGAGGTGATGTACTGTGCTGGCAGCCGTTTCCTGCGGCTGCCAGCCGTTGCACTCATTGAGGAATGAGCCATGTTTTACGTTCAGCGCGATGCAGAGGGGGTGCTCGTTCGTGTGGAAGCGGCAGCGTTTGCCGAGGCGACCGGACAACTACCGGCCGACGATCACGAGATCCAGGCCTGGTATGCCAATGAGGTGGTGGAAAAAAGCCTGAACCAGCTCAAGTTAAGCGACATGGAGATGATCCGTGTACTCGACGACTTGATTCAGGTGCTGACCAGCAAGGGCGTTCTTAATATCACCGACCTGCCGCCAGCGGCACAGGCGAAATTGCTCGATCGTACCCAGGCCCGTGAAACACTGGGAGGCTTGAGCGATTTGATCAATGACGATGAAACACGGTTGATCTAGTCCAGACGTAACCGACATCCCACGAAACCCGAAGCGGTCCACCCGGATTGCTACGGGTTTTGTTTTTTCCGGGTTCCGCTTCTAGGGGCGAGTCTTCGCGCGATCTGCTGCGCTGAGGCAGTCGAACCCGATGACGGGATCACGTCAGACACACCGGACTTGCCAGCCAAGCTCCTGGAGCATCACCCGCATTATGACCTCACTTCCAAGGCGCCGGATCGCCCACCAGCCGACCCTGTATCCCTTCGATCCCCATTTCGGCGATGACCTGACGCTCACCTTCGGTCTCCACCCGCTCTGCTATCACCGGAAGGTCGATGCTGTGCGCCGCACGCTGCACCGCTTCGATGAACAACCGCTTATGACCCTCCTCGTCGATCGCGCGGATGTAACTGCCGTCGATCTTCAAGTACGCCAGCCCCAGGTGCGCCAGGTTGCCGATCATGCTGAAACGGCCGCCGAAACGCTGCAATGCCAGCGAGAAGCCGGCCTCCCGCAAGCGACGAGCGATTTTCTCCAGCACCGCTTGCTCTGGCAATTGCTCTTCGCCGATCTCGAACGTCAGGCGACCACGCAACTTGGGATGCTGGCGCAACGCATCGAAGACCCGTTCCAGCGCCAGAGGATCGCTCACCGTCGCCGCCGACAGGTTAAGCGCCAAGGGGCGATCATGGGTTTCCATGTGGTCGAGCACCTGTTCCAGCATCATCACGTCAAGCCGACTGGCCCAGCCAAAGCGCTCGATCCACGGTAGAAAGCGTCCTGCTGGCACCGCCTCACCCTGCTCGGTGATCAGCCGTGACAACGCTTTGTAGTGCAGGACCCGCGCCGTGTCCTTCGTTTCGACCACCGGCTGGAAGAACAACTCAAAGCCGCCCTGGCTGAGCGCCCTGTCCAGCACCAGACGCCAAGTCTGCTCATCGTCGCCGACGTTGGTCACCACGCCGTTTTCAACGCAGGCCCAGGTCTGCTGGCCCTGGGTTTCAGCCAGTGCCAAAGCCTGGTCCGCCAAGGCCAACAACGTCAAAGGCGCCTCGCCCGGGGTGTAGGGCGCCAGGCCCATATGCGCAACAGGCGAAACATCCGAGGCCCCCGTTCCGCCCAGTGCCTGCAACGCCTGCTCCAGGTCATGAACCAGCGCCAAGGCTTCTTTGCTGGACAACCCCGGCGCCAGCACGGCGAATTCGCCTCCGCGGGAACGGCTGATCAGGTTGCGGGTATTGGGGTGTTGTTCGCACTGTTTGAGCAGCACGTGCGCCACAGCCACCAGCAGCGCATCGGTGCGCTTGCCACCCATCCGCTGGTTCAGGCCCGCCAAGTCCTTGATGCGTAGCAGCAAGAGGTAACCCGCTCGTTCCTCTTCCTGGTTGCTGACGTGCGCTTTGAGCTGCATGTCGAAATAACGCCGATTGGAAAGCCCCGTCAGGCTGTCCTGATAGGACTCGATACGCAGTTTCTCGGTCCGCTCGGTGCTCTCCTGAAACAGCGCTTTGAGCTTTTCCACCATCTGGTTCATCGCCTGGACCACGCGGCGCAATTCAGGCGTACGCGGCAATTCGGGCAACGTCAGAAACTCGCGACGGCCAATCGCCTGAGACTGAGCCACCATGTAATCCAGCGGCTTGAGCTGACGGCGCAGCAACAATGCCCCGAGCACACCGCTCAACACGCCACACAGCACCAGCCAGCCCAGACTGCCCAGCGCGCTTTGCCAGAGCTTGGCCAGCGCAAACATCGGATGGCTGACCACTTCGACCCGCGCCGTCTGCTGCCAACCCCGGCTGACAATCGCCTCGCCCCCCGCCGGATCCAGCCCGATCAACCGGGTGAACCACGGCGGCACGCCTTGGTTGTCCGGCGTGGCACTGCGTTCGACCAGCACGGCATTGGTCGCCAGGTCCACCACCCGAATGCTGGCGTAATAGCCGCTGTCGAAAATCGACGACACCATCAACTCGACCATCGCCGGATCATCGATGTTGGCCGTCAACGACAACGCCAGCGAAGTCGCCGCATCCTGCGCGTGGGACCGCAGTTGATTGACATACTGCGCCCGCGAACTCTCCAGGCTGACGGCGAAACTGCCGGCAAACGCCACCACCAGAAACAGACAGATCGCGATCAACAGTTGCTTGAAAAGGGACATCGGTGCTCCTAATTCTCAGGCTCGGCGGGAAAGCCTTCGGCGGTCATTTTCTTCAGCACGTCCTGCCAGCGAGACAGACGCTTGGTATCGCCCACTTTCTTGTTGCCCTGCGCACCCGGCAGCCACAGGCCTTCGGCGTTGAAGGCATACACCGGCAACAGGTCCGTGCGTTCGCTGGCGGGCTTGATTTCATTGATGAGGCTGTCGAGCACCAGCGGCATCGCATTGGGCGTGGCGTAGTACGTCAGCACCATGTGCGCGCGGTTCAGGCGCAACGCCTTGACGTACGTGATCAGCAGCTTCTCGCTGGGCACACCCAGACGGCGCAGGCTGAAATACTTGGCGATGGCATAATCCTCACAGTCCCCTGCCCCCTTCCACAACGACTCGATGGGCGTGGCCCAGTAATCGACCTCATGCCACAGGTCGATATCTTCCTCATAGCGCATCTGCTTGTTGAAGAAGGTATTCACTACCTTCAGCTTGTCCATCTCACTGATCTGCTTCTCGGTCGAGAGCAGGTTCTGCCAGGCATCGATCCGCTGCTTCCCCGCCCCCAACGGCCCATACAACGCCTCGGCCCGACGGCTGATCAGCGAAAAATCCCAATCCGCACTCAAATAGCTCGCACACGCCGTGCACGTGAGTGCAAGCGCAAGCAACAGCCAGAATCCAGGGCGCTTGTGGGCGGAGGGTGCTGCCAATTTCTAGTCCA
>NZ_QARE02000024.1 GCF_003052515.2 Pseudomonas sp. RIT409 | reverse complement strand
CCCGCTGTCTTCCACCTTGAAACCGTCAGCGCTCAGGGTCAGCCGGATGAAACCTTCGTCGGTGTAGTGCCAGGCATTACGCAGCAGGTTGCCCATCACCGAGCGCAGTAATGCCGCGTTGTAACGGCTGGCCGTTTCGGCGCAGGGTTCGAACATGAACGCCAGGCCTTTTTCCAGAATCGGCCCACGCCAGATTTCGACCAACTCCTCCGCGACCTGCAGAACGCTGGCCTGCTGCCCGTTCGGGGTATGGTTGCCTTCGGTACGGGCCAGCAGCAAAAAGGTTTCGACCAGTTGGTTCATTCCCGCCGTCGCTTTGCTGATCCGTTGCACCTGAGTGCGCGAGCGCTCATCGAGCCTCGGGTATTCGAGCAGCAATTCGCAGGACGTCGCGAGGACCATCAACGGCGTACGCAGCTCATGGCTGACATCGCTGGTGAACAGTTTCTCCCGTCCCAAGGCAGCGCGCAGGCGCCCCAGGGTTTCGTCGAAGGAACGGGCCAGCGCACCGACCTCGTCTCGTGCGTAGTCGTCGGCAAGCACCGGCGCCAGTTGCAGCAATTGATCGCGGTGACGCACCTGACTGGCCAGGCGGGAAACCGGCGCCATCACGCGCGAGGCCAGCAGGCGGCCCAACAGAACCGCCAGCAAGACACTCAGGATAAACCCCACCAGCACGATGCCGAACAGAATGCGTTCGCGTTTTCGGGTGCTGCGCTGGTCACGCAACAAGACGTAACGACGGCCGTTCACGTCCTCGACCATCGCGTAATACTCCTTGGTGCCGCGGAAAAATTCCTGAAACCCTGGTTGCAGGGATTTAAGGTCATCGGCCATGGCCACGTCATCGATGCCGTCGTCGGCGTAGAACAGCTCGCCCTTTTCCGGACGATGCCGCCAGTCTTCGACGCGGTCCTGAGTGAGCAGCCGGTGCAGATTGCCGCTCAGGCTCATGATCGTCAGGCGCTTTTCGACCACGTGAACGGTGGCGATGACGCCCACGCCGAACACACCGGCCACCAGCGCACTCATCAGGGCAAAGACAATCACGATCCGTTGTTTGAGGCTGTGTTTGATATCCATGAATCCCGTACATCACGCTGCGCAAAAAGCGGTGCCATCCACCGCCGCGCGGGATTATCCGCAAACCCGTGTGATTATTTCGTCAACGGGTCTGCGGCTGAGCCTTGGCCAGAGGTTGCATCACCGCCATGGCCACGGCACAGCCAGCCATCAGGGCACTGGTGACGATGAACACGATCGACATGCCGAAATGCCCGCCCAGGTAGCCACCCGTCAACGGCCCCAGCACCTGCCCGACATACTGACTGGACGTCGAATACCCCAGCATCCGCCCCGCCACCGCATCCGGTACCGAATGGCGGATGATCGCGGCGATACACGGCAACAGCCCGCCCAGCGCGATGCCCATCAGAAAGCGCAGCCCCACCAACTGCCAGGCCGCAGTGACGAAGGCTTGAGGGACGAGCAGAACCGCTGCCGTCACCAGGCACCCAATCACCACCTTGCGGTGCCCGACCCGGTCGGCCAGCTTGCCGATGCGCGAGGCTGACAACACACTCGCCAGCGCGGTCGCCGACATGACCAGGCCCGCCATGAATGTCACGTTCGGGGTGTGCAACTGCGTCAGGTACACCGTGATGATCGGCTCGATGGACATGATCGAGAACATCACCAGACTCGCCACCACAAACATTGCGATGACCGGCCTGCGGTCTGTGATCAGGTCCCACGGGCGCGTGCTCATTGGGGATGCCACGTCGGCCTTGGGCTTGGGGCGTGGGGCTTCCTTCATGAGAAACAGCGTGGCCAGAAACGTGATGAAGATGACACCGCCCGCAAGAAAAAAGGTGTTTCGGATGCCGATCAACGGCGGCAGCGAGCCACCGATCAAGGGGCCGGCAAGGTTCCCGGCCATGATGCCGGATGACAACGTGCCCAGCGCCCAGCCCGAGCGCTCCTTGGGCGTTTGAGTGGCGACCAGGATCGTCGCCCCGGACGCGTACCCACCCAGAAGCCCCGCCAACAGGCGCAGGCCCACCAATTGGTAGATGTTCTCTGCAAGGCCGATCAGCGACATGGCGATGGCCATTCCGAGGCTGGCGCGGATCAACATCAGCTTGCGCCCATAACGGTCGCCCAGTTGGCCCCACAAGGGCGCGGTCAACGCAGCGGAAAGGAACGTCGCGCCATACGCCACCCCCGACCACTGCACCACGGCCGCCGGATCGCTCACGCCCAGGTGTTCGACGTACAGAGGCAGAAAAGGTAGCAGCAGCGTCATCGCGACGATGGTGGTGAACGCGCCCACGACACACACCGCCAGGTTACGTTTCCAGTGTCGTTCGAACGGGGCATTCGAGGGCGCCGAGGGCATGGCCGCTTCCTTGTTGAGGGGTAATCCGCACACAGTAGAAGCTCAGCGGCCATAAAGAAAATTCATGTTTTTTATGCAGCGGATTCCTCAAGGGAATAGCGTCACCGGCCCCGCCTGTCACGAAACCGTGAGCCACGGCGATCGCTGACGCCCTCCCTGATGAGAGCCATCACGACGGTCGATGAAGCCTATCGACAGACAATATTTCTTCACCGCAAACGCCCTTTTTAAACTGACGCCATCGAGAGTCGCCCTTTTGCCCGTTGCGCATCTTCGGATGAGTCGAGGTTCGCCATGAAATACGCATTGTTCGTCACACTGTCGTGGGTCAGCCTGTTCGCCGCGGCTGCGGATCAGCCGAGCGCTGCGACGACGGCCACGCCGCAGGAAGCCCAGTATGACTACAGCCATGACCTGGACATCGCCAAGATCGTCCGGATCAGCAACGCCAGCGCGGCATCGGTCGAATGCGGGCCGGTCAAGGCGCGCATGGAGTATGTCGACAGCAAAGGTGTCAGCCATCAACTCGAATACACCCGTCTGGGCGACGACTGCCAGAAAGGTTGAATGGCCGACGCAGGGTTCTGTGTCGTCGGCAAATGGGGTTAGAGTAGACGTGCTGGCTCCGCAACCGGCCCGTCCCTGAGTTCGGTCGCGGGGCGCTTTCCATCAATTGACTGAAGGAAGTTCCCGCGTGAATCAACCGTCCCCTCCTGCCAAGATTGCCGAATTGATTGTCGACGCCATGCGCGACGGTCGGAAAATCACCGAGATTCGTCCCGAATATGTTCCTGCAGACGCCGCAGGGGCCTATGCGCTTCAACGAGACATCCTGCGCTTGCGTGACACAACGGTCGGCGGCTGGAAAGTCGGTTCCAAATCCACCCAGGGTGGGCCGATCAATGGATCGCTGTTGCCCGAAGACGGCCTGTTCGCCAGTGGCAGCCAAGTGGAAATGATCGATTACCCTCACCCGATCCTCGAGTTGGAAATCGCCTTCCGCCTGAACCGCGAGTTTTCCCCGCGCCCTGAGCCGTACAGCGATGACGAGGTGCTGAGCAGCATCGGCTCGATGGGGGCGACCATTGAAATCGTCTCCAGCCGCTTTATCGCCTGGCCCAGTATCGACCCGCTGTTGGCCTTGGGCGACCTGCTGAACCACGGCGCGCTGATCGTGGGTGATTTCGTGCCTTATGACCCGGAGTTCCCATTCCTGGAACCGGCGCTGAGCTTTGTCTACGCCGGCGAGGACATCGTTCCGGGCGACGGCGCCAACCCGGCAGGCGACCCTCGCCGTCTGCTGCCCTGGCTGGTCAACCATCACACTCAACAAGGCCTGAGCGTGACGCCGGAGTGGGTCATCACCACGGGCTCTTACACCGGCATGCACCCGATCAAGGCCCCTGGCCTGGCCGAAGGCGAAATTCGCGGGCTGCCACCGGTGTCGGTGGAACTGATCTGACCGATAGGCCTCTGCGTTGCGTCCGCCCTCTTTACCTGTGCACGGACGCAGCCTGACGGTGCCGTCCCGCCTGTCTGCGAGCCGAGAGGGCTGCGGTGTGGGGGCTTGAAGGCGGCTCGCGCCTCAGCGAAAGTCCCGGCTGCGCACATCCAGCCCTGTCAGCAGCGGCGTCAGGTCGAACAGGCGCTGGGCAATCATGTGACGGACGCCTTTCTCGTATTCGAACCGGCCGAAGACCTGCATCAACTGCGACCCCACCAACACTTTGCGCTGGCGCTCGGCCAGATCCCGCCAGACCACCACGTTGATCATCCCGTGTTCATCTTCCAGGGTGACGAACGTCACTCCGCTGGCGGTCCCCGGTCGCTGGCGCCCCACCACCAGGCCGGAGACGCTGAAGTACCTGCCGTGGGTTTCGTTGAGCAGGTCCTTCGAGCTGCGAAATCGCTTCGCTGCCAGCCTGGACCGTAGCAACGCCAAGGGGTGCGGCCCCAGCGTCGTACCCAGGGTGTCGTAATCGGCCATCAGGTCCTGCGCCACGCTCGGCAGCGGCAACGCCACTTGAGCTTCTTCGCCGAAACAATCGTCCGTGAACAAAGGCCGCTGCACCTCGACCCCGGCGATTTCCCAACGTGCCCGGTGACGATGGCCACTCAGGCCGCGAAGCGCGCCGGAGTCCGCCAACAAAGCGCGTGCCCGGTGGTCGAGCCCGGCGCGCAGGCACAGGTCGGTGACGTCCTTGAAGGGGCGTTGCTGGCGTGTCTGCTCGATGCGCCGGGCGTCCTCCTCGCGAAAGCTGCGAATCATGCGCAGGCCCATGCGGATCGCCAGATTCTCCGTGTACACACGCCCTTCGACCGGCTCCAGCGTGCAATCCCAATCGCTGTAGCGAATGTCCACCGGGTGCACGTCGATGTGATGGCGGCGCGCATCCTGCAACAACTGATCGGGGTTGTAGAACCCCATGGGCCAGCTGTTGATCAGGGCACAGGTGAAGGCGGCCGGTTCATGGCACTTGAGCCAGCAACTGGCGTAGGTGAGCAAGGCAAAGCTGGCGGCATGGGACTCAGGAAAACCATAGCTGCCGAAGCCCTTGATCTGTTCGAAGATGCGATCGATGAAATCCTTGCCGTACCCCTTCGCCGTCATCCGCTCGCTAAGGCGCTGGTAATGAGGTTCCAGCCCGCCATGGCGCTTCCAGGCAGCCATGGAACGGCGCAGTTCATCGGCCTCGCCCGGCGTGTATTCGGCGGCGACGATCGCCAGTTGCATCACCTGCTCTTGAAACAGCGGCACGCCGAGGGTGCGTTTAAAAACCGCCTTGAGTTCCTCCGAAGGGTAGGTTTCCTCTTCTTCACCGTTACGACGGCGCAGGTACGGGTGCACCATGTCGCCTTGGATCGGCCCCGGCCTGACAATGGCCACCTCGATCACCAGGTCATAAAAGGTTTTCGGCCGCAGCCGTGGCAACATCGACATCTGCGCCCGCGACTCGATCTGGAACACCCCGACCGTGTCGGCGCGGCTGATCATGTCATAGGTCGGTTTGTCTTCAGGCGGGATCTCGGCGAGGGTCCAGCGCCTCTGCCGGTGCAGTTCGACCAGATCGAACGTGCGCCGCAACGCGCTGAGCATTCCCAGCGCAAGAATGTCCACCTTCAGCAGCCCGACCAGGTCCAGGTCGTCCTTGTCCCATTGGATGATGGTGCGTTCGGCCATGGCCGCGTTTTCGACCGGCACCAGCGTCTCCAGCGGCTGCTCGGAGATCACGAACCCACCAGGGTGCTGCGACAGGTGCCGGGGAAAGCCGATCAGTTCACCTGCCAGGGTCAACACCCGATGCAGGATCGGGCTGTCCGGCTCGAACCCGGCCTCCCGCAGGCGCTCGGCGGGCGGCAATGTGTCGGTCCAGCGCCCGCAACAGCCCGCCAGGGCGTTGATCTGATCCGGTGGCAGCCCGAGCACGCGCGCCACATCGCGAATCGCGCCGGCACCGTGGTAGGTGCTGGCGACGGCAGTCAAGGCGGCCCGGTGTCGGCCATAGCGGCGAAACACGTATTGCAGGACCTCTTCGCGGCGTTCGTGCTCGAAGTCCACGTCAATGTCCGGCGGCTCGTTGCGCTCCTCGGAGATGAAGCGCTCGAACAGCAGTTGGGATGTCGACGGGTCCAGTTCGGTGATCTCCAGCGCGAAACACACCGCCGAGTTGGCCGCCGAGCCCCTGCCCTGGCACAGAATGCCTCGGTCCCGGGCGAAGCGGACGATGTCGTGCACTGTCAGAAAGTAGCTCTCGTAACCTTTGATGGCGATGATCCGCAGCTCTTTCTCAATGTTTTGCCGAGCCACGTCGGGTATCCCGTTGCGCCAGCGTTTGCGCGCGCCACGCTCGGTCAGTTCGCGCAGCCAACGGGTTGCCGAATACCCCTCCGGCACGAGCTCGCGGGGGTATTGGTAGCGCAACTGATCGAAGTCGAAGGTGCAACGCCGTGCCAGGGTCAGGGTTTCGGCCAGCAAATGGGCCGGGTACAGCTCCGCCAGCGCCGCGGGAGAACGCAAATGGCGTTCGCCATTGGGGAACAGCCGCTGCCCGGCCTCGGCCACCGTGGTGCGATGCCGAATGGCGGTCATGGTGTCCTGCAGGGCGCGACGCCCCCTGGCGTGCATGTGAACGTCGCCGCAGGCCACCGCCGGAATACCGAATCCGGCCGCCAGCGCCAGCAACTGGTCGAGCCGTTGGCGGTCGTCCGGCCCGCAGTGCAGTTCGACGCCCAGCCACAGGGCTTCAGGAAAGACCCGACACAGCCACTGGCCCTGCTCGTTTCGCGTTTCGACCGGCTGGTCCATATCAGGCAGCCACAAGACCGACAGGCCATCCAGGGCGAAATCGAAGTCTTCGCGCAGCAACCGGTATTCGCCTTTCTGACTGCGTCGGCGCCCCAGGGTGATCAGTTTGCACAGTGCCTGATAGCCCGTGAGGTTCTCCACCAACACCACTATCTTCGGCCCGTGCTCCACGCATATCTCGCTGCCGACGATCAAAGGGATTGCGCATTTGATGGATGCTTGCCAGGCGCGCACGATCCCTGCCAGCGTGCATTCATCGGTGATCGCCAAGGCGTGATAGCCATGCAGCTTGGCCCGTTCGAACAATTCCTCTGCGCTGGAAGCACCGCGTTGAAAGCTGAAATTGGACAGGCAATGCAGCTCGGCGTACTCGCAACTCATGCGAACCAGCCCTGCAGCCACAGGCTGCCGTCACGGCCCACATCGCGCCAGGCCCAACCCCGCTGCCCCTGGCGGGTTTCGATCAGGTAATAATCGCGACGCACATCCCCGCCGTCCCACCAGCCGGACTCGATGCGCTCGGGCCCTGCCAGGATTCGCCAGCCGGCCTCGGGCAACGGTTCAGGCTCACGCAGCAACCACCCTGGGCGCGGTACCGGCCTGAAACCCTCGGCCAGTTTGCCGTGGGACATCGGACGCCATGCGCATTCGGGCCGATGGTCGGCATGAAAGCTCAGGCCGATGACGGCCTCATCCCCCAACCGCGCCCGCAAGCGCTCGCGCAGTTGCTCCCACGGCAGATTCTGCTGTGGCCGGGCATCGAACAGTTCTCGGTGAGTGGGCACGAACGCGGGCAGGTCCTTGGCCAGCAACTTCAAGGCCCGCACTGGCGACGGCACCTGTACCTGCTCCAGGCGCCCGCGCGCCAGTTCGAACAACCGGTCGGCCTCCCGCTCGGCACTGAGCAGGCCCACGGGAATCAAGGTGTCCGGCGCGACACTGCCGACGCTGGGTACGTGCTCCAGGTGAATGATGAAACGCTGCACGCCGCTGTCACGCCCGCCCAGAAACAGCGCCAGGTCGGCGATCATGCGTTTGAGGGGAAACAGCAACGCCTGATGGGACTCCACATCGAAATTCAGCTCGATGCGGGTTTCGAAATGATCCGGTGGCAGATAGCACGCCAAGGCCACCGGCCTCTGGCCGAGCAACGTATCGAGGTGTTGCAGCATGCTCGCCGGAAACCGCCGGGCCAGGGTGTCGCGGGGCAATGCCAGCACCTGATGCAACCGCTGAAGGCCCATGCGACTCAGTGCCGTCGCCACATCGGCCGGCAGCCCGATGCGGTTGACCGGCATCTGTTCGAGCCTCTGCCGCAGGCTGTCGTTGCAGGTGACGGCCAAGCCGTCGTAGGCGTTGGCCAGCACCCGCGCCGCTACCGGGTTGGGCGCGGCAACGATGCGATGGCTGAACCCCATGGCGGTCAGCTCATGTCGCAGGCGCGCCTCGAACAACGGCCAGGGGCCGAACAGGCCGAAACTGGATTCGACCTCCATCAGCAGCACCCGAGGGTATTTCAGGCTGACGCTGGAGCTGAAGCGATACGCCCAGGCCGCCAGCAACCGGTGCCAATGCTCGGTTTGCGCCGGATCGTACTCGACCGTATCGAATTCGCGGGTCATGGCCTGGGCGGCGGTCAGCGACTGACCGGCCCGCAGACCCAGCCCTCGGGCGGCCGCATTGACGGTCTGCAGGACGCGACGTTGCGCCGGGCCGGTGATCAGCGCCAGCGGTCGTTCGGGTTCGGCACGACGACGCATGACGCCGTCCAGTGCCAGTTGCGGCAGCAGGACACAGGCCCAGAGCATGGACACCTCAAGCGTCGTGGTTGAAAGGAATCGGTGAGGCGGGAGCCAGCCCGCCCCGGCATTTGAGGACGCGCAACTGACCGGGGCGCGTGTCGATGGCAATGCGCAACGCCGCAGGCGACGGGTTCACGGCCGCCTGCTGGCCGCGACAGGCGAAAGCCAGTGTTTCGCCGGTCTCCGCCGCCACCTGCAAACGGCGCAGGACCCGGTCGTCCACCTTGCCCGGCCAGCACAGCACCGCGCCGCAACTGCCTGACCGCAGGCACTGTTCGACGGCCCACAAGGCGTCCGTATCGCGGGCCTGAATGATCGCCAACTGGCGCACGTCTACCCCCGCGCAAGACCAGGCCTGGGGGTATGGAACATGGGGCGGTGCCACCAGCACGATGCGTTCGCCACGGTCAGCCAGGCGTGCCAAGGTCGGCCACAGCAGGCGCAACTCGCCACTGCCCGGCGCTGGAATGAGGATTTCGGTCAAGGCTGCGGGGGGCCAGCCGCCCATGGGCAACGCGGCATCCAACAGCCGGTGGCCGGTAGGCTGTGCCGCCACCGGCTGAACCTGTGGGCGCCCTTTCCAGACGCGGCGCTCGTCCAGCAGCGCGTCGAGACTGACCACCGCGCCCATCATTCCCGGCGCACCAACCCGCAGAACACGCCTTCGATGGCGAAATCCTGATCGGGACGAACGACGATGGGCGCATAGGCCGGGTTGCGCGGCAGCAGGCGAAGCTGATCGTCGCCGCGTTCGAGACGCTTGATGGTCACCTCGCCGTCCAGGCGGGCCACGACGATCTGTCCGTCCCTGGCGTCGGCACTTTGCAGAATGCCCACCAGGTCGCCATCGAAGATGCCGTCTTCGATCATCGAATCCCCCTTGACCCGCAGCAGGTAGTCGGGGATCCGCAGGAACGTGCGACGGTCGAGGGTGAAGGTGTCGTGAATATCGATGTCGGGGCCGATGGGCACACCGGCGGCCACCCGGCCCAGCACCGGAATTTCCAGCATGTCGGCGGGTGTGCGCGGCTCGATCAGGCGAATGCCGCGGGCCTGATTGGCCATGACCTCGATGAAACCGGCTTCGCTGAGCGCCACGATGTGCTTGCGCGCCACGCTGCGCGAAGCGAATCCAAAGGCTTCGGAGATTTCCGCCAGGCTGGGCGGCTGGCCATGTTGGGCGATGCGATCCCGGATGAACGTCAGGATGGCAGCGCGTCGGGGAGATAAAGTCGTCATGGAGTACATTTGTACTCTTTTCGACTTGACCTGACTAGCGTCATTCATCGCCTGCGTCATTCACCCGGGTGTCGATGCGCCGTCGCGCAGCGACGCATCCCGGAAAATGCAATCTGAGCACTGCAACCCGGGCGATGAATCGGCGCGCCGAAGCCCGGGTGGATCGGCCTACAGGCCGGCTCAGCCAAAGTGCGCTTTCAACGCTCCCAGGCCACCGTTGTAGACATCCAGGATCAAGGCTTCAGCTTCGGCGTCGGAGATGCCGACCGGGGTGAACGTACTGGACCATTCGACGAATGCCGCCTCGGCGCCGTCGGCGCGGACGGTCAAGGTGGCCAGATAGTCCGTCAGGGGCAAAGGCCCTTCGACGATCGAGTAGCTGTAGGTGCGTCCCTGCTCGTCGAAGCGTTGCAGTTGCTCACTGATCCTGGCGCCGTCCTGAGTGGTCAATTGCCGGATCCGCCCCCCGGCAGCCGCCACGCTCTCGCTCACGAACGGCAGCCAGTCAGGCAGCGCATCGAACCCGCCAATCAGTTGCCAGACCTTGTCCGCCGATGCCGGGACACGCACAGTTGCAGAGGCTTTTGCCATGATGATGCTCCAATCGATGGTCGCTGCGGTCGCCGGGCGGCCGAGCGGGATTGACGACCTCGTCGCCTTCAATGTCGCGCGGGATGATAAACGAAGGGGGTGCACAGCGGACAGGAATGATCGTCCCCACGCGCCGAGTGGGGACGATCATTTCTGCCGGGATGAAGGTGCCCACGAACGCGATGAACGACTCGCCCCAGGCACGCAGCACGTCGTTGCGACGTTACTTGTTGAAGGCCGAATAGCTGTTCATCAGGTTGCGGTAGTTGGGGATGCGCTGGGACAGCAGGTTGGCCAAGCCTTCCATGTCATTGCGCCAGTCGCGTTGCAGCTCACAGGCCACGGCGAACCAGTTAACCAATTGCGCACCGGCGGCGGACATGCGCGCCCAGGCGGCCTGCTGTACCACCTCGTTGAACGTGCCCGAGGCATCGGTCACCACGAACACATCGAAGCCCTCCTCCAGGGCGCACAGGGTCGGGAACGCCACGCAGACGTCCGTCACCACACCGGCAATGATCAGTTGCTTGCGGCCGGTGGCCTTGATCGCCTTGACGAAGTCTTCGTTGTCCCAGGCGTTGATCTGGCCAGGACGGGCAATGTAGGGCGCGTCCGGGAACATGTCCTTGAGCTCAGGCACCAGCGGGCCGTTCGGGCCGGTTTCGAAGCTGGTGGTCAGAATGGTCGGCAGTTTGAAGAACTTGGCGCAGTCGGCCAGGGCCAACACGTTGTTCTTGAATTCGTTCGGGGAAAAATCCTGCACCAGCGAGATCAGGCCCGTCTGGTGATCGACCAGCAGCACGACGGCATCGTTGATATCCAGACGCTTGTAGGGAACGGTCATGATGGACTCCATTGAATGTCAGTGAGTGTGTCTGTTTGCGGGTTGCGGGCGGCCAGCGAACGGCGCTGGCCCATGGCCTCGCCAGTTGGCACCGGCGAGGGGTTTCATGCGCCTGTCAGTGGCGCATCAGAACGCGAAGCAGGAGCAGCCGAAGGCTCCCCAGAACCCTTGGAAATCGCTGATCGGAGCCTTGGACTGGCGCGCCTTGTCATGGCTGTGGGCATGCACCGCGCAAGGGCCGCTGCACTGGTGCACGGCGGCGCTCAGCGGAGCGCTCGGGCGCCAGTGGCCCGGGACTTTCGCCACCGGCGACCAGTCCGGCAGCACCGGCACCGTGGGCGGGGCCAGATGATCGAACTCGTCCGAGGCGTACACCACCTTGCCGTCAACGAGGGTCAGCACCGACTCGATCCACTTGATCGACTCCTCCGGTACGCTGAAGAAATCCTGCGACAAGGCCACGACGTCCGCCAACTGCCCCACCTTGATCTGCCCTTTCTTGCCCTGCTCGGACGAGAACCAGGCACTGCCACGGGTGAACAGTTCCAGGGCGGTCTCGCGGGACAGGCCTTCGGGATACAGTTCCAACCCGCCCACGGTGCGACCGCTGACCATCCAGTACAGGGACGTCCAGGGGTTGTAGCTCGAGACCCGTGTGGCATCGGTCCCGGCCCCGACTGGAACGCCCTCGGCCAGCATGCGCTTGATCGGCGGAGTGGCTTCGGCCGCCTGCTTGCCATAACGGTCGACGAAGTATTCCCCTTGAAACGCCATGCGGTCCTGGATGGCGATACCGCCGCCCAGTGCTTTCACGCGCTCGATGTTTTTCGGGGAGATGGTCTCGCAGTGGTCGAAGAACCACGGAATGCCGTTGAACGGGATGTCGCGATTGACCTTTTCGAACACGTCGAGCATGCGCGAAATCGATTCATCGTACGTCGCGTGCAGACGGAACGGCCAACGGTGCTCGACCAGGTGGCGCACCACGGGCTCCAGGTCCTGTTCCATACCGGGCGGCAGGTCCGGACGCGGTTCGAGAAAATCTTCGAAATCCGCCGCGGAGAAAGTCAGCATTTCCCCCGCGCCGTTGTGGCGCAGGAAGTCATCGCCCTGGTGCAACTGCACGGTGCTGGTCCAGTGCTTGAAGTCGTTGAGTTCCTCTTTCGGCTTCTGGGTGAACAGGTTGTAGGCGATGCGAACGGTCAGTTGCCCGGCTTGCGCCAACTGGTTGATCACTTCGTAGTCGTCCGGGTAATTCTGGAAGCCGCCACCGGCGTCGATGGCACTGGTCAGGCCCAGACGGTTGAGTTCACGCATGAACTGGCGCGTGGAGTTGACCTGATACTCCAGCGGCAGTTTGGGGCCCTTGGCCAGGGTGGCGTACAGAATCATCGCATTGGGGCGGGCGACCAGCATACCGGTCGGCTCGCCATTGCTGTCACGCACAATCTCACCGCCCGGCGGGTTGGGTGTGTCGCGGGTGTAGCCCGCCACCCGCAACGCGGCGCGGTTGAGCAATGCGCGGTCATACAGGTGCAGCACGAACACCGGGGTGTCCGGCGCGGCCTGGTTCAGCTCTTCAAGGGTCGGCAGGCGCTTTTCGGCGAACTGAAATTCGTTCCAGCCGCCGACCACACGCACCCATTGCGGGGTCGGGGTGCGATCGGCCTGGGCCTTCAGCATGCGCAAGCCATCGGCCAGGGACGGTACGCCTTCCCAACGGAGCTCCAGGTTGTAGTTCAAACCACCTCGAATCAGGTGCAGGTGCGAGTCATTGAGGCCCGGGATCATCGTGCGTCTGTTCAGGTCGATGACTTGGGTCGCGCTGCCGCGCAGGGCCATGATATCGGCATCGCTCCCGACGGCGACGAACTTGCCACCGCCAATGGCCACTGCGCTGGCCCTGGGCTGTTGCGGGTCAATCGTATGGAACTGACCGTTGTAGAGAATCAGATCGACGTTCATCGTGCCTCCATCGGCAGAAAGGGTTGAAGCGCCGGCCGCAAGGCCGGCGACAGGCAGTGAAGAGAGAACGGCCGCCGCTGCGCCGAGCAGGGCCCCCTTGGCGACGAAAGCACGGCGCCCGCTGCTGGGCAGCGAATCGCCCTCGAGGTCATCCTTCATGATCGCGCCCTGGCAAAGGCTCCGGCCGGGCGTTCAACCAGGGGGCGGCCAGCCGGGTGGCCAACGGCATCAGCAGATAAACCACCAGCAAGACGATGGTCACGGTGACCAGCGCCGTGCTGATCACGTAATTGCTCAGTGCGGGGAAAGCACTGAACACCGGGCCCCACAGCAGGGGGATGAGCAGGGTCAGCGGACAGATCACACAAAAGGTGACCACCGCCTGTTTCCAGCGAGGTGGGGGTGGGAACTCGCTGGCAGGGACGAACCAGAATTCGTTATGGCGATTGATTTCGGTCACGTCGCCATCGGCCAGCATGGGAGCGGCCTCCGCCACCCGCTCGCGGCGCTCGGGAGAGTCGAGCCAGCGCTGCATCACGTCGGCGGAGGCAAACCGCAGCACGCACGTGAACATGTGCAGGCCGCCCGCCTTGCCACGAATGACGTCGACCCCCAGATGCCCCGCAAAGGTGCTGGCGAGGGTGACGGTCTGGCGCAACCAGGCTTCATACCGGTCTTCCATGCCCGCTTTGACGCGGTGTTTGACCAGCAGCGTGACCACCTCTTGCGGGGCCGCCGCGGCGGTCGGGGTGAGGTCGGTATAAACGGTGGGCTCAGGCATGACGGAGTGCTCCCGGTAAGCGAACAGTCAGCGCCAGACGGCCAGGCCCGGCGATCAACAAGGTGGTGAACAGAATGATCAGCAACCAGCCGAACTGCCCCTGCTCGACGGTCCATTCGGGGTGAACCCACAACAGCGCCACCAGCAACAGAAAGAGGATAGGTAGACAGGCCAGGCGTGCCAGCACGCCGGTCAGAATGAACAACGGACAGAGGACTTCAGCGAAGATCGCCAGGCACAGGGTCAAGGTCGCGCCCATATGGAACGGGTCCTCGATGAGCGTCAGTTGCGTCTTGAAGTCCAGCAGCTTGGGCAGGCCGTGCACGAACAGCACGAACAGTGCGCCGCTGATCCGCAGAAACAGCAGGCCGAGGTCTTGGGCACGGTCACCGGCAAAGGAAGAGGTCATTGCACACCACAGTCATCATCGAAAGCCCGCCACCGGCATAGGAACCGGCGACGAGGGATGAGTCATAGTGTCGCGGGAGGCGTTGGAGGTCTTGAACAGACGTGCTGCGCTTGGACCGTTTGTGTGAACGGTGAAGAGGAAATGTTTCCAGACATGACAGGCCCATGCAGGGCCTGTGCGTTTGTTCGGCGCAGCGTTGCGCTGCTCCTCTGCTTTCTGGCTAGAGACCGTCGTTGAGATGCTCCAGCCCCGCCAGCATCAATTCATGCTGGCGGATGCTGTCCAGACTGAGCGTCGAATCCGCAAGGCTTGGCACCGCATGCCAGACCACGAAATCCCGTTGCACATCGAGAAACAGGAAGTACTCGTCGAACACTTCGGCCTGAGCGAAGCGTCGCTCCAGGGCATCGCGCAACTGATCCGGACGCAGGGCCCGCCCCTCGATGTGCAGCGCGATGCCCCAGTCCCGGTGCTCGCGGCGGCTGACGAACGCCACACCGCTCGCCACCGGCCAGATCGCCGCGCGCTCGGCGGCCACGTGGGAATAGAACGCGTGTTTTTCCGATACTCGAATCATGGTCAACCCTTTCTCCGTCAGTCCTTTAGCGGCACAACCGTGTAATCCTGCTGGTGATCGCGCTCATCGATGCCTTGGCGCATGTCGGGCGGCCACCAGATCACCAGCTCGCGGTCGGTGGAGTCCGGGCGTTTGCAGGCATAGCCCGCGCAGCCCGAATGGCTGGCACAACCACCCAGCGTGGCGACCAGCAGGAGAAGAATGACGTAACCGCGCAGATTCATCGTGGAGCCCCTTTGAGCAGCGAAGGTCGGTTCTGTTTGGCCTGGGTCGACACCTGAGGCTGACGCAGGGCGATGTAGATTTCGCTTTCTGCGCCCGGTTGCAACCAGGCGTGCGGCCAGGCGCTGACGCCCATCACCCAACGCCCCCCACAACGGCTTTCGTCGATGCGAATCGGCTTGGACGTGGTGTTTTTTGCCACCACTACGGCTACGCCCCAGTCCTTGCGGGAAAACCATTGCGAACGCTGGCGATCCAGCGCGAGCCCATCGCCCGGATCGCACAGGCTGTCGGGCTCGAAGGGCAATGTCTCGCCGCTGTTGAAGCCCACCGGCGCAACGCCGTCGAGCAACTGGGTGAACGCATTCTGCACATCGCCACGGGTCGGGGTTTCACCGCCATCGCGGCGCTGCTTGATGCGTTTCATCTGGTCGTCGACATCGTGGGGGTTGCTGATTTCCACATAGCGCGACGGGTTGACCTGATCGCCGATCAGGCGTGGCGTCAGGATGAACAGCCGCTCGCGCTGACTGAGTTCGCGGCTGCGGTTCTGGAACAACAGCTTGCCAATCACCGGGATGTCACCCAGCAGCGGGATCTTGTTCACCTTGTCATTGGTTTCCAGGCCATGAAAACCACCGATGACCAGCGAGCCGTGTTCGGCGATGACCGCCTGGGTGCTGACGTTGCCCTTGCGCACCGCGGGCTGGTCTTCGTTGATCGTCGAGGTGTCGATCTGGCCGTCCTCGATGTCGACGATCAGTTGGACCTGAGAGCTGTTGCCTTTTTCCAGCGACCTGGGGATCACCTGCAAACTGGTGCCCGCCGTGATCGGTTGAATGTCAGCGACGCGTTCGGAGGTGGCGGTCAGGTATTCAGTGCGGCTGAAGTCGATCACCGCAGGCTGGTTCTCCAGCGTGAGGATCGAGGGATTGCCGATCACCGAGGCCGCGCCATTGCCTTCGAGCGCGTGCAGGTCGGCGGCGAACTTCCCGGCGTCCTGAATGAACAGCGTGGAGCTGGTGCCTTGCGAGAACAGATTGGCCCCGCCACTGACGCTGCCGGCATTGAAGTTCCAGCGGCTGGACAGTTCGGCTAGCTCGTTACGGTCGATATCCAGGATCACCGCATCGATTTCAATCAGGTTGCGCGGGGTGTCCAGCTCTTTGACCAGTTTCTGGTACATCGCCTTGCGCTTGGGCAAGTCATAGATCAGCACCGCGTTATTGCGCACATCGGCACTGACGCGGATCTTCGAGCGGCCGCCGCTGGCGCTGGCAGTGCCACCGCGCTTCCCACCGCTGCCCAATACCCGATCCAGCCCTTGCTCCAGCGCGTTGGTGTCGAACCCACCGCTTTCCAGGCCGCCGTAATTCAGGCCTGCGGAGCTGCTGCCGGACAAGCGCCCGCCGCCCTGCCCCTGGAGCAGGTTCACGCCATTGATCGACTCGCCCCGGGAGCGGCTTTCCAACAGTTCCTGAAGGATGCTGGCGACGCCTGCTACGGTCAGTTGCTGGTCGCGGTAGCGGATGGTGCGGTCGGCGGCGTTGGCATATTTCAGCGGCAATACCACGATGTCTTGCTTCTCCGCCTTCTCTGGGGTCTCGACCTTCTTGCTGTAGGTGCGGATGAAATCGACGTATTTGGCCGGGCCGCGCACCAGGACCACCCCTTCGTCAGGCAACGCGCCCCAACCGAAACGTTTGTCCAGCAGCCCGACGTCGGACAGCGCCTGCTGCAGGTCATCCACGGCCTCGGGCGAGACTTCGATGCGCGCCGACGTTTGCTCGCCGGTGGGGCTGATGTAGAGGGTTTCGTTGTAGACGAACCATTGGAAGTGGTGTTCCTGCCCCAGCCGATCGAGAAACGCCTGGGGGTTCTGAGCCCGGATGCGGCCGTCCAGCGTGCCCTGAATCGGCGCCATGTCCAGGCCGATACCAAACTCCTTGGCGAAGTCCTTGAGCGCGGTGGCCAGGTCGGTCTGCCGCGCATCGTAGGCGTAAGCGGTGTGTTTCCAGGCATCCGGTACCGCCGCCAGCACGGGGTTTGCCACCCCGATCATCAGCAAAGGCAACCACATCAAAGCCTTGCGCATTTCACACTCCTGGTTGCCAGGTATTGAGGGACGCGCGGGCCGACGGCAAGGCCGTGGCATGGCGCAGGGAGGTTTGCAGCAGGCTCAGCAAGGCGGCGCGTTGATTGGCCAGGTGTTCCAGTCGTTCGAGCAGATCGTCGGGGCCGCAGGGATCGGCCAGCCAAGTGGTCAGCACCACGCAGCGGCTGTCCGGGTCGACGGCCAGCGCACCAGCGCACGCACAGGCCACACTGGCGCCCCCTTGAGTCAGCATTGCCTCGAGACGTTGCGGGTCGGTCCCGTCGTAGGGATCGAGCAGGTCCAGGCTGATCCTCACACCATTGCCGAGTACCGCCAGCCGTGCATTGGCGTCGTCGATCCAGCAGTCCAGCGGTGTGAGCGGACGTTGCTCACACCACCGGGCGAGGATCGCCGTGAAGTCACTGAATTCCATCGATGATCGCTTTCGTGATGCCGTGTTTGGCGCGCAGCCCTTCATTGAGAATCATGTTGGCGACGTTGGTCTGCTGGGTGGCGTCGTTGAAAGCCTGGAGGTCTTCCATGGTGCCGCTTTCCGATGCGGCTTCGGCGGCCTCTTCCATGCCGCTCTGCGCCCGGCTGTAGGCATGGTCGAGGTGGTTCTGGAGGGATTTGAAACTGATCATTGCGGATACTCCGGGGTAAGGGTTCATTCCCTGAGTGGAAATCACCCGACGTCCGGTTCCCGTTCCGGGGCAAAAAAGGTCGAGTCCGCTAGGCCGTTGCGGCGTCCGCGCCCAACAATCCCCTGCGCAACGAGGCCCAGTCGATGTCGAAAGCGCCCTGCTCATCGCTCAGGCGCAAGGCGTCGTCGGGCATCAAGGGGTCGCCCTTCAATTGCCAGTGTTCGGCGAACCGACTTTGCGCCAGCCATGCGGCCAGGTCGTCGAGCCGATCCGGATGGGCGCTGAGGGTGGCCAGCACTGCATGCCGCTGGCTGTCGGCAAGGTTGCGCACCACCGCGCGGGTGCGCTCGGCCAGCGAAGCCTCGTCGAGCAACCGGGCCAGCGACTCATTGAGCAGCGCTTCGAGCGTTTCCAACGCGTCTTGCTGCAACCGCTGACGCTGCAGTTCCAGCCCTTCAAGCACGGCGTTGGCCTGCGTCCAGAACTGCGCCAGCGCCTGTTCCCGCTCCCGTTGCGCCTGCTCGGCCGCGTCGGCGAGGAGCTGCTGAGCTTCGCGTCGTGCCGTGTCCAACACCTCGCACGCACGTTGCATGTCAGCGATGTCCTCGCGTCGCAGGACAGGTTCGGCGAGCACGTCGAAGGACGCCAGTGAAAGGCTGCGTTTGGCGAGCATGTCGGGTTCCTTTTCTCAAACCAGCTGTGATTCGGGATTCACCCCCGCGAGACACGCCACAGCACGGCCTGCCAGAGGGTCTGCAGTTTGTTCGAGGGCAGGTCATTGAAGGCGGGTTGTAACGCGTCGGGCGCCCAGCTCAACCGCAGCCGGGACCAGCACGCCTCACCCGCCCACGCCGCCAGCAAAGCCCGCGGGTCCTGCGTGGCCGGATCGAGCCAGGCGCCCGGGCGCAGGGCCTTGGCGACGGCGCGGCACCAGGCTTCATCCGCTGCGCCCCCATCACCCGGCACCCTGAGACCCAGGCAGATGCTGGCCGCCAGTTGCAGGGCCTGATGCCGTTGATCGTCGGTCAACCGCAACCACTGCACCACACCTTCGTTCGGTTCGGGGGGTTGAGTCGGGGCAATGCCCACGCTGGACAAGAACGCACTGTGCCGACCGAGCAACAGTTGGTGGGCCTGCGCCATGGGCCAACCACAGGCCTCGACGAACGGCTCGATCCAGCCGCGATGGGCCACGTGCCACGGCGCGCACCACCACTGGATCCAGTGTTTATCCACTGCGATCACCCTGCGCGCACCGGCAGGCGCGAACGCTCGCCGCGCTGCAAGCCGAAGCGTTGCAATACGGCGTTTCGCCAATCGCTGCGCAGGATCAGAATCAGCAAGGCCATCAACAGCAGGCCCGCCACGGGCGCGATCCATCGCATGCTTTTCCAGAACGCCAGCTGTTCGCTGTCCACCAGAAACGGACCGAAGTGCGCCAGGTGCTCGGTGTCCTGAAACTCGGCAGCGGGTACGAAGACGATGGCAAATTTTTTGGAGTTCAGGGGCTCACCCGACATCCCGGGAATGCTGCTGGCAATCATCTGCTGAATGCGCCCGCGCACGCTGTCCGGATCCAGTGCCGAGGTGTGCTTGATGAATACCGCAGCCGACGCCGGCTGAACCGGCTCGCCGGGGGCGATGCGTTCGGGCAGCACCACATGCACCCGTGCAACGATCACCCCGTCGATCTGCGACAGCGTGGCTTCCAGTTCCTGAGACAAGGCGTAAATGTAGCGGGCGCGCTCTTCGAGGGGGGTGGAGATCACCCCTTCCTTCTTGAAGATTTCACCCAGGCTGCTGCGCGAACGACGCGGCAGGCCAGCGGCGTCCAGCACCCGTACCGCGCGATTGATATCGGCGGTGGGCACGGCGATCACCACGCCGGTCTTTTCCGTGCGTTTGCGGGCATCGATGTGCTGGTCGGCCAGGCTGGCGATCACATCGTTGCCATCCTGTTCGGAAAGGCCACTGAACAGATCGGTTTCGTCGCTGCAGCCGCTGAGCAGCAGCATCAGGCACATCAGAGCCGCGGTCAGATAATTCACGCCAGGCCTCTACTGAAGGTTGGTCAGCTTGTCGAACGCCTGAGCGCTTTTGTTGACCACCTTGGTGGTCAACGCCATTTGCAACGAATATTGGGACAGGGATCGGCTCATCTGAGCGATCTCGAGCGGATCGTCCGTGGTGGACGCCTTTTTCATCTTGCGCATGGCCTGGTGGGAAAAGTTGTCCATGGTCCCCAGGCGCTCCGACAGTGCGCTGGCGATCTGCTCGGACAGGTGACTGGGCTGCAACCCCGCGTCAGGGCGCATCGCCGCATTGAACAGGTCGACATCCGCCTGCGAAGGCCCGCTGACCAGTCCCTGATCCAGCTGCGGCTCAAGATCGGGGGATGGCGATTTGAGGTGATTGAGATTGGAAACGGTCACAGGGCTTCTCCAGCAGACGGTGTCGAACGGGGGTCGAATCAGGCCACGGCCTTGTCAGCGCCCAAGAGGGTCGAAACGATGGCATTGGCCGCCTGCGCCAGACTGTTTTGCAGATCGTGTTGAGCAAACAGCGGGTTCTGGCCGGTGATGCCTTCGCCACCGCCCTGCGTGGCTTGCAGGCCTTTTTCAATCAAGCCACCGAGCAACTGGCCCAGCTCCTGAACAGCGTTCTGGCCGGACTGCCCGCCGGAAGGCGCGAGGTCCAATGGGCTGCTGAGCGGACCACCCAGCGGGCCGCTGCTGTCACTGACGCCGTTCTGCTGCTGTTCGAGCTGGCCGCCGAGCATGTCCAGCGCCGCCCGGAAGGCACCGGTCTCGCTTTTATCGAGGAAATTGTCCTCTTTCAGCTCATTTTTCCAAGAACCGGAATCCGGCGCCGGGAACTTGCTCGGGTTTTCGTCCATGAACTGCGCGACCTTGTCCAGCAGCGGCATGTCATCAGAGGAAAACTTCGTTCCATCACCCTGCTTGCTGAGAAGGTCATCCAACGAAGCTTTACCCAGGCCGTTGAGCACCTGGTTCATCAGGTCTGGTTTGCCCGCGCCGCCACTGAGGCCAAAATCCGCCGCCGCGCCGAAATTGTCACCCAGCTTGTCTTTGATCAGGTCGCTGAGCGCCGCCTTGACCATGTCCGGCGAGCCCCCTCCCATCATTGCGGCGAGCGGGTTCATTTTCTTCATTTGGTCACCCACCATCTTGCCCAACGGCGAGTCCTGGTCCAGATGACCGCCTTGGGTCAGCGCATCGGCCAGTTGGTTGATGACATCCTTCAAGGACTGCTGCGGGCCGTGCTGCCCACCGATGCTGCCTGTGGAAAGGGCGGTACCGATGTGAGCGTTCTGCAGCGGGTTGAGACTGGCATTGAGACTAAGCATGAAACCTCCAACGTCAGGTGGATGCCCCCTTGTTCAGGGGGCGCGCGATGATCAGTAGCTGATGCCCTTGGCGTTCTGCGCCTCGGCGCTGATTGCCTTGTTCGCGCTGTCTTCCTTGCCGGAACGAATGGCGCTGAGCACATCGTTGGTCTGCTTGCGGATGTCGGCCTCCGTCTGCATGGCGATCAGGCGCGCCTGGCTGGCATCGGCCTTCTCGGTGGCTGCGCTTTGCGCCTGCTCGGCCTTGGAGGGGCCGCTCGAGTCGGCGATGTTTTTCTCCTGGTCAAGGTTGGAGTGAGCGCCGGCCAACTGCTGAGCGATCTGGCCACCACCGTTGATCGCGCCGTTTACAAAATTGCCTGCCATCGAAATCGGGTTAATACCTGGCATGTCGATTACTCCTGGGGTCATCACCAGCGAAAGTGCTTGGTGTCGATGGGTGGCACCCAGGTCTGAATCGGTTCCGCCCTCGCGGGCATAATTTTTCAGGCAATGATGGAAGGAGGCTGAGACGTTGCGCCACACTGCGCGCGTTCGGAAAGCAGGCGACTGGCCACTCCATCCGTCTGTCCGGTTGTACGCCGTTTGTTTAAACCAACTGCCGCTTGATCCATCCGAATAAGGGCGAGCCGAATGACTCGCCCTTCTCATAACAAGAGGTACGTAATCATGGCTAATACCGGAAAATCGAACCCTGGGAACTTCGCGAACGATCGTCAGAAAGCCTCTGAAGCAGGCAAAAAAGGCGGCCAGGCTTCGGGCGGCAGCAATGTGGCCGACGACCGGCAGAAAGCATCCGACGCCAACAAGAAAGGTGGCTCGATGCCACAAGGCGGCGCAGGGCGCAAATCCTGATCGATGACGATCAGCGCAAGGAGCGAGGGCGAAAGCTCTCGCTCTTTTAGTTTGGGCCAACCGTCATTCGTCAGGATCGATCAACGGCACAGTGGCATCGCGATCGAACTGCGAACCCGGGTCTTCATTGCCGGGATCATTGTCCACGTCCACTTCCAGATCTTCTTCGTCCAGCGCGTCCGGCGCCGTGTGCATTGCTGTGTGCAGGGTGTGTTGCATGGCAGGCTCCTTTGTGTCGGTTCGGTCAGTGCGGCGGTTCAGTTGCCCGTCACCGTCCAGTGGACGGCGTCCTCGGGAAATTTCAGTTGTTCGACCCGATGAGCGATGCCGCAGGCAATGGACTCCTCGGCGCTGATCACCTTTTCCTCGGCAGACAGGCAGCGGCCAATGTCCAGCGGCTGCGGGGCGCCCTGGGTTTCACTCGAGTAGATGTTCACGTAGCGCTGCAGGTCGTTGTCCAGGCTGCGCAAGTACTCGCGAATCCGCGAATGGTCCACGGAGCTCTGATTGAAGTACCAGCTCATGGGGTGGATCAGAAAGCGCGAGTGAGGACAGACGATTCGCTCATGGGCGGCGAGGTACATGACGATGCCCATCGATTCGATGTTGCCACTGTTCAACGCGCGGATCGGCACCGCCAGCGACTTGAGAAAGTTGTAAAGGGTAAAACCCAGCGCGGTGCTGCCACCGGCGGTCGAGAGGTTCAGCAACAGGCCCGTGGCGCCTTTGTCGAGGGCCTCCAGACAGCGGTCGCGAAAATGCTCGGTGCTGGCTTGATCGACCCCACAATGGAAATGGACGATGTGTTCACTCATCGACTGCCCTCCCTTTCCGGATTATCGAAACCGCGTGTGAAGTTGGAAGCCACGCGCTCGGGAAAAGTTGCATTTGCCCTTCCGGTCGAACTCCCGCCCCGCACGAGGATCTTTACCCATGCCGCTCCGCTCGTCGGCCGGTATTTCATGACGCCAGACAGGACACTCTCATGAGTCTGCACGACAAGATCATCGGCCGCCTGGGTTTCGGCTCGGCTCCGTTGGGCAACATGTTCCGCGACATTGGCGAAGAAGAAGCCGCCGCCACCGTGCAATCGGCGTGGGACCAAGGCATTCGCTATTTCGATACGGCGCCGCTGTACGGGGCCGGTCTGTCCGAACAGCGCCTTGGCCGGGCGCTGGCTCACCTGCCCCGGGACGCCTACACCCTCAGCACCAAAGTGGGCCGACTGGTGTCCGAGGCGCTCGACACGCAACCGCGCAACGGTCCGTTCACGGACGGTTTGAAGAACAAGATCCTGACCGATTATTCCGCCGACGCCACCTTGCGCTCCATCGACGCCAGCCTTGAACGGCTGAAGACCGACCGGCTGGACATCGTGTTCGTTCATGACATCGCGCAGGACGCCCACGGCGATGAGTGGATCGAGCATTTCAATGTTGCCCGTACCGGCGCCTTCCGTACCCTCACGCGCCTGCGTGAGGAAGGCGTGATCAAGGCTTGGGGACTGGGCGTCAACCGCGTCGAACCCTGTGAACTCACCCTGGATTTGAGTGAAGCACAACCCGATGGTTTTCTCTTGGCCGGACGTTACTCGCTGCTCGATCACGACCAGCCACTGCAACGCCTGTTCGCCAAGGCGCGCGAACACAACGCCGAGTTCGTCGTGGGCGGGCCTTACAGTTCGGGGGTGCTGGTCGGCGGCAAGCATTTCGAGTACCAGCCCGCTGCCCAGGCCATGCTGGACAAAGTGGCGCACATACAGGAGATCGCTCGGCAGTATCAGGTCGACATCAAAGCCGCAGCGTTGCAGTTCGTGCTGGCCAACCCCTTGGTCGCTGCGGTGATTCCCGGGGCCAGCCGCCCCTCGCGGATTGCCGAGGATGTGGCCGCGGTCGAGGCCCAGGTGCCTGACGGATTCTGGCAGGCCATGCGCGATCAGGGCTTCATTGCCAGCCAGGCGCCCGTGCCAAGCAAATTCTGACCGCCCCCTCACAGCGCTGGAGTCAGTTTGGCTCCAGCTCAATGTGTCTGGCGCGATGGGCTGTCATGACGGCGCTGCCTGCTGACACACCTGAGCGCAGGCCTTGGGTTCACGTGCCATCGAACGCGGTGACCTCTCTCCCCCTCGTGTGCCACCCTCGATTCCGTTCCCACAAACCGCGTGCGTTGAGTTAGCCTTGCCCTCGCCCTGTATACACAGCACCCATAAATCGTGCACACCGCTCAATCTTGTCCTACCGCGAGGCCGCCGCTCATGCGAATTCTGATCGTCAACGTCAACACCACCGAATCGATGACCCAGACCATCGCCGAACAGGCGCGCAGCGTCGCCTCCCCGGGCACCGAAATCATCGGCCTGACCCCACGCTTCGGCGCCGAATCGGTGGAGGGCAATTTCGAGAGCTACCTGGCCGCCTTGGCCGTGATGGACCGGGTGCTGTCGTACGATCAACCTTATGACGCGGTGATACAGGCCGGCTATGGCGAGCATGGTCGAGAAGGTTTGCAGGAGTTGCTTGAGGTGCCGGTGGTGGACATCACCGAAGCGGCCGCCAGTCTGGCCATGCTCTTGGGCCATGCCTATTCGGTCGTCACCACGCTGGACCGCACCGTGCCGCTGATCGAAGACCGACTGAAACTGGCCGGGGTCTACGAGCGCTGCGCCTCGGTTCGCGCCAGCGGCATGAGCGTGCTGGAACTGGAGCAAGCCCCGGATCGCGCACTGCACGCAATCGCCGAGCAAGCGGTCGAGGCCGTGCAGCAGGACAAGGCCGAAGTCATCTGCCTGGGGTGCGGCGGCATGGCCGGGCTGGAGCAACTGATCCGCGAGCGCGCCGGGGTGCCGGTGGTCGATGGCGTGACGGCTGCGGTGGCGCTGGCCGAATCCTTGGTGCGGCTGGGGTTGAAGACGTCCAAGGTGCGCACCTACGCCACGCCGCGCCCGAAGCGCGTGTCAGGCTGGCCGTTCAACTTTCCCGTCAAATGACGGCTATGCAGGCTGCGGCAGCGCTTGAACCGGTCCGCCGCCGTGGGGGGCCATTGGGCCTCGCACCCGTGTCGTGCCCTGCAACCGGCAGGTCCGTTGACGCCGTCGTACGGCTGAGCAATCGCCATCAGGCGGCAAGATCGACGTGTTCGGTCGGCCGCAAATCGTTTAGTATCCCCCCGCCGGTTTCCACACGGAATTAATAGGGAATCCAACAGCCTCGGCGTGAGGCTGAAACGGAACTGTCCCCGCAACTGTAGGCGCTGAGCCCTGCTTCCCGATTGCCACTGGTTCACACCGGGAAGGCCGAAGCAAGGCAACGACGCGCCAGTCAGGAGACCTGCCGGCCAGCGTCAATCATTCACCGGCGGGGTGTCCGGGGAAGGACTTCCGTCTGCGTACTCTGCGCCGCCTCCGCTCGCGTGGAGCCTATCGGATGTGCTTTCCAGTGCCTGCGCCCTTCAACAGGTCCACTGGAGACGCCCTTGATGTCGTTGCGCCCCCTTGCCGTGCTGTTCACCGGTCTGACGCTGTCCAGCGCACTGTTCATGTCCGCTGCCGTTGCCGCCCCTACGCACTACCCCTTGACCATCGACAACTGCGGCGTGCCGCTGACGTTCGCTCACGCCCCGCACCGTATCGTGACCATTGGCCAGGCGGCCACGGAGATGCTCTACGCACTGGGCCTTGGCCAGCAGGTGGTGGGCACCTCGCTCTGGTTCAACGACACCCTCCCCCAATTCAGCGCGCAGAACGCCCGGATCGAGCGCCTGGCCGACAACGCCCCCAGCTTTGAATCGGTGATCGGCAAGCGTCCTGACTTCGTGCCCGTGCAGTTCGAGTGGATGGTCGGCCCGCAAGGTGCCGTGGGCACCCGGCAACAGTTCCAGGACCTGAACATCGCCACCTACATTCTGCCGTCGGACTGCGAGGGGAAGAACAATCGGGTCGGTGCCGATGGCACGCGCACCGAGGCCTTTGGCGTTGATACGCTGTACAAGAGCATCAGGCAACAAGCGCAGATCTTCGATGTCCAGGCCCGCGCCGAGCAGTTGATCGAGGGCTACAAACGCCGTCTGGCCGATGCCGTCGAGCAGACCCGGCGTCGAAATGCCGAGCCTCTTTCGGCGGTGTTCTGGTTCTCCAGCCCCGATCTGCACAGCGACCCCTATGTGGCCGGGCGCAAAGGCATACCCCATTTCATGCTGGACACCCTGGGCATGCGGAACGTCATCCAGTCCGATGAAGAATGGCCGACCGTGGGCTGGGAAACCATTGCCAAGGCCAACCCGATGATTCTGGTGATCGCCCGCATGGACCGTCGGCGTTACCCGGCTGACGACCACGAGAAGAAGCTGGCTTTTCTCAAATCCGATCCAGTGACCCGCAACATGGACGCGGTGAAAAACAACCGCATCGTCATCATGGACGCCAGCGCGATGGAATCTGGTATTCGGCTGTTCGACGGCATCGAACAACTGGCCGCGGCCACCACCGGGCCATGAAGCTGCCCAGCATCGCCCGTTTGCTGGGCCATGGGCTGTGGGTCGGCGCGGTGCTGCTCCTGGCGATCCTGGCGGGCGTGGCCATCGGCGAAACGCCCATCAGCGTGTCGATCATCGCTCAGGTGCTGGCGAACAAACTCTGGGGTGCGGGGTTCGCCGTCGATCCGATCGATGAAGGTATCGTGTGGAATTACCGCCTGACCCGGGCCATCGTCGCCGCCGCGTGTGGGGCCGGTCTGGCGGTGTCTGGTGTGGTGCTGCAATCCTTGCTGCGCAATGCCCTGGCCGACCCGTACTTGCTGGGCATCTCGGCGGGGGCCTCCACCGGCGCTGTGTTGGTGGCGGTGATCGGGGTCGGCGGCGGCGCGGTGTCCTTGTCCATGGGCGCGTTTGCCGGGGCCGCGGCCGCGTTCGCCATGGTCGCCCTGCTCGCTCGCGTGTCCCGTGGCCAGCCTGCGACCGGTCAGATCATTCTGGCGGGCATCGCCGGTTCACAATTGTTCAACGCCCTGACCTCATTGCTGATCACCAAATCGGCGAATGCCGAGCAGGCCCGCGGGATTCTGTTCTGGCTGCTGGGCAACCTGAGTGGCGTGCGCTGGAGTGCCGTGGCGCTTTCGGTGCCCGTGGTGCTGCTCGGGCTGGGCGTGTGCCTGTGGCATCGACGGTCGCTCGATGCCTTCACCTTCGGCACCGACGCGGCCGCGTCCCTGGGCATTCCGGTGCGCCAGGTGCAGATCCTGCTGATCGCGAGCACGGCGCTGATCACCGCCGTGATGGTCTCTCTCGTCGGCTCGATCGGCTTCGTCGGGTTGGTCATTCCCCATGCCGTGCGGATGGCCACTGGCGTGCGGCATGCCCGGCTGCTGCCCCTGAGCGCCTTGAGCGGCGCGCTGTTTCTTGTCGCGGCCGACGTGGTCTCACGCACCCTGATCAAAGGCCAGGTGCTGCCGATCGGGGTGATCACCGCGCTGGTGGGCGCTCCGGTCTTCGCCCTGATTCTGATTCGGGGGAACCGCAGCCGATGAACGCTCCCGTGGACCAGGTGGTCAGCGTGCTCACCGCCTTCGATCTGAGCTACCGCATCAAAGGAACGCCGTTGCTCGAGGGGGTCGAGCTGGCAATACGTGCCGGCGAAAACCTGGGCGTCGTCGGCCCGAACGGCTCCGGCAAATCGACACTGATCAAACTGTTGGCCGGCATCGCAGTGCCCACCACAGGTGAGGTGCGGTTGCTCGGCGAACGGCTGACGACCCTCCCGCGCCGCCACATCGCGCAACGCCTGGCGGTGGTCGAGCAACAGGCCGAAACCAGCGATGCCATCAGCCTGGTGCAAGCGGTCGAACTGGGCCGCACGCCCTGGCTGTCGGCGTTGGCTCCCTGGGGCGAGGAGGACACCCGGATCGTTCACCAGGCGATTGCCGATGTCAGCCTGCAACACCTGCGCGATCGAGCCTGGCACACGCTGTCCGGCGGCGAGCGGCAACGCGCGCACATTGCCCGCGCACTGGCCCAACGGCCGCAGATTCTGCTGCTGGACGAGCCGACCAACCACCTGGACATTCAGCAGCAATTGGCGATTCTCACGCTGGTGCATCGCCTGCCCGTCACCACGATCATCGCCCTGCACGACCTGAATCAGGCCTTGGCCTGTGATCGGCTGGCGGTGATGGAGCGTGGAAGACTGGTGGCGTTGGGATCGCCGTTCGACGTGCTGACACCGGAGCGCTTGCGCAGCACGTTCGGCGTCAAGGGGCGTTGGCTGACCGATCCGCACGACGGCGCCCGGATATTGCGCTTGCAGTCCACCTGACCGCAGCCGATGGCGAGGCCTCGTCACGGCGCCCCGCTGACACCTTGAATGCACGATTAGGGCCCGTATGAAAATTCCCGAGACTTTTCATGCAGGCCCTAATCGATAAGGCGCGGGCATCAACCACCGAACTTCAGCGACGGCTTAGTTGGCCCGTTTGACATGTTAGATGACATACCAAGTTCAATTCGGCGCACATGGACAATTGTGCGCTCAATCATTGCGAGACTTCGCCAAGCCGCTCGTGCAGTTTCAATAGTTCGATGACATTGCGTGCATTCATCTTTGTCATCACGTGCTTCTTATGAACTTTTGCGGTGACTTCGCTGGTGCCTAGTTCCAACGCAATCTGTTTATTCATCTTGCCGGTAATCAATAACGCCATGACTTCCTTTTCCCGTGGCGTCAGTTGATTGAAGCGCTCTCGCGCGTCGCACACCCGTTGCCGTTCACTGAGATTGAGGGCGTCGGCGGCCAACGCCTCACGGATCAGGTCGAGCAGTTGCTCAGGCTCGAAAGGTTTGGTCAGGAATTCATGGGCACCGGCCTTGATCGCCTTCACCGACATGGCGATGGTGCCGAAACCGGTCATGAAGATGATCGGAAAGTGCTGGCCGCGCGCGTGCAGTTCATGCTGCAGATCGAAGCCGGACCCCTGCGCCAGGTTGACGTCCAGCAGCAGGCAGGTGGGCGCCTCCTCCAGGGTATGCCCAAGAAAGGCTTCGGCGCTGTCGAAGGCGCGGCAGGCGATGTCTTCCGAGCTCAACAGGCGTTGCAGGGCGGTGCGGATCGCGGCGTCGTCATCGACCACATACACCTTGGGGTTCACGCTCATGCACATATCCGTCGTTCAGCGGTTGGCCGCCATGCCTCTTTGATGGCGGGCATGATACCTGTCGGCCTCGACAGGCACAGCCATGAAGGCGGCAGACAGCCCGGCCGTTGCCCGGTAGCGGGGGTCGAGCCGGAGGGTTTCTCCGCTGATTTCCTGAGTCTGCACCACGCGCAGGCAGGCACGGGTGGAGGCCAACATGCGATACACACGGAACGGACCCTGCGCGGTCACCATCAGCAACGACTTGGTCGCCAGCCTGACCATGCAATCCATGATGCAACTGCGTGCCAGCGTTGCGCGCTGCAGCGCATGGCACGCCTGCTCCAGGGTGAATGGGCCCTCAAGGTCGGCCAGCAGGCGCAACACCGCACGCTCATCGGTACTCAACAAGCGGTAGCTCCAGGACAGCGAGGCATCCAGTGTTTGCTGGCGGGCGGGTGCCGTGCGACGGCTGGCGGCCAGCAGGTGCATGCTTTCGTCCAGGCTCTCCAGCAACTGGTAGAGGCCCAGGGCACACGCCCGGGCGGCGGCCATTTCGAGTGCCAGGGGTATACCGTCCAGGCGCCGACAGACTTGACCGACCAAGTCGACACTGTAATTGTCCAGTGCGGCGTCGCAGGTGTCGGCCATGTGGCAATCCAGCGCACGCCAATGCCGCAGAAACAACTGCGCCGAGCTGGCACCAAGAATCGCCGCGCGCGTCGCATCGGCCTCGGGAATCGCCAGCGGCGGGACCTGGAGACTGCGCTCTGCGGCGATCCTCAACGGCTCGCGACTGGTGGCGAGGATCTTCGTGCCCGGCGCGCCCTGCAGCAATTGCTCGGCAAAGCCGGCAATCGGGTCGATGAGGTGCTCACAGTTATCGAGGATGATCAGCCCAGGGCGCTCGGCCAGGTGCCGGATGAGCGAATCGAGGCTGTGCCCCGACCCCAAAACGCTGGCCAGGGCCTCCGGCAGATGATCCGCCGTCGGCAGCTCGGCCAGCGAAACGAAATGAACCGGCGCTTGATGGCGCTCCAGCCATTGCCGCCCCACCGCCACCGCCAGACTGGTTTTGCCCACGCCGCCAGGGCCGATCAAGGTGATCAGCGCATGGGCGTCACGCAAGGCTGAATGGACCTCATCCGCCAGCATGTCACGCCCGACCAGTTCAACCGCCGACGGCAGGTGCTGGCCAGCCAGGCTGCCTGTGTTGCGCGCCAGCGGAAGCGCCCGGGAATTGTCTTGCCCCGCGCTGTCCGCCGCCGTCTCTTCGCTTCCCAGGAGCATGTAGCCGCGGCCGGGAACCGTGCGGATCAGGTCACGATCACTGCCCAGCGCCTTGCGCAGGGCTGAGATATGCACCTGCAGGTTGTTCTCTTCGACGACCGTGTCGGGCCAGACACACTGAAGGATCTGTTCCTTGCTCAGCAACTGCCCCTGGTGGCGGATCAACAACTCGAGAATGTCGAAGGCACGGGTGCCGATCCGCAGCGCGACGCCGTCTTTGAACACATCCCTGAGCGCCAGGGACACGGTAGCCTGACCGAGCGTTATCATGATATTTGCGCAGTCCTTAAAGTGGGTTCGGCCGCTCCGATGTCATCGAACATGCTCACGTTAAAGCATCGCGAACAGGATCCATGTCATTGACCCAATTGTCATCAGCGTTCATCTAAACATTAAATGGTTCGGCGTGATATTACCTGTTGGGGTAGTGCACGGAGAACAACTTAATAATCGTGACCTGTGACCGTTATGCCCCTCTTTCAAAGTTATAACAAGTCCAGGCGTTATTGACTGAGTGTCCCCGTGCGGCACAGGTGTCTATTCGGCATGTTTTCCGGATCGCCCCCTCTTTGATCCGACCGCTCACGCTCGGGGGCTCCGGTTGACGGATTAAACCGGGTTTTGGCAGCGTGCTGTCGGCGCCGGGGGGCTGCGCGCAGGCCGGGTGACCCAAGGAGGCGCCGCGCGGCTGGCGGCTCAGCGAGGCAGGAACACCGACGCCTGATGGCGGTTGCGCCAGGCACTCGGCGGCTCGCCCACCAATCGCGTGAACACGCGCGTCATATGGGGCTGGTCGGCGAACCCGCAGGCCTGGGCGATCTGCGCCATCGGCATCGGCGGCACGGCGCGCAGCAAAGCCTGGGCACGTTCAACGCGCCTGTGGAGTAACCAGGTGTGAGGCGCCATGCCGGTGGCCTGCTTGAACGCGCGGGAAAAATGGCTGCGGGTCAGTGAACACTCTTGCGCGATGCGTTCAACCGAAAGCTCACCATCCAGGTGGTGGGCGATGAGTTCTTTGGCCACGGCCAGTTGCGCCGCCGTCAGGCTGGCATGCAACCTGCCGGAAGGAGGTGCCACCCGGCCATAGCGCTCGATCGAGTGCGTGGCAATGGCCATCAGCATATGGTCGAGAAACAGACGATTGGCCAACTCGGGGCGCTGCAAGGCGGGGAGTAACGCTTGGGCCAGGTGGTAGAGGGTCGCATCCTCCGCGCCGCCCGCATCGTAGCGAAACACGTCGACCCGCTTGCCACCCTGCTCTGACTGCAGCTCATCCAGCGTCTGCCGAGGCAGAATCAGGCGCAGGTTGTCATACCCGGATCGGTGCTGACAGCGCAGTTGGTCACCCATGAACGGCAGTGACACGGCGCCCTGCCGGTAACCTCCCGCGTAGCTCAGGCGACGTCCGCGCCACAGGCGATGCGCCTGGAAGTCCTGCAACTGGACGATGATCGAAAAAGCGTCGACCTGAGGTATTTCGACGATCGCGTCGGGGTCGGGCATGGGCTGACGGACGCGAACGGCTGAAAAGGCCTCACCGTTCAACTGGCTGATCAGGGGTGCGCTCACATTCCGCTCCTGTGCAATGGGCGATCGTTCGCGCACTTTCGCCAAGTCCGGCCGATTGTGCAATGGGCAAGGCGGACCGGATGACGCCCGCCCCGGCGCGCCGCTTCGGCGCCATGCGCGGTGCGGCGAGAAATGGCGGAAGGCAGCCGGAGTCGAACCTGCCCGGGAACGGATGCCGTCCCCCACCGGGTTTGAAGCCCGGCCGCGCCACCGGGCGCGATTGCCTTCCATGATCGCTCAAGCCGAATCGACTGCCCGCCGCTGTGCCATGGCGCTTTCAGGGCGCAGCCGGCGCTGGTCGCCAACCCGACGGGTCAAGCCGATACGGTCGAAAAATTCGAGAATCTGGATACTGCGCTTGCGCCCGATCCCGAGCCGGTCACGAAACGCGGCGGCCGAGATTGACGCATCGGCGTCAGACAGTTGCAACAGCATAGTCGCCATTCGTTCGAGTGTGGAGGCGGGATAAAACAGATCCTTGACGATCTGATGCACCTGGCCGATCCGCGCCAGTTTGCGCAGCAGAAGGCGGACGTCCGCTTCCGTCTGCCCACTATTGGCAGCCAGATGCCGCACCCACGGTGGATCGAAGCCGCCCTGCTCCATCAATGGCTGCAGTTGCACCCACAGCCCAGCGTCCTGCTCGTTGAGCTGCACCCGGTGCTCCGGACGCTGCAGCCAGGGTCCACTGCTGACCACCCTGCCATCGGCCACCAACTCGTCGAGCAAGGCGAGGAATGCCGGGCGTTCCAGCGCCATCGCCGCGAAGCGGCGCAAGCGGTCGCGATCCGGCCCCAGTTGATCGGGCTCCTGTTCGTGGAACCTCGCCAGATGCTGCAAGAGGTGCTCCTGCAGAGACGCCCAGCGCGCCTGGCTGAAGAGCAGCGAGCCTTGACGCGTGGCGATAAGGCGCACGTCGTCCGGCAGCCGCCACGTCGCACGCAACCGGTTGAACTGCCGCTCCAGGCGCTGCGGGTCGAGGCCGCTGTCGCTCTGGGCGATCAACGGCGGCAACGCCTGCTCCAGGCTCGCGGCGTCGGTCAATATCCGCAACTGGGCCAGGCGCGCCGGGTGGCGCCGGTGCCGGGACGGTGCAAATGGGTCCAGTACGCGGCCGCCACCCAGCGTGCGCTGGGCGCTGTGGTCACGCAACACCAGTGGATCGCCATGCACCGCCTGCACCGCGGCGTTGAGCAGCAGCTGCGCGAGCATGCGTCCGCCCGGCTCGATTCGCGCCCCTTCGAGCAAGGCCACGCGCGCCGAGACATCCTGGGTGCCGAGGTGCACATGCACCGGGGTGAAGTGTTCGAAGGCGCGGACTTCGCTCGACAGCAGGTGCATCTCGATGTCGACCCGTTGGGTCGGCGCGAACAGCCACTCGGCCAGCAACCAGTCGCCGCGATGAATCTGATCGAGCGTCAGCTTGTCCGCACTGAGGTTCAGCGCCACCCGCTGGCCCGCCCACGCTTGCGCCGCCTTCCGGTTTTGCGCATGCAGCCCCCGCACCCGGACGGCTTTACCGGCCAGCCCCAACAGCAGCGTGTCACCCACCGTCACCTGACCTGCCAGTGCGGTGCCGCTGACCACGATGCCGGCACCTGGAACGCTGAATGCCCGGTCGACCGCCAGGCGGAAACCGCCCTGATCGCTGCGCGCCTGCACTTCCCCGTGCGCCAGCAGCAAGGCGCGACGCAATGCATGGATGCCTTCACCGGTGTGGCTGGACACTTCGAACTGCAGGGCGTCGGCGTAGCGCCCCGGCGCCAGCAGCGCTCGGACCTGCATCCAGACCTCCTCTACACGTCGCCCATCGACCCGGTCGCACTTGCTGATGACCACCAGCAGCTCGGGAATGCCCAGCAGCTCGACGATCGCCAAGTGCTCCCGGGTCTGGGGCATCACGCCGTCGTCAGCGGCCACCACCAGCAACACCAGGTCGATGCCCTGCGCGCCGGCCAGCATGTTGTGAATGAAGCGTTCATGCCCCGGCACATCGATGAAGCCGGTCAACGGCCCGCCAGGTTCCAGCGCGGCATAGCGATAGCCCAGATCGATGGTGATGCCGCGCTCACGCTCTTCGCGACGCCGATCGCCTGCCTGCCCGGTAAGCGCCTCCAGCAACGCGGTCTTGCCGTGGTCGATATGCCCTGCGGTACCGACGATCACCCTGAACCCTCCTGCGTAGACGAACGGTTCAATCGAAGCCGGTGCAACTGTTCCAGCCAGCCCGCTTCGTCATCCAATTGGCGCAGGTCCAGCCACAGCGCGTCATCATCGATGCGGCCCAACACCGGAATCGGCAGCGCCCGCAACTGGGCTTCCAGGCCGTGCAAATGACGTCCTAGCCACTTCTTCGAGACGATCGGTCGTAAACACAGCGAGGCGCTGGGAAGCCGCGCCACCGGCTGACTGCCGCTGCCGATCATGCCCAGCGTCGGCACTGCGGTTACGTCCCAACCCGCCCCCACCGCACGGACGAGCGCCGGTTGCAGGCGCAGGGCCTGGGCCTGGATGTCGTCCCGGGACCGGGTCAACGCTCGCAGGCTGGGCAAGCGCTCGGCCAGGCGATCGGGATCGAGGTACAGCCTGAGCACCGCTTCCAGCGCTGCGAGGGTCAGTTTATCGACCCGCAGTGCACGCTTGAGCGGGTTCTTCTTGATCTTCGCGATCAGCGCCTTGCGACCCACGATCAAACCGGCCTGGGGCCCTCCCAGCAGCTTGTCGCCGCTGAAGGTGACCAGATCCGCGCCTTCGGCCAGCGCCTGGCGCACCGTGGGTTCGGCAGGCAGGCCCCAGCGCCTGAGATCCACCAGGCTGCCGCTGCCCAGGTCTTCCAGCAGCGGCAGCCCATGCGCTTGCGCAATCTGCGCCAGTTCCGGCGTCGACACCGAAGCGGTGAACCCTTGCACCCTGTAATTGCTGGTGTGGACCCGCATCAGCAATCCGCTGCGAGGATTGATCGCCTCGGCGTAGTCCTGGGGGTGCGTGCGGTTGGTGGTGCCGACTTCGCGTAATTTGACGCCGGCCCGGGCCATGATGTCAGGAATGCGAAACGCTCCCCCGATCTCGATCAATTCGCCGCGCGAGATGATGCCCTCTTTTCTCGCGCCCAGGCTGTTGAGGGCCAACAGCACGGCGGCGGCGTTGTTATTGACGACCGTGACCGCCTCGGCACCCGTCAACTCGCCGATCAGGTCTTCTATGAGGTCATCGCGATCACCGCGTCTACCGGTGTTCAGGTCAAACTCGAGGTTGAGGGGGTAACGGGCAGCGCACTGAATGGCTTCGATCGCTTCTTCCGGCAGCAGCGCTCGGCCGAGATTGGTGTGCAGCACTGTGCCGGTCAGGTTGAACACCCGGCGCACCCGACTCTGATGGTGCAAGGTCAGGCGTTCGTCCAGCCTGCCCACGATGACCTCGCTAGCGGTTTGGGCAGCGCCGAGCTGCCCCGTACGAACGGGCTCACGCAGATCGTCCAACAACTGACGCAAGGCTGTCAGCACCGCGTCGCGGCCATAGCGTTCAAGCAGAGGCTGGCAGGCAGGATGACGCAACAGGCTGTCGACGGAGGGTAATCGAGGGGCTTCGGCATTCACGGGTTGCGCCATTCACTCACTCCACCAGGGGCTGACTTGGCTTTCGACACCGGCCTCAACAGCCAGGCCGGAATCAAAAGGCGATCATCCAAGGAGTGTAGTCGCCGATCCTCAATCGCCGCCCGGTGCGAAAAGTAAATTCGGTGCGCGACGATGAACGCCCTCCTCATCCAGGCGCATGTCCAGCATCAGGGTGGCCAGGTCCGCGGACAGCGCTTCGGCGTCCGGCTCGCACTCCAGATAGACCTGTTTGAGGTAGCCGTTGCACGTCGGGCAGACCTCGGCGCGTACGGGCGCCTTGGTCACCGCCGCCCGGTCATCTTCCAGGCTGACGTACCGCAGCCCCGCGCTCTGTTCGCAGTACACGCATTTGACCCGCACCACATGCCATTCGCAGGCACACAGGGAACACACCAGGTAGCGCAGCCCGTTGTATTTGCCGCGGTGGCGAATCACCCCGGCCATGGCCGACGAGCCGCAGGCCGGACACTGACTGAGGCTGTCACCCGGCTTGAAATCATGGCTCGGCAGGGTCAGTAATCCATGGCTCCACGCCGCTTGCAACGCGGCGCCGAGAAAGGGTACCAGCGCCGCCGAGACACCTGAATACTGGCCGCCGAGCAGTGAAACGGCCCATGCCCGGCGCTGCCCCCTGTCGGCTTCACGCAGCCGCGTCATCGCCCGCTGCACTGGGGCAGAGACAGGGTCCGGAAGCTCGAACAGCAACGCATCCAGCCACACTTGCCAGGCGTCCTCCCGGGCCAGGGTCTCAGCTGACAAGGGTGGTAATCCGTGCTGAATGCACTGGCTCAGGCGCTGAGGATCAGGCGCCCAGTGAGCCGGTGGCTGATCGATCAGACGCTGCTGTGCTCGACACACACCTGCCAACAGCCGCAGGTATTCACCCAGCGGATGGCCGTCGGCCAATCGTTCGAGCCGTCGAGCACGCAAGGCGAACAGGTCGTTCGGCGGCAGGTGCAAGAACGGCAAGGCATTGCCCCCTGCCTCGGCCTGAATCTGTTCGGGTTCACGAATCCGGTCTGACGAGGTCATCCTTTTTTACCCACTCGGTCCGACGAAGATTCTTTCTCGGCCACCTGCCGGTACCACAGTGCGTGATGCTTCCTGGCCCAGCGGCGGCTGACCCAGCCGTGCAGCATCGCGCCCACCGACCCCTTGATCCAGATGCCGGCGTAGATGTGCACGATGATGCTGGTCACCAATACGAACCCGGCCAGCGCGTGGACCAGCGCGCCAAGGCGAATCACCCCAATGTCGAAGTAGGCGCTGAAATAGGCGCGCCAGATGATCACGCCGCTGACCAACAGACCCAGCATGCACAGCAGCAAGGTCCAGAAGAGCAACTTCTGACCGGGGTTGTATTTACCGATGGGTGGCACGCCCGCCTCCTGATTTTTCATCACCCGGTCGATGCGTTTGAGCCACAACCGATCATTGGCGATAAACAGGTTCGCACGCCAGAAACGGACCACCAGCCCCATGAAGAACAGAAACATCGCCACCCCCATGAACGGGTGCAGAATGCGCGTCCACGGGCCGCCGCCGAACAGATGCGTGAGCCAGAACAGTGCGGGGTGAAACAACGCCAGGCCTGAGAGGGCCGCCATGAAAAACAGAATCGCAACGATCCAGTGGTTCGTCCGCTCGTTGGCGTTGTACCGCAGAATGGTTTTACCGGGTTCACGGTGGTCGCTCATGGTCGCGGCTCTCCTTCATGCCCTCGGTTCGTGTGGGTGTCCCTCGGCTGCTGCGGGTCGTAGACATGCACGGCCGGGTCGACTTCGTGCACGACCGGGTCGGGGCCAGGGTCCTGCTCATCTTCTTCACGCTGCGGTCCGACCCGAACGTAGTGGAAGAATCCCGCCAGCACGGCCAGCCCCATCGCCAGCAGCGCCAGGGGCTTGGTCGCGCCCTTCCAAAGACTCACCAGCGGGCTGATCTGCGGGTCCTGCGGCAGCCCGGCGTAGCGATTCGGGTCGTCGGCGTGGTGCAACACATACATCACGTGGGTGCCTCCGACGCCCGGCGGGTCGTAAAGGCCCGCGTTGTCGAAGCCCCGGGACTGCAGATCCACGACCCGCTCGGCGGCATGGACTTTCATGTCTTCCTTGCTGCCGAACACGATTGCCCCGGTCGGGCAGGTTTTCACGCAGGCCGGCTCCAGGCCGACTGCGACCCGATCCGAACACAGCGTGCATTTGTAGGCTTTGTGGTCCTTCTGCGAAATGCGTGGAATGTTGAACGGGCAACCGGTGATGCAATAGCCGCAGCCAATGCAGTGGTCCTGATTGAAATCGACGATGCCATTGGCATGCTGGATGATCGCTCCCGGGCTCGGACAGGCCTTCAGGCAGCCGGGTTCGGCGCAGTGCATGCAACCGTCCTTGCGAATGAGCCACTCCAAGGTATCGTCGGCGGTTTCATGTTCGGTGAAGCGCATCAGCGTCCAGGTCTCTGCGCTCAGGTCCTGGGGGTTGTCGTAAGTGCCGTGGTTGTGGCCGACCTCATCGCGCAGCTCGTTCCACTCCGAGCAAGCGACCTGGCAGGCCTTGCAACCGATGCATTTGGTGGTGTCGATCAGCTTGGCGACTTCGTCCATCTGGCGGACCGACGACGGCACCGTAGTGGTCGCTGAACGGGCAATGATGTCTTGAATGGCCATTCAGAGCTTCTCCAGGTTGACCAGGAACGACTTGGATTCCGGGGTCTGCGAGTTGCCATCGCCAAGAAACGGCACCAAGGTATTGGCCAGGTAGCCGTTGCGCGTGGTGCCGGTGAAGCCCCAGTGGATCGGAATGCCGATCTGATGCACCACCTGGTTGTTCACCTGCAATGGCCGAATACGTTTAGTGACCACCGCCACGGCTTCGATGAAACCGCGCTTGCTGCTGACCCGCACCCGATCGCCCGCCACGATGCCCTTTTCCTTGGCCAGGGCTTCGCCGATCTCCACGAACTGCTCCGGCTGGGCAATTGCGTTGAGACGACAATGCTTGCTCCAGTAATGAAAATGTTCGGTGAGCCGGTAACTGGTGCCTGCGTACGGAAAGTCCTTGGCCACTCCGAGCGAATCCCACACTGAGTCGAAAATGCGCCCGGCCGGATTGCTGGTCGCGTTCTTGTTGGTCGGGTGCAGCGGGTTGATGCCGATGGGCGTTTCGAACGGCTCGTAGTGCTCAGGGAAAGGCCCTTCGTTCATCTTGTCCACGGCAAAGAAACGCGCCACCCCTTCGGGGTTCATGATGAACGGGTTCATCCCGGCCTCCGGTGCCGAGGTCACGGCGAAATCCGGCACGTCAGTGCCCGTCCAGACCTTGCCGCTCCACCAGATCAGGCGCTTTTTCGCATCCCACGGCTGCCCCTTGAGATCGGCAGATGCCCGGTTATAGAGAATGCGTCGGTTGCTCGGCCAGGCCCACGCCCAACCCTGATGCTGGTGCATCTCATAAGGGTCGCTGTTGTCACGGCGGGCCATCTGATTGCCGGCTTCGGTCCAACTGCCGCAGAAAATCCAGCAACCGGACGCCGTGCTGCCGTCGTCCTTCAATTGCGCGAAACCGGCGAGTTGAGCCCCGCCTTTGACGACCGCTCCGGTGGCATCGGTGACGTCCACGACGGCCGAGCCGTTGATTTCCCTGGCGATTTCTTCCGGGGAAGGCTCCTGCGGCACTTTGTATGGCCAACTGAGTTTCAGCAGCGGCTCGGGATAGGCCCCGCCCTGCTCCTGGTAGCGTTTGCGCAGCCGCAGGAACAGCTCGCTCATGATGCGAATGTCGGTGATCGCCTCCCCCGGCCCCTCCGCGCCCTTGAAATGCCACTGCAGCCAACGGCTGCTGTTGACCAGCGAACCGTCTTCCTCGGCAAAACAGGTAGTGGGCAGGCGGATGACTTCGGTCTGGATGTCCTGCGACTGCACATCGTTGTAAGGGCCGACGTTCTTCCAGAACTCGGAAGTTTCCGTGGCCAACGGATCCATGACCACCAGCCACTTCAGCTTGGCCAAGGCCTTCATGACCCGGTTCTTGTCAGGAAGCGCCGCAATCGGGTTGAAACCCTGGCAGACGTAGCCATTGACCTGCCCCTTGCCCATCAGGTCGAACATTTTCAGGATGTCGTACGTAGGAATGTCCAACTTCGGCAACCAGTCATAGCCCCAATTGTTCTCGGCTGTCGCATTGGCCCCGTACCAGGATTTCATCAGGCTGACATGGAACTTGCTGTAGTTCTGCCAGTAGGACAGTTGCCCAGGACGCAGCGGCTTTTGCGTGCGCTTGGCGATGAAGGCGTTGTAATCCTGTTCGGCGTCCATCCCGAGGGTCAGGTAGCCGGGCAGCGCGTTCGAGAGCAGGCCCAGATCGGTCAGCCCTTGAATGTTGGAATGCCCGCGCAACGCGTTGACCCCGCCGCCCGGCATGCCGACGTTGCCGAGCAACAACTGCACCATCGCTGCACTGCGGATGATCTGCGCCCCCGTCGAATGCTGCGTCCAGCCCAGCGCATAGAGAATGGTCATGGTCTTGCCCGGTGCCGAGCACGTGGCGATCTCTTCCCAGATTTTCATCATCTGCGCCTGCGGCATGCCACAGGTGAGGCTGGCGAGTTCGGGCGTGTAACGGCTGTAATGCCGCTTCATCAGTTGATAGACGCAACGAGGGTCCTGCAGGGTCGGATCGACCTTGGCAAAGCCATCCTCGCCCAACGCGTAGCCCCAACCGGACTTATCGGTGTAGAGACGCTTGCTGGCGTCGTAGCCGCTGAAAATCCCGTCCTCGAAGCTGAACCCCTCATTGACGATGAACGACACGTCGGAGTAATTGCGCACGTATTCGTGCTGGATTTTGTCCTGGGTGATCAGATAGTTGATCAGCCCGCCCATGAACGCGATGTCGCTGCCAGTGCGGATCGGCGCGTAGTAGTCGGCCACGGACGCCGTCCGTGTGAACCGAGGATCGACGACGATCAATCGCGCCTGATTGTGCGCCTTGGCTTCGGTCACCCATTTGAAACCGCAGGGGTGCGCTTCTGCTGCGTTGCCGCCCATGACCAGAATCAGATTCGCGTTGGCGATATCGGTCCAGGTATTGGTCATGGCACCACGGCCGTACGTCGGGGCAAGACTTGCCACCGTCGGGCCGTGTCAGACACGCGCTTGGTTATCGAACCCCAGCATGCCGGTGGCGCGGACCACCTTATGGGTCATGTAGCCCGCCTCGTTGGAGGCCGCCGATGCCGCGAGAAAGCCTGTGGTCAGCCAGCGGTTGACGGTCTGGCCCTTGTCATTCTTCTCGACGAAGTTGGCGTCGCGGTCGGCCTTCATCAGATCGGCCACGCGGTCCAGCGCCTCGTCCCAGGAAATGCGTGTCCACTCGTCGCTGCCGGGCTTGCGGATCTGTGGGTACTGAAGGCGGCTTGGGCTGTGGATGAAGTCCAGCAACCCTGCTCCTTTGGGGCACAACGTGCCGCGATTGACCGGGTGATCGGCGTCGCCTTCGATGTGGATGATGTGCTGTGCGACGTTTTTCGCCGCGTCGCCGAGGCTGTACATGATTAACCCGCACCCCACCGAGCAGTAGGGGCATGTGTTGCGGGTTTCATGGGTGTGAGCGAGTTTGAAGTGGCGTATCTGCTCGGCGAACGCAGGCGTCGGGGCCATGCCCAACGCCGCCAGGCTCGAGCCTCCAAGGCCAACGGCGGCGACCTTGAAGAACTGCCGACGGTTGAGATCCATCGTGCACTCCTGATCAGGTGTAAAGCCCGGTACGTTGCCGGGCAGAAAGTCGATCACGGTGTCAGCGTCAGTGGGCCGACACTTGGAGCGTAGACGAGATTTCGAAGCGGTACATGAAATCGGGGGGTAGCCAGGTGAAACCCGGCTGGAGGCGGGCCCGACCGCCGCCGAGGATCCCTCGACGGCGGCGGCCTCAGTTCAGACCGCCACCGCCTGCGGGCCGCCGCGCAGGCGGAACCTGAACGGACTTACTGCTCGGCGACAGGCTTGAACACCACCACGGCCAAGGGTGGCAGGTCCAGTGCCAAGGACACGGGCTGGCCATGGCTCTTCACGTCGTCGGTGGAAACCGCCCCACCATTGCCGACGTTGGAACCGGCATACACCTCGGCATCGGTGTTGAGCAGCTCTGCCCATCGCCCGCCAAACGGCACACCAACGCGGTAACCGTGACGCGGCACCGGCGTCAGGTTGGCCACCACCAACAGGGGCTCGCCCTCCTTGCTCCAGCGCAGGTAGGCGTAGACGCTGTTCCCCGCGTCATCACCGATCACCCACTGAAAACCCTGCGGTTGGCAGTCCTGTTCGTGCAGCGCCTTTTCCGAACGGTACAAGCGGTTAAGGTCGCCGACCAGCGTGTGCACGCCTTTGTGGTCGGCGTACTGCAGGAAGTGCCAATCCAGTTCGGTGTCATGGTTCCACTCCCGCCACTGGCCGAACTCACAGCCCATGAACAGCAGCTTCTTGCCGGGGTGGGTCCACATGAAGGCCAGGTAGGCGCGCAGGTTGGCGAATTTCTGCCAGCGGTCGCCAGGCATTTTGTCGATCAGCGAGTGCTTGCCGTGCACCACTTCATCATGGGAAATCGGCAAGATGAAGCGCTCCGACCACGCATAGACCAACCCGAAGCTCAGTTCGCTGTGGTGGTGCTGACGGTGGATCGGGTCCTGCTGGATGTAGTGCAGCGAATCATGCATCCAGCCCATGTTCCATTTGTAGGAGAAACCCAGACCACCCTGTTGGGTCGCCTGCGTCACCCCCGGCCAGGCAGTGGACTCCTCGGCGATGACCAGCGCGCCGGGGGCTTCCAGCGCTACCACATCGTTGAGGTGGCGCAGGAAATCGATGGCCTCCAGGTTCTCGCGACCGCCGTAACGGTTCGGTACCCACTCACCGGCCTTGCGTGAATAGTCGCGGTAAAGCATCGAGGCCACCGCATCCACCCGCAGTCCGTCGATGTGGAAATGCTTCAGCCAGTGCACACCCGACGCGATCATGAAGCCATGCACCTCAGTGCGCCCCAGGTTGTAGATCAAGGTGTCCCAGTCCTGGTGGAACCCCTCGAGCGGGTTGCCATACTCATACAACGCAGTGCCGTCGAATTGCGCCAGGCCATGGGCATCGGTAGGGAAATGCGCCGGCACCCAATCGAGGATCACGCCGATGTCGGCACGGTGGCAGGCATCGACGAAGCCGGCGAATTGTTCGGCCGTGCCATAACGGGCGCTGGGGGCGAATTGTGAAAGCAACTGGTACCCCCATGAACCGCCGAAGGGGTGTTCCATGATGGGCATCAGTTCGATGTGGGTGAAACCCAGGCCCTTGATATAGGGGATCAACTCATCGGCCAGTTCTGTCCAGTTGAACGGACGGTCCGGTTCATCTTCGCCGCCGTGATGCCATTTCCAGGAGCCTGCGTGCAGCTCATAGATCGAGAGCGGCTTATGGATATCCTGCTTGTCGCCCCGGCCCTGCATCCAGTCATGGTCTTGCCAGGCAAAGCTCAGCGGCGCTGCGACCTTGGAGGCCGTGTCCGGCGGCAATGCCGTGGCGAGGGCCATGGGATCGGCTTTCAGCGGCAGAACGCCGTGCTGCCCGAGGATTTCGTATTTGTAGGTTTCCCCTGGGCCGATGCGCGGAATGAAGATCTCCCACACGCCGGCAGGATGGCGCAACCGCATCGGATGGCGGCGGCCATCCCAACTGTTGAAATCCCCGACCACCGAGACCCGTCGCGCATTCGGCGCCCACACCGCGAAGCGCACCCCATCCACCCCGTCGACCGTCTTCACTTGGGCGCCCAGGGCGCTGCTCAAGTCGCGGTGGTTGCCCTCGGCAAACAGGTACAAATCCATTTCGCCCAGCAACTGACCGAAGCTGTAGGGATCTTCGGTGATCTGCTCGCCCGTGGCCCAGTTGATTTTCAGCAGGTACGGTTCACGCACCGCAAAGTGCCCGGCGAAAAAACCGGGCTTGTCGCTCATCTTCAACTCACCCAGATCGCGCTCACCGTCCCGCGACAGCACACGAACCGCCAATGCATTGGGCAGGTAGGCGCGAATCACCTGGCCATCCTTGCCATCGCTGTGAGGCCCCAGCATGGAGAACGGGTCGCGGTGTTCGGCGCGGATCAACGCGTCCATATCGCCGGCGGTAGGCAACAGCTTGTGGTTGCCCGTGCCGAATTGGTCAGACGCACTCATGTTCATTCTCCATCAGACAGGTTCAACAGCCCGCGCAGGCCTTGAAGCGGAACCGACAACCAAGTCGGGCGATTCTCAGCCTCGTAGGCCACTTCATAAGCGGCTTTTTCCAAGGTGAACAGCGCCAGCGCGGCGGCTTCCCCCTTGGCATCCTTAAACGCGTGGGCAACGTCAACGGTAGCTTGTTTGTAGGCCGCCAAAAACGCTTCCCGCGCTTGTAACAAATACGTTTCAGCCACATGCCGACGCGCGGCGGACGCCTGCTCCGAGGTGTCGGTGGCGTGGGCATTTCGCATCGCCATCGCCGCAGCGTAGTCGAATGACCGCAACACGCCGCTGACGTCCTTGAAGGGGCTGTACTTGGCGCGTCTTTCTTGCAATGGACGGGCCGGCTCGCCTTCGAAATCGATCAGGTAGGCATCCCCCTTGACCACCAACATCTGGCCCAGGTGCAGGTCACCGTGCACGCGCATCCGCAGGCCGCCCACCGATTGTTTGGCCAGGGTCTTCACGTGAGCCAGCAACGCCTGACGCTTGCCCAGCAGTTCACTGACCAACTGCTGATCGCCGGGTTCCAGCGTTTCGCGATGCTGCTCCAGCAAATTCAGCGCCCGTTCCACCTGAGCCGAGACACTGTTGGCGGAGGCCTGGCTGTCTTTGGCGCTGGTGACCTCCGGCTTGAAATCCGGATCGTCCGTCGGCGCACTGAGCACCACGTGCATCTCGCCGAGGCGCTGCCCCAGCAAACTGGCGAAGTCTTTCAGTTCCAGCAAGGCATTGGCGTGCTGTTCAAGGTTGGAATGACCATGCGCCATCTCATCGCGAACGGCGCGTTCCAGATTGTTCTGCGTCCATTCCCAGGCATCGCCCTGGTTGCTCAAATAACCCTGAGCGATCATCAGCAGGTTGCTTTGACCCTCGCCATCGACCCGCACGACAGCGCCCAGTAGCGGGGAAATATGGCCATAACCGGCTTCGGTCAGATAGGCGCCCATTTCCAGTTCGGGGTGCGTACCGGCGGCCACGCGGCGGATCATCTTCAAGACCAGCGCCCCTCCTACCACCACCGAACTGTTGGACTGTTCGGCGGAGAGGTACCGCACTTCCGACTCGTCGTTCAACCCCAGCGGCAGCAGCTTCGAGGTTTTCTGGAAACGCAACTCGCCCGATCCCGTGGCCAGGGTCAGGTCGTTCTGCATACCCTTGATGACCTCGCGAATGAACGGCTCAAGGGTAAAGGCATCGGTAATCAGACCGACCTGGCGGCCGCGGCGGACCCGGGCCAGTGCCAGTTGTTGCGGCAAGGCTTTGCTGAAGTCGTCTTCGGCGAGGAACCCGAAAGGCATTTGATAGCGGGCAACCTCCCCGGCCGACGTGACCTCGATCTCGCTGAGCAGCACCGGGCGCTCACGGGTGCCGAAGCGCACGCCATAATCGATGTGCACCCGGTCGATGGCCGTTCCCTTGCCTGCGAACCAGCGTCGCTTGGGCAAGTAAACCGACAAGGACGTCTGCTCCATGCTCTGGCGAAGAGGTTCGTCGAGCAGTTCTTCCATCCGCTGTTTGAGCACGAGCGTTGGAAAGTCCGGCATGCTTTCGGCCGGTTCAACGTGCCAACTGGGCATTTGATTCTCCGCGGCCAGCAGGAACCAGTAGAAGCCATAAGGTGGCAACGTGAGCAGGTAATTGAGCTGGCCAATAGGTGGGAAAGCGCTGCCGCCGAGCATTTCCACCGGCACCGTGCCAGCGTACTGCGACAGTTCGAGTTCGGCCGCCTGGGCAGCCGAGGAGACGTTGGCGACACACAGGATGATTTCGCTCTTGCCGTCCGGCCCGGTGTATTCCCGGGTGTAGGCGAGAATCCGGCGGTTGCTCGGTGACAGCATCTTCAAGGTGCCGCGGCCGAAAGCCTTCTGCTGCTTGCGCACCGCGAGCATGCGGCGGGTCCAGTTCAACAGCGAGTGCGGGTCATGCTCCTGCGCCTCGACGTTGACCGACTGGTAGCCGTAGAGCGGGTCCATGATCGGCGGCAGCACCAGACTGGCCGGATTGGCTCGCGAGAACCCGCCATTGCGGTCGATGGACCACTGCATGGGTGTGCGCACGCCATCCCGGTCCCCGAGATAAATGTTGTCGCCCATGCCGATTTCGTCGCCGTAATACAAGGTCGGCGTACCTGGCATGGACAACAACATGCTGTTGAGGAGCTCCACCCGTCGACGATCGCGCTCGAGCAACGGCGCCAGCCGGCGTCGGATGCCGAGGTTGATTCGTGCGCGGCGATCGGACGCGTAGTAGTTCCACAGGTAGTCGCGCTCACGATCAGTGACCATTTCCAGGGTCAGCTCGTCGTGGTTGCGCAGGAAAATCGCCCATTGGCAGTTCTCCGGAATCTCGGGCGTCTGCCGCAAAATGTCGGTGATCGGAAAGCGGTCTTCTTGAGCTACCGCCATGTACATGCGCGGCATCAGGGGAAAGTGAAAGGCCATATGGCATTCGTCGCCGTCCTTGCCCTTGCGATCGCCGAAGTACAGCTGAGTGTCCTCAGGCCATTGGTTGGCCTCGGCCAGCAACATGCGATCGGGGTAATTGGCGTCGATTTCAGCGCGAATGGTTTTCAGGACGTCGTGGGTTTCCTGCAGGTTCTCGTTGTTGGTGCCGTCGCGTTCGATCAGGTAAGGAATCGCATCCAGGCGCAACCCGTCGATCCCCATGTCCAGCCAGTAACGCATCACTTCCAGCACCGCCTTCATGACCTGCGGGTTGTCGAAGTTCAAATCCGGCTGGTGGGAATAGAAACGATGCCAGAAGTACTGGCCGGCGACCGGGTCCCAGGTCCAGTTGGACTTCTCGGTGTCGAGGAAGATGATGCGCGTGCCATCGTATTTTTGGTCGTCATCGGACCAGACGTAAAAATCCCGTGCCTTGGAGCCTTTCTTGGCATGCCGCGCCCGTTGGAACCACGGATGCTGGTCGGAGGTGTGATTGATGACCAGCTCGGTAATCACCCGCAACCCGCGCTTGTGGGCTTCGGCGATGAACTTCTTCGCATCGGCCATGTTGCCGTAATCGCTGTGGATGCCCCGGTAATCGGAAATGTCGTAACCATCGTCGCGCCGGGGCGATGGGTAGAACGGCAGCAGCCAAATGGTATTGACCCCCAGTTCGGCAATGTAGTCGAGCTTGGCGATAAGCCCCGGAAAATCACCGATGCCATCGTCGTTGGAGTCGAAATACGACTTCACGTGAACCTGGTAGATCACCGCATCTTTGTACCAAAGCGGATCGTCGATAAACGCAGCGTTCCGGTTCTTTTTCGCCATGACGCCATCCTTAGAATGATTAATGGGCGGCCTTGATTCGCCAGATGCCAAACGGCTGGTACGCCGGATCGATGCGCATCCACTGGACTTTGCCGTACCAGGTCCAGGAATGCCCGGACATCAAGTCCTCACCCAGGGTGGCGGCATCGTCGGGCAGGCCCATTTCCCAGAGCGGCAATTCGAAATGCGCTTCCTGAGCGTTATGGGGGTCGAGGCTGACCGCCACCAGAATGAAGTTGCTGCCGTCAGCACTGCGTTTGCCGAAGTACAGGATGTTGTCGTTCCACGCGTTGTAAACGCGCAACCCCAGATGGGTTTGCAAAGCCGGGTTCTGGCGACGGATGCGATTGAGTTGAGCGATTTCGGCAATGATGTTGCCCGGCGCGGTGAAATCCCGAGGGCGAATCTCGTACTTCTCGGAATCCAGATATTCCTCTTTGCCCGGCACAGGGGCCGACTCGCAGAGTTCGAACCCTGAATACATGCCCCAGAGCCCGGAGCCCATGGTGGCCAGCGCGGCGCGGATCAAAAAGCCCGGACGCCCTGAGTCATGGAGGAAATGAGGGTTGATGTCCGGGGTATTGACGAAGAAGTTCGGCCGGTAGCACTCGCGCCATGGCGACTGGTTGAGCTGGGTGAAGTACTCGCTGAGCTCGGCTTTGGTGTTACGCCAGGTGAAGTAGGTATAGCTCTGGGAGTAACCGACCTTGCCGAGTCGAGCCATCATTGCCGGTTTAGTGAACGCCTCGGCGAGGAACATCACGTCGGGGTGCTGGCTGCGAACATCGGCGATCAGCCATTGCCAGAACGGCAGGGGTTTGGTGTGCGGGTTGTCGACCCGAAAAATCTTGACGCCCTCCTCGACCCAACCGACCACGATATCCCGCAGTTCCAGCCACAGGCTGGGAATGGCATCAGGCGCGTAGAAGTCGACGTTGACGATGTCCTGGTATTTCTTCGGCGGGTTCTCCGCGTAGCGGATGGTGCCGTCCGGGCGCCAGGAGAACCAGCCCGGGTGCTCCTTGAGCCACAGGTGATCCTGGGAACACTGAATGGCGAAGTCCAGCGCGATCTCCAGGCCATGCTCGGCAGCCGCCTTGACCAGGTTGCGGAAATCTTCGCGCGTGCCCAACTGTGGATGGATCGCCTCATGCCCACCGTCCTGGCTGCCAATGGCGTATGGGCTGCCGGGGTCGTTCGGCCCAGCGGTCAACGAGTTGTTGGGGCCTTTGCGGTGCGCGCGGCCAATCGGGTGGATGGGCGGGAAATACAGGACATCGAAGCCCATGTCACGGATCATCGGCAGTCGGCTGTGCACGTCATTGAAGGTGCCGTGGCGGTGCTTGTCATCGGTGATCGAGCGCGGAAACAGCTCGTACCAACTGGCGAACTGCGCCCGCTCCCGTTCCACATCCAGCGGGAATTCCAGGCTGCGGCTCAAGAAGGCATGGTTGTCGGCCTGGGCCATGATCGCCGCAGTTTCGCTGTTCAACAGCAGCGCCACCTGCGCCTCATGTTCGGTGTTCTCGGCTAGCCGTTTCAGCAGGCTGTCGAGCTGACCGCGCAGCTCGTGCTGGCTGCGCTCGGCTGCGTGCACCAGGTGCAGGCGCCCTTCTTCCAGCTCCAGGCCGATCGCGACGCCGGCCGAATACTTCTTCTCCAGCTCGTAACGGTAACTGGCGAACTGGTCGATCCACGCTTCAAGGCGGAAAACGTAGCGGCTGACGACTGTCGGGGTGAACTCACCGATCCAGCTGTCATTGCCCAGATCGCGCATGGGCGCGGTCTGCCACTCTTGGTCGTCCGCGGCGCGGTAACAGATGCGCACGGCCAGCTTGTCGTGACCGTCGGCGAACACCTTGCTGGTCACTGTCACGGGCTGACCCGCGATCGCCTTGGCGGCCAGATGCCCAGCGTCGATGACCGGCTGCGTGTCTTCGATGACGATACGCGGCAGTTGCAGGGCTTGGGTCAGGGGTAAGGGCCGGGTTGGGTGCGGTACATCAGTGGCCAGGGAATCCGGGCCGTATGGCTGATCAGCAGTCACATTCATCGAGCATCACTCCTCACGCCCCTGGGACGCTCCTGATTGATTATCCGTAGATTCGTATGTGGTCAACAAAAGAAGGAGGCTCCCGGACTCAACACATCCTGACGGGGCCGCATAGGTTCCGAACGCCGGGTTCGGGGAAAAGTTCAAAGAGCTTGCGCTGCACCCGGATCAATCCGTTGCCAGCCTAGCCGCCCCGCTGAAAAGCGCTGCGCAATCGGTGTGAATCATTGGCCGAGGACAACGGTCGAACCCTGCGAATGCGTGGGAGATCCTCCACACGCTTGCCCCCCACAGCGCTAAAGGAAGGTGAAACCATGACCATTCCCGTTCCCGCAGAAACGCCCGATCCCAATATCGATGACCCGGAACTGCCTGTCCCGCCAGCAGAGGAACCGCCGCCACCGACCATGCCGCCGGTGATCGAGCCGCCGCAGGGCGATCCACCCAGTCAGGAACCGCCTGCGGTTATGACCTTGGCCGGACGCGAGGGAGCGCCCGGCCGCTGAACCGGACTCAGGGTTGATGAGAGTCGCCGCCAGTCTTGCGGTCGGGATGGCGGGCTCTCGTCTCGGGTGGATCGAGCCGGTCGGTCACCATGGGCACCAGGCTGAGGATACCGAGCCCCAGAACCGTGCTCAGCACGGCAGTCAACTCCCTGCCCATCCCCGCCGCCATTCCGATGGCGGCGGTCATCCATAGACCCGCGGCGGTGGTCAGCCCCTTGACCTGCGCGGTGTCCAGCTTTTGCCCCTTGAGAATGGTGCCCGCTCCCAGAAAGCCAATCCCGGCCACAATTCCCTGCGCCACTCGACTCAAAGCCGCATCGTCCGCTCCCGCCAACTGCGGCACCAGTACGAACAGCGCGGCTCCCATGGACACCAGCATGTGGGTCCGCACCCCCGCCGCCTTGCCTTTGTGTTCTCTTTCGAAACCCAACACGCCTCCCAGCAACGCCGCGATCGTCAGCCTGACCGTGACCCTCGTCAGCTGAGACGCATCGGTGATATCCGAGAACTCCGATTGCAGCGTGTCGACGACCTCTTCCCACCAACCATTCATGTTCCGCTGCCCTTGTGCCGGATGCTGCAGAAATGGACCGTCTACACCGCCGAGAGTGCGGTTGACCCTGCGTCGGACGGGCGAAACCTCGATGGCTTGCCTGAGTCGAACCTTCCACACGCCTGAACGGGAGCCGGTTCATGCCTCTGCAATTCGATGCCACCCACGCGCACTGCTGGGCCGTGGTCGACCAGGCCACTTACCGCTGCGCGGTGGCGGATGTGGTCATTACCACCAACGACGCCACCCACATGTCCGAAGCACTGATCGACGGTCGACGGATTCCGATCACTGAGGCCGAGGCCGACGCCCTGACCTTATACAACGCGACGGACCGGCGGCATCACACCATAGGGGTTGAACCGGGCGAAGACTCGCCGGTGATCTAACGCCCGATGTGCGACCTGCTGCCGACGTGCTGAACCAGCGCGTCCGCACCGTGACCGCAGAGAGGTGGCTGTGCATCGCAGCACGGCCTCGTTATGATCGCACCATGATCGCCAACCGCCCTCTCCGCTCCCCCTGTCCTCCCGGCGCCTGCGTCTGCGACCGCGATCGGCTGCTGGAAACGCTGGATGCCGATCGGCGCATCCTCGACCTGACCCGCCAAGAGGAAAAACGGCTGCTGGAGCGCCTGGAAAACCTTGCCAGCCTGGAAGACCTGCGGCACATGCAGCGGCGCATGTTTGAATTGCTCGGGCTGCGCATCGAAGTCCAGCCAGGGCTCAATGAAGTGCGCAGCATGCGCGGTATCGTCATCGACATCGCCGAGCTGCCCGGCCTGTGTCGCAAGACCCGCGCGGCGATCCCGGCCGCCATCCGCAAAGGAATGGAGAAAAACCCCGAAATCGCCTGGCGCTTGCTCGACGCCCACGACCTGTTGCGGGACGCGTGACCGGCGAGCGGGGATGCGGCCTTACTGTTCCCACGGCGCCTTGTCGATCTTCAATCCGTGCAGGCCGTTGTATTCGGCACGCTGGGGCTGCTGCCACCCCTCCAGCAAGGACGGGTCGAGGTCATAGATTTCAACGCCCAACGGTCGGCAGACGCTCAAGGGGTCCTGCGCCTCCGGCCCCCACATGGGCAGCGACAGATCCCCACCCGGACAGGTCGACAACGCGCACAGCAGATCGATTTCGGCAAAAAATTCCAGGTAATCCCCCTGCTTCGCGGGACACGCCTTCATGAAATACATGTCGTCATGGTTCAAGCCGGTGCACTGGAAGATGTTCAACACATCGTGGACATCGAATTCGGTCAACCCATGGGGCAGCACGGCGCGGGTCAGGTTGGAATGACAATGATGATGAAAATCCTCTCCGGTGAGCATCTTGTTGACGTAGGGGTCGCAGCGAGTGCCGAGCAGATCGTGCAAACGTCCACCGTGTTCGTCGATGCCATAGCTCGCCAGGCTGTCATCGGTAATGGTCACCAAGGGGCGCAGAAACGGCAGGTTCGACCACAAGCGGTCATAGGTGGTGACATGCGCACCCTGCAATTGACGGGTGCGTGCCGCCCACAGACGCTCGCGAGGATCGTTGGCATTCCACACGTTGAAGTCTCCCACCTGAGGGCCGATGGGGGTGGTGACCCGGAAAACCTGGCCCGCCCTGACCTTCCATGCCCGCCCGGTGCGGATCGGGACCTGGAACGCTTCCACTTGGGTACGGCTGCCTTGTGCCTCGCGAATGCGCGCATAGAACGCCGTGTCGACCTGCAGTGCCGCACCTTTACTGACCTGATAGGCGGCGGGGTAATCTTTGTGCATGGGCATCTCCTGACTCAGGGGGTGGCGACACGGGACAGTAAATCCAGTGCCTGATGTTCGGAATCGTTGAGGTAACTGCCCATCGCCTCGTCGGCATCCCGGCGGCGGTTCTCGATGAGCAATTGAAAAAGGTGGCGGTCGCGGGCCAACCATGGCGCCTGGTAGCTCGCTTCGTCGCGGGCGGTGGAGAACACCAAGCGCATCTGCGCCACGATGTTGGTAAAGAATTCGTCGAATGCCGGGCTGCCGATCAGGCCCACGATCTGCTGATGGAAACGCAGACTGTGGCTGCCGAAAGCGCGCCAGTCTTCCCGCTCACAGGCCAGTTCCGCGGCCTCGATGGCATTGGCCATGGGCCCTGACATGCCACTGACGACCGGTGCGCCCGTCAGGATGGCGCTGGATTCGAGTGTGCGCCGGACGCGGAACAAGTCGCGGACATCGTCCACGCTCAGCCGTCGCACGATCACCCCCTTGTGTCGGACGTAGTGGGTGAGGCCCTCGCGCCCCAGCAAGTGCAGCGCCTCGCGCACGGTATTGCGCGAAGCGCTGTAGCCACGCACCAGCTCACTTTCCACCAACGGCATGCCCGACAAGAGACGGCCATGGATGATGTCTTCGCGCAGCTCGTGCGCCACTTGATCGGCCAGCGAAAGGCCGCTTTGTTGGGCAATCGACACGACATGGATTCCTGAAGAAAGCGGGATTGTTCAACAACCCGATGATCTTCAGGACAGCACAGCCCGTGCCAACCGGGGACAAACGGTTTCGCCAGCCTGGACTGGCGTTGTACAGCGCAGAATTGCCCGCGGGCAGGCGGCCGCTGGTCGTGGGTCAGCCTTTTATGAAGGCCAGCAGAATCTGGTTGATTTCGGCGGGCTGAACAGCGCACATGCCGTGAGATCCCCCTTTGACGATATGCAACGTCGAGCCTTTGACCAACCCATGGCTTTTCTGGCCGGAGGCCACCAACGGCACGATCTGATCATCGTCGCCGTGCAGGATCAGGGTCGGCACGTCGATCTTTTTCAGGTCCTTGGTGAAGTCGGTTTCCGAAAACGCCTTGATGCAGTCGAATTCGCCCTTCACGCCACCGAGCATGCCAATCGCCCAGAATGAATCGATGGCGCCCTGCGAAACCTTCGCACCTTCACGGTTGAAGCCGAAAAACGGGAGTGCCAGGTCTTTGAAGAATTGCGAGCGGTCGGCCGTGAAACCGGCGCGGATGCCGTCGAAGACCTCCATCGGCAGGCCTTCAGGGTTGGCCGCAGTCTTGAGCATCAGCGGGGGCACCGCGCCGATCAGCACCGCCTTGGCCACCCGTGAAGTCCCGTGCCGGCCAATATAGCGCGCCACCTCCCCGCCCCCCGTCGAGTGGCCAATCATGATGGCGTCCTTGAGGTCGAGCGCTTCGAACAACTGCGCCAGGTCATCGGCATAGGTGTCCATGTCGTTGCCTTCCCAGGTCTGGCCCGAACGTCCGTGGCCGCGGCGGTCATGCGCAATCACCCGATAACCGTTCTGGCCGAGGAACAGCATCTGCGCATCCCAGGCATCGCCGTCCAGCGGCCAGCCGTGGGAGAAAACGATGGGCTGACCGCTGCCCCAATCCTTGTAGAAAAATTCGGTGCCGTCTTTCAGGGTCAAGATAGCCATGTGTCGCAATCCTCGGGAAATGTGCTGGGAAGATTCAGCGTAGACCCGGCTCGCGGATAAGCATTGTAGATATGTGCTCGTTTGCAGCGTCGGCCCGTGCGCTGCGCCCAGCGAACCGAAAACGGAAGGAATGATGATCCGAGCCGACGGCATGACTGCCCAATCGCGCATGGCTAGCCTGAGCGTCCACGCGCCCGGTCGTCATAGGCCGCTCAAATGACCATTCCATCCCACGCCATCACCACATCCGCCGGCAACTCACCGGCGTGTTCGATCAACCAGGCATCCAGCGCATGCCCGACGTGGGTCAGTACGGTGCTGCCCGGTTTCAGCGCGTCGATGATCTGCAACGCCAGATTCAGGTCGTTGTGGTTGCGCGGCGTCTGGGGTTGCGGAGGCAGCGAGCAGTCGAGGATCAATACGTCTACTCCCTGGCGCTGCAAATACGCCGTGGTGGCTTCCGGCAAACCCACGGTGTCGGTGAGGTAGGCGATGCGTCGCCCGCCCCCTTGCAGCCAGTAACCCAGCGTCGGCTTGGAATGCAGCAGCGGCACCGCCGTGACTTCGAGCGCGCCAAACACGCGGGTTTCAAAGGCTGTGAAGGGTTGGCTGAAATCAAGCATGCCGGGGTGTTTGTAGAGGTCCGACAGGCCTTCGGGATCCGCCGGACCGTGCACCGGGATGACCCACCCCTGCCCCCAGCGCAGGTGCAACAGCCCCTGTGCGTGGTCGGCGTGGTAATGGGTCTGGAAAATGCCGCTGAAGCTGCGCGGTGGGAAGCGCTCCGTGAGGTCGGGCAGCCCGCTGTCGATCAACCAGCGCTGATCGCCCAGTTCGACCATCGCCGAGCACGGTCGTCGGCGCAGGCGTGGATCGGCATGGGCCGCTGCGCACGCCGGGCACGGACAGCCGTAGACCGGAACTTGCCGCGCATCCCCCGTGCCGAGCAACGTCAGACGCATGTGTACTCGCGGTCGATGCCTTGCAACAGGCGGGCGACGGTCTGCTCCAGTGGGCCGGAATTGTCCAACAGCAGGAGCGCCGCGTCGTCGGCCAGCAGCTCATCGGTGAACTGTGCGTTACGGGCCAGGCGACTCTCGATTTCCTCAGCAGACTCCCGGCCCCGTGCCAGCAAGCGCTGGCGCAAGATGGCATGATCGACGCTGAGCAACACCACCAGCAAATCAGGGTAACGCGCCCTGGCGTGGGCAAGATGCCCCCGTGAGCCGTTGATCAGCACATCGTGGCCGTCGGCAAGCCATTGATCGATCTCGTTCGGAATCCCGTAGTGCAGCCCGTTGGCGTACCAGCTCAGAGCGAAGGCCCCCTGCTCCTGCAATTCGGCGAAGCGCTCTGCGCTGACAGCATGCGCCGCCTCGCCCTTGGCCTCCGCCGAGCGGGTGATGACTCGGCGCACAATCCGGCAGCCGCGCGCGGCCATCGGTTCACGGGCCGCATCCAGCAGGCTGTCCTTGCCCGAACCGGATGGTCCGATGAGATAGATCAACCTGCCCGCCATCAGAAAACCCTCTTCGCTTCTCGCCAGACCTGCTGGATCACCGGCAGGTTGCCCACGGCCCGGGCGTGGATCAGATCGCCGCGCAGCCCGGCGCGGATTTCGCCACGATCGTCCAGCCCCGCCGAGCGCGCCGGTGCCAGGCTGACGGTATTCACCGCCTGGGCCAATCCGGCCCCCGGCGCCTGTCCGTTTTGCTGGCCCTCCAATTGAGCGCCGAGTGTGAATGCCGCCTGCAACAGACTGGCCGGATAATAGTCGCTCGACAGAATATCCAGTAGCCCTTCGTTGGCAAGGGTCGCCGCTGCGATATTGCCCGAATGCGACCCGCCGCGCACGATGTTCGGTGCCCCCATCAGCACGTTCAGGCCCAGGCGGCGACAGGCCTGGGCGGCCGCGAGGGTGGTGGGAAACTCGGCGATGGTCATGCCATAACCCGCCGACTCCTCCACATGCTCGACCGTCGCATCGTCATGGCTGGCCACCGACAACCCGCGGGCCAGGCACAACTCGACGATGGCTTGGCGGTAGCGGTCGCTGTAGACCTTGGAATTCGCCACCTGCTCGACGATGAACGCGTCCATTTGCTCGCTGCTCATGTGGTATTTGCCCATGTAGTACTCACGGTACTTCGATTCCAAGGCGAATTGGCGCTGGCCCGGCGAATGGTCCATCACTGACACCAGTTGCACCAGCGGCTCATCCACCAGGTCGCGGAACACGCTGAGGGTATCCGGGTGGCAGACCTCGCAGCGCAAGTGCAGGCGGTGCTCGGCGCGTGTCAGCCCCTCGGCGTTGGCTTTGGCGATCGCCTCGACCATGCCGGGCAGTTGCTGCATCCGTTTGCCCTTGGGGTTGACGTCACCGATGGACAGCGCATCGAAGACGGTGGTAATGCCGGCAGCGATGATCTGCGCATCGTGGCTCATGACCGCCGATGCGGAGGGCCAATCCACGCCCGGGCGCGGGCTCAAATGTTTTTCCAGGTTATCGGTGTGCAGCTCGACGAGCCCGGGCAACAGGTAGTCGCCGTCCAGGTCCAGTGCTCGCGGCACCTGGCTGACCCCGGCCTGCACGTCGCTGATCAGGCCATCGCGCAGCACGACGGTGCCGGTAAAGGCTTGCTCGGCGGTGACGATCCGGGCGTTGGTCAGGATCTGTTCGTTCAGCATGGTTGCTTCTCCGTCAAACACGGGGACTCGTCGATGGCTTGGAGGGGGGTCATGTCGAGCACTCGGTCAGCCAGCACCTCGCGGGCCAGCCGATCGTGGAAGATGCCCATCACTGCGGCGCCCGCCTGCTTGGCTTCGGTGATCAGCGCCAACACCTCGTGGCGATTGCGCTCATCCAGCGAGGCCGTGGGCTCGTCCAGCAGCATGATCGGCCACGGCACCATGAAACCTCGGGCGATGTTGACCCGCTGTTGTTCACCGCCCGAGAAGGTGCTCGGCGCCAGTTGCCACAAATGCGGTGCAATGTTCAGACGGCTCAGCAGATGCTCGGCGCGGGCTGTCGCCACGTCGCGCTTCCAGCCGCGGGCCAGCGCAGGTTCCATCACCACATCCAGCGTGGAAACCCGCGGGATCACGCGCAAGAACTGGCTGACGTAGCCCACCGTATGCTGGCGGACCTGGAGAACCTCACGAGGTTCGGCCCCTACCAGCTCAAGCCAGCGCTCCTGGTGCTTGACGCGGATGCTCCCGCCCGCGGGCAGGTAGTTGCCGTACACCGTGCGCAGCAAGGTGCTTTTGCCCGCACCGGAATGCCCGTGCAGGACCAGGCATTCACCGCCCTGTACGGAAAAACTCACGTCATTCAAGACCTTCAGCACCACCCCGTTCTGTGGGTGCAGCGTGAAAGTTTTCGAGAGGCCACGGACCTCGATCAGCGGATTCATCACAGCTCCTTCCAAGGCTCGGTTCATGGTTGCAACACCGAGGACACCAGCAGTTGCGAATACGGGTGCTGCGGGTCGTCGAGCACCTGGTCGGTCAACCCCGTTTCCACCACGCGGGAACGTCGCATCACCATCAGCCGGTCGGCCAACAGGCGCGCCACGGCCAAGTCGTGGGTGACGATGACCACCGCCAGGTCCAGCTCGCGTACCAGACCGCGCAGCAAATCCAGCAAGCGGGCCTGGACCGACACATCGAGCCCGCCGGTGGGTTCGTCCATGAACACCAGGCGCGGGGAGGACACCAGGTTGCGGGCGATCTGCAGCCGCTGCTGCATGCCGCCGGAAAAGGTGCGCGGCAAGTCGTCGATGCGGGCCGGGTCGATCTCCACCTGACTCAGCCAGTCCAGCCCGGCGGCGCGCAGTTGGGCGTAGTTGCGCACGCCCTGCGCCATCAGCCGTTCACCGATGTTGGCGCCTGCGGAGACGGCCATGCGCAGGCCGTCGCGGGGGTTCTGTTCGACGAAGCCCCATTCGGTGCGCAACAGGGTGCGGCGCTGGGCCTCGCTGGCGCTGTACAGGTCCAGCCAGCGATTCTGGCTGTCGCGGTAATCGATGCGCCCTCGATCCGGGGCGCAACGGCCGCTGAGTAATGACAGCAACGTCGACTTGCCTGAGCCGGACTCGCCGACAATGCCCAGCACCTCCCCGGGGTAGAGTTCGAAGTTCACGTCCTGACAGCCCTTTTCGGGGCCGTACAGCTTGCTCAGGCCAGCGACTTTGAGCAGCGGCAGTTGGTGTTCGGCGGCCGTCAGTGCCACGTGCTGTTGCGGCAGGCTCATGGTTCTGCCCTCCCCGCGGCGACCTGTTGGGCGCAGTAATCGGTGTCCGAGCAGACGAAGCGCTGCGTGCCTTGATCATCGAGAATCAACTCGTCGAGGAATGACCCCTCGCTGCCGCAGATGGCGCAGCGGTGCGCCCATTGCTGTACGGCGAAGGGATGATCCTCGAAATCGAGGCTGGTGACGCGGGTGAAGGGCGGCACCGCATACAGCCGTTTCTCTCGCCCGGCACCGAACACCATCAAGGCCGGGCTCATGTCGAGCTTGGGGTTATCGAATTTGGGGATGGGCGACGGGTCCATCACGTAGCGCTCATTGACCATCACCGGATAGGCGTAAGCCGTGGCGATATGGCCGAAGGTGGCGATGTCTTCGTAGAGTTTGACGTGCATGACCCCGTAATCGTTGAGCGCGTGCATGGTGCGGGTCTCGCTTTCCGACGGTTCGATGAAGCGCAGCGGGTCCGGAATCGGCACTTGGAAGACCAGGATCTGGTCGGCGTGCAGCGGGGTTTCGGGGATGCGGTGACGGGTCTGAATGATCGTCGCCTCCGGGGTGCGCTCAGTGGTCTCGACGCCCGCCGTCCGGGCGAAAAAGCGCCGGATCGATACCGCATTGGTGGTGTCATCGGCACCCTGGTCGATGACTTTCAGCACGTCGTCGGCGCCCAGAATCGCTGCCGTCAGTTGCATGCCCCCGGTGCCCCACCCATAGGGCAGCGGCATTTCACGACCACCGAACGGCACTTGGTAGCCGGGAATCGCCACCGCCTTGAGCAAGCCACGACGGATCATGCGCTTGGTCTGTTCGTCCAGATAAGCGAAGTTGTAAGCCTCGTCGCGTGACGTGGGTGGCAGGCGACGGGGGTGCGTGGCGGCATTCATTGGGCCGGCTCCTTTGCAGGTGTGCGCAATTTGCGAATCAGTTCCAGCTCGGACTGGAAGTCGACGTAGTGCGGCAGTTTCAAATGCGAGACAAACCCCGAGGCTTCGACGTTGTCGCAGTGCGCCAGCACGAACTCTTCCTGTTGCGCGGGCGAAATCACCTCTTCGGCGTACTCACCGGCTCTCAACGCGCGATCCACCAGGGCCATGGCCATCGCCTTGCGCTCGGCGTGGCCGAAGGTCAGGCCATAGCCGCGGGTGAACTGCGGCAGTTCGGTGGCCGAGCCGACGAACTGGTTGACCATCTCGCACTCGGTGACGTCGATGACGCCGAGGGTGATCGCAAAACCCAGTTCCTCCGGCTCGATCCAGACCTCGACCTGACCGACGCGGATTTCGCCGGCAAACGGGTGGTTACGGCCATAGCCGCGCTGGGTCGAATAGCCCAGCGCCAACAGAAAGCCCTCATCGCCTCGGGCCAGCGCCTGCAAGCGCTCGGCGCGGCTGGTCGGGTACTCCAGCGGCTCACGGGTAATGTCCGCAACCGGGGCGCCGGTGTCCGGCTCTTCCTTGATCAACCCCTCTTTGGCAAGCAGTCCGGAGACCCGCGGGCAGTCGTCGACGTGCGCGTCGGCACGGGAGGGTGGCGCGGGAAATTCGCCTTCGGCCAACAGGGTGAAATCCAGCAGACGATGGGTGTAATCGAAGGTCGGCCCCAGCAATTGCCCGCCCGGCACGTCCTTGAACGTCGCCGACAATCGACGGCGGATGTGCATGGCCGAGGTGTCGACGGGCAGGCTCGCGCCGAAGCGCGGCAAAGTAGTGCGGTAGGCACGCAGCAGGAAGATCGCCTCCACCAGATCGCCCGCCGCTTGCTTGATGGCCAGCGCGGCAAGTTCTTCATCGAACAGTGAACCCTCGGTCATCACACGGGCGACGGCGAGCGGCAATTGCTGGCGAATCTGCGCTACGGCCAACTCGGCCACGGCGGTATCGCCCCGGCGTTGTTTGGCCAACAGTGCGTGGGCGTTGTCGATCGCCTGCTCACCCCCTTTGACGGCGACGTACATCAGGCACCTCCCATGGACAGCACCTGGGTGCTGCGCGGCAGGCCGATCAGGTCGCTGCCTGCGACGAAAAACACGTCGATGCCTCGTGGAAAGTCGTTACGCGCCGCGCGCTCGACCCAAAAAGCCTCCTGCAGCGGCAGGCTGACAGCGTGCCGGGTTTCGATCCCCGGCCCTTGCCAGGCCAATGGCCGACCGCCCTGCAGGCTCGGCAGTTGTACCAACAGCGTGCAGGACTGATCCGGGTAGCGGTCATTGCCCAGATCGAAGCCGCTCAGGTCATGCAATTGGCTGTCGTCGAGCAGCGCGAAGCGGGCGTTCTGCCGGTCGCCGACGATCGGACAACCGCAGTGAAAGGTCAGGTTGGCGCGGATCGCCTGGGTGTCGAACCGCGGGGCGAGCCACAGCGGTGTGTCCACGTCCAGTAACGCCAGGCACAGGGCGTGGCTGGCCGATGCCAGCCCTTCGAGGTGTGGCGGAAGCTGGCTCGGCGCCAGGCGCTGAGCCACCCCTGGCCCGGCCAGCGCCTTGAGCGCAGCCCGAAAGCTGCGTTGGGCGTCCAGCACCGGATCGGCGAAAGCGGGTTGCAAAAGCGAGGCCGTTGCGAGTGTCGTGCTCATCAGTTTTCTCCTCTGACCAGAGTGAAGAAGTCCACCTTGGTCGCAGCGGTTTCGGCGTTTTCACGGGAGCGGCGCTCAGCCTGGGCCTGCGCCAGTGGTTCGATCAGTTCAGCGAGCCAGTGAGCTTGTTGCGGGCCTTGCAGATGCGCGTCGACCAGCGCGGCCAACTCGGCGTGGGTCTTGTCGCGCCCGGCGAGGTAGCTGTAGCCGGTGCGACCGTCCGCCAGACGCAGCACGCAGCGGGTGACCGTCATTTCACCCAGGTTGAACGCCGCGCCCGTGCCGCCCATGCGTCCGCGGACGAGGGCCATGCCGATTTCGGGGGCGCGAATCACTTGGTAATCGACATCGCGCAACGCCGCCTCGAACGGCAACAGATCGGCGCGTGAAGTCCGGGACAGCACACCGATCCAGCGTTGGCGCGCAGTCTGTTCGGCGGTTAGCGAAGGGGGGGATGAAGCAGTCATCGAAGCATCCTTCGAAGTGGTCATGGCGGTGCATCTCCGTCAGGTGACGATCTGGTATTGGAAGCGATCCGAACGGCTGGTGGAGTGGGCGATTTCCACCGGCGTGCCGTCGGCATCGCGCGACAGCGTCAACACGGTTAACGCTGGCAGATGACGCGGCATCAACAGCACGCTGGCCTCCTCACGGCTGGGCAGCCGTGCGCCGATCAGGCTGAAGGTGCGGGTCAACGGCAGACCGCGGGACGCCAGGTACTGGCGCACCGAACCGCTGGTGTAATCGGCGACCAGCTCCGTGCGGCTGGCGCAGAAGCGATGGCGGATCAGGCTGACCGGTTGGCCGTCGAGACGGCGCAAGGTCTGCAACTCGATCAACGGCGCGTGTTCGGCGAGGCCCAGGTGTTCGGCTTCCTCGCGCGTCGCGACGCAGGCCCGCCGTTGCAGCAGGACCGCTTCGACACCATGGCCCAGGGCAGACAGCGACTGGCTGTAGGCCGACTCGGCCGCGACCGGGTATACCAGCGGCCGCCCCAACACTTGCGTGCCCTTGCCTTGGCGACGCAGCAGACAGCCCTCTCGCACCAGTTCGTCGATGGCCCGGCGCACCGTGTGCCGGTTGACGTCGAAACGGGTCGCAAGGCGGGTTTCGGCCGGCAGGAATTCGCCAGCAACATAACGGTTCAACTCATTGCGCAAGGTCTGTGCGAGTTCGCGGTAGACCGGCTCGGATTGTCTAGACAACTGCATGGTTTAAAAAAGGGTTCGCACCCTCTCCTGTCGAGTCGTTAGATGAACTGCTTGCGCAGGCGTTGGGAACCGATGTCGATGACGCTCACCACCACGATGATCACCAGCAACACGGAACAGGTCTGGGTGAATTGGAAAGCGCGGATGTTTTCCCACAGGATCACGCCGATCCCGCCCGCGCCGACCATGCCCACCACGGTCGCCGAACGGACGTTGGATTCGAAGCGGTACAGGGCGTAGGAAATCCACAGCGGCAATACCTGCGGGATCACACCGAAGATCACCTCCTGCAGGGCGCTGGCACCGGTGGCACGCACGCCTTCGACCGGGCCCGGGTCGATCGCTTCCACGGCTTCGGCGAACAGCTTGGCGAGCACGCCGGTGGTGCTGATCCACAGCGCGAGGACCCCGGCGAAGGGCCCCAACCCCACGGCGACCACGAACAGCATGGCGAAGACCATTTCGTTGATGGAGCGAAAGGCGTCCATGACCCGGCGCAGCGGCTGATGAACCCACCAGGGCGTGATGTTTTCAGCGCACAGCACACCCAGCGGCACCGAACAGACGATCGCCAGAAAGGTGCCCCACAAGGCGATGTGCACAGTGACCAGCATTTCCTTGAAATAAGCGCGCCATTCGTGAAAGTCCGGCGGAAAGAAGTCGGCGGCAAACGTGGCCATGTTGCCGGCATCGCGGTACAGGGCCAGCGGGTTCATTTCTGCGCCCTGCCAGGCCCAGGCCATCATCGCGAGAAACAAACCCCAGCCCAGGTACTGCGGCCAGGTGCGTTTGCCGACGGCGTCAGCGTATACAGCGTGCGTGCTCATGACAGAATTCCCGTGACGCTTGCGTCGACGCCCCCTCGCGGCGCTGTCCTACGCCCTGCGCAAAGCACGGCGCGGTGCAGCAGCGAGCTCGGGTCGCCCGACGAACGAAAGCGCGAAGATGATGATGATTGAGGCGACTGGCCCACTGCCGAGCAAGTCAGCCCTCCCGCGCAGCCCTTCAGCCCGCCTTGGCGGTGCTCTGTTTTTCCAGTTCGGAGAGACGGTCCTGCAGTTTCGTCAGGCCCGCGTCGATGTCCTTCAGGCGGCTGGCCTTCTCGTCGGCACTGAGGTTCGTATTGGCGAGGGTCTCGGTTTTTTGCTTGAACAGTTCGAGCTGGCGAATGGTCAGCAACTGGTCATCCGAGGATTTGAGGAATCGGCCCATTTGCATGTTCTTCAACACGGCCTGCTCCTGCTCGGTGTCGCCGTAGTGGGCGAAGAAATCACGAATCCTGTTCTTGGTCGCGTCGGACAGGCCTTTGCGCCAGACCATCGGGTCGGCCGGGATGATGGGCGACTTCCAGATCACTTTGAGCTTTGCCGCGCTTTCAGGTTGGGTCACTTCCAGCCGGTCCATGCTTTCGGTGTTGAAGGTCGCGACATCCAGCTGCCCCTTGGCGACGCTCAGGGCGTTGACTTCGTGACTGGAGTTCAGGGTGCGCTTGAAGGCGGTCGCGGCATCGACGTGGTTCTTGGCGAAGACGTAGTACCCCGGGACCAGGTAACCGGAGGTGGAGTTCGGGTCACCGTTGCCAAAGGTCAGTTCCTTGGCGTGCTTGAACATGTCGTCGATGGAATTGATGGGGCTGTCCTTGCGCGCGATGATCAGGCTCCAGTAACCCGGCGCTCCATTGGCAGCAGCGGTCTGCGCAAAGATTTCGCCGCCGGAACGGTCCACTGCTTCCATGGCCGCCTTGTTGCCGAGCCAGGCCACATCCACCTTGTTGAAGCGCATGCCCTGGATCAGGCCGGCGTAATCGGAGGCGAAGGTGGCGTTGACGGTCAGGCCGGTTTTTCTCGACATGTCGTCGAGAAACGGCTGCCAGACGCTTTTCAGGTTCTGCGAGGATTCGGTGGACATGATGCCGAAATTGAGCGTGGTCTCGTCGGCATGCGCGGTGCCTGTCAGACAGGCCGCAGCGACAGCGACAGAGGCGAACACGTGACCGATACGGTTCAACATGGAAAGCTCCTGAAACGTGGGTGAGAGTTCAAGCTTGAAGGTGGGTTGGGTCACGCCTGCGCCAGCATCAGCCGGGACGCAGGCACCGGGTGTCGGGCCTGATCGGCGAACATCAGGCTGGCATCGGCATCGGCGCCATAAAGGTCGTTGAGGAATGCGGCGCTCAGGTCGGCGCCCTGGCCGTCGAAATGAATCCGGCCGCCCTTGAGGGCGACGGCGCGAGGGCAATAGCGCACGGCGTAGTCCACTTGATGCAGGGTCACGACCACGGTCTTGCCATCGCGGCGATTGATATCGGCCAGAATGTCCATGACCTTGCGTGCGGACTCGGGGTCCAGCGAAGCAATGGGCTCGTCCGCCAGGATCACGTCCGCTTGCTGGGTCAACGCCCGGGCAATCGCCACCCGCTGTTGCTGGCCGCCAGACAAGGTGGACGCTCGCTGCCCGGCAAGATCCGCCAGCCCGACCCGTTGCAAGTTGGCCATGGCCCGCGCCTTCTCCTCGGCGTTGAACAGCGCCAGGCTGCCACGCCAGCGCGGCATGCGGCCCAGGCAACCGAGCAGTACGTTGTCCAGCACGCTGAGCCGGTTGACCAGATTGAACTGCTGGAAGATATAGCCGATGTCGGCGCGCAGCCGCCGGACCTTGCCGTTCAACCGCCCGGCAGACTGGACTTCACGCCCCAGCACCCGAACGGTCCCGCCGTGGCTGCGATCACAGCAGGCCAACCCTGCCAGGTGACGCAACAGCGTGGATTTTCCCGACCCGGAAGCACCGATCAGTGCCACCATTTCCCCGGGTTGTATAGACAACGCAAGGTCAACCAGAGCGGTCTTGCGAGCGAATGTCTTGTTCAAGCGGTCGACGTGGATAGCAGCGTTCATGGAGGGTCTCTCGTCAGTCTCGTGTCAGGGGCTGGCGCGCGGCCAGGGCTGAACTTCAGATCCGTGCGGCCCGTCCTGAGCGGCGTTGGATGCGACTGACCTTAGAGCCGATGTGTGGCAGTTCCATGAACCGTGGGTGACCACCCGATAACAGTTCGTTGACCGTTTGACGCAAGGTGGGAAAGGACTCTGACCGACCTTTGCGCAGTGCATGGCGGCCTGGCGGGCCCGTGGGCTAGACAAGTCGAGGGAGAAACGGAGGCGTGTGGCATGTCGGCGCATCAACGATGTGCAGATGAATCTTTTTTGACGGCCGCTCGCTGACCGCGTGACGGAAGCGAGGCCCGAGCAGAGGCAGCTCCATCCAAACTCGAACCGGCCCCCTGCTCAGCCCCTGCTTACGAATCCGACAGGGTATCGGCCGTGCGGTTTTCGCGGGCGGCCAGGATGCGCGGCAGGTTCTGCTCGATCCATGTGGTCAGGCCATCGATCCGCAGCGCCACTTCCCGGCCCATGGGTGTGAGGGTGTATTCGACGTGGGGCGGGACCACCGGTAAAGCTCTGCGGTCAATGAACCCATCTTGCTCCAGGCTCTGCAACGTCTGGGACAGCATTTTCTCGCTGACCCCGCCGATCTTGCGCCGCAGTTCGCTGAAGCGGTGCATGCCATCCAGCAAGACCACCAGCACCAGCACGCCCCAGCGGCTGCAGACATGATTGAGGATCTCCCTCGACGGGCAGTCCCGCGCCAACACTTCACCGACTCGAATGCGCTCAAGCAGCGAACGGCTCTCGGACGACACACTGGCAATATCATTCATTGCACTTACCTTTTTGTACGTACTTACTAAAGGTTAGCATGCGATTTATGCTGGATTCACCTCCTCACTGATGAAAGGAAATCCCCATGATCGTTATTACCGGTGCGTCCGGCCAACTGGGCCGTCTGGTTATCCAACAGCTGCTGAAAACAGTGGCCGCCTCGCACATCGTCGCGGCGGTGCGCAGCCCTGAAAAGGCCACCGACCTCGCCGCGCTGGGCATCGAGGTGCGCAAGGCCGACTACAACCAGCCAGACACGCTGGACAGCGCCTTCGTCGGCGCCGAAAAAGTGCTGCTGATTTCATCCAGCGAAGTGGGCCAGCGCCTCGCGCAACACAAGGCCGTCATCGAAGCCGCCAAACGCGCCGACGTGAAGCTGTTGGCCTACACCAGCGTGCTACGGGCCGATACTTCGCCGCTGGCCCTTGCCGCCGAACACCATGAGACGGAAATTGCCCTGGCCGAGTCCGGCGTGCCGACCGTATTGCTGCGCAACGGCTGGTATCACGAGAACTACACGATGCGCATTCCGGGAGATCTCGCCCATGGTGTGCACCTGGGCAGCGCCGGTGAAGGTCGTATCAGCTCGGCGGCGCGAGCTGACTACGCCGCCGCAGCGGTGGCGGTGCTGACAGCGAGCGAACCCCAAGCGGGCAAGACCTACGAACTGGCCGGCGACACGGCCTTTACCCTGCGCGAGTTCGCCGCTGAAGTGGCGCGTCAGGCGGGCAAACCGGTGGTCTATACCGACCTGCCCGAAGCGGAGTACAAAGCGGCACTGCTCAATGCTGGCTTACCCGAGGGTTTCGCACAGTTGCTCGCCAACTCCGATACGGCAACCGCGCAGGGCGCCTTGTTCGATGAGGGACGCCAACTGAGCAGGCTGATCGGCCGAGCCACCACGCCCCTGTCCGCGAGCGTAGCCGAAGCGTTGCAGCACTGAGATCCGGACTGCAGCACACGCCGAGGGCGACATACCGCGTCAGACCCTCGGCACATCATGCATCCAACCCTCCGGCTCGCCATTGCGCTCGCGTATCGCGGGCTGGAAAGGTTGGACGCTGACGATTTCCGACTTTACTCTTGGCCGCCTGCATCTACGCGCGCCTTTTGAAGTCGGCCTGGGAACCGCTTCACACAGGCTCTCTCGAAAACGCCCGAGCCGAGATTCGATGTCTTCCGTTTTGAACGTGCTGTTGCCCATCTTCGCCCTGATCCTGGTCGGTTACCTGTGCCGTCGCACGGGTCGTCTCGGCCCCACCGCCGCTTCAGAGATCAACCGCATGGTGGTGTGGTTATGCTTGCCGGCGCTGCTGTTCACCGCGACAGCGACGGCCACGTGGGAGCAGATCTGGCACCCTGGGTTCGTTGCGGTGTTCAGCCTGTCGACCATGATGCTGTTCGTCATCGCCCTTTTGATCAGACGCAAGAAAGCCGGGCATTTTGCCGACGCCAGCCTCGATGCCTTGAGTGCTTCCTACGCCAACACGGGGTACATCGGCATTCCGCTCTGCGTGATGGTGCTCGGTCAGAACGGTCTCGAGCCGGCGCTCATCGCCTCCTTGATCGTGGTGTGCGTGTTGTTCGGCTGCGCGCTGATCTGCGTCGAGATCGGGTTGCAGAGCGAGGCCCGTGTTCACCGTATCGTGCTCAAGGTGCTGGCCGCGCTGGCGAAAAACCCCCTGGTGGTGTCGCCGATCCTGGGCGCCTGCTGGGCGTGGACCGGGGTCCCGCTGCCCGGCGCGCTGAACACCTTTCTCGGCCTGCTGGGCGCGGCGACGACGCCTTGCGCGCTGGTGTCCCTCGGATTGTTCCTGGCGCACGAACAGCAAGGCCCGCGCCACGGCACGAGCCTGCTGGTGCTGCTCAAGCTGATCGTTCATCCGCTGTTGACGTGGTTCCTGGCGTTCAAGGTCTTCCACCTGCCGCCGCTTTGGGCCAACAGCGCCCTGCTGCTCAGCGCCCTGCCCACGGGCACCGGCCCGTTCATGCTGGCCGAGTACTACAAGCGCGAAGCTTCGGTCGTGTCCAGCACGATACTGGTGTCTACCCTGGGGTCGCTGGTCACCCTGTCGCTGTGCATCTATTACATCAGGGGATGAACCGGATCACGGCGGGCGCAACCCGGCGCCTCAGACGTACATACCGCCGGACGCTTCGATCCGTTGTGCCGTGATCCAGCGGCCGCCCTCGCCCAGCAACATCGAGATGGCCGCACCGATGTCATCCGGCAGCCCGGCACGCCCCATGGCCGTGTTCGCCGCCACCCAGGCGTTGACGTCCGCATTGTCACGCACCGTGCCGCCGCCGAAATCGGTCTCGATCGCGCCGGGCGCCAAGCTGTTGACCGTGATACCGCGGGGGCCCAGCTCTTGCGCCAGGTAGCGGGTCCAGACCTCGATGGCGCCTTTCATCGACGCATAGGCGGCGTAGCCCACCGGCGAAAAGCGCGCCAGCCCTGACGACAGGTTAACGATCCGTCCGCCGTCCGCGATCAGCGGCAGCAGTTTCTGGGTCAGGAAGAACGGGCCTTTGAAGTGCACCTTCATCAGTTGATCGAATTGCGCCTCGGTGGTCTCCGCACAACTGGCGTAGAGGCCAATGCCCGCATTGTTCACCAGAAAATCGAAGCGCTCGGCATTGAAATACGTGCCCAGCGCGTCAGCGACCTCACTTGCGAAGGCATCGAAACGGCTGCTGTCGCCGACATCGAGCTGCAGCATCTTCGCCTTGACGCCCAGCGCCTCGACTTGTGCAGCAACCTGGAGCGCCTCGTCTTCGCGGCTGTGATAGGTGCCGATGATGTGGACGCCTTGGCGGGCCAGGTGCAGCGCAGTGCTCTTGCCCAAGCCGCGACTGGCGCCGGTGATGATTGCGATCTTGTTGCTCATGGTTCACCTCGATGGAGTGTTTGCAGTCAGTGATGCCCACTGTATTGTTCGGACCGGGACTGAATAAACGGGTCTGATCCGACAGCACTGATCGGAACCAACGAACAATCGAGGCGTTGCATGAACAAGCTCGATCTACTGAAAACCTTCGTGCGGGTCGCCGAACTCTCCAGTTTCACCCTGGCCAGCGATGCGCTGGGGCTGCCGCGCTCCAGCGTGTCAGAGCAGGTCCGCGCGCTGGAACAACTGCTGGGCACCCGATTGCTGCTGCGCACCACGCGCAAGGTCCAAACCACCCCGGACGGGCAAGCGCTGTACGAACGCAGCAAGGATCTGCTGGCGCAGATGGATGAGCTGGAAAGCCTGTTTCGCCAGGACAGTGCTGCCCTCACCGGCCGTTTGCGAGTGGACATGCCGACGGCGGTCGCTCGGCGACTGGTCATGCCTCGGCTGAGCGAATTCCTCGACCGGCACCCCTTGATCGAGGTGGAAATCAGCAGCACGGATCGGCGTGTCGATCTGGTACGCGAAGGCTTCGATTGCGTCGTTCGGGTCGGGGAACTGCCCGACACCTCGCTGGTGGCGCGCAATATCGGGCAATTTCGCATCATCAACTGCGTAAGCGCCAGCTACGCCCAGCGCTTTGGCGTGCCTCACACCCTGGAGGAACTGCAACGGCATCGCCTCATCAACTACGTGTCGACCTTCGGGGCCAGCACCGCGCAGTTCGAATACCACCGCGACGGCAAGGACCATTTCGTCACCATGCCCTGCAGCGTGACAGTCAACTACATCGAAGCCTACGAAGCGGCCTGCCTCGGCGGGCTGGGCATCGTTCAGGTGCCGCAGCTCTCCCATGCGTATCAGTTGCAGCGAGGCGAACTGGTGGAAATCCTGACCGATTTCCGACCCGCGCCAATGCCGGTTTCATTGCTGTACGCCCACCGGCGTCATGTCCCCCAGCGCTGCCGGGTGTTCATGGACTGGATGGAAATGCTGTTGAAGGAATACGGCGTTCAGGCCTGACCGTCCGACAGAATAAAAAAATGTGCAGGCGGATGTAACCGAACGACGCCCTTGAGCGAACTCCCCTTCGCAACCGATGCACGGCCTCGTCAAATTGTCGTGCAGGGGCACAAGCCAGTGGGCTCACGCAGCAACATCAGGGCGCCGAATCAAGCTCGCGCCAAGGTCTGCGTCGAACTCACGTTCGGACCTGTCGCACGATGTGCATCAGCGCTCGTGACGCATTCATCCTCACTCAAGCATTGGGAGATCCACCATGAACAACCTCAAACTCGCTGCCGTCGCTCTGGCTTTCGCCTCCATCGCAACCGGCGTGAACGCGGCCGAAAGCGGCTCGGCACCGGCCATGGAAAAATGCTACGGCGTGGCCATGGCCGGCAAGAACGATTGCAAGGCCGGAGCCGGTACCACCTGCGCGGGCACCTCGAAAACCGACTACCAGACCAATGCCTGGAAAAACGTGCCGGCGGGTACCTGCACCTCGATCAAGACGCCCCATGGCATGGGCTCGCTGACCCCGATGTAACCGGTACTGCACAAGCGCCGATTCACACACCATCGAAGGGCTGACGTCGATCATGCACACCTCTCTCTCACCGGGTGCCGGCCTGGGTCTGAAGGCCGATCATTACCAGCAGGCTCATGACTGCAATGCGCGGGGCCTGTGGTTCGAGGTCCATCCGGAAAACTACATGATCGACGGCGGCCCACGCCTGGCGTGGCTGGAGCTGATTGGCGAACGTCACCCGCTGTCACTGCACGGTGTGTCACTCTCGCTAGCGGCGGATACCGCGCCTGACGCCGAGCACCTGAAACGGCTGAAGGCGCTTATCGACCGGGTCAAACCGGTCCTTGTTTCCGAGCACCTCGCCTGGTCCGCCTGGCGAGGTCGATATCACCCCGATCTGCTGCCGTTTCCACGCACCGAGGAAGCGCTGCAGCGTATCGCCGACAACATTCAACGCACGCAGGACAGCCTGGGTCGACGCATCGCGATCGAAAATCCCAGCCACTACCTCGCTCTGGAAGGCCACACCTTCGGTGAGGTCGAGTTTCTCAGCGCGCTATGCCAACGCACCGGCTGTGGCGTGTTGCTGGACATCAACAACGTGTTCCTCAGTGCCCACAACATGGGTTACGACGCCGCTGCCTACCTGGAGGCCTTTCCCGACACCGCGATCATGGAGATTCACCTGGCCGGGCACAGCCTGGACCCGGGAGGCGCAAACCTGCTGATCGACTCCCACGACGCGCCGGTCGCCGAAGCGGTCTGGTCGCTTTACGAGCACCTGATCCAGCGGATCGGGCCACGGCCGACGCTGATCGAGCGAGACGACCGAATCCCACCGTTCGCCGAGCTGCTCCAAGAACGAGACCGGGCCCAGGCACTGCTGGAGGTGCTGTCATGAGCTTGCGCGACTTTCAGGACCTGTTCGTCGAGGCGTTGTACCGGCCCGAGGCGACGGGCATGTCCGACCTGACGCGGCAACCCGGTTTCACGGTGTATCGCAACACCGTGATCAAAGGTGCCGTCGACGCGTTGCTTGCCAATTTCCCCACCGTCGAGCGACTGGTGGGCCGCGAGTGGATGGTCGCCGCCGCGACGCTGTACGCGCAGCAGAGCCCACCCCGTGACGCGCGGCTGATTTTTCATGGCGAGGGCTTTGCCGATTTTCTGGACCGCTTCGAACACGCTCGGGCCCTGCCATATCTGGGCAATGTCGCGCGGCTGGACTGGCTGTGGACCCAATGCCACACCGCCGTCGATGAACCTGGCCTGGACCTCGAACGCATTGCCCGCCTGCCCCCCGACCGATTGGCAGACCTGCACCTCAAGCCCCGCGTCGCCGCACGCTGGGGCTGGTATGCCGACCAACCGGTGTTCAGCATCTGGCGCCTCAATCGCGAGGGGTCGGCCATGCCGCAGTCGTTGCCCTGGCAGGGCGAAGGCGCGCTGCTGGTGCGCAGCGCCGGGGTCGTCGGGTGGCACCCGCTGGACGCGGGCGGCTGTGCCTTCCTGGACGCTTGCGCGGCGGGCCAATCGCTCGCCCATGCCGCTCGATGCGGCAGTGACATTCAACCTTCATTGGACGTACTCAACCTGCTGACGCAACTCGCCCGCGCGGACGTCTTTGCCGAGGCCGTTCTTCACCCCGCTCATGGAGCTGCTCATGGACACGCTGCGCACTGAACATCCAACGCCATCGCGTTCGGAGAACTGGCACCGGTTCACCGACACCCTGTACCGCCTGATCGACGACAACCTGCTCTCGCTGCTTGCACGGCTCGGCATCGCCGGCGTGTTTCTGATGTCGGGCAGAACCAAGGTCGAAGGGTTCCTCACCCTGACCGACAGCACCTATGAGCTGTTTCGCACCGAGTACAAGTTGCCGTTGATTCCGCCCGAGGTGGCTGCACATTTGGCGGCCTATGCCGAACACCTGTTCCCCACGCTGTTGATTCTGGGGTTGTTCTCACGCCTATCCGCGTTCGCGCTGCTGGGCATGACCCTGGTCATCGAGGTGTTCGTCTACCCCGATGCCTGGGCGACGCACCTGACGTGGGCAGGTCTGTTGTTGCTCATCATCGCCAAGGGCGGGGGAAAATGGTCGTTGGACCGACGGTGGGGCATTCGTTGAGCCCCTGAAATGAAACCACCGCCTGCGGGCGGTGGTTTTGGATGAAGCGGCGTCTGCGTCAGCCTCAGACTTTGACGACCCAGCCTGCCGGGCCTTCGATATCACCGAACTGAATGCCCGTCAGTTCCTGGTACAGGCGCTGGGTGACCGGCCCCACTTCCGTTTCGCTGTGGAAGACGTGCAGCGTGTCCTTGTAGCTGATGCCACCGATCGGGGTGATCACCGCGGCGGTTCCACAAGCGCCCGCTTCCTTGAACTGGTCCAGCTTGTCGATGAACACTTCGCCCTCGACGACTTTCAGGCCCAGACGGCTTTCAGCCAGTTCGATCAGGGACAGGCGGGTGATGCCCGGCAGTACCGAAGGCGAACGCGGCGTGATGAATTGATCGTCATGGGTGATGCCGAAGAAGTTCGCCGAGCCGACTTCCTCGATTTTCGAGTGGGTCAATGGGTCCAGGTAAATGGCGTCGGCGAAGCCGTGTTTCTTGGCTTCGCTGCCCGGCATCATGCTCGCCGCGTAGTTGCCGCCCACCTTCGCCGCGCCGGTACCCTGGGGGGCTGCGCGGTCGTAGCTGGAGATTACGAAGTTGTGGGGCTTCATGCCGCCCTTGAAATACGGGCCGACCGGGATGCAGAACACCGAAAAGATGAATTCCGGCGCGGCGCGCACGCCGATGTTGTCGCCGACGCCGATCACGAACGGCCTCAGGTAGAGCGCGCCCCCGGTGCCGTAGGGCGGGATGAAACGCTCATTGGCACGCACGACGTCCTTGCAGGCCTGGATGAACTGCTCGGTCGGCACATGGGGCATCAGCAGACGCGAGCAACTGCGCTGCATCCGCGCGGCGTTCTGGTCAGGGCGAAACAGGTTGATCGAGCCATCTTTGGCGCGGTAGGCCTTCAGGCCTTCGAAGCATTGCTGGCCGTAGTGCAGCGCGGTCGAGCCCTCGCTGATGTGCAGCACGTTGTCTTCGGTCAGGGTGCCCTCGTCCCACTCACCATCGCGCCAGTGAGCCAGGTAGCGCTTGTCGGTCTTGATGTAGTCGAAACCCAGCTTGTCCCAATTAATGCTCTCGTTACCCATGACACCCTCTATTTCCTGGCCAGCGCGCCCGTCGTGCCGGGGCTGGCGTTTCATCAATATGGTCGTGAAGGCACGGCGCAGGCATGACCTTCACCGATGTTGCGCCATATTACTGATTTTTTGCTCGACAAACTGCCCCGAGCACGCAAGACACGAAAAAGAGCGGCCCGCCCGCCTCTTCAAAAAGCGCCGACAACCTGCGAGTCTGGCAGCCTTCCCTTCTGGCCCGCCGAGCGAGGCGTCGACAATGCTCAAGAAAGTCGCAGACCAGTGGTACGCATTCAGTACCATCGATGACGCCATCACACTGATCACCGAGCCCCACGTCACGCCGTGGTTGCGCTGCAACATCTGGCACATTCGCGGGCGGGATCAGGACCTGGTGGTCGACACCGGCATGGGGATCTGCAGCCTGCGCGAAGCGGCCAGGCACCTCTTCGGCCATCGCATCAGTGCCGTGGCCAGCCATGTGCACCTGGATCACGTAGGCTGCCATCATGAATTCGACGAATGCCTGGTGCACCGCGCCGAAGCCGAGGCACTGCGCACCTCGGACGGCCATTTCACGCTCGTCGAACCCGGTTTCGATCCCCATGACTTCAGCCTCGCCACCCTGGGCGGCCACAAGCTGGGGCCGATCATCACGGCCCTGCCCTCGCCCGACTACGATCTTGACCATTGGAAAATCCAGGCCGCCCACGTGACCCGTACTCTGGACGAGGGGGATGTCATTGATCTGGGCAACCGGCATTTCGAGGTGCTGCACCTGCCGGGCCACTCCCCCGGCAGCATTGGCTTGTGGGAAGCCAAGACCCAGACACTGTTTTCCGGCGATGCCATATACGACGGCGAGTTGCTGGACAATCTCGCGCATTCGTCCATCGAAGCCTACATCCGCACCATGCACCGGCTGCGCGAGCTGCCGGTGCGGGTGGTGCATGGTGGCCACTGCGCCAGCTTCGGTCGCGAACGGCTGATCGAGTTGGTGGATGGCTATTTGAAGAAATTCGACCCATGACTCTTATCACATTGACGATCAAGGATGACTTATGACTGAAACCGCTTCGACATTGCCCAAGCGTGTATCCGGCCTTTTCGATCCGCGCACCCCTTGATTCCAAGGGGTCACCCAAGCCGCTCCGAGCGGTCTGTGCCGACCGTATCAAAATCACAACGAAGGCCGTGCAGTTTCGGGAATCTTGCCTATGGTGTTGTAAGTCAGACGAAACAGGAGCCAGGCCATGGGTATCGAGCAGTTGTTTGCGGATTTGGGCAGTCTTCCGAGCATTCCTAAAGTGGCTCAGGACCTGATTCAACAATTCGACAATCCGTCGTCGAATCTGGAAAGCGTTGCACGCAACATCGAGAAAGATCCTGTCATTGCGGCCAAGATCCTGCGCCTGGCGAACTCGGCGCGCTTCCGAGGGGCGCGGGAGTCTTCGAGCATCGAGGACGCAGCGATGCGGCTGGGCTTCAACACCCTGCGCACCTTGGTGCTGGCGTCAGCCGTGACCGGCGCGTTCAAGGCCAGTGCCAGTTTCGACCTCAAGGGGTTCTGGCTGAGGAGCTTTCAGGTGGCGGGAATCGCCCGCCTGCTGGCCAAGCAATCCAAGGCCGATGCCGAAATCGCCTTCACCTGCGGCGTGATGCATGACATCGGGGAATTGCTGATCCAGACCGGCGCACCGCACGTGGCCGAGCGTATCAACCAGGTCAGCAAGACCGGCACCACCAGCCGTGCGGCGCTGGAAACCCTGCAATTGGGCTTCGGCTACCCGGAAGTGGGCGCGGAACTGGCAAGGCGCTGGCAGCTGCCACCCGTGATCCAGCACGCTATCGCGTATCAGGCCCGTCCCATGCAGGCACCCGGTGACTCGACCCAGGCACGCATCGTGGCGCAGGCCATTCTCGTCGCCGACGCGCTGGAAGACCACGGCGGCGCCACCCCCGAGGCGCGCCAGGCGGTCGACGGCCCGCTGTTCGAGGGCGTTGACCTGCAAGCCCTGTTCGCCGCCCTGCCTGCGGTGCTGGAAGCGGACAAGGCGTTTGCCGAGCTGTTGAGTTAGCCGAAGGGAAGGCTGTGACCGCTGTGTGGTCCACTCGGATTGCGCAGCAGTCGTGAAGTCTTGTGCACGGCGGTGCGTCGGAGAACGCGGGGGCGGTTGGCTGACCGCCTTCGCGATACGGCTCATCGCTGCACGGGACTGCCTCGATACCGACCCAGTGTCAGCCCGCCGCACAACCTCCCCCTCCTCGTTTAGTATCAGCTCACTTGCCGTGTTCACGAGGACCTGCCCATGCTCGACTCGCCCGTTCCGACCAGCGTCGAATCCCTCTTGCACTGGATGACCGGCCGCTCTTTCGCGGTATTGACCGGTGCAGGCATCAGCACGTCGTCCGGTATTCCCGACTATCGCGACAGCGAAGGGGTACGGCGTGGGCGGCAACCGATGATGTTTCAGGAATTTCTCAACGCGCCCCAGGCGCGCCGCCGCTATTGGGCGCGGGCCATGCTGGGATGGCCAAGGGTACGGGCGGCCCGACCCAACGCCGCCCACGCGGCCCTGGCGAGGTTGGAGCGGCAGGGCTTGATCAGCGGGGTCATCACTCAGAACGTGGACACCCTGCACGATCAGGCGGGCAGCGAGGACGTCATCGAACTGCACGGCAGCCTCCATTGGGTGCTGTGCCTGGACTGCCGCCAGCGCACCGAACGCGACCGGGTCCAACTCACGCTCATGGAACAGAACCCTTATCTGGCAGAGGTGGACGCCGTACAGGCCCCCGACGGCGATACGCTGCTGGATGCCGCGTTCGAGGAGCGCTTTCAGGTCCCGCACTGCCCTCACTGCAACGGTGACCGGATGAAACCCGACGTGGTGTTTTTCGGCGAGAACGTCGCCCCGCCGACGGCCGCCCGTGCCGTGGCGCGCATCGAAGCTGCGGACGGCCTGCTGGTGGTCGGGTCTTCATTGATGGCTTATTCAGCGTTTCGTCTGTGCCGAGCCATCGCCGAGCAGGGCAAGCCTCTGCTTGCCATCAATCTGGGCAAAACCCGGGCGGATGACCTGCTGCAACTCAAAGTGGCTGACCCCTGTGAGGCGCTGCTCCCGGCGCTGGAGCAGCGGCTGAGCGAGGGTTGACGCAGCGGCCTCGGTATACCGCCATTGGACGGGCTTCCTAGAAGGCCCGTCCCTTTTCTGCGTCGACAAGGCGGGCCCGCTCGCGTCAAAGGGCCGTCGGCGAAGAAATGTTACAAAAAGGCGGCTTTTTGGCACATTTCTTTCAAGTGGAACGCCCGTACCACGAGAACCGGCCCAAACAGGCTATTCGTCGTGGGTATACGCTGCCCACCGGTGCGCTATACGCACCACGGTGCATGTAAAGGACATCACCCTGTCCAATAACAGTGCAGGACGCCTACCAAAAGTCTCGCGTCCGCTCGATAAGGAATTCGATCCGTGCCAGTCCGTCACTCCCCCCATTCGCTCCATCCGCTTGACCTCGCGCCTGCCTCCCCCTTGGGCATGACCCCTGATTCGGGTGCCCCACGCCTCGCTCCACCGCACTGCGCCAGCTTTGCCACTCCCCACTAGCGGCCTCGTTTGACCGACCTGGGCAAACCTACGGTGTCTGAGACGCGTGGGTATTCGCTGGGTGATTTATTTTTTTGTGACGACCCTCTTTTTTATTTAGTGCTTCTCGACCCTGACAATAAGGCGATAACAGACTTTTATAAATTCGGGACATTTTCTTACATTCAGCGGTAACCAAATATTAAATAGCCATCAAGATCGGATGGACGCTCTCGTTCGCCCTGAAAACTGTTCCATCTCACAACGTGTGACCCATTAGTCATTTAACAAAGGAGCCCAACCGCATGCCTCGTTAATACCTCACGCACCAAGATGACACCCAACTAACAGGTTTGGTGCAGTTATAAACATCGCTTGAAGCCGAACTTTCGCGAAGACACACCGCGCAATTCGTCGGGCTCGCTCGCCCCCGATTTTTCAAAAAAAACAGATCGCTATCGGCAAGAAAACAACCAATGAATCATGGGATCGCTAAAAACTTACAAGAATGCGACATCGAGGCTGCCAGCGCTGAAAAGCCCGCCCCAGAGGGTCTCGGCTGGCATACCGGTTGCTAAATCAGTGATGTAAAGGCCGTCGGTCCCCTATTCACCTCAACGTACAGAACAAGAATCAGGACATTGCCATGCCATCTTCTTGAGCACTTCATCGGTACAGATTGTTGACCTTTAGCTGGCAGTGAGTCGCCCGCTATTGACGTCTATTCGCCTTCTCTCTGCGCAGGCGTCACGCATTCGAACATTGCCACATGTTTGAACGAGCCCGTATTGCCCTTCTTTAATCCGAGGGAGCTTTAATGAACGACGCGGTAAAAATGAAAGCTTTACCCGAGCCGCCCCCGCATGAACTTTCTGGTGGCTGGCCGAGTATTCCTTTCAAGGAAAACACTTCGCGACCCGGAGGTTTGAATGCACCGTACGTTCTGCTATTGGTTGCGGCGTCGGTGCTTATTCACGGGGCCGTCTGGTGGTATTTGCAAACAGCAAAAGCCGACGTTC
>NZ_QARE02000023.1 GCF_003052515.2 Pseudomonas sp. RIT409 | reverse complement strand
ATCGCTCACCCGGCGGTGACCTGTGCGATTCCTGGTACTGGAAACCCGAAGTACATGAAGGAGAACGCCGCCGCCGCGCAGGGGCCGTTGTTGACCGATGCGCAGCGCCAGCAATTGATCGCGCTGTTGGGTTGAGCCTGCTGGGCTGGCTGGCAGTCCGCGTGACTGCCAGCCAGCCGTGCCGACACGCCTCAGCGCTTGACTGGCACCGGCAGGGTGACCAGGTTGACGTACTCGTCCCAGAATTTTTTCTGATCCACCGCATACACCACCTTGGCTTTCTGGGTGCCCACCGGGGCGCCTTTCGCGTAGCCCAGCGAGCGGCCGTAATCCGGGCCGAAGTGGGTATCGATGTCCAGATTCAGGTCCTTGGAAGCGGTGACCAACTCCGGATGCACGAGGTACAGGGCAGGCAGGCTGTCCCAGGTGAAGCTCTGATAATGGGGGTCCTTGTCGAATGCCGGACCGAGGACGGCTTTGTACAGGTCGGGAATGACACCGGGCTTGGCCACGATCCGTTTGTAGATCGACGCATCGAAGGTGACCTTCTCACACACGTCGTTGGGGAATACCACATGCTCGATCGGTGAACGCAGGACGATCTTCGCCGCTTCGGGGTCGAACCACCAGTTGAACTCCGCGGCGGGCGTGGTGTTGCCGGGAATCTCGATGGCGCCCCCCATGTACACGATGCGCTTGATCAGCGGCACGATTTCCGGCGCACTGCGAATGGCCAGCGCGAGGTTCGTCAGCGGGCCGACGGCGAGGATCGTCACTTGGTGCGGGTTCTTCTTCACGCTGTCGATGATGAATTGAGTGGCCGATTCATCTCGCAAGCGGGTGTGACTGGCCAAGCCGTCTGGCGGTGCAACCAACTGTTCGGGCGACGTGGGGCGGGGATGTTTGAACGCCCCCGGCCATCCTGCACCGAACAGCGCTTTTTCCTGCTCGTAGGTGGCGAAGTCGTGCAACAGCGGGTATGCCGCGCCGGAATATACGCCGATGTCCTTCTCCACTCCCATGCGCTCGACGGCCTTGAGCGCATCGACCTGTTCCTGATCGACCCAGGCGTTGCCGCTGACCAGGGTCATGCCAAGCAGGTCGATGCGCTTCTGCGCGTGCAATTGCGCGAGCATGATGAAGGCCTGCCCATCGTCGTTGAGCACGTTGAAATCGGTGTCGAAAATAACTTTTTCCGCCGCCTGCAACGAGGTGGCGGACAGGCCCAGGGAGAGGGCCAGGGCGCAGCGTTTGAGGAATGCCTGCATGGGTCGGTTCCAGGGTTCGGGAAGGGAAGGGGGCTGAAAACGGTGGGGGCGCGTCTGGCCGACAACCTTCGGCCAGACGCCGTCCCACCCAACTTTCAGCGGTTGACGACCTTCGCAGGCAGCGCCACCACCAGCAGGCTGCTCAGCACCAGGCAGCCGGCGAAGAACCACAGCGCTCCCGCGCTGCTGCCCGTCACGTCGATGGCGATGCCCATCATCGAGTTGCTGACCAAACCGGCGATGTTGGCCAATGAGCATGCCAGGGCAAAACCGGTCGCTGCAGCGCGGCCCTTGAGGAAGGTCGCAGGCAGGCTGAAGAACACCGGTACCGCGCCGATGATGGCCGCCGAGGCGATGGCGAACAACGCCACGGTCGCCACCACGTTGTGGGTGAAGAACGGGCTGGCCGCCATGGCCACAGCGCCGACCCAGAAGGGCAGGATGATGTGCCAGCGACGCTCGCGGCGGCGATCCGAGCTGGCACCGATCATCAGCATCCCGATCAGCGCGGCGACACTGGGCAGGGCCGTCAGCACGCCGATGTGAAACGTGTCGGTGACGCCGGCGTTCTTGATGAAGGTGGGCATCCAGAAACCCATGGCGTAGGCGCTGAGCAGGATCGAAAAGTCGATGCCGCCGAGCATCCACACCTTCAGGTTGAAGAAGCCGTCGCGGAACGTGTGCTTGCTGTCTTTGCCCTCCGCATCGTCCAGGCGCAGCTCACCATCCAGCAGGGTTTGCTCCTGAGTGCTCAGCCACTTGGCGTCTTTTGGTGCGTTGGGCAAAGCCCAGAACGTCAGGATGCCCAGCAGCACGCTGGGTATGCCTTCAATCAGGAACAGCCACTGCCAGCCGCGCAACCCGGCCGCTTGGTCGAAATGGCCCATGATCCAGCCTGACAGCGGCCCCCCGATGACACTCGACAACGGCAAGCCGATCATGAACAGCGCAATGATGCGGCCGCGGCGGTAGGTCGGAAACCAGGTGGTCAGGTAGAACAAGACGCCTGGCAGAAATCCGGCTTCCGCAGCGCCCAGGAAAAAGCGCAGCACATAGAATTGCATCGGTGTGGTGACGAACAGGGTACACACCGACAAGGCGCCCCAGGTGATCATGATCCGGGCGATCCAGATCTTGGCGCCCACTCTCTCCAACACCAGGTTGCTCGGCACTTCGAACAAGATGTAACCGACGAAGAACAGCCCGGCACCCAGGCCGAAGGCGGTTTCGCTGAAGTGCAACTGGTCGAGCATCTGCAGCTTGGCGAAACCGATGTTGATGCGGTCCAGGTAGGCGGCCAGGTAGCAGAAACACAGGAAGGGAATGAGCTTCCAGGTGATCTTGTGATAAAGCGCTTTGATCGGATCCGCGGCGCTGGCCACGGAGGTTTCTACATTCGCAGAGGGCATGGGTTATCTCCTGGCAATTACAGGCTCGGTGCGAACCGCGATCGTCGCATCGTGCCTGTGGCCGGTGAACGCAGTGGCAGGTGATAGTGCCTGTGTTCGCTGCGTTCTCATACGGCCCTTTATGGTTTTTGTTAGCCGCACATCAAGTGCTTTGGCAAGCACCGAATGGCGACTTCCAAAGGCAGTGTCAGAAGACTGGACGGTGCACGCTGTCCAGTGGTGTGCGCATCCGGTTGCGCGACCCGTGCTCTGTGGCCGGGTTCTAATGGGGGCTGCTTTTTGCGGGAGCGCGCATGTCGGCGATGACGGGGTGGCATCCATCACAAGGGTGGCAAACCAACGGCTGTCGCCGGCAAGCGCGCTCCTGACGAAATTCCACGCTATTGGCTGAACTGCTGAATCGCTTCCTGCTTGCTCACCACATCCCCGTATTTGCTGTCGATGTCGAACAGGTTCGCCTCATGCGGGTCGGGGTGACGGTCGCCCACGCATTCGCGCACTACAATGGTCCGAAACCCGTGTTGAACGGCATCCACCGCCGTCGCGCGGATGCAGCCGCTGGTCGAGCAGCCAGCCAGCACCACGGTGTCGATGCCTTGGGCATGGAGCATCGATGCCAGGGAAGTGCCGAAAAACGAGCTGGCGTACTGTTTGCTGATCACCACTTCCTCCGGCAACGGCAGGACCTCTTCGCAAAACGCCGCCAACGGATTGCCTTCGACCATGTCCTTCATCACTGGCGCTTTCTTCACCCACATGCCGCCATCAGCGAAGTGCGTCGGGTGGTAGCGGATGTTGGTGTGCACCACGGGAATGCCATGTTCCCGTGCACTGGCCAACAGCGCCACGCTTTCGGCGACGGCGCTGACCACCCCCGGCGCGAAAAGCGGTGCATCGGGTTGGGTGTAGCCTTGCATGAAGTCGATCATCAACAGCGCGGGTTTTTTCCCGAAGCCGATGCGATTGCCCCATACGCCCTGATAATTGGCAGTGGCGGTTTGTTGTTCACTCATTCCGTTCTCCTTGGGAATACGGCGTGGAAGCTGAAGCAGGTTTCGTTGCCCGGAGGGACCAGGACCTCAAATCAGCGGTGCACCGAGAAAATCCCCGAACGCTGCGAAGAAGCCAGGCAGGTTGTCCCACGGGATCATGTGCCCGGCGTTTTCCACTCGGGCGATCAGAATCTTCGGTTGCAACTGCCGAATCTCGGCTTCGTCTTCCGGCAGAATCACGCCCCCGCGACCGGCCACGATCAGCAGGGCAGGCACGGGCAGGTGCGGCAGGTCGCGGTGGAAGTCCACGTCGTGGAAATCGTTGAATGCGCGCACGATGGCCGGCTCGTAGCAGGTGTGCAGCCACTCGGCGCGCAATTGCAATTGTTCCTCGGTCCAGGTCGGGCAGAACGCGCGCATCTCATCGGTATTCATGCCAGTCTGCGACTGTCGGATGGAATCGACGTACCACGGTAGCTTCGAGGGGTACTCCCGACGGCCGGGCCCGGAGACGGGTGGATCGATCAGCACCAGGCTTTTCAGACCTTTGGCGTTGCGCACCGAGGTCCGTACCGCAAAGCGTGCGCCCATCGAATGGCCGACCAAATGATAGCTCGCGATGCCCATCGCTTCGGCGAAGGCGCTGATGTCATCGGCGCAGGTGTCGACGCTGTAATCCAGGTCCGGACCGGTGGAAGACAGGCCGCGTCCCCGGGCATCCAGCACGTAAGTGTCGAACTGTTCGCCCAGCGTTTCGGCAACGAACCCCCAGGTGACTGCCGGGCTGGTGATGCCGGGAATCAGGATCAGCGCCGGCTTGCCAGCGTGCTGGGTGCCGCCGTAGCGCAGGTAATGCTGGCGGATGCCGTTGGCGTGCACGTTGCCGCCGCCCATGAACGTACTCATGCCGCCACCCCCGATTTCAGTGGCTGAGCGTACAGGTCGTAGCCGAACACCCAGGCGGGGTCTTCCTGGGTGCGCAGCCAGGTGTTGGCATTGGAGACCGCCTGTACGCGGGACGCCCGTTCCTTGCGGTTGGCTTCGTAGAGGGTGAAGGCGGTGCTGTAATCGGTCAGCCCGGTTTCCTGCAGGCAGCGGGTCAACATCGCGGCGTCTTCAATGGCCATGCCTGCGCCCTGAGCCATGTGAGGCTTCATCGGATGGCATGCATCGCCCAGCAGCACCAGGCGTCCGCGGCTCCAGAGCGGCAGCGGGTTGCGGTTGAGCAGGGGCCACTTGGTCACCGTCTCGGTGGATTCGATCAGCGCCTGGACGGTGGGGTGGTAACCGGCGAAGGCTTCGTACATTTCTTCCTGGCTGCTGTCGACGAAATTACCGTCGAAGTCCCACGCCGGATGCGGCACGCCGGTTACGTAGTAATACTCGTCGCGTTTGCCCGTGGTGTGATAGACCATCATGTGACGATCCTCGCTCCACCACTTCACGCAGTTCTCGAAGTCCAGGTTGTACTTGGTCAGCACATCGCTGCGGATCAGGGCACGGTGAGCGACCCAACCGCTGTACAGCGGTTTTTCGACACCGAGCAATTCCTCGCGGATTTTCGAGTTGATGCCATCGGCACCGATCACGATATCCGCCTCGGCGTGGGTGCCGTCGGCGAAGTTCAGGCGTACGGACTGATCGCGTTCTTCAAGGCTGGTGAGGCATTTGCTGAAGTGCACGCTGCCTGGCGCCAGCGTCGACATCTGCAGTGCGTGCAAGTCGCCACGGTGCACGGTGATGTAGGCCGCCCCGTACTCCTTGCGGGAGAATTCGCCCAGTTTGATGCGTGAAAGATAGTCGCCGGTGGCGCCTTCTCGGCTGAACCAGAAGTCCGGATGCGAGCCCATGTCGCTCAAGTGTTGCTCGATGCCCATCCGGCGAAAGATTTTCATGATGTTCGGACCCATGTGGATCCCGGCACCGATGCGCGAGAACGCAGGCGCTTGCTCATAGACGTCCACTTCAAAGCCCGCTTGTTGCAACAGTGTGGCGGCAGCAGCGCCTCCCAGACCGGCTCCGACGATGGCGATTTTTTGCGTGGTTGGCATGGCGCGCTTCCTTTGAATGGCGTGATCATCGAATGGCGGGTGACGAAACATGTCATCGCCATATTGCGTTTTTTAAGTGTATACGCTGATTTTTTTAAAAGTGAATAGCTAATTCAAAAAAGACGCCACGACGTCGCAAACAGGCATGTCACCTTTATAAACCCTGTAAATACGAGGTCTGAGTAGATAGGTAACAAAGTGGCGTGCCTATTGCAGCCTCGCATCAATTGATGTCTTATCGCTTCTAATCAGTGTGTACGCTTTAAAAAATGCACTAGTCTGAAGCGCCATGCCTTGCAATGGTGCAGTGGGCAAGCAGCTCAATGACGAGGAGACGAAAATGCCGGTTAGCGATTGCGAATTGACCCAGATGTTTGAGCACGTGCTGAGTCTGTCGAAAGTCGACAGCACCCAGAGCGTGGCGGTACTCAAGAGCCACTATTCCGATGCGCGGACGGTGCGCGCGGCGATGGACGCCGCTCAACGCCTCGGCGCGAAGGTGTACGCGGTGGAGTTGCCATCGTTCAACCACCCCAAAGCGATGGGCAACGACATGACCGCCTACTGCGGCGACACTGCGCTGACCGGGAATCTCGCTGCGCAGCGGGCGCTGGAGGCGGCCGACTTGATCGTCGACACCATGATGCTGTTGCACTCGCCCGAGCAGGAACAGATTCTCAAGACCGGCACGCGCATTCTGCTCGCCGTGGAGCCGCCTGAAGTGCTGGCGCGGATGCTGCCGACGCTGGCTGACAAAGAGCGAGTGTTGGCAGCTGAGCGCGTGTTGAAGGCTGCGCGTTCGATCCATGTGAAGTCCCGTGCGGGCAGCGATTTCCGCGCGCAGTTGGGGCAGTACCCGTCGGTGACCGAATACGGTTTCGCTGACGAGCCGGGGCGGTGGGATCATTGGCCCAGCGGCTTTTTGTTTTCCTGGCCCAACGAAGAAACGGCGGAAGGAACGCTGGTCATTGACGTGGGCGATATCGTGCTGCCGTTCAAGACCTACTCCCGCGAGCAGATCACGCTGGAGATCGAAAAGGGTTTCATCACCCGCATTCACGGCGGGTTCGAAGCGGAATACCTGCGCGATTACATGAAGTATTTCAACGACCCGGAGGTCTACGGCATTTCCCACATCGGCTGGGGCTTGCAGCCGCGTGCGCAGTGGACGGCCATGGGGCTGCACGACAAGAACGACGGCATGTGCATGGACGCGCGAGCGTTCTATGGCAACTTCCTGTTCTCCACCGGGCCGAACACCGAAGTCGGCGGCACCCGCAAGACCCCATGCCACCTGGACATTCCGCTGCGCCATTGCGACATCTACCTGGATGACCAGGCGGTGGTATTGGCGGGGGATGTGGTGGCGCCGGAGGCTTCGAAGGCCTGAAACACGGCGTGCAGCCGAGCCTGGATCGAGGGAAGTGTGCGCACTTTCGCGGTCGCGATCCGGGCGGCTTGTAAGACTCCCTTTAAGTGCTCGCACCCGTTAATGTACTCACCACTCCCTACAGGTCGCCGAACGAGTCATCCGTGTCCACTGACAACCTTTCCAACCCCGATAAGTCCTACACCTTTTCTGAGCAGGTGGGCCATTTACTGCGCAAGGCTTACCAGCGGCATCTGGCGATTTTCCAACAGAATGTCGGCGATTCGCAGCTGACGGCCGTGCAGTTCGTGACGCTGTGTGCCCTCCGCGACCATGGTCCGAGTTCCCAGACCGAACTGGTCAAGGCCACCGCCGTCGACCAGGCGACCATCCGCGGTATCGTCGACCGCCTCAAGGCCCGTGATCTGATCAGCCTCGATCCAGACCCTCAGGACCGGCGCAAAGTCATCTGCAGCCTCACCGCCAGCGGCCTGCAGTTGGTGCAGGAAACCGTACCGCGCGCGGCGCAGATCAGCGAAATCACCCTCAGTCGGCTCAACCCGGCAGAGCGTGTAGCGGTGTTGTTTTTGCTGCGCAAATTGATCGACGAGCCAGAAGAGTAGGCGCCTCCCTCCAGCGCCTGTCGGCATCTCACGCCGCACGAACGCTCACCGCTGAACGCCCTCGACCCGCTCCTGCCCAAGACGCAGGGGCACTGATAGGTTCGGGGGTTGCCGCGTAGCGAACGGAAAACCCTTTCACTGCAGAACTCCCTTTTCCTACAGCAATTTCCCCACTGGCACATTTCCTGCTCGCTTTTCATGAAGTGAATACTTCATTAAAAGCCGTGCGCCGTCAGTAACACTCGAGGAAATGCAATGAGCGATCAACAGGCAGCGGGGGAGATGACCCTGACGCTCCAAGTCAATGGCCAGGCCACCTCGGTCACCGCCATGGGGGACACGCCGCTGCTGCTGGTGCTGCGCAACGACCTACAGCTCAACGGCCCGAAATACGGCTGTGGTCTGGGCGAGTGCGGTGCGTGCACGGTGATCATCGACGGTGTCGCGGCCCGCTCATGTGTATTCCCGCTTGCGGGTGCGCAGGGACGAGACATCACCACCTTGGAGGGGATCGGTTCCCGCGATTGCCCTCATCCGGTGCAGCAGGCGTTCATCGACGAGCAGGCCGCGCAATGCGGCTATTGCATGAACGGCATGATCATGACCGCCAAGGCCTTGCTTGACCGCAACCCGCACCCCAGTGAAGCCGAGATCCGCAGCGAGCTCTCGGCGAACCTGTGCCGTTGCGGCACTCACATCGAAATTCTGCGTGCGGTCATGCGGGCCGCCCGCCACCCGCTCTGAACGGACCCGCCTCTCATGACCCAGACCCTGCCCACCCGCGATTTCCTGTTGGCCAAGAACGGCGTTCTGCTCGTGGTCGACGACATCCTTCCGCCATCAGGCCCGGTCGCCAAGGGCGGCACGCCTACGGTCAAGCCCAAGGAGCTGGGGTTGTTCATCGCCATCAACGACGACAGCACGGTCTACGCGTTCAACGGCCATGTGGACCTGGGGACCGGCATTCGGACCTCGCTGGCGCAAATCGTCGCCGAGGAACTGGACCTGCGGATGGACCAGGTCACGATGGTGCTGGGCGATACCGAACGCGCCCCGAACCAAGGTGCGACGATTGCTAGCGCGACCCTGCAGATTTCCGCCATCCCGTTGCGCAATGCGGCGGCCGAGGCCCGACGCTTCCTTTTGAACAAAGCCGCTGAGCGCTGGGGCGTCGGCGCTGAAACATTGGGGATCGAGCAAGGCGTGATCAAAGGCGGCGATGGGCGGGCGGTGGCCTTTGGGGAGTTGCTGGTCGATCAGCACATCGAGCTGCGCATCTCAGGCGACGCACCGCTCAAGCGCCTCGAAGACTACAAGCTGGTCGGCACCGTGGCGGCGCGGGTGGACATTCCCGGAAAGGCCACCGGCGAATTGACCTACGTTCATGACATGCGTCTGCCGGACATGCTCCACGGCCGGGTCGTTCGCCCGCCCTATGCCGGTTACGACACCGGCGAGTTCGTAGGCACCAGCTTGCTGAGCGTCGACGAGTCGTCCATTGCGCACATTCCCGGCATCGTCAAGGTCGTGGTGATCGGCGATTTCGTTGGCGTGGTGGCGATGCGTGAAGAGCAGGCCGTCAAAGCCGCCGAGGCGCTGAGCGTCAGTTGGAAGCCCTGGCGGCATCTGGCGCCGGATATGACGGATATCGAACAGGCCATCCGCGACAACCCGCGCGTGCAACGGGTGGTGCTGGACAAGGGCGATGTCGACCAGGCCCTGGCTGAAGCCAGCGAGCGGATGACCCGCACTTACCTGTGGCCCTACCAGATCCACGGCTCGATCGGACCGTCCTGTGGCCTGGCGGACTACCGTGAAGACGGCATCCGCATCTGGTCCGGCACCCAGAACCCCCACATGCTGCGGGCCGATATCGCCTGGCTGCTGGAGTGTCCGGAAGAGCGGATCGAGATCATTCGCATGGAGGCCGCGGGCTGTTACGGCCGTAACTGCGCGGACGACGTGTGCGCCGATGCGGTATTGCTGTCCAAGGCTGTTGGCCGTCCGGTGCGCGTCCAACTGACCCGCGAACAGGAACATGCGTGGGAACCGAAGGGGACGGCGCAACTGATGGAGGTCGATGGCGGCCTCGACGGCAACGGCGGTGTCGCCGCTTACGACTTCACCTCCAGCTACCCCTCGAACAACTCGCCCACGTTGGCATTGCTGCTGACCGGGCGGGTCGAACCGGTGCCGGTGATGTTCGAGATGGGGGATCGCACCTCGATTCCGCCGTACGACATCGACCACATGCGGGTGACCATCAATGACATGGCGCCCATCGTGCGGGCATCCTGGATGCGCGGTGTGTCGGCCTTGCCCAACACCTTTGCCCATGAATCGTACATCGATGAGTTGGCCTTCGCTGCCGGCGTCGACCCCGTGGAGTACCGGCTGCGTTATCTGCACGATGACCGGGCATCGGATCTGGTCAAGGCCACCGCCGAGCGGGCGCAGTGGTCGCCGCGCACGCAGCCGATGCAGACGCCGGAACAGGATGGCGTGCTACGCGGACGGGGCTTTGCCTATGCGCGCTACATCCACAGCAAGTTTCCCGGGTTCGGCGCAGCGTGGGCGGCCTGGGTCGCGGACGTCGCCGTTGACCGGCACACCGGCGATGTGTCGGTCACGCGGGTGGTGATCGGTCACGATGCCGGAATGATGGTCAACCCCGCTGGGGTTCAGCACCAGATCCACGGCAACGTGATTCAATCCACCAGTCGTGTGCTCAAGGAACGGGTGACGTTCGAGGAGTCCACCATTGCCAGCAAGGAATGGGGCGGCTATCCGATTCTGACCTTCCCGGAGGTGCCGAAGGTCGACGTCATGATGATGCCGCGCCAGACCGAACCGCCGATGGGGGCGGGGGAGTCGGCATCGGTGCCGAGCGCTGCGGCCATTGCCAACGCCATTTATGACGCCACCGGCATCCGTTTTCGCGAGTTGCCCATCACCCCTGAACGCGTCCTCGCGGCGTTGAAAAGTGCCGGGGACGCGGCCAATGGCGCACCACCGGCATCCCCCAAGGCCAAGCGCTCGAAATGGCTGTTCGGTTCGTTGTTCGCGGCATTGGGTGCGGCACTGGGCATGGCTGCGACGGCGTTGCCTTGGCGCGCTGAAATCGCCCCCATCACGCCACCTGCCGCAGACACCTGGTCGGCCGCGACGCTCGAGCGTGGCCGTTTACTTGCTGCGGCTGGCGACTGTGCGGTCTGCCACACTGCGCCAGGCGGTATCAGGAATGCCGGTGGGCTGGCGATGCAGACGCCGTTTGGCACCTTGTACAGCAGTAACATCACGCCCGACCCTGAGACCGGCATCGGCAAGTGGTCCTATCCGGCCTTCGAGCGGGCAATGCGCGAGGGCATCAGCCGTGACGGCAAGCATTTATACCCGGCATTCCCTTACACGGCGTTTCGCAATATCGACGATGCGGACATGCAGGCGCTGTACGCCTACCTGATGGCCCAAGCGCCAGTCAAACAGGTGCAACCGGCCAACGACCTGCGTTTCCCCTTTAGCCTGCGCCCGCTGATGGCTGGCTGGAACGCGCTGTTCCTGCGCAGCGGCGAAGTGCAGGCTCAGCCCCAGCGCAGCGAGCAATGGAATCGCGGACAGTACCTGGTCAACGGTCTGGGCCATTGTGCGGCGTGCCATTCGCCGCGCAATGTCATGGGCGCGGAAAAAGGCGGTGCGTCGTTTCTTGCCGGGGGGACAGTGGACGGCTGGGAAGCGCCCGCGCTCAACGGTCTGTCGAAAGCACCGACGCCTTGGACCGAAGACCAATTGTTCAATTACCTCAGTACGGGCTACTCCGATGCCCACGGGGCCGCGGCCGGTCCGATGGGGCCGGTGGTGGCCGAATTGTCGAAATTGCCCAAATCGGACGTGCGAGCGATGGCGGTCTACCTCGCCTCGCTGAACGGCTCGGCAACGGCGACCGCATCGGCCGCCGCACCCGAGCCGCAGCCCCGTGTTTCCGTGCAGTCGCTGAGCAACGGTCAGCGCGTATTCGAAGGTGCCTGTCAGGGGTGTCACGCCGATGGTCAAGGCCCGAAATTGTTCGGCGTAAGCCCGTCGTTGGCCACCAACACCAATGTGCACAGTGCCTTGCCCGACAACCTGATCAAAGTGATTCAACAGGGCATTGCCAATCCGGCGACGCGGGACCTGGGCTACATGCCCGGCTTCAAGGACAGCCTCACTGACACGCAGATCAGTGATCTTGCCGCCTATCTGCGCAGTCGTTTCGCGCCGAATGAGCCGCAGTGGACAGGGTTGCCGGAACGAGTGGCGTATCTGAAGGCCAATCCCGGAACCCATTGACCCCACAAAAATCTCTGGGGGCCCGCTCGCCTGCGATCGGAGTGTGTCAAACGACATACTCCGATCCGTGCCAGCGGCATCCCGGGCAAGCGCGCTCTTGGAGGTTGATTCGCGTTAAATCGTGGATTCAGGCAACACCCGAACCCCACGTACCACCAAATCCTGAATGAACACCAGCCAATCCTGCCGCTGCCCCTGGGCACCCATGTCCTGGCCGAGGAATGAAGTGAGGGTGTGCAGGTTGGAGTTATAGAAGTAGCACAGCGAGGCGATCATCAGGTACACGTGCTTGATGTCGACATCCTGGCGGAACAGTCCCTGCTGTTGGCCCGCTTCGATGATCGGGCGCAGTACGCCCACCGCTTCACCGGACAACCTTCGCAATTCGCTGGACTGCCGGGCGTGCTTGCCCTTGTGCAGGTTCTCGATGCTGAGGATGGCGACAAATTCCGGGTGGGTGACGTAATAATCCCAAACGAACGCCACCAGTTGGCGCAAGGTCTGCTCCGGGGTCGAAGGGTCCAGCTGCAACGTGCTTTCGGCCTGGTTGAAGCGTTCGTAAGTGTGTTCGAGCACCTTCACGAACAGCTTTTCCTTGCTGCCGAAGTAGTAATAGATCATCCGGTCGTTGGATTCGGCCTGCGCTGAAATCTTCTCGATCCGCCCACCCGAATAACCGTCGCGGGTGAACACAGTGATCGCCGCTTGCAGAATTCGCGCGCGGGTCTCTTCGGCCTGCTGGGCGCGCACCCCTGTGTTCTTGCCCATCAGAGGATCCGATACAGCAAGCGCTCGACACGGACCCGGCTGACCCGACGCAGAAAAGTGCGCACGCCCGTCGGGTATTCGCTGAGGGTATCGAGCTCATCGAACTTGCCGACGCGATGCGTATTGCGCATCAGTTGCCTGATTTCTTCGGCACGGGGGGCAAGCCATTCGCTTCTGGGGTCGTCGATCAGTACCGCGTTTTCCAGGTCGAGCTGGAAGGCCCGTGGATTGAGGTTGTTGCCGGTGAGCAAGGTGTAACGCTCGTCGGACCACAATCCTTTCAGGTGGAAGGTGTGATCGCCGTCTTTCCACAAGTGGATATTCAACGCTTGTTTCTCGACAGCGGCCTGATGCTTTTGCATGAACCGGCGCAGGCTGATTTCGTAGAGATAGGGCAGCGCGGAAATGACCTTGAACGGTTCCTGCGGCGGGATGAAGAAATCGTTTGCGGTCTTGTCACCGATGATGATGTCGATGGTCACCCCGCGCTTGAGCGCCCGGTTGATTTCTCGTTTGACCGCCAGCGGCATATTGAAATATGGGGTGCACAGCGTCAGATGGTGGCGCGTCTGGGCGATCAGTTCGCAGATCACCTTGCTCAGCGCGTTCTTGTTGCCGATGCCCAGCAGGGGGATGAGGCGCAATTCGCCGTTTTCGCGAATGCCTTCGCTGACGTCGTAGCTGGCGCGCTTGAGCCGTTGACGGAACTGCCGGATCTCGCCGCGAAGGCTGCGTGACGAAGGGGGCGAGGGCAGGTCCAGGCGATGCACGGCCTCGGAAGGCAGAATCTCCTGATGCACCAGCCGGAGGAATGCATCGGCCAGCGCCTTGTTTTCCAGCAGTTGATAGCGGTCCAGGCGGTATTTGCCCAGCTTGTGCAGGTAGACGTTGTTGATGCTGGCACCGGTGTAGATCACGCAGTCGTCGATCACGCTGCCTTTGAGGTGCAGCACGCCGAACAGCTCGCGGGTCTGCACAGGCACGCCGTAGATCGGCACCTCCTGGTCGTGCTCCAGATTCTGCGCCTGATACCAGGCCGCGTTGCCGGCTTGTTTGCCTGCGCCGATCAGCCCGCGTTGCGCGCGGAACCAGTCGACCAGCACCACCACCTCAAGCTCTGGGCGCGCAGTCTTGGCCGCGTACAGGGCATCGAGGATCTCCTGACCGGCTTCGTCCTGCTGGAGGTAGAGCGCCACGATGCAGATGCGCCGGGTCGCCGAAGCAATCTTTTCCAGCAGCATGCGCCGGTAGTCGGCAGCGCTTGGCAAGAGGGTGATCGCCGCGCTGGGCGCTTCGAAACCGCGCAGCGCTGCAAGGGTGGAACGTCGGAAGGGAGCCCGCATAAGCCTCTCGAGGGATCGGAAATCAACAGCGCACGAGCTTACACCAGAGTGTGCCGTGTGGTGGGTTTGGCAGCAGGATCGATTGGCCGTTCAATGCAATCCGGTGGTTCGCATCTGGCCGTCGCCTGCCCTCCAAGGCGGTCAAGGGAGCGTGATGTCCCGCTCCACCGGCGCCGGATCTGGATTGAATCCAGTCGGGTACTTCCCCTTCAAACGCCAGGCGAAGGCGATGATTTCTGCAATCGTCAGATACAATTCCTGAGGAATGCTGTCACCCAGCTCCATTCGGGCGAGCAGGGTCACCAGTTCGGCGTTTTCGTAGATGGGCACTTTGTATTCCCGGGCGATCGCCAGGATGGCCTCGGCCAGGGCATCGTCCCCTTTCGCCGTCAGGGTGGGCGCCTGATGGCCGTCATAGTTCAGGGCCACGGCCTGACGCGGTTGCTGTTCGGGCGTTGTCATCAGGCGTTCTCGTCAATCCAGCGTTGTTCCAGTACCGGTCGCCCGCCTTGGGTCGGGGCGCCGCGGCTGCATGTCAGGTCTTTGACGTTCAGGCCGCAGGCCACCAGCCTCGCTCGCAGATTCTCCAGTTCGGAGGCGATCAGCTCGGCAGCGCCTTCCCGTTCAGCCCACATCTGGCTCGACAGGCTGCCCCCCACCAACTGCGCCTGGACCTGCAGCGGCCCCAGCGGCTCGAGGTCGAACGCCAGCTCGACGCGCCAGAGCTTTTCCTTTTCCTTGGGAGGGGTCACCGCGTCGGGGGTGTCTTCACGCTCCGCAGTGTCTTCACGCTGCAGCTTGACTTGCAGCGGCACCACGTCATGGGCGTTGCGCATGGGAATTTCCAGTTGCCAGGTGGTCACTTGGGTGCCATCGGCGTTGGTGCGCGTCTGCTCCAGCCCGCCCAACTGGTGGCTTTGCAGGCGCGAGAGGGCGCCCGCTGCCAGCTTGAGCAGGGTTTCCAGGTCGTCCGGGTTCTGCGGGCTGCCCAGGGTTCTGGCCGGCAATGGGAAATGCGTCGGCGTGTTCGGCGCGGCCACCAGTCCCAGGGTTCCCAGCGCATTGCGCACGAACCCCGGCATCGCGCGGGCCAGGGTGTTGGCGGCCGCTGCATCGTTATAGGTCACGTTCCCGGGCACGCCGGGAAGGATTTGCGCAATGACGCGCAGCAGGTTGGCTTTCAGGTCCGGTATCAGCGTCGGGTTTTCCCCGGCAAGCAAGCGCGACTCCATGAACAGTCCGCTGGCGTTAAGGGCCTGGGCGACGCCTTTGGCGGTGGTGAGTTGCTGCAGGTCCGGAAGGTCGGCGAACAATTGCTCGATGCTGGCGCGTAATGACGGTGTCAGCGGATCTGGCGCCGTCGTGGAGGGCGGCGGCAGGTTCTGCAGCGCGGCGAACAGACTTTGCAGGGAAGCCTGACGGCTTTGCTGGGTCGACAATTGCTGGGCCAGGGCCAACTCGTCGAGGCGATCCGGCAGCGCAATAAAGTTCAGCGCCTGGCTGCTCTGCACCTGGGCGCTCAACAGGCTGCCCACCCGCAGCGCTTGCGGGCTGTCCACGGTCAGGCTGCTGCCGGCCAGGGCCGTGTTGAGCAACAGGACGATCGAACGATAGGTCGCTGCGGCGCCCGGCTGGCTGGCCAATTGCGCGACATTTTGCGCCACCACCTGTGTGGTCAGCACCTTGCCTTGCAGCAAGGTGCCAGCAGGGAGCTGCCGGGTGTCGATCTGCGTCAGGCTGTTGGCGATTGCTTTTTGCAGGTCCTGCAGGCTGATGGTCAGCGTATCCGCCGAGCCTTGGGCCACGTTCACTGTCGTGCCCGGCGTCAACGGCAGCGAGCTGCTGACGGGGAGGGTGGTCTGGCGCCCGCTGTCCATCGTCAATTTCAGCAACAGCTGGAAGTCCTGGCCCAATTGTCTGAGGCTGACCACTTCGGCGTTGGCGACCTGGCCCGCACTCAGCAAGCCTTCCCGAGGCTCGACCAGCTTGAGGACTTCCCCGGCGGCCACGCCCGCGCGTAACAGTGCGGTGGCGGCGGCAACGGGTGCAAGATTGGGTATATCGCCTGTCATCAGATCCCGACTCGGTAAAATTGCGCTCTGGAGGGCTCAAGCTGGCATAATCCAGCACTCGCTAAGCTGCAACAAAGTATAACGGCCGCTGCGCCCTTGACTTGAACGGCTGCCTACCTGCCATCCGAAAAGAAGGTCCCCATGTCGATCCCCGTTCTGGAAGCCACAGGGCTCGCGTGCGAGCGCGACTGGCGACTGTTGTTCGAGCACCTCGATCTACGCCTGTCGGCCGGGGACATGGTGCAGATCAGCGGCCCCAACGGCAGCGGCAAAACCAGCCTGTTGCGCCTGCTCAGTGGCCTGATGCAGCCCACTGCAGGTGATGTGCTGCTGGACGGTAGCCCCATGGCCGCGCAGCGAAGCAATCTGGCGCACCACCTGTTATGGATCGGCCATTCAGCAGGGATCAAGGACGTGCTCACGCCCGTCGAAAACCTCACCTGGCTCTGCGCGCTTCACCACCGGCTGGACACGGCGCAGATCTGGAGCGCCCTCGAAGCCGTTGGACTGCGCGGCTTCGAGGATGTGCCGTGTCACACCTTGTCCGCCGGACAAAAGCGCCGGGTCGCGTTGGCCAGGTTGTTCCTGCCGGGGCCGGGGTTGTGGATGCTCGACGAGCCGTTCACCGCGCTGGACAAGCAGGGTGTGGCGCAATTGGAGGAGCACTTGGCGGTGCATTGCGAGCAGGGCGGCGTGGTGGTCTTGACGACGCACCATGTGCTGAGCCGCAAGCCGGCCACCTATCGCGATCTGGATCTGGGGCAATGGGCCGTATGAGTCATGTCTTCGCTTCGCTGATCGCCCGCGAAGCCCGGTTGCTGTTTCGTCGCCCCGCTGAATTGCTCAATCCGCTGGTGTTCTTCGCGATTGTCATCGCCCTGTTTCCGCTGGCGGTAGGGCCGCAGGCACAATTGCTGCAGACGCTGTCGCCTGGGCTGGTCTGGGTGGCTGCCCTGTTGTCGGTCTTGCTGTCGCTGGACGGCCTGTTTCGCAGTGACTTCGAAGACGGCTCGCTGGAACAATGGGTGTTGTCACCGCACCCGCTGGCGCTATTGGTGCTGGCCAAGGTGGCGGCCCACTGGGCCTTTTCCGGCCTGGCGCTGGTGCTGTTGTCGCCGCTGCTGGCGCTCATGCTGGGGTTGCCCACGGCGTGCCTTCCCGTATTGTTAGGGTCATTGTTGCTGGGCACGCCGGTATTGAGCCTGCTCGGGGCAGTGGGGGCTGCGTTGACGGTTGGGCTCAAGCGTGGCGGTCTGCTCTTGGCGCTGCTGATTCTGCCGTTGTACATCCCGGTGCTGATTCTGGGCAGCGGAGCCCTGCAAGCTGCACTTGAGGGCATGCCTGCGACCGGCTATCTGCTTTGGCTTGGCAGCCTGACAGCACTCGCTATAACGCTGACACCTTTTGCAATTGCCGCTGGCTTGAAAATCAGCGTTGGCGAATAATCGATTCCTGATCGATCGGACAACTTTTCTGTGGGTAACCCTGGTGACGCTTCGGACCACAGAAGCGCACGTACATGAAAGAGCCTTGATGAACAGCATGATGATAAAGGCGGCGCAATGAACACGCGCGCCAAGACGAAGACCGGCATCGGTTGGGCCTGGTTTCACAAGTTGGGGTCGCCCAAATGGTTTTACGGCATCAGCGGTCGCCTGTTGCCATGGCTGAGCATCGCCGCCGCGTTGCTGATCGCCATCGGCGTGGTCTGGGGCCTGGCGTTTGCGCCGCCGGATTACCAGCAAGGCAACAGTTTTCGGATCATTTATATCCATGTCCCGTCGGCGATGCTCGCGCAATCCTGCTATGTGATGCTGGCGGTCTGCGGCGTGGTCGGGCTGGTCTGGAAAATGAAGATGGCCGACGTCGCCCTTCAATGTGCGGCCCCCATCGGTGCCTGGATGACCGCTTTGGCGCTGGTCACCGGGGCCATCTGGGGCAAGCCGACCTGGGGCTCGTGGTGGGTCTGGGACGCGCGGCTCACGTCGATGCTGATTCTGCTGTTCCTGTACTTCGGCCTGATTGCATTGGGTAACGCCATCAGCAACCGCGACAGCGCGGCCAAGGCGTGTGCGGTGCTGGCCATCGTCGGCGTGGTCAACATTCCGATCATCAAATATTCCGTGCAATGGTGGAACACGCTCCATCAGGGCGCCACGTTCAGCCTCACCGAAAAGCCGGCAATGCCCGCCGAGATGTGGCTGCCGCTGCTGTTCACCGCGCTGGGGTTCTACTGTTTCTTCGGCGTTGTGCTGCTGCTGCGCATGCGCCTGGAGGTGCTGAAGCGCGAGTCCCGTGCCACCTGGGTGAAGGATGAAGTGCAAAAGGCCCTCGGCGGGCGTGCCGTCGAAGGAGGAGGGCGATGAGCTTCGATTCCTTCAGCGCCTTTCTCGCCATGGGCAAGCACGGGCTATTCGTGTGGAGCGCCTACGGCATCTGCTTCACCGTACTGGCCATCAATATTGTTTCACCCTGGCTGGCGCGTCGGCGTTACCTGCAACAAGAGGCGCGTCGCTTGCGCCGGGAGAGCACTACGTGAATCCGCTTCGAAGAAAGCGCCTGATGATCATTCTGGCCATCCTGGCTGGGGTGGGCATCGCCGTGACGCTGGCGCTCAGCGCTTTGCAGGAAAACATCAACCTGTTCTATACCCCAACGCAAATCGCCAGTGGCGAAGCACCCCACGACACCCGCATCCGCGCCGGGGGGATGGTGGAAAAGGGTTCGCTGCAGCGCTCCGCCGACTCGCTGGACGTAACCTTCGTGGTCACGGATTTCAACAAGGCCGTGACCATTCATTACCGGGGGATTCTGCCGGACCTGTTTCGCGAAGGGCAGGGCATCGTCGCGTTGGGCAAACTCAACGCCGACGGCGTGGTGATGGCCGATGAGGTGCTGGCCAAGCACGATGAAAAATACATGCCGCCCGAGGTGACCAAGGCCTTGAAAGACAGCGGCCAGCCAGCGCCCGGCGCAACTTCTCTCCCGGCAAAACAGGGGTAAACCATGATTCCCGAACTCGGTCATCTGGCGATGATCCTTGCCCTGTGTTTTGCCGTGGTGCAGGCCGTGGTGCCGTTATTGGGCGCCTGGCGCGGCGATCGCCTGTGGATGAGCCTGGCCCGTCCCGCCGCCTGGGGCCAATTCACGTTCCTGCTGTTTGCGTTCGGCTGTCTGACCTGGTCGTTCATGGCCGATGATTTTTCGGTGACCTACATCGCCGAGAACTCCAACAGCGCCTTGCCGTGGTATTACAAGTTCAGCGCTGTCTGGGGTGCCCATGAAGGGTCGTTGCTGCTTTGGGCACTGATTCTGGGGGGCTGGACTTTCGCCGTGTCGGTGTTTTCGCGCCAATTGCCACAAGTGATGCTGGCGCGCGTGCTGGCCGTGATGGGCATGATCAGCACCGGTTTTCTGCTGTTTCTGATCCTCACCTCCAACCCGTTCAACCGCCTGCTGCCACAGATGCCCCAGAACGGCCGCGACCTCAACCCCCTGCTGCAGGACCCTGGGCTGATCGTCCATCCGCCAATGCTCTACATGGGCTACGTCGGGTTTTCGGTGGCCTTTGCGTTTGCCATCGCCGCCTTGCTCGGCGGTCGGCTGGATGCCGCATGGGCCCGCTGGTCGCGGCCATGGACCATCGTTGCCTGGGCCTTTCTCGGCATCGGCATCACCTTGGGGTCCTGGTGGGCCTATTACGAGCTGGGTTGGGGAGGCTGGTGGTTCTGGGACCCGGTGGAAAACGCCTCATTCATGCCCTGGCTGGTCGGCACCGCGTTGATCCACTCGCTGGCCGTCACGGAGAAGCGCGGCGTGTTCAAAAGCTGGACCGTGCTGCTCGCCATCGCCGCCTTTTCGTTGAGCCTTTTGGGAACCTTCCTGGTGCGCTCGGGCGTGCTGACGTCGGTTCACGCCTTCGCGTCCGATCCGGCACGCGGCGTGTTCATCCTGGTGTTCCTGCTGATGGTGGTGGGTGGTTCGTTGACCCTGTTCGCGGTTCGCGCGCCGGTGGTGAAAAGTCATGTGGGTTTCGGTCTGTGGTCACGGGAAACCCTGCTGCTCGGCAACAATCTGGTGTTGGTGGTCGCGGCGTCGATGATTCTGCTCGGCACCCTGTACCCCCTGGTGCTGGACGCTTTGAGCGGGGCGAAGATGTCCGTCGGTCCGCCGTATTTCAACGCCCTGTTCGTGCCGCTGATGGCCGTGTTGATGCTGGTCATGGCAATCGGCGTGCTGGTTCGCTGGAAAGACACGCCGCTCGCCTGGCTGCTGGGCATGCTCACGCCAGTGTTGATCGGCAGCGCGGTGCTGGGGGGAGTAGCCAGCCTTGCCATGGCCGATTTCCATTGGGCGGTGCTGGCGACCTTCTTCCTCGCGGCCTGGGTATTGCTGGCCGGCATTCGTGATCTGCTGGACAAGACCCGCCACCGGGGGCTGTTCAAGGGCATGCGGGGCTTGACCCGCAGCTATTGGGGCATGCAGCTGTCGCACCTCGGCATCGCGGTGGTCGCGCTGGGTGTCGTGCTGTCGAGCCAAAGCAGTGCGGAGCGGGATTTGCGCCTGGCGCCGGGAGATTCGGTGGAGCTGGGCGGTTACACCTTCGTGTTCGAAGGGGCCAGGCACCTTCAAGGCCCGAACTTCACATCCGATCAGGGCACGATCCGCGTTCTGGACGCTGGCAAGGAAGTCACCGTCCTGCACCCGGAAAAACGCCTGTATACGGTGCAGCGCTCGATGATGACAGAAGCCGGTATCGACGCAGGCTTGACCCGTGATCTCTACGTTGCGTTGGGTGAACCGTTGGACAACGGCGCCTGGGCGGTGCGGGTGCACGTCAAACCTTTCGTGCGGTGGATCTGGTTCGGCGGCCTGATGACGGCGCTGGGCGGTGTGCTGGCCGCGCTGGACAAGCGCTATCGGGTCAAAGTGAGGGCGAAGGTGCGCGAAGCGTTGGGGCTGTCGGGGGCTGCGGTATGAAGCGTTGGGTGTTGGTGATTCCCCTGCTACTGTTTTTGGGCTTGGCGGGGGTGCTTTACAGGGGGCTTTATCTGGACCCCTCGGAGCTGCCGTCAGCCTTGATCGGCAAGCCGTTTCCGGCGTTTTCGCTGCCCGCGGTGCAGGGCGGCCAACCCCTGACGCGGGCGAACTTGCTGGGCAAACCGGCCCTGGTGAACGTCTGGGGCACCTGGTGCGTGGCCTGCCGTGTCGAGCATCCTGTGCTGACCCGGCTGGCGCAACAGGGCGTGGTGATCTACGGCGTCAACTACAAGGACGTAAACGCCGATGCGCTGAAGTGGCTCAAGGATTTTCACGATCCGTACCAACTGAACATCAACGACGAAGCCGGGAGCCTGGGGTTGAACCTGGGCGTCTATGGCGCGCCGGAGACCTTCCTGATCGACCGCAACGGCATCATCCGCTACAAGCACGTCGGTGTGATCGATGACACGGTGTGGCGTGAAAAACTCGCTGGCTTGTATCAGGGGCTGGTGGACGAGGGCGCGCAATGAATCGGCTGATGCAGGTCCTCCTGAATAGCTGCGGCAGTCGAGTCTGTGTCGTGCTGTGGGTTGTGCTCGGGTGGGTCGGCACTGCCCACGCCGCCATCGACGCTTACACCTTCAAGGACGACGCCGAACGTGCCCGATACACCGAACTGACGCGCGAGCTGCGCTGCCCCAAGTGCCAGAACCAGGACATCGCCGACTCCAATGCGCCCATCGCCGCCGATCTGCGTAAAGAGATCTATCGCATGCTGGGCGAGGGGCAGAGCAATCAGCAGATCATCGACTTCATGGTCGACCGCTATGGGGAGTTCGTTCGTTACAAGCCTGAGCTCAACGCCCATACCTGGTTGCTCTGGTTCGGCCCCGCGGGCCTGTTGCTGGGCGGGATGGTGCTGATCGGCGTGATCGTCGCTCGGCGTCGCCGCCAGCGCGCTGAAGGTCCCCATGAGCTTTCCGACGAGGAGCGTCAGCGCCTCGCCCATCTGTTGGATAACAAACCCGAATGATCGATTTCTGGCTAGCGGTCAGCCTGCTGTTGCTGGTGGCCTTGAGTTTTCTGTTGATCCCCCTGCTGCGTGGTCGCCGCGCCCAGCCTGAAGAAGACCGTACGGCCCTCAACGTCGCGTTGTACCAGGAGCGTCTGGCCGAGTTGCAACAGCAACAGGCCGAAGGCGTGCTGTCGGTCGCGCAGATGGACAGTGGGCGCGCGGAGGCAGCGCGTGAGCTGCTGGCGGATACCGAAGGCGCGGCTCCTGAGCGGACAGCGCGCCTGGGCAAACCGTTGCCGGTGCTCGCGGCATTGTCAGTGCCGCTCATTGGGCTCGCGTTGTACTGGCACTTTGGGGCTGCCGACAAAGTGGAATTGACCCGCGAGTTCGCTCAGCCACCGGCTTCACTGGCGCAGATGACCGATCGGCTCGAGCGGGCGGTCAAGGCTCAACCGGACTCAGCGGAGAGCCTTTACTTCCTCGCCCGGACCTACATGGCGCAGGATCGCCCCGCTGACGCCGCGGCCATGTTCGAGCGCGCCGTCGGTCTGGCAGGGCGGCAACCGGAGTTGCTGGGGCAATGGGCCCAGGCGCTGTATTTTGCAGGCAACAAGGCCTGGACGCCGCGAATTCAGACCTTGGCCGATGAGGCCTTGACGCTTGATCCCAAAGAAGTGACCAGCCTGGGCCTCAAGGGCATCAATGCCTTTGAAAGCCAGCATTTTCGGGACGCGGTGGACTACTGGACACGGCTGCTGGCCGCGTTGCCGCCCGATGACCCCTCCCGCGCCGCGCTTGAGGGGGGCATCGCACGGGCCCGCGAGAGCGCTGTGCAGCGGGGTGAAACGCCGCCAGCGTCGGCGCCTGCCACTGCCGCTGCAGCGCGTTTGAGTGTAAGGGTCAGCCTGGCGGAGGCCTTGAAAGACAAGGTCCAGCCCGGCGACACGGTATTCGTCTTCGCTCGCGCGGTGTCCGGTCCCCCTGCGCCGTTGGCGGTCAAGCGGGTCACCGTGGCGGACCTGCCGGTGGAGGTGCAACTGACCGACGCCGACGCGATGATGCCGCAGCTGAAACTGTCCAACTTTCCGGAAGTCCAACTCGTGGCCCGGGTCTCCAGGGCGGGCCAGCCCACCTCGGGAGAGTGGGTCGGGCGCAGCCAGCCGCTGCCCAGCAACGTGACGGCCCGACAGGCCCTGACCATCGACAGCCCCGATCAATAGCGCCCGTAGCGCTTGGTCGCGAGGCCCAGACATCGTCCAGAACAGTAGAGAAGCACTATGTATCGCGTCGCACGATTTGCCTTGTTGAGTGTGGTTGTGGCGCTGAGCGCCGCGTGTGCGGTCCAGCGCCCGGGGCCGCAAAGTTCGGAGCCTATTCGCACGCTTCCCGTTCCGTCGCCCACCCCCCAACCCGGAACGCCTCGCACGCCTGCGCAGACGCCACCGTCGGTGCCGATCCCGTCCGGACCGAAAACCTCCTCCCATTTCGCCCCGCCACCCGGCGGCAACAGCCATTGGGACGCTAAATTGGGCGTACATGTGCTGGATAACGTGCCCAATACTTTCTATCGCCAGCGCACCTATTACCGTTGGAACAACGGCTGGAGCTGGTCGACCTCGCCAAGCGGACCTTGGCAGGAAACCGATGCCAGCGGCGTGCCGCCGGGGCTGAGTCGGCAGTTTGGCAATTGACGGCGATCTTCGTCCTGGGAATGCCTCTTGGAGGCAGCCTCCTGAACGATGGGCAATAAAAACGGCGACCTGAAGAGGTCGCCGTTTTTCATTCGGTCAGTGGCTCATTTGGCCGGATAGATCTCGTCGAATACGCCGCCGTCGATGAAATGGGTTTTCTGCACGGTGCGCCAGTCGCCGAACGTCTTCTCGACGTTCAGGAAATCGACTTTCGGGAAACGGTCGGTGTACTTGGCCAGCACCGCCGGATCACGTGGACGCAGGTAGTTGGCGGCAGCGATTTCCTGGCCTTCAGGCGACCACAGGTACTTCAGGTAGTCCTCGGCCAAGGCCCGCGTGCCTTTTTTGTCGACCACTTTATCCACCACGCTCACTGGCGGCTCGGCCTCTGCGGAAACGGTCGGGTAGACGACTTCGAACTGATCGCGACCGAACTCCCGGGCAATCATCTCGGCTTCGTTCTCGAAAGTCACCAATACATCGCCGATGTGGTTGGTCATGAACGTCGTGGTGGCGCCCCGGCCTCCTGTGTCGAGCACCGGCACATGGCTGAACAGCTCGCCGACGAACTTCTTGGCCGCCGCTTCATCGCCCCCGTTTTTCAGCGTATAGCCCCACGCCGAGAGGTAGGTGTAGCGGCCGTTGCCTGATGTTTTCGGGTTGGGCACCACCACCTCCACGCCGTCCTTGATCAGATCCGGCCAATCCTTCAGCGCCTTTGGGTTGCCTTTGCGCACGATGAACACAGTGGCCGAGGTGAACGGCGCGCTGTTGTTCGGCAGACGGGTGACCCAGTTCTTCGGCACGAGCTCGCCGTTATCCGCTAGGGCATTGATGTCGGTCGCCATGTTCATGGTGATCACATCGGCGGGCAGGCCATCGATGACCGAGCGCGCCTGTTTGCTGGAGCCGCCAAATGACATCTTCAGTGTCACGTCTTCTTTGTGCTCGGCCTGCCAGTGCTTCTGGAATGCGGCGTTATAGTCCTTGTAGAAATCGCGCATGACGTCGTACGAAACGTTCATCAGTTCGGGCGCGGCCTGCGCAGCGCTGCCGAACGCCATGCCCGCAGCCAGAAGTGAAGCGGCGAAGAGTTTGTTCACTGCAGATTCCTTTGTCGTGTGAGAGATTTATTCTTATGAAAAAAAACGATGGCTAATGGCCGTGACTATAACGAAATCCTCATCAGCGACCCTAGACCAAAATCGCTGATGCTTATGCCTTTTGCTTAGGAGATGCTGGCGTCACACCGTCTCCCCTTGGAAACAGCGCGTGACCGCACCGGGAACAGAACGCGGCGCTCTGCTCGTGGGTGTTCTTGGCGCAGACGGGGCAATCGTGTTGCAACTGTTCGCCGCGCATGGCGTTGGCCAGCTCGGCGGTGAAAATGCCGGTCGGCACCGCAATGATCGAGTAGCCAATGATCATCACCAGCGATGAGAGCATTTGGCCAATGGGCGTTTTCGGGACGATGTCACCGAAACCTACCGTGGTCAGGGTCACGATTGCCCAATAGATGCCTTTGGGTATGCTGGTGAAGCCATGCTCCGGGCCTTCGATGACGTACATGAGGGTGCCGAACACTGTCACCAGCGTCGAGACGGTGACCAAAAACACGATGATCTTCTGCTTGCTGCCTCGCAGCGCTTCGAGCAGGTAATGGGCCTGCTTGAGGTAGGGGCTGAGTTTCAGCACACGAAAGATCCGCAACATGCGCACCACGCGCACGATCAGCAGGTATTGGGCATCGCTGTAGTAAATCGCGAGAATGCCGGGGACGATGGCCAGCAGGTCGATCAATCCGTAAAAGCTGAAGGCATACTTCAACGGCCGTGGCGAGCAGTACAGGCGCAGCACGTACTCGACCAGAAACACAAAGGTGAACCCCCATTCGATGTTCGCCAGCAGCCTGGCGTAGTCGCGGTGCACGGCTTCTATGCTGTCGAGCATCACCACCAGCAGGCTGCTGAGGATGACCAGCAGCAGAATCTTGTCGAAGCGGCGACCGGCCGGGGTGTCGGTCTGAAAGACGATGATGCGCAATTGCTCGCGCCACGGAGGGTTGCGGTCCATAGGGGCAGTTCCGAAAACGGGGTGGGCAGAGCCTGTTACAAATGCCTCAGCCGTGCAACCGAAGATCGTTGATCGATCGTTGCAGCACGCGACTGCCGGCTTGCACCAGCCAGCACGCCAAAACGAACGGCGCGGTCAGCGTCGCCAGTCCCAATCCGGAAAAGCCCGGCTGCAGCAGGATCGCCAGGACGATGGCAATTGCAGGCAGCCAAGGCTTGTCCCGGACATGACTGAACGCCAGTGCGGCCAATGCGGGGTTGTAAGCTGACAGCCCCAGCAAGGCGACGTCGCGCTCCTGCTGCATGAGGGCAGAGGCGATGCCGCTGGCGCAACCCACGATTGCCCACAACGCGGCGGTTCGGTTGGCCGCGCACAGCCCGACCCCGATCAGGATGCCCGCCACAGGATGATCGAGCAGAAACACCTGACCCAGTCCCACGGGCAGCGCTTCAAGCAGGTCCCGATCAGCCGGCGCCAGCCCGGGGGCGGTTGGGGCACAGGTCAGCAACACCCAACTGAACAGAACGAAAGGCGCAGTGTAGGCCTTCAGGCACGATGCTCGTGGTGCTAGCTCGAACCAAGCGTGAATCAGCATGGCGCTCAGCCCTGAAGCGGCAATGATCAACAGCGGCAACAGGGGCGACCCTTCGAACCGATGGCCAATCAGCAGTCCCAATAAAACGCCGTTGTAACTGTACAAGCCGGATTGCCGTGCGGCCTTTGAATACCCGCGACGCTGCGCCGTCAGCAAACCGGTGACTGCTCCCAGCAAAGCACTGCCAAGCGAAGCGGGGGCGCTGATGAAGATAGCCAACAGGCACATGAGCCCACAGAAGGGGCTGCGCTGCAGCAGAACCTGGCTGAAACCGTTCAACAGGGCTTCTGCCCAGTCAGGACAATGGGACGCGATGGCAGGGGAAGAGCGCATATATGTATTCAATAGTTGTTTTTATTGTATACATATTCGCTAATGCTCGAGCGCCGATCAAGCTCCGTCGTCGAGGCTACTGAAAGGGAACACCATCAGACCGCTGAAAAGCGTTGGTCGAGGTAAGCGATGATGGCCTTTGACTCGTACATCCAGACCGTCTGACCGCCATCTTCGATGCGCAGGCACGGTACTTTGATCTTGCCACCGTTGTTGAGTAGAGCCTGGCGATCCAATGGGTTGTTCTTCGCATCGCGCAACGCGACCGGTACGTTCAGCCGACGCAGCGTGCGGCGGGTCTTCACGCAGAATGGGCAGGCGTGGAACTGATACAGCGTCAGCCCCTTGGCAGCGGCATCGACTGCCGCCTGGGCCTGGGGGGAGCGCTTTTTCTTGCGGGGGCGGGTCAAAAAATCGACCAGAATGACCGCCTGGCCCAGGCTTACCCGCAATGCCTTCATCAACATGTTCGAAACCTCGCGACCGCAACGACCGTTACGGCGCTTCAGAATGACCGGATCACTTGATCAGGCTGAGAAACTCGGTGCGTGTCGCGGCATTTTCGCGGAACTCACCCAGCATCACCGAAGTGATCATCGATGAATTCTGCTTCTCCACGCCGCGCATCATCATGCACATGTGCTTGGCTTCGATGACCACCGCGACGCCCAAGGCACCCGTGACCTGTTGCACGGCTTCGGCAATCTGACGGCTGAGATTTTCCTGGATCTGCAGGCGACGAGCGAACATGTCGACGATGCGCGCCACCTTGGACAGCCCCAGTACCTTGCCACTCGGGATGTACGCCACATGGGCCTTGCCAATGAAGGGCAGCAGATGGTGTTCACACAGCGAATACAGCTCGATATCCTTGACCAGCACCATTTCGCTGTTGTCGGAGCTGAACAGCGCGCCGTTGGTGACTTCTTCGAGGGTTTGCTGATAGCCGCGGCAAAGGTACTGCATGGCTTTCGCCGCACGCTTGGGCGTGTCGAGCAGGCCTTCGCGGGAGATGTCTTCGCCCAGTTGGCCGAGGATCGCGGAGTAATTCTGTTCCAGTGTCACAGGGTTGTGTTCCGTGTGGGTTCAAAAAAAGCGCGGGCTGGAGGGCCTGCAAAGGCGCACATAGTAGCCTAGCAGGGCGGTCTGGGGTAAGGCGGGCGATCGACAAACCTGCGGCACCTCGCCGCCGTCTCCCGTGTCAGGTGACCTTTACCTAACCTTTACCGAGTGCGTATGTCGAAATGTGTCCGTGCGCTGTCTGATTGAATGGGTAACAAATGCCCGGATGAAGAGAGTGAGTCTATGTTGAGCCGAATTGCGAAAATCGCACTGGTGATCGCCCTGACGTCGTCGGTTTCGGGATGTTTCTTCGGACCCGGATGGGGGCATCGTGGTGGCGGATGGCACGACCATCGCTACTTTGACGGCGGCCCGGGACCGGGCTACTACCATCGCTGAGTCTGGATGAACCGAAAAGGCCGCGACTGGAGGGATCCCTCGTCGCGGCCTTTCACATTCAGTCTCATCAGTAGCGCCACGGTTAACCGTCCCCAGTATAGCGGGCACGTGACGCGGCCTTATTCATCCCGTCCTTCCATCATGGTGCGCTTGAGCATCACGTATACCGCGCCTGCACCGCCGTGCCGAGCGATGCAGGAGGTGAAACCCAACACCTGTTGATGCTGACGCAACCAAGTGTTGACGTGGCTCTTGATCATCGGGCGTTTGCCATCCAGACGCACTGCCTTGCCATGGGTGACCCGAACACAGCGAATTTCCAGCTTCGTCGCTTCGGCGAGGAACGCCCACAGGGTCTCCCGTGCCAGTTCCACGCTCATGCCGTGCAGGTCGAGGCTGCCTTCGAAGCCGATCTGACCCAGCTTGAGCTTGCGCATCTGGCCTTCCTGGACCCCATCGCGGGCCCAGTACAGGGTGTCTTCAGGGCCGACGTCGATCACGAACTGATCGGACAGGCCGTCCACGGTAATCGTGGCATCCGAGCGCACCGTTGCGGCCTGCCGCAGTCGGGCCAGATGCTTACGGTCGGTTTTGGGTTTGCCTACATCGGCCTGTTCAGTCTTGATCGGCTTGACGCCACGGATCTCGTTTCTGAACAGGGAAAAGTCGTCGTCTTGCATGTCGGTCTCCGCGAAGGCCGCCAGTGTAACCAAGTCATGCCGCTTGCGGCGCGACGTGAAGCGATTTGACGGCCAAGCGGGACGTAGGGAAGGAGGTCAATCGTGTTTCTTCATCAGGTGCGCCGACATACTCAGCTCGCCCGCACGACGGCGGCGCAGGCGACTGCGGCGCCATAGCCAGACGCCGAAGTACAGCAACAACAGGCCAAAGACGAGCGTGACCACTGCGCCAGCGGGGCTGGCGTTCAGGTCACCCAGTGCGGGCGGGTGGCCGATCAGGCTCGCAACGGCCGCCATCGCCAGCAGTATGCCAAGCGTGGCCAGTAACGCCGAGATCGCCGCACCAATGCGCGCACGCCAGCTACGCTGGCCTTTGGGGCGCAAGCGACGGGCATCGAAACCATCGGATATCTTCATTCCGATTTCCTCCAGGGGTATCGGCGCTCTGACCGGCGTAGGCCGGTGTGGTTCCCATCAGGCGGGCGCTTCGTGGCGAACTGGGGCGTTTTATGGATAAGCGGTTATGTGAAAGGGGTCACATTCGCGCGGGACTTTATTTGTACGCTTTTTCTTCAGGAACTGTCGGAAAATCATGTCCGAGGCGCAAACAATGCGCTAGGTCCTACATGGCCAGTTCCTGAGAGGGCGATGCTTCAGATCAGGTTTTTGGTCAGCGCCAGTTTGGCGAAGTTGTCATTCATGATGGCCATCTCCGCCTGTTGCACCCGTTCGGCCTTGATCACGCCGGTAGGGGTCGGCAGGTCGCGGGTGGCACAGGCATCTTCGACCAGAGTGCAGCGGAAACCGTAGTCCTTGGTCGCCCTGACGGTGGTGCTGACGCTGGAATGGCTCATGAACCCGCAGACCACCAGGTCCAGACGTCCCAAATCTTCGAGCAGCTTGTGCAGGGTCTTGCGGTCGTCAGTGGCCAGTGTGCCGTTCAGGGCATTGGGCAACCGTTTTTCGATGACGTATTCGTCGCCCTGCGGGAGCAGTTCAGGGACGAATTTGCCGCGTTCGCCCTGCGGGTCGAACATGCCGCCCACTGTGCCGAGGTGGCGGACGTGGACGATCGGCGACTTGGCGGCACGTGCGGCGGCCACCAGCTTGACGATGTTGTCGATCGCCGCCTGGACACCGGTCAGCGCCAACGGGCCGCTCAAGTATTCCTTTTGTGCATCGATGATGATCAGCGTGGCATTACTCAAAGTGGCCGCTGCGTACTCACGGCCACTGAGTTGAAACATGGTCTTGGGACCGGTGTTTGAAACAGACATCTGGGGCTCCTTCGAGTGGGGCTTTTGCCACATTGTCCACTGGCAGAGCGATTCTGTGAATCTCAATGCGCACAGGCATCGCTTTTGCGCCGGGCGTAAAGCCGTCGAGCAGGTCGCGGTTTACCATCATATTGCCTGCAAAACGCCGAAAACGCCGAGGAAAGTTTTCCAGGCTGCCACTGGGTCTGGCGCGGGCATCGTTTGTTGAGGTGAGGGCTGTTAGAATCGCCCGTCGTTTTTTCAAGGAGTCTGCTGTGATCACTTCCCGCCTGCGCACCCTGCGCGATCATATCCGTTGGGCCGTCAGTCGCTTTCACGGGGAAGACCTGTTCTACGGTCACGGTACGGACAACGCCTGGGACGAAGCCCGTCAACTGGTGCTGGGTGCCCTGCACCTGCCTTGGGAGATTTCCGACAGTTACCTGGATTGCAATCTGGAAGACGACGAACTGGTCAATCTCCAGCGCTTGATCAAGCGCCGCGTCGAAGAACGTATTCCCACGGCCTACCTGTTAGGCGAAGCGTGGTTCTGCGGCATGTCCTTTATCGTTGACCCGCGCGTGCTGATTCCCCGGTCCCCGATTGGCGAGTTGATCGAGAGCCGCTTCGAACCCTGGTTGGCCCATGACCCTGCTCGCATCCTTGACCTCTGCACCGGCTCCGGCTGTATCGGCATCGCCTGCGCCGACGTGTTCCCGGACGCAGAGGTGGCGCTGGCCGACCTGTCGTTCGACGCGCTGGAGGTCGCGAACCGCAACATCGAGCGCCACGGCCTCGAAGAGCGCGTTTACACCGTCCAGGGCGATGGCTTCGACGGGTTGCCGGGGCAGCGTTTCGATCTGATCGTGTCCAACCCGCCCTACGTGGACGCTGAAGACTTCGCCGACATGCCCGACGAATACCAGCACGAGCCTGAATTGGCGCTGGCCTGTGGCGCCGACGGATTGAACCTGGTCCGGCGCATGCTGGCCCAGGCTGCCGATCACCTGACCGAGAAGGGGCTTCTGATCGTCGAAGTGGGGAACAGTCAGGTCCATGTCGAAGCGCTGTACCCGGAAGTGGATTTCGCCTGGCTGGAGTTCCAGCGGGGTGGGCATGGTGTGTTCATGCTCACGGCGGAACAGTGCCGGGTTCATCAGGCGTTGTTTGCAGCGCGCGTCTGACTTTTCCTGATGACCGGGTAGGGGTACTTGCGCGAGTGATCGCGCAAGTGTCACTGCACCAGCCGGTGCGCAAAAAAACGCAGACCGGCCGATCTGTGGGTGGCGGTCTTATCGGTGCGTCGCAATCCAGATCAGTAACCCGGCCTGAAACACCGCAAAGGTCACCAGGCAGGCGATGGTGAAACGCAGCCCGCTGTCATCGCGGCGGTACTTGTTGACCTTTTCCTCGGCTTTCTTGATCTCCACTTCCTGTTCGAGAATTCGCTGTTCAGCCTGCTGCAACATGTGCGCGGCCTCGAGGATCTCGACGATCTGCACCTTGTCGGCGTTCCAGGTGTTGTTGAGGTTGCCGACCTTGGCGTCCTTGATGCTGCCCTTGAGGTGTTGAGGGTCAGCATAAGCCACTTCGAAGCCTTGTTTTTTAAGGAAGTGATCCCGGCGTTGGCGCGTGTCCTCGTTCAGCGCGTCCTTGTTCGCCAGCGCCGTGCCTTCGATGCGGTATTCGGACCAGCGCTTCTGCGCCCAATGGACTCCCTGGGCCAGCATGAAGCGCCCCAATCCTCGGTTCCAGGGTTCGATCTGCAAACCGGATTCAGGGCCCACCCGCACCGTCTTCAGCGTGTGGTCAACCCAGATGTCCAATCGATTCTGTTCCTTGCGGGTCTTCTGCCCGGGCAGGTGATAGCTCATGCGCAGCAGGCTGAACTCCCGGTTATGGCGTTCGGCACGGCCGAATTCCACGAAGCGCAGCGGGCGACCACCCGTTGCGCGGTCGGTCGGCAGGGGCGCCAGGCGCAGCATCGAAAAGTGCTCGGCCTGGACCTCTTCCCACAACACCGGGGAGGCGACTTCTCCGTCTTGTCCTTCAGTCGGGGCGGCCATTTCGGCCTGCGTTGTAGCTTCTGTCATGACGGCGATCCTGATGTCCACATGGCCTGGCAAACACACTGCCAGCCTTTCGATATCGGCCGTTTACAGCAAAACTGAAGAGAAAGCCCATCGCGGCTCGCTGATGTGTTCAGGTGGCAGGCAGCGAACCGATGAATTTCAGGATCCGGTCAGTCAGTTCGCTGGCCAGCGGCAGTTGCGGATCCTTATAGGAAGCCAACTGGCGCTTCATGTCCATCGGCACGATACGCAACACATGGTTCATGCCGTCGATGATCGCCAGTTGCGAATCGGGCTTGGCCTTGTGCAGCAACTCGGCGTCACCCACCCCGACCTGCATGTCGTTGCGGCCCTGCACGATGAGTGTCGGGATGCGCAACCGACCGAACGCCTCGGCAGGTTTTTGCCGAAACAGTGAAATCAGGTAGGGCTGCACACTCGGGCGAAACACCACCTGCAAGGGCTCGGGGACGTCGTCGTCGGTCTTGCCCGCCTTGATGGCCTCGATCAATGCCTCGCTGCGCGCCAGCAGGGGTGGGGGCAGTCGGTACTGCAATTGTTCGCGCACCACCTGATCCACCGGACGGCCCGTGCCGGCGACGGAAATCAATGCCGTGGCGCCTGCGCGCTCTGCCGCCAGTGTGGCGACCAGCGCGCCCTCGCTGTGGCCCATCAGAATCAACTGGCCCAGGCGTGGATCGGCTTTCAGTTTCGCAGCCCAGGCGACTGCGTCGTCGACGTATTTGTCGATGCTCAGGTCGCGTTCATCGGGTGTGGCGGGGCGGCTGGCAGCTACGCCCCGTTTGTCGTAGCGAACGCTGGCGATGTTGTGACGGGCCAGAATCAGCGCCAGTCGCTTGAGGCTGTCGTTGCGCCCCCCATCGGAATTGTTGCCGTCCCGGTCGGTAGGGCCGGAACCGGCGATGATCAACACCACCGGCACCGGTTGGGTGGACTTGGGCAACAGCAACGTGCCGAAAAGCTCGCCGCTGCCGGTCTCCAGCGAGATCGGGCGTTGCAGCACCACCGGCGTCCCGGCGTGAGCAATGGAAGAGAGTAAAGTGAGGGTCAAAGCGATTACTCGCAGCGGCAGCAAGCCGCGAATCAGGGACATACCACGTAGCATCGCAAGGCCATCGTCAAGAAAGTGTCAATTGGACGCGACTATTTGCATAAGGTTCGAGGGTGAACTGCGCGTTCAGCCTGCGTATACTGGCGCCCTCGTGATTTTGGTCGTTTTTTCGGAGCCTCCCGCATGTCCGGCAATACCTTCGGCAAGCTGTTCTCGGTCACCACCGCTGGCGAAAGCCATGGTCCGGCGCTGGTCGCCATCGTCGATGGCTGCCCGCCAGGTGTCGAGCTGTCGGTGGAAGACCTGCAGCGGGATCTGGACCGTCGCAAACCGGGTACCAGCCGCCACACCACTCAGCGCCAGGAGGCCGACGAGGTCGAAATCCTGTCCGGTGTTTTCGAAGGCAGGACCACCGGGACGTCCATCGGGCTGCTGATCCGCAACACCGACCAGAAATCCAAGGATTATTCGCAGATCAAGGACCTGTTCCGGCCTGCCCACGCCGATTACACCTACCACCATAAGTACGGCGTGCGTGATTACCGCGGCGGTGGCCGCAGTTCGGCGCGGGAAACCGCCATGCGCGTGGCCGCTGGCGCCATCGCCAAGAAATACCTGCTGACGCAAGGCATCACCGTGCGTGGCTACATGAGTCAACTAGGGCCGATCGAAATCCCTTTCAAAACCTGGGATTCGGTCGAGCAGAACGCCTTTTTCAGTCCGGATCCGGACAAGGTCCCGGAACTGGAAGCCTACATGGACCAACTGCGCCGGGATCAGGACTCGGTCGGCGCGAAGATCACCGTGGTGGCCGAAGGCGTCATGCCTGGCCTGGGCGAGCCGATCTTCGACCGTCTGGATGCTGAACTGGCCCACGCCTTAATGAGCATCAACGCGGTCAAGGGCATCGAGATCGGCGCAGGTTTCGACAGCATCGCCCAGCGGGGCACCGAGCACCGAGACGAATTGACCCCTGAAGGGTTCCTTTCGAACAACGCCGGCGGCATCCTCGGTGGCATCTCTTCGGGCCAGCCAATCATCGCGCACCTGGCTTTGAAGCCGACATCCAGTATCACCGTGCCCGGCCGTTCGATCGACGTGAACGGCCAGGCGCTGGACATGGTTACCAAGGGCCGCCATGACCCCTGCGTCGGCATCCGTGCCACACCGATTGCCGAAGCGATGATGGCCATTGTGTTGCTTGATCACCTGATGCGCCACCGGGGGCAAAACCAGGACGTGCGCGTCACGACACCGGTTCTGGGCCAACTGTAATGCCGGTCTGCGGCGCGGCCGCCACGGGCGCTTGACGGTGGCCGCGCTTCCTTATTGGCGACTGTCGAGTTTCTATCTTTTCTACTTCGCCTTGCTCGGTTCGACGGTGCCGTTCCTGGCGCTGTATTTTCACCACTTGGGCTTTTCCAGCGCGCGGATTGGCGAGCTCGTGGCCATTCCCATGTTGATGCGCTGTATCGCGCCGAATGTCTGGGGCTGGCTGGGGGATTACACGGGCCAGCGTCTGGCGATCATGCGCCTCGGGGCGGTCTGCACCCTCGGCTGTTTGTCACTGATTCTGGTCGACACCTCCTACGCCTGGCTGGCAATGGTCATGGCATCGTACGCGTTCTTTTGGCATGCAGTGCTGCCGCAATTCGAAGTCATCACGCTCGCCCATCTGCAGGGGCAGACGGCCCGTTACAGCCAGATCCGTCTGTGGGGGTCGATCGGCTTCATGCTGACGGTGGTGGGGCTGGGGCGCCTGTTAGATTGGCTCAGTCTGGATGTCTATCCGCAAACCTTGCTGCTGATCATGACCGTGGTCGTGATCAGCAGCAGTTGGGTGCCCAACACACCGCCTGCGACGAGCAGTCAGCCTGTGGCGGAGGCGGGATTGCTGGCGCGATTGCTCAGCCCAGGCGTGCTGACGTTTTACGCCTGTGTGGCGTTGATGCAGCTCAGTCACGGCCCGTACTACACCTTTCTGACCTTGCACCTGGAACATTTGGGCTACAGCCGCGGCGTTATTGGCCTTGTGTGGGCCGTGGGAGTGCTCGCTGAGGTGCTGATGTTTCTGGCGATGAGCCGCGTCCTGAAACACTTCAGTATCCGTCAGGTGTTGATTGCCAGTTTTTCCCTGGCCGCTTTGCGCTGGTTGCTGCTGGGAAGCTTTGCGGACCAACTGCCGATGCTGATCGTCGCGCAATCCTTGCACGCGGCCACCTTCGGCAGCTTTCACGCGTCGGCGATCCAGTTTGTGCAGCGCAGCTTCGGTGCGCGCCAGCAAGGGCAGGGGCAAGCCCTATACGCGGCATTGTCCGGCACGGGTGGCGCGCTGGGGGCCTTGTTTTCCGGCTATGCCTGGAATGCGCTTGGCGCTCGCGGCACATTCGCCATGGCCAGCCTGATCGCCCTGATTGCGGCGCTGCTGGCGTTTACCCGCATGCGAAAAGAGCCCTGAATGTGCCGCCTGTGCTGTGACAGAATCCGTTCGTCTGACTCATCCTGCGTCTGGCCGAGCCTGGCTCGGCGAACGTCGACTGCATCAAGGAACCCCTGCAAATGAGCATCCTTTTCGTCAATCACGTTGCATCCCCTGGGTTGCCCGACAAAGTCCTGACCCATCCGGAGGATATTGCCTCGACGCTCCGCGAGCAGGGCATCCTCTTCGATCGTCTGGCGTTGAACGCCACGATCAACACGGGTGCGAGCCCGGAGGACGTGCTGGATGCCTGCCGCGCCCAGATCGATCAACTGATGACCCAGCAGGGTCATGCCGGAGTTGAGGTCATCCTTGTCGACGAGGCCACGCAACGCGGGAGCTGGCGCGCCGAACATCAGCACAGTGCGGACGATTTGCGCGTGGTGGTAGCCGGGCGCGGGCTGTTGTCGTTGCGCGTCGGCGACTTCGTCTATTCCGTGCTCTGCGAGAAAAACGACCTGATCGCGGTTCCCGCCGGCACCCGTCGGTGGCTGGACCTGGGGGACCATCCACGGTTCGTCGCCATTCGGCTATTCAAGGATGAGAGCGGACGGCAAATGGTTGTGACCGGCGATTCTATTGCCGAGGCATTTCCTGGGCTCGACGATTGAGGGACAGGTTGGCGCCCCTTTCCACCGCTCGTTGAGCTGCTTTTACCTCAGACGGCTCCTGCTTCGGCAGGGGCCGTTTTGTTTCATAAAAGGCAAAAATGTAAGCACGTTTTGGTAATTTTGTGGGAAGTGGCCTGTTTCCTAGTCAGGCATGCCTGTTTGTTTTTCCCCTTGTGTTTAACCCGCTCAGACTGTGTAACCCTTCGCCTGTCGGACCCTGGCGGTTTCTGAACAGAGGCTTGAACGTGACCATTTGCGCAGTGGGTCAACGGAAACCGTAATTTTTACAACTCTAAAAGGGCAATCAGGGACGGCACAGGACGTTTTAAACGGAGGGGAAGATGAAAAACGTACAGACAGGGACGCTGAGCCCGTTGATCGAACACATGGTGAGCAGCATCACCGATCAGGATGGCAGTTCCGCGATCGAAAATGCGTTGGAGTGGTTGAGGCAGGAATGCCGCTGTGAGCGCGCCATGCTTTACCAGTACCGTGAGGGCACATTACTCAGTTGCATCACGTCCAACGTGGACAGCTACTGGAGAGAGCTGTACGCGCAAGGGCGGTTGATGATCGAAGACCCGGTGGTCCGCTGTTATCGCCAGACGCTGGGTTTTCTGAACTGGGAGGACGCTTTTCAACATTACCCACCTTCGTCAGCTTACATCGCGGCCGTGCAGGATTGCGCGCTGTTGCCCGCAGTTTCTTATGGATACAGCAGTGAAAACCGGGCCAACCGGGGTGTCGTGACCGTCTGTTCGCTCAACGGCATGCAGCGTCCATTGAGTCACAATGATCGCTACCTGCTGACCAGCCTGGTCCCCATGCTGCATGTCGCCGGAAAGGGCCGGGAATTTCAGACCCGCGCACTTACTCCCAAGGAGCTCGAGATTCTCAAATGGGCTCGGGAGGGAAAGACGGCTTGGGAAATCGCTTTGATCAAGGAAGTGTCGGAAGCAACGGTGAAGCACCATTTCAAAAGTATCTACGCCAAGCTGGGGGTGACCAATCGCGCTCAGGCTGTCGGTGAGGCGCTCTGTCGAGGAATTATCCGATAACGGATGGCCTTCCCGTGAGGGTGCCAGGCAGGCGACGAGGGAAAGAAAAACCGCGATGGCCATCAGGCGATCGCGGTTCTCAGAATCAGATGCGCGGGATCATGCGGGCGAGCGGCGAGGCGTGTCAGGCGTACATCCCGCGGAGCCAGTACGCTGATTCAGCGAGTGTGGTAGGTCGGCAAATCGAACCGGTGCTGACTTTGCAACATTGAAATGGCGGGCAATTCGCTTGCCTGAGCCGCCAGATCGCGGCGAATGGCGCTGATGACCCATTCCAGCTGCACCGGCGTATGAAGCTGAGCGTAAGAAACCGAGCGACGCACGGATTTGCCTTCGCCGTTGCGCAGTGTCAGCAGTACGCCACCGTCAGGGCGCGGCTGGGTGGTGACTTCGTAGTCGGAAAATACGGAAGCGAATTTTTCTTGGATGAAAGTCATGTCTAGCGGCTCCATTGCTCAGTGATTACAAGCTTGGAAGTACTAGTGCAGTGACTGTGCCAGTCTGAGGTGAGAAATAAATATCTTTAAAATCAGGCAGTTATAAAATTTCTGCTTTTTTGATTTCGTGCATTTTGCATGAATGCCTCTTCGGGGTACTGCATTTTGCCGGAGCGGAGATCAGCCGAAGGGAAGGAGGAGGGGGCCGACATTGAAGCTGTTGAAGGATGAGACAGCGATCCTTGGGATTTATTTCACGGTGTGTCCGCAATTTTCCAGAACGTGGATCTTTGGCTTTTCTATCGGGTTGATGGGGAAACTTTGCTGGCTGAATGGGGACGAATTATGCGAATTTGCCAACACTTCACACTCGCGCTGACTTTGGCTCTGTGTGAAAAGTCTTGAGACGAAGGTCAGGCAAGGCGAAAACCGCCGAGGAAGCGGAGTTTAAGGGTTGTAAACGAGCATTCCGAGGCGTTTTTTAACGCAGCATCACCGAGTATCAAGGCTTTTCAGGCAGAGCCTGGAGTCGCGCAGCCCACCATGGATGCCAATCAGGCGTGCTTTAGGAGTAACGAAAATGTCTGACACCTCGAAAACGCCGGATACCGCTACACGCATGTCCGACGAAGAAGCCCTCGAATTTGCCGAGCAGGTGTTCGACCGCGCGCGGGCGGGCGATGCCCACATGCTGGACCGTCTGTTGGAAAGCGGCCTGACCCCGAATTTGCGTAACCATAAAGGCGACACGCTGCTGATGCTGGCTGCGTATCACGGGCATCAAGATGCGGTGAAAGTGCTGCTCAAACACAAAGCCGATCCGGAAATACGCAATGACAACGGTCAGAGCCCGATTGCCGGCGCGGCCTTCAAAGGTGACCTCGACGTGGTGAAGCTCTTGGTCGAAGGCGGGGCAGAGGTGGAAGGTGCGTCAGTTGACGGTCGGACAGCGCTGATGATGGCGGCAATGTTCAATCGAACGGCTATCGTCGATTATCTGATTTCCCAAGGAGCCAATCCCCACATCCAGGACGCCAAGGGTGTAACGCCCTTGATGGCCGCGCAAACCATGGGTGCGACGGATACCGCCGAGCAACTTACCCGCCTGGGCGTTTGACGAGCCGCCTTGCCTGGCTGGAGTGCGCAATAGAGGCGCGAAGGATTTCCGGTTATCCTTCGCGCCTGTTTTTTGCCCTCGGATACCATCGTCATGAAAGCTTCGCTTCTCGAATTCATCAGCAAGATCAGCTCGGGCTGCATGCGCGAAGAGGACATCGAAAAGATCGCCGATGAAGCCGAGCAGGCTTATGCCGACCCTGACGCATTTCTCGCCGCTAACCCGGACATCAACTACGACGACACCTTCCCAATTCCGTTGGGGGAGTGGGTGATCGTGGGCAGTCTCCCGGAAACCGTTCTGTTCCAGGCGGACAATTATGTGGACCTTCTGGCTGAGATCACCGCCTCGTTCGGCCCTCAGGTTGTGTTCAACATCAAACCGAAACAACTGGCGAAAGCCGAGTCACTGACCGCCTTGAACCGCATCCAGATCCAACTCAGCAGCATGAACAAGGAAATGGGAGGCTATGTGCTGATGAACCTCAGCGAGCCACTGGACGATGAGCTTCAGACCGTACTGGTCTATGGCAATGATAAGGCCCGAGTGATGGAACTCGGCGTAGAGCTGGGCATCCTGATCGAGCCCGCGCTCGATGCACTCAAAGCTCGAGAGGCTTAAGGCCTACCTGTCTATCGGCAGATGCGCCGATCCTTCTTCAAATATCGCACGCCGCCTATGGAACCCTCATTTAGCGCGCCACTCCTAACTGGGCAAGCTTTCAATAAGGAGCGTCACCATGGGTTCCACCTTCAATGGTCTGGTTGGATTGATCATTCTTGCCCTCGACATCTGGGCCATTCTCAACGTGTTGAAGAGCGGCGCAGAAACCGGCATGAAGATTCTCTGGGTTCTGCTGATCGCACTGTTGCCAGTGCTGGGGCTGATTATCTGGGCCATCGCGGGCCCGCGGGGCAACGTCCGAGTCTAGATCCGGATTGGCCTTACGTTTCAAAGCAACGCCTGATGACCCGTTCATCGGGCGTTTTTCGTTTCTAGGTGGCGTTATGGTCGTCAGTGCTTCCCCGTGCGCAAACTCCTAAAAAAGGCTTTGTAAGAAAATATTAGAAATCCTCCTGGACCACGGAATTTTCACGGCCTTTTCCGGAGAATGCCGGCCGCTTGACGTGTCCCCGGCTGAACGACGCCTGAAGTGACGCAGCGCATCATGGTGAAGAATGCATCGCATAGGTGGTAAAGGCCGGGCGATCACGTACTATTTGCCACCCGCGACCCTGTGCTGCCTTTCGTTGTCACAGGCGCACCGTGCTCATCAACGCCCATAAACCTGCTTCCAACGGATCCCAAGACACATGGCCAAACCGGACGCTTCGGCCCGCGCGCCGCAACCCACCGTCAAATCGCACCTGGCGTACACGCTTTTGAGCGGCCTGGCGCTGATGGTGCTGTACACCCTGCTGCGCGTCGCGCTGCTGGTCTACAACCGTGAAGGCATCGGCGCCACGCCAGCCTCGACATTCATCGAGGCGTTCGGCAACGGCTTGCGTTTCGACCTGCGGCTGGTGGTCTACATCTTGATTCCGTTGCTGCTGGCCCTGTTCAGTGCGCGGCTGATGGCCGCCCGGGGCCTGTTTCGTGTCTGGCTGACGCTGGTGGCGAGTCTGACCACGTTCTTCGGCCTGATGGAGATGGACTTCTACCGCGAGTTTCACCAGCGCTTGAATGGTCTGGTGTTCCAGTACGTGAAAGAAGACCCGAAAACCGTCCTGAGCATGATCTGGTACGGCTACCCGGTCGTGCGCTACCTGCTGGCGTGGGCGTTGCTGACCTGGCTGTTGAGTCTGGTGTTCAAGGGCATCGATCACGCCACTCGGCCGCGCGGTGGTTTCAATGTGGGCAGCGCCAGCAACCGTGCCGTGGCCCCGTGGTACGCCCGGATCGGCGTGTTCGTCGTCTGCCTGCTGATCGCCGTGATTGCCGCCCGAGGCACCCTGCGTCAAGGGCCGCCGCTGCGTTGGGGTGATGCCTATACCACCGAATCGAACTTCGCCAACACCCTGGGCCTGAACGGCACCTTGACCCTGATCGCCGCTGCCAAGAGTCGGCTCTCCGAAGATCGCGACAACATCTGGAAGGCCACACTGCCGCAGCCCGAGGCGCAGCAGACCGTGCGTGACATGCTCCTGACCGCCAACGACAAACTGGTCGATGCCGACAAGGCTGCGGTCCGTCGTGAGTTCACACCACCGGCCGGCAATACGCTGCCGATCAAGAACGTGGTCGTCATTCTGATGGAAAGCTTCGCCGGTCACTCGGTGGGGGCACTGGGCGACGAATCCAACATCACGCCTTATTTCGACAAGCTGGCTGAAGAAGGCCTGCTGTTCGATCACTTCTTCTCCAACGGCACGCACACGCACCAGGGCATGTTCGCCACGATGGCGTGCTTCCCGAACCTGCCGGGCTTCGAGTACCTGATGCAGACGCCGGAAGGCAGCCACAAACTGTCGGGTTTGCCTCAATTGCTCAGCGCGCGTAAATACGACGACGTGTACGTCTACAATGGCGATTTCGCCTGGGACAACCAGTCCGGCTTCTTCAGCAACCAGGGCATGACCAACTTCATCGGGCGCAACGATTTCGTCAATCCGGTGTTTTCTGACCCGACGTGGGGTGTATCCGACCAGGACATGTTCGACCGCGGCGCTCTGGAGCTAAAGGATCGTGATGCCAAGGGCAAGCCGTTCTACGCACTGTTGCAAACCCTGTCCAACCACACGCCTTACGCACTGCCGGCCAACCTGCCGGTGGAGCGCGTGACCGGCCACGGCACGCTGGATGAGCACCTGACGGCTATGCGCTATTCCGACTGGGCGCTTGGCCAATTCTTCGAGAAGGCCAAGAAAGAGCCGTATTACAAAGACACTTTATTCGTCGTCGTCGGGGACCATGGGTTCGGCAATAACGAGCAGATCACCGAAATGGACCTGGGTCGCTTCAACGTGCCCATGCTGATGATCGCACCGGGCCTGCAGGACAAGTTCGGCAAGCGCAGCAGTATCGTCGGTACGCAGATCGACATCGTGCCGACCATCATGGGCCGCCTGGGCGGCGATACCGTGCACCAATGCTGGGGCCGTGACCTGCTGAACCTGCCTGCGGGTGACCAAGGCTTCGGCGTCATCAAGCCGTCGGGGAGCGAGCAGACCGTGGCTATCGTCACCGGCAACCGCATTCTGATCGAGCCCAAGGAAATGGAGCCGAAGATCTACAGTTACGAACTGGGCACGCACCCTCACGCCGAACTGGTGCCCGATGCGCCGGACGTCGCGGAGTTGCGCAAGAAGCTCGACAGTTTCCTGCAGACCGCAACCAAGAGCCTGCTGGACAATACGGCAGGGGTGAAGGACGCCAAGCCACAGTAAGCCATCCACTGCAAACGCCCCGGTTACGGGGCGTTTTTCATTGAGGCGCGTGTAGGTGCAGACACTGGGCACGCTCACGTGAGCGCGCTGACGGCTCTGTCGTCACGTGAGCACAAGCTTACCCCCAAGGCGCTGAAATGGGCGGTGTTTCCCTCTGAATCAGTGTGCACCTACCGCTCATTTGGGTGGAACGCCGTTCTCGGCCAAAGGTCAAGATCAGTAAGCCGGTTGTCGGCCCTGACTGAGGAGACATTGATGAAAGTCTGGACCATTTCGTTTCTCGATAAAGAAGGTGTGCCGCAGACCCTCGATCTCGAATCCGAGCACCGTCCCAGTGAAGAAGAAGCGGCCCAGCACTTGCGCCCGCATCTGTTTCCGGTCACTCATGAGCTCGATCTGAACGATTTGGAAGGGCGGACCGAAGATCCGACTGTCAAGACACTCAAGGAACAGAACGCGGTACAGATCATTTCCATCATCGAAGCAACCTGAAAAAACCTTTCAAATGACCGTGCGTTGCCAATTGGCAACGTGTTGGCATTGGGCGTAATCTGCAGACGGGGCCGGCGAAGTATCTACCCGTGCCAGCACGTGTGACGACTGCCTGTTGGGTAAAAACTGCACCGGCCTTGTCAGCGACATGCTTGAGTCCCGGGTGGCGGATGACCTGCTGCTCGATGCCTCCCACGGAGGCGTTTGGGGATCGTTGAAACTCTATCTATCGTTGCATAGGAGGACGTTTCATGAGCACGACCTATCAAGAAGACATCAGCAGCCATGTGCTGCGCCGCATGAAGGAAAGCGGTTTCGATTTCGCGCGCATCTATCCCATCGAGTTTTACGCCGTTTTTCCCGATGAGGAACGGGCGCGTCAGGCTGCCGAAAAGTTTCGTGGCGAATCCCTCAACACACAGATCAATGCCCGTGAGGACGGCGCATGGCACCTGCAAGTCAGCAAAGTGATGTATGCCACCTACGATGGCATTGGTGATTTCGAACAAGACCTGCAAAGCGCGATTTTTGGTCTGGATGGACAAGTCGAGGGCTGGGGCGTCAAGCAGGAAGTCAGACGGTATCACTGACTCGAGGGGGACTACGTGGTCGCATGGCTCTCTCGCGTTGGCGATCTTTGATCGCCCCGCCCGGTGAGCTGTGCTGATCCCCCGCCGACAGGTCCATGGCCAAGCAGAGTCGAAAGTGGGTTCGCGGCACGGCCGTCGAAAACAGGGCAAAAAAAAAAGCCGCTCGGGTAGGAGCGGCGGAAAGGGAATTTCGTTGAAGCGATCGTTTACGCAGATGTCGCTCATGCAGCCAGGAGTGAGATTTTGCTGCGGGATGGAGGGAGTATGGGCAAACCCATCCCAGCCCGGAAATCAACTCTGGCTATGCGTCTCATAGATTTTCCGGTGCCGGTGCGCTTCGCTGTGAAGCGCGGGGGAATGAGTGTGGGCAGTTCTTGCACAGGAATGGTGCGGATGCGCCCGGTGCATTAAGTAACTCATTGAATATTAGGCGTTTATGCCGCTGGCACGGGCCTTGCGATGGTCCTTGTGTCCAAGGTGACAAGGAGTACGGCATGATCCGCACCTTTTATGATGAGATGTACGATGTGGACGGCGTTGTCCGGCCACATTATCGGGAATTCGCCCGCTGGTTGGGCGAAGCGCCTCCTGAGCTTCTGGCTCAGCGTCGGCGTGAGGCCGATCTTTTGTTTCATCGCGCCGGGATTACCTTCACGTTGTACGGTGACGAGCAGGGGACCGAGCGCCTGATCCCCTTCGATACGATTCCTCGCAGCATCCCTGCCAGTGAATGGCGGGTGGTCGAGCGCGGGTGCATTCAGCGGGTCAAGGCGTTGAACATGTTCCTCGCTGACCTCTATCACGATCAACGCATCATCAAGGCGGGCATCATCCCGGCCGAGCAGGTGCTGGCCAACGAGCAATATCAGTTGGCAATGCAGGGCTTGAACCTGCACCGAGACCTCTACGCGCACATTTCCGGTGTCGACCTCGTACGTGATGGCGACGGGACCTATTACGTCCTGGAAGACAACTTGCGCACCCCAAGTGGCGTGAGTTACATGCTCGAAGACCGCAAGATGATGATGCGCCTGTTCCCTGAGCTGTTCGCCGCGCAGCGCATCGCCCCCGTCGATCATTACCCGAACCTGTTGCTCGACACCTTGAAGAGCGCCAGCCCGCTGGAAGACCCCAGTGTGGTGGTGCTGACGCCGGGGCGCTTCAACAGTGCCTTTTTCGAGCACGCGTTTCTCGCTCGGGAAATGGGCGTCGAATTGGTGGAAGGCGCCGATCTTTTCGTGCGCGACGACCACGTCTACATGCGCACCACTGACGGCCCCAAACCCGTGGACGTGATCTACCGTCGGCTCGACGATGCCTTCCTCGATCCACTGGCCTTCAACCCTGAGTCCATGCTGGGCGTCCCGGGTTTGCTGGCGGCTTACCGCTCGGGCAACGTGGTGCTGGCCAACGCAATCGGGACCGGTGTGGCGGATGACAAATCGGTCTATCCCTTCGTCACCGACATGATCCGCTTCTATCTCGACGAGGAGCCGATCCTGAAAAACGTACCGACCTGGCAATGCCGCAAACCTGAAGAACTGTCTCATGTGCTGGCCAATCTGGGCGATCTGGTGGTCAAGGAAACCCAAGGCTCGGGCGGTTACGGCATGCTCGTCGGGCCCGCTGCGACCGCGGCGGAGATCGAAGCCTTCCGGGCGCGGCTTATCGCCAAGCCACACGCGTACATCGCTCAGCCCACCTTGTCCTTGTCGACCTGTCCGACCTTCGTCGAGAACGGTATCGCCCCGCGCCACATCGACTTGCGGCCGTTCGTGCTATCCGGTCGCGAGACCCGCGTGGTGCCGGGCGGCCTGACGCGCGTAGCGCTGCGCGAAGGCTCGCTGGTGGTGAACTCGTCGCAGGGTGGCGGAACCAAGGACACCTGGGTGGTCGAGGATTAAGGAAGCCTGCCAATGCTAAGTAGAACTGCCTCGGATTTATATTGGATGTCACGGTACCTGGAGCGGGCTGAAAACCTCGCCCGGATGCTGGACGTCAGTTACTCGCTGTCTCTGATGCCTCAGGACGGTCGCGGCGATGGCCTCAACGAACTGGCGATGCCCCTGTTGATCACCGGGACGCTGGATGACTACCGTGAGCGCCATGGCGATTTGCACGCCGAGCGCCTGTTGCATTTCTTCGCACTCGATGCCAGCAACCCTGGCAGCATCCTCAGTTGTCTGGCGGCGGCGCGGGCCAGTGCGCACGCCGTGCGCGGGCGAATCACAGCGGACATGTGGGAGAACATCAACGCCACTTACCTGGAGATACGCGGAATCGCCGAGCAGGGCCTGAGTCGCTACGGCCTCAGCCGTTTTTGTGAGTGGGTCAAGGAGCGTTCTCACCTGTTCCGTGGTGCGACCTACGGCACCATCATGCGCAACGACGCCTTCCGTTTCATTCGTCTGGGGACGTTCATCGAGCGCGCCGACAACACCCTGCGCATGCTCGATGCGCGTTATGAGATGCTGGAACTGCGCGGTCCGTCCGCCAACGCCGCGGCTGACAGCTCGGCAGCGGGTTACTACCAGTGGAGTGCCTTGTTGCGCGCGCTGTCGTCGTTCGAGGCGTACACCGAGGTGTATCGGGATGCCCCTGGCGCGCGCCAGGTGGCTGAGCTGCTGCTCTTGCGCGCGGACATTCCTCGCTCACTGCGGGCGTGTCTCGAGGAACTCGACATGATCCTTTCCAGCCTGCCCGGCGCCAACGGGCGCCCCGCCCAGCGTCTGGCCGCCGAGCTGCATGCCCGCCTGCGTTATACAGGCATCGACGAAATCCTGAATGAGGGTCTGCATGAATGGTTGAACGAATTCATTCCGCTGCTGGCCCAACTGGGTAACGTTATTCACACTTCTTATCTGGAGGCAGCATGAGACTGTCCATTAGTCACGAGACCACCTATCACTACGACGATCAGGTCCGCGCCAGCATCCAGTATTTGCGTATGACCCCTCACGACAGCGAGCGCCAACAGGTGCTTAGCTGGCAATTGGCGTTGCCGCGCCCGGTCCGGGCGCAGGTCGATCCGTTTGGCAACATCCTCCACGTGCTGACCATGGACGAGCCGCATGAAGCCATTGTCATCGGCGCCCGGGGGCAAGTGGATATCGATGAAAAACGCGAAGCCGAACATGAGAGCCAGTCATCGCTGCCGTTCTTGCGCTTCACCCGCCTGACTGAGGCGGACGAAGCCATGCGGGCCTTCGCTGCCAGGGAGACGAAAAAGCGCACTGACCGCAGCGCGCTGATCGACCTGATGCAGGCGCTGAATCAGCACATTGTCTATACGCCAGGCGCGACTGCGGTGGAAACCAGTGCCGCCCAGGCATTCGCCAATGGCGCCGGTGTGTGTCAGGACCACACTCATGCCTTCCTGGCCTGCGCTCGCAGTTTGGGCGTGCCTGCTCGTTATGTGTCGGGCTACCTGTACAGCGACAGCAGTGAGCACCTGTCCAGCCATGCCTGGGCGGAAGCGTGGCTCGAGGATGCGTGGTACAGCTTCGATGTGACCAACCAGCTGGCCATTCCGGAGCGCCATCTGAAGGTGGCGGTCGGTCTCGACTACCTCGACGCCTGTCCCGTCCGTGGGATGCGCCGAGGCGGTGGCTGTGAGCAGATGCATGCGAAGGTGGTGGTGACCCCGTCGTCCCCGGTCGCGCAGCCGGTCGTGCAGATGCAGGTGCAGCGGCAGTCCTGAATAAGGCGTCGCCGGTGCGGGTGATCGACCGTACGTAGGCGAGGTTCGCTTCACTCCGCAGGATCGTCGGCGACGTCGTACAGTGCATTGTGCAGCTCTTCGTAGGAGCCACCATTGATGATACTGGTGTAGCCGGCCTTGATCAGATTGTCCTGCGCCTTGCCCGCCCGCGCGCCGGTAGAACTGAAAATGACCAGCACCAGATTGCGGTCGGTCATGACCTGTTTCAGCTGGTTCACCAAGCGCCGGTCGTCGACCCGGATGGCATTGAGCACCGTACCTGCCTCGTAGTCGCTCTGACTGCGCACGTCGATCGCGAGTTTGCCCTCACGGATGGCTGCCACCGCTTCGGCCTGCTCCACAGGCCCTGCGGATGCGTCGATGCTCAGCCCCAGTGCGACAACTGACAGCCACTGACGCATATGCGTCCTCCCGTGTTACTTCACTCGTGCACTGCGCTGCGTCTGTGCCCGTGGCTCGCCGTCAACCGCAGATACTCACTGTGAGACCGTCCCCTGTCAGAACAGCGTGGCACAGATGTGCCGTGCCGCAAGCTTTTGACGAGGCTCAACCGAACAATCGAGTCAGGTTGGGCAAAATCAGCAACAGTGTAGTGGCAAAGACGATCAGCCCTGCTTGACGTATTTTCGAATGCTTGAACATGGCGCATGCCTTTTTTGTTATTCCTGAGCGACAAAAGCTGACCTGCATCCCTGAAAAGGGACACGGCAGCTGGCCTAGGTGAAATCGGAAGAGCAGGTGTCCCGATCACAAATCGGAGACGCAGCGCATTAAGCTTCGTTTTTATCGCGCCACTGCTACAGACCTAACCTTAGAAGCCTCGTGCGATGCGGCTTAGATCGGTTTGATATGAGACATGCGATCTTGTTAGGAAGAATAGCGATAAAGCCACTGGCCAGCCGTCCACAGTCTCGTCCTAGACGCTTCCGGGCCCCTCGCGGGTCATCCGATAGCTGACTACCGTTCGTCCGAGTCGGAAATTTCTGACAACAGGCTAACCTTGATCGAGATCAACCCAAACTGTGCACTTTCGATCTTGAGCGCGTGCCGTCATTATCCAGTGCCACAGTGACAACAAAAAAGCAGGCCAGCGAGGGACAGAATGACCGAAGCTTTCATCTTCGACGCGTTGCGCACGCCCAGGGGCAGAGGCCGGGCGGACGGTTCGCTGTACAGCGTCAAACCGGTGGACCTCGTGGCAGGGCTGTTGCGTGAGGCGCAGTCAAGGAGCGACCTGGATACCGCCCAAGTGGATGACATTGTGCTGGGGTGTGTGACGCCGGTGGGCGATCAGGGCGCCGACATCGCCAAAACTGCGGCACTGGTCGCCGACTGGGCGGTCAGCGTCGCGGGCGTTCAGGTCAACCGGTTTTGCGCCTCAGGGCTTGAGGCGGTGAACCTGGGGGCCATGAAGGTGCGTTCCGGCTTCGAAGACCTGGTGGTCGTCGGCGGCGTCGAATCCATGTCGCGCGTGCCCATGGGCAGTGACGGCGGCGCATGGGCGCTCGACCCACAGACGAACCTGCACACCCATTTCACCCCGCAAGGCGTCGGTGCTGACCTCATCGCGACCCTCGAAGGGTTCAGCCGTGAAGATGTCGATCGCTTTGCCTTGCAGTCCCAGCAAAAAGCAGCGAAGGCTCGGCAGAACGGGGCGTTCGCGCGTTCGCTGGTACCGGTTCGGGATCAGAACGGCCTGGTGCTGCTCGATCACGACGAGTTCATTCGGAGTGATTCCACCCTGGAGGGGCTGAGCGGACTCAAGCCCAGCTTCGCGGCTATTGGCCAGAAAGGCTATGACGCCACTGCGTTACGGGTCTACAGCCACGTCGAGCGTATCGATCACGTGCACACCCCCGGTAACAGTTCGGGCATCGTCGACGGCGCCGCCTTGATGTTGCTGGGGTCGGAAGACAAGGGGCGGGAGTTGGGGCTGCGGCCTCGGGCCAGGATCGTCGCCACTGCCGTCACCAGTACCGATCCGACGATCATGCTCACCGGTCCAGGGCCCGCCACACGCAAGGCCCTGGCGCGTGCGGGTCTCGGGATCGAGGCAATCGACCTGTTCGAAGTCAACGAAGCCTTCGCCTCGGTGGTGCTCAAATTCATCAAGGATTTGAATGTCGATCCGCAGAAGGTCAACGTCAACGGAGGGGCGATCGCCTTGGGCCACCCCTTGGGGGCCACCGGCTGCATGATCCTGGGGACGTTGCTCGACGAATTGGAGACTCGACAACTGCGCTATGGCCTCGCGACGCTGTGTGTGGGTGGGGGGATGGGGATTGCCACCATCATCGAACGGACATGACCGCTGAGCGTCACCCGTCCTGGCAGCCTGGCTGCCCTCTCTTATAAAAACAGCTTCAGGAAGAACGACCGCATGAGTGACGCCATCCAGTATGCAATCGACTCCGACCAGATTGTCACACTCACGCTGGACCTGCCCGGCCAGCGGACCAATACCATGAATGAAACCTACCGCTTGGCGATGGACGAAACGCTTGCCCGGTTGCAGGCGGATAAGGAGCGCGTCGTCGGGGTCATCATTCGTTCGGCCAAGCAGACGTTCTTTTCGGGTGGCGATCTGCATGAGCTGATCAATGTCGAGCCTTCCCGCGCCGAGTGGTTTTACCGGATGACCCTGGGCATAAAAGCCCAGTTGAGGGCACTGGAAACCTACAGCAGGCCGGTGGTCGCCCTGATCAATGGCGCCGCGCTGGGGGGAGGGCTTGAATTGAGCCTGGCGTGTCACCATCGCATCGCCCTTGATGAAAAACAGGTTCGCCTCGGCTTACCGGAGGTGACGCTCGGGCTGCTGCCCGGCGGCGGAGGCACGGTTAGACTGGTGCGCATGCTGGGCTTGGAGAAGGCGCTGCCGCTGCTGATGGACGGCCGCACCCTGAGCGCCCGACAGGCCCTCAATGCCGGCTTGCTCGATCAATTGGCCAGCGATGAGGACGACCTTTCGAATAAAGCCCGCACATGGATTCTGGCCAATCCTTCGCCAGTCAAACCGTGGGACCAGCCCGGCTTTGAGATTCCAGGAGGCGGTCCGTCGCACCCCAAGGTCGCTCAAATGCTGGCCATCGCTCCGGCAATGCTGCGCAGCAAAACTCAGGGTTGTTATCCGGCACCGGAAAAAATCCTGGCGGCTGCGGTGGAAGGCGCGCAGGTGGATTTCGCCACCGCCGAGAAAATCGAGGCGCGGTACTTCACTGAACTGACCACCGGCCAAATTGCCAAGAACATGATGGGCACCTGGTTCCAACTGAACGCACTCAAGGCCGGCAGCTCCAGGCCTGCGGCGCCGCCGGTGTACCACATGCGCAAGGTCGGCATCCTCGGGGCGGGAATGATGGGCGGCGGGATCGCCTACGTCACCGCCCTGGCTGGCGTTCAGGTGGTGCTCAAAGACATCAACTTCGCTGTCGCGCAGAAGGGCAAGGACTACTCGGTCAGGTTGCTGGAGGAACAGGTCGCCAAGGGACGTATGAAGCCCGAGCAGCGAGACGCGATCCTCGGGCGGATCAAGCCCACAGGTCGCGACAGTGATCTGGAAGGCTGCGACCTGATCATCGAGGCCGTGTTCGAAAACCGTGAACTCAAGGGTCAGGTCACCGCCGCCGCCGAACAGGTGGTCGTGCCCTATGCGGTGATCGCGTCCAACACTTCGACCCTGCCGATCACCGGGCTGGCCACGGCGGTCAGCCGGCAAGAGCGTTTCATCGGCATGCATTTCTTCAGTCCCGTGGACAAGATGCGGTTGGTGGAGATCATCAAGGGCGCGCGGACCAACGACATGACGCTCGCCCGGGCCTTCGATTTCGTGCAGCAGATCAACAAGACCCCCATCGTCGTCAACGACGCGCGAGGCTTCTTCACCTCGCGTGTGTTCGCAACCTTTACCCATGAAGGTATCGCGATGCTGGGCGAGGGCGTATCGGCGGTGATGATCGAGACCGAAGCGCGCAAGGCGGGCATGCCAGTAGGGCCTCTGGCCGTGTCGGATGAAGTGTCGCTGAGCCTGATGAGCCACATTCGCAGGCAGGCTCGCGAAGATCTGGCCGCTCAGGGTGAGACGGCGCCGGAGCGTCCGGGAGCGGCGATCATCGATGTGCTGCTTCACGAATACGACCGGGCGGGCAAGGCAGCGGGGGGGGGCTTTTATGACTACCCGGAGGGGGCACCGAAACGCCTGTGGCCAGGGCTCAAGGCACGTTTCGAAAAGCCTGAGGTTCAGGTCACGGGACGCGATATTCAGGACCGCCTGTTATTCATTCAGGCCATCGAAACCGTGCGTTGCGTGGAAGAAGGGGTGTTGCGTTCGACCACCGACGCCAACATCGGCTCGATGTACGGCATTGGCTTTCCCGCCTGGACCGGCGGAGCCTTGCAGTACATCAATCAATACGGCTTGAAGGCATTCGTTGCCCGCGCCCGGGTGTTGGCGCAGCGATATGGGGAGCGTTTCGATCCGCCTGCGCTGCTGTTGGAGAAGGCACTGGGGGAAGAGGTGTTTTAAAACCTTCTCGGTGCGTCAGGACGATCGCCATGGGCATGCACACACGGGCCTTGCCTTGATTCGGGCTTCGAGGCAGGCTTGGTCGTGTGCATTTTCGCCTTGTCGCTTCAGGTATTTTTATGTCGTTACGCATCTGCATTCTGGAAACCGACGTGCTTCGCCCGGAATTGGTCGACCAATACAAAGGGTATGGCCGGATGTTCGAATCGCTGTTCGCCCGCCAGCCGATCCCCGCGGAATTCGTCGTCTACAACGTCATGCAGGGCGATTACCCGCCAGATGAAGAGCGCTTCGATGCGTACCTGATCACCGGTTCCAAGGCTGACTCCTTCGGCTCCGACCCTTGGATTCAAACCCTCAAGACCTACCTGCTGGAGCGCTACAAGCGCGGCGACAAATTGCTGGGCGTGTGCTTCGGGCATCAGCTGCTGGCGTTGCTTCTGGGCGGCAAGACCGAACGAGCGACCCAAGGCTGGGGCGTCGGCATTCACCACTACCAGTTGGCTGCGTCTCAACCGTGGATGACGCCTTCGATGGAAAACCTGACGCTGCTGATCAGCCATCAGGATCAGGTCACCGCCTTGCCGGAAGGCGCTACGGTCATCGCATCCAGCGATTTCTGCCCGTACGCCGCCTATCACATCAATGATCAGGTGCTTTGCTTCCAGGGTCACCCCGAGTTCATCCACGACTACTCGCGCACCTTGCTCGACATTCGCCAGGAGGCACTGGGCGAGCAGGTGTACAGCAAGGGCATTGCCAGCCTTGAAGAAGAACACCACGGCACGACGGTGGCGGAGTGGATGATGCGGTTTGTGGCGAATAAGCCCGCGGCGGCTTGAATCATTGGGTATCGCATCATTGCTGTAGGAGCGCGCTTGCCCGCGAAGGTGTCGGCACAGTCCACCCCTCGTTGAATGACGCGACGCCGTCGCGGGCAGGCGCGCTCCTACGGTTATGGCGCAGTACATAACGCCCCTTGAATGACGCGATACCTTCGCGGCAAGCGCGCCTACAGGCATGGCGCAGTCAGAGCCAGCCGGAGCGTTTGAAGCTGGCGAACAGAATGCCGCAGCCGCCCAGAATGACGCCCAGCACGATGAAGTAGCCGTAGTGCCAGCTCAGTTCCGGCATGTTCTGGAAGTTCATCCCGTAGATCCCCGCAATGGCAGTGGGAAAAGCGAGAATGGCCGCCCAGGCAGCGAATTTGCGCTGGGTCAGGCTTTGCCGTGACGACTCCAGCAGCAGCCCGATTTCGATGGTCTGGCTGGCAATGTCGCGCAGATTGGCCAAATCCTCCATCTGCCGTTTCACGTGGATTTCCACGTCGCGGAAGTAGGGACGCATGTTTTTGTCGATGAAGGGAAAGCTCAACTTCTGCAATTCTTCACCGATCTCCACCATTGGCGCCACGTAACGCCGCAGACGCAGCAGGTCACGCCGCAGGCTGTGGATTCGGTGAATGTCGGCCTCGTTGAGGTCGGTGCTCAGCACGCTGTGTTCCAGCTCTTCGAGTTCGCAATGGATGGCTTCGGTGACGGGTTGGTAGTTTTCGGTGACGAAATCCAGCAGCGCATACAGCACGAAATCCTCGCCATGCTCCAGCAGCAAGGGTCGAGCCTCGCAGCGTTGGCGCACCAGGCCGTAAGATTTGGAATCGCCGTTGCGCGAGGTGATGACGTAGCCCTTGCCCGCGAAGATATGGGTTTCGATGAAGATCAGCTTGCCGTTTTCGCGGATTGGCGCGTAAGTGACGATGAACAGCGCATCGCCGAACGTCTCCAGCTTTGGTCGGCTGTGAACTTCCAGGGCATCCTCGATGGCGAGTTCGTGCAGGTTGAACTGCTTTTGCAGCGACGCCAACTCTTCGGCGTTGAGCTGCTCAAGGCCGATCCACACGAAATGCCCCGGCTTAGCGGCCCACGCGGCGCCTTCGTCGAGGGTGATATTGGTGACTTTCTTTCCGGCACTGTAAACGGCGGCAGCGACAACTCGGCCCATGGTGATTCGCTTCTTCTGATCGTGGGGATTCATGCGCAGCTTAGCGCGTGATCCCCTTCAGAGTCGGCGGATTCGGGCGAGTTCTAAGGCTTTTATGCGACCCGTTCAGTTGCGGTTTGGTCAGCCGCTTTCAGCGCGTGCAGTTCAGCGTCCATCTGCTGGATGCAGGTATGCATCTGGCTGTGACAGCGCGCGATCAGCTCGGGAATATCTGCCTGGCTCAAGCCTTCGGTCGAGAGCGCGGGCAAAGCACGGATCATGACCTGGCCACTGTCCCAGCGGTTCAGGGACATGTCGCGCACATAGGTGCTCACGCATACCGGGACGATGGGCACGCCTGCGTCGATGGCCATCTGGAACGCGCCGCGTTTGAACGGCAACAGCCCCTTGCCCTGATTGCGCGTGCCCTCCGGGAAGACCCAGATGGAGGTGTCCTTGTGCTGCAGGGTCTCGGTGGTCTGCCGAATGGAGTGCCGAGCGCGCAGCGGGTTGCCACGGTCGATGAGCACATTGCCCGCGAGCCAGAACAGTTGCCCGAAGAACGGCACCCATTTCAGGCTTTTCTTGCCGATACACACCGTCCGGGGTGGCACGATGTTGCCGAGGATGAACAGGTCATAGTTGGACTGATGATTGGCAACGATCACACACGGGCGCGTGCGATCGAAACGCGGCCCCATGTCGGCCTTCAGACGCAACCGCAGGATCCACATCGCCGGCAGTGCATAGAGGCGGGCGCACAGACGACTGTTGTCAGGGTTGAACGGGCGACAGATGCCCACTACCAGGCCCAGCATGCCCGCAGCAACGAAATGCACGGTCATCAACGACATACGCAGCACTAACAGCATGAGGAGCACCCCGTAACAAAAGGTTGCGCAGTGTACGGATGTGCACTCGAATCGGCAATTGCCGGGCAGACCGGCGGTGAGAGCGAGTTTTAAAAGATGTTTCCGCGCGATAGGCGGCGCTTCAGTGCCCCATCAGCCAGTGTTGGTGGGGGCCTGGCAAAGTCCATAGGCCGAACAGCATCACCAGCACACCGGCCGCCACTCTTACACGTCGCTGGCGCAAGACTGCCGTCACGCGCTCTGCGGCCAGCCCGGTGGCCAGCAGCACCGGCCAAGTGCCTAGTCCGAACGCCATCATCAGTAACGCGCTGTGAAGGGCGTTGCCTTGGTTCGCCGACCACAACAAGGTGCTGTAAACCAATCCGCAGGGCAGCCAGCCCCACACCCCACCGAGCATCATGGCCCGGGGAACGCTCGACACCGGCAGCAAGCGGGAGGCCACGGGTTGAAGGTGGCGCCATAGCCAGCGCCCTGGCCGCTCGATATGGGTCAGCCCATTCCACCAGCCCGCCAGGTAAAGCCCCATGCCAATCATCAGGAACGCAGCGACGACCCGAAGCATCATCGCCCCGGGGCTGTTGGCCACTGCCCAGCCCGCCAGCCCGATCAGTAACCCGGCACAGGCGTAGCTGAAGACACGGCCCAGGTTATACCCCAACAGCAAGCGAAAGCGTCGGCTGCGCTGTTCGTTGGGTATGGCCAGCGTCAAGGCGCCCATCAGCCCGCCGCACATGCCCAGGCAATGCCCTCCGCCGAGCAGGCCGAGAATGAAGGCGCAGAGGATTTGAGGCAGCAGATCGGGCATGGGGTCAGTCTGGGGAAAGGAGGGCAACGTGTCGGCGCGCTTGCTGACGCCGGCAGGTGTTTTCGTTCGCGTTCAGGCCTTCCCTTGTCCGTTTCAGGTCAGTGAATACGCCTCGGCTGCTGAGCCTGATCATGCTTTTTTCTCGTGCGGTGTCGGCACTTCTCTGCCCGATGCTTCATCAACGCCCGCCTTGTGGTTAGGGTCCTGATCGTCAAACAGAATGCTGTGAGCCGGGCCCTCCATGTCATCGTACTGGCCGCTGTCCACGGCCCAGAAGAGCACGTAGATCGCGACAAGCACGATCACCACGGCCACCGGAATCATGATGTAGAGCGCAGGCATCCGGCCTCCGAAGGTGAGCGGGCGGGTGTGTTTCCGGTTGACGGCATGCGGATCAGGCGCAGTGCATTGAGCACCACGACCAGCGAGCTCACCGACATGCCCGCCGCCGCCCAGAGCGGGGTGATCCAGCCCAGGGCGGCGAAGGGCAGCATGACGCCATTGTACAGCCCGGCCCAGACAAGATTCTCGACAATGATGCGCCGGGTTCGCCGAGCGAGGGTGAACGCCTGTACCAGGGTTTGCAGACGGTTGGACAACAAGACGGCGTCCGCGCTGGTCTTGGCCAGATCGGTGGCCGAACCCATGGCCACGCTGATGTCCGCAGCGGCCAGGATCGGCACGTCATTCACGCCGTCGCCGATCATCAGTACCTTGCGACCTTGCGCTCTCATTGTCTGAAGGACATGCAGCTTTTCCTCCGGACGCAGGCTGCCCTGGGCTTCATCGATCTTCAGCTGTGTCGCGAGGCGGCCAACCATCGGGGAGCTGTCTCCTGACAACAGAAGTGTTTTCCAGCCGCGCGCTTTGCAGGCGTCGATGAGTGTCGCCGCGTCATCCCGCAGCCGGTCGTCCAGTACCAGCCACGCAAGGATTTCCCGTTCATCGCCCAACAGCAGCCACTGACCCGCTCGATCAGGCAGATCGGGCGATCGATGGCCGCTCAACGCGCTGACAAAGGCAGGCGTGCCGATGCGGACCCGACGCGTGTCGATCACGCCTTCAAGCCCTGACCCTGGCGTAGCGACGACGTGCTCGGCTGACCGTGATGCCGTGCCGAACGCGCGAGCGATAGGGTGTTCGGAGTGATGCTCCAAGGCCGCGGCGAGGCTCAGGCAGTCGTCGCTGTTCATGCTCCCCAGCGGATGAACAGCCCTGAGCGTCAGACGGCCTTCCGTCAGCGTGCCGGTTTTGTCGAAAATCACCGTGTCGATCTGGCTCAACCCTTCGAGCACATGCCCTCGGGTCAACAGCAAGCCGAGGCCGTGTAACGTCCCGGTGGCGCTGGTCAGTGCGGTGGGGGTTGCCAGCGACAGCGCACAGGGGCAGGTGGCAACCAGCATCGCGAGGACGATCCAGAAGGCACGTTGCGGTTCCAGGTGCCACCACAGCAGACCGATCGCTACCGCGCTCACCAGCGAGACCAGCAGAAAGCACTGGGCCGCGCGATCTGCCATGAGCGCCATCGGAGGCTTGTCCGATTGCGCCCGATCGAGCAGGCGCACGATGGCGGATAAACGGGTTTCGTTGCCAAGGGCGAGGACGTCGACGGTCAACGGGCTTTCGACGTTCAAGGTGCCGGCCGTCACGCGGTCGCCTGGGAGGCGAGGTTGCGGCAGGTATTCACCGGTCAGCAGCGACTCGTCGACGCTCGAACGGCCCGAGACGATCCGCCCATCGGCGGGGATTACGGCGCCTGGCTGCACCCACACCCGGTCGTTGAGGCGAAGCTCGCTGAGCAGGACACGTTCGCTGCGACCGTCTTCGTTGACCCGCAGGCACGAGGCAGGCAGCAGGTTGACCAGCCGCGCTGTCGCCACCGCCGTGCGCTCGCGGGCGCGCCGTTCCAGATAGCGCCCGGCCAGCAGAAACAGAGCGAACATGCCGACGGCGTCGAAATACAGTTCGCCGTTCCCGGTGATCGCGGTCCAGATTCCCGCCACGTAAGCCATCCCGATCGCCAGCGATACGGACACGTCCATCGTCAGATGCCGGGTGCGAAGATCCCTCAATGCGCCTTTGAAGAACGGCGCACAACTGTAGAACACGATGGGCGTAGTCAGAAACATCGCGACCCAGCGCAGGATGGTGTGCATCTGCGGGCTGAGGTCGATATTGAACTCCGGCCAGGTGGCCATGGTGGCCATCATGGCCTGAAACCACAGCAGCCCGGCGACACCCAGTTGGCGAAGGCTGCGTCGGTTATCCTGCGCCAGCCGCTCGGAGGCGTCATCCGGTTGGTAGGGGTAAGCGGCATAACCGATGCTGCGGAGCTCGTCGAGCAGTTGGCTGAGCGGCAGTTGTCCATCATCCCAGCTCACCTGCAAACGATGGGTGGACAGGTTCAGCCGAGCCTCGGTCACCGCGGGCAGCGTGCGCAGATGACGTTCGATCAGCCAGCCGCACGCCGCACAGGTGATCCCTTCTATCAACAGCGTGGTCTCGGCGAGGTCCGTCTCACGATGGACGAAGGAGGCCTGGACATCCGGCCTGTCGTACAACGCCTGTTCGTCCGCCAGGTAGGTTGGCAACGTCTGCGGATTGGTCGAGGCTTCGCTGCGATGGCTGTAATAACTTTCCAGCCCGCCGGCGATGATGGCTTGTGCCACTGCCTGGCAGCCCGGGCAGCAGAACGTGCGGGTTTCGCCGAGCACCACTGCGCTGAACCGGCTCCCGGAGGCACTGGGCAGGGCGCAATGAAAGCAGGGGACGGGGGCGAGGCGGACGGCATTCACGGCTTCATCTCTTATGGGCTTCTGCGCCCTGGAGGGGCTCGTCGCCCAATATCAGGTCCTGGTCGCTGCGCAGCGTTTCCTCCTCGAACAAGCGCCAGGTCCGGCTGTCCTCCACCCCGAGCAGTTCGACGAAGCGGCGGCCTTCGACACCGTCGGCCAGCGGCCCGATGTAGCGCCCCGGTTGCGCGGGTTCGCGGGCGAGGATGACCTTGCGATCCTTCTCCGGTTGAGTGGGCGAGATCAGGTTCAGCACCAGGGTTTCCGGCTGGCTGTCGCCGGTCAGGCGCAGACTGGCCTCCCCCTTGGTGCCGTCCAGGGTCACCGTGGCGCGCAGTCCCAGATGCTGCGCCAGCAGCTCGCGATCCAGCGACCGATTGATGCCTTTACCCGCCTCGTAATAATGGTCGCTGACCAAGTTGTCCGGATGGTTGACGGCGATCGTCACCATCGACAGGGTCAACGTGACCGAGCAGATCAGGATGCCAATGAGTATCCATGGCCAAAGGTGCTTGTACCAAGGGCTCGACGCGGTGGCTGCAGTCATGGGGCGCATCTCTCAACGAACCTGGGGGCCGATGAACCGGCTCTTGGCGTGGACCTCGGTGTCGCTGCTTTCGGCGTCCCTGAGGGTGAAGTGGACCTCATTGGTGCTCGATGGCAACTGTTCGGGGTCGACCGACAACTCCACCGGCATCGTGACAATTTCGCCTGCTGCCACCCTGATTTCCCGGCGAGCGTGCAGCTTCAGATCCGGGAGGCCAGTGGCGTCGATGACATAGGTGTGGTCTTTCTGGTCCTTGTTCATCACTTTCACGCTGTAGACGTTTTCAATCCGGCCCTCCGCGTTTTCGCGGTACAGCATCCGGTCCTTGCTGACGTCGAAACCCACCAGCGAACGCATGAAAAACGCACTGGTGAGCGCTGCGATCATCACCAGCAACACCACGGCATAGCCCATCAGCCGAGGACGCCAGGTATGGGGGACCTGCCCGGAAAGCGCGTGCTCGGTGGTGTAACTGATCAAGCCGCGGGGGTAATGCATCTTGTCCATGACCGCATCACAGGCATCGATACAGGCGGCGCAGCCGATGCATTCGATTTGCAGGCCATCGCGTATGTCGATGCCTGTGGGACAGACCTGAACGCACAGGGTGCAATCGATACAGTCCCCCAGACCTTGAGCCTTGTAGTCGGCGTCCTTTTTTCGCGTACCACGCGGCTCGCCGCGACGTGGGTCGTAGGAAACGATCAGGGTGTCCTTGTCGAACATCACACTCTGAAAGCGGGCATAGGGGCACATGTAAATGCAGACTTGCTCCCGCAGCCAGCCGGCATTGCCGTAGGTGGCCAGGGTAAAGAAACCCACCCAGAAGTAAGCCCAGCCGTCTGCCTGGCCAGTGAAAAAGTCCACCACCAGCTCGCGAATGGGCGAAAAATAGCCGACAAAGGTCAGGCCCGTCAGCAGGCCGATCACTAGCCACAGCCCGTGCTTGGCCGATTTGCGCAGCAGCTTGTTGGCGCTCATCGGTGCCTTGTCCAGTTTGATGCGCTGGTTGCGGTCACCTTCCGTGACCTTTTCACACCACATGAATACCCAGGTCCACACGCTTTGCGGGCAGGTGTAGCCGCACCAAACACGGCCGGCGAAGACGGTGATGAAGAACAGGCCGAAAGCCGCGACGATCAGGATGCCCGACAGCAGGATGAAGTCCTGCGGCCAGAAGGTCGCACCGAAGATGTAGAACTTGCGCTCGGGTAAATTCCACCAGACCGCCTGATGGCCGCCCCAGTCGAGCCAGACGGTGCCGAAATACAGGACAAAGAGCACGATCCCGCCGCCGATGCGCAGGTTGCGAAAGACACCGGTGAAGGCCCGCGTGTAGATCTTCTCCCGCGAAGCGTAGAGGTCAACGGTATCCCCCTCGTTCGAAGGGGGCACATTGTGGACCGGAATCTGGTTGCTCATCGGCGTGTGCTCATCGAAGCGTCCCTCGGCGCGGGGGAGTGGTCCCGGCCAATCGGCGTCGGTCGGGTAAGACCGCCAGGCCATGCACCAGCGCCCTCGCGGCGATCAGCGCATTGTATCCGCTGCGAGGCGCCGGAACGTGCGCACCTCGGGTGGCGAGGGCTCGGCACCTTGCTTCACTCCTGCTCACTGGCAGCCTTGTCACCGTGGGACAAGCTGTACACGTACGCTGCAAGCAAATGCACCCTGTCATTGCCTTGGGTGACTTCCTGCGCAGGCATCTGGCCCTGACGGCCATAGCGGATGGTCTGCTGCAGTTGCGCGAAGCTCGAACCGTAAATGAACGCGCCCGGGTGGGTCAGGTCGGGCGCACCCAGTGCCGCGGTGCCTTTGCCCTCTGGGCCGTGGCAGGCGACGCAGTTGGTGGCGAAGATTTTCTGCCCGGCAATCGGATCGGCCTTGGTATCGGTTGGCAGCTTGCGACCGTCCAGTTGGGTCAGGACGTAGGCGGCGACGTCGCGCACACCCTGGTCGCCGACCACCTCACCCCACGCAGGCATGACCGCGTGACGACCGCCCATGATGGTGGCTTTGATCGTCTGCGCATCGCCGCCCCAGCGCCAGTCGGCGTCGGTCAGGTTGGGGAAGCCATAAGCCCCCTTGGCGTCGGAGCCGTGGCAGACCGAGCAATTGGAAGCGAACAGTCGGCCACCCATCTTCAGGGCTTGTGGATCCTTGGCCACCTCCTCAATGGGCATCGCCGCGTATTTCGCGAAAATCGGGCCGAAGCGGGCGTCGGCCCGGAGCATTTCCTTCTCCCATTCGTGCACGCCGGTCCAGCCGGTCTTGCCATCGGAAAACGCGATCTGCTTGTCGTTGTCGGCGTAGCCATAGCCTGGCAGTAGGCCGGTCCAATTGCCGAGACCGGGGTAGAGGGCCAAGTAGCCCAAGGCAAAGACAATGGTGCCCACGAACAGCATGAACCACCACCTGGGCAGCGGGTTGTCGTATTCCTCGATGCCGTCGAAGGCGTGACCGACGGTTTCCTCGGTGGTGTCGTGGCGCTGGCCCTTGCGGGTCGCCAGCAACAGCCAGGTCAGGCAGAAGAGCGTGCCCAATGACAGTACGGTGACGTACAGGCTCCAAAACGTACTCATTTCTCATGGCTCCGGGCAGCGGACGTTTGCTCGAGGTGCTTGATCGCCTCGGGATCGTCCGCAAAGGGCAATAGGGTCGCGTCGTCGAATTCGGCTTTACGTCTGGGGCTGAATACCCACAGCGTCAGACCGATGAAGGCCACCATCACCACGACGGTGCCCAGGCCGCGAATCGTTCCGATATCCATGGCGATCACCGTTTGCTTTTGATGAGCGTGCCCAGGCCTTGCAGGTAGGCCACGAGCGCGTCCATTTCAGTTTTGCCCTTGACCGCTTCCGCTGCGCCAGCGATGTCGGCGTCGGTGTAGGGCACGCCCAGGCTGCGCAAGACTTCCAGTTTGCGACCGGTCAATTTGCCGTCGAGCTTGTTCTCCACCAGAAACGGGTACGCCGGCATGATCGATTCCGGCACCACGTTGCGCGGGTTGTACAGGTGCGCGCGGTGCCAGTCATCGGAGTAGCGACCGCCGACCCGCGCCAGGTCCGGCCCGGTGCGCTTGGAACCCCACAGGAACGGGTGATCCCAGACGCTCTCGCCGGCCACCGAATAATGCCCGTAGCGCTCGGTTTCGGCGCGGAAAGGCCGGATCATCTGCGAATGACAGCCCACGCATCCGTTGGCGATGAACACGTCGCGGCCTTCAACCTCCAGCGCTGGCCGCGGCTTCATCCCTTCGATGGGCAAAGTCGTCACATCTTGAAAGAACAGGGGAACGATCTGCGTCAGGCCGCCCACTGCCACGGCGATGACCATGAAGATGGACAGCAGACCGATATTTTTCTCGAGCATTTCGTGCTTGATCATCAGTGCGCTCCCACCACGGCGATTCGGGCTGCCTGATCGGCTTCTTCGGCGTCGGCGGCACGCACGGTGCGAAAGACGTTATAGGCCATCAAGAGCATGCCGCTGGCAAAAAAGGCACCGCCCAATGCGCGCACCATATAGCCGGGGTGGCTGGCTTGGAGGGCTTCGACGAAGGAATAGGTGAGGGTGCCGTCATCATTGATCGCGCGCCACATCAGGCCTTGGGTGATGCCATTGACCCACATCGAGGCGATGTACAGCACGGTGCCGATGGTTGCCAGCCAGAAGTGGGCGTTGATCAGACCCATGCTGTGCATCTGCGGGCGCCCGTACAGCCGCGGAATCATGTGGTAGACCGCGCCGATGGAAATCATCGCGACCCAGCCCAGCGCGCCGGCATGAACGTGGCCGATGGTCCAGTCGGTGTAATGGGAAAGCGAGTTCACCGTCTTGATGGCCATCATGGGCCCTTCGAAAGTGGACATGCCGTAGAAGGCCAATGAGACCACCAGGAAGCGCAGGATCGGGTCAGTGCGCAATTTATGCCAGGCGCCCGAGAGGGTCATCATGCCGTTGATCATGCCGCCCCAGCTCGGTGCCAACAGGATGATCGACATCACCATGCCCAACGATTGTGCCCAATCGGGCAACGCGGTGTAGTGCAAGTGGTGCGGACCGGCCCAGATGTAAAGCGTGATCAGCGCCCAGAAGTGCACGATCGAAAGCCGGTAGGAATAGATGGGGCGTTCGGCCTGTTTGGGGACGAAGTAGTACATCATCCCGAGAAAGCCGGTGGTCAGGAAAAAGCCCACGGCATTGTGGCCATACCACCACTGGATCATCGCGTCCGTCGCCCCCGAGTAAGCCGAATAGGACTTGAACAGGCTGACCGGCAGTGACATGTGGTTGACGATGTGCAGCATCGCGGTCACGACGATGAATGCGCCGTAGAACCAGTTGCCGACGTAGATGTGTTTAGTCTTGCGCTTGACGATGGTGCCGAAGAATACCGCCGCGTAGGTGATCCAGACGATGGCCAGCAGAATCGCGATGGGCCATTCCAGTTCGGCGTATTCCTTGGTGGTGGTGTAGCCCATTGGAAGGGTGACGATGGCGCCGATGATCACCGCTTGCCAGCCCCAGAAGTGGAAGGCCGCCATGCCGTCGGAAATCAGCCGCGTCTGGCAGGTGCGCTGCACGACGTAATAGGACGTGCCGAACAGGGCGCAGCCCCCGAAGGCGAAAATCACGAGGTTGGTGTGCAGCGGGCGAAGGCGTCCGAAGGTGGTCCAAGGGAGGCCGAAGTTGAGGTCGGGCCAGACCAGTTGCGAGGCGATGAAGACACCGAGCCCCATGCCAATGATTCCCCACACCACCGTCATGATGGCGAACTGGCGAACGACCTTATAGTTATAAGCAGTCGGACTGATTGCTGTGCTCATGCTAGGTCCCACGGTTTGGAGTTTTATTAGTGTGGTAACGGCCGCAATATCGAATAAGCGTAGACCTTTCGGGGGCGCCGAGGGCATGCATCAGGGTCAACGGTCGACTTGCGGATTCCGGCAGTCGGCTGCGCGCACGCGCGTCATGGCCATCTGCCCAAAGTGGGCCGAAAGGTTCGGGAACAGGTCGGTGAGGCAGCGCGCGGAGGGTGGGAGAAATTGGATACAACCCTGCGGGTGACGACAGGGCTGCGCTGTCGATCTGCAAGAGGGCTGACGGGTCGTGCACAATCCTGTCACTGAGCCTGTGGCCAGCTGTCGCCGGACCACTGTGAGGCGTAGCTTAGACGCGTTTCATCTGAGATGGAAGCCGTATTTCAGAGAGGTGCGACACTTCGTCACGTCACAGGTGCGGCTGCCGCGCCCCGTTGCGGGACGCGGCGATCACAGAGGTTGACTGGCTACTGAAACGATTCTCTGCGGCGTTCCTTGCGCTTTTGCAGTGCATTTCAGATCAATTCTGTATACAAAAGCCGTAGACATTTTCACTTTTTCTGCCCAGTTATCTGGCCCGAGCTGGCAGGAAGGCTGGCGATCGTCACGGTGAATCGACCGGCACCGGTCAGCCTTGGGGTCGACGATGAATCCGCCCGGTTGTGTGCGGGTTGGGGCGCTCATGGCGTCGGCGCAGGTTGGCCGAAGTGTCAGGGAACAGGGTAAACAGCCAAAGCTGAACCGAGGCTGTCGCGGTGGGTATTTGCTACTGCAACGGCGGAGTTTGCCTAGCCTCTGTACGAAAAGCCTTGATACTCGGTGATGTTGCGTTGAAACCAGCCTCGGAATGCTCATTCACACACCGTAAACTCCGCTTCGTCGGCTGTTATCGCCTTGCCTGAGCTTCGTCTCGAGACTTTTCATACAGAGCCTGAGGGGCTGAGAAGAGGCCGAACACCGCTTGCGCTGCATTGGCAGGACGACCTCGGCATAATGGCTCTACTCAACCTTTATCACGATGAAGATCGCGACCGCGGAGACACCGATGGCCAACGACGTTCAGCGCATTGACGCCGCTTCAATCCAGGATCTGGCACGTGCCCGCGGCTGGCTTTGGAATGCACCCGCACAGCGCATAGAGGGGCACGCGACCACGCTGATACTCGCCCACGGGGCGGGGGCGCCGATGGACAGCGAGTTCATGAACGACATCGCCGAACGCATTGCCTTGTCAGGCATCGGGGTGCTGCGGTTCGAATTCCCTTACATGGCCCAACGGCGTGCGGGTGGCGGAAAGCGACCGCCCAACCCGCAGTCCGTGCTGCTCGAGTGCTGGGACGAGGTCTATTCGGCGGTGCGTTCAACCCTCGGCGGCCGGCTCGCCATTGGCGGAAAATCCATGGGAGGGCGCATGGCCAGTCTGATCGCGGACTCATTGCAGGCCGATGGGCTCGTCTGTCTGGGGTATCCTTTCTACGCCGTCGGCAAACCCGAAAAACCTCGCGTCGCGCACCTCGCCGACCTGCAGACGCCCACCCTGATCGTCCAGGGTGAGCGTGATGCATTGGGTAATCGCGAAACGGTCGAGGGGTATACGCTTTCTTCGCGGATCACCCTCGAATGGTTGCCCACCGCCAACCATGACCTCAAGCCATTGAAGTCGGCGGGCATCGGTCAGGCCGCGTGCCTACAGCACGCAGCCGATTGCATTGCCCGGTTTCTGATGCCCGGAGCGCGCTGATTCCGGTGAGCACAGCACATCGAACTCGCCACGGGTGACGGCGAAGCCTACTGCCGGAATCGCAAACTCGAAGGCACCGCGCAGACGACCTGTAGCACCCGGGCACTCGATCAGGTTCAGCGACCCTTGCTGGAAGTCTCGCGAGTGGTAGACCTGCGAGGACTGCTTTGGGGTGAGGTGGTAGATCACCGTCAAACGGTCATTGTGTAGCAAATCATAGGTACCAGGTTCCAGTGATCGGTCCAGGAACAGCCCGAACAGGGTTCGACGGCAGCCGACCTTGCCAACAGCGTGGATTTTCCAGATGTTGCGCGTGCGGACCCCTTCCAGTTCAGTCTGCAGGCAGGCCAGGCCGCTGAGGCTCTGTGCCTGAAACGGCTTGCCGTTCACCAAAGCCTGGAAGCGGTTGGCGGGCCCCAGATCCGTCGCGTCGAATGGGCGGGTACTTCTGTTATTTTCCATGGTCTTTCATCTTATTCAGGGCAAGGGCCTTGGGCTGCAGTCGAAGGCCGTGACGAGTCACAATGCCTTCGACAAGGGCCATCAGGTCACGAGGGGCAACCTGAAAGGCGTCGATCAGCGGATCGCTACGCCCAGGCTGGCGTTATGGTGCAACAGCATGAAGTCTTTGCCGGTGTTCAGGTTTTTGACGTAATACCACTTGGCCCCAAAGACGTTCTTCGCCACAGTCGAGGACCAGTAATTGCCCATGCCCATCGGCCAGCGGTTGCCATACGCGTTAAAGATCTCGATCAGCTCATGGACCGATGGAATGCGGCAATTGGCTTGGGCGGCGGCTGCCGACATTTGTGCCAGACTGCCGGAGCCGACGCCTACGCAATTGATGACCCCGCTGACCGTTACGTCATAGCTTTTACTTTCACCCGCAGCATCGGTCACGGTGATTGTCGCCGAGCCATTGTCGCGAACCGACGTCAGACCGTTTCCATCCACCACGGCGACGCCCGGGTTGCTGCTCGCGTAGTTATAAGGAGGCTGGCCAGCGGTGGGGATCCGCGTCACCGTCGTGCCGGCAGGGAACGTGGGCAACACGTCTGGCCGCCCTGGAATCAGATACACCTTGCCTGCCAGCGCGACGGGCGTGGTGTCGAGCTTCATGCCCTCGCGCACGGTCAGCTCCAGACGATGAGATTGCGTTTCCTGCCCGTTACGCTCGACCAGATAAGACACCGTCGCGGTTCCGCCTTCGGCTGCCTCGATATAAGCCTTCGGAATGCCGAACCTCAGGTGTGTGCTGTCACCGACGGTCTGAGCTTCGCCAATGAACGGGGAGGTGCCGTCCCAGCGCACCTTTACCCTGTCTGTCGGCAGCATGCCCCGATAACTCGCGCGCGCAATCGCGTCCGGGCCAGTGATCAGTGAAGGCCGCAACACACCATCGGGCCCCACGGTATCCACGGTGGGCGCAGGCAGATCCAGCGTCGCACTCAGCACCTTCACCGTCACCGGCTCGGCGTCCTGAACCACCCCGCTGCGGCGGGTCACGCTGTACGCCACCTCCACCGTCTGGCCGTCGTTGACCGACACCAAGGCGCTGGCGAACACCAGCGAGACGGGTTGCCCCGCCTGTGCGGCGCTGATCAGTCGTTCTTTGCTGTCGGACCCTTTAGGCCCATTCCAACGCACCACGACCTTTTCACCTTCGCGCAGGCGGGCGGTCGCATCAATCACTACCGTCGCGCCAGCCGTGGTATTCGCGGGGTCGAGGATGCCGTTTTGGGCTTCTTTTACGGTGGGGGTGGGGAGGGGCGTCACCACTGACAACTGCAGCTCCACCGAAATAGGTTCAGAGTGCATCGACACGTTACCGGCCAGGTCAGTGACGGTGTAGTAAACCTCCGAGCGTTTTCCGTCCGCCTGCGCCAGGAAGGCGCGGGAGAAGTCAACCATCACGCGATTCAGGCCCATATCATTGGGAGTCACAGTAACGAGCGGACCTTCGAGGGTTCCCCAGTAAGTGCGAATGACGTCCCCTTCGGCCATCCCGCTGTAGCTGGCAATCCGACCGGGCAGTAAGTTATTCATGGCTTCGAGTTCGTCCGACGTCAGTCCTTCCTGAATTACGGTTGGGAAGGTGATCGGGGCGAGTTCTGGACTTCCTGGTGCCGTCAAGTCAACCACTAGGGGTATGGTATTGGAATAGACTTCCGAATCGGCGAATGGACTATATACGCGATAGGCTACCGAATGAGTGCCTTGCTGGAGCAGCTCCACGGGTATTTCGACGCTCAAGGTATCTCCAGGACTATCAGATTCCTGGATCACCTTCTCAGGCGGTATGCGCCGACCATCAAATACGAGCTGATAAGTGTAGTGCGCTTCTGCAGCGGGCCAGACTGGAAAATTCACGACTACCGGTGCGCCTAGATATTGAATAGGTAGCAGGCCGTTCGCCAAGGTCACCGCGATAACGGGTTTCTCGAGGGGTAGAGGTGCGCGAACGGAGTCTTTATAGTCATTGTTCATATGAAAATCCTTAAAGATGTGGACAGGGCGCTGGTCGCGCCTGTCCTTACTTGGTTTTGTTATTACAGCGTGCAGAACGGCTCGCTGGATTCCCGCATTTCTACCGGAACACGTGTGATTCTTGAGGTGACGGAGCTCTGGTTGCTACCGGGGGCAGGCTCCACCCGAAAATAAGCCTCGCAAAAACCACGGCATATAATCCGTAAAATCCGATAAGGAACTTTAAAGCCATAACCATTGACGACATCTTGGTCATCCAGCTCTCGAGAAGCCGTGAACGTCGCTGCGTCAATGAGATTGTTTTCTCGGTCGAAGCCTCTGAAGGTGAAAAACAGCTTTTGGTTTTCTGCGATATTGATGTAGGCGGCAATGTTTCCCACCGTGCCGTCCGGGGCCACAGACTGAGAAATATAACCTGCGGGATTAAGTTGAAAAACAGGTCCGTCGATTCCTTCTGTTCCCCCCGGCAGATCCTCTTTCGATCGGACAGTGATCTTTTGGACGACTGAAGTTGAAGGGTTCGGATTTCCTGACCTTGTTACCGAATAGCGAACTGGAATTTCCGCACCGGTTCCTTGGGCTTTCATGATTGAATTGGCCACGGGGATGATGAGATCTTTCGCAATGGCGACATCGGCTTCCGTGATCTGGTGCCACTGAAGGCGTTGCTGATCGCCCCACAACAGGTGGATGTCATCATTAACGCGAAATGCGGGGCTCCATTTCAAGATGGCACGCGCATTGAGTTCGTAGTCGTCTTCATCGATGAAGTTATCATCAACGTTAGGACTTTCTAGGCTTGTACCTTGCACAATCAACGGTTCGGCAGACTCAGGTATGGGCAGAGTAAGGAAGACCTCTACCTGCGCTGACAAAGAAGAGCCATTGAGCTGGTTCTGTCTGGTCACACGATAAAAGATCGAAATTTTACCGACAGGTTTTACGGCCAACGTTTCATAAGGGACTCGCAAAGAGAGTACGATGTCCTGATTCTCATTGCCAGGCGGTATCAGGACAGGCAACATCTGCAGGTCATCGCCCCAGAACAAGGTGATCTGATCGAAGGCTGAAGCTCCAGGATAATGAGGAATGTCTACTTGGACGCCTGGCTTGGCCTCAGCATGATCGATCAGAGTCCCCAGCGCTGGATCTAGGATGGGAGCTGGATAGTTCACTGGAATTTCTTCCAGAAGCAACAAAATGTCTACAGAGATTGAGTCGTCAGAAACGTTTCCAGCGCGATCGGTTACTCGATATTTGACCGGATGAACACCAGGCTCAATGGATTCCAAAAAGTCTCTGGAAAACTCAATAATGACTTTGTTGATCCCCATGTCACTTTCGTCGACCTCAGCGGTTGGCCCTTCGATATCGCCCCAGTAGGTCTTGATCGAATCGTGTTTTGCCATACCGGTGTAGCCGACGATTTCGGCCTTGAGTGTACCGCCAAGCGCCGTAAGCTCGGCGGCGGTCAAGCCGTTCTGCACTTCGGCCGGGAAGTGGATGATCGCTAGATCAGGCTTACCGGGCGCGGTGCGATCAATGACGACCGGGAATCTCTCGGAAAAGTTTTCAGAGTCTGCGAATGGACTGTAAGTACGATACCCTACGCTGTGAAGTCCTTCCGTTAAAAGTTCCAGTGGCACTTCGAGCGTTAGTGGATCTCCGGGTTTGTCAGTGTCGCTAATCTCAATTTCCGGGCCCACTCGGGAGTTATTCCACAAGAGTTGATAGGTATAGCCCGGTTCGGCTGCTTCCCACACTTGAAAGTCCACGATAAGTGGTGACGATAGCGCAGAGATCGGGATGAGCCCAAAGTTATCATTGTCGTGAAATGCTGATTTAATGTCGGGGGCGGGCAGCGGAATGGGCTCCACGGAGGTTCTTTGTTTAATTACCTTTGGCGCCATGTCGATAATAGTCATGAAAGATCCTTTGATAAGTAAAGTCGGGCACTGTGTGCATTGAATGGCATCTTGCCGATTCGTAATTAAATAAATAGATATTTTTTTTGAGTGTCAACCTGCTAGGTCGTCCGAGAATGCACACGTCGTCGTAGGAATGTAGGACCAACCATCGTCCTCACGACGAGAACTCTTGCAGGGATTTTTTCAAAAATGCCCATTGGAAACGAGTTTGGCTCTCTTTAAGAGTCAGACGTGGATGTCATACTCTTCGGAAACGTCCTACTTAAAAAAAATTCTTTTTTTTAAAAATTTTTTTTTGATTGCCGCAGAATTTTAGGGAGTGAATATTCTTTACGTTGGAGAGAGCATGTTGTCCTCAGTCGCTGCGTCGCGTTTCATTTACAAAAAAACACTTTTGGCCCTGGCCGTCGGAGTGTTTTCTCCGCTGCTCTGGGCTGATCAATGCACCAGCATCAATACGATCTCAAACTGCTTCAATGCGAACACGCGAGACGCCCGCGCTTCGCTTGATGCAGGGGATGTTGTCATCATCGCAGGCAAGCCGCATATCATCGACGGGTTGAAGAATAGCGTCACTTACAGAGTTATCTCTGGCGGGAGTTTGAAGGTGGTAAACGGTGCCGAAATTGGAAGCATTGATTCGACGTACTCCCGGGTGGTGGTGGACAACAGTAAAGTTAAAGGTCGGGTGCTTATATCTCGAGGCGAGGCCACTATTACCAGTTCATCCATTGACAGTCGAAATTGGTTGGGGCTGCAGCTAATGACCGCTGTTGGCGATTTGAGTACTCCTTCGGTCGCCAATGTCAGAAATAGCACCATCTCAGGAGCAGCTTATGGCGCGTCTGTGGGTCCGACGGGCCAGCTTAATCTGTCGAATTCTGCGCTAATGGGGGTCGGCGGTCTGAATGGGGTTGTGGGTAATGCAGGTTTGCGGATGACAGGCGGGACGGCCAGGATCAGCGAGCACAGCCAAATTACAGGTGAACAGGCAGGAATTTATATAATTCTTGGAGAAGCAGGCTCACGTAACATTCTAACCATTGATAACTCTTATGTTTCTGGTGGGGCGGGTTCTTCAATTAAGGTGGATCAGGTAGAAGATGGGAAATGGGGACCTACGAAAGCGGATATCATAGTGAGAAATGATACGGTATTGCAGACTGGAAACGGTCTTTTGCTGGATGTTAATAACCAAAGTCAAGTGAATGTTAACGTTAATAATAGTCATCTTACCGGAGATCTTGTGGCAGATAAGACCAGCACGCTCAATACCGAACTCCATAATCATGCTCGCTTGGACGGCAACATTGTGAACGGTAACGAGTTGACCATTGACTCCAGCGGTCGCTGGCAGCTAGCAGCGGATAACACGCTGAATTCGTTGAGCATTGACGGAGGCAGTGTCGGTTTTTCGACCGACAGCTACCATACCCTGACCTTGGGTCGGCTATCTGGACGGGGCGTGTTCGATATGCGGATCGATTTGAGCGCGGGCGTTGGTGATTTTCTGAATGTTGCGGGCGCTGCTTCCGGAGATCACCTGTTGAACATTCGCAACACCGGCGTGGAGGCCGTACCCGAAGAGTTCGAAGCATTACGAGTCGTTCATACAGAGAGTGGTGATGCACGCTTTGGTCTGGTCGGCGAACGCGTCGACCTCGGTGCATACTCCTATGCGCTCGAACAACAAGGCACTGACTGGTTCATCGTCGGTTCAGGCAAGACCATCAGCCCTTCAACGCAGAGTGCGTTGGCACTGTTCAACGTCGGCCCGACCATTTGGAACGGCGAGTTGAGCACGTTGCGCAGTCGCATGGGTGAGGTGCGGGGGCGTGAGGTGGGCGGTGGCTGGTTGCGCAGCTATGGCAGCCGTTTCAATGCGTCGCTGGGCTCCGGAGTGAGCTATCAACAGAAACAGCGAGGCTTGTCGTTCGGAGCCGATGCGCCGCTTCCGGTGAGCGATGGGCATTTGCTCGTTGGTCTGATGGGGGGCTACAGCACGTCCGATCTGAACATGGGCCAAGGCACGTCGGGTGAAGTGGACAGCTATTATCTGGGCGCTTACGGCACTTGGCTTTCCGATGATGGCTACTACCTCGATGGCGTGATGAAGGTGAACCAGTTCCACAACCAGTCCAAGGTGGCAATGAGCGACGGCAGCAAAGCGAAGGGTGACTACAGCAACAAAGCAGTCGGTGGTTCGCTGGAGTTCGGGAAGCACATCAAGCTGCCGGACGCGTATTTTGTGGAGCCGTTCGCGCAAATCTCGAGTGTCTGGATCGAGGGCAACCGTTATACGTTGGATAACGGACTGAAGGCGAAGACCGATCAGACACAATCCGTGCTGGGCAAAGTGGGCGCGACGCTCGGGCGTCAATATTCGCTGGATGATGGGGGTGTCGTTCAACCTTATGTCCGTGTCGCAGCAGCCCATGAGTTCTCCAGAGGCAATGGTGTCCGCGTCAACGACCAAGGTTTCGACAGCGATACATTCGGCTCCCGAGCGGAGCTCGGAGCGGGACTTTCGGTGTCGTTGTCGGAGCGCTTGCAGGTGCACGCTGATTTCGACTACATGAAGGGTCAACATGTCGAGCAGCCATGGGGCGCGAACCTGGGTCTCCGGCTGGCCTTCTAAGCGCTGTTCCTAGCGGTTACCCATGAGCCCCGACGACATACCCTCGTCGGGGCTTTGTGTTGGGTGCCATCCCGATAGGAGGCGTATGGACGCACCCATGGACAGGTTACGGCCTCAACCTGCGTCGACGAATGGCGCGCATGGGATGAGCCGATCTTGGCCTCGTCTTGCTGCCGTATACCTTGATGGTGAGGGTCTCGGAAATCCCGACCAATCGAGCCCGTCGGACCACCTCATAGCGCACGTCGATCTCCCCGGTTTCATACTTGGCCAGGCGGTCGAGGCAGACGAACTGGCGCATACGCGGACCGTGACGATCGTCCGCTACAGGCACGACAGTGAAAAGGGTGTTGCTCCCCCAGCGCATCTTCAGATGGTCCCCGCTCCAGATCCTGGAAGAGCGAGGGATATTCACGTAAACGCCAGCCATCAGTTGCTCCTGGGTCAGCACGCTCGAAGGATGCCCTTCGATGGAGGGGGCTGCCAGCGTCGGGTTTGCGGTCTTGATCGCTTCGTCCAAACGCCAGGCCATGTCCAGAATACTGTTCAAACCACGGGAGTACTCGGCTGGAATTTGATCCTGTGTCGAGAGAGACCTGGGCCCTGCATGGAATTCTTCATAGTGCGGAACAGACCAAACCTGTTCGTTGGGGGCAGTAGGTTCCCTATCCACGGCATCCCGTTCCGTCGATTCAGTAGAGTGTTGTGATTTGTTTTGCTGTGGCTGAGCGGATGAAGGGATATCCTTTTCGTCTTCCATGGAAGCTCCTGGGGCATTGAGGGAAGTCAACGTCTATGAGATGCGCACTGCAATGGGCTTAGTAGGGAAAGGCAGCTAAGTTATACATGTTTAATTTTAATTCTTTCCGTGTCAATCATGCCGTGTGCAAAGGTTGCAATGAGGGGAATACGATTTCATCGGTATGGCTTTGAAACTTCCTCCGGTTGGGTTCGTAGTTACAGCCGTGTTTTCGGGGTCGAGTCACGCATCGACAATGAAGATCAGCAAAAAAAATTTTATTTCAACGGGGAGCGATACCAAATTTATGTAGGAAAAAAGGAATTAAGCGGTGAAATTTAATTGGAATTCTTTCTGCTTTTTTATGCGCACGGTTAATCGCTCACGCGGATGCGTGGAAGGTTAACCGTACGCTATTCAATTGAGTGTTGTATACGCCCTTTACAGGGTTAACGACATCACCAAGGCCATCGACGAAATCGACTCATTGCCGGCTCGGTCGGTCACCGTGTAGGACATGGAGACGTTGTCGGTCCCGAGGTCCTTTAGCGCTTCACGATCAAATACGATTTCGATGGGGCGCAGCGTCAGTTCGTCCGGCTGAACCACATGCTGCGGGCCCGGCACGCCGTTGCACAGCGTCTGAATCGTGTCCCCGGGCTCCATGCCCGCATAACCGGGCAGTAAACCGATGAGGTGATGGCCGAAGGTCGCGCCGGGGAAAATCATGGGTGCGAGCAGGGCGCCGCCGGGAGATGTTCGGTCAATGCGAATCTGCCTCGGCGGAGAGTCCGCCGAGATTCCACCTAAAACGTTCGTCGCTCGATACGACACCTCGTAAAGTCCATCTTCTGCCAGCGCTTGCCGATTGAGCGTGATACGTAGCTCAGTGCCAATAGGGGGAATGGGGCTAGGCAGTTGCTGTGTCGCTCCAGTCAATTGTCCGTTTAGCAATAATTGAAATGTGTCCCCTGGATTGGAATAGCTCCAAACCGGGACATGCACCTCAATGTCCTGAGATAAGCTTGCAACGGGAATCAGTCCGTCGTGGTCAGCAACTGGAATGGTGGGGGAGGCGAGTGAAGTATGATTCATGTCATGCATCTCTTCTACTGTTGAGTTCTAAATTGTTTTTATGTCAATGAGATCAACGAAAACACTCTAGTGGTGGTATCTATATATCGCTGTCTGGAGCACAACTAATAGTGATCTCGAATTCTTGTCAATCCGACATGCCTTAAATAACGCCAAATGCAGTAACTTCAGAAATGTCCTACTTTTCAGGCGCAAAAAAAAGCCCTGATCGTTTCCGGTCAGGGCGTGTTTCTTACGTTCGATGGTTAACGGTTGAAGCGTTCCACCAGGGAGTACTGGCTGTTGGCCGTGCTGGTGAGTTCGGCGCTGAGATTCGCCGACCGACGCGCTTCGTCGGAGGTCTGATCGGCCAGGTGGGCGATGGTGCTGATGTTGCGGCTGACCTCTTCGGCCACCGAGCTCTGTTCTTCCGTGGCGGCGGCGATCTGGGTGGTCATGTCGGTGATGTTGGCCACCGCATCGCTGATACCGATGAGTGCCTTGTCGGCCTCCATCACTTGTTCGACGCCTTCTTCGGCCTGACGACGCCCGGTTTCCATGGTTTGCACGGCGGTGTTCGCGGTGCTCTGCAACTTGGCGATCAGCGAGTGAATCTGGCCGGTGGACTCGGCAGTGCGCTGTGCCAATTGGCGGACCTCATCGGCGACCACGGCGAAGCCACGACCCATTTCGCCCGCGCGGGCAGCCTCGATCGCGGCGTTAAGGGCCAGCAGGTTGGTCTGGTCGGCGATACCCTTGATCACGTCCACCACGCCGCCGATTTCATCGCTGTCCTTGGCCAGTTGGGTCACGGTCAGGCCGGTCTCGCCCACAGAGTTCGACAGGCGTTGTATGGCTTCGCGGGTTTCGCTGGCAATGTCACGGCCACGGCGGGTCAGTTCATTGGCCTGTTGCGTGGCGTCGGCAGTGCGCTGCACATGGCTGGCGACTTCCTGAGTGGTCGATGCCATCTGATTGATAGCGGTGGCCACCTGTTCGGTTTCTACCCGCTGGCGCTCCAGACCGCTGGAACTGGCCTGAGCCAGGCTGTCGGATTGCCTGGCCTGGGCGTTGAGGTGCTCTGCGGTATCCTGCAAGCGGGTGAGGCAGGTTTTCAGCCGCGCTTCCTGGCTGAGAATGGACATTTCCAAGCGTGCCTGAGCACCCCGGCTGTCGGTGTACATCTGGGCGATCAGCGGGTCGGAGGTGGTCTGTTCGGCCAGCCGCAGCAGGCGCTTGATCCCCCGTTGCTGCCAGGTCAGGCCGAGCAGGCCCAATGGCACGGACAGGGCCGCGGCAAGCGCGAACCCCCAATGGGAGTTGAGCCAGACGCCTATCAGAAAGCTCAGTTGGCTGACCATGATGAAGGGCAGCCAGTCTTGCATGATAGGCAGCCATTTATCACGGCCAGGCACGGCGGATTTGCCGCTGTTCAGACGCTTGTACAGCGCTTCGGCACGACGCACCTGCTCGGCGGTGGGTTTGATCCGCACAGACTCGAAACCCACCACTTGCTGTTTGTCGAAGATGGGCGTGACGTAAGCGTTGACCCAGTAGTGATCGCCGTTCTTGCAACGGTTCTTCACGATGCCCATCCACGGCAGCCCCTGTTTGAGCGTGCCCCACATGTGTTCGAACACCGCGGGCGGTACGTCGGGGTGGCGTACGGTGTTGTGCGGTGCCTTGAGCAGTTCTTCGTGGGAAAAACCACTGATCTCGATGAAGGCGTCGTTGCAATAAGTGATCACGCCTCGTGCGTCGGTGGTCGATATCAACCGTTGCTGTGCTGGGAAGGTCCGTTCGCGTTGGGTGATAGGCTGGTTATTGCGCATAAGCTGTTCAATCCGGGAAGGCTTTGAAGATGTATCGGCGCGCTGCCGGTAAAATTAAGCCATTTGTGAACAGCGTCACGGGCGGGCATTCGCTGGCCGCCGTTCAGTGATCGAACAGGGGATAGGTGAACAGGCTGAAATGCGCCAGATTGAGCCCGAAGTGGGTGATGACTGCAGCCGGCAGGCCGCCGTAGCGCCACGCCAGGCCGTAGCCGACGCCGGCCATGCCAGCCAGGATCGTCCACTGCCAGCCTGCGCCCAGATGGGCGCACCCGAACAGGGCGGAGGCGACGAGCAGCGCCAGTGTCTGGTGGCCGGGCACGCGATGCAGCAGGCGAGAGAGGCCGCCCTGGATATAGCCGCGAAACAGCAGCTCCTCGGTAAGCGTCACCAAAAGCAAATTGTTGAGTACCCAGAGGGCGCTCTGCTCGGGCCATTTGGGCGCCCAGCTCACGAGCCCCATGCTGATGGCAGTCGTCAGGCACGTGACCGCGATCAACGGCAGGATCGCCATGCCCACGCCCAATCCGCGGCGCCAGGTGAGGGCGGTGAACGCCCAGGGGCAGGCCAGCACCACCCACACGCCGATCAGCGGCTTGTCGAGATGCAAGTACATCGAATAAGGCGCCGCTTCCGGGGTCAAGCGCACGCCGGTGATCACCCTCGCGCTGAAAAAACCGGGTAACCAGTGAACCGCGAGCCCAACGGCCAGCGCGATGAACAGCCCATGGCCAAACGCGCGCACTGCAATGTGTCGGAAATGTCTGACGCAAATGCCTGCCATGATCAACAGACCAAAGGTGATGATCACCGGCAGGCTCAGTTGCCCATAAACCAGTGCGATGCAGTAACCGAGCGCGAGCAGCGTCAACGTGCCCCAGCGTAGCGCCGACATGATGTCGTTCCTGGATGTCGGAAGAGGTCGGCGATTTTAACGTTGATTAAACAGGTCTGCATGGGGAAGGGGATGAAGCTGTTCTGAATATCTCAGCGAGAATTCGCCAAAGGATGTAGGGAGCTTCTCAACGCGGAGCGTTACAGCGGCATCGGGTGGTCAGCAATTGCGGTAGGGAGCTCAAGTCCCATACCGCGCTGAACGGGGCAAGCCTACGATCGACCGCGCTGCGGACGGTCGCAGACGAGCCCCGGCGTCATCCGCCTTCAATCGGACGCGCTACCTGGGGCTAGACGCGGCGTCGGTGAAGGAGGGGCACTTAGCGGTGATTTTCATGACGCAATCAACTGCCGCAACACGTAATGCAGAATGCCTCCGGCCTTGAAGTATTCCACTTCGTTGAGCGTATCGATGCGGCACAGCACGTCCACGCGTTCCTGTTCGCCGTTTTCCCGGGTGATGTGCAACGTCAAGGTCATGCCCGGCTGCAGGGTAGCCCCGGTCAGACCGGCGATGTCGAGCACTTCTTTACCGGTCAACTCCAACGTCTTACGACTCTGGCCATTCTTGAACTGCAGGGGCAATACCCCCATGCCGACCAGATTGGAGCGGTGGATTCGTTCGAAGCTTTCAGCGATCACCGCCTTGACGCCTAGCAGATTGGTGCCTTTCGCCGCCCAGTCACGGCTGGAGCCAGTGCCGTACTCTTGCCCTGCCACGATCACCAGAGGCGTGCCTTCCTGTTGATAGCGCATGGCTGCGTCGTAAATCGGCAGCTTCTCATCGGTGGGGACGTGCAACGTAAAGCCGCCTTCTTCGTTGCCCAGCATTTCGTTGCGTATGCGGATATTGGCGAAGGTGCCGCGCATCATCACTTCATGATTGCCCCGGCGCGAGCCGTAGGAGTTGAAATCTTTGGGTTCGACGCCTTTGCTGCGCAGGTAACGGCCTGCCGGGCTGTCTGCCTTGATATTGCCCGCCGGGGAGATGTGGTCGGTGGTGACCGAGTCGCCGAGGATGGCCAACACGCGCGCTGCGTGAATGTCGGCCACTACGGGAAGCGGCCCGGCGACATCGTCGAAGAAGGGCGGGTGCTGAATATAGGTCGAGTCATCCTGCCAGACATACGTCGCGGCCTCAGGCACCTGAATGGCTTGCCATTGCTCATCACCGGCGAACACCTCGGCGTATTCCTTGTGGAACATGCCGGTGCTGACTTTCATCACGGCCTCGGCAATCTCCTGCTGTGTTGGCCAGATGTCCCGCAGGTAGACGGGCTGGCCGTCGCTGCCTTCGCCGAGCGGCTCGCTGCTCAGGTCGATTCGCACACTGCCTGCCAAGGCATAGGCCACCACCAGTGGCGGGGACGCCAGCCAGTTGGTCTTCACCAGCGGGTGGACGCGGCCTTCGAAGTTGCGATTGCCCGAGAGCACAGACGCCACTGTGAGGTCCGACTGCTGAATGGCTTTCTCGATAGGGTCGGGCAGCGGCCCCGAGTTGCCGATACAGGTGGTGCAGCCGTAGCCCACCAGGTCGAACCCGAGTGCGTCCAGGTACTCGGTCAAACCGGCGGCATGGTAGTAATCGGTGACCACTTTCGAGCCAGGCGCCAGCGAACTCTTGACCCAGGGCTTGCGTTGAAGGCCTTTCTCCACGGCCTTTTTCGCCAGCAGGCCCGCTGCCATCATCACGCTAGGGTTCGACGTGTTGGTGCACGAGGTGATCGCGGCAATGACCACCGCAC
>NZ_QARE02000022.1 GCF_003052515.2 Pseudomonas sp. RIT409 | reverse complement strand
ATGCAGTTGATTCTATGGAAGCTCGAATCGCTGCGTCAGTGGGAGAAAGACACGATTACCCGCTGCATTCAGGCGGTTGTCGACCATCTTCAACTCAAATTGCGCGATGCCATGCCGTTGATGTTCGCGGCCATCACGGGGCAGGCCAATTCGGTTTCGGTGACGGACGCCATGGAAATTCTGGGTCCCGACCTGACGCGCTACCGGTTGCGCCAGGCCCTGGATTTGCTCGGCGGCGTTTCCAAGAAAGAAAACAAGGAATGGGAAAAGCTCCTCGCCGCGATGGCCTGAGTGAACGGCAAGCCCCTGATTTTGCGCGAGCGGAATCGGGGGAGGGCGGTAAGTGATTGTTATCCCGGAAAATTCTTTTGAAATTTGTTTAAAAAAAGTTTGACAGCTACAGGGGTCGCACTTAATATGCGCCCCGTCCACACGGCAACACAGAAACACGGCGGTGACGCAGTGTGATGTGAGAGTGTAATGTGGGGCTATAGCTCAGCTGGGAGAGCGCCTGCATGGCATGCAGGAGGTCAGCGGTTCGATCCCGCTTAGCTCCACCAATTTAGAGGCTTCAAGGCGAGCTGCACAGCGTTGAGGTTTGTACCGAAAGATCGGAACCAGCACCGATCAGGTACACAAAGGGTTACGTCCCCTTCGTCTAGTGGCCTAGGACACCGCCCTTTCACGGCGGTAACAGGGGTTCGAGTCCCCTAGGGGACGCCACGATTCATCGAGATGGACCGCAAGGTTGGTCTCCGCCGAGAGGCGTAAATCCGGGGCTATAGCTCAGCTGGGAGAGCGCCTGCATGGCATGCAGGAGGTCAGCGGTTCGATCCCGCTTAGCTCCACCAATTTTTGCCAGGGTTCGTGAGTGATGGTCTCACGAATCTGACTGAAGGTTTTGCGTCCCCTTCGTCTAGTGGCCTAGGACACCGCCCTTTCACGGCGGTAACAGGGGTTCGAGTCCCCTAGGGGACGCCACGATTTCTCGCTCTGCGAGACCAAGGGTCATTCGATTATTGAATGGCCCTTTTGTTTTTCTGGGGTTTGGTGCCCAACCTCTTGCTTATCTTTCCCTCCCGCTTGCCATCCCGCATGATGCAGATAATATTATCGTCATCATTCCGGAGGCGGCCATGAACGACAAAAAAGCACAGACCCGCGAACGCATTCTCAACGCGGCGAGCGTGGCGTTGATTGCGCGTGGCCCGGTTGAACCCAGCGTCAACGAAATCATGGGCGCAGCCGGCCTGACGGTGGGCGGCTTCTACGCCCACTTCGACAGCAAGGAAGCGCTGATGCTCGAGGCCTTCAACCAGTTGCTGAGCGAGCGGCGCGCCATGGTTGCGAACATCGATCATCAGCTCCCCGGCAGCGAGCGTCGTGCTTTATTGGCCGCGTTTTATCTCTCGCGCAGGCATCGAGATGCGGAGGAGCATGCGTGTCCGCTGCCGACAACCATTGGCGAGATGGCGCGGCTGTCAGACGAATTTCGCGATGCCCTGTCCGAGCACATCGAACTGATGGTTGCTCAACTGGCCGCTTCTCCCGAAGAAACCGACAAGACGCTGGCCGATATCGCTTTGATGCTGGGCGGCCTGGCACTGGCCCGCGCCCTGGGCGCCAACGAGCTGTCTGACCGTGTGTTGCGAGCTGCCAAGTCGGCCATGCAATGAGGCGTTCGCGACAGGCCGAACCCCGGCCCCGATGCTTTTGGTTACACTGCTCGCCAACGCATTCATGAGCGGCGGGAATACGCATGGGCTGGGATCTGGCAACGCCATTCGTCATCGACTTACAGGTGAGCGAAGACGACATCGATGGACTGGGGCACGCCAACAACGCGGTCTACGTGACTTGGCTCGAGCGTTGCGCCTGGCGCCACTCTCAGCAATTGGGGCTGGATTTGACCGAGTACCGCCGCCTTGATCGTGCCATGGCCGTGGTGCGGCATGAAATCGACTACCTGGCCAGTGCTTATCAGGAAGATGAGTTGCAATTGGCCACGTGGATCGTCGACTGGGATCAGAAAATCAGAATGACCCGCCGCTTTCAGCTCAAGCGCCCTCGTGACGGGGTCACCCTATTGCGGGCGCAGACAACATTCGTCTGCATTGAACTGTCCAGTGGGCGGCCGAAACGCATGCCTGCCGAATTCATTGAAGGTTATGCCCCGGCGTTGCAAATGGTCGCTTCCTGACGCGCGGCCCGTTCCCAAGCGTTTCGCCACTGCGTAAACTGCGTGACTTTTTTTCGAGTGTGCGCCATGCAAATTGCTCTGGCCCCCATGGAGGGCCTGGTCGACGACATTCTGCGCGATGTGCTGACTCAGGTCGGTGGTATCGACTGGTGCGTCACCGAATTCATCCGGGTCACCGAGCGCCTACTGCCCGAGCACTATTTCCACAAGTTCGCTTCCGAGCTGCTCAACGGCGCGAAAACCCGGGCGGGTGTGCCGCTGCGGGTCCAGTTGCTGGGGTCCGATCCCGTGTGTCTGGCAGAAAACGCTGCCCTCGCCGCGCAGTTGGGAGCGCCGGTCATCGACCTGAACTTCGGTTGTCCGGCCAAGACGGTCAACAAGTCGCGGGGCGGGGCCGTGTTGCTCAAGGAGCCTGAACTGCTGCACTCGATTCTCAGCCACGTGCGCCGCGCAGTGCCCGCACACATTCCTGTCACGGCCAAGATGCGTCTGGGCTACGACAGTACCGAACCGGCGCTGGACTGCGCGCGGGCGCTGGAGGCGGGTGGTGCCGAGCATATCGTGGTCCATGCCCGGACCAAGGTGGACGGCTATAAACCGCCGGCGCACTGGGAATGGATCGGCAAGATTCAGGACGTGGTGAAGATCCCGGTCATCGCCAATGGTGAAATCTGGACAGTAGAGGACTGGCGCCGTTGTCGCGAGATCTGCGGCGCGCGGGACATCATGATCGGCCGCGGCCTGGTGGCGCGCCCGGATTTGGCGCGGCAGATCGCAGCGGCTGAGGCGGGCCGAGAGGTCGTCGAGATGACGTGGGAAGAGTTGCTGCCGCTGCTACGGGACTTCTGGTCGCAGGCCATGGCGAAGATGACCCGCATCCAGGCGCCGGGGCGCCTCAAGCAGTGGGTGGTGCTGTTGACCAAAAGTTACCCTGAAGCGACGTTGCTGTTCGATTCGTTACGCCGGGAGACGGACTGCGAGCGCATCAGTCAGATGCTGGGTGTGGTGGAGCCGGAAGTGGCCTGAAAAAATTTTCATAGTGACTCTTGAAACAGAAGTGACTGCACCTATTTAGGGATTACGCGATGCCGAAGTCGGGTCGCGGAGACAAACACTTGCTGATTCATTCAGGAGATTCACATGACTACTGCATTTTCTCTGGCTCCACTGTTCCGTTCGTCCGTAGGCTTCGATCGTTTCAACGATCTGTTCGAGTCGGCGGCCCGCAACGAGTCGGCCAGCAGCTACCCTCCCTACAACGTCGAAAAACACGCTGACGATCAATATCGCATCGTCATCGCGGCAGCAGGTTTTCAAGAAGAAGACCTCGAGTTGCAGGTCGAGAAAGGTGTGCTGACTGTCACTGGCAGCAAACGCGACAAGCCAGCTGAAGGCGTGACCTTCCTGCATCAAGGCATCGCCCAGCGCGCGTTCAAGCTGTCCTTCCGTCTGGCCGATCACATTGAAGTGCAAAATGCCGCACTGGCCAACGGCCTGCTGAACATTGACTTGTTGCGCCTGGTGCCTGAAGAGGCCAAGCCAAAACGCATCGAGATCAATGGTCAGAAAACGCTGGCCCATTGATTGTCAGCCAGCCACACAAAGGCGCCCTTCGGGGCGCCTTTTTTATGCGCGCGCAACGCTCACTTTCGGTGGGGCCGCTACCTGGGGCTCAACGGCTTACCCGCTCGCGCAGCAGGGCCTCGAACCCGTCCAGTGTCAGCGGCTCGCTGAACAGAAAACCTTGATAGAAATGACAATCCAGCTGTGTCAAAAACGCCAGTTGCTCTGGCTTTTCTACCCCTTCGGCAATGATTTCCAGGTTGAGGCTGGCGGCGATGGCAACGATGGCCCGGACGATTTCGGCGTCATTGGGGTCATTAGTGGCATCGCGCACGAACGACTGATCGATTTTCAACGTGCTGACGGGCAGGCGCTTGAGATAGGTCAATGAGGAATAGCCCGTGCCAAAGTCGTCCATGGCGAAGCTGATACCCATCTGTTTGAGCGCCAGCATCCTGGCAATGGTTTCCTCCAGGTTCTTGATCACGATGCCCTCGGTGATTTCCAGTTTGAGCATGTGGTACGGCACGCCGTGCTGCCGCAGGCAACGCTCCACGCGCTCGACGAAATCTGCCTGACGGAACTGGCGCGGGCTGATGTTCACGCACAGGCTGAACGTGTGGCTGTCGATCAGTCCCTTGCGCAGCAACTCGCTGCCTGCCCTGCATGCCTCTTCGAGGATCCAGTTGCCGATGTCGAGCACCATCCCGCTTTCTTCCATGATCAGGATGAATTGATGGGGAGGTACGTCGCCGAGGCTAGGGTGCTTCCAGCGCAGCAAGGCCTCGGCGCCTATGATCCGATCGCCTCGGGTGTCGACCTGGGGCTGATAGCTCAGGCTGAACTCGTTACGGCTCAACGCCTGGCGCAAGTCGTTTTCCATGCGCAAGCGGTTGCTGGCGGCTTTCTGCATGTCGCCATGGAACATTTGCGTGGTATTTCTTCCCGAGTCCTTGGCCCGGTAGAGCGCGATGTCGGCACGTTTGAGCAGGTCGGCGGGCGTGGCGCCGTGGTCGGGGATCACTGCCATTCCGATGCTGGGGGTGACCTGCAGGCGATGGCCATCGAGAAACATGGGCTCGGACAGCAGCGCGCGCAGGGTGTCGGCGAGGCCGTGCACATGCTCGATGACCTCATCCCGCGTGCCTTCCAGGCCGCTGACCAGCACCACGAATTCATCACCTCCGAGCCGGGCGACGGTGTCTTCAAGCCGCACGCTGGCCTCCAGGCGGGCGGTGACGATTTTCAACACGCTGTCACCTACCGGATGGCCGAGCGAATCGTTGATGTGCTTGAAATGATCGAGGTCGAGAAAGAGCAGTGCACCGCGCAGTTCATGGCGCGTGAGCAGGGCGATCTGCTGGCTGAGGCGATCCATCAGCAGCGCCCGATTAGGCAGATTGGTCAGCGAGTCGTGGTAGGCCAGGTGCTGGATCTGCGCTTGGGCACTCTTCAACTGGCTGATGTCCCGCGCGGTGATCAGCAGGCAGGCGGTGTCGTCGAGTGTCAGCGGGTCAACGGACACGTCCACGGTGACGAGGTCACCGTTCTTGTCGCGTCCCAGCAACTCCCGATTACGTATCCGCCCTTGGTCCTGGACTTCCTGAATCAGGCGCTCGTACTGGAGCATGTCGGCAATTATCACGAAGTCGAATACCGTCTGGCCCACGACCTCGTTGGCGCTGTACCCGGACAGCCGCGAGAAGCCATCGTTGACTTCAATGTATCGACCTGTGGCTCTCTCGATAATGATGATGGCGTCAGGACTGGAGTGAAACGCGCGGGCAAATTTCTCTTCGCTCGCTTGCAGGGCTCGTTGCGCGCGCTTGTGTTCGGTGTTGTCGATGAAGGTGCTGAGCAGGTAGGTCCCGTCGCTGAGCTCGATGCGCTGCGTATGCAGCGTGCCTTCGTGGGCTTGCCCATCGCGTCCATACAATTGGGCTTCGAGGCTTGCGGGTTCGCTGCCCAGCGATGCCTTGTCCAGCACCACCTGGCGTTGTTGAGGAGTGCCCCACAGGCCTATTTCCAGTGTGGTACGGCCCATGCAGTCAGCGAGCGGCCAGCCGAATGTGACTTCGAAATGACGGTTCGCTTTGCAGACCAAACCATCCGTTTGCCGCGTCAGCAGCACCACATTGGGGCTGAGGTTGAACAGGGTCGCAAAATGGCGTTCCGATTCCTTCGCCGTGAGCGCCAGGCCGGTGAGCGGGTACAGCGAGCTGTCAGCGTTAGTGGGCATGTGATCACGAGCCTTGAAGGAATAAAGCCAGTATGTCGATCCATGAGCGTCACCCTCAGGCCTCGGCCGCCTGAGCATCGAGCAGCGCCATGAAGGCCCTTGCGGCGTTCGACAGCGTGCGTTCGGTGTGAACAATGTAGCCTAGCTGGCGCCGCAGCTGGATGCCGGGCAGCGGAATGCGCGCCACCTGTTCATCGAGCATGGTTCTGGGCAGCACACTCCATGCCAGACCGATCGAGACCATCATCTTGATCGTTTCCATGTAGTTGGTGCTCATGGCGATGTTGGGTTTGAGTCCCTGCGCCTCGCACAGCCCGCTGACAATGTGATGGGTAAAGGTGTTGCCCCCCGGGAAGACGGCGGGGTACCCAGCGATGTCCGCCAGGCTCACATCAGGGGTCGTCGCCAGTGGGTGTTCAGGGGCGGCGACGAAGTCCAGAGGGTCATCCCATACCGGCACCGCCTTGATCAGCGAGTGGGGCTCTGGGGCGAGGGTGATCACCGCCAACTCGGCGCGGCCGTGAAGGATCTCCTCGTAGGCGACCTCCGAGTCAAGGAACTCGATGTCCAGCGCGACATCGGGATACGTCCGAGTAAAGGCCCTCAATAAAGGAGGGAGCCGGTGCAGACCGATGTGGTGGCTGGTGGCGAGGCTCAGCCGACCGGTGACCTCTCCCGTCAGATTGGTCAGCGCCCGGCGTGTATCGTCCAGGACATTCAGTATTTGATAGGCACGGGGCAGCAATGCGCGTCCCGCCTCGGTCAAGCTGACTTCCCGACCCAGTCGGTCGAACAGCCGGACGTTGAGCTGCTGTTCCAGGCCCGCAATACGCTTACTGATCGCCGGTTGCGTCAGGTGCAGGTGCTCGCCCGCAGCGGAAAAGCTGCCGGTTTCGGCGATGGCGATAAATGCATTGAGATTGGCCAGGTCCATTCGAATTCCTATCGGTTATCCAAAGCATGAAAAATATGAATTTGAGTTATTTAAGCATATTCCCTAGCATCTCCCCCACAAGCCGAAGGGTTTTAAGGTGTCGCCGTGACACCCATGCCTGGGGCATAGAAACAAGCTGATGAGGAAACCGTCTGATGGCTGGCAAAACGCTCTACGACAAGCTTTGGGATTCGCATTTGGTCAAGCAGCGCGATGATGGCTCGGCGCTGCTCTACATCGACCGTCACATCATCCATGAAGTGACCTCCCCACAGGCTTTCGAGGGCCTGCGCCTGGCCGGGCGCAAACCCTGGCGGATCGACGCCAACGTTGCGACCGTCGACCATAACGTGCCCACCACACCCGACCGCAAGGGCGGTGTCGAGGCCATTGCGGACCAGGTTTCGCGTCTGCAGGTCAAGACGCTGGATGACAATTGCGATGAGTACGGCATCACCGAATTCAAGATGAATGACGTGCGTCAGGGCATCGTCCACGTGATCGGCCCGGAGCAGGGCGCCACCCTGCCAGGCATGACCGTGGTCTGTGGCGACTCCCACACCTCGACCCACGGCGCGTTCGGCGCGCTGGCGCACGGTATCGGCACCTCCGAAGTCGAGCATGTGCTGGCTACCCAGTGCCTGGTGGCCAAGAAGATGAAGAACATGCTGGTGAAGGTCGAAGGCAAATTGCCGTTCGGCGTGACGGCCAAGGACATCGTGCTGGCCATCATCGGCAAGATCGGCACCGCGGGCGGCAACGGCCACGCCATCGAGTTCGCAGGCAGCGCGATTCGTGACCTGTCCGTCGAAGGCCGCATGACCATCTGCAACATGTCCATTGAAGCCGGTGCGCGGGTCGGGCTGGTGGCCACTGATGAAAAGACCATTGCCTATGTCAAGGGGCGTCCTTTCGCGCCTACCGCGGAGCAGTGGGACGCCGCCGTCGAGGCGTGGAAGGACCTGGTGTCCGACGCCGATGCCGTGTTCGATACCGTCGTCGAGCTCGACGCCCCGCAGATCAAGCCGCAGGTAAGCTGGGGCACGTCCCCGGAAATGGTGCTCGCCGTGGACCAGAACGTTCCCGATCCGGCGCAGGAAGCCGATCTGGTCAAGCGGGGTTCCATCGAGCGCGCCCTGAAATACATGGGCCTGAAGGCCAATCAGGCGATCACCGACATTCAACTGGATCGCGTGTTCATCGGTTCCTGCACCAACTCGCGCATCGAAGACCTGCGCGCAGCAGCGCAAATCGCCAAGGGCCGCAAGGTCGCCGCAACCATCAAGCAGGCGATCGTCGTGCCAGGCTCGGGTCTGGTGAAGGCGCAAGCCGAACAGGAAGGGCTGGACAAGGTGTTTATCGAGGCGGGTTTCGAATGGCGCGAGCCTGGATGCTCCATGTGCCTGGCGATGAACCCGGACCGGCTGGAAAGTGGCGAACATTGCGCATCCACCTCCAACCGTAACTTCGAGGGCCGGCAAGGGGCGGGCGGACGTACCCACCTGGTCAGCCCGGCAATGGCGGCGGCAGCGGCGGTGAACGGCCGTTTCGTCGACGTTCGCACCCTGAGCCAGCATTGAGGAGTCCAGCATGAAAGCCTTTACCCAACACACCGGCCTGGTCGCTCCGCTGGACCGTGCCAACGTCGACACCGATCAGATCATTCCGAAACAGTTTTTGAAATCCATTCGCCGCACCGGTTTCGGTCCGAACCTGTTCGACGAGTGGCGTTATCTGGATGTGGGCCAGCCGTATCAGGACAACTCCAAGCGCCCGCTGAATCCGGAATTCGTGCTCAATCATGCGCGGTACCAGGGCGCCAGCGTGCTGCTGGCCCGTGAAAACTTCGGCTGCGGTTCGAGCCGCGAGCACGCGCCATGGGCGCTGGAGGAGTATGGTTTCCGTAGCATCATCGCGCCGAGCTATGCCGACATCTTCTTCAATAACAGCTTCAAGAACGGCCTGTTGCCGATCATCCTGACCGAAGCGGAAGTCGATGAGCTGTTCAAGGCCGTGGAAGCCAAAGAAGGCTATCAGCTGAGCATTGACCTGCAGGCCCAGACCGTGACCGCAGAAAATGGCAACGTGTATCGCTTCGAAATCGATGCATTCCGCAAGCACTGCCTGCTCAATGGCCTGGACGACATCGGTCTGACCCTGGTCGATGGCGATGCCATTGCCGCGTTCGAGAGCAAGCACCGCGCGGCGCAGCCTTGGCTCTTCCGCTGAACCGCGGCTTTAACGTCAAGCCACAAGCGGCAAGTTATACGCGGCGCTGCGGGTCTTGCAGCTTGCCGCTTCAAACGTGCAGCTTTCGAGTCGGCCTCGCTCCAGAGGCCGACCGCCATTTTGAAATGAGGGTGTTATGAGCAAGCAGATTCTGATTCTTCCAGGTGACGGCATTGGCCCTGAAATCATGACCGAAGCGGTCAAGGTGCTGGAGCTGGCCAACCAGAAGTATCAACTGGGGTTCGAATTGAGCCACGACGTCATCGGTGGCGCGGCCATCGACAAGCACGGCGTGCCGCTGGCCGACGAAACGCTGGACCGCGCCCGTGCCGCCGATGCCGTGCTCCTGGGGGCGGTGGGCGGTCCGAAATGGGACACCATCGAGCGTGACATCCGCCCGGAGCGGGGCCTGCTGAAAATCCGTTCGCAACTGGGCTTGTTCGCCAACCTGCGCCCGGCGATCCTGTACCCGCAACTGGCCGAGGCCTCCAGCCTGAAGCCGGAAATCGTCGCCGGTCTGGACATCCTTATCGTCCGCGAGCTGACGGGCGGAATCTATTTCGGCGCACCGCGCGGGACCCGCGAACTGGAGAATGGCGAACGTCAGGCCTATGACACGCTGCCCTACAGCGAGAGCGAGATCCGTCGCATTGCCCGCGTGGGCTTCGACATGGCCCGCGTACGCGGCAAGAAGCTGTGCTCCGTCGACAAGGCCAACGTACTGGCTTCCAGCCAACTGTGGCGCGAAGTGGTCGAGCAGGTGGCCAAGGATTATCCGGACGTCGAGTTGAGCCACATGTACGTGGACAACGCTGCCATGCAACTGGTCCGTGCACCCAAGCAATTCGACGTGATGGTGACCGACAACATGTTCGGCGACATCCTGTCCGACGAAGCCTCGATGCTCACCGGCTCCATTGGCATGCTGCCTTCCGCGTCGCTGGATTCGAACAACAAGGGCATGTACGAACCGTGTCACGGTTCTGCGCCGGACATCGCGGGCAAAGGCGTGGCCAACCCGCTGGCGACTATCCTGTCGGTGTCGATGATGCTGCGTTACAGCTTCAATCAGCACGTGGCCGCGGATGCCATCGAGCAAGCGGTCAGCCAGGTGCTGGATCAAGGCCTGCGTACGGGCGACATCTGGTCCGAAGGCCATGCGAAGGTCGGTACGCAAGAAATGGGCGACGCCGTAGTCGCCGCGCTGCGCAATCTGTAATATCTCGGGCCCACTGCTGCAATGTGGATGCGAAAACGCATGCGGATGCCATGCGGATGCGTCGCTTCTCCCCGCCACAGTGGCCCCACTTTTAATTAAGGTGTAGTTGCGATGAAACGTGTAGGTCTGGTCGGTTGGCGCGGTATGGTTGGTTCCGTGCTCATGCAGCGCATGCTGGAAGAGCAGGATTTCGATCTCATTGAGCCGGTTTTTTTCACCACCTCCAACGTCGGCGGACAGGGTCCGTCGGTGGGCAAGGACATTGCGCCGTTGAAGGATGCCTACAGCATCGACGAGCTCAAGACCCTTGACGTGGTGCTGACCTGCCAGGGCGGCGACTACACCAGCGAAGTGTTTCCGAAACTGCGTGAAGCAGGCTGGCAGGGTTACTGGATCGACGCCGCCTCGTCCCTGCGCATGGACGACAGCGCCGTGATCGTGCTCGACCCGGTCAACCGCAAGGTCATCGACCAGCAACTGGACGCCGGCACCAAGAATTTCATCGGCGGCAACTGCACTGTCAGCCTGATGCTGATGGGGCTGGGCGGTCTGTTCGAAGCCGGTCTGGTGGAGTGGATGAATGCCATGACCTACCAGGCAGCGTCGGGCGCCGGTGCGCAAAACATGCGCGAGCTGATCAAGCAGATGGGCGCCATCAACGCCTCGGTCGCGGACGATCTGGCCAACCCTGCCAGCGCCATTCTGGACATCGACCGCAAGGTGGCTGAGGCCATGCGCAGCGACAGCTTCCCCACCGAAAACTTCGGCGTGCCCCTGGCAGGCAGTCTGATCCCTTGGATCGACAAGGAACTGCCGAACGGTCAAAGCCGCGAAGAATGGAAAGGCCAGGCCGAGACCAACAAGATCCTCGGTCGCTTCAAGAGTCCGATCCCGGTCGACGGCATCTGTGTGCGCATTGGCGCCATGCGTTGCCATAGCCAGGCACTGACCATCAAGCTGAACAAGGATGTGCCTATCGCCGACATCGAAGGCCTGATCAGCCAGCACAACCCGTGGGTGAAGCTGGTGCCGAACAACCGTGAGGCGAGCATTCACGAACTGAGTCCGACCTCCGTGACCGGCACCCTGAACATTCCCGTCGGGCGCTTGCGCAAGCTGAACATGGGTTCGCAGTACCTGGGCGCGTTCACCGTGGGTGACCAACTGCTGTGGGGCGCTGCCGAGCCACTGCGTCGCATGCTGCGGATTTTGCTGGAACGTTGATTCCCGGCGGTCGCCAACCCTGAAAGCCGCCTTGAGGGCGGTCGATGGGACGATTTCCCCACACCCTGCGAGGGCTACGCGTTCGCAGGGTGCTTCATTTTTGCGGGGCTTCCCGGGCCACTCGCTCGAACTCCGGCGACCTCTACCCGCGGACGCGATTGACCGGTAGTCTTCAACCGACAAATCACACCGTGAATGAGGGGCAACGATCTCCCTGCACCGGGACCGGCCCGTTTTCAGCGACCGAGGCGAACGTTGAGCGAAAGACGCGAGTTCAGCGGGGGCATGAAGGGCAAGAACCTTCGCTACCTGGACGATAACAAGAACACACCCAGTGCAACGACCCGGACCGGGTTTCTGTTGCTTGAACACTTTTCCCTGCCGGCCTTCACCCAAGTACTGGACACCCTCGTCACGGCCAATCTATTGCGGCCCAGGCTGTTCACCTCGCGCACCTTTGGTTTGCACGAAGGCGAAGTCGTCAGCGATCTGGGGCTGGTCATCCGGCCTGACGCGAAACTGGAATTGCCAGACCTCAAAGCCCTCGATTTGCTGGTCATTTGCGGCGGCTATCGCACCGAACTGAACACTCACGAAGCACTGACGACATTGCTCACCACCGCGGCCGATCTGGGCATTGCGCTGGCCGGGCTGTGGAACGGCGCCTGGTTTCTCGGCATGGCCGGATTATTGGAAGGCTATCGGTGCGCCATTCACCCTGAACACCGCCCGGCGCTGGCTGAGTTGTCGAAAATCACCCATGTGACCAGTGAGCCGTTCGTGGTCGACCGGGATCGGCTGACCGCATCCAGCCCGTCAGGCGCGTTCCACATGGCGCTGGAGTGGATCAAGGGCCTGCACGACAAGGCGTTGGTGGAAGGTATCGAAGACATCTTGTCTTTCGAAGAGTCCCGCTATCGCCGGATCAAACCCAGCCGTCACCTCTCGGTCAGCGCGCCGCTCAAGGAAGTCGTCAAATTGATGGACGCCAACCTGGAAGAGCCGCTGGAGATGGATCAACTCGCACTTTACGCCGGACGTTCGCGGCGGCAGATCGAGCGATTGTTCAAAGAACAACTCGGCACCACGCCGCAGCGGTATTACCTGGAACTGCGGATTACCGAAGCCAGACGTCTGTTGCAGCACACCGAACTGTCCCAGGTTGAGGTGCTGGTGGCCTGTGGATTCGTTTCGCCGAGTCACTTCAGTAAGTGCTACAGCTCGTATTTCGGGTATCGACCGTCGAAGGAGAAGCGGTTGGTGAAGTGAGGTGTCGTGCTGCTACCGCGTCAGCCAAACCGGGCGGATCGCTCAGTTCGGGGACAACTCGCAAAACCGCAGCCGGTTGCCAAACGGATCGGCCACTTCCATGACCTTGCCCCAGCCCTGTTCCTGAATCCCGGGGCGGGCATGTTTATAGCGCTTGGCGTTGAGTTCTTCGCACAGGGCTTCGATCTGCGTCACCGGCACGAAAACGCCGTGTTCCGACAATTGACAATCCCCGTGCCGCTTCTCTAGGATGCCGCTCATGCGCCGATTTAAACAGCTACTTGCGGGGCGCCGGGTGTCGAGCATTCGTCACCGAAATACCGCTAAAGCGCTGGTTCGGTGTTGCCTCTCACCGCTGCCCAGCGGAACACTGAGGCGGAGAACCCAGCACCATGAGTAACACGTCCAGCCCACGCCCCCTGATTCGTCTGGTCCCACTGACCAGTCCGTTCAATCGTCGCAATCCGAAAATCCTTCTGGCCGGATCCCATCAGCCGACGCTGCTGCGTTATCTGGACGGTCGACCTCGCCGCCAGCACGGCCCCCATGCCTTTCTGATTCAGTTCATCGCGGCAGATGAGTCACTTGAGCGCTTCAACAACGATCAGTTCGATCTGGCCGTGGTTCAGGCGCCCTCGGCGGACAGGGCTGATGCGGTGATCCGCCACCTCACACGCATCGCCCGTCAGGGGTTGATTACCCGTTGTTGAGATGACGCAACGCAGGCTGCAGCGGCTCCTCGGGGTGAGTGAGCGCGCGCTGCCCACGGATGCGATTGGCGTGTTGGCATTGCGCGATCAAGCTGTGGCGCAGCGACCAATCGGTATTGATGATGTAAAAGTTCTGGATATAGCTCCACTCGTCCACTGACGCAAACCACTGATCGACCTTGTGTGACAGGTCAGTGGCTGCGTGAAAGGGCAGCGAGTATTTGGCGCATTGCACGGCGGTGAGGCGACAAGGTGTTTTTTCCTCTTGGGCGACGCTGTCGATAAAGGCTTTCAGGGTATTGGTGTTGAACAGGTTCTCCCCGGGCCAGCGCTGAAGCACGCCGTCCCAGAACTCATCACGGACGCTGCTGTGGTTGTAGGCGATGACGACGTTGCGGCCCGGATAGTCCGCCCAGAAACTGCTCAGCGTCAGGTCACTCAACTGGTAGGAGATCAAGCGCTGTTCCATCTCGTCGAACAGCAGGCCCTGAAGTTCTGCGTGCGCTTCATCGGTAAAACCGTCGAACTGATGAAAATCCAGGATGACGATTTCCTGCGCAGGGGCGCCCTGGCTTTCCAGTTCCTGAAAGAACGCTTTGACCTTTTGCACGATGTCGACGGCCACCGTTCTGCCGGACGAGGTCAGGTGATAGAGCTGAAACCGCCGGGGGCTGCCGGCCGGCTGGTTCTTGTAGAACGCGACGCGCAGATCCAGTACGCGGATCCCATGGCGAAGCTGTTCGTGAGGTGACACATCCTGAGCGATCTCCTGAGGCAAGCCCAGGTTAGGGGATTGTTTGTCGCTGCCGGAGTTGTGTGTGCCCGGCAGGATCAGTTCGTCGATCCGCAGGTGTTGCAGCTCGGGCGTTTCGGCCATCCATTTCATGTGGATGGGTGCGTGGTTTTGTAAAGTCTGGCTCATGGCGTCGATCCTTGACGTTGAATTGATGAATGATGAGCGTTACGCGGCACAGCGAAGCGCTGCTCGTGATACCCATGGACAGGTTTGCGTGTTCGCCAGAACCAAGCAATGGGGTTCCGGCCGGTGAACCGTTGCGAGGTGTGTTCAGCGAAAACAGGCAGGGTGAGGTCCTAGCTCCGTTTTCCGCCAGCGTCGAGAACGTTGTGGATCACCGGTGTCCTACTGCCGCTGACAACTCTCGTTGCAATCGCGCCCCGTTTGAGCTTCAGCGCACCCGCAGCACGACGCGGCCCCGCACCGGTTCGTCATCCAGATGGTTGTGCGCCTTGCCGAACTGTTCGAAGGGCCAGGTTCGATGAATGTCCGGCTTGAGCAGGCCTTTGATCGTCAGATCGTTGATCACCTCCAGTGCGCGTGCCATCGCTGCGGCGTTCTGCTCGATGCCCAGTTCCGGTTTGCCGGTGAAGTTCTCAAGGCAATGCACGAAGAAACGCATGTTCTTTCTGAACGCTTGCATCGCCGGGAACGGCGTGGTGTTGCCACCGCGCAAGCCATACAGCACCAAGCTGCCGCGGGGGGCAAGTACATCGCCCAGCAGCGACAGTTGGCGACCGCCGAAGCCATCGAACACCGCCTCGATGCCCTGGCCTTTGGTCAATGCCTGGATACGCAGGCCGATGTCGTCCTCGTCGGTGACGATGACGCGCTCGGCGCCGTTGGCCAACAGGTATTCGCGATCTTCGGCATGTTGCGCGGCGGCGATGACATGCAGGCCCAACGCCTTGCCCAACTGAACGAAGGCAATGCCGGGGCTATAGGCCGCATCGGTCACGAGCACGGTCTGGCCGGTCTGAATGCCTGCCAGGTCAATGAGGGCAAAGTACGCCAGCAACATCGGCGTGTAGTGCACGCTGGCCTCTACGGGGGTCAGGACGTCGGGATAACGGGTCAGGGCGTTACGCGGCACGATGACGTGATCGCCACACACGGGGTAGTCGTTGGCGCTCATGGCCTTGAAGCTGGCCACCCTGTCGCCCACCTGCAGATCGGTGATGCCCGGTCCGACGGCCTCGACGATACCGGCCATTTCACTGCCGATACCGGCGGGTAATTGCACCGGGGCCAGGGCGAGGTTCTGACGCCACAACACATCATCCCAGCTCACGCCGAGGGCTTCTGCACGAACCAGCACTTCCTGCGGGCCGGGTAACCGGTCAGGCTGCTCCTCGCAACTGAGCACATCGGCTTTGCCGAAGCGATGAAATTTGATGGCGCGGGACATTTTCAACCTCGACTCATTTGATTAGGGTTGAGAAAACTTTAAGGGCGCGTGGCGTTACGCACTATTTCTGTCTGTCGATACCCGACATGCCTGCTATCAATTGGGGTTTGTGGAACTCGCATGCGATCGGAGCAGGGCGGTGAGCAGGCGCAAAGAGCGCACCAAGTCATTTGATTTCTCCATCATTCAGGGGTTGGCAATGTCGTGTGATGTTCGCTTCAAACAGGCGTGTGAGCAGGTCGGTCACGACTTCGATGGTGAGATCAAGATCGGCGGCAATTACGTCCCGCTGGTCCGTCATGACGCTCAGCTGTACATCAGCGGTCAGATTCCGAGGGTGGGTGACCAGGTGATGGTGACGGGCAGGGCGGGCGCCGATGTGACCCTGGAGCAGGCGCAACTGGGGGCGAAGATCAGCGCCCTCCGCGCGATCGCATTATTGCAGCGCAGCCTGGGCAGCCTCGATAACGTCAAACGGGTCTTGCGCATGACCCTGTTCGTGCAATGCACCGACAGTTTCACCCAGCAGAGCGAAGTCGCCGACGGCGCGTCCGAGGTGTTGTTTTTCGTGTTCGGCGAGGCGGGCGCCCATACCCGCAGCTCGGTGGGGGTGTTCCAGTTGCCGAAGAACGCAACCGTGGAAATGGACCTGATTGCGGTGGGCGGATAGCCGAGGAGCAACCATGCCTAATGGGGCACCGCGAACGGCTCCCCGCCCTGGCTCAACCCCTGTCACTTGCCCCACGCCGCCAGGGCGCTTTCGACAAAATGCCTGACTTTGGGCAAACGGTAGCGGTCCTGCGGGTACATCAGCCAGAGCGACCGACTCGGTGGCGGCCAGTCCTGCAACAAAGGGACCAGTGTTCCGGCGTTCAGGTCCTCGCGAATCAACACATCCGGGAGCATCGCGATGCCCATGCCGGTCAACGCCGCCTGGCGCAAGGCGGGTGAGCTGTTGACGATCATCGGCCCGGATACCGGGATCTCGATGATTCCTTCAGGGCTGGTGAGCATCCACAGCTTGTCGGCGGCGCGCCATTCGTCACCTGCCGGGTAGGCGAAGGACAGGCAGTGGTGGTCGCGCAAGTCTTCAGGCGTGATTGGGGTGCCGCGCCGGTCAAGGTATTCCCGCGATGCGCAGACGGTGAGGGTGTAGTCCTCGAGCGGCCGGGCGATGAGTGCCGAGGGATCAGGCTTGCCCAAGCGGATCGCGGCGTCGAATCCGTGTTCGATCAGGTCCATCAGCTGATTGCTCAGGACCACCTCGATCCTCAATTCCGGGAAGCGGTGGCTGAATGCGCTGAGCATGGGCGAGAGGCGTTCGGCCCCGAATGCGGGGGGCGCGGTCAGCCGCAGCGTGCCACTGGGCCGTGTTTGCGCATGCTCGGCCATGCGCTCGGAGTCGCTCACCAGGCCGAGCACTTCCACGCAACGTCGGTAGTAGAGAACGCCGAATTCCGTCAGGTTCTGTCGACGGGTCGTGCGGTGCAGCAGGCTGACCCCGAGGCGTTGTTCAAGGGCTTTGAGGTGGTTGCCCACCATGGTCGTCGACATTTCGCAATGACGCGCCGCCGCCGTCATGCTGCCGCTTTCGACCACCTTCACAAACACTGTCATGGCCTGGAAAACGTCCATTATCAACCTCTGCTTTAAAGTCACTCAACAAAGTCGATCTTTATACAGCAAAAGCGGTTAACGATACTGAGCTTCACACCGACCTGGAGCTCCGACAATGACCGCCGCCTGCCTGATGAACACGTATAAACCGCTGCCCTTGAGCTTCGTCAGAGGAGAAGGCGCTCGTCTCTGGGATGACACGGGTCGCCAGTACCTGGACGCCGTTGCAGGCGTCGCGGTGACCAATGTCGGTCACAGCCATCCGCGCATCGTCGAGGCCATCAGCGACCAGGCGGGGCTGCTGTTGCACACATCCAATCATTACCGCATCGATTGGCAACAGCGGTTGGCGGGGAAACTGACGCAGTTGTCAGGGCTGGAGCAGGTGTTTTTCAACAACTCCGGGGCGGAGGCCAATGAGACCGCGCTCAAGCTTGCGCGCCTGTATGGTTGGGCCAAAGGCATCGAGCAACCCCTGGTGCTGGTCATGGACAACGCCTTTCATGGCCGCACCCTGGGGACGTTGTCCGCCAGCGACAATGGCGCGGCGCGCCTGGGTTATCAGCCGATGGCCAGGGACTTCATCAAGGTGCCGTTCGGCGACATTGTCGCCATCCAACGGGCAACGCACGCCTACGGTGAGCGCATCGTCGCGGTGATGCTCGAGCCGGTGCAGGGCGAAGGCGGCGTGGTGCTGCCGCCGCCGGGCTACCTCAAGGCGCTGCGGGCCCATTGCAGTCAGAACAGTTGGCTGATGATGCTCGATGAAATTCAGACCGGCATTGGCCGCACTGGCCAGTGGTTCGCGTTTCAACACGAGGGGATCGCGCCGGACGTCATGACCCTGGCCAAGGCGCTGGGCAACGGCATCCCGATGGGGGCATGTCTCGCGACCGCTGCCGTAGGCCGTCTGTTCACGCCCGGCAGCCATGGCAGCACCTTCGGCGGCAATCCCTTGGCCTGCCGGGTTGGCTGCACCGTCCTCGATATCGTCGAGCAGCAAGGGCTGTTGAGCAACGCCGCCATTCAGGGCGAGCGTCTGCTGTCGGGCCTGCGCGAAGCGTTGAGCGGACATCCGGACGTGCTGCAGGTGCGTGGGTTGGGCTTGATGATCGGTGTGGAGTTGAGTCGGCCCATTCGCGACCTGTGCCTTCATGCCGCGCGCGCTCACGGCGTGCTGATCAATGTCACGCGCGGCCAGACCATTCGCCTGTTGCCGCCGTTGATCATCGACGCGGCGCAGGTCGAGGCGATTGTGCGGGGGGTGGTCAGTGCGCTCCACTGAACAGCGCCGCTGAACTCCAGCGAAGCCAAGCGACTCTCAACCCACAGATCACTGAGCGGCTGTGGGCCCCTGACATGACTACCGAGAGCGTTCCATCGGACACCGGCCCCGCCAAGGGGCAACCTTTCGACACCGACCTCCCGGCGCGGCTGGATCGCCTGCCTTGGGGCCGTTTCCACACGCTGTTGGTGTTCGCACTGGGCATTACCTGGTTGCTCGATGGTCTGGAAGTCACGCTGGCCGGTTCGGTCTCCGGGGCGCTCAAGGAAAGCCCTGTGTTGCGCCTGACCAACGCCGACATCGGCCTGGCGGGCGGCGCCTACATCGCTGGTGCGGTGCTGGGGGCGTTGTTCTTCGGCTGGCTGACGGACCGTCTCGGGCGCCGCAAGCTGTTCTTCATCACATTGGCGCTGTACATCAGCGCGACCGCTGCGACGGCGTTCTCCTTCAGCCTGTGGAGCTTCATGCTGTTCCGCTTTCTGACCGGCATGGGCATTGGCGGCGAATACACGGCGATCAATTCCACCATTCAGGAATTCACCCCGGCGCGTTTCCGTGGCTGGGTCGACCTGACCATCAACGGTACGTTCTGGATCGGTGCCGCGCTGGGGGCGGTGGGGTCGATTGTGCTGCTCGACCCGGGCTGGATCGGCGCAGACCTGGGCTGGCGGCTGTGCTTCGGAATCGGCGCCGTGCTGGGGCTGATCATTCTGTTGATGCGCCTGTGGCTGCCGGAAAGCCCGCGCTGGCTGCTGATTCATGGTCAGGCTGACGAAGCCAGGCGGATCGTGGAAGGCATCGAGGCGCGTTTTCGTGAGCAGGGGCATGAGGTGGCGGCGTTCGACGGCAAGACGCTGCGCTTGCACGCCCGCGACTACACGCCGCTTAGGGAAATCTTCGACACATTGTTCAACCGCTACCGCCAGCGTGCTTTGGTGGGCCTGACCCTGCTGACCGCCCAGGCGTTTTTCTACAACGCGATCTTTTTCACTTATGCCTTGGTCCTGACTGAGTTTTATCAGGTGCCCTCAGCGGCCATTGGCTGGTACGTGCTGCCCCTGGCGTTGGGGAATTTCTGTGGCCCGCTGTTGCTGGGTCGGTTGTTCGACGTGGTAGGGCGACGTGTGATGATCAGCCTGACCTATGCCGTTTCGGCGGTGTTGTTGAGCATCAGCGGTTACCTGTTCGAACAGGGCGTTTTGAGCGTCACGCAGCAGGCGATCGCTTGGATGATCATCTTTTTCTTCGCCTCCGCGGCAGCCAGTTCCGCTTACCTGACCGTGGCGGAAACCTTTCCGCTTGAAATCCGGGCCTTGGCGATCGCGGTGTTCTACGCCTTTGGAACGGCGTTGGGCGGCATTATCGGACCGACACTTTTCGGCGAACTGATCGACAGCCACCAGCGAGGTCCGGTGTTCATTGGCTACCTCATCGGTGCAGCTTTGATGCTGTTGGCGTCAGCGGTGCAGGCGGTCTGGGGTGTCGCCGCTGAGCGTAAATCGCTGGAGCAGGTCGCCAGGCCGTTGTCTCAAGCCGACGATTGAGCGCTGTCGCGGGGTATCGCTGTCACGGTAGCGGGAAGGACATCACGCTGAGGCCGTCCCGCAACAGTCAATGCATCGGCCCGCTACCGACGGGCCGGGGCGCTAACGCGTGGCGAATCGGGCGCTCATGCGCCGGGCCGCTGTGTCGAACGCCGCGATCATTTCTTCGATGACGTCATCGTCGTGCTCGAACGAGAGGTAGAGGCGTCCGTAAGGCGACGGCATCACCAGCACGCCGGCCTCCCGCAGCGCCAGGTGCAGGGCCGAGCTGAACGCAGGATCGGCGATGGACGAGGCCTGTTGGTACGTGGAGGGGGCACCGGCGGCCGGCGCACCGGCGCCCGGCCAGATGCCAAAGACGTTGCCGTAGCCGCTGGTGACCACGTGGATGCCTTGCGCCGCGAAGCGGTTTTCGATGGCGTTACGCAGCGTATCACCACGTTGGATGAGCCCTGCGTAATCTTGACTGTCGAGCTGCGCCAGGGTGCTGGTCACCGCCGCGCAGGCCAGCGGATTGCCGCTGAAGGTTCCCCCGCGGGTGACACGTCCCTCCTCGAACCCCGCGAGAACATGGGGTTTACCCACCACTGCGGAGACAGGCACGCCGTTGCCAATGGCCTTGCCGACGCTGGCCAGGTCCGGGTCCAGCCCTTCACGCAAGCCGGCCAGCCCGGGGAACAGGCGAAAACCCATCAGGACTTCATCACAGATTACCAAGGCGCCGTGCCGGTGAGCGACGTCCTGAACGTGCTGAAGGTAGCCGGGCAGGGGCATGATGCAACCGGCGTTGGCCAGCATCGGTTCAAGGAGTACCGCTGCGACGTCAGGGTCCTCAGTGAACAGCCGTTCGATGTCGGCGAAATCGTTGAAACGAATCAAAGTCGTGCGTTCGGTGGACGGACGCGCACCGTCCTGGAAACCCGCTTCGGTGCTGGTGACGTTGCCGAAACTGACATCATCGAACCAGCCGTCGAACCCGGCGGCCATTTTGGCGATCTTGCGGCGGCCGGTGTAGGCTCGGGCTGCGCGGCAGGCGAGGTGCACCGCCTCGCTGCCGGAGTTGGTGAACATCACTTTGGTCAACGCGCCGGTGTGGCGAGCCAACGCCGTTGCAGCGCCATGCTCGCGGACGTGTGCCCAGGACGGCGAGGCGCTATCGGCCAGGGCCTGAGCCACCTGGGCGTTGACGGCGTCATTGGCGTGGCCCAGTAACACAGCGCCGAAACCCAGCGCCGTATCGATGTAGCGACGCCCCCGGTCATCCCACAGATAAGCGCCTTTGCCATTGCGGATAAACAGCTTTTCGCCGTTCAGTTCAGGCAGGATACGGGCGGCGCTGGAGACGTCGCCCACTAGATTCGTCATGCTTGACCTCGGTGTCAGGGCAGTAAAAGGTGCCACTCGAGCCTGTCGGCCCAAGTGGCATCGAGCGCTGGGCGCTTATTGTTTCGAGGCGATCCATGCATTGAAACGCTGGTTCAGCGACTCGCTGTTGTCGACCCAGAAATCGACGTCCAGCGGCAGGGATTGGGCGAGGTTTTCCGGCGTGGTCGGCAATTCGGCCTTCAGCTCGGCGGGCACGAAGGCATTGGCTTTGGTATTGGGCAGGCCATAGGCAATGAATTTGGGCAGCTTGGACAGGTTTTCAGGCTGACTGGCGAAGGCGATGAAATCCATCGCGACGGCTTTGTTCTCGCTCCCTTTGAGCACGGTCCAAGAGTCGATCGCCGATACGCTGCCGTTCCAGAGAAACTTGAAGTGCTTGCCTTCGTTGCGGTTGAAACCGCTGATCCGGCCGTTGTACGCCGAGCTCATCACCACGTCGCCGGCGGAGAGCATCTGCAAGGGCTGAGCGCCCGCTTCCCACCAGACGATGCTCGACTTGATGCTGCCCAGTTTGTTGAAGGCACGGTCCACGCCTTCAGGGGTGCGCAGCACCTTGTAGACATCCGCCGGTTTGACGCCGTCGGCGAGCAGGGCGAATTCCAGCGCGTATTTAGGCCCTTTACGCAGGCCGCGCTTGCCGGGGAATTTCTGAGTGTCGAAAAAATCGGCCCATGAGGTCGGTGCGGTTTTCAGTTTGTCGCCGTCCCATGCGACACCGGTGTTCCACACGATATTGCCGACGCCGCAGTCGCTGACCGCCTCGGGAATGAAGTCGGCTTTATTGCCGACCTTGGCCCAGTCGATCTTTTCGTACAGGCCCGCCTCGCACCCCAGCGCGAGGTCTTCGGCCTCGACTTCCACGACATCCCAGTTGGGGTTGCCGACTTTGACTTTGGCGTCCAGTACGCCGACGCCGCCATCCCAGCTTTGGTCAAGGACCTTTTTGCCGGTCTGGGCGGCAAACGGCTTGAAGTAAATCTCACGCTGCGCGTCCTGGAAGTTGCCGCCCCAAGAGACGATGGTCAGGTCACGGGCGCTGGCGGATTGCGCAGCCGCCAGGGTGGCGACGGTGAACGCGAGAGCGGCTAGGGCGTGGCACGGCTTGTGCTTCTTGTGCATGTGGAACCTCGACGCAGAGTGAGTGTGGGTGGTGGTAAAAATATTTACCACTCGCCCATCTGCGGAGCAAGTTTTATTTTCCTGCGCGTCTGAAAAAATCCAACTCGCCCGATAAGCCGGTAAGCGATTGATTTTTCACGTCCGTGATTTGATAGTGAGCAGCGATATTCAGTGCGCCTGCGCCGCAGCCCTGCGGGTCGGCAAGGTCGCACCGCCTGCGCCCCCCATCGGCAGCCTGTTACGGTGACGTCATCCAGGTGCCGCAAAGGGGTGCGAAATACCCAAACGGGCGCACCCATTCGAGGAAAACAGCGTGACAGAAACGCCGGCCAACAGCCGCAACCCCCATGCCCCCGAAGAGCGGGTCGAAGATCTGGACGCAGCAGAGGAGACGCTGTCGGTCGGCGAGCGGCTCAAGGCGCTGCGTCAGAGCCGGGGCCTGTCGATCCGAGGCCTTGCCGAGCTGGCCGGCGTGCCGCACGCCACCCTGTCGATCATCGAGCGGGACAAGTCCAGCCCCTCGGTGAGCATTCTCAAGCGCCTGCTCAAACCGTTGAACGTGACCCTCAGCGTGTTCTTTTCGGACTCGGCCGTGGTCGACCGCGCAGTGTTCTACAAAGCCAGCGATCTGGTCGAACTGGCGGACGGCAAGAAGCTGTCTTACCGGCAGGTCGGCGCGAACCTGGCCAACAGTTCGATGATGATTCTGCATGAACGCTACGAGCCTGGTGCCGACACCGGGCAGGAAGGGGAAGAACTGTATTCCCATGAGGCCGAGGAGGGCGGCATCGTCATCGAAGGCCGGCTGGAAATGACTGTCGGCGACGAGGTGCGCGTGTTGTCCCCAGGCGATGCCTACTACTTCGACAGCCGCCTTCCGCATCGCATGCGCAACCCGTTCGATGAAGTCTGCGTGGTGGTCAGCGCGGTCTCGCCGCCGACGTTTTGAAAACCGGTCAGCCCCACGGCGATTCTTTCAGCCGTTGTTCGAGGAAATCCCGAAACACCCGGATTCTGGGGCTCAAATGTTTGCGATTGGCGTGTATCAGGTAGATAGGCTCCTTGTGTGGCAGGCTGAAATCGGTGAGCAACGGAATCAGCCGCCCCTGTTGCAGGTCCGCGCCAATGTGGAACTGGGCAAGCTTGACGATCCCCGCACCGCTCAAGGCCATTTCCCTGAGCAAGTCTCCCTGGGCGAAGACCGCTTTCGGGACGATGGGTACGGTGCAGACGCCCCTTTCCCCGGCGCGGAATTGCCAGGTATTCCATGCACTTTGAAAACCGAACGTGAAGCAGTCGTGCTTCAGGAGGTCCATCGGGGTGTTCGGTGTGCCTCGGCGGGCGAGGTAATCTGCAGACGCGCAGGTGATCCACGCGCTCTCGCCGATCTTGCGCGCCACCCTCGAAGAGTCGGGCAGTCCGCCGCTGTGAATGGCGATGTCCAAGCCTTGTTCGAACAGGTCCACGTACTGGGGGCCGGCCTGCAGATCGACGGTCAGGCCCGGGTAGGCGGACAGGAAATCCGGCAGCCAGGGGAGAATCTGGTGTTTGGCGAACGTGGTCATGGTGTGGATGCGCAGCGATCCGCTGACCCGGTCCGGAAAGGCTTGCGCCAGTGAGTCGGCTTCGGCCATCGCGTGCATCACCCCTCGGGCGCTGACCAGATAGGCCGAGCCCTCTTCGGTCAGGGTCAGGCTGCGGGTGCCGCGCTGGAAGAGCCGCACGTGCAAGCGATCCTCCAGGCGGGAGATCAGCTTGCTGATCGCCGACGGGGTCAGACCATTTGCCCGTGCCGCTGCCGAGAAACTGCCGTGCTCGGTCGCCCACACGAAGGCCAGCATCTGTGAATAGTGATCCATCCGCTCGCTCGCGACCGCCAGGTTGTGACGAAGCCTGCCAGTAATCGCCTGCTCGGACAACCGGGCTCAGCGGATGAATTGCTCGATGTAGTCGTCCGGCAGGCCCAGCGACTGGTAGTGCTTGCGCGCGGCCTCGAGCTTGGTGAATACATCTTCGTAGCCCACCGCCACCCCTTGCGGATCGACATAGGTGTAGCCGCCCTGCACGTGGAACCAGGTGATCATCTCGTCGACCCCCTCCGGCACGAACAGGGTATGGGTCTCGCCCGGTGGCTCGTAAGCGAACGAACCCTGCTCGGCCACCCAATCATGTTCCAAGTAGTACCAGCGACCTTTGAGCACCAGCGCGTGCACGCCGCCGCTGTGTCGGTGGCGAGACAGCACGCCGCTCTGACGCACACGGAGCAGGTTGATGTAGTAGCCCCCCGTGGTGCTCAGCAACAACGGTTTGAACGACACCGATGGTGTGACCGGTACCCACAGCGCGTCATCTGCGAGCCAGTCGGTCAGTACCCCCGCGTGGACCATGTCCGGCGTCATGAAAGGCACCTGGGGCCGTTGATAGGGAATGGCGAGTTCGTCGGGCTTGGGCGCTGTGCTCATTTTATTGGGGTTCCACGGTCGGTGATGGGCCCCTGTCATGGGTGGGCCGGGTTGAGCACAGACTAGGCGAGCGGCGGCGCGGGGAAAACGCCCGTTCGGGCACAGCCGCTGTGAACGTCAGGCACAGAGGGGCGGGCGTGCCCCGTCAATGCAGCATGCGGCGGGTTTCGCTGAGGTTATCTTTGAGAATGTCGTTCAGTTCCTTCCAGGGATACCGTACGCCCTGCGCCGAAATCCGGCAGGCGTCGGTGTGGCGAAACGGTTGCTCGTTGAGCGTGGGGCACTGACCGGCGCCGCAGGCGCGGCAGACCAGTTTATGACCATGGATGATCCAGTCCCTGTTCCAACCTTCCATCGTGATAGGGGAGCGTTTGTTCGACATGCCTGCACCTCGCGTTCGGAGCATCGGATGAAGGGGCCCGCTTGCTTGCGCGGGCCCGGACGCAGGTGAACGACGGCATGACGTCATCCCCGAAGCAATCACGCTGAAGTGTAGGCGTGTTTTTGGGCATCAGGTCGTCGGGTCGTCGGTTGCCGTCACAGTGACCATTTGAGCGAGAACATCAGGTTGCGCGGATCGCCATAGACGCCGCTGCCGGTGGCCGTCGGAATGCCTTGCCAGTACTTTTCGTCGAGCAGGTTATTGAGGTTGACGCGCGCGTCCCAATGCTCGTCGAAGCGATAACCGGCCATGAGGCCGACCACGGCATAGGCGTCCTGCACGGAACGACCGTTGCCCACCCGGTTGTAGGTTTCGCTCTGGGCGAGGACGTCTGCGCCCACACGCACCTTGTCCCACTGGCCTGGGAGGTGGTAAGTCGTGGCGGCTTTGAACAAGTGCTTGGGCTGGTTCGGGGCGAACAGATCGCCTTTTTCGAAGGTCCGGTCTTTGACGTACTGGCTCAGCACCAGCGTATAGGCGGCGCTGAACTGCCAGTCCGGCGTCAGCGCACCGGTGATTTCGGCATCGACACCCCGGCTGCGCACTTCACCGGCGGCTTCGTAGCAGGTGCGGTTCTGCTGTTGGCAACCGGCGGGCTGATCGGGAACGGCGTAGGCACGGTTTTGCTGGGTCATGTCGAACAGCGCCACGGAGGCATTCAGCCCGCCGTCGAAATATTCGCCCTTCAAGCCGATTTCATAGCTTTCGCCGGTCATCGGGTCAAGGATGCCGCCGCCCACGTCCTGCTGGCTCTGGGGCTTGAAAATCTCGGTGTAGCTGGCATAGGCCGAGTAGGTCTCATTCAGGTCGTAGACCACGCCGGCGTAAGGGGTGACTTCCTGGGTCACCTTATAGTCGCCGGTGGCGGCGGAGCGGTTCTTGTAGTCGTACCAACTGACGCGACTGCCGAGGATAATGTGCAACGGATCGACCGGGTTGAAGCGTGCGGCCGCGTAGACACCGTCCTCGGTGGCCGTGTTCTGGCTGACGTAATCGGTGCGCGTCGCGGGGTCAGGCTTGGGAAGGCTGTGGGGGGTGAAGTGGTAGATATCGATCGGCGTCGAGCCGTAATACCCGCCTTTCTGGTCGAACTTCTCTTCCCGCCGACTCACCCCGAGCGTGAGTTCATGCTGTCGGCCGAATAATTGAAACGGTCCGGACACTGAACCGTCGAGGTTGGTCTGCACGTCGGTGGTGTCGTACTGGCCCGAGGCCTGTCCGAACCCGTTGGCGCCCGAGGCGGTCAGGTAGCTGGAGAACATGTCCGATTCGGCCCAGATGCGGGCCGCGGCCAGCTTGCCCGTCCAACCGTTGTCGAAGCGGTGCGTCAGGTCAGTGAAAACGCTGACGTTGTCCCGGTCCCAGTAGGCCCAGTCGTTGCTCAGGAAGGTGGAGCGGGGCAGGTGCAGGTTCTCGCCGTTGCGCCCGGAGGGCAGGCTGCCCCAGTCCGAGGTCGCATCGTCGCGTTGCTTCGACGCACCGAAGGTCCAGGTGGTCGCGTCGCCGAGGTCGGCTTCCAGTACGCCATAAAACGTCTGGCGTTCCCGGTCTCGCTCGTCGACGAAGCTGTTGCCCTGCTCGTAAGCCGTGACCACCCGACCCCGCAGCGTACCCGCCTCATTGAGTTTGTTGGACGCATCCACTTCGGTGCGGTAGCGATCCCAACTGCCCGCCTGGGTCGTCACGCTGACCTGGGGTGTTGCGGTGGGGCGTTTCCGCACCAGGTTCAATGTCGCCGAAGGGCTGCCAGCACCCGTCATCAAACCCGTGGCGCCGCGCACCACTTCCACGCGGTCGTACAGCCCCAGGTCGGCGCCGGAAATGGTGTCCAGCGTGAAGTTGCTGACGATGGTGGGCAAGCCGTCATACATCAAGTTGTCGATCGTGAAGCCGCGCGCGAGGAACTGCTGACGGTCCGACCCGAATTTGCGCAAGGTGATGCCGGGTGCGTACTTCACCACGTCGTTAAGGTCATTCATGCCTTGATCATCGATGCGCTGGCGCGTGATGACGCTCACCGATTGGGGTGTTTCGCGAATCGACAAGGGCAGTTTGGTCGCTGTGGTCATCGAACCCGTGGTGTAGGAACCGCTGCCCTCCGTCGTCGCCCGCCCGGCCACACTGCTGGTCTGGGCATCGATGTTGATGGTGTCCAGTGTCAGCGACGTGCTGTCGGTCGATGGAGCCGGCGCAGCGAGGAGAACGGCAGGCGCGGCAAAGGCGAGCAGACCGGACAAGGCGGGCGAGAACGGACGAAGCATCAGGTATTTCCTAAGCGGGAGCGTATGAAGGCGAGGGGATCCGGCGATGAAGGCGATCACGCACTGGCCAGTGGCTAGACAGCGCGGCAGAGCGTAACAATTCTTTTACAAAGGGTTAATTGAGAACGCGTAGCAATTGCATGCGTAAATGTTTCCTGATGTTACGCCTCGAACGTTTAGCGTCGGTCATTTCAAATCTGAAATGATGAGTTTCTGAGGATTCTATTTTGTGCGCCAATAGCCCCCGATAAGCTTTTCCTACATTTAATTCAGCCCTAGTAGGGGGTCAGGAGAAGCATCATGGCTAGTAAGCTCGAAGGTAAAATCGCCTTGGTCACCGGTGGCACATCGGGGATTGGCCTGGCGACCGCTAAGCGCTTTGCCGAGGAAGGCGCTCACGTTTACATCACCGGGCGCCGTCAGGCCGAACTCGATGCCGCAGTCTCCCAAGTCGGCCATGCCACCGGCGTGCAGGTCGACTCGGCGAAACTGGAGCAATTGGACGCGCTGTATGAGCGGATTCGCAGTGAAAAAGGCCATCTCGACGTGCTGTTCGCCAACGCCGGTGGCGGATCGATGCTGCCTTTGGGGGACATCACCGAGGCGCACTACGACGACACCTTCGATCGCAACGTCAAAGGGGTGCTCTTCACCGTCCAGAAGGCCCTGCCGCTGCTGGCGAAAAACGCATCGGTCATCCTCACCGGTTCGACGGCGGGCAGTTCCGGCACCCCGGCGTTCAGTGTGTACTCGGCATCCAAGGCTGCGGTCAGGGCGTTCGTCCGCAGTTGGATTTTGGACGTGAAAGAACGCAAGGTGCGCATCAACACGCTCAGCCCGGGTGCGACCAAGACGCCGGGGTTGGTCGACCTGGCCGGACCTGACGCCGCCCAGCAGCAAGGCCTGTTGGATTATCTCGCCTCGCAGATCCCGATGGGCCGCGTTGGCGAGCCGGTGGAGATTGCCAACGCAGCGGTGTTCCTGGCGTCGGATGATGCCAGTTTCGTCAACGGTGTCGAACTGTTCGTCGATGGCGGGCAAGCTCAGATCTGATCGTCGCATCACGCATGCGCAAGGGGGCAATGTTCAGCATTGCCCCCTTTTTTATTGCACGTCGCCTGCCTGCCTCCCACCACTCGCCTGAGCGGTCTGTTCCTTAAGGACTCAGCTTGAGACTTTCCCACTAAGACGCTTTTTATCGGCGCAAACAACGCCCTCCCTGAATCAGGTCATCGAAATGCTGGATTGACTTCGAGCAATATCTCGCTAAAGTGCGCATAAACGAGCGATCAAACTGTGAAAGCGTCGGCACCGAACATGACGCTACGCTAGCGATGGGAGGTGGGGAGATGTCGAGCGACTTGCACAGGGCAGCTTATGCGGTGCTGTTGCCCGCGTTGGCCGGGCTCGAACTGGACGATACCGTTCGACGCTGCCTGAGTCGGGGAGGGGTTTCGGTGCTCCTGGGCGAAACGAGTGATGAATACCTGGCGCGTAACATGAGCTATGAACGCCGGCGCACCGAGACCCATGAGCACATCGCGCGCATCGCCGATGCCGCCGCCTTTCACGCCGGCGCGCCCGTACTGGTGGCCGTGGACCAGGAACTGGGCGGCATTCAGCGTCTGCATCGGCTTGTGCCGGGCCTGCCGTCGGCCGAAGCGCTCAAGGGGCTGGATGCCGCCGAAATCGAGGCGCGCAGTTACGAAATGGCCAGCGTCGCTCGGGTCATGGGGATCAACCTGTTTCTGGCGCCCCTCGTCGATGTCGTCACCGGCACCCACCCTTGGCTGCATCGCCGCCACCTCGGGGTCGATCCTTCAGAGGTGTCGCGCATCGCCTGTGCGTTCATTCGTGGGGTACAACGTGCTGGGGTTATCGCGACCGCCAAGTATTTCCCCGGTCATTGCCACACCGAGCATGATCCTGCACTGGCGCTCGCCAGTGTTCTCGGGGCCCGTAAGGAGATGGAAGAAGGGCTGGAGGTGTTCCGTCAGGTCATCGCAGCCGGTGTGCAGGCCATCATGCCGGGGCCAGCGGTGTTTCCCGCGCAGGATCCCGAGCATTGCGCCAGCACCTCGGCGAAGGTCATCAGCTTGTTGCACGCGCGGCTGGGGTTCGATGGGTTGATTGTGTCCGACGACCTGGACGCCCTGTCGATCCTGCGGGGCAACAGCGTTGCGGACACTGCGGTCAACGCGTTGCGGGCAGGCGCGCACTTATTGCTGGTCTCCAGCGAATCAGGGTTGGATGCCATTGCTCAGGCGATTGTGAGCGCGGTCGAGGGCGGCGAACTCGACGCGGGCCGACTGTTGGCCGCAGCTGCAAAGGTGCGCAGCGCGGCTCAGGCCTCCAAAGCGCAGGTCGCCTCTGGGCTGTATGTGTCGTACCCGATTTCCGGGGGCCACCTGACGCGTCGGGTCATGCGCTGAAGGCAGTATCAACGGCACGCAAGGAGGGCTTCGGCAAAGCGGCTGATCTTCATTTGTGCGGGAGGCGTCCAGCCCTTACCCTTTCCAAGATGCCTTTCACGAGAGAAGGAGTGCCTGATGAGCTGGTCCGCCAAACAATATTCGATGTTCGAGCAACAACGCACCCGCCCGGTTCGCGACCTCGTGGCGGCGATGCCCGTCGAGCAAGTGAACACCGCGATCGATCTGGGCTGCGGCCCCGGTAATTCCACCGAAGTGTTGGCCGAACGCTTCCCCACCGCGTCGATCACTGGCCTGGACAGTTCGGAAGACATGCTGGGCGATGCGCGTCGGCGTTTGCCCAGCATCTCCTTCGAACTCGGGGACATCGGCGTCTGGAATCCCGCGAAGCGCTATGACGTGATTCTGGCCAATGCGTCGCTGCAGTGGGTGCCGAATCACCAAGCGCTGTATCCACGGCTGGTCAGTCACCTCAACCCGGGTGGCTGTCTGGCGGTGCAGACCCCGGACAATCTGGAGGAGCCAGCGCACAGGCTGGCTCGGGAGGTCGCTGCGAGCGGCCCGTGGTCGGGCAAGATCGCCTCGGTCAAGCATCCGGACCGTCATCCGGCGACCTACTATTTCGAATTGCTGCAGCCGCACTGTGCGCAGGTCGATGTCTGGCGAACGACCTACCACCATCCATTGGCGGGGGGGCATGAGGCGGTCGTCGAATGGTTCAAGGGCTCGGCGCTGCGCCCCTATCTCCAACGGCTGGACGAGAATGAACAGGCCGGTTTCCTCGACGCCTATCTGAAGGCGATTTCCCAGGCGTATCCCGCATTGGATGACGGTTCGGTGCTGTTGCCCTTCCCGCGGCTGTTCGTGGTCGCTGTGCGCTGATCGATGCGGGCGGCCGAGTGGATTTGGTTATAACCATAGATCCATTCGGTCTACCTTCTATATAAGATAAAGCGAGGCCGTTAGAGCAAAAATCGCTATGCTGCGCGCCGGATTTTCTTTCGTATGTCAGGCAGTCAATGGATTTCGGCAATATCGGTTTCGTCGTCGCAGGGTTGGTCGTTGGCTTCATCGTCGGCATGACCGGGGTAGGGGGCGGGTCGCTGATGACGCCGATTCTGTTGTGGTTCGGCATCAACCCGGCGACCGCCGTCGGCACCGATCTGCTGTACGCAGCCATCACCAAGAGCGGTGGCGTGCTGGTGCACAAGCGAAACGACAACATCGACTGGGGCATTACCGGCTGGTTGACATTGGGCAGTGTGCCCGCCGCTGGGCTGACCCTCTGGTTCCTCAGTACCCTGCACACTGCGCCGGATGCGATGAACGCCGTGATCAAGCAGGGCCTCGGCGTTGTGCTGTTGCTGACGGCGCTGGCCATCTTCTTCAAGAAAAGCCTGTTGGCGTTCGCCCAACGCCATGCCGGTGATCACTACCGCTTGAGCAATCGCAGCCTGAACGCGCTCACGGTCATCACGGGCGTGGTGCTCGGTGTCATGGTCGCCCTGACGTCCATCGGTGCGGGGGCGTTGGGCACGGTCGCTCTGTTCATTCTCTATCCATTCCTCGACACCCGCCGGCTGGTGGGGACCGAAATCGCTCATGCCGTTCCCTTGACCCTGATCGCAGGCCTGGGCCACGCGAGCATGGGCAACATGAACTGGTCGATGCTGGGTTTCCTGCTGATGGGCTCTCTGCCCGGCATTTACATGGGCAGCCACTTGGCGGGCCGGATTCCAGATGCGCTGCTGCGACCCTGCCTGGCCGTGATGCTGGTCGCTATCGGCTACAAACTCGCGTTCTAAGCCAGACAACTAGGCCAGTGCCTGGTTTTCCAAGTGCACGCTGAAGCCTGCGCGCTTGCAGGGAAGGATCGGCGCACCGGCTGAATCGACACACGCCCTTGGCCGCCTGAGCGGTTCAGGTGGCCAAAGGCGTCATCGGCGTCAGCAGAGCCGATCGATCACGCGGACCCCTTCCTGGTGCCGGGCGGCGCCCCATTCGCTGCTGAGCGTTTCCAGCACCTGCCCCAGGAACTGCTTGTCAGCGGCGGCCTTCTTGCCGACATAACCCTGACCCTTGCGATACATCTTCAGCCGCGCGCGCATGTGCGGGTGGCGGTCGACGAATTCCTGCTCCTCGGTGCAGGCCCCCAGGCCGTCCATGTGGACGTCACCCTTTTCACACACCCAGAGAATGTGGCTATCGAGGGAGTCCTTCTGCGCCGCGAACAGTCGAGCCAATTGATCAATGGTGGGTTGATTGTTCAGATTCATGATTGGATTACCCCTTTTTGCCCATTTGTCAGCTATCTGGTGAGTTCACACGTCATGGCGAATCGTCCATCGATTCGCAGCCTTGGCACACGCTGGCAAACCCAGGGCGTCGATGCCTGCAACGGCATGCGGCACACAGGATGTAGTGCAGATGAGAGGTCGCTACGGAAAGCGTCGAAACGCAGGGGAGAAATGGCGGGCGTCGGCAGACACTGGCGACGTATCGTGGTCGGCCACAAGTGTCATGAGGACGTTTCGCCAGCGCTCGGCCTATGGGTCGATCTTGCCGGTTCGGCTTCATCAATCTGCCTTGTGGGCAGCACACATCCAGAGGTTGTACGACGGCTACGTCGAACGGTCCCGGAATACTTTTGCCAGCTCTCCCGATCGGGGAGACGGCCTCACTATGCAATCGGGAAAACGCTTCGTCAACCGTTTTGTAGTGAATATTTTTAAAGACTACATATTTTGTAGTTCCAATACACAAAGGTCCGTTCGTGACTACAAAGTCAGCCCTTGCGGGACCAACGCTTGGCGTTCTTGTGCACTTCACGGCGTGGTCGGGCGGCTGGTGTATGCTCTGTACCACGCCTGTCTCCAGGTGCTGGAGACCCATTCGGACAGCTGAGGATGATCATGCAACCACTCGTACTCCCGACCTATGACGACGTGCTCGCGGCGGCGCGGCGCATCGATGGCCACGCCCACAAAACGCCGGTGCTGACTTCACGCACGGCGGACCGCGAGCTGGGCGTCCAGTTGTTCTTCAAATGTGAAAACTTTCAGCGCATGGGCGCATTCAAATTTCGCGGTGCGTTCAATGCCTTGTCGAAGTTCGACGCCACCCAGCGCCGACACGGGGTCGTGGCATTTTCATCGGGCAATCACGCGCAGGGCATCGCATTGTCGGCGCAACTGTTGGGCATTCCCGCGACTATCGTGATGCCGCACGATGCTCCGGCGGCCAAGGTCGCCGCGACCCGGGAATACGGGGCCACGGTGGTGACCTACGACCGTTACCGTGAGGACCGTGAAGCCATCGGCCGGGCGCTGGCCGAGGAGCAGGGGCTGACGTTGATTCCGCCTTACGATCACCCGGACATCCTCGCGGGGCAGGGTACGGCGGCCAAGGAGTTGTTCGAAGAAGTGGGGCCATTGGATGCGCTGTTCGTCTGCCTCGGAGGCGGCGGCCTGCTCAGTGGTTCGGCACTGGCAACCCGTGTCCTGGCGCCTGATTGCAAACTGTATGGGGTCGAGCCTGAAGCGGGTAACGACGGGCAGCAATCCTTGCGGGCCGGGCACATCGTCAAGATCGACACGCCAAAAACCATCGCCGACGGGGCACAGACCCAGTATTTGGGCCAGTACACGTTCAGCATCATTCAGCGGGACGTCGACGATATCCTGGTGGCCAGCGATGCGCAGTTGGTCGATGCCATGCGCTTTTTCGCCGAGCGCATGAAGATGGTCGTGGAGCCCACCGGATGCCTGGGGTTCGCCGCAGCCCGAGCGATGGCTACGCAGCTCAAAGGGCAGCGTGTCGGTGTGATCATTAGCGGTGGCAACATCGACTTGAACAACTACGCGAAGCTCTTGGCGCCGTCGCTCGCGGCCACCGATTGACCCGTGCATGGCCCACGATCGTCCCGCTTGAGCCTGGTGGGCTGCGCCTCAGGCGGGCTCAGCCACACCCGCGCGCTGTCGACGGTACAGCGCCAAGGTTGCCGAGAAGCCGCACACAGCGGCGAACATCAGCCAAAAGGCCGGTGATGCCTTGTCACCGGTCGCCTGTACCAGCCAGGTGGACATCGCGGGCGTGAAGCCTCCGAAGATCGCCGTCGCCAGGCTGAATGCCAGCGAGAACCCCACCACCCGAACATTCTGCGGCATCACTTCAGTCAACGCAGCGACCATGGCGCCGTTATACATGCCGAAGAAAAACGAGAAATACAGCAGCACGGCCAGCAGGCGTTCGAAGCTCGCGGCTTCGGCCAGCCAATGCATGGCCGGATAGGCCGTGACCATGCACAACGTCGAGATGCCGAGGAGCAGCGGACGGCGCCCGATGCGGTCGGAGATCGCGCCGCCGACCGGCAGCCAGATGAAGTTGGTGAGGCCCACGAACAGGGTGACGATCAGGCTGTCGGTGGTGCTCAGGTGCAGCACCGATTTCCCGAAGGTCGGGGTGTAAACGGTGATCAGGTAGAACGTGGTGGTGGTCATCGACGCCAGCAGCCCACCGGCCAGGACCGTGCGCCAGTTGTCACGCATCGAGCGGAACACCTCGCCCGCGCTCGGGTGATGCACCCGGGCGCTGAATGCTTGGGTTTCCTGGAGCGAGCGACGGATCACGAAAATGAACGGGATGATCGCGCAGCCGACGAAAAATGGAATACGCCAACCCCACGCCGCGATCTGCGTGCCGTCCAGCCAGGCGTTGATGCCGTAGCCCAGCGCCGCCGCCAGGATGATTGCGATCTGCTGGCTGGCCGACTGCCAACTGGTGTAGAAGCCAGTGCGCCCCGGCGTGGCGATTTCGGCCAGGTACACCGAGACGCCGCCCAGTTCGGCACCTGCCGAAAAGCCTTGCAGCAGACGACCGAGCAACACCAGAACAGGCGCCGCCAGGCCAATGCTGGCGTAGCCGGGTACCAGCGCGATCAGCACCGTGCCGCACGCCATGATCGACAGCGTGACGATCAGACCTTTGCGTCGCCCGACCTTGTCGATATACGCCCCCAGAATGATGGCGCCCAAGGGACGCATCAGAAAGCCGGAGCCGAACACCGCGAAGGTCATCATCAGCGACGCGAACTCGCTGGTGGCGGGAAAAAAGGTCTGTGCGATATAGGTGGCGTAGAACCCGAACAGAAAGAAATCGAACTGTTCGAGAAAGTTGCCGCTGGTGACGCGGACGATGGCGGCGAATTTCGCCGTCCGCGACGAGGAGGTGGAGGCTGTACTGTTCATCATGGCTAGGGTGTGCTCGGTATTGTTATTGGAATGCTGGATGCTGCGATGGGCCGGTGCGTATCAGTCGGCCCCGGCGTTGATCGGATTCGGCTGACGTTTTTCGATGGAAAATTTCAATAGGGCCGCGCTGCGGAAAACGCCATGGGCGAACTTGCTGTAGGGCATGGTCAGAAAGAACGCCATGACGAATCCAAGGTGCACCGCCAGCAGGAGGCCCAGCGCGGCGGTTTCGCGGAACGCCAGCAGTGCCAGGCCGCTGATGCTCAGGGCCAACAACAAAGCGATGAATCCCCGATCCATGGGTTTCTGATCGCTGTCCCCATGTTCCGGGTGCCGACGCAGGTTCATCCACAGCAGGCCGGCCGGGCCGACCAGCAGGCCGATGCCGCCCACGACTCCGAGCATGACCGGGAGACTCAGGACCGGGTAGGGTGCATGCCACTCGAGCAGGAAGTGGTAGAGCGTCGCCACCCCGGTCGCCGCCAGGCACAGCATGAAGCCGTAGAACGTCAGGTGATGAAAACGGCGACGCCATAAGGTGAAGCGATCGTCTTCGTTGTTGCAGCCCTGGCCGTGCCCACCGTCCAGGTAGGTGAGTCGTGCAACATTGGCCGTGGCCTCCAGTGCGGCAGACGTCTTCAGCGAAGGGGTGGCTGCGCCCGGCCTGACATCTTGCCAGAACCGTCGCACGCCGATGACCAGGGCGAGCACGGCAAATGCGAAGACTGCGCCGAACATCAGCGCCAGGATGTTGTGTGGGAAGATGCGGTAGAAGTCGCCACCCGGGACGGCGGTGAACAAGTTGCCCATGAGCAGCAGCGTCAGGCACAGAAATAGCGCCAATCCAGCGCCCGAGGCCAGCGCGAGCAGGAGACCGTTGCGTCGATAGAGCCCACCCAGAGGTTTTGGCCAGGCATATTCGCTGTAGGTCTGCAGTCGCACCTTGGCCATCGCGGTCGGTACGTTGACCGCAAATTCATGGGGTGCGGCGTATTGACAGGCGTGCAGGCAGGCGCCGCAGTTGTGGCAGAGGTTGGCGAGGTAGTGGATGTCCGCCTGCGCGAACTCCAAACGACGGGTCATGGCGGGAAACACCGCGCAAAAGCCTTCGCAATAGCGGCAGGCATTGCAGATCGTCATTTGCCGCTGGACTTCGGTTTCCTGAAGGTTGAGCACCGGGATCAGTTCACCGGGCGAGGCGGGATCAAACAGCTGCATGGTGCGGCTCCGAAAAAGTGTGGAAAGGCGTCATGCCCGCGGCAGCAGCGGCCTGTGTGCCGGCAATGCGGCCGAACGCCGTACCGATCGCCATGCCGATGCCGGCGGTGTAGCCCTTGCCCAGCACGTTGCCCGCCATCATTTCTCCGGCGACGAACAGGTTGCGGCTCGGTTGGCCATTGAAGTGCACGGCGGCGTTCTCATCGGTGGCCAGACCCAGGTAGGTGAATGTCACCCCGGGCTTGAGCGGATAGGCCTGGAACGGTGGCTTGACCAACGGGCGCGCCCAATGGGTTTTGGCGGGGGTCAGGCCTGAGGTGTGGCAATCGTCGAGGGTGGTGTGGTCGAAGGTGCCGACGCTGCAGGCGCGGTTATAGCGCTCTACCGTGTCGACAAACGTCGCTTCGGGCAGCCCCAGCTTGCGCGCCAGTTCCGCGAGGGTATTGGCCTGGGTGCCGGGAAATACCGGCGGCATGAAGCGGCCAATGGCTTGCTGATCGATGATCGAATACGCTTGCTGCCCCGGTTGCCCCGCGACCAGTCGTCCCCAGATCGCGTAGCGCTTGGGCCAGAAATCCTCTCCTTCGTCGTAGAAACGCTCGCCGTCGCGGTTGACCACCACGCCCAGTGATACACAGTCAATGCGTGTGCAGATGCCGCCGTCGTAGAGCGGCGCACGGGCGTCGATCGCCACCATATGCGCCTGGGTCGGGTCGCCGATCACGTCGGCGCCCAGTTCGATCATGCGCCGCAGCAGCACGCCGGTGTTGAAACGCGTGCCGCGTATTAGGAAGTTATCCGAGGGCCACTCGCCGCGCTCATTCTGGCCCCAGGCCTCCCGCAGCCATTCGCGGTTCGACTCGAAGCCGCCGGCGGCGAGCACGCAGGCGCGGGCTTCAATGCGTTCGGCAGGCAAGCGCTGGCCATCGACGGTGCGCTCGGCGAGGTGAGCGGCGACGAATTGCCCGCCATCCAGTTCCAGATCGCTGACCTGAGCGTCATAGCGGATCTGCACGCCCAAGCGCTCGGCGCTGCGGAAATAGGCATTCACCAGCGCTTTGCCGCCGCCCATGAAGAAGGCATTGGTTCGCGCGACATGCAACGCGCCTGACAGTGGAGGCTGAAAATTCACGCCGTGCCGCCGCATCCAGTCGCGGCAGTGTGACGAGGCGCGGATGGCAATGCGGGCCAGTGTTTCGTTGGTCAACCCGCCGGTAACTTTCAGCAGGTCTTGCCAGTATTCCTCCTCGGGGTAGGCGTCTACTAAAACGCCTGTGGTGCATCGTGCATGCAGCGCAGGTTGCGCGTGTGCTGGGAATTGCCGCCCCGCCAGCGCTTCGGCGAGCCCTCCAGCAGCATCACGCTCGCGCCGGCCTCTCGTGCCATGAGGGCGGCGCAGAGCGCGGCGTTACCGCCGCCTATGACTAGAACATCGATCATGCTTTCTCCTCGAACGCCTTCAGTTGGAACAGGGCTGTCGGCGAGTGGGAGAACAGTAGGGACCGGTCGAGAGGCGCGAAAGACCGGATTTACCCTGGGGTGTTTAGTTTTAGTAAAGGGTCAGGGCGGTGGATGGCGCTCGCTCCGAGTCACCGTTCCCCCAGCCAGCTCGCGCCTGGCCATTGGCGGTGAGCGACCAACTCCCGTGCGACATCAGTGATGACGACACGGGTGGCCAGCGCCGCTGGCGACAGCTCGTCATCGCTGAGCGTCGCCAGGAGGTTGCGGCGGCCGACGTGAGGGTCGGCGATCTGCACCAGCGTGAGTCCGGATTCACCGCTGAGTGCGGCTGCCGCACCGGGCTGAATGGTCGCCGCATGCCCGGCTCGCACGGCATTCATCAGCACCGCCAGGCCGTCCACTTCCATGATGATGTTGGGCACCACGCCTGCGCGCTCGAAGGCCGTGACCAAGGTCGAACGAAGACCGTGTTGCGCGCTTGGCGCGACCAGCGGCAGGTTGCCCAGCTCGGCCAGGCGCACGCTGTCGCCCACTGGGGCGCCGCGCAACGTCGGGCAGGCGAGGACAAACAGCTTCTCGTCCAGTAAAGGGGTGACGCTCCAGCGTTTGCCGCCTTCGAGCTGAAACAGGATCGCCAGGTCGATCTGGCGGGAGTTGAGCTGTGAAGCGAGGTGACCCGAAAGCATCTCCACCAAATGCAATTGAATGTCCGGGTAGCGCTCACGCATGGCAGCGATCAGTGGCAGGGCCAGCACCGTCGCCGTGGTAGGTGGCAGGCCAACGCTGACGTAGCCGCTCATGCGCCCACGGTGCGCCGCCAGTACCGCATTGTCGGCCTGACGGAGGGTCAACTGGGCATGGTGGAGGAAGGCAAGGCCGGCGGGGGTGGCGGTGACGCCGGTCGATGTGCGGTTCAGCAGGCGGGTGCTTAGCTCGCTTTCCAGCTTGCCGATCTGCTGGCTCAAGGCGGAAACCCCCACCTCCAGCTCCAAGGCCGCCCGCCCCAGGCTGCCCAGTTCGACGATTTTCACGAAGTAACGCAATTGGCGCAGTTCCACGCGGGGTTCTCCAGTGGCGGTGCGGTCAGGGGTAAAGGCGCGGGGTCAGTCTACCTGCACCGGGCCGTGGTATCGGTCGTTGTGCACCAAAAAGTGCCTGTCATGGCCTTGGCAGAGACGGAAACCGCGCACGTTTGCCTTGTCACGCGGCGACGGAACCCACGGCGGTCGCCGCGTGCGAGGAATTCGCTGAAGGAGGATGCGCTGATGGCATTGTGCTTGCAGCGCTTGCTGCACACATGGAGGGAGAAACCGAATGTTTTCATTGCGTGGCAACAAACGCCGGGCCCATGACGATGACGCGTTGAACCTGTTGTTCGAGGACTTGGACCTGACGGTGCAATTGTCCGACCACTCGCCACTGAATACCCGTTTGAACGGCTTCAGCAAGACCCTCCACCAGCGGCTGGGCGAGAGCCTGGCGGCCTCCGTGGACATCGCCGCCCATGCCCCCGAACTGGCGCGCATCGCCCGCGCCACCGAGCAGAGCGGTCAGTTGTTGGCTCAGGCGTCGGAACTGATCGCCAGCGCCAGCGAGCAGGTCAGCACCTCGCTGGACACCGAACTGGTGCCCGGCGCCGCGCAAGTGGCCAAGCTCTCCAGTGAGGTCACCTTGACCCTGCGCCAATGCCAACAGACCGGGGAGCAAGTGCTCGGGCAAGTGGATGCGATCGGCGCCAGCGAGCAAAAGCTCGAAGCGGTGATTGACCAATTGTTCGGGCAGCTCGAAGAAGTCAGTCAGGTGCTGGGGGTGATCGCCAGCATTTCACAGCAAACCAACTTACTGGCGTTGAACGCTGCCATCGAAGCGGCCCGCGCAGGCGAACATGGCCGGGGCTTCGCTGTGGTCGCCGACGAGGTGCGCCGGCTGGCAGGGCACACCACCGAGTCCACCGCTCGGGTCAGCCAGATCATCGAGCGCTTCAGGGCAGACATGGATCAGTTGGGTGCTGCCGGGAAAATCATGCACGCGGCCGTCGCCGATGGTCGGGAAGGGATGACCCGCATGGGCGAGGACCTGCACGGTACTCAGTCGGCCATGGATCAGTTGGACCAGCGCGTCGGTCACATCGCCTCGGGCACCGAACACATCGGGATCGCTGTGCATGCCATCAACCGCGACGTGCAGAACATCGCGGGGGTGGCTGCCGAGCTGTTGAGCAATGCCGGTCAGGTGCTGACTCACAGTGACGCCGTGCGCAACAGTGGCGATCACCTGTTGAACGGCCTGGGCGGCTTTCGGCTGGAGATGCACAAGGCCATTCAGCACACCGTCGAGCGGTTGGGCAGCGAGGCCGCCATGAATGGCGATGTGCAAGCCGCCGAGCGCTTCATGCGCGACACCCTGCAGCGCGATCAGCGATTCGAGCTGTTTTACATGGTGGATCGCAACGGTACGCAGATCAGCGAGAACATCGGGTTGGAAACGGACAGCAAGGCACCGAGCTGCAAAGGGCGCAACTGGGCGCAGCGTCCATGGTTCAGAGCCGTGGCCGAGCAGCTCAGCAGCCATATCACGCCGGTGTACCGTTCCTCGGCGACCGACGCTTTTTGCATCACGGTCTCGGTGCCGATTTTCGCGGCCAACGGGCAGTTGCACCGGGTATTGGCGGCCGACGTGCGCCTGTCGGCATTGCTCTAGGCTCTCGTTGAAGCGTCTTGGGACGAAGGTCAGGCGAGGCGGTTTTCGACGCAGCATCACCGCGTATCAAGGCTTCTCAGACAGAGCCTAGGCCGCACCCGCTCAGGCCCGATTCAGGCACCCCGTGGGCAGTTGGAAACGGATCATCGCCCCGCCCAGTTCAGAGGTCTCGGCGTAGAGGTTGCCTTTGTGTGCATCGATGACTGATCGGCAAATGGTCAGGCCCATGCCCAGGCCGCTGGCCTTGGTGGTGTAAAACGCGTCGAAGATCTGCTGCCGGGCGTGGAGCGGAATGCCGGGGCCGTTGTCTTCGACACTCACTTGCACGCCATCGCGCAGCGAACGGGACGAGACCCTGAGCACCCCTCCCGTACGCAGGTGGGCGGCCACCGCCTCGATGGCATTGGCGATCAGGTTGAACACCAATTGCTGGATCTGTATCGCATCAGCGGTCACGCATTGATCGGCGTCCAGTCGTGGCTCCAGCGTGATGCGGTGACGCAACAACGCGGGGGTGTTCAGGCGGATGGCTTCCTCGATGACCTCGTTCACGTTCACCGCCTGCGGCGTGCAAATCGATTGCTTGGCCAATGCGCGCAGCGAGGCCACGATCCCGGCGGCCCGTTCGCAGTCCTTGCGGATGTCCGCCAGGCCATCCAGGGCCTCGTTCAGGTTCGGTGTGTCGCGCTGCAGCCAGCGCATACACGCAGCGGCATTCGAGGCGATAGCCAGCAGCGGTTGGCAGATTTCGTGAGCGATGGACACCGTGAGCTCACCCATGGCTTTCAGATGCGCATTGCGGGCCTGTTCGGTCGGGCTACAGGGCGTTGGAATTGACGACGGGTGCGAGAGGGAGGGCGAGCGCAGTGACAATGTGGCCAGGCGTTGGGGCGCGTCGGCAGAAAGAGACGGCCCAACGTCACCCTGTGACTCGGGGGTAAAGTGCCAGGTCGGCCCGCCATTGTCGCGCCCGAAGGACAGGTCATAGCGGTCGCACCATGAATGATCTGCAGCGCTGCCGGTGCCCGGAGAACGCCTGAATGGACTTTCTTCTGGCATCGTGCCCTCCGTTATCTGAGCGTTTTCCTGTCATCGCCCGAGTATACGCAGGGATATTGAGCGGACACCGGCCAGCCTGTCCTTTGGCAGAATCGGGCACCCGGATGGCCGTCACAGACCCCCGTGACGGCACACGGGAGCCGTCAGCCCCGTGAGTGAGCCGAACGCCCGCACTCAGGCGATGCCGATTTTCCATTGCGCGGGCGGTGGAGTGCCGTTGACGGCATAGTCCCCGACGATTCGATCCTTGTAGATGCGGGGGTTATGGGAGGTCAGGGTGCGGGCATTGCGCCAGAACCGGTCCAGGCCCTGAGGGCGCAGCGTGGCCGACGCACTCAAGGCATCGAACATCCGCGTGCTCGCGTCCAGAATCAGGTCGCTGACCACTGTTTGAGACTGCGCGATCTCCAGCTCCGCGATATCGACCGCTTGCTTCAATTGGGCTGCGTCGCCGTGCAGCCGGGCCTGGTAGGCGCGCTCCAGCGCTTCGGCCGTTTTCAGAACGATGGCCCCGGCGCTGTAGGCTGCCGCACGCAGACTGCCTACCACTTGGAGCACTTGCGGATCCTGGGCCACCCGCGTGGCGTTGCCGTTGCTGAAACTGCGGGTACGGCTGGCGACTGCCGCAGCCACTTCGCCGCTGAGTGCACGGCCGATGCCTGCCAAGTTGGCCAAGTGGACGATCTGATACAGGGCCGGGGCATACTGAAATTTGTCGTCCACACTGACGATGTTGCGGGTGTCCACCGCCACGCCCCTGACATGGGTGGTGCCGCTGGCGGTCAGGCGCTGGCCGAAGCCGTTCCAGTCGTCCACCACCTCGACGCCTTCGGCATCGCGCCGTACCGTCACGAAGACGCGCTTGTCCTCGTGATCGCTGACGGCGACATCGATCCAGTCGCTGTACAGGCAACCGGTGGTGTAGAACTTATTGCCGTCGATGCGCCATTGTTCGCCGTCCAGGTACAGCTTCGAACTGAGGTGCGATTGCAGGCTGGCCCCCACCTCGCCGGTGGCCGGCCCTACGGTCTCGCCACGCACCAGGCGTTCGAACCACAGCTTGCGGCGCTCTTCGTCGCGACTGTTGAGCAGGTTTTCGATGAAGCCGATATGGCCGCGCAACGCCTGCACCAGGTTGGAATCGGCCTCGCCCAATTCGATCAACAAGTTGGTCAGTTCCGGCAGGCTGACGCCGCCACCGCCGAACGCCTTCGGAACCCGCAGCGCCGTGAACCCGGACGCTTTGAGCAATTGCAGTTCTTCAATGGGCAACCGACGCTCCAGTTCGCGGCTGATTGCTCCTCCGCGCAAGTGCGCAAACAGCGGACGAAAGCGCTCGGCCAGTTGTTCATAACTGGCAGAGGGGCCTGCGCCCCAGGCCGCGTTGATTTGATGGGTCATACACGCTCGCTTCTTCAAGTGGCCGGTGAATAGGGTGAGGGGTCAAACGGTCGCAGGCTGGCTTCGCAGCAACGTGGCCGGGTGTGCAGGCCGAGGCAGGCCCAGGCGTTCGCGCAGGGTGCTCCCACTCGGGCCGTCTTGGGGCACCAACCCCCGACGCTTCAGTTCAGGGAGGATCAGCGCGATGAAGTCGTCCAGACCTTCCGGGTATGTCGGCGGCAGGATGTTGAACCCGTCCGCGCCATAGCCTTCGAACCAGGCCTGCAACTGATCGACGACTTCTTCGGGCGAGCCCACCAGTGTCCAATGCCCGCGAGCGCCCGCCAGTCGCAAGTACAGCTCACGGATACTCAGCCCCTCGGCCGCCAGTTGCAGAATCAGTTGCTGTCGGCTCTTCGAGGCATTGCTGGCCGGCAGGTCCTGGGGCAGGGGGCCGTCCAGCGGCAGGTGAGACAGATCGATGCCGCCCAATAGTCCGGACAGCAGGCTCAGCCCCACCTGCGGATGCACCAGGTTTTGCAGGCGCTGATGTTTGGCGTGGGCTTCGGCGGAGGTGGGCGCGGTGAAGATGGTCACCCCCGGCAGAATCTTGATGTGTTCGGGTTTGCGGCCCAAGACTGCGGCGCGTGTCTTGATGTCGCTGTAGAACGCCTGGGCATCGGCCAGGCTCTGGTGGGCGGCGAAGATGGCTTCGGCAGTGGCAGCGGCCAGCGCGCGACCATCTTCCGAGGCCCCGGCCTGCACCAGCACCGGTCGGCCCTGGGGCGAACGCAGCACGTTCAGCGGTCCGCGCACGTGAAAATGCTCACCGTGGTGGTCAGCCAGGTGCAACTTATCGCGGTCCAGAAACACACCGTCAGCCTTGTCCAGCAGCAGGGCGTCGTCCTCCCAACTGTCCCAGAGCGCGTTCACCACCTTATGGAACTCCCTGGCTCGGCTGTAGCGATCAGCGTGCGCGGGTTGATCCCGCTCGGTAGCCCCGCCGAAGTTCTTGGCGGCATCCGGGTCACTGCTGGTCACCAGGTTCCAGCCAACCCGGCCGCCGCTGATGTGGTCCAGCGAAGCGAACTGGCGCGCAAGGTTGAACGGTTCGCTGTAACTGGTGCTGGCAGTGGCGACCAAGCCAATGCGTGACGTTACGGTGGCCAGTGCCGACAGCAGCGTCAGCGGCTCGAAGCTCAGGCTGGGGGCGATCACCCGGTCGAACGTCGGCGCATCGATGCCCCGTACCGACACACTATCGGCCAGGAACAGGGTGTCGAAACCGGCCGCTTCTGCCTTGCGGGCCAAGTCGATGAAATGGTCGAGGCGGATGCCCGCGTCGGCCTGCGAACCGCTGTCGCGCCATGCGGCGATATGGTGCCCGGTGGCCCGCAGAAACAGGCCGAGTTTGAGGGTGTCGGGACGTTGGCTCATGTAAGGCTCCTTGGAATCGTGGGCTCGGCGGCTCGCTGCGAAACCGACAGCTCGCGGGGCTGGATAGGCGAAACGTGCTGAACGCGATGTACACCTTCCCCGACCCGCCGGGCACGCTGCAGTGACGCGTCCGAATGACCACCGCTGCGCGATCGCGGCGTGGAAAGGCTCGGCAGACACACAAACGGTTCGCGAATCGATAGCGTCAGAGCGTCATAGCAATGGCTGTGCCGGTGACCGGCAGGCGGCGGTTTGAAAGGGCAAACCGGGCGGGGGAGGGAAAAGAAGCCGTCAAAAGCGTTGACTGCCATGCGTCAATGTCACCTGTTTTGCTTGGCGACTGTTGCTGGACAAACACTTGGACGCGCAACGGCTGGCGCGATGTGGCAGGCCCTGGAGTAACGCTTGGGCTGGGCAGGCTGCAATTGTGGGCATCGTTGCCCGGCAGGATCGGCGCTCAGGCACGAGGCGCCGTTTGCTCGGCTCTGACAGGTGAGCGCGATCAAACGGCGTCTATCGATGGCGTGCTCAAGACCGCTTCGGCAACACCCAATCCTTGCGAATGAAGTGACAGGTATAACCGTTCGGGATGCGCTCCAGATAATCCTGATGCTCGGGCTCGGCTTCCCAGAACGCACCGGCCGGACTGATCTCGGTCACCACCTTGCCGGGCCACAGGCCCGAGGCGTCGACGTCCTTCACCGTGTCTTCGGCGATCTGCTTCTGTTCTTCGTTCAGGTAGAAAATTGCCGAGCGGTAGCTCAGCCCGATGTCGTTGCCTTGCCGGTTGGCGGTGGACGGGTCGTGGATCTGGAAGAAGAACTCCAGAATCTTGCGGTAACTCAACACAGATGGATCGAAGACGATCTCGATGGCTTCGGCATGGGTGCCATGGTTGCGGTAGGTCGCATTCTCCACGTCGCCGCCGGAGTAGCCAACGCGCGTGGAGACCACCCCCGGATAGCGGCGCAGCAGATCCTGCATGCCCCAGAAGCAGCCGCCAGCCAGCAGCGCGGTTTCGGTTCGATTGGTCATGGTTCAATTCTTCCTGTGGCTCGGTGGGCGCCCTGCGCCTGGCCGGACAGCGGCCGGGTTCACGGTGCGCAGACTAGCTAAATGGAGATTGGTCAGGCGAATTACTAGCCCGCCCGGCGTTTTTTCCAGCCAGGCCGCGTCGGGCCGCGTTCAATGATCGCGAGCGAAGGTTTTCCGCGACCACGGATGCTGATCGCGTGCGTGCACGGGCGTTGCGCGCGGGCTAAGTTGCCGGTCAGCAGTAGCTCATTCAAACCCAGTCGCGCAGCTTATGGCATGGGCTCGCGCCAGTCGCTATGCGCAGCTGTAATCAACGCATTCCAGTCATCTGGAGGGTTGCCGCGGCCCAACATCTTTTCGAATACGGTATAGGGATCGGATTTGCTACCTGCGGACCTAAGCGTATTTTCATCATTGACCCACGCATAGACGATGACCTTGGATTTTGAGTCATAGCGGTAGAACAGCCGGAAGCGCCTGCCAATTTTTGCCCGCCGCCAATGTCGGTGGGCGGTGCCCAACGTGTTTCCTTGGCGGAACTCGTCACGGCCTGGATCGGCAGGTACAGCCTCCATGATCAGATGGCTCAATGCCCGAAACAGCTTGACGTTGGCGTTGCTTTCAAAACCTTGCGGATCGTTCTGTTCAGCTCGGGCGGCGGCTTCTTGCAATTTGCGTAGCTGTAAAATTACACCGTCATGGAACAACACCGTCCAGCCATGTCGCAGCATCAGATCGCGACCTCACCATCGATATCATCGTCCAGGTTTACGGCGTGCTTTGCGTTGGCGAGCATGGTTTGCGCCAAGTCTTCCGGCAGAGTGGTGAGGTTGCGGCCGCTTCGGATATCAGCCTCCAGCAAACCCAGAAACGCATCGATAGCTGGATCTTCGTGGGTGGTTTCTACGCGGCTGACCACGATCTCACCCCCGCGTACGTCAAATGCGATCTTGCCACCTGTGTCAATGCCCAACAGTTGGCGAACAGATTTTGGCAGTGTGACTTGCCCCTTAGAGGTCAACGTGGCGATTTCGTGGATGGCAGGCATGAGTAATCTCCCGGATAAGCTAAGTGGAGGGTAAGGAATAATCCTTACTCGGTCAATCTTGGTTTTCTGCTGATCAGTCATGGGCGGGGGGCGCTCAATGGCGCCGCAAGGCGAGTTACAGCACTTCCAGCGACACGATCTGCAGGACGTAGCTCATCCGATTTCTGTCTGTAAGCGTTCGGAAAAATCGTCTTCCTAACTCCAGCTTCAAAGGTCATGTTGCCCGCATATTAGCTGACCACGATGGCGTTCGGCGGTGGAGTGGGGGGAGGTGCGGTCGCCGACCCCTTACAGACGGATCTCGGACTGGGCGTTTAGCATTTTCAAACCATCCAAGGCACGCCCTCCAATATCCCTCAAATGCCGCAATTCGATGGAAGTGAAAACTCCTAGAGGCTAGGAATCAGCAGAGCCGATCAGGTGAACAGCCCCATCCGACAACCCCTACAGACTGTCAGGATCCCCAAAAAACATCTGAATGCGCGACCGCAACCAACGCTCGCCGGGGTCGTTGTCCTGGGAGCCGCGCCAGGCCATGTGCAGTTCGAAGGTGCGGGTTTCCAATGGGACTTCTTCGGCGCGGACGCCGCCAGCTGCGGTGAGGACGTCGGCGGCGTAATCCGGCACGGTCGCGACGATGTCGGTGCCGGAAATCAAAGTTGCCAGGCCATTGAACTGCGGGACCGCCAGGACCACGTGGCGCTTGCGGCCGACTTTTTCCAGGTACTCGTCGATGAAGCCGCCCAGGTCCCCGGCGAAGGACACCAGCGCGTGGGGCCGTGCGCAGAAGTCGTCCAACGTGATCGGACCAGGCATCGAGTCGGCGCGCAGTAGCTTGGGTTTGCTGCGGCGCAGGACCTTGCGCTTGGCGTTGGCGGGCAGGTCGTCGGTGTAGCTGACGCCAATGGAAATTTCGCCGGACGACAGCAGCGAGGGCATCAGGATGTAGTTGGTGCGACGCACCACCAGCACGATGCCGGGGGCTTCGGATCGTAGGCGCTTGAGCAAGGAGGGCAGCAGCGCAAATTCCGCGTCGTCCGACAGGCCAATGCGGAACACCGCAGTGCTGGTCGCCGGGTCGAAATCGGCGGCGCGGCTGACAGCGGTGGAGATGGAATCCAGCGCGGGGGAGAGCAGGCCGAAGATTTCCACCGCACGGGCGGTGGGTTCCATGCTGCGTCCGGTGCGCACGAAGAGCGGATCGTCGAACAGACCGCGCAAGCGGGACAGGGCCGCACTGATGGCAGGCTGGCCGAGAAACAGCTTTTCCGCCGCGCGCGTGACGCTGCGTTCATGCATCAGGGTTTCGAACACGATGAGCAGATTGAGGTCGACGCGACGCAGGTCGTTGCGGTTCATGACGGGGGTCTCGGAGACGTAGGTCGATACTTTGACGGCCAGGACGGCAGCCTGTGGTCAGCTCGGAAACGCATACTACGGGTAAATGCCGATTCTCCACACCGTTGAATTCATCTGCAAGCATACAAACGTGTTAGCTATCACGACCGTCGATAATACGGGCTGAACCTTGAGCCCGCCCAGACGATCCACTGAGGTGTCAGCGTTGCCGAACCCCGGTCACGGGGCGTTTCAGTCCCTCGGGGAGCGGGCATTCATCCGGAAGTCGCCCCTCGGGTTGCAATGTCGAAGGCAGCCAACAACAATGAGCGCCTTGAATACCGGAGCGTTCGATGGTTATCTAATGAACGCCCGGCAACAACAGAATCGATGACAGGCATGTCGACTATTAATAGCCACTGATAGTGTTACCGGCAGCGCCCGGATAGAGTTCATGGCATCAAGGTTCATAAGGCGAGGTTCGAAATGTCCCGCACGATCCGTTTTCATCAGTTCGGCCCGGCCGAGGTGCTCAAAATCGAAGAGCTGCCCGTCGCGCAGCCCGCACCCGGAGAGGTGCAAGTGCGCGTCCAGGCAATCGGCGTCACCTGGTACGACGTGCTGTGGCGACAAAATCTGGCTTCCTCCCAAGCGCAACTGCCGGCTGGCCTGGGTTCCGAGATGGCGGGCGTGATCACCGCTGTCGGCGACGGCGTGAATGATCTGAACGTGGGTGACAAGGTTGCCAGCTTTCCATCCGCCAACCCCAACGTACATCCTGTCTACGGCGAGCACATCGTGCTGCCGCGCACGTCCGTGACCAAATACCCGGACATCCTCACTCCCCATCAGGCAGCGGTGCATTACACCCCGATGCTGGTGGCCTATTTTGCCTACGCCGAGCTGGCCCGGGTGAAGGAAGGTCAGGTCGCATTGGTCACCGATGCGGGGCACTGCGCGGGCCCGGCCTTTCTGCAATTGGGCAAGGCGCTGGGCTTGAAGGTGATTGCCGCCATCAAGACCGACGACGAAGAGGGCACGGCTCGCAAGTACCTGACCTCGCTCGGGGCCGACAAAGTCGTGGTGACCGAAGAGCAGGACCTGCTGATGGCGGTCAACAAATACACCGACAAGCGCGGTGTGGACGTGGTCCTCGACGGTCTGGGTGGCCCGCAGATGTCGATTCTGGGCGATGTCCTCGCACCGCGTGGCAGCTTGATCCTCTATGGCTTGCAAGGCGGTAACCAGGTTCAGTTCCCGGCCTGTGCCGCGTTCCAGAAAAACATTCAGTTCTTCGTTCACTGCGTGGGTAACTTCACTGGCAAGCCTGAACTGGGTATTCCTCAGGACAAGGAAGCGGTCGAGCGCGCCTTGGTGAAGATCAACGAGCTGACCCGGGACAAACTGCTGTTGCCGCAACTGACCAAAGTCTTCCCCTTCGAGCAGATCGTGGAAGCGCACCGTGTGATGGATGGCTGCCCCGTGGGTGGTCGTGTGGTGGTAGAGGTCGAATCGGCCTGAGCGCAATTGACCGCGCTGGGTAAAAGGTGCGGCGCCGCTGGCCAGGCGTCGACGTAAAGGATCCGGTCACCGATTCAGGGTGTCCGCCCCATCATTCTTCGGCCACGTACTCTCCGACAAAGCCTTCCCGACTGCTCAGGAAGGCTTTTTTGTTTATCGCGTTTTAATGATTAAACACCGCAGACGCCAGTTCGGCCCATCAGCGCAATACTTCCTTATTAAGAACATTTTATAAACAGCATTGTTTGTCGTGCTGTTTAGTGAATGAATAGCTGACAGGGAAAGTGTTGAATATCTGTATCTTGTAATTGCGGTATTCGCTTTCGATAATGACGGCGTACAGAACACTCAAGGAACGAGTAATGCCCTCTTCGTTATTCCGGCCGACTTCAATATGGCACGTGCCGTTCTTCTTGACCGCCGGTAATGCGATCGTCATTCCTGAGCCCTCGCTTGCGTCAGCTGATCGATATGCATTGCCCGTCCTTTTTCCATTGCTGGAATGCCGGCGATACCCCATGGCGCTTATTCAATGCGGGTTGCCAGGGCCGGCAGCGGTTGAGCGACCGCGACAAGGTTGAATGAGACGATCAGCAAGGTAAGTCATTGACAGGCAACGTCATGATTAATGATTGACGATGAACGTGTCGCCCGGACCGAATATATCAGGTAAGTGGTTATGAGTTCTCTACACGAACAGGCAATGAATTATGTCTATCAACAAGTGTTGCAGCGTCTGCTGAGTTATTTCAATCGCGCCGAACGCACCGCACTCCAATTGTTGATTCAGCGGTTGCTCGTGGCTGCGGGCGGTATTGAACGTATCGGCGACTATCGCATTCTGGTCGCGTTCAGCGGCGGCAAGGACAGCGCGTACACCGTCGCGCTGCTGCGGGCGGCGCAGTTGAGCATCGCTGGGCGAGCGCCGGTGACGTTCAAGCTGCGACTGGCGACGATGCGCCACGCTGGCATGACCTCGGCCGTCATGGCGAACATCCATCGGTGTTACTCGGCGTTATTCCTGCACGATGATCCCAGGGTGGAGTTGCTCGTCGTCGATCACCATGCCGTTCGTGCCTTCGAGCCGGACTTGCCCTTTTCGACGATGGGGCGCGAACAGAGCCGCTCCGATATGCTCTTGGGTGGGCACCTCACGCAAGGGGATGCCCGCACGACGTTCTGCAACAGCTGTTACCTGGGCATGGCCGAATTCCTGGGCCGCGCCGTCTCCTGGGGCGAAGGGGTGGATGCCGTACTCAGTGGCGATTCCCTCAGGGAGCAGAAACAGTACGCCACGTGGGCAATGCGCCTGGCACAAGGCAATGGCGAGGCCATCGAGCAGTGGCACACCCTGAGTTTCTCCGCCGCGTTGCGCACCCTCGATCGGGTGGGTCGCCGCTACTATCAGGCTTTGTATGGAGAGGAGCCGGCAGCGAACGCGCTTGTCTCCCGGCCGCTGTACCCTCCGAACAAACGGCAGGCGCCGACGTTCCTGACGATCGCCGATCTCATCGGCTTCCGGCTGGAGGAACGCTGGGCGTTGCTGACGGACTTCCTGGATTTCCGCTTCGACGATCTCGCGTTCAGCTTCAGTGAGTCCGATTGTGCCAACCCGTTGCTGATGGCCCACATGCGTGGGCTGAAGGCGGCGTTCATTCAGGGTCGCGAATACGCCGACGGTATCGCCGAGTACCTCGAACTGGCGGCAAAAATGATGCGCCGCAAGCGTATGCCCAAGCGCCTGATCGCGCAGGCCATGGCCGCTTACGAAGGACCGGAGCGAATCGAAGCACGGCGGGCACTGGCCGACGGCTACGCCCAGGAGGCATTCGGGCTGAACGAGGTTCAATTGGTGTGCCTGTTGTTTGCGCCTTTCGTGGAAGGCGGGGTGCGCCTGGAGAGTTTTCTGCGCCGCTGTCACCCGGGGATGCTGATTGCGCTGGTCGATTTGCACAAGGCGTTGTCCGGCGAGCCCGCGCCGGATCAGGTGACCCAGTGGCTGGTCGAGGTGAGCGGGCTGAGTCTGAAGGGGCTGCAAAACCTCTACGGCAGATCCCACGTGGATTTCGACGACGCCCATTCGGTGATCGCCCGGGTGCGGGCCAGCGACCCGGACAAGGGCCGCATCATGACCCTTGATCCCGTTACGGGCGAGCCGGTGCGTGAGCTGATCTCCGGTCGCTGACCGAGTGCCTTCCAGAGGTGACGCCGATGCGGGCGCTCACTGTGTTTCCTCTCAATGACCCTGCGACTTGCGCATGGATGGGGTGTGTCCGATGCAACACAACAAGACCGATTTCGCCTATCAGAAGGTGTACCGCTACCTGTCGAGACTGACCAATGAGTTGCCCCAAGGCCCTGCGGTAAAATTACCCTCCCTACGCTTACTGGCCCGACGGCTGCGCGTCTCGATTTCAACGGTGCAGAACGCCTACGCCCTGTTGGAAAAAGAAGGGCGGATCTGCTCTGTGCCCAAATCCGGGTATTACGCGCTGCCCCAGCCCAGCAATGACATTCAATGTGAAGGCGAGGGGCTGCTGGAGCGCTATCAGGCCAGCGCCCGTCGGCCCGACATGTTCGTGTTCGGCGCTGACGAGCCGACTCTGCTGCAATCGCTGGACAGCACCTTGCTGAGTGTCGAACGCGACCTGATGCGCCATTACCCCTGCCAGCCCGATCCGCGATTCCAACCATTCGGTGACATCGAGTTGCGCACGGCGTTGGCAGCGCATTACACCTCGTCGACGGCCTCCTGTTGGCACCCGGACAACGTCTTCATGGGGCCGGACAAGACCGGCGTGCTGAAAACCGTGCTCAATGCCCTGCAGCTGCGCGACTGTGCCGTGCTGGTGGAAACCCCCTGCGGCTGGAGTCTGTTGCGCACGCTGCAGTCGTTCGGCATCCGCGTGATCGAGTGGGAGAACCCGGCCGACGGTGAGGTGGACACAGACGCATTGGATGCCTTGCTGACCGGCCACGACGTCAAGATGGTTATCCTGGCATCGCGTATGACGCCGCTACGCGGGCGTGCTCGCAGTCAGGCAGCGCTCGAGCAAGTGGCCCAAGTGCTGAATCGGCGGGTCGTCTGGGTCGTCGAGGATGACAGCCATGGCGGCCTCTGTGAACCCGACCACGGCGCCCCCCTGCGCGACCTGATCGATCCACAGCGTTTGTTGATTCTCGGCGCATTCGACAAGACCATCGGCCTGGAAGCGCCGTTCGGCTACCTGCTGAGCCGTCACTCCCGTTCGCTGTGGCATCAGCAACTCCTGTTGCGCTCTTTCCGTTTGCCACCGATTCGGCAGAAAGCCATCGCCCGCTTGTTCGGTTCCGGCCAACTCGGCCAACACCTGCAAGGGCTACGCGCGGCCCTCGACGAACGCATGCACCGACTCACCGCGTTGGTCAGCCATTTCCTGGGCGAAGAGGTGGGGTTCCTCCAGCCTCAGGGCGGGGCCACCCTGTGGCTGGACTGTCAGTCCCGCGTGGACATGGCACGCGTGTTCGAACGGTTGCTGGAGCAGCGCATCGTCATTGCGCCGGGGGAGTTGTTCAGCGTCCGCGGGCTGCATCGGCAGAGCCTGTGCCTGAGCGTGGCGGCCGATTGGGGACACGACATCGAGTCCACGCTGGTGATCGTCAAAAACGCGTTGGCGCAGGAGCGAATTCCGTAGCGCGACGGGCGCCGTCGATCCAATTCCGTTTGCCACGAAGGGCCTGCCACTGGTATCTGTATGCCTGTCCAGTATTTCAGCGCGTCGGCCCTTTTCTGCAGTGACTTCCATCGTTTCCCAGCCTCCCGGTGACACCCCGTCCAGCCTGTCGGCGATTGATGCGCCGGGCGAATATTGCATCGCCGTACGCGCCTTGTGCGAGTTCACGGCCAAGGCCGGTGACCTGGACCTGCGTTTCACCCCGTCTCCTACCGCTCAGGAAGGCATCGCCGGCCACCGCATCGTGGCGGCGCGGCGCGGTGAGGGCTATCGGGCCGAAGTGTCACTGGCCGGGCGTTTTCATGAACTGTCTGTGAAGGGCAGAGCGGACGGCTATGACCCTGCGCTCAACCGTCTGGACGAGGTCAAGACCTACCGGGGCGATCTCGACAACCTGCCGGCCAATCATCGGCAACTGCACTGGGCCCAAGCGAAAGTCTATGCCTGGCTGCTCTGTCAGCAATTGCAACTGACCGAGATCGACATCGCGCTGGTCTATTTCAACATCGTCACCGAACAGGAAACCCTGCTGACGCAGCGCTGCGGCGCCGAAGAGTTGCACGCTTTCTTCGATGCTCACTGTGAGCGCTTCCTGGCATGGGCCCGTCAGGAATTGGCCCACGTCCAGGCGCGCAACCACGCCCTCACCGAGTTGAAGTTTCCCCACCTGGATTTTCGCAGCGGCCAGCGTGAGCTGGCCGAGTCGGTGTACAAGGCGGTCAGCACCGGGCGTTGTCTGATGGCCCAGGCGCCCACCGGAATAGGGAAGACCATCGGCACGGTCTTCCCGATGCTCAAGGCGACTCCGCGCCAGAAGCTCGACAAGGTGTTCTTTCTAACCGCCAAGACGCCCGGACGCCAGCTGGCGCTCGAAGCCCTGCGCGTCATCGGTGAATCTGCGCTGGCGGTGCAACTGCGGGTGCTGGAGATGGTGGCTCGCGACAAGGCATGTGAATACCCCACCCAGGCCTGCAATGGGGATTCCTGCCCACTGGCCAAAGGTTTTTATGATCGCTTGCCGGCGGCGCGCAGCGCGGCGCTGGCGCAACGGGGGCTCGATCGCGCAGGCGTGCGAGAGGTGGCGCTGCAGCATCAGGTGTGCCCGTATTACCTCAGCCAGGAGCTGGCCCGCTGGGCCGATGTGGTGATCGCCGATTACAACTACTACTTTGACCTCAACGGTCTGCTGTTCGGCCTGTGTCAGCTCAATCAATGGCGCGTTGCGGTGCTGGTGGACGAAGCCCACAACATGGTCGAGCGTGCGCGGCAGATGTACAGCGCGGGGCTTGACCAGTACGCCTTCAATCAGGTTCGGGCCAGTGCCCCCGAAGCGTTGAAGCAGCCGTTGCAACGGCTCAATCGCGAATGGAACGCGCTGCACAAGGCACAGGTTGCGCCGTATCAGGCGTATGCCGCGACACCTTCAGCGTTTCTCAATCGCTTGAATCAGTGCATCGCCGCGATGGGTGACTACTTCAATGATCATCCGCAGGCGGCCCATGGCGAGTTGCAGAGTTTCTACTTCGAAGCCATCCAGTTCGCCCGGATTGGCGAATTGTTCGACGAGCATTTCCTCTTCGACATCGGCAAGCGCGAGCTCGGCAACCGTAAGACCCTCTCGCGACTGACCCTGCGCAATGTGGTCCCTGCCGGTTTTCTGCGGCCCCGCTTGACTGCCGCCCGCAGCACTGTGCTGTTTTCCGCGACCCTCAATCCTCGGCATTTTTACCGCGACCTGCTGGGTTTGCCGGACGATACGGCGTGGATCGATGTTGCGTCGCCGTTCCAGGGTGAGCAATTGGAAGTGCGCATCGTCAGCCGCATCTCCACCCGCTTCAACCATCGGCAGGCTTCACTCATGCCCATCGTTGGATTGCTCGCAGAGCAGTTCACCGCCAAGCCTGGCAACTATCTGGCCTTTTTCAGCAGTTTTGATTACTTGCAACAGGTGGCCGAACTGATGCAGGCGACCTGTCCGGACGTTCCGCTGTGGCAGCAGGCCCGCGGGATGGCCGAGTCGGATCGCCAGCAGTTCATCGACCGGTTCACGCCGGACAGCCGAGGCATCGGTTTCGCGGTGCTGGGCGGCGCGTTCGGAGAGGGCATCGACCTGCCTGGAGCGCGATTGATCGGCGCCTTTATCGCAACCTTGGGGCTGCCGCAGTTGAATCCGGTCAACGAGCAGTTCAAACAGCGCATGGGCCAATTGTTCGGGGCCGGTTACGACTACACCTACCTCTACCCCGGCCTGCAGAAGGTGGTGCAAGCGGCGGGGCGAGTGATTCGCGGTCAGGAGGACCGAGGTGTGGTGATGCTGATCGACGACCGTTTTGCCGAGGCTCGGATTCAGAAGCTCTTGCCCGCCTGGTGGGCGCTGTGACCAAGGCGCTTTCGTCCAGCGGGGCGGGGCGGACAATCGACTCAAGGGTTTACGGATCGATACCCAAGCAGGGCGGTCCAACTGCCAGTAAACTGCCGCACAACGGTCTACTTTCTCACCTAATGTTTTCTGGCTTTCCCATCCACGGAGGTTTCGCATGAGTATCAGTCCATTCGCGGGCAAACTGGCGCCTGCAGAATTGCTGGTCGATCTTCCTCGTCTGGTCACGGCGTATTACACCGGGCAGCCCGATGCCTCGGTGCCGACCCAGCGGGTTTCCTTTGGTACCTCCGGCCATCGTGGCAGCTCGTTCGACTTGAGCTTCAACGAATGGCACGTACTTGCGATCAGTCAGGCCATCTGCCTGTACCGTCAGGCCCATGGCATCGACGGCCCCCTGTTTCTTGGGGCCGACACCCACGCGCTGTCTACGCCCGCTGCGGCCTCGGCGCTGGAAGTGCTGGCGGCCAATGGCGTCAACGTGATGATCTCTGAAGGCGATGAATACACGCCCACTCCGGCCGTGTCCCACGCGATCATTTGCTACAACAAAGGCCGCACTTCGGGCCTTGCCGACGGCATCGTCATCACCCCGTCGCACAACCCACCGGAGAGCGGCGGTTTCAAATACAACCCGCCCAATGGCGGCCCGGCCGATTCGCACATCACCAAGTGGATCGAGAACAAGGCGAACGAGCTGCTGGCCGAGAAGATCGTCGGTGTCAGCCGCATGAGCCATGAAAAGGCGCTGCGTGCGGCGACCACCCACCGGCATGACTACCTCAACACCTACGTCGCGGACCTGCAAAACGTCATCGACATGGACGCCATCCGCGGTGCCGGTCTGCGTCTGGGCGTCGATCCGCTGGGCGGCGCAGGGGTGCGTTACTGGTCGGCGATTGGCGAGCACTACGGCCTGAATCTGGAGGTGGTGAACCAGCATGTCGATCCGACCTTCCGCTTCATGAGCGTCGACTGGGACGGCAAGATCCGTATGGACCCGTCCTCGAATTACGCCATGCAAGGCCTGATCGGGTTGAAGGATCGCTTCCAGGTGGCTTTCGCCTGCGACCCGGATCATGACCGGCATGGCATCGTGACGCCCACCGGGGGCCTGCTGGCGCCGAACAACTACCTGGCGGTGGCGATCGATTACCTGTTCCAGAATCGCCCTGAATGGCGCGCCGATGCCGCCGTCGGCAAGACCGTTGTCAGCAGCGGCATGATCGACCGCGTGACCCAGCGTCTGGGTCGTCGCCTCTACGAAGTGCCGGTCGGCTTCAAATTCTTCGCCGAGGGCTTGTTCGAAGGCTCGCTCGGCTTCGGTGGCGAGGAAAGTGCAGGCGCGTCGTTCCTGCGCCGCGACGGCTCGGTCTGGAGCACCGACAAGGATGGTTTGATTCCCTCCCTGCTGGCGGCCGAGATTCGTGCGCGCAAGGGCCGCGATCCGAGCGAGGTGTACAAGGCGTTGACCGACGAACTGGGTGAACCGGTGTCCACTCGCGTGGAGGCCAAGGCCAATTTCGAGCAGAAGGCGTTGCTGAGCAAGCTGTCGCCGGAGCAGGTGACGTCCACCGAACTGGCGGGCGAGAAGATCCAGCAGATTCTCAGCAAGGCGCCAGGCAACGATCAGGCCATCGGCGGTTTGAAAGTCATGACTGAAAACGGCTGGTTCGCGGCGCGTCCGTCCGGGACCGAGGACATCTACAAAATCTACGCCGAGAGCTTCAAGGGCGAGGAGCACCTCAAGCGTCTGGTGGCCGAAGCGCAGGTGCTGGTCGACGCTGCGATCGCGCCGAAGTAAGCCACCAGGGAACGGGGCCGGCGTCAGCCGCCGGTCATGTTCATGAAGCGCACGACCTGCACATCGTCGTTGATTTCGAAGGTGTGCCGGTAGGGCTTGAGCTTCATGGCCTCGACAATGGCGGTCTCCAGCTTTTCCGGTTGGCCGGGGTTGGCCCTGAGGACCGCCTTGAGGTCCGCCGAATGCTCATTGCCCAGGCACAGCAGCAAGCGCCCTTCGACGGTCACCCGCACGCGATTGCAGGTGGCGCAGAAGTTGTGGCTGTGCGGGGAAATGAAGCCCACGCGGATATCCGGCGCTTCCGCGATTCGCCAGTAGCGTGACGGCCCTTGAGTCGACTCGGTGGAGTGGACGAGCGTGTAGCGCTCGGCAATACGGTCGCGCACCTGCTCGCTGGAAAAAAACGACTCGGCGCGACTGTGCTCGCTGATCGCCCCCAGCGGCATTTCCTCGATGAAAGTGATGTCCAGCCCTCGGTCGATGGCAAAGGCGACCAGGTCGTTGATTTCGTGGTCGTTACGCCCCTGCATCACCACACAGTTGAGCTTGGTTCGGGTGAACCCGGCAGCGTTGGCGGCGTCGATCCCGGCGATGACCTTCGACAGGTCACCGGTGCGGGTCAGGGCTTTGAAACGCTCCGGGTCCAGGCTGTCCAGGCTGATGTTGAGGCGTTTGAGCCCGGCCTCGAACAGCGGCGCGGCGAGCTTGTCCAGTTGCGACCCATTGGTGGTCATGCACAATTCGCGCAGCCCGGGGAGGGCAGCAATGTTCTTGCACAGCCCGACGATTCCCGAACGGACCAGCGGCTCGCCGCCGGTCAGGCGGATCTTTTTCGTGCCCAGCGCGACGAACCGTTCGGCGATCTGCTGGATTTCCTCCAGCGACAGAATCTGTTGGCGCGGCAGAAAGGTCATCTCTTCGGCCATGCAATACACGCAACGAAAATCACAACGGTCGGTCACCGACAATCGAACGTAATCGACTTTGCGTGAATAGCCGTCTATCAAAACCCGGTTGGACATGCGTTTTCTCGGCAGCGTGTTGCGTGGCAGATCAGGCGTCGTGTGCTATGAACGGACGAAGCACATGGCTCAAGGTTCAAATCTTCTGGCTGACCGGCGGCTCGACCATCACGTCATGCGCCCGTTCAGCTTTCGAATAGGACACGTAATACGCCAGACCGACGAAAATTGCACCCCCCACCGCGTTGCCCAGGAACACCGCGCCGATATTTTCCACGAAGACGCCCCAGTTCAACGCATCGGCAAAAATGGCCGCCGGGATCACGAACATGTTCGCCACCACGTGCTGGAAGCCGATCGCGACGAAGGCCATGATGGGAAACCACATGCCGATGATCTTGCCGGTGACGTCCTTGCTGGCGTACGACAGCCAGACCGCCAGGCACACCAGCCAGTTGCAGCCGATGCCGGAAATGAACGCTTGACCGAAGTCGGCACTCGCCTTGGCTTTGGCGATCGCCACGGTTTTGGCCAGGTAAACGCCTTCGGTCAGCCCCAGCACATGGCCGAAAAAATAGGCAATGAACATTGCGCCCAGCAGGTTGGCGAAAGTGACCAGCGCCCAGTTGCCCAGCACCGCGCCCACTGAGATGCGCCCGGCAAACAGCGCTGTGGGAAGGGTCATCATGTTGCCGGTGAGCAACTCGCCGCCCGCCAGGATGACCAGGATCAGCCCGATGGGAAACACCGCTGCACCCAGCAAATTACCCAACGAGGCCCATGGGCCGGGGATCATGGTGCTGACGTGAATGTCCAGCAGAAAACCCAGGGCGATGAAGGCGCCTGCCAGGAAACCCAGTACCAGGATCGCGGACACTGGCAGCCGGGATTTCTTCACGCCGGCCTCGATGGTGAGCTCGGCGATTTGTTGGGGGGTGTTGATGGACATGTGTTCAAACTCGCACGCAAAGGCCGATGGCACGACACTCAGTCACGCGCCAGGCAACGATTAATGATGGGTCAAGCGTCCGGTCTTGATGCGCGAGCGTGCTGTGAGCCACGGCGCCTATCCATTTGAGGGTGTCGGTGTGCGACTTCACACCGCATCGCAGAAACGCCAGAAAAAGCGTAATCAGGTAGTGAGCAAGCTACCGATCCGGGGCCAGAGCGTCCAATCGCTTGTTCCGATCATCTCATCGATATGCTCTATCGCCCGCTGTTTCGGTCGGTGTGCAACCCTTCGAGATGGCCCATGCGCGCGCAAGAAGACCGGCGGTGAGAGCGAAAGGCCATTTATCGCTATCCCCATTGCCAGCGAATTGGCATGATGCACTGGGGAACCGACAGCAGGATCGCCGATCCGATTGAGCATGTCGCTTTCTGCCAGCCCCCTTACCAGCGTGAACCCATGACCCATCGCCCCGCGCCGCTCCCGCTTGACGAAGCTCGACGTATCGAGGCCTTGGAGCGCCTGCACATCCTCGACAGTCTGCCCGAGCAGGCCTTCGACGACATCGTCTCATTGGCCGCGCTGATCTGCGAAACCCCGATTGCCCTGGTTTCGCTCATCGACCGCGAACGTCAATGGTTCAAGGCCTGCGTCGGCTTGCCTGTGCGCGAAACCCATCGTGATCAGGCGTTTTGCGCCCATGCCATCCTTCAACCGGCGCAACTGCTGATCGTGGAGGACGCTACGCTGGATGAGCGCTTCGCCCAGAATCCGTTGGTGCTGGGTGAACCCTTCATCCGGTTCTATGCCGGTGCGCCCATCGTGACCGAACACGGTGCGGTGCTCGGCACCGTGTGTGTGATCGACAGGGTTCCGCGCACTCTGAACCCGGCTCAGGCTGCCGCGCTCGAGGCGTTGGCCCGCCAGACGTCAGCCCTGATGCAGCTGCGTGAATTCAGCCTGCTCAAAGACGAACAGACCCGCAGTTTGAGCCGCAAGGTGATCGACGCACTGGGTGATGACCGAACCGCCCATGCCCAATTGCGCCAGGACCAGCGGGTGTCGGTGATCGGGCAACTGACCAGCGGCATTGCCCATGACTTCAACAACCTGCTCCAGGCGATCAGCGCCAGCCTGCAATTCATCGAGCGCAAGGCGCAGAAGCCCGAAGACGTTCTGCGCTGGGCTTCGGTCGGTCTGCAGGCCGTGAACAAAGGCTCGACCTTGATCGCGCAACTGCTGGCCTTCACCCGCCAGGACCCTTCGGCGCTCAGCCTGCTGGACGTGAGCGCGGAATTGCGCGGCCTCGAGGAATTGTTCGGCCGTGTGCTGAGCCCGGACATCAAGCTGCTGTTCGAGCTGGACTCGACGCCTGCCTGGGTGCTTTGTGACGCCACGCAACTGGAAGCTGCGGTTCTCAATCTGCTGGTCAACGCACGGGATGCGATGGGCGGGGCGGGGAGCATTCGCGTGGCGACCCGGGTGCTGTCACTCACCGATCACGCGGCGCTGAGCGACGGCGTCTATGTGGAGTTGACCGTCGAAGACGACGGCCCTGGCATTCCTGAAGCGATTGCCCGACAGGCGTTCGAGCCGTTCTTCACCACCAAGCAAGCCGGGAAGGGCACGGGGCTTGGGCTTTCGCAGGTATCGGCGTTCGCCGCCCAGGCAGGAGGCAACGTGACCTTGCAGTGCGGCGGCGCAGGCGGCACCACGGTGAGCCTGCTGCTCAAGATACGCGAGGGCGTAGACGGGACGATCGCGCAAGCGCCAGCCCACTCGACAGCATCGGCAGCTGCTTTGCCAGCTCGGGGAGCGAAGGTCTTGCTGGTGGACGATGACGACCGCCTTCGAGACGTCATGGCCGGGCTGCTAATGGACGCCGGTTACGCGGTGGAGTCGGTGTCGAGTGGTTTCGCAGCGATTGAGTCGATACGCCGTCGCGTGCCGGATATCGTCGTCAGTGATTGCGCCATGGGCGATTTCAGCGGAGTGGCGCTGTTTCGCGTACTGCGCGAGATCTGGCCAGGACTGCCGGTGTTGCTGCTCACCGGGCACGCGGACATCGAAGCGGTGCGCGCGGGCTGTCAGGCCGGCGCGGTGATCATGAACAAGCCTGTGAGCCTGGAAGGCCTGATTGCCGGTATCGAGGGATTGCTGCGCTAGGCTGCCGCGCTGAGTTCGTTGGCAAACCCCACTCCTTGAGCAGGGGTTTGCCGTCAGAACGGGTTGCAGGTCGCAGCCATCACCGGGGCATACACGCCCGGTGTGCTACCGCTCGATGGTTCGGCTCCAGCGAGCGTTCCACTCCGGACGCACCTGATTGACTTGATCCCAATCGATGGTCACCGCTGTTTCCAGGTACTTGTTCATGGCCTCGACCTGCCCGCGGGTGCGGTCGCTCGTCGGCGTTTTCGGATTGGACGGGATCTGGTCACCCAGTTCCAGCGCCGGAGATTGCGCCTGCGGAGTGAGCAGGAATTCCGCCAGTTTCTGCGCCAGCTCGGGTTGATCGTTATTGGCAATGGTGCATTCGGCGACGTTCAGCACCACGGCGCCTTCCTTGGGCGGCGCGTACTCAACGGGCACGCCTTTGAGCTTGAGCGCGGTGACCTGCGTCGGCGTCAGCGGGAACAGGGCGGCCTCGCCGGTCTGAACCATTTCGGAAATCTTTGCGGAACTGGCGATGTATTCCAGCACATTCGGCCCCACGGTCTTCGGCCACGCCTTGAAGCCGGGCTCGACATTGGTTTCGGTGCCGCCCTGCAAGCGGTTGAACATCAGGAAGCCGTGCAGGCCGAAGGTGCTGGAGGCCAGCGACTGGAACACCAGCTTGTCCTTGTAGCGTTTGTCTGCCATGTCCGCCCAGGAAGTTGGCGCGCTCCAGCCGTTCTCCTGAAACATCTTGCTGTTGTACGCCAGACCGGTGACGCCCAGGCTCACTGCCACGGCTTCGTCCTTGATCTTGCCCTTGGCCGGAATGTCCGCGAGGGTTGCGCTCGGCTGAAGCTTGCCGCACAGCCCCATGGAAATCGCGCGGTACATGATGCCGTCGTCGAGAAACATGACGTGCATCTGCGGGTTGTCCTTGCTGGCCTGGACCTTGGCGAGAATGTCCGAGGAGGTGCCGGGGACGATCACCACCTTGACGTCGTTGGCCTTCTCGAACGCAGGCAGTACCTGATCGGCATACAGCCGTTCCATGGTGCCGCCGTTCATCCCCAGGTACAGGGTGGTTTGCGCATGGACGGTGGTCGATGCCAGTGCGGTGGCCGCCAGTGGCAGACCGGTCAGGGCGAGGCGTTTAAGGGATCTGAGGGTATTCATGGCTGCGATGTTCCTCTGAGCAAAGGGATAACGTTATCCGTGCGCGGGGGCACGGCAGGGGCAGGCGGTACCGCTTGAAATCGGGAAATCGAAAAGGCATCCAGGGCGATGTCGGGCGCCCCGTCGCAGACGATCTGCGCCAGCGCCTGACCCGCGGCCGGGCCGATCTGGAAACCGGAACCTGCAAAGCCGAAACCGTGCAACAGACCCGGTTGCGTGGCGCTGGCCCCCAGCACCGGTTCGCGGTCCGGCAGGTAGCCTTCGGTGCCGCTCCAGGTGCGGATCGCCTGTGCGCCTGCCAGCGGCGGGTAGAGTTCACCGGCGTTGCGCAGTATTTCCAGAATCGCCGCCTGCCCGGGCCGGGCTCTGCCCGGGTCGAGCGCGAAGCCTTGGCCACCGCCGAGCACGCAATTGCCCCGAGCGACCTGTCGTGCATAGATACCGCCGCCTTCGACGCCGGTGCTGACGTCCATGAACAGGGGCAACGGTTCGGTGACCAGCATCGCCGGGTGGCCCGAGCGCATCGGCACCGGTTCGCCGAATTGTGCAGCGAGGTCGGCAGCCCAGGCGCCTGCGCAATTGAGCAGCCAGGGCGCGCGCCACTGGGTGCCATGGGCTGTGCGGACTCTGAAGGCCAGGCCGTCATGGGTAACTTCAATGACGCGAGCCTGTTCCTCCACCTGAGCGCCGGCACGCCGCGCTGCAAAAGCAAATGCGGGAGAGACGAGCCGCGGATTGGCGTGACCATCGTCGGCGCACAGCGACGCTCCCACGGCAACATCGCCGGCCCAGGGAAAGCGAGCACGCAGTTGAACGCGGTCGAGCAGTCGCAGGTTCAGACCGAAGCCCCGAGCCGCCCGTTCGTAAGCCTCCAGCGCCGCCATGTCCTGTTCGCTGCGCGCCAGTTTCAAATGGCCGGAGCGCTGGTATTCGCCATCGATGCCGATCAGGTTGTGCAGGTCTGCCCAGATCCCGTGCGCCCGTTGCGAAAGCGGTAACTGAGACAGCGGACGCCCCTGGCGGCGCACCCCGCCATAGTTCACGCCGCTGGAATGGGCGCCGACAAAGTCCCGCTCCAGCAAGACCACGCGCTTGCCCGTTCTGGCCAGAAACAGCGCGGCGGAGGAGCCGACGATGCCGCCGCCGATGATCACGGCATCCACTTCGCTGAATGCGCTCATGGCTCCATCTCCACGCCGAACGGCAAGGGTTTGATCGGTGCCTGGCCGCGCAGGCGACCCACGCTGGAAATGTCGCGACCGCTGGCCTGGGCGATGATTTCGGCCGATGCCGGCCCGCACATCCGGCCCTGGCAGCGCCCCATTCCGACCCGGCACATGGCTTTGACCCGGTTCACCTCCCAATGCCCCTCGGCGACGGTCCGGCGAATGTCACCGGCGCTGACTTCCTCGCAGCGGCAGATGGTCGTTTCGTCCGGCGCATCGGCCGCCCAGCGATCAGGGAAAGGAAAGGCCGTTTCCAGGCCATGGCGGAATCGCCGAATACGCTCGAGCTTGCCTTGCAGTTCGCGGCTGCGGGCAGCGTCGCGCTGATGACCGATATCGCCCAGCAGGGTCAGGGCCGCCAGCTCGCCCGCCATCTCTGCGGCGTCGGCTCCCATGATGCCGGCGCCGTCTCCCGCCAGGTAAACGCCTTCCACGCTGCTGCGCGCCTGGTCGTCCCGGCGCGGCAACCAGGCGCGGTTCAGCGGGCACCAATCGAAGGCACAGCCGAGTAAATCGGCCAGTTGCGTCTCGCTGCGCAACGCATGAGCGAAGCCGACGGCATCGCAATCCAGCCGTTTCAATTGGCCGCCGTCGCGCCATTGCACGCTGCTGACACGCTGGCGCCCCTGGATGCTCTCCAGCGCGACACCTTGATGCACCGCAATGCCATGGGCGGTGAGCCAGCCGCGGTAATACAGGCCTTTGGCGAGGGTCGCGGGCTGCCCGAGCAGGGCGGGCAGGGCGCGGGTCTGAGCCGAGAGCGGGGCGCTGTCGAGCACCGCCGCGACCTTCGCACCGGCTCTGGCGTACTGATAAGCCACCAGGTACAGCAGCGGCCCGCTGCCCGCGAAGACCACCTTTTCGCCAATCGCGCAGCCCTGGAACTTCAGCGCGATCTGTGCGGCGCCGAGGCTGTACACGCCGGGCAAGGTCCAGCCAGGTACAGGCAGGATGCGGTCCGTGGCGCCGGTGGCGACGATCAGCCGTTGATACGGCACCTGTGTCGCGACGCCGTTGGTCAGCGTGTCGAGCGTTTGCGCTTCGGCGTTCCAGACCAGCGTTTCCGGCCGATAGTCGATCTGGCTTGCCAGGCGATCCAGAGCTGAATGCACGGCACGGGCTTTAGGCGCTTCAAATCCGTAGAGGGTCTTGGCCGAGCGCTTGAAGTGCTCGGGCTGACGGCGGTAGATCTGTCCACCGCCGCGCAGGCTTTCATCGATCAGGCAGGGCTGAACGCCATGGGCAACCAGCGTCTGCGCAGCGCGGATGCCGGCCGGCCCGGCGCCGACAATGACGATATCGGCGCGTTTCACAGGCAGCGCCCCGGTTCGCGAACGACACTCAGCCCGGCCTCCAGTAGCGTCGAGCAGGCGCGCACTCGACGGCCATCCCCCAGGCGGACCCAACAGTCCTGGCAGGCGCCCATCAGGCAGAAACCGGCACGAGGCTCGGCGCTGAAGTCGCTGCCCCGCAAGCGGTCGGCGCCGGTGAGCACGGCGGTCAACAGGGTGTCGCCCCGCAGGCCTTGGGTCGGTTGTCCGTCGAGGGTGAAGGGCAAGACCTCGCGGTCGAGTTCGGCCAGTCGTTTCAGCAATGCCATGGTGCGCTCTCTGTAAGGCCGGTGCAGGGGTGAAGGATCAAGGGACGCGCCATCAGTGTCGTCCCACTAGAACGCGGTCCAGGCCGTAGACCCGGTCGAGGATGATCATGGTGGCGGCTGTCAGGGCGATGACCAGCGCCGAAACAGCGGCCATCATCGGGTCGATGGATTCGGTGGCGTAGACGTACATGCGCACGGGTAATGTCTGGGTCGCCGGCGAGGTGACGAAAATCGACAGCGTGACCTCATCGAAACTGTTGATGAATGCCAACAGCCAGCCGCCGGCCACACCCGGCAGGATCATCGGCAGCGTGATCTGGCGGAACAGGGTGAAGCGGCTGGCGCCCAGCGATTCGGCGGCTTGTTCGGCACTGCGATCCATGCCGATCGCGGCGGCGAGCACCAGGCGCAACACGTAGGGGGTGATCACCACGACGTGGGCGAACATGAGCCAGACAAAGCTGCCGTTGACGCCCATCAGGGCGAACAGCCGCAGCATCGCCACGCCTAGCACCAGGTGCGGAATGATGATCGGTGACAGGAACAGGCCGTTGAGCAGGTTCCGTCCGGGAAACTGGTAGCGGGTGATCGCCAGCGCGGCGGGGACGGCAATCAGTGTCGCAAGGGTCGCCGCCACCACCGCCAACAACAGGCTGTTGTAGAACGACTGGATGAAATCGGCGCGTTCGAACACCGCGCTGAACCAGCGCAGGGAAAACCCATGCCAGGGCAGGCTCAGGGTGTTTTCCGGGGTAAATGCCACCAGGCACACCACCGCCAGCGGCGCCAGCATGAACACCACCACCAGGGCATGAAAGGACAAGGCCAGCGGGCCATTCTTGGACATCGGTCATTCCCCCAGGGATTTCTTGTAGCGGCCTTCCACCAGCCGGTTCCACGACAGCATCACCAACAGGTTGATCAGCAGCAGCGCGACGGCGATGGCCGCGCCCATGGGCCAATTGAGTTCCGAGAGGTATTGGTCATAGACGGTGGTTGCGACCATCTTCAAGCGACGCCCGCCCAGCAGCCCCGGAATGGCAAAAGAGCTGGCCGACAGGCCGAATACGATCAGGGTGCCGGACAGCACGCCGGGCATCACCTGCGGCAGCACCACCTGACGCATGACCGTGGCCTGGCTTGCGCCCAGCGACAGCGCGGCCTGCTCGGCCGACCGATCGAGCTTTTGCAGCGACGTCCACACCGGGATGATCATGAACGGCAGCATCACGTGGACCAGCGCCAGCACCACGGCGAACGGGGTATACAGCAGCTTCAGTGGACGCCCGCCCAGGGCCTGGATGGCCTGATTGATCAACCCGTCGGCGCCGAGCAACAGGCTCCAGCCGAATGCCCGCACCACCACGGAAATCAACAGCGGGGTGAGAATCAGGATGAGGAAAATCGAGCGCCATGGCGTACCCATGCGGCTGAGGATGTACGCCTCCGGAACACCGATCAGCACGCAGAGCAGCGTGACCAGTGCGCTGATCCAGAACGTGCGAAAAAAAATCTCGTAGAAGTAGGAATCGCTGATCAGGTTCAGGTACTGGGCGAACGTCCACTGATCGCCTTTGACGCCCACCTCGTAATCGAACACGTTGAACGACAGCACCAGGGTGAGCAGCAATGGCAGCACCAGCAGGCCGATGAACAGCACCAGTGCCGGTGCCGAGAGCAGGTAGCCGCGCCCGCTGTCGCGTAACAGGGTGCTGCCGCTCATACCGAGACCTCATCGGTGTTCACGATCCGGAGCAAGGTTGCGGGCCAATCCAGGCCGACTGTCGTGCCCTCTTGCAGCGGCGCCTGACCATCGTTGCGACGGACGACGGTGATTTCGCCGATTGTCGTTTCAACGCGGTACAGCCACTGACTGCCCAGGAAGTAACGGGTGATGACCCGTCCCTGCAGGCGGCCTTCTCCGGCAGCGAGCAGGTCGATTTTTTCCGGTCGCAGGCTCAGGGTCAGCTCGCCGTCGCCGTGCTGCTGTCGGACCTGCGCCGCGCCGTTGCCATCGCGGTCGCCGCGCAGCAGGTTCGCCTTGCCCACGAAGCCGGAAATGAAACGCGTACGAGGGTGCTCATAGAGCGCGTAGGGTTCGTCGATCTGGGTAATGCGCCCGGCTTGCATGACCACCACCCGATCACTGATGGACAGCGCTTCGGCTTGGTCGTGAGTGACCATCAGCGTGGTAATGCCCACTTCGCGCTGAATCCGTCGGATCTCGAACTGCATTTCTTCGCGCAAATTCGCATCCAGGTTCGATAGCGGCTCGTCGAGCAGCAGCACAGGCGGCTCGATGACCAATGCGCGGGCCAGGGCCACGCGTTGCCGCTGGCCGCCGGAGAGTTCACGTGGATAGCGCTCGGCATGCCGGTCCAGTCGCACCAGCGCCAGCACCTTGGTCACCCTGCGCTGAATCTCGCTCGCCGCCACTTTGCGCATTTTCAAGCCGAAGGCGACGTTGTCGCGGACGCTCATGTGCGGGAACAAGGCATAAGACTGGAACACCACACCCAGCCCCCGGCTGGCGGGCTTGGCATGGGTGATGTCACGGCCGTCGAGCAGGATGTGGCCCGAGGTGACCTCCACGAAGCCGGCGATCATCTGCAGGGTCGTGGTCTTGCCGCAGCCGGAGGGGCCGAGCAGCGACACGAATTCGCCTTTTGCCACCGACAAGTCAGTGGCGACCACCGCATCGACGGCGCCGTAGCGTTTGCACAGGGCCTGAAGTTGAAGAAATGCCATGGCTGCGTTCCACCTCGTATTCGTGCATGCCGGGGCATGCGTTTTTATGGGCAGATGCGAAAGAGAAAAGCGCGGGTGCTTGGGGTGCTAGCACGCTGGACGTTGGCGCTCGATCGGGTCGGCTGCCGCTGTTATTCAAATCGCCCTGTGGACTGATCCTAGGCCGAAGCCTAGGATGGCCTCAACGATGAATTTCATTGAGCGAGATTTATTTTCGAGTTTATTCGCTCAATGAATTACCTAAGGTTTGGGATGAATATGAATTCCACTGAACGAAATGATCAAGCTGGCGATGTGGGTGTGGGTGCGGTGTCGCGACTGTTTGCAGTGCTGCGCTGCCTAGGGGACGGTCCGCCAGACGGTGAGCGCGCGAGCCAGGTCGCGCAGCGGATAGGGTTGTCACAGCCCACGACCCATCGCCTGCTGCGCAGCTTGCTGGATGAAGGGATGGTCGAGCAGGATGCCCGCAGTAAACGCTACCGCCTGAGCCTTGAGTTTTTTGCGCTGGCGGCAAGGGCAGGGCAGACCGGCAATCTGCGCGATGTGGTGCGGCCGAGCTTGCTGCGCTTGTCGGCGTCGCTCGGGGATTCGCTGTTCCTTCTGGCCCGCAGTGGCTTCGACGCCGTTTGCCTGGACCGCAGCGAGGGGCCGTATCCGATCCGTACCTTTACTGGCGACATTGGCGGCCGCGTGGCCCTGGGCGTGGGGCAGGGTAGCCTGGCCATTCTCGCGTTCCTTCCCGAGGAGGAAAGGGACACCGTGATTCGCTACAACCTGCCGCGTCTTCGGGACTTTCACCTGTACGACGAAGTCATGCTGCGGTCGGAAATCGACAGCGTCCGGCAGTTGGGCTATGCCGCACGCAATACCGGCGTGCTCGAAGGCATGGCGGGTCTGGCGGTGCCGATCCTGGATCGCGAAGGCCGGGCGGTGGCGGCGTTGAGCGTGGCGACGATTACCGACCGCCTCAATGCCGAGCGCATGCCAACCGTCGTCGAGATGCTCAAGCGCGAAGCGATGGCCATCGGGCAGAAGATCAACCCGTTCGATCCGGTGCTGAGGCGGCCGTCGCAGGTGTTCGGGCAATAGGACGGATTTTGAGCGTGGCCGCCGTTCAGATGCACTGATCGGGGAAAACACGATCAGCGACTCCATTGAGTGATGGCGGGTGTTCGCCAAATGGTTGACTGGCCTTTCAGACGAACCATTGACGCTTTCCGACCGTCTGTCGGGTCTGCATCACGGCGTTTAAAGAACCCTATCCCAGAGTCGAATCAACCTATGTACGCCCGCTGTTTGCATCAGCTTGAAATGGCGGCACAGGGATGTGGCAAGCAGGCATTTTCGGACGATTCCGAAGACCGCAGTCCTTCCCTGATGAGATTCCCGTATGTCCAAATCCCTGAGATTGCAGATTCTCGCGCTGCTCGGTGGCAGCCTGGTGCTGGTGCTGCTGATCGCACTGGCCTGTTTTCATTTCCTATCCAGTAACGTGCATGCTTATCGCGGCCTGTTGGACGGGCCGTTGCAGGCCTCGCAGCGGGTCGATCAGGCGAACCTGCAGTTCAAGGTGCAAGTGCAGGAGTGGAAAAACGTGCTGCTGCGCGGCAAACAGACGGCCGATCGCGACAAGTTCTGGGGCCAGTTCGAGGAACAGGAACGTTTGGTCCAGGATACCCTCGGGCGGTTGAGTGCCATGAGCGACCTCGATTCGGCGACCCGCGCTCGGATCGACAAGCTGCGCGAAGAGCACCGGGCGCTGGGTCTGGCCTACCGCAAAGGGTTCGAGGCATTCGTGGCGGCAGGCGCTGATCCGGTGGCCGGCGATCATGCGGTCAAGGGCATGGACCGGGCAGCCAGTGAGCAGATGAGCGCGCTGGTGGTCAGCCTGCGCGAACAGAGCGATGCACAATCGCTGATGATCAGCGATGCCGCCGACCGAACCATCCTCATCGGTACGCTGGTGATGCTGGTCTCGGCCTTACTGGTGGGGGGGCTGGCGCTGTGGGTCGTCAACCGCAACATCGTGGGTCCGATCGGCCTGCTGATCGACTACGTCGCGCAATTGAGCCAAGGGCGCTTCAGCGACCGCGTCAGCGTCATCCGTCAGGACGAGTTGGGGCGCCTGGCGGTGGCGGCCAACACCTTGCGCGATTTTCTCGCCGACACCTTCAACCGTCTCAAGCGCAGCACCACCGACCTGGACAGCGCCGGTGGCGAGTTGAAAGCCATTGCGGCGTTGATGGCGCAGGGCACTCACGAGCAGTTCGAGCGTACCGATCAGGTGGCCACCGCGATGACCGAGATGTCGGCCACTGCGCAGGAGGTCGCTCGCCACGCTGCCCAGGCGGCCAACGCGGCGGATGAAGCGGATCGCAACTCCCAGGACGGCAGCGAGGTGATGAACGCAACCATCACGGCGATTACCCGGATGCGCGCCGAGATCAGCAACACTGCAGATGTGATCCGACGTCTGGAAAGTGACAGCGGCCGCATCGGCAAAGTGCTGGAGGTGATCCGCGGCATCGCCGAGCAGACGAACCTGCTGGCCTTGAACGCGGCCATCGAGGCTGCGCGCGCCGGGGATGCGGGCCGCGGCTTCGCCGTGGTGGCCGATGAAGTCCGAACCCTGGCCCAGCGCACCGCCGCCTCGACCGCCGAGATCCATCAGATCATCAGCTCGGTGCAAACCGGTGCCATCGATGCGGCGCAGGCGATCGAAAGTGGTCAGGCGCGCAGCCAGGAAAGCGTCGATCAGGTGGCCCTGGCCGGTTCTTCGCTGGCACGCATTACCACCGCTGTGGAGGCGATCCGCGACATGAACCGGCAAATTGCCACGGCAGCGGAAGAACAGACGTCCGTGGCCGAAGACATTTCCCGCAACCTGACGGAGATCACCGCCATTGCCACCACCAACCAAAGCAACGTACAGCGCACGCAAACCGCGAGTCAGGACCTGCACGTCTTGTCGGTGGGGCTGAACGACGTGATTTCGCGGCTCAGTGCCTGAACCGGGGAGCGCATCGAAGCGCTGACGCTGGCCTCAGCCCTGGCGAAACACCAGGGTTTTGAGGCCGCCCTCCGGGTCGATGTCCGCGAACTCCGGCGGGTTGGGAATGCGCTGTTCGAAGCGCAGACCGGGTGCCTCCCGGATGACTTCCTCGATCAGGAAATCCGCGCCCAGCGACGGGTCGTTCATGCATGCCAACACCGTGCCCTCGGGTGTCAGCAACTCAGGCAACTTGCGCAGCACGCGCTGGTAATCCTTGGTCAGGAGGAAACTGCCTTTCTGAAACGATGGCGGATCGATGATCACCAGATCGTAGGGCCCGCCGTGCTTGACCTTGCCCCAGGACTTGAACAGTTCATGGCCAAGAAAACTGACCTTGGTCAGGTCGTGGCCATTGAGCCGATGATTGTCTCGGCCGCGGCTCAATGCCGCGCGAGACATGTCCAGATTGACCACGAACGTGGCGCCGCCTTCGAGCGCGGCCACGGAAAATCCGCAGGTGTAGGCGAACAGGTTGAGCACGCGTTTGCCTGAGGCGTTGGCCCGCACCCATTCCCGGCCGCAGCGCATGTCGAGAAACAGGCCACTGTTCTGCTTCTTGCCGAAATCCACGCGATAGCGCAGCCCGTCTTCAACGACGGTCCATTCTTCCGGGCACTCGCCGAACAGGGTTTCGGTGGCGCTGTCAGGCAAGTAACGGTGTTGCAACAGCAAGGTCTGGGCACCGCTGTCATGCCACGCGGGCGCCTGAACGACCTCCCTCAGCAGCGCTTTCAAGGCGTCCAACTCGTCGGCGGCCGGTGCCTTGAACAGCGCCACCAACACCACCCCCTGCATCCAGTCCACTGTCACCTGCTCCAGGCCCGGCCAGCGTCGGCCCCGCCCATGGAACAGTCGGCAGGTTTGCGCAGGGGCGGGGCAGAGGGCGGCGAGCAGGTGTTGACGGAGGGTATCGAGGGCGGTGGCGTTCATCGGGGCGCGGGCGTGGGTCGGCAGTGAAAGAGGGCGGCAGTTTAACCGCAATCAGTGCGCCAGCGCCTGTAACGCTTCGAGCACTTGGCGCAACGCCTTGTTCACGGGTTTGTCCTGCCTCAGGACCAGGGCCAAAGTGCGACTGAGCGGCGGTGTAAGCGTCTCCACCCGCAAGCCGCGCCGGTGATGCTCAGCGGCCACCGACATGCGCGGCACGATGCTGTAGCCCAGGCCGGCGGCCACCATTTCCTTGATGGCTTCGACACTGCCCAATTCCATGATCGGTTTGACCCGAAGACCCGCTTGCAGGTACCACTCATCGATCAACAAGCGGGTGCTGCTGCCCGCCTCGAACACCACCAGCGGCAGACGCTCCAGTGATGTCGGCGTCAAAGGGGGGTGGATGCCCGGCGCCTCAGCGCTGAAGATCGCGACAAACTCGTCTGCCAGCAATGGGCTGATCGACAGGCTGCGCCCAGCCGCCGGGAGGGTGACCAGGGCCAGGTCGAGGCGGTTTTCCTCCACCGCGCGCAGGATGGCATCGGTGTTACCGGTACTGACCCGTACGTCGAGATCCGGAAAGTGATGTCTGAGGTTTTGCAGCATAGGGGGAAGCAGGTGGATGCAGGTGGTCGCCCCCGTACCGATCGCGACCTGACCGGCGATGCCAGCGGCGTGATGGGCCAGTTCGAGCAACGCCTCTTCGACGACAGCGTCGATGCGCCCGGCGTGGTCGAGCAGTCTGTCGCCAGCGGACGTCGGTTTGATCCGCTTGCCGACCCGCTCGATCAGACGCAGGTTCAGACGCGCTTCCAACTGCCGGATGTGCAAACTGACCGCGGGTTGAGTCAGACCCAGGCGTTCGGCTGCGGCGGAAAAACTGCCGTGTCGGATGACCTGCGCGAAGGTGTGCAGGTGGATGAGGTTGAGGCGGTGCATGGCAAAGTTTTACTGATGCTGAGGATGACGAATCATAGCTTTGTTTTGTCTGGGCGGCGCGGCATCATGAGTCCGTCCCGATCCTATGACCAAGAAGACGTTCATGCCTGAAGCCCTTATTCTGCGCGACGCTGACGAAGACGATATGCCCGCCGTGCAGGCGATCTACGCCCACCATGTGCTGTATGGCACCGCCAGCTTCGAGTTGGAGCCCCCCACAGTGGATCAGATGCGCCAACGGCGGGCGGACCTCCGTGCCCATGGCTTGCCCTATCTGGTGGCCGAGCAGGCCGGGGAGATCGTCGGCTATGGCTACGCGACCCTGTATCGCCCGCGACCGGCCTATCGTTTCACCGTCGAAGATTCGGTGTACGTGCGTGAAGGCATGGCGGGGCGGGGCATTGGCCAGGCGTTGTTGAGCCGGGTCATCCAGAGGTGCGTCGAGAACGGACGCCGCCAGATGGTGGCGATCATCGGCAACAGCGAAAACATTGCCTCGATCCGACTGCACGAGCGCCTGGGCTTTCGACGGGTCGGGGTGTTCGAGGCCGTGGGATTCAAGCACGGTCGCTGGCTGGATACGGTGATCATGCAGCGCGAACTGGGCGAAGGGGCGGCCAACCGCCCCGAGGACTAGCCCGCCATGGGTTGCGCCGAGGTGGGTGCCGAGGGTGGCGCGGTATTTCGATCGGCGTGCCGAGCGGTTTCCGGTACGCCCAGCCAGAGCAATGCACTGGCGACCGCCGCGATGCCAGCCAGGGTCAGGAAGGCGGCGCTGTAACCCGCCTCATGAATCACCAGCCCCGCCAGCCCATTGCTCAATGCTGCGCCCAGGCCGAATACCGTCGAAATGGCGCCCAGGCTGACATTGAAGCGGCCAGTGCCCTGGGTCAGATCCTTGACCACCAGGGGCATCAGCGCGCCGAAGGCGCCAGCGCCGATGCCGTCCAGCAATTGCACGCTGACCAGCCACCAGGGGTTGTCCGAGAGCACGTACAACACGCCCCTGAGCGGCAAGATAATGAAGCCCGCCAGTAACAGCGGCTTGCGCCCCCACTGGTCGGCCTTCGCCCCCACCAGCCACGCCACCGGTACCATCACCAGTTGGGCGGCGACGATACAGGCCGAGGTCAGGGGGGTGGCCAGTGACATGTCGATCTGCGAAAGCTTCTGGCTGACCAGCGGCAGCATCGCGGCGTTGGCCAGGTGAAACAGGCCGCAGCACACGGCGAACAGCATCAGGGGCCGGTTGTGCATCAGTACCGACAAGCCGCTTGGTTGCTCGTGGGCGTTGTCGACAGACTGGTCGAAACCCCGCGCGACGTCATGATCGATCGCTTCGGCATCGACGAAGCTGACTGCGATCACGCTGGCGACGGCCATGAAGGCCATCAGGTAAAAGACAGCGATGGGGCCGAAGGCCCAGAACAACCCTCCAGCCAGCAGAGCCGCGCAGGCGTTGCCCGCATGGTTCCAGGTTTCGTTGCGTCCAGTGCGTCGGGTAAAGGCTCGCGGGCCGGTGATGCCGAGCGAAATCGCCGCGATGGCCGGAGCGAACACGGATCCGGCGATCGCGCTCAGGCTCTGGGTGAGCGCAACCCAGGTAAAACTGTGAATGAAGGGCAAGATCAGGCAACTGGCCGTCACCAGCAGCGCGGCGGTGGCGACCACCAGCCGTTTGCTGCGGGTGCGGTCAATCAGCGCACCCGCTGGCGTCTGGGTGATCAAAGCGGCTATACCGGCGATGGTCATCACCAGGCCGATACTTGCCGGATCCCACTTATGGACGGCCAGCAAGTAGATCGCCAGGTAAGGCCCCAGCCCATCGCGCACGTCTGCGAGGAAAAAGTTGAGGCCGTCCAGGGAGCGGTTGTTACGTCGTTCGGAAGAGGTGTCGTTCACGGCTGGCCTCGCCACATGGGTTGCGCAGCCGGGAAGGGCGCTGCATGCGATAAATGACAGGCGAAGCGGGGATTTGGTTCGCCGCCGGGCGCGGGACTTTTGCCCGTCTGACAATTGTGTTTATCGCCCCGATATTTGAATCCCATGCGAGGCAGGCATAAGCTTCGCGCCATTAATGAGGGCCCGGTTGCTGTGTGCGGGCCCATGTACGCCATTTTTGATCAGGAACTGCCATGTCCAGTCTGTTTCCCGCTGCCCGTCCACGTCGCCTGCGCAGCAATGCCAACTTCCGCGCGCTGTTTCAGGAAACCGAATTCACCTTGAACGACCTGGTGCTGCCGATCTTCGTCGAAGAAGAAGTCGACGACTTCGTCCCGATCACCAGTATGCCGGGCGTCAGCCGCATCCCCGAGTCCAAGCTGGCGCAAGAAGTCGAGCGTTACGCCCGCGCGGGCATCAAATCGGTCATGACCTTTGGCGTTTCCCACCACCTGGACGCGACCGGCAGTGACACCTGGCAGGAAAATGGCTTGGTCTCGCGCATTTCGCGCACGATCAAAGATGCCGTGCCGGACATGATTGTGATGTCGGACACCTGCTTCTGCGAATACACCGATCATGGCCACTGCGGTGTCCTGCACGGCGACCACGTCGATAACGACGCCACCATTGAAAACCTCGGCAAACAGGCGGTCATGGCAGCGCGCGCCGGCGCCGACGTGATCGCGCCGTCCGCGGCGATGGACGGGCAGATCAAGGCCATTCGCACCGCGCTGGACGCGGCGGGGTTCACCCAGACCCCGATCATGGCGTATTCGACCAAATTCGCCTCTTCGCTCTATGGGCCTTTCCGGGAGGCCGGCGGGTCGGCGCTCAAGGGCGACCGCAAGACCTACCAGATGAACCCGATGAACCGACGCGAAGCCCTGCGTGAATCCCTGCTGGACGAAGCCGAGGGCGCCGATGCGCTGATGGTCAAGCCCGCTGGCGCTTACCTGGACATCATCCGCGATATCCGCGAAGCGTCGAACCTGCCGTTGGCGGCGTATCAGGTCAGTGGGGAGTACGCGATGATCAAGTTCGCCGCACAGGCCGGCGCCATTGACGAACACCGCGTGGTGCGTGAGAGCCTGGGCGCCATCAAGCGCGCGGGCGCCGATCTGATTTTCACTTACTTCGCGATGGACCTGGCCTTGGCGGGTATCTAGCGCCAGAGCGCCCCTTCCTCCGGCGTGATCGACATTACGATCACGCCCACCCTGCGCGTTCGTGCCGCGTGAAGCCGTTGCCCAAAACCTGGCTTGGCATGGGGCGGCTCCGGGCGGTGCGCCAGGGCAGCTTGCGAGTGACCGCTATCGCCCGCCGCGCTGCCCGCCGGGGCACTTCTCGCCCGCGGCCGAGACTTCGAACGGTCAGAGACTTCGTGTGTCGTATACAGGGTCCGGATTTGTTAATGTGTACGCCCATTCAATCAGTGCCGACGTTTTCTGGCACCCATCCCGGTGTGTCTGTCTCAGGCAGGCTGGGGTGAAGGAGACCGACTTTTGACCCTGAGCCCGGCACTTGAACAGAGCGCGATCGATCAGTGCGCCCGCGAGCCCATCCAGATCCCCGGCAGCATCCAGCCTCAGGGGTTTTTGCTGGTGATCGAAGAGGCAGCGATGACCGTTGTCCAGGTCAGCGCGAACGTGAGCGAGTGGCTGGGGATTGCGCCGCAGGCGCTGATCGGCCTGCCGCTGTCCCAAGTGTTCGATGACGCCGAACGATTGATCGCGCGGTTCGCGGCCTTGCCTGAAGAGGATCAGAACCCTTTTCACGTCGGCGATGTTCGCTTTCTGGAGGGGATCCAGGCTGGCAAACCGATCGCGATGATGGCCCACCGGCACGATCAGGTCCTGATTGCCGAATTCGAACCGGCCAGCGACATGGGCTCGGCCTACGGCAACGTCTACCCCTTGATGCGTACCTTCATCAGCCAGATGCAAGAAGCCGAGAGCATCGAGGCGCTGTGTCAGCGTTCGGTGGCGGAGGTCAAACGGATCACCGGTTTCGGTCGCGTCAAAGCCTATCAGTTCGATGCAGAGGGCAATGGGCTGGTCATCGCTGAAATGGCTGAGCCGGATTACCCGACCTACCTGGGGCTAAGCTTTCCTGGCTCCGACGTCCCGGCCCAGGCCCGTGCCTTGTACCTGGCCAACCGTATCCGGGTCATCGAGGACGCCAATTACCAACCCTCGCCGCTGGTGCCGCTCGACAACCCGGTGACCGGGGCGCCGCTGGACCTGAGTTTCGCCACGTTGCGCAGTGTGTCGCCCGTGCATTTGCAGTACATGCGCAACATGCAGACCCTGGCGTCGATGTCGATTTCCATCGTGGTCCGGGGGCAGTTGTGGGGCCTGATTTCCTGTCACCACGCAACGCCACGTGCCGTCAGCTTCCAGACCCGCACAGCCTGCGAACTGCTGGGCAGTGTGCTGTCGTTGCAGATCGAAACCAAGGAAGCCCAGGCCAGGACCGAGCGCATGCTCAGCCTGCGCCGCCAGATCGTGCAGATGCTCGCCGCCATGGCCGACCTAGACAGCGTGATCGGCGGTCTGCGGGCTGTACCGGACGTGCTCCTGGCGTTCGTGGGCGCCTCCGGTGCCGCAGTGATCTCCGAATCATCGCTCGATGTATACGGCGAGACGCCGGGCCACGGGCACATCCAGGCCCTGACCCAGTGGTTGAGTCAGCGGGGTTCCCACGACGTGTTCAAATCCGACAACGTGGGGCGCGACATTCCCGAACTGCCCGAACTCAGCCGCTCGGTGAGTGGCGTCTTGGCCATGGCGATTTCGGAGTTGCACTCCAACTACATCATTTGGTTCCGTCCCGAACAGACACGTGTGGTGAACTGGGCAGGCAGGCCGGAAAAGGCCGTCGACGATAGCGGCTCTTTGAGTCCGCGCCACAGTTTCGCGCTTTGGCAGGAGACCGTGCGCGGCTTCTCTCGGCCATGGGATGAACTGGACACTGAGGGCGTCATCGAATTGCGAGCTGCCGTGCTCGGCATCGTACTGCGCAAGGCCGAGGAAATGGCCGCGCTGGCGGACGAACTGAAAAAGTCCAACAAGGAACTCGAAGCGTTTTCCTACAGCGTGTCCCATGACCTTCGCGCGCCGCTGCGCCACATCGCCGGCTACGCCGAGCTGCTGGGTGACACTGAAGGCGGCAAGCTTTCCGAAAGAGGAGTGCGTTTCCTCGATAACATCGGTGAGTCGGCTCGCTTCGCTGGCACCCTGGTGGACAACCTGCTGAGCTTTTCGCAAATGGGCCGCTCGGCCATGCGCTTCTCGGAAGTCGACCTCAACGCCATGGTCGAGGCCATGCGCAAGGAGATGCAGCCCGACTACGAAGGGCGTGACTTGCAGTGGCTGATCCCCGAGCCGCTGCCGGTGGTGATTGCTGACGCCGCTTTCCTGCACCTGGCGATGCGCAATCTGTTGGCCAATGCCATCAAGTACACCCGAACGCAAATCGCCGCCGTGATCGAGATCGGCAGCTATGAAGAAGACGGCAAGGTGGTGGTGTACATCCGCGACAACGGCGTGGGCTTCGACATGCAGTACGCCAGCAAGCTGTTCGGCGTGTTTCAGCGCCTGCACCGCATGGAAGAGTTCGAAGGCACGGGCATCGGCCTGGCCAGTGTGCGACGTATCATCGAGCGCCACGATGGCTCAGTCTGGGCTCAAGGCGAACTGGGACAGGGCGCCACCTTTTACTTTGCGTTGCCCAAGCGCAGCTTGACCGTAACCCTTTGAGTGTCCGAGGAGACGCCCAATGCTCAAACCCATTCTTCTGGTGGAAGATAACCCCAACGATCTGGAGTTGACCCTGGTTGCGCTGGAACGCAGCCAATTGGCCAACGAAGTGATCGTGCTACGCGACGGTGCCGAGGCGCTGGATTACCTGTTTCGCCGCAACAACTGGCACGATCGCGCGGCGGGCAATCCCGCGGTGATGCTGCTGGACCTCAAACTGCCCAAGGTCGATGGTCTGGAGGTGCTCAAGGCCATTCGCGAGAGCGAAGAGTTACGCAGCGTGCCGGTGGTCATGTTGACGTCGTCCCGTGAAGAGCCGGACCTGCAACGCGCATATGCCTTGGGAGTGAACGCTTACGTCGTCAAACCGGTCGAATTCAAGGAATTCGTCTCGGCAATCTCCGATCTCGGGGTTTTCTGGGCCGTTCTCAATGAGCCGCCGCCCGGTTCACTGCGACTGACACGCCGTCCGGGTTCCTGATCGCCGACACCTAGAGGCCCGACCCCTGGCGTCACATGCAGGCGGCAAGGGCCCTTGTGCAATGAACGACGACTATTCATGCCGATATCGCTACTCAAGCTGCTGCTGGTTGAAGACAGCCCACACGACGCGGAACTGACCCTGCTCATCCTGGAAAGCAGCGGTCTGAACGTTGACGCTACACTGGTCTACAACCACAAGGACGTGGAACGCGAACTGTCGGGCGGGCGTTTCGATCTGATTCTCAGCGACTACCTGCTTCCCGGGTCTTCCGGTCCGGATGTGCTGGCCACCGCCTTGCGTCTGGCCCCAAAGACGCCTTTCATTTTCCTTTCCGGCATTTTCGGCGAACAGCACGCGGTCGAGATGATGCGGATGGGGGCTGTGGACTACGTCCTCAAGCAAAATCTCAGAATGTTGCCCAAAGCGGTCACCCGGGCCGTGCTGGAAGTGCAGGAACGGGAGAAGCGCCAGCGGGCCGAGCAGACGCTGAAGGAAACCGAAATCCGCGCTCATCTGGCGATCGAGGCTGCGGAAATGGGCGTCTGGACGTACGACCCGCGCAGCGAGACGCTGCTATGGGACGAGCGCTGCAAGGCGCTGTACGGTGTGCCCGCCGATGCGCAGGTCAGTTTCAGCTTCATGTTCTCGCGCTGTCATCCAGAGGATCGTGAGGCGTTGCGCAGCAAGGTCCTGGCAGCGCTGAGCGGCGACACGGGCTTTCAGATCGAACACCGGATCCTCACCGAAGGGGAAGACGAACGCTGGGTCTTTTCCAATGGTCGCTCGCTGTTCGAAAACGGCCAGTGCGTGCGCTTCACGGGGGTGATGCAGGATATCAGCGAGCGCAAGCAGGCCACCGAAGCGCTGCAACAACTCAACGACATCCTGAACGAGCGCGTCGTACAGCGGACCCGCGAACGCGACCGGACCTGGGAGCTGTCCCGTGAATTGCTGGGCGTCTTGCGTCTCGATCTGACGCCCATCGCGCTGAACCCGGCTTGGGAAGCGACCTTGGGCTGGACCCGCAACGACTTCCAGAGTCAGTCGCTCGCCGAACTGATTCATCTGGACGACCTGGAGGCCACCCTCGGTGAAACCGCCAGCGTCGCAAATGGGCACGTGACCACCCGTTTCGTCAACCGCATGCGCCATGCCGATGGGGGGTATCGCTGGCTGTCCTGGACCATTGTGCCCGACGAAGGGGTGATGTACGTGGCGGTCCGCGACATCACCAGCGAACGGACGGTCATGGACGAATTGGCGGCGACCAACAGGCGGCTGCGCGACCAGATCCGCGAACGGGAGCGGGTGGAGGCGGCGCTGCAGCAGATGCAGCGGCTCGAAGTGGTGGGGCAACTGACGGCGGGAGTCGCTCACGACTTCAACAACTTGCTCACAGTCATCCTCACCAGCGCCAACTTCCTCACCCGGGACCTGGAAAAGGGCGTGTTCACCAAGTCACCCCAGCGCTTGGAGAATATCCGGGCTGCCGGCGAGCGGGGCGCCAAGTTGACCAGCCAGTTGTTGTCGTTCTCGCGGCGTCAGCGCCTGGAACCGGTCGCGCTGAACCTCAATGACACCATCGGCGGCATGCGCGAACTGCTGGGGCGGGCACTGGGTGGCAGCGTTTGGGTCGAGACTGACCTGGCCGAGGACCTCTGGAGTGCGCTGGTTGATCCGACCCAGACCGAAATGATCATTCTCAACCTGGCGATCAACGCCCGCGATGCCATGGCGCAAGGCGGTCAATTGCGCCTGAGCACATGGAACGAGATGGTCTACCGCCTGCCGCAGCGGCCGGAGGATCCTGATCCCGGTGCCTACGTCGTGCTGTCGGTCAGTGACACGGGCTGTGGCATGAGTGAGGAGGTGCTGGCCAAGGCGTTCGAGCCGTTCTTCACCACCAAAGCCGTCGGCAAGGGGTCGGGCTTGGGACTGGCCCAGGTGTTCGGCTTCGCCAAGCAGTCGGGCGGGGGAGTGCGCATCGACACCGTCGAAGATGTCGGCACCACCATTCGGGTGTTCCTGCCCAGCATCGCTCAGACCGCGCAATCGGTCACCAGTGACTCGGACATGCCTGGCCACGCCGATGCGGACGACCTGCACCGCACCATTCTGTTGGTGGACGATGATCCGGCGGTGCGCTCGGTGACGGCGATGATGCTCGTTTCACTGGGCTATTCGGTCGTGGAAGCGGAGAACGGCGAAGAGGCACTGAAGAAAATCGATGCCTGCGTCGATCTCGTCCTGACCGATTTCGCGATGCCCAACATGACGGGCGCCGAATTGGCCGCTCGGGTGCGACGGGAGCATCCAGACTTGCCGGTGATGTTCATTACCGGTTTTGCCGACATCGACATTCTGGATGTCGATCAACAATTGATTGTGCAGAAGCCTTACAAGGAAGAAGAACTGGCGCGCAAATTGGCGAACGTGCTGATGAAAACGGGCACCAGTGTGGCCTCATGATAGAGAGGCCACGCGTGTTGGCACATGAAAGCGGGCAGGGTCGCGCGAAACAAATAGAAACATTTGCCGGAACCGACTTGCCTCGAGAACCACACAGTTGCCATCCCTCGATCCCGGATGGCGACCCTCATGCGTATTTCGAACAGTCCCTACAGCGGTATCTCACCCCAGGCTGACAGCGGCCAGGCCACTCGACATTCACCGCTCGACGTTTCAGCGCCCAAGCTTGCGAAACCCCAGCTTTCTACTCAGAACGCCAACGTGCAGTTCGGCACCGCGACGGCGCAGGCGCCGGTCGGTGGCGACACGACCGAGAAACAATTGCTGTCCCTGCTCGCGCAGCTGACCCAGTTGTTCAAGGGCAATGTTCAACTTCCGCAGAACACTCCGCAGGCTGTCCCAGATGGGGCAGCGCCGTCGGCCGCGGCCACTGGCGCCGAGAAAACGGCGGCGGCAACAGATGTGAACGCCGCAAAGCCCGTTGCAACTGCTGCCACGGCCGACGTGCCGAAAGCCGACGATGCGAGCTTCCTCGATGATTCCAAATACTCTTCGCCCAAGGAATTGGAGCGATGGGCACCCATGGTCGCCCATCTGCCACCGGAACAGCGCGAACAGGCAGCCAAGGAACTGAACCGGCCGATCGCCGCTGCCCGAATGGCCGCTGAAAAAGGCCCCGATGCGGCCAAAGCGATGGACTTCATCAACGCCAATCCGGCCCTGAAAACGGCGGTCGACACCGGCAAGCATGGCGGCAAGGCCGATGGCAAGATCACCGATGGTGACCTCAAAGCCTTCGCCAAGCATATGCAGAAGGCGGCTGACAGTGCCGACAAAGACATTGCCAATTATCAGAAGGACCATCCGGACGCCGACCCTCAATCCCTGGAGCTGGTCCGCAGCGCAGCCTTGATGCGTGCCAATGAACCCTTGACCAAGGCCGCCGATCCGAAACACGCGGCCGGGACCGAGGGTGAAACCAAGGTCGACGGACTCACCAGCGCCGATGGCCTCAAAGCGCTGCAGAACGATAACCCCGGCTTGGCCGGCCCTCTGCGTCAGGCCGCGAAGACCTGGGCACAGCCGGGCTTTCTAACGCAGATCGACCAGGGCGGCCTGTCGGGGCGCTCGCTGGCCGCCCACAGCCCGGACAAGTTATTCAGCGCGAGCAACATTAGCGATTGGATCAAAAAGCAGGCACCCACCAATGGCGGAGAGTTCGCCAGCGTGCTCAGCGACGCGGCCACCCTCAATTCGGTGGCCAATACCGATATCAGCAAACTGGGCAAGGATGTCTTCGATCACCCTGCAGCCTATAGCGGCGAGCAGAAAGCCGCGGTCATGGTGAAGCTGCAGCAGACGCTGCAAAGCGTGGAGGCTGGCGAGGATTTGCGCAAAACCGGCAAGACCGAGGACGCCCTGAACGAAAAAATCGCACAGCTCCAGGCCGACCCCGATGTGCAGGCGTTCCTCGATCAACAGATTCCCCAGCAATCTCGGGCCTTGGTGAACAGCACCCCGACCCTGCAAAAGGCGGTCACCGAGCAGATGCAGCGGGTCAACAGTGGGCAGGCGTTGCAAACCGATCTGAACACCGCAGACAAAGCCGTGACCAAGGACAAGCCCAATGCGGATTACAGCAGTGCCCTGGGCGGGCTATCGGCCCAGTTGCAGATGCAGAAGGACTTGCTCGGCCCTGATGCCGCTGTTCCCACCGCGCAAGAGGTACTGGGCGGGCGCCCCGACCTGCAAGGGCGCATCCAGGATTCTTACGTTCGCAATTTCAGCGAAGGTGGGGCGGTCAGGCAGTTGCTTCACGCCAAAAAAGCCGACGGGGAGCAGGCGCTCAACAGCGCGGATGCGCAGAAAGCGGCCTACGACAGTGTGCTGTCCGAAAACTTCGTCCAGGGGCAGCAAGGCAATTACGTACAGGCGACGCTCGGCCAGCTTCAGGATTCCAAGGCCGGGCGCAAGGTGTTGGACAACGCCAAGGGCGACAAGGATCACGCGCCCTCGATGTTGATGCAGGCCGCCTCGCATGTGGGACCCAAGGCATTCCAGTCCATTGCCGGCTTTGCGTCGGTCTCGGACATGCTCGCTCGCGGCGACAAGACCGACGCTGCCAAAACCCTCTACGACAGCACCAAGTCGGGACTTTCGGCGGCCAAGCATGGCTACGACGCGGTGGCCAAGTCTGCCGGGCGCGCGGGCTTGGGTGAGGTCGCCGCGAAAGTGGGCGGTCGAGTGGCGGGCATGGTCGTCGGCGAGGCGGCCGGGCTGGCAGCGGGGGCGGCCATCGGCGCCTCGATCCCGGTGGTCGGCTGGATCGCGGACGCGGCCATGAGCCTGGGCTTTGGCATCTCCGCAATCATCGAGGCGGTTAAAAAGCACAAGGCGCAGAAAGCCTTCGACCATAACGTCGACCCGGTTCTGGACCAGTTCGGCATTCCCAAGGCCCATTGATTCATTCCCCCTGAGCTGAAAGAGGTAAACGATCATGAGTATCGGTGTTTCGTCGCTTCGTCCGTTACAGGACCTGAGCACCCCCACGGACTTTTCCTCGCTGAGCGGCAAGTCCGGGCAGCACAATGCGCTCACCGGCGGTGGCAGCGGCAACCAGAGCATTGACCCCAGCACGTTGCTATTCGCCAACGCCGCGCAGCCGTCACAGGTGAACTTCGCGCCACCCAACAGTCAGGATCCGCAAGTCAATGCCAGCAATGCGCTTACCGGTAACAACGCGCAGAACGGCATCATGCAGCAGATCCTGACGCTGCTGATGGAACTGATGCAGTTGCTCAAGCAGAACAACCCCAACGCTCAGCCG
>NZ_QARE02000021.1 GCF_003052515.2 Pseudomonas sp. RIT409 | reverse complement strand
GAAGTCGGCGCGCAGGTGACCGTTCGCGACGCCAACGGCAACGTGATCGGAACGGGTACGGTCGGCAACGACGGGCGGTTCGACGTCCCGCTCAACGCACCGCAGACCAATGGTCAGAGCGTCAACGTGACCCTCACCGATGCCGCGGGCAACACCTCCGCACCGAGCACCACCACGGCAAACGACACCACCGCACCGAATGCCCCGGCGAACCTGCAGGTCAGCAACGACGGCACGCAGCTTTCCGGCACGGCAGAGCCCGGCGCGACCGTACAAGTGCGCGGTGCGGACGGCACCGTCCTTGCCAGCGGAGTCGCCGCTGCCGATGGGACCTTCAACCTGACGCTCAACCCACCGCAGAGCAATGGCCAGACGCTGTCGGTGAGTGCCACGGATCCGGCGGGCAACACCTCCGCGCCCGGCATCGTGATTGCTGCAGATACCACTGCGCCGGATGCTCCGACGAACCTGCAGGTCAGCAACGACGGCACGCAGCTTTCCGGCACGGCAGAGCCCGGCGCGACCGTGCAAGTGCGCGGCGCGGACGGCACCGTCCTTGCCAGCGGAGTCGCCGCTGCCGATGGGACCTTTGCCTTGACGCTCAACCCGCCGCAAAGCGACGGTCAGACGTTGTCGATCAGCGCCACGGACGCCGCCGGCAACACCTCGGTCAGTGCTCAGACGCAGGCGCCGGACGTCGATCAACCTGGGACACCTGTAGATCAGACACCTCCCGACGCGCCCACCGACGTCGCCATCGCTCGCGACGGTACGCAGATTTCCGGTCGCGGTGAGGTCGGCGCCACCGCCACAGTCATCGACGCCAACGGCAACGTACTCGGCACCGCGGTTGTCGGTCAGGACGGCACGTTCACCGTGACCCTCACGCCCCCACAAACCGGCGGTGAGGTGCTGCAACTGACGATGACCGATGCGGCGGGCAACGTTTCGGCTAATGTCCCGGTGCAGGCCTATGACCTGTCGCCCCCCCTGACCCCGACGAATCTGGCGCTGTCCGCCGACGGGCTGACCCTGTCCGGACACACCGAAGCAGGCGCCCGGGTGTACGTCCGAGACATCGCTGGTCGCGTCATTGGCATAGGCCGCGCAGGTGCTGACGGCAACTTCACCCTGACCCTCGACGCCGCTCAGATCAATGGCCAGCAGTTGGACGTCAGTGCCCTCGACGCTGGGGGGAACACTTCGGCATCCGTGGTGTTCACCGCCGATGACACACAACCTCCGGCACCGGTCACCGATCTCGTGATCAGCGCTGATGGCACCCGGATTTCCGGCCATGGGGAACCCTTGGCGACGGTCACCATCGTCAGCCAGAACGGCACGCCGCTGGGCACCGTAGTGGTCGCAGCGAATGGCACCTTCGAGACTACGCTGACCACCCCCGTCAGCGCCGGCGACAGCGTGCGCGTCACGCAGACCGATGCACACAACAATGCGTCGTCACCCGTCACCGTGATTGCCCCGGCCACGGGCCCTGCCACCCCCGACAACCTCGCCCTCAGTGCCGACGGAACGCAGCTCACGGGCACGGCCTCGCCCAATGCGTTGGTCCAGGTCCGAGATGCCAGCGGCAACCTGCTCGGCAGTGCTGTCGCCGACAGCAATGGCACGTTCTCCCTGACCTTGTCCCCTGCGCAACTGGCCGGGCAAGTGATCGACGTGGTGTCCACCGACGGCAATGGCGTGAGTTCGGTCACCATTCCGTTCACCACACCGGACCTCACCCCGCCTGCCGAAGCCACCGATTTGACGGTCAGCAACAGCGGCCTCACTTTGGCGGGACGTGGTGAAGCAGGCGCGACCGTCACCGTGACCGATGCCCAAGGCAATGTACTGGGCACGGCCGTGGTGCTGGTCACTGGCAGCTTCACGGTCAACCTTTCAACCGCCCAGACCAACGGCCAGCCGCTCACCGTCGTCCTCACCGATCCAGCGGGCAATGCCTCTGCGGGCGCCCCTGTGACGGCCCCCGACCTCGACGGCCCGCTGCAACCCGAGAACATCAGCGTGAGCAGTGACGGACGGGTGCTGACCGGGGATGGCGAAGTCGGGTCGCGCGTCACCGTGACCGGCGCCAACGGCACCGTATTGGGCAGTGCCATCGTCGGTGCAGACGGGCATTTCAGCCTCACGTTGAATACGCCCCAGCACAATGGCCAGACCCTGCTGGTGACTGCCGTCGACAGCGCCGGCAATGCCGCACCTGCGGTCAGTTTCATCACCCCGGATACGCAGCCGCCCGTGGCCGTGAGCGGGCTCGCGCTGAACGCATCGGGCTCGGTGCTGACCGGCCTTGGCGAGGCCGGAGCCACAGTGACCGTACGCGACGATCAGGGTAACGTGATCGGCAGCGGCCAGGTGGGCAACAATGGGCAGTTTTCCCTGACCCTGGACACACCACAAACCGACGCCCAAGTACTGCAGGTCACCCAGGCCGATGCGGCGGGCAACGTCTCGCCGCCCGCCTCGGTGACCGCACCCGACACCTCCACGCCCGACCCCGTGACCGCGGTGACCGTGTCTGCCAACGGCCTGGTGGTGACCGGCAACGGTCAAGTGGGCGCCACCGTGACCGTCACCGACAGTCAAGGCCAGATACTGGGCTCAGCGGTGGTCGGCGCCAACGGCCAATTCGAAATCACGCTCAATGCCGCGCAAACCAATGGGCAAACCCTGAGCATCGTGCAGGCGGACGGCTCCCCTTCGACCTCCCAGCCGGTGACGGTGCCTGCGCCCGACCTGCAAGCCCCTGCTGCCCCGAGCGCTCTGGTGCTCAATGGCGCAGGCGACACCCTCAGTGGGTCGGGCGAGCCCGGCGCCACGGTCAGGGTTTATGGCCCGGGCGGTGCATTGCTGAATACCGCCGTGGTCGACAACACAGGGCATTTTTCCGTTCAGCTCGGCGCGGTGTTCAACGACGGCCAGGTGCTGCAGGTCAACCAGACCGATGCCGCCAACAACCTGTCGGCCAATGCCTCGCTGACCGCTCCTGATGTCACCGCGCCGGTGGCACTGAGCAACGTGGCCATCAGCAGCAACGGCGCAGTGGTCACCGGGATCGGCACGGCAGGTGACACCGTGACGGTACGAGATGCCAGCAACACGGTGCTGGGCAGCGCGGTGGTCGCGGCCAACGGCACGTTCAGCGTGACACTGAGCGCGCCGCAACTGGATGGCCAGGTGCTGAGCGTCAGCCAGACCGATGCGAGCAACCTGTCGTCGCCTATCAGCCCAGTAACCGCGCCGGACGTCACCGCCCCCCCTGCCCCGACCGGCGTGACAGTGGACGGCACGGGTTCCACGGTGTCGGGCCAGGCCCAGGCGGGCAGCGTGGTGGTGGTACGTGGCGCCGACGGGACGGCACTGGGGCAAGTCACTGTGGGTTCGAGCGGCACCTTTACGGTGACGTTGAGTACCCCCTTGCACAACGGCGAAACCTTGCAGGTGTCTGCGACGGACGGAAGCAACACCTCCCTGCCTTCCACCGTAACTGCCCCCGACGACACGCCGCCTGCACCGGTCAGCAATGTGGCCATCGACCCGCAGGGCACCGTCGTCTCGGGCACCGGGGAACCGGGCACGACCGTCACCATCAGCAACGGCGCGACCGTCGTGGGCAGCGGCCCGGTCGGCGCCGACGGCACCTTCGTCATTACCCTCACGCCACCGGCGGCCAATGGCAGCACGCTGACCGTGACCAGCAGCGATGCCACGGGCAACACGTCACAACCCGTGCCCCTCGCCGGCCCTGACGGCACACAGCTCGCCACGCCAAGCGAGCTGGCCCTGAGCACCGACGGCCTGACCCTGACCGGGGTGGGCACGCCCGGCAGCACGGTGACCGTCGTTGGCAGCAACCCGGCCGAGACCGCGACCGTCAACAGTTTCGGGCGCTTCAGCATTCGGCTGAATTTCGCCCGGTTGAACGCCGAAACCCTGCATGTCACCGCCAGCGATGGCGCCGGTCACAGCTCGGTTGTCGCCACGGTCATCGCCAACGACACCACTGCACCGGACGCGCTGACCACCGCGACCCTCAATGGAACGGGCAGCGTGGTGTCCGGTCGGGGCGAAGCCGGTGCGACGGTGAGCATCACCAACAGCGCCGGGGTGCTGCTCGGGACGGCAACCGTGGCCAGCAACGGCACCTTCGCTATCACCCTGTCCACACCGCAGACCAACGCGCAAGTGCTGGTGGCGACCCAGACCGATGCTGCAGGCAACGTGTCGCAACCCTTGACCCTCATTGCCCCTGACCTGCTCGCCCCGCCCGCCGCCACGGGCTTGAGTATCAATGCCGTGGGCACGGTTGTCAGCGGCCAGGGCGAAGCCGGCGCCACCGTCACCATTCGTGACGCTGCGGGCAATGTGCTCGCCACCGGCAGCGTGGATTTGAGCGGAAACTTCCAGGTGACCCTGCCCGCCGCCCAGACCACCGGTGCGGCGTTGCAGGTCACGCTGACCGATGCGTCGGGCAACGTATCGCCGACCGCCAGCCTGGCGACCACCGACAGCACGCCGCCGGCCGTGGTACAGGTTGAGCGGGTCAGCGGTGACGGCAGCGCCGTAAGCGGTACCGGCGAAGTCGGCGCTACCGTCAAGGTCACCGATGCCAACGGCACGGTGCTCGGCACGGCCATCGTCGGTGCCGATGGGCATTTCATCGTCGCCCTCTCGCCCGCCCAGAATAACGGCCAGACCTTGGACATCAGCCAGACCGATGCCAGCGGCAACGTATCGCCGTCGGTGACCTTCCCCGCCCCCGACATCAGTCCACCTGCGGCGCTTTCTCAGGTGACGGTCAATGCCGATGGCCTGACGGTCACGGGCCACGGCGAGCCTGGCGCGACCGTTTCGGTGCGCAGCGTCGACGGCGTTCTGCTGGGCACCGGCCTGGTCGCCAGCAACGGGGCCTTCACCCTGACCCTCAATACCCCCCAACTCAATGCCCAGGTGCTGACCGTCACTCAAGAAGATCCACCGGGCAACGTGTCCACGGCCGTGACGGTGGTTTCCGTGGACCTGACACCCCCGGACGCCCCCTTCGCGCTGGTGCTCAATGGCGCCGGGCTGCAATTGACCGGCAGCGCCGAGCCTGGCAGCACCGTGACGGTACGCGATGCCTCCGGTAGCGTCATCGGCACCGGCAACACGGCCGCCAACGGCACCTTCCAGATCACCCTGAGCAGCGCACAGGTCAACGGCCAGACCCTCAGCGTCGTGGCCAGCGACGCCGCAGGCAACCCATCGCCTGCCGCGTCACTGGTGGCGGCGGACACCACTGCCCCGCTGGCCGTCAGTGATCTGGCGATCACGGCGGACGGCGCGACGCTGGCGGGGCATGGCGAAGCGGGAGCCACTGTCGTGGTACGCGACGGTAACGGCAACCTGCTCGGCAGCGGTGCGGTCGATGCCAACGGGCAATTCAGCCTGGCCCTGTCCCCAGGTGTCAGCGCGGGCGTGGCGGTCAACGTCATTCAGACCGATACGGCCGGTAATGCCTCACCTGGCGTCTCGGTCGTCGCGCCCGGCGCCCTCGCAGAACCCGCGCCGACCAATCTGTCCCTCAGCGCCGATGGCCTGACCCTCGCCGGCAATGCCACCGCTGGAAGCACCGTCACCGTACGCAGTGCCGCAGGCGTGGTGCTGGGCACCGCGCTGGTCGGCAGTGACGGCACCTTCACCGCCGTCCTCTCCAGCGCACAGCTCAACGGCGAACAGGTATTCGCCACCGCCACCTCCAGTGACGGCATCAACTCGATCGCCACCGACTATGTCGCTGCCGATGTCACCCCGCCGTCCGCCTTGAGCGACCTGGTGTTGACGGCCAATGGCACGACCTTGACCGGTCGCGGCGAGGCCGGTGCGACAGTCGTCGTATCCGGGAACGGCGGCGTCACCCTGGGCACCGCCGTGGTCGGCAGCAACGGCACGTTCAGCGTCACGCTGACCACCGCGCAAATTGCCGGTCAGACCTTGCACATCAGCCAGACCGATGCCAGTGGCAACGAGTCGCCCAGCCTTGACCTGACCGCCCCCGACCGCGTCGCGCCCGATGCCCCATTGGCATTGGCCGTGACCCGCGATGGCACGCTCCTGTCAGGTACCGGTGAAGCAGGTGCGGTGGTCAACGTCTACAACACCGCCGGAACGTTGCTGGGCACCGGCATCGTGCGCATCGATGGCGGGTTCTCCATCACCCTCACCACGCCTCAGGCCAACGGGCAAGTGTTGTCAGTGACCTTGACCGACGCCGCGGGCAACACCTCGGTGGCCGGCAACCTGACTTCAGTGGACACCACCGCGCCCGCGGCGCTGACTCAACTGGCCATCTCCAGTGACGGCCAGACGCTGACCGGGCAAGGCGAAGCCGGCGCCACGGTGACGGTGACCGACAGCGCTGGCAACGTACTGGGCACTGCGACGGTGAACAGCACCGGAACCTTCACGCTGGTGCTGGGCACCCCGCTGACCAATGCACAGCCGCTCACCCTCACCCAGACCGACGTTGCCGGTAACGTGTCGCCGATCGCAACGCTCAACGCACCGGATACTACGGCGCCCGACCCTCTGAACAACGTCGCCATCAACGGGACGGGGCTGGTCGTGACCGGCAGCGGTGAGCCGGGCGCTACCGTGACGGTCAAGGACGCCAGTGGCAACCTGTTGGGGACGACGCTCGTCTTGGGCAATGGCACCTTCAGCGTGACGCTGAATGCCGCCCAATTGAATCATCAAGTGCTCAGCGTGCAGCAGGCCGACCCGCCCGGAAACATCAGCGCGCCCGTCAACGTCGTCGCACCCGACCTGACTCCGCCAGCGGCCGCCACGGACCTGCAATTCAACGCGGCGGGCGATGTGATCAGTGGCGCCGGCGAAGTGGGCGCGACAGTCAGCATCACCTTGAATGGCACTGAGATCGCCACCGGAACCGTCGATGCCACCGGCCGTTTCCTGATCAACCTGCCGGACCGGCAGCACAACGGCGAGCAGGTCAATGTGGTGCTCAGCGACGCCGCGGGCAACGCATCGACAGCCGCCAGCGTCGTGGCACCCGACACCACCGCCCCCGTGCCGGTCGCGCAATTGGCGCTGGACACCGGCGGGCTGATCCTGAGCGGGACCGGCGAGCCAGGCGCACGGCTGGCGATCACCAATGCCTCAGGTATCACGCTGGGCACTGGCACGGTCGATGCCAGCGGCAATTTTGCGGTGACCTTGAACGCCGCACAACTCAACGGGCAAGTGCTGTCCGTGGTGCAAATCGATGCCGCAGGGAACGCGTCGTCCGAAGCCACAGTGATCGCTGCCGACCGGACTGCACCCGACAGGCCAGTGGTCACCTTGCTGAGCGCTGACGGCCTGACCCTAAGCGGGACCGGGGAAGCGGGCGCGACAGTCACTGTCACCAGTGCCAACGGTGGCGTGCTGGGCACTGCGACGGTAGCGGCCAACGGCACCTTCAGCGTCGGCCTGTCGTCCGCGCAACTTAACGGCGAAGTCCTGAGCCTGACGCAAACGGACGCCGCGACCAACCGCTCGGATGTCCTCACCTATCAGGTGCCCGACGTCACCACGCCTTCTGCCGTCAGCGGCCTGGCGGTCAGCGCCGACGGCCTGACCCTGACAGGCAATGGTGAAGGCGGCGCAACGGTCAGGGTGACCGATGCGTCGGGGACCGTACTGGGCACCTCGACCGTCGCCGCCAATGGGACCTTCAGCGTCACCTTGTCCAGTGCGCAGCTGAATGGCGAGTCGCTGACCGTGGTGCAAACCGATGCGGCGCTCCACACTTCGCCCACGGCAGCGGTCACGGCACCGGACTCGACGCCGCCGCTGATCCCCTTCGATGTGCTGTTGACCGGTGGCCTCTCGTTGACCGGCCATGCCGAAGCCGGCAGTACGGTGATCGTCACTTCGGCCAGCGGCGCGGAACTCGGGCGGGGTGTTGCGATTGCCGATGGAACGTTCAGCCTCACCCTCACGTCGGCGCAGACCAACGGTGAGTTGCTGTCGATCACGGCAACGGATGCTCAGGCCAACGTGTCACCGGTACTGACCTATACGGCACCTGACACCACTGATCCCGATGCGGTGACGGGGCTCGCGCTCAATGCGGCCCTGACGCAACTGGCAGGCCGCGGCGAAGTCGGCGCGACCGTGGTCGTGAGCGGGTCGGGGGGCCCCCTCGGCTCGGCAATCGTCGGGGCGGACGGGACGTTCCTCATCACGCTGACGGGAACGGTCGCGCCGAATGAGCAACTTCGGGTCATTCAGACCGACGCCAGCCTGAACGTTTCGGCAGATGCGTTCTTGACCGTGCCCACGACCCCGCCGCCCAGTGCGCCGGTGAATCTGACGCTCAGCGCCGACGGGCTGATCCTGAGCGGGGACGCCGCCGCCAGCACCACGATCACCGTGTACGGCCCTGGGAATGCCCTGCTCGGCACGGCCACCACCGACGGCACCGGGCATTTCAGCGTGACGCTCAATGCCGCTCAGACCAATGGCCAAAGCCTGCAAGTCACCGCGACGGCGTCGCTGGGCGGCGTCTCGCTGCCGGCAACACTCGTGGCGGCAGACACGACGGCCCCGGCGGCCCTTACCGACTTAGCAGTGAATGCCGCAGGCACCCTGGTGACCGGGCGCGGTGAGGTGGGGGCGACGGTGACCGTCAACGCGCCGGGCGGTACGGTACTCGGCACCGCCCTCGTCGGCGCCAATGGCATGTTCAGCCTGGTGCTCACCACGCCCCAGCTCAACGGTCAGGTGCTCAGCGCGCACCAGACCGACGCGGCCAATAACGTCTCGGCGACAGTGACCGTCCCAGCGCCGGACGTCACACCACCCGCCGCGCCGACTGCACTCGCACTCAACACTGCCGGGCTGGTGCTCAGTGGTTTGGGCGAAGCCGGCGCGACGGTGACCGTGCGAACGGCGGGCGGCGTCAGCCTGGGCACCGCCGTGGTGGCTTCGAACGGCACCTTCTCGGTGGCCCTCAATGCGGCGCAACTTAATGGGCAAGTCCTGAGCGTGACTCAGGCCGACCTGTCGGGGAATGTCTCTGCGGCCACCGGTCTGACGGCCGCCGACGTCACCGCGCCGGCCCCCCTGAGCAACCTGACCTTGAGTGGCGCGGGCCTGCTGGTCAGCGGCTCGGGTGAGGCAGGCGCGACCGTCAGAATTACCAGTGCGGCTGGGACCCTGCTCGGCACCGCCGTGGTCAACGCCGCGGGGACCTTCACCGCGACCTTGAACAGCGCACAACTCAACGGCCAGGTGTTGAACGTCCAGCAAAGCGACGCGGCAGGCAACCTATCGGCTGTGGCCCAACTCACCGCTGGCGACGTCACCGCGCCTACCGCACCCACTGCGCTGCTGCTGGCGGCCAATGGCATCACCCTCAGCGGCGTCGGCGAAGCGGGCGCCACGGTCAACGTGTACGGACCGAACGGTGCCCTGTTGGGCTCGACCACGATCGGCGTCACCGGAACGTTCAGCCTGGCGCTCAACAGCGCGCAACTCGATGGCCAGGCGCTCACGGTCAGATTGGTCGATACCGCGGGCAACGTCTCGGTCGCGGGCACGCTCACTGCCCCCGACACGACGCCACCGGCGGCGCCTGTCGGGGTGGCGGTCAGCACCACCGGCACGCTAGTCACCGGTACGGGGGTCGCGGGCGCAACCGTCAGCGTCCGCAATGCGGCGGGCCTGTTACTCGGCACCGCCACCGTGGCGGCCAACGGCACCTTCTCCGTGACCTTGACGGCCGCGCAGATCAACAACGAGGTGCTGACCGTGACCCAGGCCGACGGGGCGGGTAACGTGTCTGTCGGTGCCACCGCGACGGCGCCGGACCTGACGCCACCGGCTGCCGCGTCCACCCTGGTGGTCAGCGGTGACGGCCTGAGCCTCAGCGGTACCGGGGAAGCGGGCTCGACGGTGACCGTCAAATCGTCTGCGGGGGTGGTCCTCGGGACAGGGGTGGTCGGCGGCACGGGTGTGTTCAGCATCACGTTGAACGCCGCGCAGATCAACGGCGAACGGCTGGTGGTCAGCCTCACCGATAACCGCGGCAACGTTTCGGTAGGCGCGAGCGTCACAGCACCGGACATCGATGCGAACGCGCCGGTGACCGCCAGTGACAACCTCGCCGTCGCCACCGTGAACATCGCACCGGCAGTGACCGTGCAGTCCTACACCGACTCGTTTGGCTCCCTGCTCCTGGGCGCGTCCAAGGTCTACAGCTTCACGGTCAACGCCGGGACCAGCGTTGACCCGACCCTGTTCCTGAATTCGCCGAGTATCGTCGGCGTGCTGACCTCGCTGAACTACACGCTGCAGGTCAAGAGTGCCAGCGGGGTTTGGGTCACCCTCGGAACCGGCGGCAACGGCGGCCTGCTCGACGTCATCGGATTGGCGGGTATAGGGGTGCGCGTGAACCTGCCGGATCTGCTCAGTGGCGATTATCGACTGGTCGTCTCCAACGCTGGCGTCGACGTGCTGACCGCCGTCAACACGAGGCTGGAACTGGGGATCACCAGCCTCACCCAGTTCAACGGGACGCCGGGGGCAGTCACGACCGGCAACGTGATCACCGACGTCGGCACCAACGGTCAGGTCGACCAGACCGGTCCCGACAACGGCGCCGTGTTGCAGATCCTGAAAGCGGGCAGCTACGTGGCGGCTGGGGGCGGCACCACCGTGCAGGGCCTGTACGGTACGCTGACCATCGACGCCAGCGGCCATTACACCTACACCAGCAATGGCAGCGTGGGCAGCGTCGGCAAGGTCGACGTGTTCAGCTACCAACTGGTGCACCCGAATGGCCTGAGTGCGACGGCCAATATCTACGTGCGCATCGACAGCCCGCAGGCGACCGAGGTCTGGAGCGATGCCAACCTGGCCAGCCCTGCGACGCTGGTGGACGCAACGAACGACATCGCCCATTCGGCGATCACCTTGACCAACCTGGTCACCACCACGCAATCCTCGCTGGGCAGCTTCGGCGTGTTGCTGGGTGGCGGCAGTGGCACCTACACCACCAGCGTCGCGGCCGACACGGTCAGCAACCTGACCGTGGTTCTGAACGCCGGCAACCTGCTGAGCCTGCTCGGTTCGACCACCGTCGGGCTGTACAAGCTGAATACGGCCACGGGTCAATACGTGCTCGTCAAATCCTATGGGGGTGGCTCACTGTTGAACCTAGGCGGCGGCAACTACGGCATCAACTTCGACGGCCAGACCAGCGGGACCTATCAGGTGAAAGTCGTGGTGGGCGGTGTCGGTGTGCTGAGCACGGTCAACACCAGCCTGATAAACACCGCGACCTCGACCAATCAGTTCGTCGTCGGCAGCTACACGCCCGTGTCGGGCAACCTGCTGACCGACACCGCGGGTGGCGGCGTCGACATGCTGGGCTCGCCCTACACCGTGCTCAGTGTGCTGGTGGCGGGCAGCTACGTGACCCCAGGCTACAACGGCACCACGATCACGGGCACCTACGGTTCGCTGCTGGTGCACGCTGACGGCAGCTACACCTACACGCTCAACAGCGGGCTGACCAGTGCGGTCGTCGGGCATGCCGACGTGTTCACTTATCAATTGACCCACCCGAACGGCACCACCGACACCGCGACCTTGACCATCGACCTCGACCCGGCCAGCGCGGTGGCAAGCACGTCGTTCAGCGCACTGTCGATGTCCATTGCCCCCACCGAAGACCACGGCACGGCGCTGGTCGCTGCCACGACCACCAGCACCGAGACGCTTCACGGCTCCAATGACAACGACACGCTGGATGGCTCCCATGGCGGGGCGATCACCCTGGAGGGCGGCGCGGGCAACGACACGCTGATCATTGCCGACCAGTCATTCGCCTCCGTGGATGGTGGTACCGGCACGGATACCCTGCTGTGGGCCGGGGGCGATGCGACGATCAATCTGGGGGATCTGCACAACCGGATTCACAACATTGAAATCCTCGACCTCAACCACACCAGTTCCGTGTCCTTGACCTTGAACCTGGCCGATGTGCTGGCCATCACGTCCTCGGACAACGACACCCTGGTAATCAAAGGCAACAGCGCAGACAGCGTGCACATGACCGATCGCTGGCTAGCCGACGGCACTCATCAGCTCGACGGTGTCGATTACACCCAATACACCCCTCAGGAGGATCCGAGCCACCATTTATGGGTACAGAACGGCGTACACGTGGTGTGACGCAGGGAACAGCCAGCAAACCGACAGTAAGGGAATCACGTGAAGTCTGCTCGCCGCCACACCTGGCCGATGGTCGCGCTGACCATCGGCCTGTATCAGGGATGTGTCACCCAGGTTGCAGCGGAGGATGACATCGATCCCACGCTGCGCAGCATCAGCCCGACCCGTCTGCAAAGCCAGCCGCAGCGGGCCCGGGATACGCCCGGCGCAAAGCGCCAGGCAACGCGCGAGGTAACCCGGCCCGACGCGCCCTCGGTATCGGGCAGGGACATGAGCCGGCAAGGCGAGGAAACCCTCGGCTTGCAACAAGCCGTGCGCCTGGCAGTGGACTGGCACCCGAGCATCGCCGAGGCCGTCGGCACCTTGTATCAACAGGCCGAGGGCATCAACGTGGCCGAAGCCGGTTATTACCCGCAAATCGCCGGAGGGATCAAGGGTGGCTACAGCAGTGGCTACGGCAGCGACGCGGGCAGCCAGTCGGTGAGCATTTCGCTGAAACAGATGCTGTACGACTTCGGCAAAGTCTCCAGTGCAGTGGAGGCGGCGCGCGCCAAGGTTGCCCGCAGCCAGGCAAGCATCCTGCTGGCCATCGACCAGGTCGGCCGGGATACCGCATTCGCCTACATCGAGGTGCAACGCTACCAACGCCTGCTGGACATCTCCCGCGAGCAGATCAAGGGCGTCGGCGACATCGTCGAGTTGGCCCGCCAGCGCAGCGACATGGGTGCCAGCACCCGTTCCGACGTGGTGCAGGCGCAGTCCAGGGTCGATGGTGCGATCGCCACGCTTCAGGAATACAAAGCGCAGTACGCCCGCTGGCAGCAGACGCTGTCCAACCTCCTCGGGCGACAGAGCACGCCCAGGGTGACCGATGACTTCGCCCCGTCCTTGAACCAGTCGTGCAATGCACCGGTGATCACCGATGCCTTGCCGGGGGTCCTGCAAGCCGTGGCGCAGCGCACCCAGGCGCAGGCCGAGCTGGCCCAGGCCAAGGCAGAGGCCTATCCGACCCTGTCCCTCCAGCCCTCGCTCAATCAATACCTGGATGACCATTACGCTGACCAGAACCCGGCCATCGATCGGACGCAGGCGGCCATTTTTCTCAATCTGGAAGTTCCGATCTATCAAGGCGGTGCCATCAGTGCCCGCAGCCGCGCGGCGAGCTATGCCCTGACGGCGGCCGACTCCGCAGAGGACGCCGCCAAACTCCAGGCGCGGCAGGGGCTGACCGAAGCCCAGGCACAGACGTCAGGGCTCAGCCGACGACTGGACTCGCTGCAGTTCCGCGAGACAAGCATCAGTGAAGCCCGCGAACTGTATGGCAAGCAATACCTGGAACTGGGTACACGGCCCTTGCTGGACTTGCTCAATGCCGAGCAGGAAATTCATCAGTCACGCTTCGACCTGGCCAACACCCAGGCTGACCTGCGCCGTTTGCAGATCGACTGCCTCTACAACAGTGGCGGTTTGCGCCGGGCGTTCGGTATCGACCACAGCACCATTCAGCACGTGGAGATCCTGCCATGACCGATCCCATCGTCATCCCCCAACCGGCTGGCGACGCCCGTCAGGACCTCGGTCCCTGGCTGGAAGCCGTGCTCAACGTGGCACGCCACTACCGCCTGGATGTTTCACCGGAAAGTGTTCGGCTGGCGTCATTGCACCCCACAGGTCGCCTCGAAGACGGCGTGCGGCACATGGCCCGACAGGCCGGGTTGAGCGTCAAGTTCGCGTCCTTCGACACCAAAAGCCTGACCCGCTGGCGCACGCCACTGGTGGTGCAGTTGCGCGACGGTCAGGTCGGCGTGATCGAGAGCATGGGTGAACAGGGAGATTTGGGCATCGCCTTCAGCGGCGATCAAGGCCTGCAAAGCCGGGTCGAACCCGATGCCCTGGCGGAACAGGTGCTGCGCACCGCTATCCTGCGTCCGACCCAGCCCTTGAGCGATGTGCGCACCAACGACTACATCAAGCCCTACGATGAGCACTGGTTCCGGCGCATCGTGCTCAGCGACCTGCGCCCCTACACCCACGTCATGATCGCTTCGCTGGTGGCCAATCTGCTAGGCATGGCCGGGGTGCTGTTTTCGATGCAGGTCTACGACCGCGTCATTCCGGCCGAATCGCTGCCAACCCTCTATGTACTCTTCGGAGGCGTGCTGTTGGCATTGGGGTTCGACTTCGTGATGCGCATCATGCGTCTGCGCATGACCGACGTGCTGGGCAAGCGCGCTGACCTGCGCGTCTCGGACCTGGTGTTCGGCCACGCTCTGCGCTTGCGCAATTCCGCGCGCCCCAAATCCACCGGTTCGTTCATCTCACAGCTGCGCGAGCTGGAGCAGATCCGCGACCTGATCACCTCCAGCACGGCGACGGCGCTGGCCGACATGCCGTTCTTCCTGTTGTTTCTGCTGGTGTTCTATCTGATTGGCGGCCCCCTTGTGCTGGTGCCTTTGCTGGCGGTGGTGCTCATGATCGTGCCGGGCATCGTCGCGCAACGTCGTCTGGCCCGCCTGGCCAACGCGTCGATGCGTGAAGCGGCGCTGCGCAACGCGATGCTGGTGGAAAGTGTGCAAGGGCTGGACGACATCAAGGCGCTGCAGGCTGAACAGCGGTTCCAGCAGCAGTGGAACCAATACAACGCCGCTTCCGCCGACAGCAGTTTGCGCCTGCGAGGCCTGACCAACAGCCTGGTGGCCTGGACCCAGAGCGTCCAGGGAGGCGTATTCGCGGTGGTCATCGTGTTCGGCGCGCCGATGGTGATTGCCGGTGACCTGACCACCGGCAGCCTGGTGGCGGCCTCGATCCTGTCGTCGCGGATGATGGCGCCCCTGGCGCAGGTCACCCATGTGCTGACCCGCTGGCAGCAGGCCAAGGTCGCGTTGGAAGGTCTGAACCGCCTCATGCAACTGCCCGTCGATCATCCCGAAGGCAGCCAGCGGGTGCACCTGCCTGCCATCCGCGGCGACTTCCAACTGCGTCAGGCGGGCTTTCGCTACAGTGAGGAATCCGCCCCTGCCCTCAGCGACATCAACCTGAAGATTCGCCCTGGCGAGCGCATCGCCATTCTTGGCCGCAATGGTGCGGGTAAATCCACGCTGCTTCACGCCCTCGCCGGCGGCATGGACCTCGCCACCGGCGAAACCACTCTGGACGGCATCGCCCTCGCCCACCTGGACCCGGCCGACCTGCGGCGTGACGTGGGGCTGATGTCGCAACAGGCGCGGCTGTTCCACGGGACCCTGCGGGACAACATTACCCTCGGTGCAGGCCAGGCCAGCGACCAGGAAATCGTTGCGGCCCTGGCCGTCACTGGCGCGCTGGACTTCGTGCGGCAGTTGCCCAAGGGCATGGACCATCTGATTCTCGAAGGGGGGCTGGGGTTGTCGGGCGGCCAGCGTCAAAGCCTGTTGCTCTCGCGTCTGCTGCTGCGCCAGCCGCAGGTGCTGCTGCTCGATGAGCCCACGGCATCTCTGGACGACATCACCGAGCGTTTCCTGTTGGAGAAACTCGCCACCTGGTGCCACGGCCGCACCCTGATCGTCGCCACGCATCGGGTCAGTGTGCTCCAGCTCATGGAGCGCATCATCGTGCTGGACAACGGCCGCATCGTCATCGATGACCATCGGGAAGCCGCCCTGGCCCGGCTGCGTCAACCGCAAGGAGCACCGGCATGAGCGCAGTCATCATCGATCAGCCACCGCGCCTACCCGACCCAGTGTCCCACCTGGACGGCAGCGATGAACGAAAACTGGTGGGCGGTGCCCGCGTGATCTGGGGCTGCGCGCTGATGCTGGGGTGTTTTTTCGCTTGGGCGGCATGGTTCGAAGTGGTGGAAGTCTCGAGCGGCACCGGCAAGGTGATCCCTAGCTCCCGCGAGCAGGTCATCCAATCGATGGAGGGCGGCATCATCCAGCAACTGAACGTCACCGAGGGGGCGATGGTCGAGCGCGGCCAGGTGCTCGCGCAGCTCGATGCGGTGAAGAACGAATCCAATGTGGGCGAAAGCGAGGCGAAGTACCGGGCGGCCCTGGCCAGCCTGAACCGCTTGCAGGCCGAAGTCAGCGACCAGCCATTGAAGTTCGACCCGTCGCTGAGCGATGCGCCGGATTTGATCCGCGCCGAAACCGAACTCTACAAGACCCGCCGCAAAGGCCTAGACGACACGCTGGCGGGGATTCAAAGCTCGCTGAAGCTGGTGCGCAGTGAGCTGGAAATCACCGAGAACCTGGCCAGGATTGGCGCATCCAGCAAAGTGGAAGTGCTGCGCCTGAACCGCCAGCGTTCGGAACTGGAACTCAAGGCCACCGAAGCCCGTTCGGATTACATGGTGCGCGCCCGAGAAGACCTGGCCAAAGCCAGTGCCGAGGCCAAAACCCTGGCGGCAGTGATCCGCGGTCGCACCGACTCGCTCGCGCGCCTGACCCTTCGCTCACCCGTGCGCGGCATCGTCAAGGACATCAAGGTCAATACCATCGGTGGCGTGATACCGCCCAACGGTCAATTGATGCAGATCGTGCCCCAGGATGAACAACTGCTGATCGAGACTCGAATTTCCCCACGGGACATCGCCTTCATTCATCCCGATCAGGCGGCCAAGGTGAAGATCACCGCCTACGACTACTCGATCTACGGCAGCCTGAACGGCAAGGTGGTGACCATTTCTCCGGACACCATTCAGGACGAGGCGAAGCCGGAGGTCTTTTACTACCGGGTGTTCATCCGCACCGATGCAGACGTGTTGCGCAACAAGGCCGGGAAGACGTTCGCCATCGTCCCGGGCATGATTGCCACGGTGGACATCCGCACCGGTGAAAAAACGGTGCTGGACTACCTGATCAAGCCGCTGAACCGCGCCCGCGAAGCACTGCGCGAACGCTGATCAGCGGCTGGCCACCTGGCTGGTTTCCGACGCCACCGGTTTGGCCTGGGCCAGGTAGCGGTTCCATTCGCGCTTGATCTGCGCATAGGGCATGAAAATACTCACCCGGGGCTGATCGGCCAGATCCGGGCGTTTGATCGCCGCCAGATCGCTGCGGGTCAAGAACGCCACGGTAATCCCGACCACCTTGCCGTCTTCCGCGAACACCGGCCCGCCTGACATCCCTTTGGCCGTCGGGCCGTCGTGGGTGCCGTACATGACGTTGCCTTCCTTGGTATCGAGCCTCACCATCGCGGGCAAAGCGTGACCACTGCCCTTGACCGACATGTACAGTGAGTTGTATCCCACTGCAGTGACCGCCTCGCCTGGCCGGTAGGTCCGCCACACCGGCACACCGTTTGCCTTGTGGCGGAAGAACTGAACGTCGCCCTGCCCTTGATACACGGCACCGGGAACGTAGGGGATATGCTTGACCGTGACAGCGTAATCCTCATTCCACTGCACCGCCGTGCCCATTAACAGGTATGGGAGCGGGCCGCCCGAATGGACGAGAATGGCTTGATCGTAAACAGGGTCCTGGTTGAAAGCGGTTGGCACTCCATTGCACCCGCTGAGCAGCGCACAGGCTGCTACGAGAGGCAATAAGGGTCGCATTGATGCACACGATGGGCAGTGAATGACGCAAGAAATATGTCATTGTGATATCACCTTTACAATAGACTCAGCCTACCGTTTGTCGAACGGTGATGGAGTGAGGTTATTGGATCCAGAATCGGGCCTGCCCATTTTTGGCCAGAGAAAAGCAAAAAGGGCGAACCTTTCGGATCGCCCTTTTCGTTACCGCCAGCAGAAAGCGGATTTGTTTGGTAGGCACGATTGGACTCGAACCAACGACCCCCACCATGTCAAGGTGGTGCTCTAACCAACTGAGCTACGTGCCTGCTGTGGGGCGGCATTCTACGGATATTCAACAGGCTGTCAACCGCGCATTTTCGATAAGCCACTGAAAACGATCGGCTTTTATCAAGCGCTCTTCTCAACCGATAAATATTTCCGACACCTCACCGCCCCAATTCCACTGGTGGCTGCGTTTTATCTCGGGTAGCATCGGCGCACTCGTCAAGAATATTAAACAGGGGCCTACAGGATGACGAACACCGCTTACCCGCAATCGTATTACGCCGCGTCCGCCAACCCTGCGCCCCACCGCCCCGCGCTGCAGGGCGAAGTCGAAACTGACGTGTGCGTCATTGGCGCCGGCTATACGGGTTTGTCGAGCGCGCTGTTTCTGTTGGAAAGCGGTTTCAAGGTCACCGTGCTGGAAGCGGCGAAAGTCGGCTTCGGCGCATCGGGGCGAAACGGCGGACAGATCGTCAACAGCTACAGCCGAGACATCGACGCGATCGAGCGCGCCGTGGGGCCCAAGCAGGCGCAACTGATGGGCCAGATGGCCTTCGAGGGCGGACGGATCATTCGCGAGCGCGTAGCTAAATATCAGATTCAGTGCGACTTGAAAGACGGCGGCGTATTCGCCGCCCTCACCGGCAAACAGATGAACCACCTGGCGTCGCAGAAGCAGCTCTGGGAACGCTATGGCCATACTCAACTGGAATTACTGGACGCAGCCGGCATGCGTGAAGTCGTGGCCTGCGATCAGTACGTCGGCGGCATGCTCGACATGAGCGGCGGCCACATTCACCCGTTGAATCTGGCACTGGGCGAAGCGGCTGCCGTGGAGTCACTGGGCGGGGCGATTTATGAACAGTCCGCCGCCATCCGCATCGACCGCGGCGCCAATCCGGTGGTCCATACTGCCCAAGGCCGGGTGCGGGCCAAATTCATCATCGTGGCGGGCAACGCGTACCTCGGGAATCTGGTGCCTGAACTGGCGGCCAAATCGATGCCCTGCGGCACCCAAGTGATCACCACCGAGCCCCTGAGCGACGAGCTGGCCCGCACCCTGCTGCCGCAGGACTACTGCGTCGAAGACTGCAATTACCTGCTGGACTATTACCGCCTCTCTGGCGACAAGCGTCTGATCTTCGGTGGCGGCGTGGTGTATGGCGCGCGGGATCCGGCGAATATCGAAGCGATCATCCGCCCGAAAATGCTAAAGGCGTTCCCGCAGCTCAAGAACGTGAAGATCGACTATGCCTGGACCGGAAACTTCCTGCTGACCCTCTCGCGCCTCCCCCAGGTGGGCCGCCTGGGGGACAACATTTATTATTCACAGGGCTGCAGCGGCCACGGCGTGACCTACACCCACCTGGCAGGCAAGGTGCTGGCCGAAGCATTGCGAGGCCAGGCCGAGCGGTTCGATGCATTCGCTGCCCTGCCCCACTACCCGTTCCCGGGCGGGACACTGTTACGTGCGCCGCTGACCGCATTGGGTGCGTGGTATTACAGCCTGCGGGACCGCCTGGGCGTCTGAGCACAGGACCGCCAAAAGGAGCAGCACGGGCTGCAAGTGGCCCAGCTCACTGGGCCGCCGCAACCGCGCTGCCTATAGGCGCCATGAGCGCCTCACCGAGCGTTGTTGATGGCTTTTACCGCTTCGCCCGCCGCCTGTTCCTGCCCGGCCTGGGCCAGTTCGTTCGCCGCCTTGAGCCAGCGTTCCCGGTCGACCGGCGCTGGAAGCTGACGCGGGCTTTGAACGAGGATCGCCCAGTTACCGGCACTGTTCCAGTCGGAGGTGAACCCCTCGAAGCTTTCGGTCATGCGCCCTAGCCCGGTATAGACCAGCACAGTGCGTTTGTTCTGATCGAAGCCGACCAACACCCCATAGCGCTGCTCTTTCCACCACAGCGAACCTTCGTTGAAACGCACCAGGACCGGGTATCCGGCCGAGACCTGGGCGAGCAAGTCGGGAAACTGATGATCGACCGGGTAAACCACGAAGCCGTACTCACGCGCAACGGTCGACATGCTCTGATCGAGCGAGGCTTGCGCGCCTGGCAGTTTGAGCGGCTTTTCCAGCAGGCCCGGGGTGGTCTGCACACCATGCACCGTCAGCATGCTGGCCAGCGCATTGGGGGCGCTCTGGAACGCCTTGCCACGAAAGAACGGCACCGCGTTGATTTCCACCCGGTCCGGCAAGCGCTTGTACTCAGCGGGGTAGCCGGGCTTGTACGCATGGGGATCCGCGCACCCTGCCAGCGCCAACACCATTGCCAGCGCACACCATTTCCATTGGGTTGCCGAGAGGCCCGATCGAGACATTCTTCACTCACTTGTCTGGTGCCGGGCATCGCGCGACCCGGCGTGGAGGCCGATCATAGAGCGGTCGTCCCCTGCGGTATAGCGCCAATGTGCAGTTCAGCCCCTGCAATAGAACAAAACGGTCATGGATTTATACCAACGGTCAATTTTCAGAAACAACTGGCGGACTAGACTGTCGGTTACAAAGAGAACGAAGCGAGAAGAGCCGGAGGGACGTATGAGCCTCGGAATGACCATTGTGATGTTGATCGCCGCGTGGCTGGCCGTTGCCGCCGCCATGCTGTGGGGCGTACTGCGGATTTCCCGTCGCCACCACCCACAGCCGCAACACCGTCCTGCAGCACGGCCCGCGCAGCCTGGCGGGCGCAAACCTCGTCCTGCCGCTGCACACTGAGCACCCTGCACGCGCAGTATGAAAAACGGTCGGCGATGGCTTCCCATCCCGACCGTTTGATTTATCCGACTGCCCCTCAGGACTTGTGAACGCTCGCCTCAGCCTCCAGCCGTTTCTGCTTCGAGCGTCGAGCCATCATGTTCAAGACCTCGATCAGGGCCGAGAACGCCATCGCGGTATAGACATAACCCTTCGGTACATGCGCGCCGAACCCTTCGGCGATCAGGGTCATGCCGATCATGATCAGGAAGCCCAGGGCCAGCATGACCACCGTCGGGTTGTCATTGATGAATTTCGCGAGCGGCTCGGACGCCACCAGCATGACAATGACTGCCGAGATCACTGCGATGACCATGATCGGCAGGTGCTCGGTCATGCCCACGGCCGTGACAATACTGTCGATGGAGAACACCAGGTCCAACATCAGAATCTGTCCGATGGCCGCTGCCATGCCCAGGGTCACCGTATTGGAAACCGCCTTTTCCGCTTCGCTCTGGATGTCCATGCTGTGGTGAATTTCCGTGGTCGCCTTCCAGACCAGGAACAGGCCACCGGCGATCAGGATCATGTCCTTCCAGGAAAACACCTGGCCAAAGACCTCGATGACCGGCTCGGTCAACTGGACGATCCAGGCCACCGTGGTCAACAGCCCGAGACGCAGGATCAGCGCCATGCTGATACCGATTCGACGTGCTTTGGTGCGCTGATGCACCGGCAGTTTATTGGTGAGGATGGAGATGAAGATCAGGTTGTCGATACCCAGGACGATTTCCATGACGACCAGCGTCGCGAGGGCGATCCACGCCGTAGGGCTTGCTGCCAATTCCAAAAGGTATTCCATGGGTCACTGTTCCAGATCGTAATGGGAGACAAGGCGGCATTCTAGGCAAACGAATACTTCAGGAAAATTCGTATTTATCAGGCGTATACTTCGATTTTAACGAAGTCCGGACGATGACCCGATCATGCTCAATTACCGCCAATTGCACTACTTCTGGGTCGTGGCCAAAACGGGCAGCATCGTGCGCGCCTGCGAGCAACTGAACCTGACGCCACAGACCATCAGTGGTCAGATTAGCCTGTTGGAGCAAACCTATGGCGTGGAACTGTTCAAACGGGTCGGACGCCAGCTTGAACTGACCGAGACGGGCCGCATCGCGTTGCCGTATGCCGAGCAGATGTTTCAACTGGGCGGCGAACTGGAGGCCCTGCTGCGCGCGCAACCCGACGAGCAACAGGTGCTGTTTCGTGTCGGCGTGGCCGATGTCGTACCCAAGTCGATCGTCTACCGCCTGATTGCACCGACCATGACCTTGAGCGAGCCGATCCGCATTACCTGTCGGGAAGATCAACTCGAACGCCTGCTGGCCGATCTGGCGATTCAACGACTGGACCTGGTGATCTCCGACAGCCCGATGCCCAGTCACCTGGACATCAAGGGCTACAGCCAGAAACTCGGCGAATGCGGGGTCAGCTTTTTCGCCACCTCCGCCCTGGCGAAGGCCTACGGAAGCGACTTTCCCCATGGGATGCAAGGCGCGCCCCTGCTGATTCCCGGGCAGCACACCGTGGTGCGCAACCGGCTGATGCGCTGGTTCGCCGAGCAGAACGTACAGCCGAAGATCGTCGGGGAATTCGATGACAGCGCGTTGATGAAGGCTTTTGGCAAATCCGGCAGTGGGATTTTCATCGCGCCGAGCGTCATCGCCGATGAAGTGATGGACCAGTACGATGTGGAACTCATCGGCCAGACGGATGCAGTGACCGAGTCCTTCTATGCGATTTCGGTCGAGCGCAAGGTCAAGCACCCCGGCATCGTCGCGATCACCGAAGGTGCCCGACGCCAACTGTTCACCGATCAGGCCTGACAGGTCGCCTGACGCGGCTCTGCGATCATCAACACCCCTGCCAGCAGGATCGACAGCAGGATGATGCCCGCCCCGGCGAAGCCCAGCTTGTCCAGGCCGAACTGCTCGATCACCCGTCCGCCGATGAGCGCCCCCGCGCCAATCCCCAGATTGGCCCCGGCAATGTTCAGTGAAGCGGCGAATGCAGGGGCTTGAGGCGCCGCTTTCATCAAGCGCGCATGGCTGACCAGAAACAACGCCGCCTGGGTCACGCCCCACACGGTCAAAGACAGCGCCAGCGCAGGCACCGAGTGCATACTTGGCACCACCATCACCATGCCGCCGATCATGAACGCACAGAAGGTGAGGCTGGCCATCAGCGGGTGACGATCCACCAGACGGCCGCCCAGCCAGTTACCCAGCAACCCGACGGCACCGAACCCCATCAGACACCAGCCCACCAACGCGCCATCGAAACCGGCCAGCCGTTCGAGCATGTCGGCCAAGTAGGTGTAGGCCGTGAACATACCGCTGAACACCAGCACCGACAGCAGCACATGGCCTTGCATCAAGCGGTTGCGCAGGATGGCGAACTGGCTGCGGAACGAGGCCTGGTGCTGGTGCACGCTCTGCGGCAGATAGATGAACAACAGCAAGGCCTTGGCGAACGCCAGCACCGACAGCAACGCAAAAGCACTGCGCCAGCCGAATGCGTCAGACACCAGCGTGCCCACCGGAATCCCGAATACCGTGGCGCACACGATGCCAAAGCCGATCTTGGCGATGGCGCGCCCGGCATGGTCCGGGCCGGCGATATCCACCGCCGTTTCGCTGGCCAACGCCCAGAACACCGGCAACCCCAGCGCTGGGATCAATCGCGCGATGGCCATGACGCCAATATTCGGCGCCACCGCCGCGACGGCGTTGGCCACGCCGAACAGCATCAAGACTGATATGAACAGGCGCTTGCGCTCGAAGCGGGAAAAATAAGCGGTCAGGAAAGGGCCGAAGCAGGCGACAGTGAAGGCGAACAGGGTCACCAACAAGCCTGCTTGCGCAATGGTCACCTCCAGGTCGCGAGCGATCGCCGGCAACAGACCGACGATCACGAACTCTGTGGTCAGGACCGTGAATCCGGCGGCTGACAACAGGTAAATGGGGAAGAACATGAACACTCCATGAAAGACGGTACCGCCAACCCTTGCGCAAGGGCCAGACGATGGAAATGAGCGGATGACGACAGATGAGAGGCAGGGCGCTTGATGGCCCTTGAAGGCAACCCCGCCGTCCGAAGGGTTCAGACGGCGGAGCCGTTCAGGCGTTCAACCCGATGGGACGAGCGAGCAGGTCACTCAGAACGAGCCGATGTAATCCCGCTTGCCGACCTCGACGCCGTTGTGGCGCAGCAGGTCGTAAGCCGTGGTGACGTGGAAGAAGAATTGCGGCAGGGAATAATGCAGCAGGTACGCCTGGGTGTTCAGGCGCTTCTCCTTATCGGTGCCCGGACGCAACACGATTTCGCGCGCTTCGTTGCCGTTGACCTGCTCGGGCGTGACCGTGTCGAGGAAGGCCAGCACCTTGCTCAGTAGAGCCTGCAGCTCGGCAAAGGTGGTTTCGGTGTCTTCGTACTTCGGCGGCTCGATGCCGGACAGACGCGCGCCAGCGCCCTTGGCGAAGTCCACGGCGATCTGCACTTGGCGTACCAGGGGGAACATGTCGGGGTACAGGCGCGCCTGCAACAGTGCGTCCGGCTGGATGTTCTTGGCGGCAGCGTGGGCTTCGCCCTTGGCCAGGACGGCGCCCAGCGCAGTGAGCATTTGTTTGAAAACCGGAATCGAGGCGGCGTAAAGGGAAATGGTCATGGCAGTTCCTGATGGATGAAGTCGCAATGATCGGCATGACGAGCATGCGAACGCGGCTTGTCTTTTACCTCATCCACCCCCTACCCTCATAGCCTTTTCAACACGTAGGGGTAGGCCATGTCCACCGAGCTGGATTCCAATAACGACGCCGGGCACGAGGCCCACAGCGCAGACACCCTGCAGTTGAACAGCACCGAAGTGCGCATTCTGGGCTGCCTGATCGAGAAGCAGGCCAGCCAGCCCGAATCTTACCCCCTGACGCTCAACGCGCTGGTGCTGGCCTGCAATCAGAAAACCAGCCGCGAGCCGGTCATGAACCTCACGCCAGGCCAGGTCGGACAGGGCTTGCGCGCCCTGGAAAGCCTGGAGCTGGCGCGGCTGGTCATGGGCAGCCGCGCCGACCGCTGGGAACAACGGGCCGACAAGAAACTTGAGCTGGTGCCAGCACAACTGATTCTGACGGGTTTGCTGCTGTTGCGTGGCCCGCAGACCGTCAATGAACTGCTCACCCGCAGCAGCCGGATGCACGACTTCGACGATGCGGAGGCAGTGGTTCATCAGCTTGATCGACTGATTGGTCGCGGTCTGGCGGTGCTGATTCCGAAACAGGCGGGACAACGCGAAGACCGCTACACGCACGCCCTGGGCGACCCTGCGGACTTGGAGGCAGTACTGGCCGCTCGGCAGCATTCGGCCGAACGGGTCAGCGGTGGGCAGGCGGCGTTGGCGGACCGGGTGCAAGCACTGGAGGAACGACTCGCTGCGCTGGAAGAACGGTTGGCGAATCGGGAGGGCTAATTGCCGTTCGCCAGTGCTGCTGGCGTTAGAGAAGGCGTGGTGAATGCAGGGGCGACGACGCGCCGCTGCGAGCACGGAGCCCGGTGCAGCCGGGCTCCGTCAGTAATGGGCCGCGTCACAGGTTGAATACGGTCACCAGTTTGGTGTTCAGGTAGGCCTCGATCGCCTCGGTGCCGCCTTCCGACCCGTACCCGGAGTCCTTGATCCCCCCGAATGGGACCTCGACCAGCCCAATGCCCTGATGGTTGATCGACAGCATCCCCGCTTCGATGCGGGTACTGAGAATGTGCGCCGTCTTCATGGACGAAGTGAATGCATACGAGGCCAGACCGAACGGTACGCGGTTGGACTCTTTTACAGCCTCTTCAACGGTGTCGAACGGCACGATCAGCGCCAGTGGACCAAACGGCTCCTCATTCATGGCACGCATGTCGCGCGTCAGCCCGCTGAGGACGGTCGGCTGGAAGAAGTAGCCCGCCCCCTCCAACGCTTTGCCGCCCACTTCCAGCGTAGCGCCCTTGTCGCAGGCGTCCTTGATGAGCGCCGTCAACGCCGGAGCGCGCCGCTCGTTGGCCAGCGGCCCCATGGTCACACCCTGCTCCAGCCCGTTGCCAACGTTGACCTCGTGCGTCAGGCCCACGAACTTCTCGATGAACTGCTGATACACCCCACGCTGGACCAGAATGCGCGTCGGCGATACACACACTTGGCCGGCGTTGCGAAACTTGGCGCCTGCCAGCGTGCGCGCCGCCAGGTCCAGGTCGGCGTCATCGAAGACCAGTGCCGGAGCGTGCCCGCCCAGTTCCATGGTCGCTCGCTTCATGTGCTGACCGGCCAATGCCGCCAACTGCTTGCCGACGGGGGTGGAGCCGGTGAAGGTCACTTTCTTGATCACCGGGTGCGCGATCAGGTAGCTGGAAATCTGTGCGGGATCCCCGTAAACCAGCCCGATCACACCCGCCGGAACACCGGCATCGCTGAAGGCACGAATCAGTTCGGCAGGCGATGCCGGGGTTTCTTCCGGTGCCTTGACGATGATCGAGCAACCGGCCGCCAACGCGGACGACAGTTTGCGCACCACTTGGTTGATCGGGAAGTTCCACGGCGTGAAGGCGGCGACCGGTCCAACAGGCTCCTTGATCACCTTTTGTTCAACCGAGGGATTGCGTGACGGTACCAGGCGCCCATAGGCACGGCGCCCCTCCTCGGCCAGCCAGTCAATGATATCGGCCGCGGAGAGGGTCTCCATTCGCGCCTCTGCCAGCGGCTTGCCCTGCTCTTGGGTCATGATTCTGGCAATGGCGTCGACACGCTCGCGCAGCAGATTGGCCGCTTTTTGCATGATCTTGTAGCGCTCATACGCAGGCGTACTGCGCCAGGCTTCGAAACCGCGCTCGGCCGCCGCCAGTGCCTTGTCCAGATCGACGATGTCCGCATGGGCAACGGTGCCCAAGGTTTCCCCGGTCGCCGGATTGATGACAGGGAGGGTGCGGCCGTTTTCACTGGCGCGCCATTGGCCATCGATGAACAGCTGAACGTCTGGGTACATGAGAATGCTCCGGATACGCCTGAACGGCGGAGAATGGAAAAATGCGAAGGCAAACAATGTAGGGGGCGATGCCTCTTTGGGTCAACACCTGAAAATTCGATAACCATTAGTTATCGGTTAATAACGCGGTTCGGTCTTATATTTCCATCAATTGCCGCGCATACGCCTGCAACGTTTCCCGCTGAATTCTGAAGCTGGCGAACTTACCCAAGCGCAGCGTGGTGATCAGCCCTGCTCGCTCGAGCTCTTTGGTGTGATGGGAAACGGTTGCCGCGCTGATGGGGTGAACCTTGAGAAGGTCTGCACAGGGAACGGCGTCGGGATGCGCCGCGATTTGCAACAGGATTTGATAGCGTCGCTGGTCGGCCAGCGCTCGGGAGATCGCTGCCACCTGCAAATCGGTCATTGGAGCGGGAGGTGCCGTATTCATGTCGGATCGAAACGCCTCAGTTGAAACCTCCCTGTCGGTCACCGGCTCGCCGCGAGCGGAATGTTGGCCACGCGGCATGTTCGACGCACTTTGGCGCCTGAGGTTCAGGGGGACAGCATAAGCGGGGTGCCCCGCGGATGAAACATTTTCCGGCTTTATTGACTGGACTCACCGCGGGCGTCATCCGAACTGTTTTTTGTACACAATAATCGAGTTAATTGTTTTTATTATTGTAGACATAGCGTAAAGTCCAGAACCTGACCTGATAGACAGTTTCTCTACTCCGGTTCGTACCGCGCCTTTTGCAAAGCCCACGACCGAATAAAAACAATTGGCAGGCTCACCATGATCACACCCTCACGCAGCGCCGCTTCGCGCCCAGTCAACCGCACAACCGACCTGATCTACGGACTCGACGACCGACCGCATTTCGCAGCCGCGATGTTCGCCGCCCTGCAGCATGTGCTGGCCAGTTTCGTTGGCATCATCACGCCCACGCTGATCGTCGGCAGTGCGTTGGGACTGGACCATGAAATTCCCTACTTGATCAGCATGGCGTTGTTCGTTTCCGGACTCGGCACCTTCGTTCAAGCCAAGCGCATCGGCCCGATAGGCTCAGGGCTGCTGTGCCTGCAAGGCACCAGCTTTTCGTTTCTCAGCGTGATCCTCAGCGCCGGGTTTCTGGTCAAAAGCCGTGGCGGTGGCCCCGAGGAAATTCTCTCGACCCTTTTCGGCGTGTGCTTCTGCGCGGCGTTCGTCGAAGTGGTGCTCAGCCAGTTCATCGGTAAGTTGCGCAAGCTGATCACCCCGGTCGTGACCGGCACCATCATCACCTTGATGGGCTTGTCACTGCTCAAAGTCGCGATGACCGACATGGCGGGCGGCGTCGGGGCACCCGACCTGGGATCGGCAACGCACCTGGGACTGGCAGCGTTGGTGCTGGGCACCATCGTCCTTCTCAATCGCTTCAACGTGCCCGTGCTGCGCCTGAGCGCCATCATCATCGGCCTGACGCTGGGGTTTCTCGTCGCCTGGTCACTGGGCAGGGTCGATTTCGCGCTCATGCCCGATGTGCCGCTGATGAGCGTTCCCGTGCCGTTCAAATACGGGTTTTCCTTCGATCTGGTGGCGTTCATCCCGATTGCCGTGATCTTTCTGGTTTCCCCCCTGGAAGCCGCCGGCGACCTGACCGCCAACTCGATGATCTCCCAACAACCGGTCAGCGGCCCGGCCTACCTGAGACGCATCAAATCGGGGCTGCTGGCCGACGGCCTCAATTCCGCCATGGCCGCGACCTTCAACAGCCTGCCCATGGTGACCTTTGCCCAGAACAACGGGGTGATTCAGTTGACCGGCGTGGCCAGTCGCTTCGTGGCGTTCTTCATTGCCGGAATCCTGGTGCTGTTGGGCTTGTTCCCGATCGTGGGCGCCGTGCTGCAGTTGATGCCCAAACCGGTCCTGGGCGGCGCCACGCTGATCATGTTTGGCACGGTGGCGGTGGCCGGGATCAAGATCCTGTCAGAGGCTGGCCTGCACCGTCGCAACATGCTGATTGTGGCCATTTCGCTGGGCATGGGGTTGGGGGTGGCGGCGGTTCCCGAAGTCCTGCGCGAACTGCCCAAGGCGCTGCATAACATTTTCGAGTCGCCGATCACGGTGGGCGCCTTCTGCGCTATCGCCCTCAATCTTTTTTTACCGGAAGACGCCGTCGACGACGACGTCACGGAATTCGATCCGGAAGCCTCGACCGTCAGGGTTTTGCAGGATGCCGACGCAGAACCTCTGATGAACCGCGCGGTCGCAGAAGGGAACCGCCAGACTTGACGACAGGGCCAGCCATCACGGCCCACGGAGGCTTGAATGCCGCGACACCTGAGCCGTTACCTGCTGCTTGCCCTGCTGCTGACAGGATTGAGCGCCTGCTCGGTTTTTTCTCATCGCGATCCGCTGAACATCAACGTGGTGGGCATCGAGCCATTGCCGGCGCAGGATCTCGAGATTCGCTTCGCCGTCAAGCTGCGCTTGCAGAACCCCAATGAAACGGACATTCAGTATGACGGCGTGGCCCTGAATCTGGACGTCAACGGCAGGCTGCTGGCATCGGGGGTGAGCGATCAAAAAGGCACGATCACTCGGTTCTCGGAAGGCGTGCTCACCGTACCGGTCACGGTCTCGGCGTTTGCAGCGCTGCGTCAGGCGGTGGGTTTGTCCGAGAAACAGAGCCTGGACAACGTGCCTTACGAGCTGCACGGCAAGTTGGCCGGCGGGCTATTCGGCACCCTGCGCTTTTATGACAGCGGCACGCTGAGCCTGCCGCAACCTGCCAGCGGCAGTTGGTGATCACCGGCGCCCGCCACCCCCTCGACAGCCAGCGACGCGCTCAGTCTCTGACGAACCGAACGCCAGGTCGGGCATAACGGCCGACGACATCGAAACCGTAGCGCGCACGGCTATCACCGCGTATGTGCGGCCTAAGCAGTCGGCAGAAGGGTGCCCGCGAGTGGGACCGACGTTCATTTTGATCAAGCCCCCCGTCCTCCAATCACATCGACCCGGAGGAATACCTCTGTATGTCAGTTGCCGAAGGATCTCGATACCCGATTGAGATTGGCGCTGCGAAGACATCGTCCTACCCGACATTGAAGGCCTGGTAGCCGACGGCAACCTGGTCAAAATCGAGCCAGGCTACAGCGTTCAAACCTAAGTCGGTTTCGATGCCATCAGCCCTTACATTGTCGGCCTGGGCATCGGTCGCAACGGTCAACCGACCGTTTACCGCCTTGCCCATAGAGCGATGTGATGCCATTGGGCGTGCCTAGGTTGGAGCCTATCGAGGCAGCATCCGCCTCAGCGTGTTATCGCGCACGTAGTAATGATGAAACAGACCCGCCGCCGCATGCAGCCCGATCAGCCAATAGCCCAGACGCCCCATCCATTCATGCCAGCCTTTGATTTGCTTGGCCAATGCGGGGTCAATGGCTATAGGCGCGGGCATGAAAAACTCGAAATACGGCACGGGCTTGCCTCCAGCGGCCAGCATCAGCCATGCCAATACGGGTGTGGCGATCATCAGGACATACAGCAATGCGTGCATCAAATGGGAGAGCCCAACCTGCCAAATGGGCGGCTGGGGGCTTATCGCGGGTGCCTGATATACCAAGCGCCCGAGCAAACGAATCCAGACCAGCGCAAAGATTGCTAGGCCAAACAGGCCGTGCAAGCCCAGGAGTGCGGAGCGCAATGTGCTCCCACGTGGCGACAGGCCTTTGAGTTCGATGCAGGCATAGACGCCGACGAACAGCGCAAGCATCAGCCAATGCAGATACATGGAGAGGTTGGCGTAACGCGGTGTTGATGACGTCATGTCGGGGCTCGCTTTCAAGAAGAGGATGAACAGGCCGTGGCGGCGATCGGACTGTGCGGCAGCTGTCTTAAGGCAATCTGAAGAACGCGGCCTGCTCCCTTTTCTCTCACCTTCAGACTTCGTTAAGAATCGGCACCGATACTCCCCTCCATTCACCACTGGGGAGGAGCCTCACCCATGCAGGGTCTGGACTGGAACATTTGTCTACCACTGAGCTTCGGCACCGCTGAAGCCCCCGCTCTCTCACTCCATCGTGCCTTGGCACAAGAGCCGCAGCGCGAAAGTTTCGAAGCCTTTATCCAGCAGCGCTTTCGCAAAGCCCACGACGCAGAGATCCGTCAGTTCATGCCTGAGCTGTTCGGCCTGAACGATGGCGCAGGTAGCCTGTGTGCAGTCGCAGGGGTACGCACGGCGACCTCAGGCTCTTTGTTCCTGGAACAATATCTGGACGAGCCGATCGAGCGAGCCATCGAGGCGCACGCGGCACGGCCAGTGGATCGCCAGGGTATCGTCGAGGTCGGCAACCTGGCCGCAAGCAACCTGGGCAGTGCCAGGCTCAGCATCATCACCGTCACTTGGTTACTGGCGATGGGCGGCCTGGAATGGGTAGCGTTTACGGGTAATGCGGGGCTGGTCAACAGCTTCAATCGCTTGGGTCTGCGCCCTGTCATGTTGTGCGCTGCCGACCCGATGCGGCTGGGAGATGATCGCCATGCCTGGGGCAATTACTACGACACTCAGCCCAGCGTGCATGTGGGGGACATACGTTCCGGCTTCTTGCATTTGAGCCACAGCGGTGTGTTCGAGCGGTTTGGCCTGCCACTGACCTTGGAGCGCAGTTGCCATGTCGCCTGAACTCAGCGCTTTCCGTCAGCGGATCGCAGAGCTGGCGACCCATCAGCCAAACGCCTATGCCCTTTGGGGCGATGACCTCAAGCTCGACTACGCCGAACTGGATGCCGAGATTCGGCTGCGCCAGCAGAGACTGCGCGACCTGAATGCCAAGGTGGTCGCAGTCTCGTTGGAGAACGGGCCTGACATGATGATCTGGGATCTGGCGATTCTGTTTGAGGAGCTGGCCTGCCTTGCTCTACCGCCCTTCTTCACCGCCGCTCAGCGCCTTCATTGCCTTGCACAGAGTCAGGCCGACGTGGTTATCGGCGGCGCCGACCATGAGGCAGAAATGGCGCAAGCGGGTTTTCAATGCCGTGATGGTTTCTGGGTCAGGCCTGCGGCTGAGCCCTCGCCGCTCCCACCGGGCACGGCGAAGCTGACTTTCACCTCTGGTACCACGGGCACACCAAAAGGCGTGTGCCTTAGCGCCGACAGCGTGCTGTCCGTCGCGCGGGAACTGCAACTGGCCAGTGAGTCGCAGGAACCTCGTCACCATCTCTCACTACTACCGTTGGCCATTCTGCTGGAAAACATCGGCTGCTACGCCGCGCTCTACGCCGGTGCCTTGATCAGTTTGCCCAGCCAGCGGACGCTGGGTATCCACGGCGCCAGTGGCGTGGATCTGCCGAAGCTTCTGTCTAGCCTGAAGCTCCGCCATCCTGAGAGCATGATTCTCGTGCCGCAACTGCTCCTGCTGTTGGTCAAGGCCTGTGAGATCGGCGCGTTCGACGGCGGCGAGTTGCGCTTCGTTGCAGTAGGAGGCGCAAAGGTCAGCCATGAGCTGCTGATGCGCGCCGCCTCCGCGGGCATTCCCGTTTACGAGGGCTACGGGCTTTCCGAATGCGCGTCGGTTGTCGCACTCAATCGCCCTGGGGCACTTCGTCCGGGCAGTGTTGGCAAGCCATTGCCACATGTCCAGTTGCGTTTGGCTGAAGACGGCGAAGTCTTGATTGCATGCTCCGGCATGCTGGGATACCTCGGCGATACGCAGCCCGTCCCTCAGTGGTGGCCAAGCGGTGATTTGGGGGAATGGGACGCCGATGGGTTCCTCCACCTTCACGGCCGCAAGAAGGCTCAGTTCGTCACCAGCTTCGGCCGAAACGTCAGCCCTGAATGGGTAGAGGCCGAGCTGACCCAGCGCGGCCATGTCGGTCAGGCGTTCGTATACGGCGAAGCGATGGCCCACAACCATGCGCTGATCTGGCCGCTGCGTCCTGAAACCACTGACCTGCAAATCGCCGAAACCGTCGCCATGGCCAATGAAGGGCTACCCGACTATGCGCGCGTCCATGGCTGGACACGGCTAGAGCAGCCGTTCAGCCCAGGTAATGGCATGGCGACCGCCAATGGTCGTCCCAAGCGGGAAGCCATTCTGGCGCACTACCACCATCTTTTTACCGAGCCCGCACGAGCCGAGGATCATTCATCATGAGTTTTTTCGAGACGCTACAAGCCGCCACGCGTACTGAACGCGAGGCACTGTTCAATCTGCCGGTGATTCACCATGCGCTGTTTGGGCAAGTGACGCTGGAGAGCTATACCGCGTTTCTGACACAGGCCTATTACCACGTGCGCCATACCGTGCCCTTGATGATGGCCTGTGGCGCTCGCCTGCCCCCGCGGCTGGAATGGCTACGCGGCGCTGTGTGCGAATACATCGAAGATGAGTACGGTCACGAGCAATGGATTCTCAACGACCTGCGCGCCTGCGGTGCTGACGCTGACGCGGTACGTGACGGCACGCCGGGCCAGCCTATCGAGTTGATGGTCGCCTACCTCTATGACTTGATTGCCCGGGGCAATTCCGTGGGTCTGTTCGGCATGGTGAATGTCCTGGAGGGCACCAGCATCGCCTTAGCGACTCATGCGGCGGGTAGCATCCAACAACGGCTTGGCTTGCCTGCCACTGCTTTCAGTTACCTCAGTTCCCACGGCAGCCTTGACGTCGAGCACATGGAAACCTACCGCAAATTGATGGATCGTCTGAACGATCCGCAAGATCAGGCAGCGGTGATCAAGGCGTCCAAGATGGTGTACGCGCTGTATACCGACATGTTCCGGCAACTCCCTGCCGTGCTCGTCGAGCCTGAGAAGGAATCTATTCATGCGTCTGTCTGAAGCCCGTGTCGTATTGACCGGGGCCAGCGGCGGAATCGGCCTCGCCATTGCCGAAGCCTTGTGCAGCCATGGCGCCGAGGTGCTGGCGGTATCCAGGCATCAGGAGCCCTTGCTGCCGTTGCAGAAGCAGTACCCGCACTTGTTGCACTGGGTCAAAGCCGACCTGACGACTCATGACGGTCGTCAGCATGCCCTGATGACAGCTCAGGCCATGGAGGGCATCAACCTGCTGATCAATGCAGCGGGGGGTCAATCACTTCGCGATGCTGGAGCAACTCCCTGCCCGAGAAGTCGACGCGATGCTCAACATCAATGTGCATGCGCCGATCCTGCTTACCGGCCTGATGCTGCCGCTGTTACGCAGTGTCGAGCGCGCCATGATCGTCAACGTCGGCTCGACCTTTGGTTCGATCGGTTACGCCGGCTATGCCACTTACTGCGCCAGTAAGTTTGCCCTGCGTGGATTCTCCGAAGCCTTGCGTCGAGAGTTGGCGGATACGCGAGTCGGTGTGCTGTACGTCGCCCCGCGTGCGACCCGCACCTCGATGAACGGGCCGGCGGCGCGCGCCTTGAATACGGCCCTAAAAAGCAATGAGGACGACCCTCAGACTGTTGCTGCCGCCGTTGTCAGCGCGATCGCTGGCGATCAACGAGAACTCTACCTCGGCTGGCCGGAACGTTTTTTCGTGCGCCTCAATGGTCTGCTTCCCGCCTTGGTTGACCGCTCCCTGCGCAAGCACCTGCCGCTGATTCGTCGGCTGAGCAGCACGCCTTTTGAAGAGAAACCCAAACCATGAAAGCCCTGATCATTACCCTGCTCTCATTGTTCATCGTGCCTGCTTGGGCGCTAGAAGCGCCGGACCAACAGCGCCTGGCGTCCATTCAACAGGAATGGGCACACATCCAGTACCAGTTGCCTGAAGACCAGCGTGTCGCCGCATTCGAAAAGCTGGCCGCCCAGTCAGCACAGTTCAAGCAGGAGCGCCCCACTGCTGCCGAGGCCTGGATCTGGTCAGGTATCGTCACCAGCAGTTGGGCCGGTGCCCAAGGTGGCCTCGGCGCGTTGAGCAAGGTCAAGCAGGCCAAGGCTGATCTGGAAAAGGCGCTGTCGCTGGATCCGTCGGCGCTGCAAGGCTCCGCATATGCGAGCCTGGCGGCCTTGTATGATCGAGTGCCCGGCTGGCCCATCGGATTTGGCGACGCAGACAAGGCTCAAGGCCTGTTGGAGCAGGCGTTGAAAATCAATCCCGACGGCATCGACCCACTGTACTTCTGGGGCGATCATCTTTTCCGCCAGGGGCACTATGCTCAAGCGAAGGCGGCGTTGGAGAAAGCCCTGCAAGCGCCCCCCCGCCCGGGTCGGGAGTTGGCCGACAGTGGCCGACGCAAGGATATCCAGTTGCTGCTGGTCGACGTGAACAAGAAACTGAAATGACGGAGCTTGCATGCGTCTGCTGTTGATCGAAGATGATGTTGCGCTGGGTGAAGGAATACATCAGGCGTTGAGTCGAGAGGGTTATACCGTCGATTGGGTGAAAGACGGCAGCAGCGCGCTGCATGCGCTGCTCAGCGAAGGGTTCGATCTGGCGATACTTGACTTGGGGCTGCCCAGGCTCGATGGGCTGTCGGTGCTACGGCGCCTGCGAGAGAGCGGTTCTGCTCTGCCTGTGTTGATTCTCACCGCGCGGGATGCCACCGAAGATCGCATTGCCGGCCTTGACGCAGGTGCTGACGATTACTTGATCAAGCCCTTCGACCTCAATGAACTCAAGGCGCGGCTGCGCGCTCTGCTGCGACGCAGTGCCGGGCGCGCGCAGGTGGCGATCGAGCACGCCGGCATCCGTCTCGACCCTGCGACGCAGCAAGTGAGCTATCACGCAGCGCCCGTCTCTCTCACCCCTAAGGAGTACCAGCTATTGCATGAGCTGCTGTCCCCTCCCGGCCGAGTAATGACTCGCGAGCGCCTGACCCAGTTGCTTTACGGTTGGAACGAAGAAGCGGACAGCAACACCCTGGAGGTGCACATTCATCATCTGCGCAAGAAGTTTTCCAGTGAACTGATTCGCACCGTCAGAGGGGTCGGCTATCTGGTGGAGGATCGCCTTTGACCTCGATACGTCGCCGTACCCTGACGCTCATCATTGGCCTGGTACTCAGCGGGCTGACGATCCTGACGCTGACCAATGTCCATGACAGCAACCACGAGATCGCCGAGGTCTACGACGCGCAACTCGCCACCAACGCCCGGCTATTGCAAGGGGTGATGCGCATGCCACTGGCGCGTCAGGAGCACGCCCAACTGTATCAGGCGTTCAACCAGGCCTTGAGCCAGGCAGACCCCAAGGTCAATGGCCATCCTTACGAAAGCAAGATCGCCTTTCAGGTGTGGGATCTCCAAGGCAACCTGCTGGTGCACACCCCCAGCGCGCCAACCCTGACGCGTGCGCCGACCTACACCGGGTTCAGCGACATCAATGATCTGGGCAAACATCAGTGGCGCACTTTTGTGCTCAAGGACGAGTCGCATGACCTGCTGATCTGGGTGGGCGAGCGCGATGACGTGCGCTCCGATCTGGTCAACCGGATCGTCCGCCATACCGTCTTGCCCAACCTGGTCGGCAGCCTGCTGTTGATGGCCGCCATCTGGTTCGCCATTGGCTGGGGGTTGAAGCCATTGGCCGGATTGGCCGCTACGTTACGTGGTCGTCATCCTGGATCACTGGAGCCTCTGCAGCTTGCGCCGTTACCCAGCGAGCTCGAACCGATGCAGGCGGCCCTGAATCGGTTACTCGGACAGATTCAGGAACTGTTGAGCCGCGAGCGGCGTTTCATCGCCGATGCGGCCCACGAGATGCGCACGCCGCTTGCGGTGCTCCGGGTACATGCTCAAAACGTACTGGAGGCGCAAAACGACGAGGAACGAAGGGAGTCACTGAACTACCTTGTCGTGGGTGTTGATCGAACGACACGGTTAGTCAATCAACTGTTGACGATTGCCCGGCTCGAACCGGGTACCAATCCGGTCAAGGCGCAGCAGGGAGATCTTGTGGCCTCCGTACGCGAAAGCCTTGCGCAGCTCACACCCTGGGTCTTGAGCCGGGGGGTGGAACTGTCCTTCGAGTGCGACGAGCAGACGCATCCGCTGAACACTGACTTCGCGGCGATCGATATCGCGCTGCAGAACCTTATTACGAATGCAGTGAATTTCTCGCCAAAAGGCGGCCAAATCAATGTCGTCCTGACGTTTAAAAACGACGGTTTTGAATTGAGCGTCGCGGATCAAGGGCCCGGCATCAGTGAGTCTGATCGTGAACGGCTTTTCGAGCGCTTCTACAGCAAAGGTAACGACCACGGGGTCGGGCTCGGTCTTGCCATCGTGAAGACAGTCGCAGTACGCCTCAGCGGTGCAGTTCGACTGGAAAACAGAGTACCTACAGGATTGGTTGCCATCCTCGCGGTTTCCGTCGGGGCGCAATAGTGTGGGTGGGCTAGCGATCCAGAATGTCTGGAAGAGCATCGAGGGCCCGCCATCGAATCGGACAATCGCCTCGTAGGAGGCACTATCAGAACCCGTAGGTCTTCCTACGAACATAATAAATCTGTAGATTCGCATATACGAGTAACCGAATATGTTGATTGGCCATGCCCTTCCAGCCCCACACCTTCTTCAAATGTCTCGGTGATGAAACCCGTGCCCGGATCATGCTCATGCTCGCTGCCGAGGGGGAGCTATGTGTCTGCGAGCTGATCTGCGCTCTCGACGATCACCAACCAAAAGTCTCCCGACACCTTGCACAGTTGCGAACCTGCGGGCTGCTGGAGGATCGCCGTCAGGGGCAGTGGATCTATTACCGCCTCCATCCAGAACTGCCTCAATGGGCAGTGCATGTACTCCAAACGACGTATGAGGCTAACCGTTCGTGGTTAGGCGATGACCGAGGTCGCCTCGCTTCCATGGAAGGCCGCCCGGTACGCCAGGTTGCCTGCTGCTGAGTGTTTATGGAGAACTGACATGCTGCTGGCAGTTTCAATATTTCTGGTCACGCTTGCCCGGTCGGCCGCGGACTCACCTTTCCATTCTTGCGACAGTGGCAGTACTTGCCTTGGGTTTAAGCATCAGCGCGTAGGAATCAGTTTATGAAAATCTTGTTCATGTGTACGGCCAATAGCTGCCGCAGCGTCTTGTCCGAGGGGCTATTCAATCATGTAGCCCCGGACGGATTCACAGCCATCAGTTCGGGCAGCTTCCCAAGCGGCAAACTCAATCCGCGTGCGGTGAGCACTCTGCAAGGACTGGGAATCGACACGTCCGGCCTGTACAGCAAAGGCTCGCAAGCCTTCGCAGACACACCCCCTGATGTCGTCATCACTGTGTGCGATAAAGCCGCCGGCGAGCCTTGTCCGGTGTATTTCGGCCCAGCAATCAAAAGTCATTGGGGGCTGTCCGACCCGTCCGAGGTAAACGGCACTGATGAAGATAGTCAGGCCGCATTCGATGCGACGGTTGAACACATCAAGAGGCGATTCTCCGCGTTCTTCACTTTGGATCTGAAAACGCTTCAAGGTGCGGATTTGAAGCAGGCCCTGGATCGGATCGGAGCACTGTGATGAGCGAGTTTGATAGGGATTCTGCCGACACCTTTCCAGCCCTTGATCTGTCGCTGATGGATTTCCCCAGCACCGATAAGCTGGGCCTGCCAGATGCGTCGACCGTCAAGCCACGAATCCTTCTTCTCTATGGATCGACCCGAGATCGGTCGTTCAGCAGATTGCTGACGCAGGAGGCGGCACGCCTTCTCCAACACATGGGTGCGGAGACGGTGATCTTCGATCCGTCCGGACTGCCGTTGCCGGATGACGCGCCGGTCGATCACCCTAAAGTGAAGGAGCTGCGCGATCTGGTGCTGTGGTCTGAGGGTCAGGTGTGGTGCTCCCCGGAGCGCCACGGCGCGATGTCCGCGGTGTTCAAAGCGCAGATCGACTGGATTCCGTTAACCATGGGCGCCGTGCGGCCTACCCAAGGCAAAACGCTCGCGGTGATGCAGGTGTGCGGCGGCTCGCAGTCCTTCAACACCGTGAATCAGATGCGTATTCTGGGTCGGTGGATGCGCATGTTGACCATCCCGAACCAGTCGTCGGTGCCCAAAGCGTATCTGGAATTCGATGAGGCAGACCGAATGAAGCCTTCGCCGTACTACGACCGTGTAGTCGATGTGATGGAAGAACTGATCAAGTTCACGCTGCTGGTTCGTGGCCGAGAGGACTATCTGATCGACCGCTACTCTGAACGGAAAGAAAGCGCGGAAGCTTTATCGGCCAGGGTGAACCAACGCTCCATCTAGACGGCGCTGATTGGCATGGGAGAGGGTTGGTACTACGGTGGAAAGCAGGGCATGGAGTACAGCCGAGTATCCGCAAAGTCGGGCTTGATCGTACGCCACGCCAATCAGTCCAAAGGGGGAGACTCCAGACCCATACCTCGGCAATCTCTGTCGAGCCACTTCATGCATTCGATAAACACCGCTGGCACGAAGGCGCAACCCAAGATCACCAACCAATCTGCCACACCCAGACAGACTGTCCCCAGCACCGCTTCCAGTAGCGGTACGTAGACCGCCATAAGCTGAAGCGACAGGCACCCCGCTACTGCTGCCCATAACCAGACGTTTGTGAAAAGCCGATCTGTCAATACAGGACGCCGGACCGATCGGGCACTGAAGGCGTGCAGAATCTGAACCAGCCCAAGCGTCATGAAAGCCACCGTCACCGCCCGCGGAATGTCGTGCGCCGTTCCTGGAAGGCCATAAAGCGTAAACGCAAACGCTGCCAACGTGCATGCCGCCAAGAGCACGCCCTGCCAACCGATCGTCAGCATCAGGCGACGGCTGATCAAGGCCCGACCTGGAGCGATCGGCTTGCGCTTCATGACACCAGGGGCCGATGTTTCCAGCGCGAGCGCGAGCGCTGGAAAGACGTCCGTGACGATGTTTAGCCACAGCACTTGCAACGGCAACAACGGCAATGGCCAGCCCGCCATGATCGCGATGAACACAGTCAGCAGCTCGGCCAGATTGCAAGAGAGCAGATAGTGGACGAACCGCAGGATATTGGCGTAAAGCATCCTGCCCTGCTCGACTGCCAGGACGATCGTCGCGAAGTTATCGTCGGTGATAATCATGTCCGCAGCTTGTCGAGCGACGTCAGTTCCACACAGGCCCATGGCAATGCCGATATCGGCCTGTCTTAACGCCGGCGCGTCGTTCACCCCGTCGCCGGTCATGGCGACGATCTGCCCTGCTGACTGGAGAGCCTTGACGATCTGCAGTTTGTGCCTGGGCTCGGCACGAGCGAAGACGTGGACCGCTCTGACTTGATCTGCAATGAGCCCTCGACCAGGGGCGTCCAGACTGCGACTGTGGCAAACACGGCACTGTTCCTCGTCGCCAAGCCCAACCTGTTGAGCGATCGCCTGAGCCGTGACGACCTGATCTCCTGTGATCATGACCACTTCGATACCCGCTTCCCGGCAGCGGGCTATCGCCGGGCGGGCCTCATCCCGTAATGGGTCGACTAGTCCGGCCAGTCCCAGAAACACCCATTGGTCGGAATCGGCTCCCGCTTCAGCGCTCGCCTGCTTCCCGCCAGAAGCTATCCGATGCGCGACCGCTAGCACCCGAAGCCCCTGTTCGGCAAGTGTCTCGTTGGCGTGCGCCCACCATTGTCGTCTCGCGGCCGTGAGAGAGCGTGGTCCTTGCGGCCCTGATTCCAGCCCACACAGATCAAGCATCACGCTCGGAGCGCCTTTGGCACATTCGAGGACCTGACCGTCGTTGGAGCGGTGCACGGTTTTCATGGATTTTGAGGCCGTGGAAAACGGCGACTCGGCCCACCGTGGGTACTCCGACTGGAGGGCCTTCACCTCGAAGCCGCCTTTTTCCGCCAGCACCAGCAGTGCCGCTTCCATGGGATCGCCACGGATGACATTCCGGCCATCGCGATGATCGACCATGGCGTCATTGCACAACGCAGCCGAACGGAGCAAGTCAAGGACGGCCAAGTCCCGGCGGACGTCTTGCACAACCCCCTCACTGTAAAATGTGCCTTCACTGTCGTAGCCAGCTCCGGTAATTTTCCAGCAGCGCTCGCCGACGATCAGAGTCTCGACTGTCATTTCGTTTCGCGTCAGCGTTCCGGTTTTGTCGGTGCATATGATCGTCGTCGACCCTAACGTCTCCACTGCACTGAGGTGGCGTATGATCGCCCCGCTTCTCGCCATGCGCAGCATGCCCAAGGCCAGCGTCATGGTTGAGACGGCAAGCAGGCCCTCCGGAACGGCCGCGATCGCCAACGAGATTGCCACTTGAAGCATGTCAATCAGCGGCAGGCCTTTGAATAACCCCGCGATGACCATGATCACGCATAACACGACAACGAGCACCGTGAGCACGTTACCCAACTGTTCGAGCTTTTTCGTCATCGGGCTGGGCTGTTTGTGGACCTGCGCGACCATCGTTCCGATGTCGCCCATCCGGCTTCGCTTGCCCGTCGAGGTCGCGAGCATCAGGCCGCGCCCACTGACAACGACCGTGCCCATGAACGCCATATTCTGAGCCTCAGCCATCGGAGGACAAGGTTGAGGCATCGATTCGGCCGTTTTCATGACCGCTACCGATTCGCCAGTCAGCGCAGATTCGTTGACCTGCAGATCGCGAGATTGGACTATCCGACCGTCAGCAGCGATCTTGTTGCCCGCGCTCAACACAAGCAGGTCGCCGGGCACCAGCAGATGGGCAGAAATGCCTTGCTGGATGCCATCGCGAATCACGTCACAAACGGCGGGTTCCTGAGACTGGAGACTGATCACACTCTGCTCGGCTTTCCATTCGGTAAAAAAACCGATCGCTGCATTCAGAGCGACGACTGCCATGATCATAACGGCCTCGGCGCCTTCCCCCATCCCGTAGGCCAAACCTGCGGCGACGGATAGCAGCAGGACGATGACACTTTTGAACTGGTCAAGCAGCGTCAGCAGGATCGAACGCCCGCGCGCGACCGGCAGACTATTGAATCCTATGGTGCTCAGTCGCCGTCCGGCCTCTTCCGCGCTCAATCCCTTGAGCTGGTCGGTTTTCAAAGACTCGGCAACTTGCTCGACATCCAGCGAAGGCCAGGGCGGCGATGCCTGCCGCCCACTTACATCCTTCGGAAAGCGCGATGCCGCGCTTTGTCGGACTGACCCCGTTGAAAAGGACATAAACGGCCTCAGTCATCGGTAAAAGGTTGCCTGTGTGCATGCTCATGCGCCATCGATGCCCCTTGCAGGCACTCGCTGAAGTCCACCGTCCACTGCCAATGGCGTATTTCGGGCAGGTCTGTGAAGTGCTCGCGAATCCATTCGTGATGACGAGTCAATTGGCTGCGAAAAAGATCGACTGCATCAACGCTTTGCTCCCTCAGCCGGGGCACATGGGACAAGGCATCCAGGGCCAGTTGATAGCGGCTCATGTTGTTAAGCACCACCATATCGAAAGGCGTTGTGGTGGTGCCTCGGTCGCTGAAGCCGCGGACGTGAAAGCGCGCCTCGTTGGCCCTGCCGTGAACCATGGAATGAATCACCCAAGTGGAGCCATGAAAGGCAAACATGACCGGGGCGTCAGCGGTAAACAACGCCTCGAACGACGGCTGATCGAAACCATGGGGGCGCGCTTCAGGTGTGCTGAGTACGCCAAGATCAACCACATTCACCAGACGTACGCGTATCTGGGGCACGTACTTCTGCAACAGCCAGCTTGCAGCGACGATCTCGGTCGTAGGCACGTCGCCTGCGCACGCCAGTACGATATCGGGTCGGTCATCGTGGTCGTTGCTCGCGAATGACCAGATCGAGGCGCCTCGGGAGCAATGCTCACGGGCCGCTTCAGGGCTGAGCCATTGGAAGTCCGGCTGCTTGCCGCATGTCACGACATTGACGTAATTGCGGCTGCGCAGGCAGTGCTCGAATACGTTGACCAGGCAGTTTGAATCCGGCGGGTAATACACCCGAACCACGTCAGCGCGCCGCTGCAGCACGTTATCGACAAACCCGGTGGATTGATGGCTGAAGCCATTATGGTCGTTACGCCAGGCGTGACTGGTCAGAAGAATGTTCAAAGACGCCAGCGGACGTCGCCAGGCGAACGCCTGGCTTTGCTGCAGCCACTTGGCGTGTTGGGTCACCATCGAGTCCACCGTTTGGGCGAAGGCTTCATAGGTTGACCACATGCCATGCCGCCCGGTCAGCAGATACCCTTCCAGCCACCCTTCGCAAAGGTGCTCGCTGAGGACTTCCATTACCCTGCCGTCGGGCGCCAGGTGATCGTCGACTTCAAGGCAGGGGCCTGGAGCGGTCCGATCGCTGGCAGCAAACACGGCGTTGAGGCGATTGGAGTTGGTTTCATCCGGGCCGAACACCCTAAAATTGTCCGGGTTGTAACGCATTACGTCCCGCAGGTATTCACCCAGTTTGCGCGGTGCCTCAGCCATAACCTGCCCAGGCGCTGGCACCTGCAGTCCGTAATTCGCGAGATCGGGAAGGTCGAGCGCTGTCAGGCGACGACCGCCGTTCACATAAGGCGTTGCGCCCATGCGCAACGCGCCTGGCGGATTCAGCGCTTGCAGGTCGGCACACAAACGGCCGTCGGCATCGAACAAGGTTTGCGGCTCGTAACTGCGCAGCCAGTCGTCTAACTGCTGCAAGTGTCGAGGGTTACCGGTAACGTTGGCCAGAGGTACCTGATGTGCCCGGAACGTGCCCTCCACCGGCAGTCCATCGACTATCTTCGGCCCCGTCCAGCCCTTGGGGCTGCGCAAGATGATCATCGGCCAGCGAGGCCGCACCTCGCCCCCCTGCTCCCTCGCCTGGCGCTGTATTTGCACAATGCGGTCATAACTGGTGTTCAGCGCCAAAGCAAAACGCTGGTGCATTCCCGGCAAGTCGTCCCCTGCCACGATGATCGGCAGATAGCCGCGCCCACGATACAGACTTACGAGGTCTTCATCCGAACACCGAGCCTCCACCGTCGGGCCGGAAATCTTGTAGCCATTGAGGTGAAGAATCGGCAGCACTGCGCCGTCGCGACGGGGATCGAGGAAATGAATACTCTTCCAACTGCCCTCAAGCGGCGCTGTTTCCGACTCGCCATCGCCGATGACGCAAGCCACCAGCAGCTCGGGATTGTCGAACGCGGCACCGAAAGCGTGTACAAGCGAATAGCCCAATTCGCCGCCTTCATGCAACGAGTTGGGCGTGTGTGGCCCGCAGTGGCTGGGTACGCCGCCCGGCGTCGAGAAACTGCGAAACAACCTGAGCAGGCCAGCTTCGTCTGCCGTAACGTGCGGATGCATCTCGCTGTACGTGCCCTCGAGCCAGGCACAGGCGTTCATCGCCGGGCCACCATGTCCCGGGCCAGAAATGAACAGTGTCGAAACCCTTCGCTCGCTGATCAAACGGTTCAGATGGACGTAGATGAACGTCTGGCCCACTGAAGTGCCCCAGTGGCCGAGCAGACGTGGTTTGATGTCGTCCGCCCGCAGAGGCCGACGCAACAGTGGATTGGCGCATAAGAAAATCTGCCCGACGCATAAATAGTTCGCAGCACTCCAGTAGCGGTGCATGCCAGCCAGAAGCTGCGCCGACAGCGGGCCGCCCGTGCAAGGCTCGGCCTGAGGCGAAGGGACATTCGCTGAAACATCGACCGTGGACAGCTGAGGGTTGAAACGATACATGAGACCTCCGTAAATAGAGCGACGCGGTACCGATCGCGCTGTCCACCATCTCGCGCACACTTCAGGCCGGGTGGCTGATGAGCTTAAGCGCATGGCGAGCCATGACCAGATTTTCGTCAGTGGCAATAACCCAGGCGTTGACGCCATTGGCCTGAGAGGATGGGCGACTGGGGCCCCTGCGCTCCCCCCGGTCCGGTTGCAAGCCCAGCCATCGACATCCCTCCAGAATCCCCTGCCGGACCTGGGTGGCATGCTCACCTACCCCGCCTGTGAACACCAAAGCGTCGACGCCACCGAGGACCGCAGCCAGCATGCCGATCTCGCGCACCACGCTGCGGATAAATAAATCAATGGCCGCTCTCGCCTCGCAAGCCTCGCTGGCAAGCAGCTCCCGTACGTCACCGGAGATTCCGCCCGACACTCCCAACAACCCGCACCGGTCATAGAGCAGTCGTTCGAGCGCGGCGACGCTCATACCTTTTTCGCGCATCAGATACAGCAAGATTCCGGGATCAATGCGACCAGGACGCGTCGCCATCAGCGCGCCGTCGAGGGTCGAGAAGCCCATGGTCGTGGCCCGGCTGACTCGGTTGATCATGCCGCACAGACTGGCGCCGCTGCCTAGATGCGCAACGATCGTGCGCCCAGCGGCAGCCCGAGGGTCGTATTGCGGCAACACACTGGCAATGTATTCGTAGGACAGACCGTGAAATCCGTAGCGACGCAAACCCTGGTTGGTGAACGACTGCGGCAGCCCGAACGATCTCTCCAGAGGGTCTAGGGTGTGATGAAAAGCCGTATCGAAACAGGCGTATTGCGCTAGGTCCGGATGCCTTTCGCTCAACCAGGCAACCGGCGCCAGGCATTGCGCTTGATGCAAGGGTGCGAGCGGCGTCAGTGCTCGCAGATCCGCCATGACTTCGGGATCGATACGCAATGCAGTGTCCTGGCGGTCGCCGCCGTGCACGACTCGATGGACCGCAGCCACTATGTCCCAGCCATGTTGAGCCTCGATCCATGACATGAGCCGCGACAGGTCGGCGTGGGACGATGACGCATCATCGACAGGCCATACCGCTACTTGCCGCAGCTCACTGTCTGGAGCGCCGAAGGTCAGATGATCGTGGTCCCGTTTGCGCGTGAAGGTGCCGTTTCCCAAACACTGAGGACCGGACCAGCGACTGACCGTGATGGGGTATAGCGAAAACTTGAACCCCGAGGATCCGGCATTCAAGACCAGCAGTGCACGCCTCGACGTTTGCGACATTCCACGCTCCCGCTCTAATGTCCGGCTCCTGAGCGGCCCGGATCGATCACGCTTGTGCAGACGAGCCAACCAGTGGTCAGTCTGCAGTGCGAAACCGTGAAGGTATTGATCTGGATCAGAAATCGCCCTCGGGGAAGGGGTAAACAGACAATCAGCGAGTCTGTGTTTCTCCCGACCGTGAGGGCTTCATCATGAGCGCAACGTCCGCCAAATCCGCCGCCGAGCAAGTTGGCACAACCGACATCAACAGTCGGCATTGGATCGACCCGTTGAACGACGGCAGTCACGTGTTGATCAGGCCGCTTGAGGCGAAAGATCGGGACCGAGAGTTCGCCTTCATCAAGGGCCTGTCTCCCGAATCTCGGCATTTCCGGTTTCTGGGCACGATCAAAGAGCCCAGCGATTCGATGTTGAATCAATTGATGGACGTCGATTATCACCAACGTATGGCGTACATCGCGCTGTTCATGGAAGGCGGTCAGTTACAGGAGATCGGCGTGGCCCGTTATGCCGCCGCACCCGGTGACCGCACTTGTGAATCGGCAGTGGTGGTCGCAGACCGTTGGCAAAACAAAGGACTCGGGAAACGCTTGATGGACCACTTGATCGACGCGGCCAAAGCCAATGGCTTCGAGTGCATGATCTCGATAGATTCAGCTGCCAATGCACACATGCGTCGGCTGGCCGACTGTCTGGGATTCGAATGCCACAAGGACCCCCTTGACGCGACCCAGGTGGTTTACCGCCTGAAACTGCACTGAGGCCCGGACCCTACGCGCCGCCTCCTGTAGGCAGCGCGTAATATCTGTGTTGGTCAGGCGCCCTGCTGGCGAGGATTGACCGTCAGCACGCTGCAGCGCATGTGCGCCGCCACTTGCTCGGTCGTGCTGCCGAGCAATCGGGTGACGTCATCGCGATGCACGGTCCCCATCACAACGACATCAATACCTTCGGCCTGGGCGAAGTCTTCTATGCAGCGCGCCGGGCGGCCCGTCATGAGGTGCCTGCGCTCCCAAGGCACGCCGAATCGTTGCGCCAGTTGTTCCATTGCCTGTTCTTGTTCCGCGTACAACGTCTCGGCCAGGCTCGACGAAAACCCTTTGTAACCTTGAGAGGCGAATGCGTACGAGAGATCGTAGGCATAGAGCATGTGTAATTCGGCCTCGCACTGGGCCGCCAGTTGTTCAGCAGCACGGATGATCGCGCCATTGATGTCATCGAATTGTTCATGGGGACGAAATGGATCGACCGCTGCCAGAATTTTTTGCGGTTTCGGATGGGTCACTTCCGCCACGAGGTGCAACGGTGTCGGACAATCGGCAAGCAACCGGAGGTCGAGCGACGTGAATATTGCGCGCGTGAGCCAGGACTGATGCTCCAGGTCTTTTATTACCATGGAAGGGTTCAACTCGCGGATATGGGTGAGGATTTCGTTCAGGAGTTGGTTGGCCCAGACGAACTCCGTTGTGACGGTGACACCCGAAGCACGAATCGATCTCGCCTCGTTTTCAAGCCATTGATGTTGTCGGTCCAGCCAAGCTTGCCGCAACAGAGCGAGCACGCTTTCGTTGACCAGACTGGCAGTGGCCAGTCCATCGGACTGACCAAATGCGACGATGTGCAGTGGCACATCCATCGCCTGCGCCAAGGCAGCGGCACGGTCGAATGCAGACGTTTTACGACTGGATGACGGAGCAATCAGCATGAGACGTTCAGCAGCGGACATGGAAGTACCTCCCCACTCGGGTTAAGCCTGGACTGTTATCGTCCCGGCGATTTTTCAAGGCAGGCCATACTATTATCCGAGCCCGAGCAGGCTGTTTGACTTAAATCAAACCGTGACGGTGTAACACTGAATTAACAATTTGGCTTTTCAGGTGGGGAACATCCGACTGCGGAGAATAATCAGCGCAGTTGACCGAACGAAGCGAGCAGCCTAGATATCCAAACGTGCGTACACCGCACTTCAAACGGATCTAAGTTGATGACGTGGTATACAGTTCCGCGCCGTATCCTCCCTTTTCACTTGCTGCAGCCACCACCTATCCGTAAAAACTGCACCTTATCTTTACGGTAAGAAGGACCGGTCCTATGCTGGATTTCTGATCCAATACCCAGGAGGACGAGTGATGTCTGCTCTACGACCCCTATCGAAAACCACCTGCTCGAGTTGTGGCGTCCGAGAGCTTTGCTTATCAGTGGGCATGACCAGCGAAGACAGCGAACGCTTGTCCAAAATCGTTCCGCAGCGAGTTCGCGTCCGAAAGGGGGCGGCGTTGTTTCATGCTGGAGACCCCCTGCGCGCCTTGTACGCCGTGCGTTTCGGCTTCTTTAAAACCACGCTTTCGTCGGAAGACGGTCGTGAACAGCTCACCGGCTTTTATATGGGCGGAGAGTTGTTGGGTGTCGACGGTATCAGTGACAACGTGCATGTGTGCGATGCAATCGCACTGGAGGACAGCGAAGTATGTCCGATTCAATTCAATCAACTTGAGAAGCTCGCCCGCGAACTTCCTTCTTTACAACATAACCTTAACCGTATCCTGAGCCGCGAGATTGTTCGCGACCATGAAATGTTGTTGCTCATGGGCAATCTCAACGCCGAGGAGCGACTTGCTGCGTTCTTGCTTAATCTCTCCACGCGCATGTTTACGCGTGGTTATTCTCCGACGGCCTTTGTACTACGCATGACCCGCGAGGACATCGGCTCCTATCTTGGTTTACGTCTGGAGACTATCTGCAGAGCCATCGCCTATTTGCGCGACAAGGGCGTTGTCAGAGTTTCCGGCAGAGCGGTAGAGATCCTCGATATTGAGAAACTGCGTGCTATGGTCAACGGGTGTGCGCGGGACGCTAAACGAGGTTGATGCTGGCAGGACTTTCCGGAGACTTGACAATCAACATGCTGCAGGGTGCATGTCCCAGCAGCACCTCAGCGGTGTCGCCCATGCTGCGCACGCGGTCGTGGCGGCCGAGAGTACCCATGACCAACAAATCGAAACCGTCCTGGCGGGCGAAGCCGTCCACCACACTCAATGGCGTGCCAGAGATGAAATGCCGGTGGCGGCTGTCTATCCCATGGCCGTCGCACAGCAGATTGAACGATTCCTCGTGGGCGTCCGCCAGCGCTTCGCGAAAACCGGTTTCGATCGGCATCGAGCCCAGCCAAGGCATGCCCGCAGCGTAAATGGTCGCCCAGTCATAGACATAAATCACGTGCAGACTGGCCTGGCACATCGCAGCAAGGGAACTCGCGGCGCTCAAGATCTGATCGTTCAGACGCAAATCAATGTCCTCGCTGCGATACAGGTTGACCGCGGCAAGGATTTTCAGAGGCAAGCGATGCGGGCCAGGGCTCACGAACTGCAGCGGACACTTGCAATCGCGGATCAGGTGCCAGTCCAGGGGCGTTGAGAACAGCCGTTTCAACGTCGACTCATGGTGCACATCCTTGATCAGCATGGCCGGCTGCAGTCTCCTGACGCAGTCAATGATTTCCTGATAGGTGGGATGACTCCAGATCACTTCCACGCTGCAGTCCAGGCCCTGCTCGCGCTCGAAGGCTGCCTCTTGCTCCAGCCAGCGCCGATGGGTCTGCAGATAACCGTCACGCAAGGTGGGGACGGTGTCCTGGCTAAACAGTCCCAACAGCTCCAGCAGCCGTATGTAGTCCAGCGCAACGATCTGCAGGCTCATGCCACCAGCGCGAGCCAACGCGACTGCCCGTTCGAAGGCAGCAGTGCGCTCCATGCGGGATGACGCGATTAGCAACAAACGGGGCGACTCGTTCATGGCAACCTCAGACGTAGGTTAGAACCTGACACCGCCGTGCAAAGCCGTCGGCGGCGCATTCATGATCAGTGTGGAGATTGGCTCGGGCGTGGAATTGATGCAGATCATAATTTCCCCATGCAAGGCAGGCAGTCGGCCGGATGATCTGCGTCAACGTTTGTGGCCTCGCCCCATCGCAGACTGATGAGGTCCGGGAGAACATGTCATGATCTTCGCCACCTTCATCAACTTTTTGATCATCACCAGCGCCGTCTTCGTTCACTACGAGTGCCTGCTGCGATTGAACCTGTTGATGCCGGCGCTAAACATCTGGCACCGATTCAGAGTGGTGTTCGGTGTATTGGGCGCCCTGGTGGCCCATGCCATCGAAGTGTGGATATTCGCATTGGGCTATTACCTGATGAACGCTTCCGACAGCATGGGCAAGCTGACGGGCAACCATGACGGCAGCTTTCTGGACTCGGTGTACTTTTCTTTCACCACCTTCACGACCATCGGTTTTGGCGACATAACTCCCATCGGCCCGCTGAAGTTTTTGACGGGACTGGAAGCCTTGACCGGCCTCGTGCTGATCACTTGGACGGCCTCCTTCCTTTTCATCGAAATGCAGAAGTATTGGAAGAAATGACCTACTGTGCATGTTGCCGGCACGACTCACAGGTGTTCCTCCGGTTAAGGAATCAGCACCGCAGCGCCCTGCAGATTGCCATTGCGTAGATCGTCGAGGGCCTGGTTAGCCTGCTGCAAGGGATAGGGTCGGGTGTGAGTGGCAATGTCCATCGATGCGGCATACTGCAAGAACGTCACGCCGTCTTCTCGGGTGAGATTCGCGACCGACAGCAGCGAACGCTCCTCCCACAGCAAGCGATAGGCAAAGGCTGGAATGTCGCTCATGTGTATGCCTGCGCATACCACCCGCCCACCTTTGCGCACAGCCCTCAGCGCCACGGGAACCAATGCGCCGACAGGCGCGAAGATGATCGCCGCATCCAGCGGCTCCGGCCCGTGTTCATCCGAACCGCCTGCCCAGATCGCCCCCAATTGTCGGGCGAACGTGCACGCCGCCACGTCACCTGGGCGGGTAAAGGCGAAGACCTCCCTTCCCTGCGCGATCGCCACTTGAATGATGATGTGAGCCGCGGCGCCGAAGCCATACAACCCCAGGCGTCTGCCGTGGCCTGCCATGCTCAGCGCTCGCCAGCCGATCAGCCCCGCGCACAGCAGTGGCGCAAGGGACTCGTCCGAGCCGCGCTCTCCGAGAGGGAAGACATAGCGCTGATGGGCAACGACCGCCGTGGCAAATCCCCCATCGAGGGTGTAACCGGTGAAGCCCGGACGGTCGCACAGATTCTCGTGCCCGCTCAGACAATAGGCACACGCGCCACATGTCAGTCCCAGCCAGGGCACGCCGACGCGCTGGCCGAGAGCCAACCCATTGGCGCCTCTACCCAGCGCTGTGATGCGCCCAACAATTTCATGCCCTGGAATCAGCGGCAGATGGGGATGCGCAAGTTCGCCATCAACGACGTGCAAATCCGTTCGGCAAACGCCGCAAGCACCCACTTCGATCAAAACCTGATCATTGCCGGGCAGCCGGTCAGGCAATCGGGTGTACACCAGCGGGGTCCCAGGGGCGCGCAGCAACATGGCGTACATACGAAGCCTCCGAATGTTTCTGCTCGATGTTCGGCTCCAGCCGGCTCATACCTGCGCGCGTGGCGTTTCGTCAGCTCGCGGGATAACGGTGAGCAGGCTGCTGGGTAAATGGTTGACCAGGTGTGCAGTGGTACTGCCCAGTAATCGGTTCATCCAATCACGGTGTGCGGTGCCCATAACGACGACGTCGATGTCGTGGTCGTTCATGAACGACTCGATCACCTGCACAGGATTTCCGGTGACAAGGTGCCTGCACTCTGCCGGTACGCCGAAAAGGTCGGCGAAAAAGCTAAACGCCCGTTGCTGGTTCTCATATAACTCATCCATGACCGCGTTCCGATATCCGGAACCTCCATCGAGGGAGTGGATATAGGACAAATCGTAGGCATGCAGCAGGTGCAACTGAGCATCGCACTGCTCGGCAAGGCGCAGAGCTGTGATGATGATCTGATCGTTCAGGTGTGCGAAATGATCGTCGACCCGAAACAGGTCCACGGCGGCCAGAATCTTGCGTGGAATGCCATGCCGCACGCTGGCGACCAAATGCACCGCGACCGGGCAATCATGCAGCAATCGTCTGTCCAACGAGGTAAAGAAGGCGCGTGACAGCCACGACTCGTGGTGCAGATCTTTGATCACCAAGGTCGGATTGATACCTCGGACATGCGCGAGTATCTCGTCGAATGGCTTAGCCACCCAGACCACTTCTGTCGTGACTTGCACCCCCAGGTGTCTGATGCCATCGGCTTGCATCTCCAGCCAGTGACGATGCCTGTCCATGTAACCCTCGCGCATGACATGGATCGCCTCATCGTTGGCGAGCGCAGCTTTAGCGACGCCTTCGACGTAGTCGAACGCCACTATATGAAGAGAAGCCGATTTGACTTTTGCCAACGCAGCTGCGCGGTCGAAGGCTGGCGTGCGGTTCATCCGTGGTGGAGCAATGAGTAACAAGCGTTCGATCTCGGCCATCTCGCACCTCCTGACGGGATGATCCTCAGCACTCGCCGCGCCGAGGCACTGGATATATTGTTTCCAAGCTCGACTTGGCACGCTTGATATGGATCAGAGAATAACGTCAGCGCGAGGTTCACCGCAGAATACAGGCAGCGCTCGACCTGCACAGTCCCCAGCCAATGCGGCAGATCAGCAGATCTCCGGCACGATGGGACCTACCGATTCACCCGCGAATATCGACTGTCCCAAAAGGCGTACTGTCAAACCGCGACCACGTCACAGGACACTTGGTACAAGACATGCTCGGTCGTGCTGCCCAGCCACTTTTCAAGTCCCTTGGGCCGGACGCGCCCCATCACGACCATGTCGACCTCACGCTGTACGGCGAACTGGCTCAATACGGAAACAGCGGGGCCGGCCACAAAATGCACATGATCCGCAGCGATGCCATGGCGGTCGCCCAGATCGCGGAGCGCTCGTTCCTCAGCCCTGTGCAACGCCCCCATCAGATCACCAAAACCTAAGGCATAGACATCAGCCAGATACCCCACGAAGCGCTCGCATGCATACAACAGGTGCAAATCGGCGGCGCATTGCACCGCCAGGCTCAAGGCGTGTCGAATGATGCGATCATTCAGCTCCTCATCGGTTGAGGTGGCACTGGAAATATCTACCGCAGCCACGATTTTGCGCGGCAAAGCATGTTCCCAGCCACCCAGCAGATACACAGGGACGGAACTGTGGCGCAGCAGACGCCAATCCAGCGGGGTGAAAAAGGCCCGCTTGAGCATGGATTCATACTCGACGTCCTTGATCAGGAGATCGGGATTTTGCTCTTTCACGTAATCAAGCAAATCGTGCGGCAGGTCTTCGGCACAGATGAGCTCAGCGGTGACCGATAGACCACGATCAAGCAGGCGCTTCACCTGGATGTCGAGCCAGCGCTGATGGTCCTCAAGATAGGTCTTGAGGAGTTTTTCCCGCTCCTCCTTTTCAAGCAACGCCAGCATGCTCGAGCGTAATGCAAAGGCTGTGATGTGCAGAGTTGCAGCGCATACCCTGGCCAGCGCCGCAGCATGTAGGATCGCCGGGGAATGGCGCAAATCTGGGTTAATGACCAACAACAATCGTTGATACTGGCTCATGATCATGCTCCTTGGTGAAGTCAGGATCTCGCTGGTTCGCAGGTCTGTCTGATCGATGTCCGTTTCTCCAATGCCTGCACTGTCTTGCGGTATTGGGGGAACTGATACAACACGCTTGAGCCACGTTGCTCAGTGAACCGCTTGTGCAGATTGAACGCTGGAGCGCCATAAGCCTTCTCACAAAGCGGGCCAAGTCGCCCTTCACGAGACAGCAGTGGAAACTCATCGAAACCAAAGCCTGTGAACGCGAATGGCGTCAGCCCTGCCCTTATCCGCAGGACGGGCGCCTGATCGTTCAAGGCGAAATAGCCACCTTGATCACCCCGTCCCGCTGGTGGGCGAAGAGCTCATACGCTGCTTCGATCTGATCGAGTTTGAAACGGTGGGTAACCAGAGGGGCCAGGTCGACGGAGCCCGCTGCGACAACAGTCATCAGACGGCGCATACGCTCCTTGCCACCGGGGCAGAGGGTGCTGACGATGCTGTAATCCCCCAGCCCCGCAGCAAACCCGCCGAGGGGAATATTCAGATCCTGGGAATATACGCCCAGGCTAGACAGCCGTCCGCCTGGCCGCAGTGTCTGCAGCGCCCACTGGAACGTGGTCTGCGTACCCAACGCTTCAATCGACACATCGACGCCCCGACCATCGGTCAGTGCCAACACCTGCTCGACCACATCTGCGGTCTTGAAATCGATCACATCGGTCGCGCCCATTTTTCGCGCCACTTTGAGACGCTCGGTGACGGTGTCGATGCCGATGATGCGCGACGCCCCTCTCAACCGCGCACCCGCGACTGCACATAGCCCGATAGGACCTAAGGCGAAGACCGCCACCGTATCGCCAATGGCAATTTCACCGCGCTCGGCACCGGAAAAACCCGTAGACATGATGTCCGGACACATCAGCACTTGCTCATCGCTCAACGTGTCCGGTATGGCACAAAGATTGGCCATGGCATCTGGAATCCGCACGTATTCGGCCTGGCATCCATCGATCGTGTTGCCGAGCTTCCAGCCCCCCGCCGCCTTGAAGCCGTGTCGCGTTGCTGGACCATCCTGCGCCCCGCAACCGCAGAGACAGGCGTAACTGTGTCCGCTGGGTGTAATGGCCCCTGCGATCACACGTTGCCCTTCTGCGAAGCCTTTGACCTGACTGCCCAGACGCTCGATCACCCCGACAGGTTCATGACCGACGATCAGCCCAGGCACGACCGGGTACTCGCCCTTGAGGATATGCAGATCGGTGCCGCACAGTGTTGTCGTGGTAATGCGTACAAGGGCGTCGAGCGGTCCGACGTCAGGAATGGGTTTGTCTTCTAGGACAATGCGATTTTTTTCAACGAACACAGCGGCCTTCATCAGGCTCATACTGACCTCCTTGCCTTCGCATTCTCTGCTTGGGAATGATCAGTTTGCGCTGATGTGCAGCTCAAAACTTGATATTGGTCATACTCCGCACTGAAGAGACTTGATGGCGCAGACGGGACGTGTGTTGAGTACGTCCTGGCCTCGCAGCCAGCCCCTTCGGGCTTGGGCCACTCCAAAGTACAAATTGGAGAAATCAGCCACACCACGTGCATCGGAGCTGACGCTGATGAGTACACCTTCACTTTTTGCGTGCTGGCAATGGATATCAAAAAGATCCATCCGCTCAGGTTGTGCATTGAGTTCAAGACTACAGCCACGAGCAGCAGCGGCCCTGATAACTGCGTCCAGATCCAGGTCTACCGGCTCGCGCTTGTTGATGAGCCGGCAAAGCGGGTGTGCAAGGATAGAGAAATAAGGATGTTCAATAGCCTTCAAATAGCGCGCCGTCTGTTTGCTCCGTGACAGGTTGAAATGGGTGTGAACGGCTCCTATCACCACATCCAGGCGACTCAGGACATCATCAGGCAGGCCCAGACTACCGTCCTCGAGAATATCGACCTCAATGCCTTTGAGCAGTGTGACTCCGCCCATACGCGCGTTAAGGGCATCTATCTGATCGATCTGTTGGAGCAGACGCTCACGGCTCAGACCGTGGGCCATCTGAAGCGAATGGAAATGGTCCGTGATCGCAAGATACTCCAACCCCGATTTTCGCGCGGCCAACGCCATTTCTTCGATACTGTTAAGACCATCCGAGTCCAGCGTATGGACGTGCAGGTCACCTTTGAGGTCACCCCGTTCGACCAGCCTGGGTAATTGGCCAGCCAGCGCGGCCTGTATTTCACCCCGGTCCTCTCGTAATTCGGGCGCAATCCAGGGCAACTTCAGCGCTCGATAAACGTCGGCTTCGCCACGGCACGTGAAGGTTTCGTGGGCCCCGAACAGGCCGTACTCACTGAGTTTAAGACCGGCTTTGTGCGCCATTTTCCTGAGCGCAATATTGTGCAACTTGCTGCCGGTGAAATACACGAGCGCGGCCCCGTAAACGTCCGGGTTGATGACGCGCAGATCAACCTGCAAGCCCGATCTGAGCAAAACACTTGCCCGGGTATGCCCCTTCGTCAGTACAGTGGATACCGTCTCAAGCTGAATGAACCGTGCGATGACACCTACCTCCGGCCCAGCAGCCACCAGGATATCGATGTCGCCAACCGTGTCGCGCATGCGTCGCAGACTTCCTGCGACAGTGGCTTGCTCGACGCCCGGAATGCGGGCAATTTCTCGAATCAACCCCTGAGCCAGCGGAGCGACGTCAGCCAGCGGAAAGCGCCGATGCTTATTGAGTCCCCTCAGCGCTGAATTCAACAATTGTGCCTCTATCTTCCGGCCAAAACCGGTCAACTGGCGAATGCGGCCCTGTTGAGCGGCTTGGCACAACTGCTGAATGTTCTCGACGCCCAGTTCCTGATAAAGGCGGCCGACTCGCTTAGGGCCAAGACCTGCGATGGATAACAATTCGACCATCCCCGACGGCACCGTGGCACGCAAGCGTTGACGGAGAGCGCAGTCTCCGGTGGTGACGATTTCCCTGATCTTGCTGGCCAGATCATCACCAACACCCTGCAATTTGGGCAGCGGTTTTCCGCAGGCGATAACCTGCGCCAAATCGATGTTCGTCCTTCGCACGGTACTTGCTGCATTACGATACGCGCGAATTCTGAAGGGATTGGCACCCTGAAGCGCCAGCAGGTCAGCCATCTCGTCGAAGTGAACCGCAATGACATCGTTGCCAGAATACTTTGGGTATAAAACACCGTGTAGCTGCGCCATGGATGAGCTCTTCTCGATAAGCCTGAAGAATCCTCTACCCCTGAATGGTCTGGTTTATTGACAAACCTCAACCAATCACCCACGAAGTCGCAGTGGAATAAGTCAGCAGTCCCCATGAGGCATGGGGTCAATCAATGTGCCGCGAACCGATCGGCCCCGTGCCGGAGCACCCGGCATAGCGCGTAACGCTGCTGAGAACGACCCACCTCAAGGGGATAACGTTCATGAACATGACCTCCCATCAATGGCTGGAAACACTCCATGGCAAGCAACCGTCCATCGACGTAGCTCATCTGCCACCTTTGCTACGCCAATACGCTGAACCGCTGCCGGAGATAGACACACCTGAATTCGGCCAGTTGTTCGACCGCTATGCCGACTCGCGGGTTGTAATGATTGGCGAGGCGACCCACGGCACTCGCGATTTCTATCTCGCCCGCGCTGCGATCACGCGACGGCTGATTGAACGGCACGGGTTCAATATCGTCGCTGCAGAGGCGGACTGGCCGGACGCCGGCCACGTCGATCAATACGTCCGAGATCTAGCGCACTCGGCTTGGAAGCGCCACATCTTCAGCCGGTTCCCGACCTGGATGTGGCGTAACAGTGAAGTGAAGGCATTTACCCACTGGCTGCATGACTACAATCACTCACTGCAGCCCAGCCTTCGCGTCGAATTCCGCGGGTTGGATGTCTACAGCTTACGCAATTCCATACATGAGGTGCTGAGCTATCTTGATCGTGTCGACGCGAAGCAGGCCGGCGAAGCGAGACGCCGCTATGGCTGTCTGACACCGTGGCAGGATGACCCTTCGCTGTATGGCCATTTCGTCGAGCGTGACGGGGTAATGCCCTGTGAAGAAGGCGTCGTCGAGCAGCTCAATGTCATGCTGGCAGAGCAACTGACGGGACTCGTTCAGAACGACGAAGTGCTCTTCAATGCGACGCAAAATGCGCGGGTGGTGATGGCCGCTGAGCAGTACTACCGAGCGATCTACCGAGGGTCCACGACCTCGTGGAATCTGCGTGACAGGCACATGTTCGACACACTGCGTGCACTATTGGAACACCGCGGATCCGACGCCAGGGCTGTGGTCTGGGCTCACAATTCCCATATCGGCAACGCGGGTGCAACCGAGATGGGATGGAAGGGGCAGTTCAATATAGGTCAACTGGCCCGCCAAGCCTTTGGCAGGGATGTCGTGCTCATTGGCATGGCGACAGACCGCGGTCAAGTCGCCGCCGCCGATGACTGGGATGGCGAAATGCAGATCAAAGACGTTCTTGCGTCCCGACCAGACAGCTGGGAACACCAATTTCTCAAAGCCGGCGTCGCCGCATCTCTTACCGACTGGCGCAACCCGGGCCGAAACGCGCTGCGTGAGAGCCTTTGCATCCCGCTGCTCGCCCGCGCCATCGGGGTCATCTACCGCCCCGACACCGAACGCATGAGCCACTACTTTGAGTCGGTGTTGGCGGATCAGTTCGACGCAATGATCTGGTTTGAACAGACGCGGTCGGTAACCGCCCTGCCCCTTCCTGAATCCCAGCATATGGAGCCAGAAAATGAGCTTTACCCGTTTGGCGTATGAACATGCGGGCAAGCCTCTTTGCCAAGAGGCTGTGCACGATGATATCGAAGTCGAGAGCCGGTCGGATGGACACCTTCAAAGAGTTGCCTGGGCCTCTCTCATCCATGCGCGCTTGAGCAGCGCAATGACATCCTGATCGGAGACTTGAGGGAAATTCTGGTACCAGTAACCCACGGATATCAGCCATTGCGGCACCATCGGACAGATGACTTCGTTGACCTCCCCGCGGAGCACCTCAAGAGGTTCGAGTGCAGCCACAGGCACTGCTACGACGATGCGCGCAGGTGAATAAGTCCGTACCGCATGAACGGCGGCCATCATGGTGGCACCGGTGGCCATTCCGTCATCGATCAGGATCACGGTCTGGTCCTTGAGCTGCAACGGCGCCCGTCCCACTCGATAGACCTGCTCACGGCGCTGCAACTCCCCAGCCTCACGGTCCAACACCTCTTGAAGCTGACTGGCACCAACCTCATAGGCATGCAGCGCACCTTCATTAAGGATTTTCACTCCGCCACTGGCAATCGCGCCCATTGCGTACTCCTCATGTGACGGCACACCCAGTTTGCGAACCAGCATCACGTCGAGTCGAACGTTCAGCGCAGTGGCCACTTCATACGCCACGGGGACACCCCCACGCGGGAGTGCCAATACGACAACCGATGGTTGATGAGCGTAATGCAATAGCAGTGTGACCAAGCTTTGACCTGCAACAATGCGGTCAGCATAGAGCGTTTCATTTGAAGCAGACATGGTCATTGGACACCTCGCGCAATCTGGCAATGACGGTACGGGATCAGTGATGGCGGCTCATCCTGACCGAGACCAAACCCCGGGCTGCACAGGACAATTACAACATGCCATATGCGCTGCGACCTGAATTTGATACTTATCAAGCTCGCCCAAGCCCCATGGCATCAATCGCCGTTAATACGTCATGACGCGAAGGGCGCGTTCTCAGCGGGCTCTGATGCCGGTTCGGGAATCTCGGTCATGATGCCTTCGGTCAGCAGCACGACGCTGGCGACCGAGACCGCGTTTTCAAGTGCAATGCGCACCACTTTGACCGGATCCACGATCCCGGCCTTGAACATGTCGACGTACTGGTTTGTCGCTGCATCGAAACCTTGGTTACCGGGCTCGTCCTGCATCCGGGCGACCACGACACCGCCATCTACCGCTGAGTTTTCTGCAATCACCCGCGCAGGCGTTTCCAGTGCTCGCAATACAATCTGCAGACCGGTGCGCACATCACCTTCGTGCCCGGCAAGTTCCGCCCGGACTGCCGACGTGGCTTTAAGCAACGCCAATCCGCCTCCGGCGACAATGCCTTCGGCAATCGCTGCCCGCGTGGCTGAAATCGCATCATCCAACGCGTCCTTGCGGATTTTCATCTCTGCTTCAGTGGGCGCACCGACGCGTATTACCGCGACACCTCCGGCCAGCCTGGCCAGCCTTTCCTGTAGTTTTTCACGATCATATTCGCTGCTGGTCTTGTCGATCTGAGCGCGAATCTGTTGCTTGCGGGTGTTGATCGCCTCATCGCTTCCCGCACCACCGATCAGCGATGCACTGTCCTTTTGCACCATCACTCGATGAGCCCGACCCAACTGGTCCAGGGAAAACTGTTCAAGGCTGATACCCAGCTCATCCGCCGCGACGGTCGCGCCTGTCAGTACGGCGATGTCCTGCAACGTCTCCCTGCGCCTGTCGCCAAAACCGGGGGCTTTGATCGCCACCGCTTTCAAAACCCCGCGAATGTGATTGATGACCAACGTGCTCAATGCTTCGCCTTCTATGTCTTCGGCGATGAGCACCAGCGGTCTGCCGCTCTTGGCGGTCATGTCCAGTAACCTAGCAAGTCTTTCAGAATGCCGACCTTAGGGTCGCAAAGCAGCAGATCAGGCTCGTCGAGCTCAACCTGCATTTTTTCCAGATCGGTGACGAAATAGGGGGAGACAGAGCCGCGATCCAGACGCATCCCCTCCATGATCTCAACCACAGTCTCGATGGTTTTCGACTCCTCAATGCTCACGACACCGTCGACGCCGACTTTTCCAGCGCATCGGCAAGCATCGCAGGAGCCAGCACTGTTGCCGTACTCGTGCCGTTGCCGACGGCATCACCCGGCGCCAAGCGGCCTCGCGCAGAATCTGGGCGCCCAGATTCTCTTCAGGATCAGGCAGATCAATCCTGTTAGCGATGATGACGCCGTCATTGCATACAGTCGGACCGCCCCATTTGTTTTGCATGAGAATCGATTTGGATTCTGGCCCCAGTGTCACCCTGACCGCATTGGCCAACTGAGTCGCACCCGACAACACCTTCTCGCGGGCGGGTGCCAGCGTCCGCCCATGGTTCACACCATCAGCTGACATTAATCAAACTGCCGGCAGGCTGTGGTGCTTCAATGGAGCGCTCCCTGAATCCGGTCGTTTCAGGTCAATGAACTGTTAGCCTGGGCAGATGCGCGTCGCAGGCTGGGAGGATGTTGTGACCAAATATCAGCACAGCCAGAAAAACAAGCTGTTCAAAACCAGATTCCATGACCCCTTCGCCTCACAACGTTTCACTGGCAGCGCGATATGCCCTGGATGCGAGGCGTTCTACTACTCAGGCAATTGGAAATGGCGACGGCCGGAAGCATTGACGCAGGCACCGCGCCAAGTCACCTGCCCCGCCTGCAGGCGCATCGCCGAGCACATGCCCGCGGGTGTCGTGACCCTTTCGGGTAAGTTCTGGGCGGTCCACCGCGACGCCATCAGCAATTTGGTCTACCACGCTGAAAAGCTGGAAAAATCCGAGCACGCCCTAGAACGATTAATGAGCGTCGAAGAGAAAAACGGTGAGCTGGTCGTCAGTACCACAGGCCTGCATTTGGCGGGCCGTATTGCCCACGCCCTGAGGGATGCATTCAAGGGAGAGGCGCATTATCACTATAACGATGACACGTTCTTCCTGAGCATCACGTGGCGACGTGACGATTGAGGAACTGTCCTTGGTTCAAGCACCGCTCGAGGAAGTATGTCCAGACGTCAGCGTAAGCGCAGCGACTGAGCGGTGGTAGAACACCCGCTTGGTGAGCTCAGCCGCTGCTGCATAAAACAGGCTGACGGCCCATACCGCCAGCAGCAACTGCGCAGGGAGCGGAATCAGACCAAACCACTGGCCGACGACGCTATAAGGCAAGGCGACCGTTGCGGCGGCAATGGTCACTGCACTGACCAGCAGCAACCGTGCGGGTCTGCTGCGGTAAAAGGGTTTGTAAGTTCGAACGATGAAGATCGTCAGCAATTGGGTCAGCAGCGACTCGACGAACCAGCCGCTGCGAAACAGTTCAGGCGCGACTCCGACCATCAAGTACAGCACTCCGAAGGTCGCCATATCGAACACCGAACTGACCAGCCCGAAGACCACCATGAAGTTTCGGATATCAATCATGTTCCAGCGATGCGGAGTTCGCTCCCACTCGCGATCGACGTTGTCGCTGGCAATGCTCATGGAGGGAATGTCAGCCAGAAAGTTGTTCAGCAGAATCTGCTTGGCCAGCAACGGCAAGAACGGCAGAACGAGCGAAGCCAGCGCCATGCTCACCATGTTGCCGAAGTTGGCACTGGAAACAATCGAGAGGTATTTGAGCGTATTGGCAAACGTGTGACGTCCCTCTTCGATGCCCTCCCGAACGATGTTCAGGTCATGTTCCAAAAGGACGAAGTCCGCCGCCTGTTTCGCGACGTCCGCCGCGTGGTCCACGGAAATGCCGATATCCGCCGTCTGTAGAGCCGGCGCGTCGTTGATCCCGTCCCCCAGATAACCTACGACGTGCCCGGTTTTCTGGAGCGCTCGGATGATCCGCTCCTTCTGATTGGGATCGACTTCAGCGAACAAGGTCGTTGTCGGCGCAAGCCTCATCAGTGCCTCGTCCTTCATCTGCATCAATTGTGCGCCGGTGAGCATTTGCAAATCCGGCAGCCCCACCGCTTGGGCCACATGACGTGTGACCAGGTGGCTGTCGCCGCTAATGATCTTCACCTGCACGCCCAGGCGTTCCAGCGCGGTCAGGGTGTCGTTGATCTCGGGCTCCGGCGGATCGAAGAACAGCAGAAAACCGAGGAAAGTCAGGCCTGTCTCATCCTGCTTGCCGTAGTGCGGCTGCTCCGGCATCGCGCGGCTGGCGATACCCAATACGCGATAACCCTGCTCGCTCCATTGCGCGAACCGTTCTCCGATGGCCGCGAGCTCGGCGGCCCCCAACGCACAGGTCTGCCCCCGGAACTGGGCGTGCGTGCACACTTGCAGCACCGTCTCGACCGCGCCCTTGGTGATCATCAGGCATCCCGTGTGCGGCACGTTACCCACGATGATGCTCAACCGCTTGCGCACGAAGTCATAGGGAATTTCGTCGCGCTTGACGATGCCAGGCCATACGTCGACGTCTTTGCCCGCCAGAGCGATGGCGTCATCTATGGCATTGCGCATGCCGGTTTGTAGCGTTGCATTGAGGGTGGCCAGCAATAACACGTGAGCGTCTGCGACACCCCAGACGTCGACGGCCCGGTCAAGCACCACCAAAGCACGGGTCAGAGTGCCAGTCTTGTCAGTGCACAGTACATCCATCGAACCCAGGTTCTCGATTGAATTGAGGTGACGCACGATCACCCCTTTGGCGGCCATGCGCTGGGCACCCTTGGCCAGCGTGATGCTCAAAATTGCCGGGAGCAGCTCTGGCGACATGCCGATCGACAATGCGATGGCGAACAGCAAAGTATCCAGTGGCGGGCGCTGCAGGAGGATGTTGGTGCCCATCACGACAATCGTGATCACCAGCATGATGCGCAGCAGCAGACCGCCGAAATGGCGAAGACCGCGTTCGAATTCGGTTTCTGGGGGTCTTGATGACAGCGCATGGGCAATAGCCCCCATCTCGCTGTCCTCTGCATGGCGCGTTACCAACAGCCGAGCCGTTCCGCTACGCACTGAAGTCCCCATGAACACACAGTTACGACGATCGACCAGGCTGGAATCCGGTGCGCTTTGCCCGGGCATTTTTTCAACCGGAAAGGTCTCACCGGTGAGCAGACTTTCGCTGACGAAACAGTCCGTTGCCTCGATGATACGGCCATCCGCTGCGATCAGGCTGCCAGCACTCAGCAGCATGACATCGCCGGGCACCACTTCACTGGCAGGCACATCACGCGATTTGCCGTCTCTTACTACCGTCGCACGGGCCGCCACTTTATTGCGCAATTGCTCGACGGCCGTGCTGGCGCGGTTTTCGTACCAGGCGCTGAGCACCGCGCTCAGCGCCACGATGCACCAGACAATGGCGGCGTCCAGCCAGTCGCCGATGACCAGCGCAATAATCGCCCCGGTCATCAGGATCAAGACCAGCGGCGTCATGAGTTGCTTGAGCGCCAGCGACATGAAGCCTTGCGGTCGTTGCTTGAATGGGTGGTTTGACGGCTGTCGGCGCGCGCGGGCCTGTTCGTCGCTCAAACCTGAGGGGGCGCTGTTGCAGTCGATGAACAACTGCTCGATCGGACCGCTCCAGTAGTCGGCTTGAGGTTGAGTGCGCGTTGGCGACGCATCGTGCAGCCATTCGCGACGTGCCATCCAGAGGCCCGGTACCATAGGGAGCCAGAACGTCAATCCTCTGAACAGCAGAGTCGCGGACAAGGCCACGGCCAGATCCACGCCTGCCCAATGCAACGTGACGACCAGAACGCCTTCGAAGGCGCCAAGCCCTCCCGGCATGATGCCTACACTGCGTACGACACTGGCGACCATGAACCCGGCGAACAGCCCCAATGCGGGAGCGGATACCCCCAGCGCCAAGACCAGCAGCCACAGCGTGGCGCTGTCCAGCACGATGATCGCCAGCTCAAGGAGCGTGACGCGGAGCAACAACAGCCGACTCCGGGCCAGCCGCACATCGGCGCCTGTCAATAAGGCCAGCGCCTTGCTCACCAAGGCAAAACGCTGTCCTGGAATCCGCCTTGCCAATGATCGGTTACCCGCGAGTCTCGGTCCGGATAGCGCCAGAATCAACCCAACGCAGATGAAAGCCAGACAGGCCGCAACCAGGGGCGCAGAAGCATGGCCTTGCACCATCAGGATCAGAACGGCCACCCCGACCGACGCCACGTAAGCGAGAAAGTAGCCAGCCAGGTCCAGCGCCAGGCATGCCAATACCACCGGCCTGGGCAGGCCGAGCCTGATGAAGAATGCTACGACGGCGAACGCCCCGCTGATGCCTGACGAGGGCAAAGCCTGATCGACAAACAATTTCACCAGGCTGAGTCGGATCGCCGGCCAGCGGGTAAGCGCCTGGCCTCCCTGTGCGAGCACGGTGCGAAAGATTTGCCCTTGGGCGACGTATGTCAGGCTTTGCGCCAGTACTGCGGCAATGAGCCAGAGCGGTTGGGCGTTCATGAAGAGGGTCATAAACGATTCAACGTCGCTCAAGTGCAAGGCCATTGCGATGACTGCGGCCAGCGTGGCCGCACCCAGCAACCAGGTGATCCAAAGGGCGGACCGGCTAAACGGCGGTTCTTCCAGCCGGTCGGTACCAGGAATCTCTGGACTGACAGTATCAGCAGCCATGCAGGCCTCCCAATGGACACCGTAAAGCCAGAATCATCGGCAATGGCGAGCGTGCGCGCTTGATGCACATCAGAAAACGTGAGGGTCTCTGGCCGGTGTACTACCCGGCACGTTCGGTCTTGTTGACCAAGAATTGATAAAACTCAATACGGCCGAGGTGCAGGCGCGTACAAAAACAGGCACCCGTGAAGGGAAATACGCCCATCTTCCTGCCAAGGAGACACTGCCATGAGTGACTTGAGCCTTCGCAAAAACATTCTGGACGAGCTTGAATTTCGCCCCGACATTAATCCCGCCCACATCGGCGTGACCGTCGAGAATGGCATCGTGACCCTCTCTGGCCATGTGACAACGTACGCCCAAAAAATCGCGACTGAGCGCGCCGTGAAAACCATGAAAGGAGTACGGGGCATCGCCGAAGAAATCGAGGTTCGCCCCGAGGGGACAATGAGGCCGACGGACGACATGATTGCAGCGCGCGCCGCGCATATCATCAGTTGGACCACCAACCTGCCGGAGGGCGCGATCAAGATCAAAGTCCAGGCCGGATGGGTCGACCTTGAAGGCAAGGTTGACTGGCAGTTCGAGAGAGACTCGATTCTGCGTGCAGTGCACAAAATAGAAGGTGTCGTGGGTGTCACCAACATGCTGACCCTGCGGCCGCGTCTGAGCGTCACGGATATCAAGCATCGCATTGAGCAAGCGCTCGAACGCCGTGCCGAGGTGGATGCCCAGCAAATCCGGGTTCAGGTCACAGGCGATGTCGTCACGCTCGAAGGTCAGGTGCATATGCTGCATGAGCGTGACGTGGTCGAGCGCGCCGTCTGGGCAGTCCCCGGGGTTCGCAAAATCGAAGATCACTTGAAGGTCGCTTGATCCGGATCTACGAAACACGGCAAAGGACTGCCGAGTTGCCTGCGCTCGAAACGTCCACCCCAGAAGGCCGTCTACAAAGGGCTGAAAAAACGCCCGAGCAAAGGGCATGGAGTTACCCCCGCGTGCGAAAGGCCACGGGGGATTTTTTCCATTGCATGCATCCCCGCCCGTGTTTGTCCCCCTACGGTTGGCGGTCAACTTCTCGTCAGCGCGAGTCGAGCATGAACAGAAGTATTTTCGATCCCGCACTGTTGCTGATATCGTCCGCCGCCCTCGCTGTCGGGGCCATGATCAATGCGAGCGGCGACGTGGTGCTGTGCCACTGGATCTGGGCGTCGGCGTCCATCCTGATGGGCGTGGTACTCGCGGTGGAGGTCATCGCCGATCTGCTCAAAGGACAGATTGGCGTTGACCTGACCGCACTGCTGTCGATCGCCGGTGCGTTGTACTTCCTTCAGTATCTGGTCGCTGCCGTTATTGCCGTCATGCTGGCTTCGGGACGTACGTTGGAGTACCTCAGTTCACAGCGCGCCGAGCGTGAGCTTAAACGCCTGATTGATCGTGCCCCCGCCTTCGCCTTGAAAAAGGACGGCGACACGCTCCGGCGTGTTTCGGTCGAAAGCATCATGCCTGCCGACACCATCATGGTCCGCATGGGGGATGTCATCCCTCTCGACGGCCAACTGCTGGCGCTCACGGCCACAATCGATGAGTCAGCGCTGACGGGCGAGCCCGTTCCCGTGGTGCATCATAGCGAAGAGATGCTCAACAGCGGGTGCGTCAACGCTGGCGAGTCCTTCGCCCTGCGAGTTACCCGTAGCGCGAAAGACAGTACGTACGCCGGCATCGTGCGTATGGCCGAAAGCGCCAAACGCTCACGCGCCCCCTTCATGCGCGCTGCGGATCGCTATGCGCTGCTGTGGGTTCCCCTCACGCTGATACTTGCCAGTGGCGCCTGGCTAATTTCCAAAGACCCGCTTCGCGCGCTGGCCGTCATTGTTGTCTCAACGCCCTGCCCTTTGATTCTGGCCGCTCCAATTGCCCTGCTGTCAGGCATTTCGCGCTGTGCGCGACGGGGCATTCTGGTCAAGGATGGCGCCACACTCGAAACGCTCGCGCAGACCCGTCATATCCTGCTGGACAAAACCGGCACCCTGACCACTGGCCATGTGTCGGTACACAGCGTCGAAACATCGGGAGACATCAGCCGCGACGACCTGCTGCGCCTGGCCGCGTCGCTCGCCCAAGGCTCCTCCCATCCTGTTTCATCTGCGATCAGCACTGCTGCCGAGCGTGCCGGACAACCGTTGGGCACGCCGTCCATGCGAGAAGAGACCCCCGGCGCTGGCATCAGTGGGTACCTGGACGGCCACCGGATCAAATTGGGGACGCTGGCCTTTGTCAGCGGCGACGGCAACGCCTGGTCATCGACGCTGCTGATGCGTCTGGATTATCAGGGCCTGGGCGCGAGCTTCATCACGGTGGATGATGCGTTACAAGGCGCCATTCTTTTCGCGGATCCATTACGCCGAGAATCCGCCACCGCCGTACGCAATTTCAGGCACTTCGGCGCGCAAAGCGTCACCATGATCACGGGGGATCGGCTGGCCACTGCCCAATCGGTCGCCATCGCTGCCGGTGTGGACGAGGTCCAGGCAGACATGAGTCCTGAGGACAAAGTCAAGGCTGTGCAGAAAAGCCGAACCCAAGGCATCACGTTGATGATCGGCGACGGCATTAACGACGCTCCCGCACTTGCAGCGGCAGACGTCGGGGTGGCCATGGGGGCCAATGGCGCCGGCGCGGCGTCACAAGCTGCCGGTGTGGTGGTGTTACTCGACCGTCTGGATCGGGTGGCGGAGGCCTTGAAAATTGCCGGACGCTCCTGTCGTATCGCCCGCCAGAGCATGCTGGTCGGGATGGGCCTTTCTGCCGTCGCGATGCTGGTGGCCGCAGTCGGCTATCTGCCCCCTCTGGCGGGCGCGATCCTGCAGGAGATCATCGACGTCGGTGTGATCCTCAACGCACTGCGTGCGCTCGGTGCTCCGGGGTGGCTACCGACACCGGCGCTGGACGCTTTGCGGCTGCAGCAGATGGCCAGTGACCACACTGATCTGAAGCAGGTCCTGGAGAAGCTTGATCAGTTGAGTCATAACTTCCGGCGGTTGACACCCGAAACGGCCAGATCGGAACTGGGCGAGCTGACCGACTTGCTGGAGCGGCAACTCGTGCCCCATGAACGCGACGATGAAAGCAAGCTGCACCCTTTCCTGATCGCCTATTTACGCGGGCACGACCCTTTGGCCCCGCTCAGCCATTCCCATCGAGAGATTTTCCGTCTGGTCAGGTTGCTATCACGCATGAGCGCCGACCTTGTCAAGGACCCCAACGTTTTTGGGGTCGACGAAGTGCACGACACGCTGATTCGCCTGGACACCCTCGTCGCATTGCACTTTGCCCAGGAAGAAGAGCTTTACCAAAGCCTCGATCAGCGCTGATTGTTTAGCCCGCCTGAGTCGCTGGACACTCAAACAGGCAGCCCGGTCTCGACATCGATCACGCCTTCAAACGGATTATCGGCTGTGTGAGCGGCGGGGAGCCCGCGAACGGCGACACGTGACACTTTGGTTTTGGGGAGACGATGTGCCAGTGACCTCAGATGCACCTCGGCGTTATCGAGTGCCGCCTCCGTCCGTTGGCTCCAGTCATGGCGCAGGCGTTGCAGGTCGTCTTCCTTGAACGACAATTGGCACCACAGGTCGAGATCATGCCACTTGCCCAGTGCCGTCTGGGTGGCCGCCATTGCCTGCACTGCCTCACGAGAAATGGGGGAAATGGACGGGAATGCTTCGATCAGATAACGCACCCGCTTGAGTGTCGACCTCAAGCGGTGCCGATCGAAGCCCGGCGTTTCAATGGCATGTTCTAGACGTTTCAGTTGCTTGCAAACAGCGCGCTGAATCCTGATCTTCAAACGGTGGCTGCCCCGCTCGTTTTCAACGGCACGCACTGCCTCAGGGCAATCATCCAGCGCAGTTAACAACGTCGGGATCACCGAGCTGCGCTTTACCCGGGAGTAAAGCGCGTGCAAGGCAGCCTGTCGCGTGATCGCTTGTCGTGCCTGCCCGTGGCGTTTGAGTTCCGCGATGAGCACTTCCAGGTCGCGCGCACGGGTCGTCAGGTTGGCAACCGCAGCGGCAGCCTGGTCGAGCGATGCAATTTCAGAAGACGCACGCAACGGGCGCAACACACTCCTGAGGCGTCTGACATCGATACGCAAATCATGTAGCGCTTCCGAATCGGTTGACTCTTTCACGCGCACGAAGTCGTGATAGAGCCTGACCTGCAAACTCAGAATACGGAAAACAAGACGATCGGCGGTGTTCATGGCTCAGGTTCTCGCGGGGCTTGTGACGACCAAAGGGGCGCATGCAATTATTCATTTGTTCGCCCCCAGGCTCGCCAGGTAAAGGGCGACCATTTCAGCCGCGGCAGGCGGCAGCAAATGGCTGGATGAAACGCTGCCTTGCGCAGCGGCAAGCACTTCAAGCCGTTGACTCAGGTACCGAGCATGTTGCCCGGCAAGACGAGGGATACTGCCGCTCCCCTGCGCTTGCGCACCGTGACAGGAAGCGCAGCCAGGTACGCTCATGTTTGGCAACCCGCTGCGGTAAATTGCTTCGCCGACGGTATGCTCGCCGTCACCTTGGGCAGTCATGGGCGGCTGCTCAGAGAAATACTCGCTCAACTCATCAATCTGGCCATCGGTGAGTTGCGCGAACTGGCGCATATACCGGGCACTGAACTCGCCCAGATGCTCATGCCCCCTGAAACGGGTCAACTGCTTGGTCAGGTATGCCTTCTGTTGTCCGGCCAGCTTCGGAACCTCTTGGGCGATGGACTGGCCTGTCACCCCATGGCAGAACGAGCAGACTTCATCGGCCACAAGGGCACCAGGAGGCGATATTGGCGGTTGTTCGGCAGGTGTACAGCTCAGGAGAATGGCGGCGCTGCACAACCCCGACACCTGCCAGCACGCACGCAATAGCATCGGCATTGGCGCTTTGAAAACAACGCGCGTGACCATGTGCGGCCCTCCCGCCAGTATTGAGTGTGAGCGTGACCACTGCGCCTTGAGCGCGCTTGACCTGCATCAAGGTTTACGCACTTCGATACCGTTGTGGCCATGGCTGCCGCGCATCGATGATGACGTCGGATCGGTAGAGAAAGAGAGTTGATAAAACTCAATACCGGAACCACGCGCCGGCGTTGAACTACAGGCTCCACCATCAGGGCGTGTGACCCTGTACATACACCGGAGAGCCCCCATGAACGACCATAACCTGCGCGATAACATCATTGATGAGCTTGAGTTATTAGGAGATATCGATCCCGCCCAGATCGGAGTTACCGTTGAACACGGGGTGGTGACGCTCTCAGGCCATGTGTGCGCCTACAGCCAGAAAGCCGCAATCGAGAAGATTGTCAAAGGCATGAAGGGCGTTCGCGCGATTGCCGAAGAAATAAAAGTCCGTCCCGCCGTGGGTAAACAGGTTGCCGATGATCAGATCGCGACCCGCGCCGCCGACATCATCAACTGGACGGCTCATCTGCCGGAAGGAACGATAAAGATCAAGGTCCAGGACGGCTGGGTCGAGTTGGACGGTGAAGTGGAATGGCAATATCAGCGTGACGCCATCGTGCGCGCTGTGCGCATGTTAAGCGGCGTGGTTGCCGTGACCAACCTCATCAGACTTCGCAGGCACCCCGTTGCATCAGACATAAAACAGCGGATCGATGACGCGCTTCAACGCAGTGCCGAGGTCGACGCCCAGCAGATCCAGGTCAGCGTCAAGGACGACGTAGTTACGCTGGAGGGGCGAATCAATATCCTGCATGAGCGCGACGCGATAGAGCGCACGGCCTGGTCGGTGCCTGGCGTGAGAAAAGTGGAAAACCACTTGGTGGTGGCGTAGGTCCTGGCCACGTCAGTCATCAAATCCGTAGCAGGCAGTGATCCTGTCCCCTCGAGCATCAGCCCTGAAGGATGAGCGCATGCATTTCCTGGCCCTGGCAGTGGACTATGACGGGACCATTGCCCAGAACGGCAACGTGTCACCGCAAGTCCAGGCAGCGTTGCTCCAGCTCAAGAACAGCGGACGCAAATTGCTGCTGGTGACGGGTCGGGAACTGCAAGCCCTCAAGCATCACTTTCCGCAACTGGCACTGTTCGACCGCGTGATCGCAGAAAACGGCGCCGTGCTTTATGACCCAGCGACCGATAGAGATGAACTCCTGACGGACGGTGCCTCGACCGAGTTGGTCCGCAGTTTGCGCGAAAAAAGAGTTGCGCCGCTGTCGGTCGGGCGTTCGGTCATCGCCACCTGGCACCCGTTCGAGGAAGCTGTGATCAACAGTATTCGGGATCTGGGCCTGGAACTGCAGATGACCTTCAACAAGGATGCGATCATGGTGCTGCCGCCCGGCGTCAACAAGGCTTTCGGCTTGCGCGCCGCGTTGCGAAACTTGGGCATCTGCGAGCAGAACGTGGTTGGCGTTGGGGATGCCGAAAATGACCATTCCTTTCTGTCGATCTGTGGCTGTTCCGCCGCCGTCAGCAACGCCATCGCCTCGATCAAGTCCTGCGCCGACATACGTCTGGAGCGTGATCACGGTCAAGGCGTCTGTGAACTGATCGATCAGCTGTTGCTCAAGGATGCCGCGCTGGTACCGGTCGACCGCATCGGAATACATTTGGGTCAAGCCGGCGATGCGAAGGATGTCTGGTTGCCTCCGGAATCGATCTTGCTCATCGTCGGTAATTCCGGCGCTGGCAAATCCAGTTACGTCACCTGGTTGACCGAGCGCATGGTTCAAGCACACCAGGGGTTTTGCATTGTCGATCCCGAGGGTGATTACCTGAGCCTGGATAACGCCGTCACGATTGGGGGGTTAACCGCTCCGCCGACCACCGAAGAGTCAGTCCATCATCTGTTGCAGGCCGAACTCAATGTTGTGGTCAGCGCGCTGGCTCTCAGCGCTCAAGAGCGCGTGCAGTTGTTTGGTGATCTATTGCCATTTTTGCAAGCGCTTCGCAAAACCTCCGGTCGCCCCTATTGGCTCATCCTTGATGAGGCTCATTACATGCTCCCCCACTGCGCGGTGTGGCCGTCCGGGTTTCTCGGCAACATGGGCGCTATCATCGTGGCCCTGGATTTCGAGCAAGTCTGCCCAGCTGTCTTGGAGAGCGTCGACACACTGGTGGCGCTCGGCAGTACCAACAGGGAGCTGATTGTGCGGTTCGCTCAACTGAGACAGCGCAATTGCCCGGCGTTCCCGGAGCGCGCCCAGAACCTCGAATACGCGTGCCTATGGGACCTTCATGACGAAAGGGAGGTTAAGGTCCTGGACCTGGTTCGGCCTCAGCAGAGACATCACCGACACAGCGGCAAATATGTTGCTGGCGATGTTGGCCCTTGGCATGCCTTTTACTTTCCTGCACTGGACCGCCACGCAGTCAATCTCACGGACTTTCTGACGCTGTCATCGCAACTTCAGGATTCAGTGCTTGGCTCACACCTGGCCGCTCACGACTTCTCACACTGGTTCCGTGAGGTGATTCACGACGACATGCTGGCCAATCAAACTTACCTGATCGAATCCGACAGCAAGATGGCCAGCGAGAGCGCCCTAGGACAGATCGCACGCCTTGTCCGATCCCGTTACCACCTGTGAGCTACATTGAGAGCGAGGTCGCCGTGCGGCACTCAGACGCTCTAACGTTTTGCCAGTTCCACTTCCGGTTCGATGATCGCATCGACACACATCATTTCATCATCCTCGGTCACCGGCTCAAGGGCTCGCAGATCCCGCCAGCCTTGCTGGACCAAAGCCAGCTGCCACACGCTATTGCGCTCGGCCAATGCCTGAGCCAGGCATCGGCACATCGCGTTTAGCAGGACAGGTGGCGGAGGCGGGTTGTCCTCACTTTGCAGTTCGATCTCGAACCGGGCCGCACAGCTCTGCGTGAGGTTTTCCATCGCCAGCGCTGCCGAATGCACGATGAAGGCATAGCCTGCGAACGTGACCGCGACGATGAGCGCCAGCACCAGAAGTTCATGTCGCCATGTGCGAATCTTCAACACCAGCCGGGTTTTGACCGTCGAGACAGCGGTTTGCCATCGGTGGCCTGCAGCATCGCTTTTCCTCGCGGTCTTGATCACGGTCATAAGGCACCTGCATCGATGTGAAGGCGGCCAGCGTCGTCCAGGGCATTCGGATGACGTCGGACGCCACTATGAAAACTGGCGTCAAGGAGCATGCATCGCCACGAAGTTGTTGGCCTCATGGATCACGTTACTCGTCGAAAAGCTGGGGGATTTATAGGCCAGCACGCTGCAAGGTGGATCGCCCAGCACGCAGTGCTCCGTGCGTCCAAGCAACAGATCGGTGGACAGGTAGTCCTTGGTGCCGAACACCAGCACATCGAATCCGTTTCGGCTGACGTAGTGGCCGATATTGCCGGCCGCTTCACTGACGACGAAATGACGATTTTGCAAGGCGATGGCGTACTGGTCCGCCAAGGCATCGAAGCGTTGGCGAGCCTGGTGATAGCTCAGCATCGAAGCTGGACGGTGCTCATCCACTTGCGCGACGGGTAACGCATGTCGGTCATAAACGGACAACAGGTGTAGGCTGGCGCCGAAGGACCTGACCAGCAGATAACCTGTTTCAATCAGGCAGCGATTCATTTCCCTGACTTCAGGCTCACAGTGAAGGATATTTACAGCGGCAATGATCCGGCGCGATGGTTTATCTCCATGGGGTTTGACCAACAGCACAGGAACCGGGCTTTCGTGTAGCAATTGCCAGTCGAGTGCAGAGAGCGTCGGCCCCTTTGCCGACTGATCCTCTTCCATGTCCTTGATAACGTAATCGACTTCTGCCTCCTTGATATAACTGCATAGGTTGGAGATCGTGCGCGGGCACCACAGCACTTCTGCGCAGACATGCAATCCACCTTTGCCTAGCAGGCCCGCCTCTGCGTTGAGCCAGCGCTGGAATGCCCACAACGGGGAACGCTGGCTGCCAGGGATATCGGACCGCGCTGCCGAGACGATCCCTTGGTCTGGCGGGACGAACGCCACAATACGCAATGTTCCATCCAAACCTTGGGCGAGTTGAGCGGCACGTTCAAAGGCCAGCGTGGTGATCATCTTGCCGGGCGCGATTAACAATAGTCGTTTGGGTTGTGCCACAAGACACCTCCAGATAAAGCCCGCCGGACTCCTGACTCAGCGGGCAGAGCATGAATATCAATGATCAGTTGATGTTGATTTCGACCGTTTTTTCCGGCTGCATCGCTTCTGCTTTTTTTGGCAGCGTGACCGTGAGCACACCGGATTTGAAAGCGGCTTTGATGTGATCAGCGTCGACGGTCTTCGGCAGATTGAACACGCGCTCGAAAGCGCCATAGCGACGCTCGGTCAGGTGATAACTTTTTGAGGTTTCATCGCGCTCTTCACGCTTTTCACCCTTTAGCAGCAATGTGCCGTTGACGACTTTGACGGACAGGTTCTTCTCATCGACGCCTGGCACTTCCGCCGTTATTTCAAACACCTTTTCGTTTTCCACGATGTCCACGGCGGGCGATTTGATCATCGTGAAATCACTGTTCCAGAAAGGCTCCAGATCGAACCGTGGTTGCCTGGAAAACAGCGAGGGCATGTTCGCTACATCCTGAAACAGGTGTTCGAACTGACGACGTACATGCTCAAAGGGATGCCAGCTCCCGGAGTCGATAGCGACCTCGCGATTTTGTTCGTCATTGCGGGAGTGGAGCTTCTTCAAGGACTGAGCCATGGCAGGATCCTCATGGGAAGGGTTGGAAAAACAGGATGGCGTGGCGTCGCATCCCGGACGTTGCCCGTTTAATGTCGCGCTTTGACTCTTCGTGGACTTGATAAAAATCAACTGGCCCGAACTTCCGGTTTTGCCTCCCCAAACGCTGAGAATGAGGGTGAGTTTCCAGCCTGATCAGCCCCGAAGATTGACCTTGATCAAGCGCCGTAGGTCCCCCGCCGTTACCGTTTCAAGGTCATTGCAACATCCGACTTGTACATCAGTGGAGATACTCGCCATGCAACGCACACGGTTGATCACGATGCTGACCACAGCCCTGGCCCTGACAACGGGTTGCAGCCATAAACATGCCCAGGAAGTAGACATGCGACTCGAGGCCGTTGAGAACACTGCTGCCACTGCACGGCTGCGAGCCGATGAGGCGTACAACAAGGCCGACATGGCACAAAGCGCTGCGGCGCAAGCCCAGAAAACCGCGGACGAGGCCAACGAGCGCGCCACCAGGATGTTGGAAAAAGCCACACGCAAATAACGTCAACGGCCCGATCGGCTGGACGGTTGAGTCGCCCTGCTAAACGCTAGAGCACAAGGGGCGACTCAGAGATTTTGCGACGAAAGAGAACCCGTCTAGACGCAGGATTGGGTCGGCGCATTCAGAGTCGCAAATCATGAACGATCCGCTCGAAATCTTTCCCGAGGTAGGCCGACGTAAACCCAAGCCTTTTGTACAGACGATGTACAGGATAGTCAGTGGACAGGTCGGTGGAGGTCATTTGCTCGAAACCATTTCGCCGAGCGGCGGTGATCAAGTGGGTGAGCAATAGCCGGCCCAAGCCTTTTCGCTGCCAGGCGTCCGCCACGGCCACCGCACATCCGCAGGCGTGCGGGTCATCCAGGCGTCGGTAACGGCTGATCCCGATGATCTGCAACTCCCCGAAGTTGTGAATGAGTGCCACATACACCATGCATGAGTCGTCGGGAACGCTCATGAAGGCATCGACAACAGAGTCATCGACGTGGGCGATCGCACCTAGAAACCGGAATCTCAACGACAACGGGGACAGCCGCTGAAAGAATGCGAGCAAACGCTGATGATCCTGCGCACACACGGGCCGAATCAGCACATGTGTTCCCCCGCGCAAGGCTTCCAGCCAGTGCTCGCCGGGTGTTGCTTTGTTCATTTCTGCAATAAGGGCGGCAGTGTGGGGGTTGGCGAACATGGCAGGTCTCCGACACGAGGATGGGTGGACGAATGCAACGCAGCCCGGACCTCGGCAACGATGGAACCTGGCGCTGCGCCGGGCAGTTACGGTCAGCGATGCAGTACGGTTCGGGCTTTTGACAGCTCTTCCGGCGTGCCGTGAACGATCAGTAAGTACTTATCGGCTTTCAGCGCGGTTTCGTACTTGACGACCTCATCATCATCGACACCGATACTTTTGAGCACGGCACCCAACACGGAAATACCGCCCACCAGAATCGCCCCCTCCAGCGCACCGACCAGTACCGATACAACCGGCCCCGCCATCGCCAGCACCCCTACGCCCGGCAACAGAAATACCGCTGGTGCGATCAGCATGCCCCAGATGCCACCCCAGAAGGCCCCCGTCGCACCCCAGGATTTGACTCGGTCGCCTGTGGAGTAAAAACCCACCGGATGCTCCTCGGTGTGATACCCCTTCCCTACCAGTGAAAGCTGCTTGACGTCGAAACCCGCCTTGCCGAGCGAGCGGATCGCTTCTTCTGCGTCGTGATGACTGTCGTACACATAAACATTTTGATCGGAAGGTTTCATCGCACTGTCCTCTGTCGGGTCACTGTCACCGTCCGCCGCGCCATGCGGGTCACACGCGGATGCGTCAGATTCAGACTGCGAGGAAAGCGTCGAGGCATTATTGACGAATATCAGAAAACCCATGGAGGCCGGTGCGGATTGCGCGTCCATCAGCAAGTCTGACAAAACTCAATGTCTGCCTCTTCGACAAGAGGGTTAATACCCACAGTTCGGCACCGGGCTCACGCGTTGAGTCCAGTCATTTCATGAGGAGGCAATATGAGCGATCTCGAATTGCGGCGGATGATCCTGGATGAGCTTGAATTTCAGCCCAATATCGATGCAGCCGCCATCGGCGTTGCCATCGAAAACGGGGTGGTGAGCCTGACCGGACACGTCAGGACCTACGCCCAGAAGTTCGCTGCAGAACGCGCGGTCAAAAGCGTCAAGGGGGTGAAAGCCGTGGCGGAGGAGATCAAGGTCGTCTCCAACGAAGACCTTGATATCAGCGATGAAGCAATCGCTGGCCGATGCCTGGATGTGATCCGCTGGAACAGTGCAATCCCCGACGAGCGCTTGCAGATCAAGGTTCAGAATGGTTGGGTCACCCTCGAAGGTGAAGTCGACTGGCAATATCAGAAAGAAGCCGCGCAAAGCGCTGTACGCAAGCTGGCGGGGGTGGTCGGAATCAACAACATGCTGATACTCAAGCCCAAAGAAACGCCCGAAAACATCAAAGAGCGTATAGAGGCAGCGTTCGCGCGCAATGCGGCGCTGGACAGCAGAAAACTGCGCGTGACGGTCGAAGGCAAGACCGTAAAACTGGAAGGTCACGTGCACCAGTGGCTAGAGCGAAAAGCAGCAGAAAATGCCGCTTGGTCCATCCCCGGAGTAACCCACGTAGAGAACTACATATTGATCGCCTGAACTGTCTACCCCTCGGCCGGTGGCAGGCCGCCACCGGGCTTACTTTTGCCACAGGATCCACGGCGCCGCCACGCACGCGTCCATTTCCGCCTCACACTTGAGGACGATCCGCACGGTATAGAAGTCGACGGGATAAGCTTCAGCAATCGCCCCTGTATAGCACACAGCCGAGGCCGAGCCGGGACCTGCAACCGGCGTCAGATTCCAGGTTTTCCAAGGCTCGGAGGACTGCGCGGATCGATAGACCTGTACCTGGATCAGCGAAGCATCCACTCCTCCGAGCTTCACCATCACTCGAATGTCATAACCGGCCTCACCCTGCGCGAACACCGGATCATCGATGCTCAGACCGGGCCAATGCTTCACCAGATCGGCATATCTGGCGACCAGATTCCTCGCCAGCGCACTGTCGTGCCCGGAACGTGCAACGTAAGCCCGCGCCATCGGTGCGTAATAGTGCTCCACGTATTCGCGTACGGTCCGGTCGGCGGAATACTGAGCGACAAGGGTCCCCATACTGGCGCGCATTCGTTTTATCCAGCCCGCGGGACGACCATCGCCGCCACGATCATAGAAGGCGGGTATCACTTGCTTTTCAAGCAGCAGATAAAGCTGCTCGGCGTCGGCAGTGTCATGCTCAGCACTGTGCTCTTGCGCGTCTCCCAAGGCCCACCCCAGATCGGCGGCATAAGCCTGAGCCCACCAACCGTCGAGCTGGGAGAGATTCAGCCCGCCGTTGGCCAGAACCTTCATTCCGCTCGTGCCACAGGCTTCCCATGGCCGTCGCGGCGTGTTGATCCAAACATCCACTCCCTGAACCAGATGTCGGGCGATACGCATGTCGTAGTCTTCGATGAACGCGACACGTCCTCGGGCTTCAGGCCTGCGAATGAATTGATGCCACTGCCGAATCATCTCCTGCCCGACCTGATTGGCAGGGTGAGCCTTGCCAGCGATGAGCAATTGCACCGGCCGTGCAGGATGATTGAGTAGACGCAGCAGCCGATCAGGATCTGCGAGCAAGAGATTGGGCCGCTTATAAGGGGCAAACCGTCGTGCAAAGCCTAGCGTCAACACCTCGGGATGAAGTCCGGCACCGGCACACTCGATCACTGACAGAGACTCTCCACGGACAGCTTCGCTTCTGGCCAATTGTTGACGGACGAATGCAACCAATACTGCTCGCGCCTGCTGACGCAACTGCCAGAGCAGTCCATCGTCAACTTCACCCAAGAGCCGCCCGATATCCGCAGGTATCGAGACCGACCAAGGGTGTTGCTCCCCGCGGGTGGATTGCCAGCGCTCTTGAACGTCAGTCGACATCCAGGTCGGAATATGAATTCCGTTGACGATATGCCCTATAGGCACCTCATCGGTGGGCACCCTTGGGAACAGTGGCTGGAACAAGCGGCGACTGGTCTGAGCGTGCAGTTGACTGACTGCATTCACCGCCCCTGAACAGCGCAGAGCGAACCAGGCCGTGTTGAAGGCAGAATCCGGGGCGCCACCGGGCGCCTGCCCCATCGAAATGATGTTCTGCAACGGCTGCTCAAGCTCTTGCTCGATGTAGCGCCGTAGATATTTGCCGATCAGGGCGGGCTCGAAACAGTCAAACCCCTCGCTGACCGGCGTGTGCGTCGTGAATAGGTTTCCGGCACGCGTGGCAGTCAGCGCCACCTGAAAATCGACCGAATGTACGCACATGTAATTGCGAGCCCGCTCTAGGGCCACGAATGCGGCGTGGCCGTCATTGAGGTGGCATATGCGGGGATGATGGCCGGCGGCTTCCAGCAGCCGCCAGCCTCCGATGCCGAGGACGATTTCCTGGCGCAGACGCATTTCAGCGTCGCCGCCGTACAGTTGTTCAGTGATTAAGCGCACGGGCACAGGGTTAATCGGGTCGTTGCTGTCGAGCAGCAATAACCGGCTGCGCCCGATTCGCACCTGCCAGCCCCGAAGCCAGACGGTCAGCCCCGGCAGATCGATCGCTAGTCTCAACAGACTGCCATCCGGTCGCAGCAGCGGCTCGATTGGCATCTGCGCAGTGTCATTGACAGGAAACAACGCGTGCTGACGACCTGCGCTGTCGATCTCCTGACGGAAATAGCCATGCTGCCACAGCATGCCGACCGCAATCACGGGGACACCGAGGTCACTGGCCGCCTTGAGCTGATCGCCTGCCACGTTACCCAATCCGCCAGAGTAAAGCGGCAATGACTCACTGAGCATGTATTCCATAGAGAAATAGGCGATTTGGCCAATCGCTGAAGCATCGGGCAGCGTCGTGAACCATGTGGGTGCCGCCAAATGTTTCTGATGCTGATCGATGATGCGTTGCAGTTGGACAGCGAACGTGTCGTCAGCCAAATGTTCGTCAATTTTTTCCCGAGATACAGCGTTCAGGACCAGACACGGGTTATGGGTCATCTGCCACACGTCAGGATTCAAGCGCATCCAGATGTCTTCGTTCGCCCCTGACCAGCGAATGCCCAGATCAAATGCCAGACGCCGCAAGGCATCGTAGCGGTCGTTACATCCGTCGTTGGATGCACGCTCGCCTCCTGATGAGTGGCTCATGGGTCGATACCAGGATTGCGCCGACGCTTTGCAGACAGGCGCTCACACGTCTGTCTGCTGATCTCCAGCCGGATCATTCGGCGCTGCGCGGATTGATGGTCAGCAGGCTGCTGGGCAAGTGATTCGCCAGTTGCTCGGTCGTGCTGCCCAGCAGTTTGTTCATGGCATCACGGTGAACCGTACCGAGCACCACCACATCCACAGCGTTATCGGTCATAAACGACTCAATGACCCGAGCAGGGTTTCCCGTGATCATGTGCCTGCGGTCTGCCGGAACCCCGAAGCGGTCTGCCAACCGATGAAATACCTGCATTTCGTTGTCGTACAGCTCGTCCATGACCGACGGCTGATACCCGAATCCGCCGTCCAGCGCGTAGATGTAGGACAAATCGTAGGCGTACAACAGGTCCAGTTGCGCGTCGCATTGCGAAGCCAGTTGCTCGGCCATCCTGATAATCCGGTCGTTAAGCCGCTCGAACTGATCATCCAACCGGAACGGGTCTACAGCCGCCACAATTTTGCGCGGAATGCCATGTTGCACCTTGGCTACCAGATGCAATGGGGCCTCACAGTCGTATAGCAGGCGCATGTCCAGCGTGGTGAAAAGCGCCCGTGTCAGCCAGGACTCATGCTGAAGATCCTTGATCACCATCGCTGGCTTCATGTCACGCACATGGGTCAGGATTTCCTCCTGAGGGCGCTTGACCCACATCACCTCCGTGGTGATCTGAACACCCATGTGGTGGATACCCTTGGCCTGCTCATCCAACCACTGTCGGTGGCTATGCAGATAACCTTCACGCACCTCCTTTATCGCGGTCTCGTTGACCAGGCCCGCGGATGCAATGCCCTCCACATAATCGAACGCAACGATATGCAACGCTGCGGATTTGACCTTGGCCAGCGCTGCAGCTCGGTCGAACGCGGGGGTACGCTGCATCAGTGGTGGGGCAATAAGCAACAAACGCTCGATGTCGGCCATCTCACACCTCCATTGTTTATCGGGTCGCAGCGGTTCAACCGATGCGGATGTGCTGCCATTGTCCGGCACCGGGGGCAGCCGGGTTTGATGTAGATCAGAATCGCTCTGCCGATGCGTGACCAAGACGTGGGTGTCAAAAGGCTGTGTGTTTGATAAGGATCAAACTCCGGGGTCTCGACAGGTCCAGACTCCCCTCACACAAGGGGACGCTTTATGCCAGCACAGCATCGAAAATGGATCACCTGGGCAGTCGCAATTTTGGTTCTGACACTGGGCGGCGGTGTCTTCGGTTACTGGCAACTGCGCAAGCCTCGACTGTCGCCGGACTTCGATATGTCCAACGGCCGACTGGAAGCGACCGAAGTACAGATCGCCAGCAAGACCGCGGGACGTCTGGCGCAGGTGCTGGTGCACGAGGGCGATCAGGTCACGGCTGGGCAACTGCTGGCTCGCATGGACACCCGCACGCTCGATGCACAGTTGAGGCAAGCCGAAGCTGGCGTGGCTGGCGCCCGGCAAAACGTGGCTGCAGCGCAGGCCACGCTGCAATTGCGTCAGAGCGAACAGTTGCTTGCTCGGCAGGAGCTCAGACGCGGCCGCCAACTGTACGAACGCGGCTACTACAGCGCCCAGGCCCTTGATCAGCAGACGTCGCGCCTGGACACCGCGACATCAGCAGTGCGCGCTGCCAGAGCTCAAGTCGAAGCGCTCCAGGCCACTATCGGAGCAGCCTTGGCGCAGGTCGCGAGCCTTCAAAGCGAGATCGACGATGACAGCCTGCGCGCACCGGTGGATGGTGTCATCCAACTACGGGTGGCCGAGCCGGGCGAAGTGGTGGCTGCGGGGAGCCAGGTGCTCGTCATGATCAATACCGAGGATCAATACATGAACCTCTATTTGCCGACGGCAACCGTGGGCAAGCTGACCCTGGGGGACGAAGCGCGGATCGTGCTCGACTCGCTTGCCGACACGCCCCTGCCCGCCCGTATCAGCTTCGTGGAAGACAAGGCCCAATTCACGCCCAAAGAGGTGGAAACACGGGATGAGCGTCAGAAGCTGGTCTTTCGGGTGAAGGTGAACTTGATCGATCCTGCCCGGACACCACAGGCCAAACCTGGCATGCCAGGGACAGGCTATGTCAGGACGCGCCCGGTCCCGTGGCCGAGTGTGCTGCCATGACCGGCCCATCACTGTCTATTCAAGGTCTGAGCCATTGTTACGGCTCCGTTCCCGCATTGACCGCCGTCAACCTTGAGCTTCCAGTCGGCACTCGCTGTGGCCTGATTGGACCCGACGGGGCTGGAAAGTCGACGCTGCTTGCGCTGATCGCGGGTGTGAGATCGCTACAAACCGGGCAGCTTTCAGTGCTCGGCGGTGAGATCAATGACCGTGCCCATCGCAGTACCCTGTACACGCGGATTGCGTTTATGCCGCAGGGATTGGGCAATAACCTCTACCCCGACCTTAGCGTTGAGGAGAACGTGCGTTATTTCGCCGCGCTTTTCAGCCTGAGTTCCGACCAGATCCACGAGCGCGTGCAGACGCTCCTGCTTGCGACCGATCTGCTGCGATTCCAAGATCGACGCGCGGGAAAATTGTCGGGTGGCATGAAACAGAAACTGGGGTTGTGTTGCGCCCTCATTCATGACCCTGAACTGTTGATACTGGATGAGCCAACCACCGGCGTCGATCCTCTTTCCCGACGACACTTTTGGGAACTGATCGAGCAGGTGCGTCTGCAACGGCCGCATTTGACCATTCTGGTGGCCACCGCCTACATGGAAGAAGCGGAGCAGTTCGAGCACTGCCTGATGCTCGATCAGGGCCGGTTGATCGCGGCAGGAAGTCGCGCGGCGCTGGCTGCGAGCACCCCCAGTGGCAAGCTGGACCATGCGTTCACTCACTTTCAGGGCCGCACGCCAAGGATTGCCCCAGCACCCCAAGTGCTCGAAAGCCAGCAGTCGGACAAACACATAATTGCCATCGAAGCCCGTGCGCTGACCTTACGCTTCGGCGATTTCACCGCAGTCGACAACGTCAGCTTCTCTATCGGCAAAGGCGAGATATTCGGATTTCTTGGCTCCAACGGCTGCGGCAAGACGTCGACCATGAAGGTGCTTACGGGCCTGATCCCCGCGACAACCGGAACGGCAACGTTGCTGGGCAAACCCGTGGACGCCAGCGACCTGCACACCCGCCAGCGCATTGGCTTCATGACCCAAAGCTTCTCGCTTTACGGTGAGCTAACGGCGCGCCAGAACCTGGCCCTGCATGCCAGGCTTTACGATGTACCTGCAGACGAGCGAGAACAGCGCATTACTCGCCTGCTTGACCGCTTCGATCTGACCGACATCGCTGACCAACCCTCCGGCTCCTTGCCGCTGGGGATTCGCCAACGACTGTCGCTGGCCGTCGCGATCCTGCATGAGCCCGAGGTGCTGATCCTTGATGAGCCAACCTCCGGCGTGGACCCGGCGGCACGGGATACTTTCTGGCAGGCGCTGACCGAATTGTCCCGCCATCAGGGGGTGACGATTTTCCTCTCAACCCACTTCATGAATGAAGCGCAGCGGTGTGATCGTATTTCCTTCATGCATGCCGGAAAAGTCTTGGCTTGTGGCACCTGCGCGCAGTTGCAGGAACAGTATGGATCGCAGACGCTGGAGCTCGCTTTCATCAATTGTCTGGAGCAAGCTCAGGCAGAGCAAAGCCCGGCACCTATCGCCGACTTTTCCTTCGCGGCACCCGTAAGCCATGCCCCTATGACGCACCGCTACGCTCCCATCAGCCGCATGCTTGCGGTCGCTGGGAAGGAGCGCCGGGAGCTGCTGCGTGACAGGGTGCGTCTGGCATTTGCCCTGCTGGGCGCCATCTTGATGATGGTGATCTTTGGCCTGGGCATATCACTGGATGTCGAGAACCTGGCTTTTGCTGCCTTCGATCAGGACCAGACAGCGGAAAGTCGGGCATATCTGGAAGCATTCAGGGGTTCACGCTATTTCTCCGAGCATGCGTCCATTCGAAATCCTGCGGAGCTGCATCAACGTTTGCAGAGTTCGGAAATCGAACTGGCGCTGGAGATCCCACCGGGATTCGGTCGCGACCTGTACGCCAATCGGCACCCGGCCGTGGCGGCTTGGCTGGAGGGCGGCATGCCGTTCCGAGCCGAAACCAGTCGTAACTATGTTGAAGCCGTGCACGCCGCCAACCTGCAACAGATGGCGCGATTGAGCAGCCATCCGGCATCTGCGACGCCCGACGCCCAGCTCCAGATGCGCTTTCGATACAACCAGGACGTGGTCAGCGTCAATGCTATAGGTCCCGGCGTGATGGCGCTGATCCTTGCATTCATTCCGGCCATGCTCACGGCGCTGGGCATCGTCCGAGAAAAGGAGTTGGGGTCTATCACCAACTTCTTCGCCACCCCTTTGACGCGAGTGGAGTTCCTCTTCGGTAAACAGCTGCCTTACATAGCAGTGAGTCTGGTCAATCTGTGCCTGCTCACGGCCATGAACCGATGGGTGTTTGGAGTACCATTCAAGGGAAGCCTGCTGACCCTCGCGCTGGGCGGCATTTTGTACGTGATGGCAACCACCAGTCTGGGCCTGCTGATTTCCGCTTTCACCCGCACCCAGATCGCCGCCATCCTGGGGACCATGATCATCACCAGCCTGCCCACCATCCAGTTTTCCGGGCTGATCGTGCCCAGGTCGTCGTTGCAGGGCGCGTCCGCCGTGATGGGTGCGTTGTTCCCCGCTGGCTATTTCCTGGACATCGCGGTGGGAACATTCACCAAGGCTTTAGATCTTCGCCATCTGTGGCCGGAATGTGTCGCTCTGTTGGGGTTCTTTGTGACTTTCAGCGGCGTCAGCCTGTTGATGTTGAAAAAGCAGGAGCACTGATGAGCAAAGCTGCCAATGTGCTGTCGTTGACGATGAAAGAGCTGACCAGTCTGCGTTACGACCTCGTTCTGCTGTTGTTTCTCACCTACGCCTTCTCGATCGCCATCTACATGCCGGCCGCAGGCTCGGTGATGGGTGTGCACAACGCCAGTGTGGCGGTCGTCGATGAGGATCGCAGCCATCTCTCCCGCTTGATCATAGAGGCGCTGCTGCCTCCCGAGTTTCAAACGGCAGTGCTCCTGCCCTACGATCAGTTGGACCGGTCAATGGACAGCGGCCGTTTCACCTTCATCATCGATATACCGGCGAATTTTCAACGCGATCTGAACGCCGGTCGCAGTCCCGCCATACAGGTCAATGTCGACGCCACTGCCATGAGTCAGGCATTCATGGGCGCCGGTTACCTCTCAAGGATTTTGCAAACGGTGTTGCAAGACTACCGCAGCCAGGGCAAATCAGCGTCGCCGCCACCGATACAACTGACGACTCGAGTGCTGTTCAACCCCAATCTTGAAGGTGCGTGGTTTCTGGCCGTGATCCAGATCGTCAATAACATCACCCTACTGGCGATCATCCTTTCGGGGACTGCCGTGCTTCGGGAGCGTGAGCACGGCACGCTCGACCATTTGCTCGTGCTTCCTCTGAGTCCCAGAGAGGTCATGCTGTCGAAAATCAGTGCCAATGCCATCGTCGTGGTCGCCTGCAGTTGGGCCTCACTGGAAGGTGTGGTGAGGCTCGCCCTTGATGTGCCACTGACAGGCTCTAAGACGCTGTTTTTAGTCCTCACCGCCATGTACCTGTTCGCCACAAACTCACTGGGCATATTCCTCGCGACATTGGCGCGCTCCACTCCGCAATTTGGCTTGTTGGCGATTCCGGTGATCATCCCGATGCTGTTGCTCTCGGGAGGCTCCACTCCGCTTGAAAGCATGCCCCTATGGCTGCAATGGATGATGCAACTTTCGCCCTCTACCCACTTTGTCAGCCTCAGCACCGCGATCTTGTTTCGCAATGCCGGTTTGATATTGATATGGCCTCAGGTGCTGGCGCTTGCAGTACTCGGCCTGATGTTTTTCTACCTGACGCTGCGACGTTTCCGTTCAAGCCTGACGTCTTGACGGGGCTCAAGGTGTCGCATCGGCAGGGAACGCCAACGTCTGCGACTAGCTTCACGACACCCAGGACTTCTTCTTGATCGAGGCATGATGGGTGATGGGGCCATTGATCTTCGAGGTTGCGGCGCCTCATTGAAGCGTCAGGCTATGTCGGATCAGCAGAAGTCGAGATATTCTCAACCGAAAACGGAGGGAGAAGGGTCGCCGAGGAAGTGCATTCGTTTTGCGCCAATCGATTTCAAACAGTGGGCTGACCCCCACGCCGTTATTGTTGAATCGTCCCACACAAATTGATAAGGAGCCGAACAGCTAAATCACGGAGGCTTATCTTTGTCGTCCGTGGCCGTCAGTGGCATCGGCTCCACCGGCTCGGCTTTCGCGGAAGGCTTCTCCGAAGATGCGCAGGCAAACCTGAAGCTTCGCAACTTCCATAGCAGTCGCAACTGTGTCGACTACGGGCTGGCAAGGCCATTCCGGGACGACTATCGGTGTCTGGTCGATTCGGCCAGCCTGGCGCCGGGGGCCACAGGTCCTGAGCCTGGAAGAGTTCGTGGCCCGGGAGCAGATTCTGGTGCCGTCGGGCGGCTTCATCGGCATGGCGGATGAAGTTTGTCGAGCTTGGGACTCACCCGCAGGGTGTGCGCATCGACCACACACTGCGCGGCGCTGCCTCACGTGCTCAGGGGCACCGACGCAGCCTCGAACATCCCGACCCACTCGGCGCAGGCCATTGCCGAATTCAGCGGCCTGATTCAGCCGCGCGCCGCAGCGACCAGGCGATTCACTTCGGCGCGCACCATGTTGGCGTATTCCGGCGGCGACATGGCATCGAGTTCGGCGCGCACCCATTCCGACCACTTGCCCTTGCGCTTGGACCGCTCGCCCATCAGCCGGGCCGCTTCGCCCTTGGCCTTGCCCAGGTTGCTCTGCCACAGTTCGAACAGGCGGGATTTCTCGTCTTCGATCGCAGCGCGCTCGGCAAGGGATTTGTTGGCCAGGTTGAAACTCATGACGTTACCTCTGTGTGCAAAAACAAAACGGTCCGTCCCGGGCGATGGCCGGTGGCGGAGCGTCAGCATCTTACACCCGTGGTCCTCGATCCCCGACCCCATCGGCCCGACTTTTTGCGCAAGGCGGGCAATCCCCTGCAACTTTTCTCGCCCCACAGGACTCCATTGCTCACTGCCATCATCAATTGAAGGAAATGTGCCATGGCTCGTAAACCCGCTGTCCAAAACACCGCCGAACAGATCCAGGATCAGGCATTCAGTGAATTGGCGGCCCTCATCGAAGAGTCCGATAAACTGCTCAAGGACAGCGCTTCGCTGGTGGGCGAAGAGGCAGAAACCGTTCGCGCACAACTGAGCTTGAAATTGAAACAGGCTGTGGACTCGCTGGGACGCGTCCGCGACAAAACCAAACCGGCCGTAGAGGCCACGGAAACTTACATCGGTGGCCATCCTTGGCAGACCGTCGCCATTTCTGCAGGATTCGGTCTGGTCGTGGGATTGTTGCTCGGCCGCCGTTGATTTGCCCACGGCACCGCCAGGCGCGCCTCTTGAGTTAGCGCCTGCCCGAGGACGGGGTCCAACCCCAAGCAATACGGCCTGCCAGCGGTCGCAATACCGCTGGCGGCCGTTTCGTTGAGGGGGGCGGTTGAGCCTATAGCGCGTCGGCCGCGTTACTGTTTCGGGGCGATCACTTCCAACTGCGACAACCGATGACCTTTCACCAGCGCCGCGTCGATATCGGTCTTGGCCTTGCCCGCGGCCTCCTCCGACTCAAACGGGCCGATCATCACCACTTCCTTGCCATCGACCTTGACCACGTAGGACGGGTAATGGTGCTCCACCAGCCAGTAGGTCATGTCGCTCAGCGCTTCTTTCAAATGAACGCGGATGGTCCATTGCGACGAAGCCGGGGTCGGAGCCTCCGCCACCGAGTCAACGCTCGGCACCTTGGCAGTCGGGCTCGGCTTTCCACCGTCGCAGCCCGCCAGCATCAACACCGCCACCATCATTGCCATCTTGCGCACGTCTGTCGCTCCTCGTCTGAAGTGGCGGGAGTTTATCACTGACAGCCTTCACCGGCTGTCCGGGTTTGCGCCCTCCTTCACAGCTGCGCTCGGCCAGCTTGACTCAGGATTGCCGGTCATGACCCCGAATCCACTCGACGTTTTCGGTGCGCGTGCGTTTCTGCTGTTGCCCTCTTGAAATACCTTGCGACAGTCCTCCCACGGAAGGGCAAGCGCTTTTGTCGAACATTCAATCGGCAGCGCGATGGCGGCGAAGCCGCCCGCCAGTGCACGAGCGGTCCGCTTGCCGACGCTACGACTTCAGGCGCCGCAACATCAATATGCCAGTCTTTATGGATTGCACACTTTGGCGTATTCGCGCGCATCCGAATAATCAATCCATTAAAAAAAGTGAATCGTGGGGATGATCAAATAATTCGATCGACACCATGCACAGAACAAAATAGCTCGCTAAATATTCCCCACCCATTATCCGAGCGCCTTTATAAAAACTCCGGAGAATCTAAAAGTGATCAATAAATCCTCCTTATGGCGCCTGTCGTTCGCTGCGATGCTGACCGCAGCCAGTGTGACCACCGTGCACGCTGAATACATGACGCGCGACAGCGGTAGCCCGGTCGGTGACAATGAAAACTCTCAGACAGCGGGCGAAACTGGGCCGGTCTTACTTCAAGATGCACATTTGATCGAGAAGCTGCAGCGTTTCGATCGTGAACGTATTCCTGAACGTGTGGTACATGCGCGAGGCACGGGGGCGTTTGGCGTCTTTGAACCCAGCAGCGATATCCATGACCTGACAACCGCTCAAGTCTTCAAACCCGGCAGCCAGACGCCGGTATTCGTGCGTTTTTCAACGGTGATGGGCTATCGCGGCTCGCCGGAGCAAGCCCGCGACCCACGCGGTTTCGCGGTGAAGTTTTATACCGAGCAAGGCAACTGGGACATGGTCGGGATCAACTGGCCGATCTTTTTTATCCGTGATGCCATCAAGTTTCCCGACTTTGTACACGCCAACAAACCCAGCGCCGTCACCGGCGTTCAAGACCCCAATCTGGCGTTCGACTTTTTCGCCCACACACCTGAAGCCACCAACATGCTGACCCACCTCTACACCGTAGAGGGCATGCCGGACTCGTACCGCCACATGAATGGCTCTGCGGTCCACGCGTTCAAGTTCGTCAATGCCCAAGGCACTGTTCATTACGTGAAGTTCAGTTGGCGCAGTCGCCAAGGCGTCCACGGGCTGGAGCCGAAGCAAATCGCAGGCTCGGTGGGTAATGACTGGAACATGATGACGAATGATCTGTATGGCGCGATTAAAAAAGGCGACTTTCCGAAATGGGACTTGTACATCCAGACATTGACGCCGGGTGAGTTGGGCAAGTTTGATTTCGATCCGCTGGATGACACAAAAGTCTGGACGGGCATCGCCGAACGCAAAGTGGGCACGCTGACCTTGAATCGTGTTCCAGACAATTACTTCGAGTCGACGGAAGAGTCGGCGTTTGCCCCGTCTCGCCTGATCCCCGGTATTGAAGCGTCGGAAGACCGAATGCTGCAGGGCCGCTTGTTCGCTTATGCCGATACTCAGATGTATCGGCTGGGCGCCAACTATCAACAACTTCCCATCAATGCGCCTCGCACGACTGTCAATAACAACAGCCAGGACGGGGCGATGAATGCAAGCGGCCGGAAGGGAGAAATCAATTACGAGCCTTCCGGGATAAAACCACTGGATCAGGACCCGAAATACAAATACGCCCAGACGCCAGTGACCGGCACAACTCAACAACGGATGACCGGTAAGCCGCGAAACTTCTTCCAGGCGGGCGAATATTACCGAAGCCTGGGTGAGAAGGATAAAACGCTGTTGGTCGAAGCGCTCAGCGGCGATCTTGCCCACGTTGATAACAAGGAGAACACCTACACAATGCTTTCGTACTTCTACAAGGCGGATGCCGATTACGGGACGCGCCTGAGTAAAGCGCTTCACGCTGACGCTGGCCGGGTCAAGGACATGGCCGACCGGCTTCAGGACTGATCAGCATCCACTCGGATTCGCTGGCCGCCTGCGTCCGGCCAGCGACTCTCAACAGGAGTCGTTATGTTCTCTATCGATCGTCGATGGCGCTGGGCTGTGGTCTGTCTGCTGGCAGTCCTCGTCATCTGGGCCGCGCTCGTGGCCAGCCATCTGTTCCTGCCCAATCTGTGGCTGCCCGCTTCACCGGGTGGCATCCCGTTGCGAGGCCAGGTCGAGCGGGTGAATCCTCACCTTTACGATCAGGAATGGTTCGATGCTGCCCGCGCCGGCAGACAAGACATCACCGAAGCATTGGCGGATGCCGGTTACCCGGTCAATGCCGTGAATTCATCCGGTTACACGGCACTCGTGCTGGCGACTTACCATGGCCATCTGCCGGAAGTGCGCGCGCTGCTCGCCCGCCATGCCGATCCGTGCATACCCGACAACAACGGCAACACGGCGCTGATGGGCGCACTGTTCAAAGGCGAACAGGAGGTCGCCGAGCAACTGTTGGACCGCTGCCCGATCGACCAAAGCAACCACAGCGGCCAGACGGCCTTGTCCTTCGCGGCGCTGTTCGGCCGCCTGGATTTCCTGCCCACGCTGGTTCAGCGTGGCGCCGATCCCGACCACGTCGATGTCGAAGGCAAGACGGCCTTGCGCATCGTGTCCGAACAAGGCAACGAACAGGCCGCTGCCGCATTACGCAGCCTGGGCGCCAGCGGCGGTTGAACTGAACTGGCGGGGCAGCGTTCGATGGTCTTCCAGATGAGCGAACTGCCAACGGCGAGCGCTGCCAGAGGGTACGCCATGAACGATGGTCGGTTGCTGCGCTCGTTTGGCCTGAGCGCAGGCTCAGGCTCAGGTCGAGCACGATCTCGTTCCGCCGAGCCCTCGATCACTTCATGAACCCCTCCATGAAGTCGGCGATGCCGCTGGCCATCTTGCGCCGCCAAAGCGGTGCATGAGGATTGGCCAGGGTCTGGTCTTCGCTGACGAAACTGCGAATGATCGCGTTGTAACCCAGCCAGCGAAGCGGTTCAGGCTCCCACGCCTGCAAGCGATTCAGGCCACCTTCGCGGATGACCCAAGGCTGCCGAACGAGTGGTGTGTCGCGCTGCAGGATCAAATCCGCCAAGGTTCGCCCGCCCAGGTTGCTCGCGCCGACGCCCTCCCCGCCGTAGCCGCCTGACAAGGCAATCCCCTGGGCCGGATCGCACAGCATGTGCGGATGAAAGCGTCGGGCCATGCCCAGGTTGCCGCCCCATGAGTGGGTGATGCGCACCTCTTTCAATTGCGGAAAAAGTTCGCCGAACAGGTAACGGCGCAACTGGATCTCACTGTTGGTAAGGTCGAAGTTCTCTCGCAGGCGACCGCCGAAACGATACCCGCCGCGCGCGCCGAATATCAGCCGGTCATCGGCTGATCGCTGGCCGTAGGTCACCTGGCGGCTGCTTTCGCCAAAGGCCTGCCCCTCGCTGAGACCGATATCGTCCCACACCCGCGCCGAAAGAGGCTCGGTGGCCACCATCAGACTCTGGACCGGTAACTGATAACGGCTCAGCGAGGGCATCGCGGCGGCGTACCCTTCCACGGCCGGGACCACCCAGCGACAGCGAATCTGCCCGTTGGGTGTCGAGACATGCCCTGAACGCCAGTCGGTGGCCGGGGTGCGCTCATGAATCGACACCCCCAGACGCTCCACCGCCCGGGCGAGGCCTTGCACAAGTCTGGCGGGTTGAATCGTCGCCAAGTGGGAAAAATGGATGGCGCCGAAGGGCCGGGCAATGCGCAGTTGCTCGCTCAACTGTGCAGGGTCGAGCCAGCGGTAATCGGCTTCAGTCAAGCCCGCCGCGTAAAGGGCTTGCAAGTGTGCGCGCAGGCTTTTTTCCTGCTCGGGATAGCGTGCCGCGCAATACAGCGCGCCGCCTTTGCGGTAATCGCACGCGATGCCTTCACGGTCGATGACACGCTTCACTTCGTCCGGTATGTCGAACAACAGCTGGTAAGAGGCACGCCGTTCCGGCTCTGGCAACCCGGACAGCAGGCGCTCGTCGCCGAGCAAGTTACCCATCACCCAGCCACCGTTGCGACCGGAAGCACCGAAGCCCACCGTTTGCGCTTCGATGATCGCCACGCTCAGTTCGGGGGCCTGCTGCTTGAGGTAATAGGCGGTCCAGAGTCCCGTGTAACCCGCACCGATGATCGCGACATCGATATCCAGATCGTGCTGCAGCGAGGGCCGGGGTGACGGGGGCTCATCGAGTTGATCCATCCACAAGCTGATCGTTTGTCGCGTTGGCATTGCTGCCCCCCCTTCGACCCGGTAAAGGGCTCGATGCTAGTCGCTTGGGGCGCAGACTGTCCAACAGGGGAAGCGAGGCGCCGACGGGGCTGGATTACGCCCACAGCAGGAGCCGCTTTTTTTCGGAGACTTATCAGCTTTTTCGCACGCCCTAACCCGTTATTACAGGGTACACTTGCCACCTTTTTCGGCGACACATGCCGCAACATCTCGGCCACCGACACCACCGCAAACGTGCTTTCATTCAGGTGTTTTTCACGACCCCCTGCCCGGCACCGAACGCCATGCTGGCATTGTGGTCAATGTCCTGACACGCACGCCTTTGAAGCCAGACTAACGTGAACACGCCCACATCCCCGACCGCGGCGCCGATGAGCGATCGCCCGAGCCCGCAGACCGCTCCCGAGCAGTGGATCATCTGCGAGCATTGCGACTCGCTGTACCCCGCCCAACCCTTGCACAAAAGCGAGTCGGCTTATTGCCTGCGCTGCGCCGCCCTGCTCGATCGCGGCCATCGCTTGACCATCGAGCAGTTGCTGGCGCTGAGCCTGGCGGCGGGCATCCTGTTCATCTTTGCCAACGTGTTTCCCGTGATCAGCATCAGCATGCAGGGGCTGCATAACGAGGTCACGCTGTGGGGCTCGGTGCAGGCCCTGGCGCAGGGGCAGATCACTTTGATCGCCCTGGTTGCCGGGCTGGCCATCATTCTCGCCCCGGCGCTGCAGATCGCCTTGCTGTTCTGGGTACTGGTCCACGCCCACCGCAATCAGGTCGCGCCGGGATTCAAGACCTGCATGCGCACCCTTGAACATTTGCGGCCGTGGAGCATGCTGGAAGTCTGTCTGCTGGGCATTCTGGTGGCGATCATCAAACTGGCCGGCATGCTGGACGTCCACCCTGGCGTAGGGCTTTGGGCCATGGCGATGCTGATGGTGCTGATCGTGCTGATCGCGGGCAAGGATATTCGCCGCCTCTGGACCGAGCTGGGGGTAGAGCCGGAATGAACGGTATTCCCTTCGCCCGCGAGCATCGGGTCACGCTGTGCCATGTCTGCAGTTATGTCTGCCCTGAAGACGCCCATGACTGCCCGCGTTGCGACTCACCGGTTCATCGGCGCAAGCCCAACAGCCTCGCGCGAACCTGGGCCTTCCTGATCGCCGGGCTGATTTTCTACATTCCGGCCAATACCCTGCCGGTGATGTTCACCACGCTGCTGGGCAGCGCCAGTGAAAACACCATCATGAGCGGGGTGATCGAGTTCGCGGAAAGCGGCTCGTGGGACATCGCCATCCTGATTTTCATCGCCAGCGTGCTGGTGCCGTGCGTCAAGTTCCTGGTGCTCGGCATGCTGCTGGTGACGTGCCAGCGGCGCAGCCAACGGGCCATGCGCGAACGCTCCCGGCTGTACCGCTTCATCGAGCTGATCGGTTATTGGTCCATGCTCGACGTGCTGGTGGTGGCCCTGGTCGCAGCCCTCGTACAGTTTCGTGGCTTAAGCACCATCGAGCCGCGGCTGGGCATTCTGTTCTTTGGTTTGGTCGTGGTGATGACGATGTTCGCCGCCATGAGTTTCGATCCCCGGTTGATCTGGGACGCAGAGGTTGAAGATGTCTGATAGCACCCCACCCCCGCCGGTCTCCGAGCCGGTACGACCGACTATCAAGGCCCGCAAGGCACGCATTTCACTGGTCTGGCTGGTGCCGATCGTGGCCGGTGTGATCGGCCTGTCGATGGTCATCCACGATTTTCTCAACGTCGGCCCCAAAGTCGTGGTGAGCTTTCTCACCGCGGAGGGTCTGGAAGCCAAGAAAACCCAGGTCAAGTACAAGAACGTGGTCATTGGCACGGTCACCGACATCGAGTTGAGCGACGACCGGACTCACGTTCTGGCCACGATCGACCTCAATCAGTCGGCGGTCCCGTTCACCCGTGCCGACACCCAATACTGGGTGGTGCGCCCACGTATCGGTGCCCATGGCGTTTCCGGCGTCGACACCCTGTTGTCTGGCGCGTTCATCAGTGCCGACCCCGGCAGTTCCGAGAAGACCGAGAAAAACTTCAAAGGCCTGGAAACACCGCCACCGATCACCTACGGCGACAAGGGCAAACGTTTCATCCTGCACAACGATGACCTCGGCTCGCTGGACATCGGCTCGCCCGTCTATTTCCGCCGGATCCAGGTCGGCCAGGTAGTGGCCTATGAGCTGGCGAAAGATGGCAAAGGGGTCGACATCGAAATCTTCGTCAATGCGCCCAATGATCAGTTCGTGCTGACTGACTCGCGCTTCTGGAACGCCAGCGGCGTGGATGTCAGCCTCGGCGCCGCAGGCCTCAAGGTGTCGACCCAGTCGCTTACCTCGATTCTCTCCGGCGGCATCGCGTTCCGGGAGCCTAAGTACAGCCCGGACGCCAAGCCGGCCGAGGCCAATACCGAATTCAAGCTGTTCGAGGATCAGGCCACCGCTCTGGCACCGCCCGACGGCGAGCCCAAATACATCCGCATGCGCTTCAACCAGTCATTGCGTGGCCTGGTGGTCAATGCGCCAGTGGATTTCCTCGGTGTGAACATTGGCCGTGTGGTGTCGGTGGACCTCGATTACGACCCCGCCACCGGTGCGTTTCCCGGCGTCGTGGGCGCGGTGATTTACCCGCAGCGCCTGGGTGCGGCCAACGACAAGCTCAAGGAACAGGCTGGAGGCGGCGACGAGGAAGAACAGACGTCGCGCATTCTCGGGCGGTTCGTCGAGCGCGGGCTGCGTGCGCAGGTTCGCACCGGCAACCTGCTGACCGGCCAGCTGTACATCGCCATGGACTTCGACCCCAAGGCCCCTAAAGTGGCTTACAACGCCAAGGCCCGCCCGCTGGAGATCCCGACGGTGCCCGGCAGTTTCGACAAGTTGCAGGAACAACTCCAAGCGTTCGTGGACAAGCTGGGCAAGATACCGATCGACGAGCTGGCCACGAACCTCAATGGCAGCTTGGTCGAACTGCAGAAGACCATGAAAAACGTCAACGGCCAGGTGCTCCCCCAGGTCACGGGCACGCTGCAGCAAGCCCAGAAAACCTTGGGTAACGCCAATGCGACGTTCTCGGATGATTCGCCCGCGCGTCAACAGCTGGGCCAGGCGATGGAAGAAGTGCAACGCACTGCGCGTTCGGTGCGGGTGTTGGCCGACTTCCTCAGCCGCCACCCCGAATCGCTGATCCGTGGCCGCAGCGGCGACGCAGCACCCGGTTCGTACAAAGGTTCGTCTTCTTCCCGTGAAATTGCCCCGGAGCCCGCGCCATGATTGTGCGTTCCCGCTTACTGACGCTGGCCTGCGCATTGGGCCTGAGCGCCTGCGCGTCCACACCGACGCACTATTACACCTTGATCGCCCCCGCCGGTCAGTCCCAACCCAGCGCCGCGCAGGCCCCGTTTCAACTCGAAATGCAACCGGTGCTGATGGCCGTCCAAGTGGACCAACCGCCCTTGGTGGTGCGCCAGGGAGACGGCAGCCTGGCGATTCTGGAGAACGAGCGCTGGGGGGCACCGCTTGGCGACGAATTCCATGACGCATTGACGGGTGAACTGGAAAGACGCTTCGGCAGCCGGGATCTGGCGGGCCTGCCCAAGCAAAACGACCAGCCAGTGTTGACCATCCGCACCGACGTGCGTCGGTTCGAATCGGTGCTGGATCATTACGCACTGATTGATGTGGTCTGGAACCTCAGCCTGCGCAGCACCGGCACCCCTCGCCAGACATTGACCTGCAGCAGCGTGATTCGCCAGCCTGCGGCCAGCGGGATGGAAAACCTGGTGCTGGCTCACCAGAAAGCCGTCTCGGCCCTGGCGGATGCAATTGCCAGAACGGCCACTGGCTGGAGCCGTCAACCCAATCTGCGCTGCCCGACATAATGGCTTCAGCCTCACCATTACTTGAACTAAGGCATCCGAATAAGGGTGCCTCATTTAATCACTCAAAAAACAACACTCATTCGAGTAAAGCTTTCCGACAAAATGTTGGAATTCCCTGAGTGTCATACGGTTGTTTAATAATATTTTCACCCAACCGTTTGGATCCCTTCGCACACCATTCGGATATTCGGTATTGTCTTGCCTTACCGCACTCAACTTGCAGTGGCCGGCGATAATTTCATATTTCAATGGAGTTTTTCTGATGCCGTCATCGTGTGGTACGGATTGCTAAAAACAGAGAACAAAAGCGGGAGGCACACATGACAGGGATCGGTTCACGACTCAGAGAGGAACGTACTCGCCTGAAGTTATCGCAGAGTGCACTGGGCGCCATCGGTGGGGTTGAAACCAATGCACAGGGGAATTATGAAAATGGCGTGCGTTCGCCCAAAGCCGATTATCTTTTGCGCATCTTGGGTGCAGGCGTCGATATCAACTATGTGTTGACCGGCGTACGGCCGCGCGACAGTGATAGCACTTTGTCTCCATCTCGCCCACCTGATCCGCTGCATAACGAACACTTTGAGAATGTGACGCATCAATTGCACCGTAATCTTCATGGCCTGATTGATGCGCTTTACCAAATGGCGCTATTAATCGAAGCCCGCGCCAATGATACTCAGGACGAAACAGCGAGGTCCGAGCTCGAAACTGTCCGCGCTCAGGCGCAGGAACTGGCCCAATCTTCGGTCCGGCTTATTTTCGATACCTCGAAACTCACCTGAATAACCTCTATTCGGACTTAGCTGATAGCCCGCTCCGAACATCCCTGACGGACCGCCTTGTTTGCCTGGGAGCGCCGGTCATTCCGCAAGCCCTCTTCACGATCGATGATCAGCACCCGGGATGTTCAGCAGCGGGTGCTCTCGCAGACGGTTGACGGCAAAATCGACGAAGCTGCGCACCTTGGCCGAGGCCCGTCGGCCCTCTCGGTAGACCAGGTGCACGGGCAACGGCTCGGGCTCGAACGCCCCAAGCACCGGGAGCAGACACCCCGTTCTCAGGTGCTCCTGTACCTCATGGCTCAAGCAAGACACCAGCCCGAGGCCACCCAGTGCTGCCTTGAGGGTCGCTAGCTGCGTCGTGCAGCGCAACCCAGGGCGAAGTGCCAAACGGCGCGGTGAGCCGCTGCGCTGCAAGTACTCCTCCAGCCCGCGATGGTCGTGACCGCACACCACCATCGAATGATTGATCAAGTGGTCCGGACTGACGGGGGCGGGGTGATCCCGAAGGTAACTCGGACTTGCACACAACATCTGCCGCACTTGCCCTACCCGGCGCGCGACCATGTAGGCGTCGGGCAAGGCGCCGATCAGCACTGCCACATCGACGCCCTCCTCGTGCAGATTGGGAAACCGTTCCTGATAGGCAACCGACAGTTCGATGCCCGGCCAGGCGTCGAGGAAATCAAGCGCGACGGGCATCAAAAGCCGCTCGCCGAACAGCAAGGGCGTCACCAGCGTCAACGATCCGCGAGGTTCACTGTGCAGACCGCTGGCGGATGCGTCGGCCTCGTCTGCCGCTTGCAGCAGGCGACTGCAATCGAGCGCGAACTGGCGACCCGCCGCCGTCAGTTGGACCCCTCGGGTGTTGCGTTCAAACAACAGGGTCCCAAGGCGCCTTTCCAGTGCCGCCAGCGAGCGGCCGACCGTGGCCTCTGACACACCCAGCGCTCTCGCAGCGGCCGCCAATCCCCGCTCGCGGGCGACGCAGCCGAAAATCGTCATCTGCCGATGACGGTCCATCAGCGGTGCCCTCGTCCTGCTGCTTGAATGGCAGGGTCTTGTTGCATGTGCTCCACGCAGTAATCGACGAAGGTGCGGACTTTGGCCGAGACTTTGCGTTCAGCCTGATAACAGACATGAATGGGCAGCGGCGGCTCTTCGAAATCCTGCAGAATCAGCTCCAGCTCGCCGTTCGCCACCTGACTGGCCACTTGATAGGACAACACGCGGGTAATGCCCCATCCCATCCTGGCTGACGTGATCGCCGCCTGGTTCGCGGAGACCGTCAAGCGGGACTGCAGATCCACGTGCAACGGCCGACCTTCTTCCACGAATTCCCACCGGCGCACCAGCACACTGGCGGACGAGACGATCAACCGGTGCTCCTTCAATTCCGTGGGATGACGAGGACGCCCGTGAATCGCCAGGTATCCGGGCGATGCGCACAGCACACGGCGAACTTCACCCACCTTGACGCCATGCTGGCTGCTGTCCATCAAATGGCCAATGCGCACCGCCACGTCGATGCCCTCTTCGACCATCTGCGTGACCCGGTCCAGCAACAAGGCATTGACGCTCACGCCCGGATACGCCTTCAAGTACCCCACCACCAGAGGCATGACGAAGAGCTCCCCGAAAAGTACGGAGGCCGTCACCGTCAACTGCCCGACCGGCGAAGCGATGCTGCCGCCCGCCGAATCTTCCGCTTCCTCCAGCTCACTGAGGATACGTCGGCAATCGGTCAAGTACCGCTGCCCGGCCTCACTCAAGTGCACGCTGCGTGTGGTGCGTGACAACAACGAGGTACCGATGCGTTTCTCCAGCGCCGCGACCGCCCGGGTGACGCTGGGTGCAGACATGTTCAAGCGGCGGGCCGCCGTCGCAAAGCTACGCTCTTCACACACGGCAACGAAAACCTGCATTTCCTGAAATCTGTCCATCGCGGGGCTCGACTGAAGCGCTAACTGAAGTGGCCGGGATAGTAGCGGATCGGTAGGCGCGCTGCTTGTGGGAGGTGTTGCAGACCAGCACCGAAGGCATAGGCGCGGTGCGGTTCGCACAAGGGGGGGCAGGATCGGATGCACCCGACATGAAACTTATGCGCCGGACAACCGCGTACGCAAAAACGCCGCCGAGACAAGGTCGGCGGCGTTCGCCGGCGGTTCCAAGGACACCCGGCAGGCGAGGTTCACGCCTGCACCAGGGTCACTGCCGCGCCATCACCCACATGCCAAAACCCAGCGCCATCAAGCCCCAGGCCAGCAACGGATGGAACATCAGCCGCCAGGCCCTTGCATACGGCTCGAACCCCACGCCGTGGACGAAGCCCGCGGCGACGCCCCACATGACCAGCATCAGCATACGGTGGGAATAGTGCCCATTGGCGTCCAGCATCGACGCCGGATGAATCAGCAGCACCAGGCTCAAGGGCACCGCCATCAGCAGCGACAGTGCCCGGCTCAACGAACGCTTGTAGGGGGTGCTCGGCACCTCAGCGATCACGGCCATTCTCCACGGCGCTGGCGTCCGAGGACTCCAACCACAGGGCATTGATGATGCCGAAACTGCAAGCCAGCAATACGCCAAGTATCCAGGCGAAATACCACATGATGTCGTCCTCTTTTCAGTCCCGGGCTCAATACAGCCCGTGGGGGTTCTGGTCGATGTGCGCGGTGGTGACCTTGCCCCACATGCGGGCATAGCACCACAGGGTGTAGCAAAGGATGATCGGCACGAAAATCGCCGCTGCCAGGGTCATGATGACCAGGGTCTTGTGGCTGGAAACGGCGTCCCAGACCGTGAGGCTCGACGCCGGGTCCAGGCTCGAGGGCATGACGAATGGGAACATCGCGAAGCCCGCGGTGCACAGCGCGCCGACGATGGCCAGGCTGCTGCCGAGGAACGCCGTTCTGCCCTGCGCGGCGCTGGCACCGAGCAGTGCCAGCAGACCGCCGAAAATCCCCAGCAGCGGCGCGATCACGGTCAGTGGATGCGCATGGTAGTTGGCCATCCAGCCCGGGTTGGTGGCTTCGACTGTCTTGGCCAGCGGGTTCAGTGCCGCGCCTGCCTCGACGGTCGAGGTGATCGACAGCCCTTGAATCTCACCCCACACCAACCAGGCGCCGGCACCGATGAACGACGCCAGGAACACCAGCGACAGCCACTGCGTAGCACGCCGCGAGCGACGGGCGATCGCCCCCTCTGTGCGCATCATCAGCCAACTGCCGCCATGCAGGCCCAACATGCTCAGGCTCACGACGCCTGCCAGCACGCCAAAAGGGCTGAGCAATTGAAAGAAATTGCCGTGGTAGCTGGATCGCAGGGTGTCATCGAACTGGAACGGCACGCCGAGCAACAGGTTGCCGAACGCCACCCCGAACACCAGCGAAGGCACCAGGCCGCCGACGAACAGGCCCCAGTCCCAGCTTTGCCGCCAGCGGGTGTTTTCCAGTTTGCTGCGGTAGTCGAAACCGACCGGCCGCACGAACAGGGCAAACAGTACCAGCAGCAAAGCCCAGTAGAGCCCGGAGAAAGCGGCTGAATAAACCAACGGCCAGGCCGCGAACAGCGCACCGCCAGCGGTGATCAGCCACACCTGATTGCCATCCCAGTGCGGGGCGATGGTGTTGATCACCACGCGGCGTTCATTGTCGCTGCGGCCCACGAACGGCATCAGCATCGCCGCCCCCAGGTCAAAACCGTCGGTCAGGGCGAAACCGATCAACAGGACCCCTACCAGGACCCACCAGATGAGTTTGAGCGTCTCGTAATCGAACATCATGGGTTCCTCAGGCCAGGGCCGGTTGTTGGACGGCGGACGGGCCGTGTTCGCGTTGTTCGAAGTGATAGCGACCGGTGTGCAGGCTGCTGGGGCCCAGGCGCGCGAACTTGATCATCAGGTACATCTCAATGATCAACAGCAAGGTGTAGAAACCCACCAGCGCCAGGATCGAGCCCATGACGTCGCCGCTGGACAGCGTCGAAGCGGACAGATGGACCGGCAGCACTTCACCGATGGACCATGGCTGACGACCGTGCTCGGCCACCCACCAGCCGGTCTGTGTGGCGATCCATGGCAAGGGCAGACTGAACAGTGCCCACTTCAACAACCAGCGTTTGCTGGCTTCGTTCTTGCGCGCGGAGGCGTAGAAGGCGCAGGCGAACAGCAGCAGCATCAGCACGCCGCTCAGCACCATCAGGCGGAAGGTCCAGAAAATCGACGCCACGTGAGGAATCGAATCCAGCGCGGCCTGTTTGATCTGCTGCTCGTTGGCGTCCACCACGTTGTCGGTGTACTTCTTCAGCAACAGGCCGTAGCCCAAATCCTTCTTCACATCATTAAAGGCGTTGAGGGTCTGCTCGCTCTTGTCGCCCGCGCGCAGCTTGCCCAGCAGGTCATAGGCGACCATGCCGTTGCGGATACGCCCTTGGTGCTCGCTGACCAAATCCTTGATACCGGTCACCTGCTTGTCCACCGAGCGCGTGGCGATGATGCCCATCACGTAAGGAATCTTCACCGCGTAATCGGTGCGCTGGGTTTCCTGGTTGGGCAGGCCAAACAGCGTGAACGCCGCCGGGGCCGGTTCGGTTTCCCACTCCGCTTCGATGGCCGCCAGCTTGGTCTTCTGCACGTCACCGATCTCGTACCCAGACTCGTCACCCAGCACGATCACCGACAGAATCGAGGCCATGCCGAAAGCCGAAGCGATGGCGAACGAACGACGGGCAAAGCCGATGTCGCGGCCTTTAAGCAAATACCAACTGGAAATCGCCAGCACGAAGATCGAGCCAGTCACGTAACCCGATGCAACGGTGTGCACGAACTTGACCTGCGCCACCGGGTTGAACAGCAGGTCGCTGAAACTCGTCAGTTCCATGCGCATGGTGGTGAAGTTGAACTCGGCGCCGACCGGGTTCTGCATCCAACCGTTGGCGATCAGAATCCACAGTGCCGACATGTTCGACCCGATCGCTACCAGCCAGGTCACGGCCAGGTGCTGCACCCGACTGAGACGGTCCCAACCGAAAAAGAACAGGCCAATGAAGGTCGACTCCAGGAAGAACGCCATGAGCCCTTCGATGGCCAACGGCGCACCGAAGATGTCGCCGACATAGTGGCTGTAATAGGCCCAGTTGGTGCCGAACTGAAACTCCATGGTCAGGCCGGTGGTGACGCCCAGGGCGAAGTTGATGCCGAACAGCTTGCCCCAGAACTTGGTCATGTCCTTGTAGACCTGTTTGCCGGTCATGACATACACCGATTCCATGATGGCCAGCAAAAACGTCATGCCCAGCGTCAAAGGAACGAACAGAAAGTGGTACAGCGCGGTCATCGCGAACTGCAGCCGGGAGAGATCGACGACTGATTCCGAAATCATTTTGGGTTCTTCTCATCAGATACGGGAGGGGCGCCCAATACATGCAGGCCTGCTTGCACCCCGTCATCCTTGACGTCGACCGGGGCGTCGAACCAGACGCTGCGGATGCCCATCAGCAGGACGAGCTTGATCAGCAGGATCAGGCCGATTTCTTTTGCCAGCGGGTGTTTGAGGAAATCGAATGGACCGGGCATGTTTAGAACTCGTCGGGGTGCGTGGAAATTTTCCTACAGCACTTTCTGAGACTGTTGATCCAGATCAACAAAGCCGGAGGGGACGGTGTGACACAACGCCACAGCGGTGTCGGGACTGATGGCTTCGTAGGTGTGGCTGGAATCGGGGGCAGATCCGTTTGCACGTGGACTGGGAGCTAGGGTTTCGCCCCACGGGCGACTCCATTTTGTCTTGGCAAAATGGAGGAAAACCGCTTGCTCCTGGTTTGGCCCTGACTG
>NZ_QARE02000020.1 GCF_003052515.2 Pseudomonas sp. RIT409 | reverse complement strand
CTGGCATTTGCTGTTACCATGCGTGAACCCCCCTATGTCACCAGCCTTCGCCTGCCGTTGTCGCCCGAGGCTCAACGCGATACAGGGCTTGCCGATCGTGTACTGGCGGTGCGTGGGGTAACAGATGCAGTGGTGGTGGTCGACGAAGGCGCCATTTATATCAAATTTGACAAAGAACAGTTGGATCGGGCGTCTTTCGACGAAGTGGTCAATCCAGCGTCGGAAACGTGTGAAGCCTAGGAGAACGTTATGGCCCGTGGGGTTAACAAAGTCATATTGGTCGGTACATGCGGCCAGGATCCTGAAGTTCGCTATCTGCCTAACGGAAATGCCGTGACGAATCTGAGTCTGGCGACCAGCGAGCAATGGACCGACAAACAGACGGGCCAGAAAGTCGAACGGACCGAATGGCATCGCGTCTCGATGTTCGGCAAGGTCGCCGAAATCGCGGGTGAGTACCTGCGCAAAGGCTCCCAAGTCTACATCGAAGGTAAATTGCAGACGCGTGAGTGGGAAAAAGACGGCATTAAGCGCTACACCACCGAGATCATTGTCGACATGCAGGGCACCATGCAGCTGCTGGGCGGCCGTCCTCAAGGTGATGCGCAGCAGGGCCAGGGTGGCGGTGGCTATCAGAATTCCGCACCTCGTCCGCAGCAATCGCGCCCGCAATCGGCACCACAGCCGCAGCGTGAGTCGCGCCCGGCCCCACAGCAAGCGCCTCAGCCTGCACCTGATTTCGACAGTTTCGATGATGACATTCCGTTCTGAGGAACCGTCCTACCGGCGCTGACGCATCAAAAAAGCCCCCGCACAGCCTAGCTGCACGGGGGCTTTTTAATGGGGCACCCATACCGAAGTGCCGTGCTCGAACCTTGCGGCAGGCGTTACAGCCCTAGTTCTGACAGGCCAGGATGAGTGTCAGGACGTCGCCCCAGTGGCCAATGGAATTTGCGCTCCGATTCCTTGATGGGCATGTCGTTGATGCAAGCGAAGCGGCGGTGCATCAAGCCGTCTTCGTTGAACTCCCAGTTCTCGTTGCCGTAAGAGCGGAACCAGTTTCCGGAGTCGTCGTGCCATTCGTAGGCGTAGCGCACCGCAATGCGGTTGTCGGTGAATGCCCAGAGTTCTTTGATCAGGCGGTAGTCGAGTTCCTTTTTCCATTTACGCGTCAGAAAGGCCTTCGCTTCCTCGCGGTTGGTGGCGAACTCGGCGCGGTTACGCCATTGAGTGTCGAGGGTATAGGCCAGCGATACTTTTTCCGGATCACGGCTGTTCCAGCCGTCTTCGGCAAGTCGAACTTTTTCGATGGCCGATTCACGAGTGAAAGGGGGAAGTGGCGGGCGAGTCTGAGCGTTGGACATGGCAGAGCCTCCAGGGGAAATTGGATACAGCGGTCATTGGAGCGTTCTTGGAGCTCAGGCCCTATGGCGGAGTGGCCTGTTTCAGTAATAACTGCGCAACATCCCTTGCGCTATTTGCGGCGTCGTAATCACCCATGACGCGGGCGGTTGTGATCGCGCCCTCCATGAGCACCAGCAGCTGTTTGGCCAGCACTGCCGGTTGCGCGATGTTCAGTTCCTCGGTCAGTTCCTGGGTGTAGTCGAGCAGTTTCTGCTTGTGCAACTTGGCGATCAGCCGGATTGGGTCGTTTGGATCGCCCACTTCCCCCGCGGTGTTGATGAATGCGCAGCCGTGGAAGCCTTCCGATTCGAACCAGCCTTTGAGCACCGTAAACATATTGAGGATGCGGCCTTGCGGGGTGTCGGCCTTATCGGATTCTGTCCTGAACCAGTTCATCCAGCGCACATCGCGGGCATTAAGCGCGGCGGCGGCGACTTCATCCTTGGTTGCGAAGTAGCGGTAAATACTTTTTCTGGCCACGCCGGATGTCTTTACCAGCAGGTCCATGCCAGTGGCATGAATCCCGTTTCGATAAATGAGTTGTTCCGCCGTCGCGAGAATTCTTTCGCGTGTATCAGTCAGGGGTGCGTTCATGAAATTAAAGGTAGAACGATCGTTCTCCTTGGTCAAGCGGCTTTTGAAAATTTCCTGCTTTGCAAGATCGTTGGCCGAAGTCGGCAGATGAAGCTTGCTCAAACCGCCGAACTTGCAGGGTAAATTTCGATCAGTTCCTGAGGGCTTTGATTTTGCCGTCCTCATGACTGACAGGGAGTGACCTGCGTTTTGTCGAATCTTTTCAAATCCGTTCTGTTTCTGTTCCTCGTCTTCGGTTTCGGCAGCTTCAATGTGCAGGCGGCAGATCCGCCCGCTGCAGCCACGGCCCAATCGAGCGCGCCCGCAGATGCCCCGGCCGAGCCCGAAAAACCGGAGATTCTGGTCGAAGGCGGCCTGCTGGGGGCGCTCAGTTCGAGCATTGACAGCGTCCAGGACAAGCTTGATTTGGACAAGCATCTGCTGGATTCCTGGCGATTGCGGGCCGATCGTGCGGCCGACGAATTGGGCGTGCTGGTCAACAAGCCTTCCTCCCGTTCACGTTGGGCAATGGTGGGGGATTTCCTCATCTTGTCGACGGTCTGGATTGGGGCGTTTCTCCTGCTGAACTGGATCGGCAGGTTTGCCGCCAGCCGTTTGGCTCGGCATCGGTTTCTTCAAAGGCGTGAGCGGGTCAACGGCGTATTGAGTTACGTGTTGCCGTACATGATCCCGGCACTGATTTGCCTTCCGCTCACGCTGTATGTGAGTCACTTCATGCCAGTGTCGATCGGGCGCGCGCTGGCGCTGTGCCTGGCCTACTCCACCAGCAGCGGTATCTTTTCAACGTCGGTGCTGATGTCGGTCATCATGCTGTTCAACGCTGGGCACAAGCGTCCGGCGGTTCGGGTCATTCGAGGCTACGCGCCGCACCCGCTATTCATTGTCGGGTTCTTTGCGGCCCTGAGCGACGCACTGACCAGCCCGCAGATTTCTCGGCAGATTGGCGGCAATGTCACCACCAGTGTTGCGGCATTTACCGGGCTGATGGCCTCGATCATGTTCTGCATCGTAGTGATTCGGATGCGTCGCCCCGTCGCGCACCTGATCAGAAACCGGCCGTTGAGCGCCCGGCTTTCTCAGCCGGCATTGCAACAAACGCTGAAGATATTTTCGAGCCTGTGGCATTTGCCTATCTTGCTGATGATTCTGGTCTCTGCGGTAAGTCTGATTGGCGCTGGAGAAGACAGCCAGGAAGCTTTGCGCTGCGCGATCCTCACTACGATTCTGCTGATCGGGACGGTGTTTCTCAGCACGCTTTTCCAGCACATGTTCAAGCCGGTGGAAGCCCGCACAGGGCGTGTCTATAAGGAGCGGCTGCTCAGTTTGCTGCATGCGGTACTGCGAATCGGACTGGCCATCGGCTTCATCGAGCTGTTGGGACGGATCTGGGGGTTTTCGCTGTTCGAGTTTGCTCAGCGCAACGCCTTGGGCAAGGTCATCAGTGACTCACTGAGCAGTATCGGCCTGATCCTCCTGGTGACCTGGCTGCTGTGGGTCGTCATGGACACGGCCATTCAGGAGGCGCTCAAGCCGCCCACCAATGGCCGTTCCGCGCGTCAGCCCAGCACCCGAGTCAAGACCATCCTGCCGCTGCTGCGCAATGCCATAAAAATCATTTTGGTGGTGATCTGCACCATCACCACAATGGCCAACCTCGGCATCAACGTTGCCCCTCTGCTGGCGGGTGCAGGGGTGGTCGGTCTGGCCATCGGTTTCGGCTCGCAGCAATTGGTGCAAGATGTGATTACCGGGCTGTTCATCATCATTGAAGACACGATTTCCATCGGCGACTGGGTGGTGCTGGATTCGGGGCACGCCGGCACTGTGGAAAGCCTGACCATCCGCACGCTGCGGTTGCGCGACGGCAAAGGGTTCGTTCATTCGGTGCCCTTTGGCCAAATCAAGGCAGTGACCAACCAATCCCGACAATTTGCCTATGCCTTCTTCTCGTTCCAGTTCACGTACGACTCGGACATCGATTCGGCCACCTCGCTCATCCGTGAGGCCGGGCAGGCGATCAGCGATGACTTCCTGCTGTCGAGCAAACTTCAGGGGCCATTGGAGGTGTTCGGTCTGGACCGCATGGACATGAACGGTATCGTGATCACGGCCCAGTTCCGGACTTCATCGGGCGGGCAATATGCAGTGAGCCGTGCCTTCAACGATCGACTCAAGCGTCTGGTGGACAAGGCGCCTGACGTCCGCTTCGCGCAGACCTATCCACAGCTCGTGATGAGCCCGCACAATCCTCAGCCCCCACAGGAAGAGGGGAGCGTCCAAGCACCTGTGCCCGGCAAAGCCACGGTGGTTAACAAGGATGGTTCGGAAAGCCCCATCTGATCGCCCTTCGTGTGAATGGCCTCTTAGAGGCAATGCGCTCCCCGGAAGATGCCGAACCGGGGGGCGATCACTCAGGCGTTGTGGAGGTCATCTGAAAAGCCGTTCCCGCACCTGCAGCATCAATTCGGCGTCTAGCTCGCCCCAATATTGGGGCTTGCCGGCGATCACGGCGGCAATGGGTACGCCGTCGCAGTACACCAATCGATTTCCGACCACCGCGGGGACCTTGACGCCGGGCAGCAGCGTGCCCGCCAAGTTGAGCGGATCGACGCCACTCACACCGATCAGGCTGCCGTCCAAGGGCCGTTTGCGCACTTCTCGCAACACCGGAATCGCTTCGGGCAACGCGAACTGCTCCCCCGCGAGCCCGGCGACGAATCGGCCGCCCCGAATCACGCCACGAGCCTCCAGGCGATGGAAGGTACGCAGCAGCTCGCGCCAGCTTGGCAGCCAGTCCGCTTCGCGTTCCAGCAGGCGCCAAAACACCACGCCGTAGCGTCGCAGCAGCGTCATGGCAATGTGTTCAAGGGTATCGCTATCCGGTTTCGGAGACGGACCACCGGGCGCGCGCCGCAACAATGCCCAACGCCCTGCATCGTCCATCCCGCCGATGAATGCCCCTCGATTGCGCCGATGGGACGGCACTGTACGTCGGCTGGCGGGCGCAATGAGCGCGCGCAAGCCGGCGAAGCTGTCAGCGTTGACCAGGCCTGCGCCCACCAGCTCCTGTAAAGCGTTCTCCAATTCGGTACGCAGCAAGTGCGCCTCGGCACTGAGTTCATCGAAGAACATGGCGCCCTGAGTCGACAGCACCTCATGCACCCGCTGTGCCCGCAGGGACAACTCGGTGGGAGCCGGTTGCTCGGTAAGAGCGCTCCACAGTCGCACCTGTGGGCGGGGCAGCAGGACAATGGGCGTGCTTTTCAGTGCGGCGCTGCTCACCTTGTTGCGGCTGGTGAGACGCATCCATACCACCTTGCCGGAGCGGCACAGTTCATCCAGCCAATGGGCGGAGTAGTCCTTCAGACGCGCGGGGAGAATGTCGCTGTCCCATGCGCTGGCGGCCGCGGAAAACCCTTCCAATTGGCCGACCACTTCTGGCAGCGCGGCTTTGCCCTGACTTTGCGCCGCGCGCGACACATGCTGCCAGTCGAAAAGGAAACGCACGAGGTCTTGCAGCGACACCGGTTCGATTTCCCGGCGCAGCCGCTTGACGGTGTAGCGATGGATACGGGACAGCAGATGCCGCTCGCACCATTGCTCTTCGTCGGCACCGGGGCTGAAGCGACCTCGCAAGACGTAGCCTTCGCTTTCCAGACGGGTCAGCACCTGAACAATGTCGCTGGTCGATAACGCCAAAGGTTCGGCAATGGCGCGGACCGTCAGAGGACCAAACCCGCTGAGCCGTGCACGCACCAGTTCGACCCTGGCTTCGTCTTCGTTCCACGTTTCATCGAAGCCAGGCAGTGCGGCCAGTGGGGGATGCATTTCCGCGCAGGGATAGACCGCCTGCACACATGCCAGGCGCTCCAAGGCAATCCACACGGCCTGATCGGGCGTCACCTGCAACCGGGTCGCGTGGCCCGAACGAGCAAGGCTTTCCAGCCACGACATCCAGCCGGTTTGATCTCGGGCCTCGGTGCCACTGATACAGCCCAGGCTCATCAAGGCTTCGTGCATCTCATCAGCGCCCTGCGGCTGTGGCCAGGCTTCCTCGGCCACAGCACGTATGGCTTCATCGTCCAGCGCGCCCAAGTCGTCGGCCGATTCCGGGTCGCTCCAGCGTCTGCTGAGGACGGCTTGGGTGCGCCGTTCCTCCAACGGTGCGTCGTCGAGGAACGTGTAAGGTTTGGCATTCAGGATCTCGGCGGCGAGCGGGGAAGGGGCCGGCAGGTCACGGCTGATCAGCCGGACCTCACCCGTTTCCATGCGCCGCAACACCGTCAGCCAGCCTTCGGCGTCCATCGCTTCGTGAAGGCAATCGTCAAGGGTCTGCTCGACAAGGGGATGGTCAGGGACTTCACGCTCGCCCACCAGGTTTTCCAGGCAGGCGATCTGGTCGGGAAAGACCGTCGCGATCAGGTCTTCGCTTTTCATCCGTTGCAATTGCGGTGCGACCTTGCGCCCGCCTGCGTAACGCGGCAAGGCCAACGCCACACCGGCATTCCAGCGCCAGCGCACGCCGAACAACGGTGCATCGAGCACTGCCTGGGTCAGCGTGTGCTCGGCAGTGTTGGAATGCAAGTAACGCCAGACCTCGTCCAGCGGAAAACTGTGGGTGGTAGACAGCGACAGTACGATGGTGTCTTCGCTGGCCGCCGCCTGGAGTTCGAAGTTGAAGGTGCGACAAAAGCGTTTGCGCAGCGCCAGGCCCCAGGCGCGGTTGATGCGGCTGCCGAATGGGGTATGAATCACCAGTTGAGTGCCGCCGGATTCGTCGAAAAAGCGCTCCATGACCAGCGTGTCCTGGGAGGGCAGCGCGCCCAGAACGTTGTACGCCCGCGCCAGGTACTCCACCAATTGCTCGGCGCTGTCGTTGCCCAGGCCCAAGGTGCTCATCAGCCATTCGACGCAGGGGCCGGGCTGGCCGGAACTCTCGCCGAGTCGATGATCGATCGCCGCCTGCAAGCGCGCCACGGCAAATGAGAGTTCATCGCTGCGCCCAGGCGCTTCTCCGAGCCAGAATGGAATGTTCGGCGGTGCGCCTTGGGCGTCTTCGACCCGTACGCGGCCCGATTCGACACGCAAGATCCGGTACGACGTGTTGCCCAACTGGAAGATGTCTCCAGCGATGCTTTCCACTGCGAAATCTTCATTGACCGTGCCGATGTTCAAAGCCTGTGGCTCAAGGATCACGCTGTAGTCGGCATTGTCCGGAATCGTCCCGCCGCTGGTCACTGCCGTGAGCTTGCTGCCTCGGCGCCCCCGCAGCGTGCGAGTGACGGCGTCACGGTGCAGGTAGGCGGCCCGCACGCCCTGACGGCCACTGTAGCCTTCGGCGAGCATGGCCAGCAGCGCTTGGTAGTGGCCTTCGTCTACTTCTGCGTAGGGGAACGCTTTGCGAAACATCGCCAGCAGCGCCTGCTCTTCCCACTCCTGGCAGCTGACCTCGGCGATGATTTGCTGGGCCAGCACATCCAGCGGAGCCTTCGGAATCGACAGCGTGTCAAGTTCGCCCCGGCGTACGCAGTCCAGCAGGGCCGCGCACTCGATCAGGTCGTCGCGAGAGATGGCAAACAGTCGCCCCTTGGGGGTTCCGCCGACATGGTGGCCCGAACGTCCGACGCGTTGTAGAAAGGCGGCGATGGAACGTGGGGAACTGATCTGGCACACCAGGTCGACATCGCCGATATCGATCCCCAGTTCCAGTGAAGCCGTGGCGATCAGGACCTGCAATTCACCGCGCTTGAGCCGTTGCTCGGCGTCCAGGCGCTGCTCCTTGGCCAGGCTGCCGTGGTGGGCCGCCACGGCTTCCTTGCCCAAGCGCTCACTCAGATGGCGTGCCATGCGTTCGGCCAGCCGCCGCGTGTTGACGAAAATCAGCGTGGTCCGGTGCTCGCGCGTCAGTTCGGCCAGACGGTCATACACCAGTTGCCAGACGTCGTTGGCCATCACGGCGCTCAGCGGGACGGGAGGGACTTCAATGGCCAGATCGCGAGGGCGAGCATGGCCGATGTCGACAATGGCGCAGGGCCTGCTGACCGGGTCGGCCCCCACCAGAAAGCGCGACACCCGCTCGATGGGTTTTTGCGTGGCTGAAAGTCCGATCCGCAGCAAGGGTTCGGCGCACAGCGCCTGCAGACGCTCCAGGCTGAGTGCCAAGTGGCTGCCGCGTTTGCTGGCGGCGATCGCGTGGATCTCATCGACGATGACTGTTTGGGTACCCGACAGCATGCGTCGCCCCGATTCAGAACCCAGCAGCACGTAAAGCGATTCGGGGGTGGTCACCAGAATGTGTGGCGCGGACTTGCGCATGGCGTTGCGCTCTTTCTGCGGGGTGTCGCCGGTGCGCACGGCAGTGCTGATCCGCAATCCCGGCAGGCCCTGCTTTTCGAGCTGCTCCGTGATGCCGGCCAGCGGGTGCTGAAGGTTGATCTGGATGTCGTTTGACAGCGCCTTGAGGGGGGAGACATACACGACGAAGGTCTGGTCAGGCAATTGCCCGCCCATGGCCAGGCCTTGGTGAACCAAATCGTCGATTACCGCAAGGAACGCCGTCAGGGTTTTGCCCGAGCCCGTAGGGGCTGCGATCAAGGTGGATTGGCGCTGCTTGATCAGCGGCCACGCCTGGGCCTGCGCCGTGGTGACGGCGGCAAAGGTGTGCGTGAACCAGTCGCTGACCGCCGGGTGAAAAGCGTCAAGCACCGGGTCCGGGGACTTGAGAAAATTCATGAGAGCTTTATGCGGGCGCCGGGCCGCAGATGCAAGGCCCGGCGATCGGCGCTTGCACCCCTCTCGCCGTGGACGGCAAGCGATGGGCAAATGCCTGCACAGAAGGGGCGCCATTGCATTGCAGCCCGTGCACCTCTTGGGGCTTGTCCCTGGTACGTGTTATGTTTGCGACCGTTTTTCACTTCTTTTTCAATTGAATCCAAGACCGAGCCTGCTGACTCTATGCGAATGCGCCTTATGCTGTTGGGCGGTGGGAATGCCCTTGGGCAGGCGTTGATTCGTCTGGGTGCCGAGGAGGACATTGGCTTCCTCGCACCGCGTCCACCGCAAGACGGATGGGATGCGGCAAGCCTGACGCAACTGCTCGATGACACCCGCCCGGATGCCTTGATCAACCTGGCCTACTACTACGACTGGTTTCAGTCGCAGAGCGTGAGTGCTGAACGCCTGGAGGGCCAGGAGCGTGCTGTCGAGCGTCTGGCCGAGCTGTGCCAGCATCACAATATCATTCTTGTCCAGCCGTCGAGCTATCGCGTGTTCGATGGCTCGCGGGCGACGGCTTACAGTGAAAAAGACGAACCCATGCCGCTCGGCGTCAGGGGCCAGGCATTGTGGCGTATCGAACAGAGCGTTCGCGCAGCGTGCCCTCAGCATGTGCTGGTGCGTTTCGGCTGGCTGCTGGACGACAGCGCCGATGGCGTGCTCGGTCGCTTCCTGACCCGGGCCGAGACGGCGGGCGAGTTGTTGCTCGCTGACGACCGCCGCGGCAACCCGACGCCCGTCGATGACGCGGCTCGTGTGATCATCTCGGTGCTCAAACAGCTCGACTGCGCAGCGCCTTTGTGGGGCACCTACCATTACGCCGGTCACGAAGCCACCACGCCGCTGGCGTTGGGTCAGGCCGTGCTGACCGAAGCGCGACTGATGCGTGAGCTGGCAATCGAAGCACCCACCGCTCAAGCCCATGCCGCGAGCCCTGATGCTGCCGAAGAGCCGCAGAACGCGGTGCTCACCTGCAAGAAAATCCTTCACACCTTTGGTATCAAGCCCCGCGCATGGCGTGCCGGTTTGCCCAGCTTATTGGACCGCTATTACCGTCATGTCTGACGCACCTGTTCTCATCACCGGCGGCGCCGGTTTCATCGGCTCGCATCTGGTGGACGCCTTGTTGGCCAAGGGGTACGCGGTGCGCGTGCTGGATGACCTGTCTGCCGGTAAACGCAGCAACCTGCCACTGGACAACCCGCGGGTCGAATTGATCGAGGGCGACGTTGCCGATGCCGCATTGGTCGCGCACGCTGCCAAAGGTTGTCGGGCGGTGGCGCATCTGGCGGCGGTGGCATCGGTTCAGGCGTCCGTGGATGACCCGGTAAGAACGCACCAGAGCAATTTCGTCGGCACGTTGAATGTCTGTGAGGCCATGCGCCTGGCCGGGATCCAGCGTGTCGTTTTCGCTTCCAGCGCTGCCGTCTACGGCAACAATGGCGAAGGTGAGGCGATTACCGAAGACACCCCCAAAGCCCCGCTGACGCCTTACGCTGCGGACAAACTGGCCAGCGAGCACTATCTGGATTTCTACCGGCGTCAGCACGCGCTGGAACCGGTGATCTTCCGCTTCTTCAATATTTTCGGGCCCCGGCAGGATCCTTCCTCGCCATACTCTGGCGTGATTAGCATCTTCGCCGAGCGGGCCGAGAAGGGGCTGCCGATTTCGGTGTTCGGCGATGGCGAACAGACTCGGGACTTTTTCTACGTCGAAGACCTCGTCGACATCGTGGTGCAAGGGCTGGAAATGCCGGGCATCGAAGAAGGGGCGGTCAATGTGGGTCTCAATGCCACCACTTCGTTGAATGAGTTGCTGGCTGCGTTCGGCCAAGTCGTGGGCGATCTTCCGCCGGTGACCTATCTGCCCGCGCGGTCGGGCGACATCAAACATTCGCGAGCCGACAACCGCCGCTTGCTCGCGCGCTTCAAGGTCCCAGAGCCGACCCCGCTGAACGCCGGGTTGGCCCGCCTGTTGGGGCGCTGAGCCCATAAACGCAAAAAGGCTCCGGTGAGCGGAGCCTTTTCTGACGCTCCCCAGGCAGTCTGGCTGGGGGCAAGAGCGTTTAGAACTTGTAGCCGAAACCGACCATGTAGACCCACGGGTCCACGTCCACACTGACCTTGGTGCGGCCGACGCCCAAGGCGGATGGGCCGTCCAGAGTGGCCTGGGTGTCGATATCGACATACCAGACGGCGGCGTTGATCATGATCTTGTCGGTCAGCATGTAATCCATGCCCACTTGACCGGCCCAACCCCAGGAGTTTTTCAGGCTCAGGTTGTTCATCCCCTGGGCTTTACGGTTGCTGCTCAGGTTCTCGTCATAAAACCAGGTGTAGTTGACCCCAACGCCCGCATACGGCTGGAGCCTGGAGTTGGCGTCCAGCGGGTAGTACTGCAAGGACAGCGTCGGCGGCAATTGCTTGACGTCCGCCAACTTGCCATCCAGGCCCGGGCCGAGGCCCTTTACCCCGACGGTGTGCTGAAAGGGCGTCGCGGCCAGCAGCTCGACGCCAACGTGGTCAGTCAGCATGTAGGCGAAGGTCAGGCCCAATTGGGTGTCGCTGTCCAGCGTGGCTTTGGTACCGGGTGCCTTGGCGCCGTCGAGCTTGAGGTTGCCGCTGTCCTCGTTCGGAGCGGTCGTCGCGGCTCCGGCACGCACAATGATGTCTCCAGCCTGGTGGGCTTCGGCGACAACGGGAATGCCGAGGGCGAGCGCAAGGCACGACGCGCCAAGCAGGTATTTGTTCATGGAAGGCTCCGTAAGGGCGTTTGAAAGGGATGCCTTAATGGTACGGAGCGGGTGGCGCGGGCTTTTTGATTCAGCTCAATGGAAGGTCATTTAATTCGACTGCGATGAAACTCACTCGAGGGGGGGATGCAGCCATTTCTATCGTCTTCAAGCGCCATCCCATCGGGTGGACGCCTTCAGGAGCACCTCCATTCGCGGCATAAGCCCTTCGATTACTGATCTGGAAGCTCATAGACCAAAATCTTGTCCGCTTCCATTTGGTACCCCGCATCGGCCAGGTCAGTGCGGGTGGACTTGACCTGCATGGGGCCTTCGATCCAATAGGGCTGGTACAGCTCGTCGACCTTGACGCCCAGTTCGCTGGTGACGTGGACAATCTGGTTGGGCGGTGGTGGCGGCACGTGGATGCAGGCCCCGAAATAAGGGACCAGCAGGAAGTCCGTCACCCGGCCTTCTTCGCTGACTTCCAGCGGCACGATGTAGCCGGGCAGGCGGACCGTCTGCCCGTCGAGGGCCTTGACTACCGGCGCGTCTGGCGCGAGTTGATGGGCGGCAGGGGCGGACTCCACCGAAAGGGTGTCGGCCATTTTCGAGAGGTCGTGTATCGGTGCCGTGATCAGTTTCACAGGGGGCGCATCGGGCGGGATCATCTCCTCCCATGTCAGCACCCGCAGGTCTTGTGCCCACGACGCGCTTGCGAACAACAACGACCACACCAGCCACCCTTTACGCATCATCACACCCTCATAAACGGATCGACAGGCCGTCGGCCAGCGACTGACGGTACGCCCGCCACGCGGGCACCGTGCCCATCAGCAGAGCCGCGGCGAGGATGCCGCCCAGCAACGTCCACTCATAAGCGCTCGGCAGCGACAGGGGCAAGTACAGCCCGTAATTGGCCTGGACGTAGCCCTGAGCCGCAGCAATGCCGACATACAGCAACGCCAGGCCGCTGACTGCTCCAGCCAATGCCAGTGCGAAGGCTTCGAGAACCAGAAGGCTGGCGACATGCCACGGCCGCGCGCCCACCGAACGCAGGATGGCCATCTCCCGGCGGCGCTCATTGAGGCTGGTAAGGATCGCCGTCAGCATGCCGATCAGGCCGGTCAGCACCACGAACAGCGAGATCACGAACAGAGCTTTCTCCGCCGTGCCCATCAGGCTCCATAGCTCTTGCAGTGCCACACCCGGCAGGATCGCCAGCATCGGCTCGCCACGGAATTCGTTGATCTCCCGCTGCAATGCGAAGGTGGAAATCTTGCTGTTCAGGCCCAGCAGAAACGCGGTGATCTGGGTCGGCGTCAGGTCCATGTTACGCGCCTGATCGGCGCTGATTCGGCCGGCGCCTTGCGCGGGCACACCGTTGTGCCAGTCGATATGGATCGCTTCCATGCCGCCCAGGCTGATGTGCAGCGTGCGGTCCACCGGCGTGCCTGTGCGCTTGAGGATACCGACCACCGTAAAGGGCTTGTCGTCATGCTTGACCAAGCTCACCGTCGCCACGCCATGGGCCAGTACCAGCTTGTCGCCGAGTGTGTAATGCAGCGCCTCAGCGACCTCGGCACCCAGCACCACCTCGAACGGATCGGTGGCGAAGGGGCGGCCATCGGCGATTTCCAGATGCTGCTGCCGACCGTACTGGTAATGCTCGAAATAGGACGAGTTGGTGCCCATCACGCGATAGCCGCGATGACTGTCACCCAAGGAAATCGGGATGGCCCATTTCACCTGCTTGCTGTTGGCAAAGTGCTCGAAACTGTCCCAGCGAATATTGTTCGTGGCGTTACCGATGCGGAACACGGAATACAGCAGCAGATTCACCGAACCCGAGCGGGCACCGACGATCAGGTCCGTACCGCTGATGGTGCTGGCGAAACTGGCGCGAGCCTCGGTACGCACCCGCTCCACCGCCAGCAGCAGGCAAACGGAGAGGGCGATGGCAAACGCCGTTAAAAAGGCCGTGAAACGGCGATTGGCGAGGCTGGCCAGCGCCAGGCGAAGAAGATACATGTCAAACCTCGGTGACGACGGCGGCGCGATTGAGCTCGGCCAATGACAGATTGCGGTCGAACAGCGGTGCCAGGCTCTGATCATGGCTGACGAACAGCAGGCTGGCCCCGGCTTCCCTGCATTCGGCGAACAATAACCGGATGAAAGCTTCCCGGGCGTCGGCGTCCAGTGCCGACGTCGGTTCGTCAGCGATCACGAGCTCAGGCTGACCGATCAAGGCACGCGCCGCAGCGACTCGCTGTTGCTGGCCGATGGAGAGCGAATCTGCGCGTCGCTCCAGCAACGGCGAATCTTTGAGCCCAAGGTGAGCGAGCAGGGTCACTGCAGCCTGCTCGACACTGCCATGGCGCTGCGTCGCCCGTGCGGTGCGCAGCTTCGAGAAGTGACACGGCAGTTCGACGTTTTCTCTCACCGACAGAAATGGCAACAGATTGAATTGTTGAAAGATGTAGCCCGTGTGGTCGACTCGAAAGCGGTCGCGGGCGCTGGCCGAAAGCTGAGTCAGCTCCTGGCCGAGCAGCCGGATGGTGCCCCGATCCGGTTTTTGCACACCGCCCAGCAACCCCAGCAGGGTCGTTTTACCGCTGCCACTGGGCCCCTTGAGGAACAGGGTTTCGCCTGTCTCAAGCCGGAAGGCCGGAATGTCCAGCAACGGCCCATGGCCCGGCCAGGCGAAACCGAGGTCGGAGAGTTCGATGAGCGCTTGGGTCATGGTCAGAATTTGACGACGGGGTTGCTCGGACGCACTTCTGCGCCCATCTGGCGTTTCGGCGTCACCAATTGGACCTGGATCGTCTGGGTGGCCGGAAAACTGTTGAACAGTTGAGTCAGATCCAGTTGGTTGAGGACGGCGGGCGAAGTGCAGGTGAACTGATAGTGGCCATGGATTTCGCTGTGTTCATGTTCGTGTTCATCCGCGTCCCCGTCGTCATGGTCGTCATCCTTGTCACCGAACAGGGGGCTTTCCAGCTTCGCCTTCACGGCAGAACACCCCGCACCCTCTGGAATGCTGAACAGGCCGTGAGGCTTGAGCAGGGTTTCCCGGGCCAGGGCGAGTTTCATCTTGTCGGCATCGGTCGTAGCAGCGTGCTCGAAACCGACGATGTTCATGGCCGGCGAGTCCAGTTCGAGCTCCAGGGTATGACCGTCCAGCGCCATGTCCAGCCGCGCCACGCCGTGCACATGTGCCCCCAGGCTGCCGTGCTCGTGATCGTGATCGTGTTCGTCGGCGGCATGGGCAATGGCGAGGGGAAGCAGCGCGAAAGGCAAGGCAAGTAGCAGACGACGCATGGGGGAGCTCCGACAGGGTTACGAATTGTTATGTGATCTTATAACAATGTTGCGCATTGGTTCTTAACTTTTTCCATCATGAGGATGCGATATGAACGCGTCGGCCCTGATGAGCGCGGCCTCGATTGCCTCGCAGCGGTTATGATGCAGCACCCAGGCGCCGGTGGGACCCTGCTACGGCGCCGCTTAGAGGAGACATTATCTTGCGAATCCGTGGAACCATTGGCGCGCTGCCAGTGGACCTCACTGTGGAAATGGATGAGGACGATTGGGCCAGGCTGGGAATGCAGTGGGGCACCCAGCCCGCAAACGTTGACGCTCAGCCTGCCGCAGCCTCTAAACCACCCCCTAACCGTAATGATGCGGTGTGGGACATCGCACAGGAACTGTTACGCAAGGCTGGGCATCTGAGCGGCCCGGAATTGCTCGGGCAACTGGAGGGGCTGGCGGGCAGCACTGCGGCGGGCAAGCGCCTCATGGTGCGCATGCGCCACAGCGCCAACGTCAGGGTCGAAAGCCATGGCGATGCGCCGGAATATTTCTGGGTCGAATCCTGAAGACGATGCGGTGGCAATACGGCCGTACTGCCACCGAGAACAGCGACTCAATAGAGCGCTGCGAACAGTTTGCGCCGGTAGGTCGTGACCAACGGATGGTCGTTGCCCAGCAGGTCGAACACCTGCAGCAGGGTCTTGTGTGGCAGGCCCTCGTTGTAGCTGCGGTTACGGGTGAACAGCTTGAGCAAGCCGTCCAGCGCGCCTTCGTATTGCTGACGGGACAACTGCTGAATCGCCAATTGATAGGCTGCTTCGTCGTCCTGCGGGTTTTGCGCCAGGCGCGATTTCAGCTCGGCAGCATCGGGGAGTGCCGATGCTTCACCGAGGAATGTCAGCTGCGCCTTGGCACCTGCCAGCGCGGCCTTATGGTCATCGCCTTTCACGGCGTCGAGGACTGCGCGGGCTTCGGCCAACTCGCCACGTTCGGCCAGGCACCGCGCATAGAGAATCAGGGCGGCGGCATTGGTGTTGTCTTCGGCCAGAATCGTCTGCAGGACGGCCTCAGCTTCCGCGAAATGGCTGTCAGCGAACATCGCCTGAGCGGTCTGCAGCGGATCGGCTGCGGCGGGTGGCGGCAGCTTCACATGGGGCTCGAGCAGTTTGCGGATTTCTGATTCAGGTTGCGCCCCGGCGAAGCCGTCGACCGGCTGACCGTCCTTGAACAGCACGACGGTCGGCAGGCTGCGGATGCCGAAGCGCCCCACGATTTCCTGCTCGGCATCGCAGTCGACCTTGGCCAGCAGCAACTCACCCTGGTAGCTCTCGGCGATCTGCTTGAGCAGCGGCATCAGCACCTTGCACGGTGCGCACCACTCCGCCCAGAAGTCCACCAGAACGGGTTTGTGAAAGGAATTCTCGATGACCAGCTGATCGAAGGTGGCGGTGGTCGCATCGAAGATGTACGGCGTTTCCTGGCTCATCAGACGTCTCGAAAAAAGGCTCAATGGCGCCAACTATAAAGGGCTGAGGGCAATGTCGGAAGCGTGGCGATCGGAGGCTGAGCCGGGCGTACGGGGGGCTACCGCTTGGCGTGATACAGGCTGACGTTGCGAAACTCCCAGGGCTCTGCCAGATCCGGCAGGGTGAGCGCTTCAAAAATGCCCAGTCGGCGATAGGCCGGGTGCTGAAAATCGCGTACCCGCGAATCCGCTACCAGGGCCTCTTTACCGCGGGTAAGAAAGTGATCCAACAGCGGCAGATTGGCGCGGTCGTACAGCACGTCGGCGACCAGAATCAGATCGAAGCGGTCCTGTTCGGCGAAGAAGTCCGTCGAGTAGCCGAGCGTGACATCGTTGAGTTGCGCATTGGCCGCACAGGAGGCGAGCGCCGCTGGATCAATGTCGCAGGCCACCACTTCCAACGCCCCCGCCTTCGACGCGGCAATGCCTGCGACGCCGGAACCGGCACCGAAATCCAGCACGCGCTTGCCTTCGACCCACTGCGGGTGCTCGGCCAGGAATCGCGCCAGCGCCAGGCCGCTGGCCCAGCAAAAGCTCCAGTAGGGTGGCTCGTCGAGGATGCGCCGTGTTTCTTCGGGGCTGAACGCGCGGTCCATGTTCGCCGCATCGATCAACCACAGCTTCAGGTCGGTTCCGGGCAGCGGTTCGGCCACCAGTTTCGCATCGCCCAGCAGTTCGCTCAGTGTCCTTTGCAGAGCGGACGGTGGCGTCATGGGGCGGCGACGAACTGTAGCTGCCCGACGGATTGGGTGTCGGGGCTGGCAATCAGCACTGAGGGCAGGTGCAGGATCAACTGGCCGGATTGGCTAGCCCGGCCACGCAGCTCGACCCGTGCGCCGACGGGGAATGCTTCGGGATTGAAGCGCAACTGAAAGGGCAGCGACTGGTTATTGCCCGTCAACTTGGTGCTGCTCAGCAGTTTCTGAGGACGATTACGCTCATCGATCACCAGCACGGCCAGCTCCACTTCCGCACCCGCAGGCACACCGAGCAGTTGGCCGCTGATTTCCCGCTGATAAGCAGGCAAAGGGCCCGGGCCGGCGGGCAGTTTTATTGCGTTGGGCGCGGGTTTGGCAGGCGCCGACGCTTTAGGCGCTTCAGGGGTGCTACAGGCGGCGAGCAGGCCGACCAGGCTGAATACGGCAAGCAAACGTAGCGTCATGAATGGCTCCGGCAAGAAACGAAAAAACGGGGGGCAGGCGCAGTATCGCCGAGATGAAGCGCTTTCGCTGCGCGAATGGGCGTCTATATACCTCAAAGGTCGATACTTGTCTTGCGAGCGGGATGCGCTACCATGGCCCTCCCTTTTTTTGTTGCCTGCCACCATGCACTGTCCCTTCTGCGGTGCCAACGACACCAAAGTCATCGATTCGCGCCTCGTTGCCGAAGGCGATCAGGTCCGCCGCCGTCGCGAGTGCGTGGCCTGCGGTGAGCGTTTCACCACTTTTGAAACCGCTGAGCTGGTGCTGCCCCGTCTGATCAAACAGGACGGCAGCCGCCAACCTTTCGACGAGGAGAAGCTGCGCGCAGGCATGCAGCGTGCGCTGGAGAAGCGCCCTGTCAGCGTCGAGCGTCTGGAAGCTGCACTGGCGCATATCAAAAGCAAGCTGCGGGCGACCGGCGAGCGCGAGGTCAAATCATTGATCGTGGGCGAGTTGGTAATGGCCGAGTTGCAAAAGCTCGACGAGGTCGCCTACATCCGCTTCGCTTCGGTGTATCGGCGGTTTCAGGACCTCAACGAATTCCGCGAAGAAATCGACCGACTGGCGCGAGAGCCGGTTAAAGAGTGAGCATGCCTTCCACTGAACAAAGCGTGCTCGACGCCTTTTACATGAGCCGGGCCCTGGAACTGGCGCGCAAGGGTGTCTATTCGACCCACCCCAACCCGCGTGTCGGCTGCGTCATCGTGCGTGAGGGGCAGATCGTTGGCGAAGGCTGGCATGTGCGTGCCGGCGAGCCCCACGCCGAAGTCCACGCCCTGCGTCAGGCGGGTGACAAGGCCCGCGGCGCGACTGCCTACGTCACGCTCGAACCGTGCAGCCATCACGGTCGGACTCCACCCTGTGCCGATGCACTGGTCAATGCCGGCGTCGGCCGCGTGGTCGCCGCGATGCAAGATCCCAATCCCGACGTCGCGGGTCGGGGTCTGCTGCGCCTGATGAGTGCTGGCATTGCCGTGCAGAGTGGCGTCCTGGAATCTGAAGCTCGCGCGCTTAACCAAGGTTTCCTCAAGCGCATGGAGCACGGTTTGCCGTATGTGCGGGTGAAGCTGGCGATGAGTCTCGACGGGCGCACGGCCATGGCCAGTGGCGAAAGCCAATGGATCACCGGGCCCCAGGCGCGGTCGGCGGTGCAGCGGCTGCGCGCGCAATCGAGCGTGATCCTTACCGGCGCCGATACCGTATTGGCTGACGATGCCCGGTTGACCGTGCGCCCTGACGAGCTGGGCCTGAATGCTGAGCTCACGGCGTTGGCCGGTACCCGCCCCCCTCTGCGTGTGTTGATCGACGGGCGCTTGCGCGTGCCGCTGCAAGCACCGTTCTTCCTGGCCGGCAATGCGCTGGTTGCCACGTGTGCCGCTGCCTCGGCCCGCGAACGCTATACCGCCGAAGGCCACGAACTGCTGGCACTGCCGAGCAGTGGCGGCCATGTCGATTTGCGCAAGCTGCTGGTCGAACTGGCGGCGCGCGGCGTCAACGATGTACTGGTCGAGGCCGGTCCGAAGTTGGCGGGCGCGTTCACGCGGCTGGGGCTGGTCGACGAATACCAGATTTTCGTGGCCGGCAAGTTCATGGGCTCGTCTGCGCGGCCGCTGCTCGATCTGCCACTGGCGCAAATGAGCGAGTCGCTGGAGTTGAAAATCGTCGAAATGCGCGCCGTCGGCAATGACTGGCGAGTCATTGCACATCCTGTCCCGAGCGCGAGCGTATAATTCCGCTTCTCGCCCCGCTCTCCTGGAGGACCCATGTTTACCGGCATCATCGAATCCATCGGCAGCATCCGCGCCATCACTCCCAAGGGCGGCGATGTCCGCGTCTACGTCGAGACCGGCAAGCTCGACCTCTCCGACGTCAAGCTCGGCGACAGCATTGCCGTGAACGGCGTGTGCCTGACTGCCGTCGAGCTGCCGGGCGACGGTTTCTGGGCTGACGTCAGCCGCGAGACCCTGGACGTGACTGCCTTCGTCGATCTGAAAACGGGCAGCCGCGTCAACCTGGAAAAGGCTCTGACGCCGACCACGCGGCTGGGCGGCCATCTGGTCAGCGGCCACGTCGATGGCGTCGGCGAAGTCCTGTCTCGCGAAGAAAACGCTCGAGCCATTCAGTTCCGCATGCGCGCCCCCCGGGAGCTGGCCAAATACATTTCACACAAGGGCTCGATCACCGTCGACGGTACCAGCCTGACCGTCAATGCGGTCAACGGCGCCGAGTTCGAATTGACCATCGTCCCGCACACTCTGGCCGAAACCATCATGGGCGACTACCGGCCGGGTCGTAAGATCAACCTTGAAGTGGATCTGCTGGCGCGTTACCTGGAGCGTCTGCTGCTCGGTGACAAAGCCGCCGAACCGACGCCTGCCCAAGGCGGGAACATCACTGAAAGCTTTCTGGCCGCCAACGGCTACCTCAAATCCTGAATCGAAGGGGGGTGCCGCGTGGCGCTCAATAGCATCGAAGAACTGGTTGAAGACATTCGCCAAGGCAAGATGGTCATCCTCATGGATGACGAAGATCGCGAGAACGAAGGCGATCTGATCATGGCCTCCGAGTGCGTCAAGGCCGAGCACATCAACTTCATGGCGCGTTATGCCCGCGGCCTGATTTGCATGCCGATGACTCGCGAGCGTTGCGAAACCCTCAAGTTGCCACTGATGGCCCCACGCAATGGCTCCGGGTTCGGCACCAAGTTCACCGTGTCCATCGAAGCCGCCGAGGGCGTCACCACCGGTATTTCCGCGGCCGACCGTGCGCGCACCGTTCAGGCTGCCGCCGCGAAGGACGCCAAGGCAGAAGATATCGTCAGTCCCGGCCACATCTTCCCGCTGATGGCGCAAGCCGGCGGCACGTTGTCCCGCGCCGGTCATACGGAAGCGGCCTGCGACCTGGCGCGTATGGCCGGTTTCGAACCGACCGGCGTCATCTGTGAAGTCATGAACGACGACGGCACCATGTCCCGTCGCGCTGAGCTCGAAGCTTTCGCGGCCGAACACAACATCAAGATCGGCACCATCGCCGACCTGATCCATTACCGCATGATCCATGAACGTACCGTTCAGCGGATTGCCGAGCAGCCTCTGGACACTGAGCAGGGCCACTTCAACCTGGTCACTTATCGCGACTCGGTCGAGGGCGACGTTCACCTCGCATTGACGTTGGGCAAGATTTGCGCAGAAGAGCCCACCTTGGTCCGGGTGCACAACATGGACCCGCTGCGCGACCTGCTGATGGTCAAACAGCCTGGCCGCTGGAGCCTGCGAGCCGCAATGGCTGCGGTGTCCGAGGCCGGCAGCGGCGTGGTGTTGCTGTTGGGCCACCCGCTGGATGGCGATGCCGTGCTGGCCCATGTCCGGGAAACAGCGGGCGCCGCACCGATCAAAACGCCGACCACCTACAGCACCGTGGGTGCCGGCTCGCAGATCCTTCGCGACCTGGGCGTGCGTAAAATGCGCCTGATGAGTTCGCCAATGAAGTTCAATGCGATATCCGGTTTCGATCTGGAAGTTGTAGAATACGTGCCCTCCGAATAAAGACCGGCAGGTTCTGGACCGTGAAAACCCTGTATTTTCATCCCGTCCAGCCCTGCGGTCGCCGATTCGTGGCCTAAAATCCCTGAAAGCGCGCCCCGCTGCGCGCTTGCTCTTTAATGACGAGATCCAGCCGAATGACCCTGAAGACCATCGAAGGTACCTTCATCGCCCCACAAGGTCGCTATGCCCTGGTGGTTGGCCGCTTCAACAGCTTCGTCGTGGAAAGCCTGGTGAGCGGTGCCGTTGATGCACTGGTTCGCCATGGCGTGAGCGAAAGCGACATCACCATCATCCGTGCACCGGGTGCGTTCGAAATTCCGCTGGTCGTGCAGAAAGTCGCTCAACGCAGTGAATACGCCGCGATCATCGCCCTGGGCGCCGTGATCCGTGGTGGCACCCCGCACTTCGAATACGTGGCCGGTGAGTGCACCAAAGGCCTGGCTCAGGTTTCCATGGAGTTCGGCGTACCGGTCGCCTTTGGCGTCCTGACCGTCGATTCGATCGAGCAGGCCATCGAACGTTCCGGCACCAAGGCCGGCAACAAAGGCGCAGAAGCCGCGCTGTCCGCCCTCGAGATGGTCAGCCTGTTGGCGCAGTTGGAGGCCAAGTGATTAACGACGAAAGCGATCGCTTCAACCCTCGCGAGCCGCGCCCAGCGGACGCTGGCAAGCCATCGAAAAGCGAAAAACGCCGTGCGGCCCGCCAATTGGCGACCCAGGCCCTGTATCAATTGCACATGGCCAAACAGTCGCTGAACGAGATCGAAGCGCAATTTCGCGTGGATAACGATTTCACTGAAGTCGACGGTGCGTACTTCCGCGAGATCCTGCATGGGGTGCCTGCGAAGAAGGACCAGATCGACGCCGCGCTGGCGCCTTGCCTGGACTTGACGATAGACGAACTGGACCCAGTCGAACTCGCCGTCCTGCGCCTGTCAACGTGGGAACTGCTGGAGCGTATCGACGTGCCGTACCGCGTGGTCATCAACGAAGGCATCGAACTGGCGAAAGTCTATGGTTCGACCGATGGTCACAAGTTCGTCAACGGCGTACTCGACAAGCTGGCTCCGCGTCTGCGCGAAGTCGAAGTGAAGGCCAACAAGCGCTGAGGCGTCTGGGTTTCCAGAACCTCTGCGTCTGACGCCATGGGCGAGTTCGAGCTGATCCGCAACTACTTTGCCGCCGCGCCCTGCGCGCAGCCCGGCGAAGGCGTCGCGTTGGGGATCGGCGACGACTGCGCCCTGTTGTCCTTGAAGGCCGGTGAGCAACTGGCTGTCTCGACTGACACGTTGGTCGCCGGGGTGCATTTCCCCGAAGTGTGTGACCCCTTCCTGCTGGGCCAGCGCGCCCTCGGCGTTTCCGCCAGCGATCTGGCCGCCATGGGCGCCAGTCCCCTTGCCTTCACCCTTGCCCTGACCTTGCCTGCCGTTTCTGCGACCTGGCTGGAAGCGTTCGCCCGTGGATTGAACGCCATGGCCCAGCAGTGCTCCCTGCGGTTGGTGGGCGGGGACACGACCCGCGGCCCGTTGAGCCTGACCGTCACGGTCTTTGGTGCCGTGCCCGTGGGGCAGGCGTTGACGCGGGCTGGGGCGCGGCCCGGGGATTTGCTGTGTGTGGGTGGCACGCTGGGGGATGGCGCTGGTGCGCTGCCGTTCGTGTTGAACCAGCGTAGCGCCGAGGCGTCTACCACTCAGGCCTTGCTGGCCCGCTACTGGTCCCCGCTGCCGCAGCTCGCATTGGGCCAGGCGTTGCGGGGCAAGGCGACCTCGGCGCTGGATATCTCCGATGGGCTGCTCGCGGACTGTGGGCATATCGCGCTGGCCTCAAGCGTAGGCTTGAGGGTGGAGCGTGACAAGGTGCCAATGTCTGACGCGCTGCTGGCGCTTTTCAATCCTGACGAGGCGCTGAATGCCGCGCTAAGTGGCGGCGATGACTACAGACTGGCTTTCACCCTCCCGGCATCATGCTTGGCTGAACTGATCGACGCGGGCTGGTCGATCCGCGTGATCGGTCAGGTAGTGGAGGGGCAGGGCGTGGTGCTTGTCGACGGGCTTGGCCATGACGTCACGCCATCGACTCGGGGTTACCAACATTTTCGGGAGACACGGTGACAGATCATCCTAATCAGGTCCCGGCGGAAAACGTCCCGCCCTCGGTATGGACCAATCCATGGCATTTCCTGGCCTTCGGTTTCGGTTCCGGGACCTTGCCCAAAGCGCCGGGCACCTGGGGTTCCATGGTCGCGGTGCCCTTCATTCCGCTGTGGCAAATGCTTCCGGATTGGGGCTACTGGTTGATGCTGGGTATCACCATGCTGTTCGGCTTCTGGCTGTGCGGCAAGGTGGCCGACGACTTGCGCGTGCATGACCACGAAGGCATCGTCTGGGACGAAATGGTCGGCATGTGGATCACCCTGTGGCTGGTGCCCGAAGGTTGGGTATGGTTGCTGGTGGGTTTTCTGGTCTTCCGGTTCTTCGACATTCTCAAACCCTGGCCCATCCACTGGGTCGACAAGCATGTGCATGGCGGCGTGGGGATCATGCTCGATGACGTTTTGGCGGGCGTTTTTGCATGGCTCGCCATGCAGGGTCTAGTCTGGGTATGGGGTGTGATTTAGGCAACGACCGGGAAACGACCGATGATGGGCGTGGGGATGACAGGGTTACGGGGCCTGTTGCTGCTGATCGCGGGCCTCTGGCTAGCCAATGTTCCCGTGCATGCCGAGTCTGTGCCTGAAAAGCCGGCTGACATCGTTTTGGTCAGCGAGCAGTGGAACGCTTACACCGAAGCCGATGGCTCAGGGCTGGGGTGGGACCTGATGCGTGAAATCTTCGAGCCTGCAGGCGTCCAAGTGGCCTTGCGAATCGAACCCTACACGCGCGCAGTCGGGCTGGTGCAACGTGGCGAAGCCGATGCGTGGGTCGGTGCCTACCAAAACGAGGTCGACGGTACCCTCTATCCGAAATGGCACTACGATACTGACGAGATCTATGCGCTGACCCTTGCCTCTCGGCCTGCTCCTACGCTGAGGTCATTGGCGAGCTACCGGCTGGCCTGGGTGCGAGGCTACGCGTTCGATCATTACCTGCCCAACGTCGTTCACTTCAATGAGGTCCCACGGCGGGACCACATTCCGACGATGCTCGAGCATGGTCGCGCCGACGTGTATATCGACGCAAAGCCCGAAATCGGCTTTATCCTCGCGCAAACCCAAGAGCCGCAACGCTTCCGAACAACCTATCTGACGGCGATCCCGCTCTACCTGAGCTTCGCCGACAATGACCGCGGTCGTTATCTGCGGGATCTGTTCGATCGGCGCATGGCGCAACTGGTCCGTTCCGGCCAGTTGCGTCCCATCTTCGCGCGCTGGAAGCAGCCCTATCCGTTCGATGCAGACGATGGTGCAAGCCAGGTCGGCGCCAGCCAATGATCACACTATCCGATCTGATTAGCCGACAATTCAGCCTAAGCTTCTACCGGAACCTGCTGTTACAATGCGGCCTTGCTTATTTCCAGCCCTCATACTGATCAGGAGCACACGGTGCCCGTCGTATTTGTCGCGGCTTCCAAGCTGCCTACCCCTTTTGCCACTTTCAAAATGAACGGCTTCCTGGAGCAGGAAACCGGTCGAGAACACGTTGTACTTAGCCTGGGCGATGTATCCGACGGCGCGCCGGTCCTTGGTCGTGTGCACTCCGAGTGCCTGACGGGCGATGCCTTGTTCAGCCAGCGTTGCGATTGCGGTTCCCAGCTTGAAGCGGCGCTGCGCGCGATCGCTGCCGAAGGCCGTGGTGTGTTGCTGTACCTGCGCCAAGAAGGGCGCGGCATCGGTTTGATGAATAAGATCCGCGCCTATGAGTTGCAGGACGGCGGAGCGGATACTGTTGAAGCGAACGAGCGTCTTGGTTTCGCCGCCGACCAGCGTGACTACGGGATCTGCCTGCCGATGCTGGAGCACCTGGGCGTGAAATCCCTGCGGTTGATGACCAACAATCCCCGCAAGGTCAAAGCCCTGACTGAAATGGGCATCAAGGTCGCGGAGCGCGTCCCGCTGCACACCGGCCAGAATCCTCATAACAAGCTTTATCTGGCCACCAAGGCAGGCAAGCTGGGCCACATGATGGGCAACGAGCATCAAAGCGAGGTCGATCCCGCGTGAGAGGTGGCGGTCAGCGCCGAGGCCTGTCGATGACACATGTTGTCGTTCCGTCCCTGTGCTGCAGTCTTCGCCCGTCGACCTGATGCGCCGCGTTTTTGCCTGTCTGCTGCTGATGGCGGCATTGCCGGTCGAGGCGGCCGAACGCGTGATCAGCCTTGCGCCGTCCTTGACGGAAATCGTCGTTGAACTCGGTGCCGCCGATCGGTTGGTCGGTGTGCTGGACGGCGGGGAGCGGCCGGCCGCCGTCGCTCAGTTGCCCTCGGTCGGTCGTTACGGGCAGCTTGAGGTGGAGCGCCTGCTAGGCCTGCGACCCGATTTGCTGCTGCTCTGGCCCGGCAGCGTCAGCGCTGCCCAGCGTGACCAACTGCAGCGCCTGCACATTCCCTTATTCACCGCCGAGCCTCATACCCTCGACCAGTTGGCCGATCAGATCGAACAGGTCGGCGAGCGGCTGGGCCGTTACGAGCGAGGGCGACAGGTCGCGGAGGCGTTTCGTCAGCGGCTGGCGGAGTTGAGAACCCGCTATCGCCGAGATACCCCCATCAGCGTGTTTTATCAGGTCTGGAATCAGCCGCTGTACACCGTGGGTGGCGGGCAAATCATCAGCGATGCGTTGGCTGTGTGCGGGGCGCGGAACGTTTTTACTGATCTGACCCTACCGGCCCCGCAGGTTGGCGTTGAGTCGGTCTTGCAGCGGGCGCCGGAAGTGATCGTCGCCAGCACGGCGTCTCAACTCGACATGTGGAAAGCCTGGCCATCGCTGAAGGCACGGTTGGAAACGGTGCCGGATAAGGGTATCGAGCGGCCGAGCGGGCAGATGATCGAGGCGGTGGCAAAACTCTGCAGAGCCCTTGCCCCAGATCGTTGATCCACGGACATGGGAGTGGTGCCCGCCGAGCATCGATCCTCTGGCTGACGACCTGGCGTTTCAGCGTTCGGGCGTCCAGGTTATGCCCAACATCCATGTCCGACCTTCTTCCCGATATCCATGGTCATAGCCATCAAAACTGTACAGCGTGCGGCTATAGCGCTTGCCCAAGGCGTTATCCACTTTGAAGTCCAACTTCACTTCGTCGCTGGCTTTCCAACTGCTGCGCAGCCCAATCAGCGCGTAGCCGCCGATGCTACGGGTATTGGCCTCGTCGTCGAAACTGCCGCTCACCGCCTGCCAGCTTGCCCCGACGCCAAGGCGGTTGAATTGGCGATCGATATCCAGGTTCAGCGTCCGGCGCGCGCGGCGGTTCAATGTGTGGCCGGTGTCGCGGTCGCGCGGGTCGATGATCGAGGCCCCCAGTTCCCCGGTCCAGCCATACAGTCGCTGTTCGAACGACGCTTCAAAGCCGTTGATCCGGGCTGAACCAATGTTTTGTGGACGGTAGTTGCTGTCCAGCGCAATGGCATCCTCCAGATCGGTCCGATACAGCGAGGCTTCCAGTGAACGGCTATCGCTCAGGCGGCTGCGCCATTGCAGTTCGTAGCTCTTCGAGTGCTCGGGCTTTAGGTTCGGATTGCTGAAACCGGGGTAGTACAGGTCGTTGAACGTCGGGGCGCGGAAGCCCTCGCTGTAGGAGGCCAGCAGATCGTTGGCGTCATTCAGCGCCAGGGTCAGCGTGCCGCTCCAGGTGTCCTGACTGCCGAATTGCTGATTCCGATCGCGGCGCAGGCCCAGTTCAGTGGACACCGGGTCGCCCTTGAAACGGTGCTGGATGAACAGCGCACGGTTCCAGCGGCTGTCTTCGTCGAACGCCGTGCTGCTGTTGACCCGATCCTCGTACGCTTCGGCACCGAGCATCAGGCTGTTGTGGGCGTCCAATGCCAAGTCGTGTTGCCAGTTGACCGAGTCGCGATAGGTATTGAAGACGTATTGGTCGTCGCTGAGCTTGTCGAAGGTCTTTTCTCTATTCTCGCTGTGGCCCAGTTCCAGCCGCGTCTTCCAGTATTCATTGATGCGAGCGTCCAAGTACGTTCCCAGGCTGTTGAGCTCGAAATCACTGTATTGCTGCTGGCCCACGGTGTCGAAGGTCACCGGGTCGAACAGGCCGAACGGGTTGTCGAACTCGGTTTTCCCTCGGTTATCCAGCGCGTTGAGGCCGACCTCCACGTCATCGTTCAGCCAGTGGGTCAGGTTCAGGCTGTAGGCTTTGTTGCGGTAGGCATCGTGATCGGCGTCGCTGAGATAGGACGGCCCGGTCCGGTCGATGCCATCGGTCTCGTCCAGGCTGGTGCTGAGGCTGAAGCGGGTTTGCGCATTGCCACCGGACAGCCCCATGCTGCTCTGCCTCGTACCCCGATTGCCAACGCCCGTGTGCAGCCGGGCTTGCAAGCCTTGTCCGGCACTGCGGCGGGTGAAGATCTGAATCACGCCGCCAATGGCATCGGCGCCGTACACCACCGAGCGTGAGCCGCGCAGCACTTCCACCCGTTCAATCTGCTCCACATTGAGGTATTGCAAAGCGCTGTCGGCAGATGTGGCATTGGCGATTCGCTGGCCGTCGACGAGCACCAGCGTCTGCGCGGACTTGGTGCCGCGGATCGAAATGCCGGGCAGGCTGCCTCGCCCGCCGCTGGGTGCGACCTGCACGCCAGGCACCCGATCGAGCAGGTCAGTGACACTGGTCGGCTGTAGGCGCTCGATGTCGGCGCGGGTGAACACGGTGTTGGCGGCGGTACTGTCGCTTCGCGCTTCGACCTGCCGATCGGCACTGATCAGCACGTCGGGAAGTTTGAGCGCGTCTGCACGGTCAGTCGGCTCGGCGAAGGCTTGTGCCGTTGGCAGCAGGGAGAGCGCGAGGGCGAGACGGGATAAGGTCATATGTTCAGCGAGATGATGATCGTTCCCACGCTCCGCGTGGTAACGGTAGCTCGGACGCTCTGCGTCCAGACAGGATGATGCGGAGCGTCACAGGATGCGTTCCCACGCAGAGCGTGGGAACGATCATGCTTGCCCCGACCGGGCAGCGGTTTAGATGATGTCCAGCCGCTTACGGATCGACGCCTCGATTCCGTCCGCATCCAACCCGCACTCGGCCAGCATCTGCGTCGGTTTTGCATGTTCGACGTAAACGTCGGGCAAGCCCAGGTGCAGTACCGATTTGAGCACGTTTTCCCGTGCAAGGAATTCGCTGACTGCCGCGCCAGCACCACCCATGATGGCGTTTTCTTCGATAGTCACCAGCAAGTCGTGGCTGGCAGCCATTTCGCGCACAAGTGCTTCGTCCAGTGGCTTGACGAAGCGCATATCGACCACGGTGGCATCGATGTTCTCGGCGACTTTCAACGCATCCGCCAGTTGTACACCGAACACCAGCATCGCGACACGGCTGCCCTGGCGGCGCACGACGCCCTTGCCGATTTCCAGCGGCTCCAAGGCGCTGTCGATGACCGCATTCGGGCCTGTGCCCCGTGGATAGCGTACTGCGGCGGGGCCGTTGAACAGGTGTCCGGTCGTGAGCATTCTGCGCAGTTCGTTCTCATCGCTCGGCGTCATGACCAGCATGCCGGGAATGCAGCGCAGGTATGACAGGTCGAAGCTGCCAGCGTGGGTAGGGCCGTCTTCGCCCACCAGGCCGGCCCGATCGATGGCGAAGAGCACGTCCAGGTTTTGCACGGCGACGTCGTGAATCAGTTGGTCGTAACCACGCTGCAGGAAGGTCGAGTAGATCGCCACGACCGGCTTGGCGCCTTCGCAGGCCATGCCCGCTGCCAGGGTCACAGCGTGTTGCTCGGCGATGGCCACGTCGAAATAGCGCTCGGGGAAGCGCTCGCTGAACGCCACCAGGTCAGAGCCTTCTTTCATGGCCGGCGTAATGCCGACCAGTCGCTCGTCCGCCTGCGCCATGTCGCACAGCCATTGGCCGAACACGCCGGAATACTTCGGACCACCCGCCTTTTTGGGCGTCGAGGGCGCGTTGACCGGATCGAGTTTGGTGATCGCGTGGTAGCCGATCGGGTCGATTTCTGCTGGGGCGAAGCCTTTGCCTTTCTTGGTGACAACGTGCAGGAACTGCGGCCCTTTCAAGTCGCGCATGTTCCGCAGCGTCGCAATCAGGGTCGGCAGATCATGCCCGTCGATCGGACCGATGTAGTTCCAGCCGAGCTCTTCGAACAGCGTGCCGGGCACCAGCATGCCCTTGGCATATTCCTCGGTGCGGCGGGCGATTTCCCACGCGCCGGGCAGGCGCGACAGCACCTTCTTGCTGCCTTCGCGCATGCTGGCGTAGGTGCGGCTGGAGAGGATCTTGGCCAGGTAGTTCGAGAGACCGCCGACGTTGCGAGAGATCGACATGTCGTTATCGTTGAGGATCACCAGCATGTCAGCCTTGACTTCAGGCGCATGGTTCAACGCTTCGAATGCCATGCCGGCCGTCAGCGCACCGTCACCGATGACGGCGATCGCCTTGCGATCGATGCCTTGCAGGCGATTGGCGAGGGCCATGCCCAATGCGGCGCTGATCGAGGTGCTCGAGTGGCCGACGCCAAAGGTGTCGTACTCGCTCTCGCCGCGGCGGGGGAAGGCCGCCACACCGCCTTTCTGGCGCAGGGTCGACATCTTTTCGCGGCGACCGGTCAGGATCTTGTGCGGGTACGCCTGATGGCCGACGTCCCAGACCAGCCGGTCGTCGGGCGTATCGAAGACATAATGCAGGGCTACGGTCAGCTCGATCACGCCGAGCCCGGCACCGAAATGCCCGCCGGTCTGGCCAACGGTGTAGAGCAGCTCCAGTCGCAGCTCGTCGGCGAGCGCTTCGAGCTCGGCTTCACCTAACCGGCGCAGACCGTCTGGCGTCGCTGCGTTATCAAGCAGGGGCGTGGACGGGCGCTCGCGGGGAATCTCTTTGAACGTCGTGGGCATCAGGCGAATCGTTATAAGTAAATGACGCGGCAGTTTACCTGATGCATCGCGACCTGCCCATGAACAGCAGTCGATGGATGCTCAAATCAACGTGCCGAAGCGGCGCAATTCCCCGTAGGAGCGCGCTTGCCCGCGATGGCCGCCCAAACCAAGCGCGCCGCTACAGACCCGAATCGCGAAAACGGATCAGTTGCGGCGTTCGACGATATAGCGCGCCAAGGCCCGCAGAGGCTCGGCTGCCGCGTCGAAAGGTCGCAGCGCATCCAGCGCCTGGTCACGCAGTTCCAGGGCGTAATGCTTGGCCTCTTCCAGCCCCAGCAGCGCCGGGTAGGTCGGTTTGTCCCGTGCGATGTCCGCGCCTTGGCGCTTGCCGAGGGTGGCCGTGTCGCTTTCGACGTCGAGGATGTCATCCTGAACCTGAAACGCCAGGCCGACGGCGCGAGCGTAGATCTGCAGGGCGTCGAGTTGCACTTGGCTGGGACGGCCGCTGGCCAGCGCGCCGAGCCTGACGCTGGCTTCGATCAAAGCGCCAGTCTTGTGCCGATGCATGAATTCAAGGGCTTTCTGGTCCAGCTTGAGACCCACGGAGCCCAAGTCGATCGCCTGCCCGCCTACCATGCCAGCCGGGCCAGCGGCGCGGGCGAGGGTGTGGACCATCTTAAGGCGGGTGTCGGCGTCCTGGGGCGTCAATGCTGCGTCGCTGAGAACGCTGAAGGCCATGGTTTGCAGGCCATCGCCAGCCAGGATGGCGCATGCTTCGTCGAAAGCCTTGTGAGTGGTGGGCAGCCCGCGACGAAGGTCGTCGTCGTCCATGGCGGGCAGGTCGTCATGGACCAGCGAGTAGGCATGGATCAGCTCGACTGCGCAAGCCGCGCCGTTGGCCTCCTCGGCATTGCCGCCCAGGGCTTCGCAGGCTGCGTAGACCAGCAACGGCCGCACACGCTTGCCGCCGTTGGTCACGCTGTAGCGCATGGCTTGGTACAAACGGGTCAGTTCAGGCGCGGAAGCAGTGAACAAGGTATCCAGCGCGGCGTTTACGCGCGCCTGACTCAGGGCCTGATACTCGGCGATCATTCGGGCTGTTCCGCGTCGAAAGGTTCTTCCGCCAGTTCGCCGTCACGCTCCAGCAGCACCTGAACTTTCTGCTCGGCCTGGGCCAACGCGCTCTGGCATTCGCGAGTCAGGCGGATGCCTTGCTCGAAGGCGGTCAGGGAGTCTTCCAGCGACAGCTCGCCGTTCTCCAGACGCTCGACCAGCGTTTGCAAGTCCGCGAGGGACTGTTCGAAATCCAGTGCTGCTTTCTTGCGGGCCATGGCGGCTATCCCGGTAGAGGTTAAACCGGCGCGACACTAGCAGAGCAACGGCATTGGGGCAAATGAGAGGTGCTGGGCGGGACGGCGCCGGCGCTGTTCAATGAGCGCCATCGCCAAGCGGGAGCGCTACCAGGTCGTTGAGTGACCGGGCAGCGCGCCGTCTGTTTTCACTGTCACAAGTGGGTGAATACCGCTTGCGCTGACAGACGTGATTTTGGCAGTTTGGCGTTGAAGTCCGTCTCGCTGCGGTACCCGAGCGATACTACGACCAGACTGCTAAAGCCTTTCTCGCGAAGACCCAGTTCGGCGTCCAATTTCTTGAAGTCGAAGCCCTCCATCGGTGTGGCATCCAGGCCCAACGAGGCTGCGCCCAGCAGCAGCGTACCGAGCGCCAGGTACGTCTGCTTTTCCATCCAGTGCTGCAGATCCTTGAGGTCGTATCTGTGCAGGTTCACGTAGCTGCGACGGGTGGTGTCCTGGCCTGCCTTGGCGTCTACGGTGGCGAAGCGACCGTCTTGTTCTTCCTGCGCCAGAACCGCTTGCAGATGGTCCTCGGACATTTCAGTGCGCGTGCACAGAACGATGACGTGCGATGCGTGGAGGATTTTCGCTTCATTGTAGGCGAACGCGCCTTCCGCCCCTTTGGCGATGCGCGCTTTGCCCTGTTCGTCGGAGGCCACGATGAAATGCCATGGCTGCGAGTTCACTGACGAGGGGCTGTGGCGCAGTTGGTCGAGCAATGTGTCGATGGTCTCTTGCGCAACTTTGCGGGTCGCGTCATAGGCCTTGGTGGTGTAGCGAGTTTTGGCAAGCGCGGTGAGCTGCATGGCATGAATCCTGAGGCGAAAGGGTGGGATGGAGGCCGACGCCGCCGGCGACCGGCCCGAAAAGGCGCCGATCTTCACATGCGACGGGTGGGTTGAACAGGGGTTCAGAAACCTTCGAGCACGATCTTGCCTTTGGCTTTGCCGCTCTCGATCACCGCGTGGGCGCGGCGCAGGTTCTCGGCGTTGATGGTGCCGAAATGCTCGCCCAGCGTCGTTTTCAGGATGCCCTGATCGATCAACTGCGAGACGCGGTTGAGCAACTCATGCTGGGCGATCATGTCGGGGGTTTCATAGAGCGAGCGCGTGAACATCAGCTCCCAGTGCAGCGACAGCGCCTTGCGTTTCATGGGCACCACATCGAGTGTCTTGGGATCGTCGATGAGCGCCAGTTTGCCTTGTGGACGCAGTGCGTCGATCAGTTGAGGGAAATAACTGTCGGTGTGGGTGAGGCTCGCCACATGGCTGACCTGCCCCACGCCAAGGCCTTCCAACTGCGCGACCAGGGGTTGGCTGTGATCGATGACGTGATGCGCGCCGAGGCCTTTGACCCACTCGCGGGTTTCATCGCGAGAGGCCGTGCCAATGACGGTCAGGCGGGTCAACTGGCGTGCCAGTTGAACCAGCATCGAGCCTACGCCACCTCCCGCGCCAATGATCAGCAGGCTGTCGCCTTCACCTTCGCCTTCCTTGACGCCGAGTCGATCGAACAACAGCTCCCAGGCGGTGATCGAGGTCAGCGGCAAGGCTGCGGCATGAGCGTTGTCGAGGGATGTCGGCTTGCGCCCCACGATGCGTTCGTCCACGAGATGAAATTCGCTGTAGTTACCGGGGCGGGCGATGGAACCTGCGTAAAACACCTCGTCGCCGACCGTGAACAGCGTCACGTCACTGCCGGTTTCGCGAACCACGCCGACGGCGTCCCAGCCCACGACTTTAGGGGCGGTGGCGGCCGAGCCTGCCCGGACTTTGGTGTCGACCGGGTTCACGGAAATGGCCTGCACTTCGACCAACAGATCCCGCGGGCCGGGCGTTGGTTTGGGCAAGTCCATGTCCTTGAGGGCATTTGGGTCTTCGATAGGCAGGCCGTGCTGGGTGAAGGCGATGGCTTTCATGGCGATCTCTCTGAAAGGGGGAGGCTTGAGTTGCCCCTATCTTGGTCTTCTCCCGCGATGAAAAACACCGGCCTGATGCGGCAACACTTTCATGGAAGCGATGAAAATGGACCGCATCGGACGGGGGCAAGCGCCTTGAGCGCCGGCCCCATGTCATCCTCAGTGCGAATGCCTTGGCTCGCCGTTTCGGGCGATGACCCGAAGGTGCAACGTGGCCGGCTCAAGGCAGCCGCCGGTGGACAACTGCCCCACCAACTGGCGATACAGTTCCTGCCACGGCGTCTGCGAGGCGGGCATCTTCGGCTCGAACTGTGCGCGGCGTTCGGCCATTTCCTCCTCACTGATCAGCACGTTGACGCTGCGGTTGTTGAGGTCCACACGCAGGCGGTCGTTGGTTTTCAACAGCGCCAACCCGCCGCCCACCGCCGCTTCCGGCGACATGTTGAGAATCGAGGGGCTGGCCGACGTGCCGCTCTGGCGACCATCTCCAAGGCAGGGCAGCGAATCGATTCCTCGCTTGATCAGTTCGGCAGGAGGCGCCATGTTGACCACTTCGGCGCTGCCGGGGTAACCCACGGTGCCTGCGCCGCGAATCACCAGAATGCAGCGTTCGTCGATGTCCAGCGAAGGGTCGTTGATGCGCGCGTGATAATCCTCTGGGCCTTCAAAGACGATTGCCCGTGCTTCGAAGCTGTTTTCCGCGCCGGGTTCTGACAGGTAGGTCTTGCGGAACGCCTCGCCGACCACCGACATCTTCATGATCGCGCTGTCGAAGAAGTTGCCGCTGAGTACGATGAAACCGGCGCGGTGCTTGAGCGGGTCTTCATAGGAGCGAATCACGTCCGCGTCATGGGTGACGGCAGCGGCCACGATCTCGCCCACCGTCTTGCCCGATACCGAGTGGCAGGCCTCATGCAGCTTCCCGGCTTTCTGCAGTTCGTGCATCACGGCCGGGACGCCTCCGGCGCGATGGAAGCCTTCGCCCAGGTATTTACCCGCTGGCATGCAGTTGACTAGCAGTGGAACGTCTTCACCGACGCGCTGCCAGTCGTCCAGGCTCAATTCGACTCCCATGTGCCGGGCGATGGCGATCAAGTGCGGCGGGCAGTTGCTGGATGCACCCAGGGCAGAGGCAACGGCGATGGCGTTCTCGAAGGCTTCGCGGGTCATGATCTGCGAAGGGCGGACGTCCTCGCGCACCAGGTCGCAAATGCGTTTGCCAGTCATGTAGGCCATCTGGCCGCGCTCGCGATACGGCGCCGGGATGCTTGCACAGCCTGGCAACGACATGCCCAGGGCCTCTGCCAGCGCATTCATCGAAAGTGCCGTTCCCATGGTGTTGCAGTGGCCGACCGAGGGCGAAGCCGCGGTGGTCATTTCCATGAAGCCTTCATAGTTGATTTCGCCGGCCGAGAGCAGGTTGCGGGCATGCCACAGCACCGTGCCCGAGCCGATCAGCTCACCCTTGTGGCGACCGTCGAGCATCGGCCCGCCAGAGAGCACGATGGCGGGCAGGTCAGTGGTGGCGGCGGCCATCAGGCAGGCGGGCGTGGTCTTGTCGCAACCGGTGGTCAGCACCACGCCGTCGAGCGGGTAACCATGGAGAATTTCAACCAGCCCCAGATAGGCCAGGTTGCGGTCAAGCGCGGCCGTGGGGCGACGGGTCTGCTCGGCGATAGGGTGGACCGGAAACTCCATCGGAATGCCGCCGGCATCGCGAATGCCGGCCTTGACCCGCTGGGCCAATTCCAGATGGTGACGGTTGCAAGGCGTCAGGTCGCTGCCTGTCTGCGCAATCCCGATGATCGGCCGCCCGGACTGCAACTCTTCGCGGGTCAGGCCATAGTTCATGTAGCGCTCGACATACAGCGCCGTCATGTCGGCGTGGTCAGGGTCATCAAACCATTGCTGGCTGCGCAGGGGGCGTTTCAGGGCTTCGGACATGGTTCGGGTTTCTCTTGTTATCGGGGTAACGGTCGACGCTCATTGGGCGGCGCACCGGTTGTCGGCGAGGAGGGGCGTTGCGTCGCAGGACTCACTGCCGCGTCAGCAAACCACGCGCCGTCAGGTTACGGAACAATGCGCCAAGACCGAACGTCCAGGGAGTGGCCTGGCTGCTATGCGTCACTCCGTTGTGCAGGCTGCCCAGCAAACGGCTGCTGATGCTGACCTCGTCTCCAAGCTTGTGAGTGAAGCCGCCCCCCACGTGGTCACGGTCTTCAGTGGGCGCGAACAAGGTGCCGAGGTACAGCAGAAAACCGTCGGGATACTGGTGGTTTTCGTTGAGGGTCTGGGCGGCAATGTCTTCCGGGTCCCGGCTGATCTGCGACATGGAGCTTGAACCCTTCAGCACGTAGCCGTCACGGCCCCTGACCTGCAGGTCGACCACGCAATTGCGCACGTCGTCCATCGAAAAGGTTTCGTCGAACAGGCGGATGAACGGGCCGATCGCGCACGACGCGTTGTTGTCCTTGGCCTTGCTCAGCAGCAAGGCGCTGCGGCCTTCGAAGTCGCGCAGATTGACGTCGTTGCCCAGCGTGGCGCCGTGAATTTCCCCGTGACTGTTCACCGCGAGAACCACTTCGGGCTCGGGATTGTTCCATTCGGATTTGGGGTGGATGCCGATCTGACTGCCGCTACCGACAGCGGCGAGAACCGGGGCCTTGGTGAAGATTTCCGCATCCGGGCCGATGCCGACTTCCAGGTACTGCGACCACATTTTCTGTTCGATCAGCAGCGCTTTCAGGGCGCTCGCCTGTTCCGAGCCCGGTCGGATGCTGCGCAGGTTGTCGCCAATGATGTCATGCACGATCGCGCGCACGCTTTCGGCCTTGGTCGGGTTGCCCGCGGCTTGTTCCTCGATGACGCGCTCGATCATGCTCGCCGCAAACGTCACGCCTGCCGCCTTGATGACCTGAAGGTCAGCGGGGGCAAGGAGGAAGGGCGCATTGGCATCTGGGTGGGTGCCAGAGTTGGCCAGCAGCGCTTCGACGCTGCAGATCAGCGTGCCCTGGGTTTCGCGCACGGCCTTGAGCGGCGATTCGGATTCAAGCAATTCGCTCAGGGTGGCAAAGCGCTCGGACAGATCGAACACCCCGTCGCGACGCAGGACAACAGGCGAAGGACCGGCAACCTGACCGGGCACCCACGCCCGGCCGATCAATGTGCCATCGAGGCCGTCGGCAGGCAGCGTGTTTTCAGGGGTGAGTCGAATTGACATGGGACGATCCTCGGAAGTTCTTATGCTTTTGCTGCCGACCCTAGCCAGCCAACGCGATAAACTCCAATGACATCTGCTCAATTATCGATAACATGGGGTTATCGAATCCGAAGGCTGCTCACTATGTCCGACATCTCGTTCTCGACGGTCTGTAACTGGCTCAAGTTCAAGCATCTGGTGCTGATCGATACCTTGGCTCGCACGCGCAACATGCACGCGGCCGCGTTGCACATGAACCTGAGTCAGCCCGCCGTCAGCAAGATGCTTCGCGAGATCGAGCGGTTATTGGGGTTCGACCTGTTCGAGCGGCTGCCTCGCAACATGCCCCCCACCGCACTGGGGGAGCATGTGGTGCGTTACGCGCAGATTGCGCTGAATGACGCCAACAAGTTTGTCGACCAGATCAGTAGCCTGCGCGAAGGCGGTCATGGCTTTCTCAAGGTCGGAGCGATTTTCGCCGCCACGGCCGTGGTGTTGCCGGATGCCATCGTGCAGTTGAAACGGCGCTGGCCGTTGCTGTCCATCGAGATCGTCGAGCAGACCAGCGATCATCTGATGGAAATGCTCGACGACAAAAAACTCGACCTCGCCGTGGCCCGTTACACCGACGAAAGCCAGCAGCAAGTCTATGACTTTCAGGCGTTGGCGCCTGAGCCGTTCTGCATGGTAGTCAACAGCCGTCACCCGCTCACCGAGTTCGAGGAGACGCCGCTTCAGGAACTGGGCAACTGGCCGTGGATTCTCTACCCGGTTGGCACGCCGATCCGTGCGCGCATGGAGCAAGCGTTCGCCAAGGCCGGCATCCCGCTGCCGCGGAACACCATCGATACCATCTCCATGCAGACGTTTTTGCAGGTGTTGCAGTCCGGCCCGATGATCGCCATGTTGCCCGCGTCGATGGCCCAGCCGCATCTGGAAGGGGGCTTGTTGAAAGTGCTCAACACGCCGCTGAAACTGGCCCCCCAGGATTATGGAATTCTCACGCGACGTGGCGAGCCGCTGTTAGGTGCCGCCTCGGAATTCGCCAATATTCTGATCGCCAACGCGAAAACGGTCCCCCGCTAGATCAATAACCCTGGGTTATCGATCAATGGAAACATCTCATTATTCTTCATCTGTCGCTTGTCAGTACCATCCGCTCGTGTCTTGACCCCATAAAAACAACACAGGCGCAACCAGTGCCTGGAGGTCCTACCATGGCAACTGCATCTGATCGCCTGCCCGAACACTCGGGCGCCGGGCACGCCAGCTTCGAAGATCGTACCTACCGCAAGGTCATCCTGCGCATTCTCCCTGTCTTGCTGCTGTGCTACATGGCGGCGTACCTGGACCGCGTCAACATTGGTTTCGCCAAGCTGGACATGCTCAACGACCTGCAATTCAGCAACACGGTCTACGCCTTGGGCGCGAGCATTTTCTTCTGGGGCTACTTCATTTTCGAGGTGCCCAGCAACCTGCTGCTGCATCGCTTCGGCGCCCGTTTCTGGATCGCGCGAATCATGCTCAGTTGGGCCATCGTCTCAATGGCCGTGGCCTTCACCGTGCCGTTGGCGAAGTTTTTCCACATCGAGTCGGAAACCATGTTCTATGTGCTGCGCTTCTTGCTCGGCATCTGCGAAGCAGGGTTCTTCCCAGGCGTCATTCTCTACCTCAACTACTGGTTCCCGACGCGCCGTCAGAGTCGCGTGATGTCTGGCTTCCTGATGGCCATGCCGATCAGTCTGACCCTGGGGGGCGTTGTTTCCGGCTGGTTGATGACCAAGATGCAAGGCGTACAAGGCATGGCCGGTTGGCAGTGGCTGCTGATCATCGAAGGCCTTCCTTCCGTGGTCATGGCGTTCGTGGTGCTGGCGTTCATGGCGAACAACATCGATGCCGCGAAATGGCTGTCGCCGGAAGAAAAAGCCATGCTCAAGGCCAACCTGCAGCACGACAGTAAAGGCAAGGCGTCGAGCCTGCGCGAAGTCCTGTTCAATGGCCGGGTGTGGTTGTTGGTGCTGATTCTGTTGACCTTCAACACAGGCTTCTACGGTTTGGCGTTCTGGATGCCGTCGATCATTAAAAGCGCAGGCATTTCCAACCCGCTGGACATCGGCCTGTTGACTGCAATTCCCTACGGAATCGCCGTTATCGCGATGACGCTCAATGCCCGTCACTCCAACAAGACCGGTGAGCGCCGCCTGCATGCGGCGATTCCTGCGGTCATTGGCGGAATCGGCCTGATCCTCAGCGCCTACTTCGCCAACAACGTGGTGTTATCGATCATCTTCCTCAGCGTATCCGCCTCCGGTGTGCTGAGCCTGATGCCGATCTACTGGACCCTGCCTGGCACCGTTTTGTCCGGCGTCGCCGCAGCGGCGGGGATCGGCATGATCAACGCCATCGGTAACTTGTCGGGGTTCACCGGTTCGATGATCACGGCTGTCGCCGAGAACCTCACCGGGAACATCAATAACGGGACCTACGTGCTGGGCGCGTGCCTGTTCGTCAGCGCGGGCTTGATCCTCTCGATTCCCAAGGCGATGCTCGGCAACCACAGGGTCGAAGCTTCGGAGCCTGCGGGGGCGCTCTCCAACGCCTGATTTCCGCCTGCCCCCCACCTGACACCCATTGCCTGCCATCGCCAACCGCGATGGCAGGCTCGCCAATGCTTGATATACGCCCCTTTCCAGCGCTCCTAACATCGGTCCCCTGTGACCCCTCGCCCCAAGCGAAATGAAGGAGAGCCCGTGAAAAACTTTCGAATCGGCCAGATCGTCCCCAGCTCCAACACCACCATGGAAACCGAAATTCCGGCGATGCTGACTTCGCGTTATGCGTTGTTTCCGGAGGAGCGTTTCACCTTTCACTCCTCGCGCATGCGCATGATGCACGTCAGCCCCGAAGAGCTGAAAAAGATGGATGTCGACAGCGACCGCTGCGCGCTGGAACTCAGCGACGCGCGGGTGGACGTCATGGCGTATGCCTGTCTGGTGGCGATCATGTGCCAGGGCGCGGGCTATCACACGGTTTCTCAGGAGCGTCTAAGCAAGACCGTTGCCGCGAATACCTCCAGCGCCCCGGTGCTGAGCTCGGCGGGCGCCCTGATCGACAGTCTTCACATGCTCGACTACAAGAAAATCGCGATCATCACCCCTTACATGAAGCCGCTGACCGCCCAGGTGATCGATTACATCGAAGCGGCGGGCATCGAAGTCGTGGACGCCATCAGTCTGGAAGTCTCGGACAACCTCGCCGTGGGGCGGCTCGACCCGATGAACCTGGTGGCGCACGCCGATAGACTGAACATCGGGCAGGCGGACGGGGTGGTGCTGTCCTGCTGCGTGCAGATGCCGTCGCTGCCCGCGATTCAAGTGGTCCAGGACCGCCTCGACAAACCGGTGTTGTCAGCCTCGGTCGCGACCGTTTACCAGATGCTGAAGACCCTTGGCCTGAAAGCCCAGGTGCCGAACGCCGGTCATCTGTTGTCCGGGGCGTTCTGACGCTGTGCCTGACGGGGTACTATGGCGGACATTCTGGCCTGCACGCCCGGTACCCCACATGAAGCTCGACCCCGTTTCGCTGCGCCTGTTCGTCAGCGTCGTTGAAGAAGGCACCATCGCCGCTGCCGCCAAGCGCGAGCACATCGCGGCGGCGGCGGTGAGCAAGCGCCTCAGCGAATTGGAAGAGCTGCTCGATTCGCGTTTGCTCACGCGCACCAACAAGGGCATCACGCCGACCGACGCGGGGCTGTCGCTACTGTTCATGGCCCGCAGTGCGTTGAACAACCTCAACGAGATCGTTGTACAGATGCGCGATTACTCCCATGGGCGTCGCGGGTCGGTGCAGGTGCTGGCCAATGTCTCGGCCATTACCCAGTTCATGCCGGGGTTGATTCAGTCGTTCATGGCGCTGTACCCGCTGATCACTGTCAGTCTCGAAGAACAGCAAAGCCTTGCGATCACCAAAGCCGTGGCCGAGAACCGCGCGGATATCGGCATCTTCACGCGCCTGCCCCATGGGGCGGACATCGAAGTCTTCCCATTTCGCACCGATCGGCTGGTGGTGCTGGTGCCCAACGGTCATCCGCTGGCCGGGCGCGAATCGGTGAGCTTCAGCGAAACCCTCGCTCACGACCACGTCACCCTGCGCAGCGGCACGCACTTGAACTTTCAGTTGATCAAGGCCGCCAACGATTTGGGACGTTCGCTGAAAATCCGCATGGAAGTGTCCAGTTACGACGCGCTCTGTCTGATGGTTCAGGCGGGAGTGGGGGTCGGCATCATGCCGGAGGGGAGCGTGGCGATTTACAAGCTCAACGGTGCCCGTGCCGTGAACCTGAGTGATGACTGGGCCAGCCGTGAACTGAGCGTTTGCGTAAGATCGCGGCAGGGATTATCCAGCGCTGCGCTGTTGTTCCTCGACCACATCCTGGCGCCGCCTCTGGTCCCGCCGGTAGCGGCGGAATGAGGCTTATCGCCGGAAGCGATCAGGAACCGTAAGCGGCTCCTGATCGCGAAGCCCTTCTCTACATCGCAGTGCGGAAGATTTCCTCGATCTGCTCCTGAGTCGCAGGGCGCGGGTTGGTGAAGCCGCAGGCATCTTTCATGGCGTTGGCCGCCAGCGTCGGGATGTCATCGGCTTTGGCGCCCAGTTCGGTCAGGCCGGCCGGAATGCCAATGTCGCCCGACAGCTTGCGGATGGCCGCGATGGCCGCAGCCGCGCCCTGGGTGTCGTCCAGGCGCTGGGTGTCGATGCCCATCGCCGCTGCCACGTCTTTCAGGCGTGCTGGACAGACACTGGCGTTGAAACTCTCGACATGGGGCAGCAACACCGCGTTGCACACACCGTGGGGCAGATCGTAGAAGCCGCCCAACTGGTGGGCCATCGCGTGCACATAACCGAGCGAGGCATTGTTGAAGGCCATGCCGGCGAGGAACTGGGCATATGCCATGTTTTCTCGCGCAGGCATATCGCTGCCGTTGGCCACCGCGGTGCGTAGGTTGGCGGAAATCAGCTCCACCGCTTTGAGCGCGCAGGCGTCGGTGATCGGGGTGGCCGCCGTGGAGACGTAGGCCTCGATGGCATGGGTCAGCGCATCCATGCCTGTGGCAGCGGTCAGCCCTTTGGGCATCGCCGCCATCAAGGAGGGGTCGTTGACGGACAGCAAGGGCGTGACGTTGCGGTCCACGATTGCCATTTTCACATGACGGGTTTCATCGGTGATGATGCAGAAGCGCGTCATTTCGCTGGCCGTGCCCGCAGTGGTATTGATCGCGATCAATGGCAACTGCGGCCTGGCCGATTGATCCACCCCTTCGTAGTCACTGATTTCCCCGCCGTTCGCCGCCACCAGCGCAATGCCTTTGGCGCAGTCATGGGGCGAGCCGCCACCCAGGGAAATGATGAAGTCAGCGCCACTGGCCTTGAGCTGCCGCAGGCCGTTCTCCACGTTGCTGACGGTAGGGTTTGGTTTGGCTCCGTCGAAAATCGTGGCGTTGATGTCCTGCTCTCGCAGCAGCCCGGCCACCTTGTCAGCCACACCGGCCTTGGCCAGTCCCGCATCGGTGACGATCAGCGCATGGCGAAAGCCATATTTGCGGATGGCATCGACCGCCTCGCCCAGGCTGCCGATACCCATCATGTTCACGGACGGAATGAAGAACGTGCTGCTCATTGACTGATCCTCTTTCTTATCATTGTTGGCTTCGGCCGGTTGGCCGGAGGGGTACTCATCGAGACAGGACCATCCTAGGCGCCACGGGAACGGGGCTAAATGGTTCTTTGGAGGGGGCAGGCGGGGGTCTTTGGTCGTAGTGGCGCGGCGGGTTTCTGATCTCTGGACGAGGCACTGCGCGCAAGGGCGAATAAGCAGCGCTCATTAAAAAGCCGGCTTGTGGCCGGCTTCTCGGTGACAGGTTTGGCGAGTTTTTGGCTCACCGCACCCATCCGCAAAAGTGCGCGCTGCATGCAGGCGCTTGTCAGGTAGACGAGACGGGCCGTGGGCCGGGTGTCAGGTCGATCACCCTTCGGCGGGTAGCCAACGGGTGGTGAAACGAAGGCGTGCAGGATACGCAGGTTCGCGGCGTCTGCCCAGTCTTCGTGTGCAGCCTCGGGTCTTTTCCTGCACATCAGGGAAGGGCCGCGGGGTGGCGACGGTGATTGAGGGTCGACCACCAGAAGATCCAGCCCAGCACGTGGATGCGTTGTTCCTGGACCTGCTCGGCGCTGAAGATTTCGTCCGGGTATTCGGCCGCGTTGTGGCTGCGCAGGCGCAGGCCGCCGCCGGGCAAGCGATAGAGGTATTTCACTCGCAGCATGCCGGCGTGTTCGAGGGCGTACATCTCACCGTCGATGATCTGCACGCGGCCTCGGTCCACACCCATCAGCGAGCCGTCTTGAATTTTGTCTGCCATGCTGCTGCCCACCATGGCCACACAGATCGCGTTGTGCAGTTCGACGTCCATGGCGTCGAGGATGCGTCGGGCGAGCCTGATTTTCTGGTGGGGCGCCTCCGCGACACAGGCGCGACCGCTGGGTTGCGTCTGCAATTCGGTATAAAGCGGCAGTTCCAGTTCTTCGCGGTCGCCAGGCCGCTCGCCCCGCCGCCTCCCCGGGCCGTCTGTGCCGTGCTTGTCACGCGTGTCCCCGGGGTGCTTGGGCCCCTCGCCGCTGCGCAACCAGCGCACATTGACGCTCAGCAGTTCGGCGACTTCCTCCATGCGGGCCATGGGGATACCGCGCTTGAACCAGTTGTTCACGTGCTGCGGCGTCACCTTGCGGTTGGCGGCGAAGTCTGTAGCGGAGAGATGGCACTCTCGCAGAAGAATGCGTAGTCGATCACCTGATGTATTCATGGCACAAAGTTTACGTGCCGTTCAACTTCGTTTAAATGAACGAAGTGTTCAAATGCGCACGAGATCAAACGGGTGGTGAATAGTAAGGACTACAGTAAGGCGTTAATAATGTAGGGCGTTTCTTAAGTTGTTGGCTTTTCGTCAACAATGCCAAGAAGCAAGACTTTGCGCGGTATGGGGTAACGACGAGATCAGGACAGGTCTTAGAGCGGCCGAAGCCTGGAGTGGGGCAATAGTCTGTTGCAGGAAAGGCCAAAACGAACGATTGAAGTGAACGCTTTGTTTGAGAGGCGTCAATTTAAACGCGGCGAATAAATAAAAAAGTAGGTGGACGTGGCGGGGTGTAGCGGGGAGTTGAGCCGATGGCCTCCGAAGCGTCAGGCGCTTCGGAGACTTTGAACCGGATCAACCTTTGTAGGCGGCAACCGATTTGGTGATGGCTTCGCGAGCGGCGTCTGCGCCTCCCCAGCCTTCAATCTTGACCCACTTGCCTTTCTCGAGATCCTTGTAGTTCTCGAAGAAGTGTTGGATCTGCTTGATCAGCAGTTCAGGCAGGTCGGTGTATTCCTTCACGTCGACGTACAGTTGGGACAGCTTGTCGTGCGGAACGGCCAGGACCTTGGCATCGCCACCGCCGTCGTCGGTCATGTTCAGAATGCCGACCGGACGTGCGCGAATCACCGAACCTGGGGCCACTGGGTAAGGCGTCACGACCAGCACGTCGAGCGGGTCACCGTCGTCTGCCAGAGTATTCGGGATGTAACCGTAGTTGGCCGGGTAGAACATGGGCGTGGCCATGAAACGGTCAACGAACAGGCAGTCGCTGTCTTTATCGATTTCGTACTTGATCGGCGCGTGGTTGGCCGGGATTTCGATGGCGACGTAGATGTCGTTCGGCAGGTCTTTGCCAGCCGGAATCTTGCTGTAGCTCATTGGGCTTTGCCCCCTTGGTTGACCATTCGGAATTCGGCATGCAACGCCAAAAAGTGGGCCGGATTATAGGCACATTTGGGAAGCGTTACCATGTACCACGATCAGCGCTGGGCATCGTCGGGCGTCGAGTAGACCGGATCCTCGGCCTGAAGTGCCCTGAGCCGCGTCAGAGGGTCCTGCCGATAGAATGCCTTGAGTTGCGTTAGACTTGCGGATATGCCTCGGCCAGCACATCAGGTGCGCTGAAAAAGTACTCGCTGGTGACGGCAAAGAACTCGGCTGGGTTCTCCGCTGCGTAGGGATCGATCGCCGTCTCGGCATCCGGGTCGGCATCCACTTGGCGATTGAGATCGTCGTAGGCGCCTTGCATCGCGCTGGCCCAGTCGGCAATGCGCATGTCGTTGTGTAACGGCGGCAGACCATTGGCTGTCCCGTTGAGCATGTCCAGTTTGTGGGCCAGTTCGTGAATGACCAGGTTATAGGCTTCCCAGCCACCGCTCGCCAGCACGCCGGGCCAAGCGAGGATGACCGGACCTTGCGACCAGGCTTCGCCGCTGTGTTCGCCGTCCCACTCGTGCTCGATGCCGCTGGCGTCGCGGTGCCGTTGCGGGCTGATGAAGTCGTCCCCGTAAAGGATGATTTCATGAAAGCCCTGGTACCAGTTGAGGTCGCCGAGGGCCAGCAGCGGCAACTGAGCCTGGGCGGCGAGGAACAGGCGGGCTTCGTCATCGAGCTCGACACCTTCCAGCGCCGTGAGATGTTTGGCTTGGAGGAACAACACGCTGCTGTCCAGCAGATGGCGGTCCTGCTCGACGCTGAGTCCGTCGAGCATCGGCAAGCGCTCGCGCACGCGAGCCCACAGTGCGGGGTCGACCGGATGACGGGCCAGCGTGCGCCGCCTGAGCCAGCCGCGCACCGACCACCCTTTCAAGCCCATGACTCAGCGCGCAGGGGCGGAGCGGCCCATGCGGCTGCGGACCAGGCCGACGATCATTGGCAGCAACGACAGCAGAATGATTGCCAACACCAGCAGGGTGAGGTTTTTCTTGATGAAGGGGATGTTGCCGAAGAAGTAGCCGAGGGCGACCAGGCTGCCTACCCACAGGATCGAACCCAGCACGCTGAAGCCCAGGAAGCGCAGGTAAGGCATCTTGCCCAAACCGGCGACGAACGGGGCAAAGGTGCGAATGATCGGCAGGAAGCGCGCCAGTGTGACGGTCTTGCCACCGTGGCGGTCATAGAACTCGTGGGTTTTGGTCAGGTAGTCACGGCGGAAGATTTTCGAATCCGGGTTCTTGAACAGTTTGTCGCCGACCGTTCGGCCGATCACGTAGTTGGTGCTGTCGCCAATGATTGCGGCCGCCATCAGCAAGCAAGCCAGCAGCACTGGGTCCATTGCGCCGCCCGCGGCAACGGCGCCGGCGATGAACAGCAGTGAGTCGCCGGGCAGGAAGGGCGTCACCACCAGGCCGGTTTCGCAGAAGATCACCAGAAACAGAATTGCGTAGACCCATGTGCCGTACTGGGTCACCAGCATGTCGAGGTAAACGTCGAGGTGGAGGATGAGGTCAAGCGGGTTGAAATCCATGTACGGCACCTGATTGGAAGACCCGATGCGGGTCACGTGCGGGGTCGGAGAGTACTGCTGATGTGGCCGCATTATAGAGGTAAGAAGCGACCTGTCGCTGGACGCGGTTTCTGAAATGAAACATTTGGTATTGATGGAACGAAAATTTCCGTAGGAGCGCGCTTGCCCGCGACAGCACAGTGTCAAGCACTAACGATGCGTCTGACAGCCCCTTGTCGCGGGCAAGCGCGCTCCTACAAATCGAGGTGCGACTCAATTAATCGGTAACGTGTAGTTCTTGAATTGAGTGTCCTCGCGAAACCCGATCGACTCGTAGACTTTCTGCGCGACTTCGTTGTTCGCGCTGGTCGATACCCGCATCCGCACGGCCTGCGTTTCGCGTGCCATCTTCTTGGCCGTTTGCATCAGGTGATCGGCGACCAACTGACGACGGGCATCTTCGGTTACGTAGATGTCATTGAGGATCCAGACGCGTTTGAGCGAGAGCGAAGAGTAACTGGGATACAACTGACAGAACCCCAACAGCCTGCTGTCGTCATCGTCGGGAAAGGCGAGGTAGATGACAGACTCTTCACGCTTCAGGCGTTTTTCGAGGAAGTCCCGGGAGGAATCGGGGAAGGGCAGTTCGCCATAGAATTCGCGGTATCTGACGAACAGCGGGGTCAGCAGGTCCAGGTGCTCCAGGGTGGCTTTGATGATCCGCATGGTTGGGCCTCAGCTTCATTGTGCAATGCATGAACAGGGGAGGGCGCGACTGGCACGGGGACAGACCGTTTCGACTGTGCCTAAGCGGTTTAGAAAGCGCAATCCAAAAGCCGCGGGATGGCGTCGATGTGCCTACCGCTCTTCAGCGTGCACAGTGATGAAAAACGGCCTCCGAAGAGGCCGTCCTTTGATGCATTGGCGCCGGATCAGAAGAAGCCCAGCGGATGGGTGTCGTAGCTCACCAGCAGGTTTTTGGTCTGTTGATAGTGTTCCAGGGCCACTTTGTGCGTTTCGCGACCCACGCCGGACTTTTTGTACCCCCCGAATGCCGCATGGGCCGGATACAGGTGGTAGCAGTTGGTCCAGACGCGTCCGGCCTTGATGGCACGCCCCACGCGGTAGGCGCGGTTGATGTCGCGGGTCCATACGCCGGCGCCGAGGCCGAACTCTGTGTCGTTGGCGATGGCGATGGCCTCGGCCTCATCCTTGAAGGTGGTGACGCTGACCACCGGGCCGAAGATTTCCTCTTGGAAGACGCGCATTTTGTTGTTGCCTTTGAGCAACGTCGGTTGGATGTAGTAACCGGTCGCCAGGTCGCCCTGCAGTTTTTCCACCTTGCCGCCGGTCAACAGCTCAGCCCCTTCGCCCTGCGCGATGTCCAGGTACGAGAGGATCTTGTCGAACTGCTGCTGCGAGGCTTGTGCGCCCACCATGGTGTCGGTATCCAGCGGGTCGCCGCGCTTGATCTTCAGCACCTTCTGCATCACCGCTTCCATGAATTGCGGATAGATCGATTCCTGCACCAGGCAGCGGGAAGGGCAGGTGCAGACTTCGCCCTGGTTGAAGAACGCCAGCACGACGCCTTCTGCGGCTTTCTCGATGAATTCCGGCTCGGCGCTCATCACGTCTTCGAAATAAATGTTCGGCGACTTGCCGCCCAGCTCGACCGTGGACGGAATGATGCTGTCCGCGGCCAGTTTCATGATGTGCGACCCTACCGGCGTGGAGCCGGTAAAGGCGATTTTGGCGATGCGCTTGCTACTGGCCAGGGCCTCACCGGCTTCACGGCCATAGCCTTGCACCACATTGAGCACGCCCTTGGGCAGCAGGTCGCCGATCAGCTCCATGAGCACACTGATGCCCAGCGGGGTTTGCTCGGCGGGTTTGAGCACGATGCAGTTACCGGCGGCGAGGGCGGGTGCGAGTTTCCACGCGGCCATCAACAGTGGGAAGTTCCACGGGATGATCTGGCCGACCACGCCCAGCGGTTCGTGAATGTGGTACGCCACCGTGTTGCCGTCGATTTCGGCGGCGCTGCCTTCCTGAGCACGGAGTGCGCCGGCGAAATAGCGGAAATGATCCACTGCCAGCGGTATGTCGGCGTTGAGGGTTTCACGAACGGCCTTACCGTTGTCCCAGGTTTCGGTCACGGCCAGCAGTTCGAGATTCTGCTCGATGCGGTCGGCGATCTTCAGCAAAACCAGCGAGCGCTCCTGAACGGATGTCTTGCCCCACGCGTCGGCAGCCGCATGGGCGGCGTCAAGCGCCTTATCGATGTCTTCGGCGGTGGAGCGAGGAAATTCTGCGATCAATTTGCCGGTGATCGGCGAGGTGTTTTCAAAATACTGGCCTTTGACCGGAGGCACGAACTCGCCGCCGATGTAGTTACCGTATTTGGCCTTGAAGGTCACGATCGAGCCTTCAGTACCGGGGTGTGCATAACGCATGGTGAATATCTCCTTGCTCTTGTGATTGTGCGGGGATAACGCGCTGCTGCGCTTGATCAAAGCGTAGAGCAAAGGGCGGGCCACTGCCGTATGGTGGCTGTTTTACAGGGGGTTCATCCGGATTTCAGACGTCCGGCAGGGGCGTGTGTGCCAACCCTGGCACAGGGAAGCGTGACACTTTGTATCGAATCTGGGACAGCGATCTGGGTTGAGCCTTTGGGAGCATTGCAATGACCCAAGGTGAGGAGGATGCTGATTGGCAATGCAGCGGGGGAAGAATAAAAAGTGCCCAGCAACCACCTGACTCGACATGCCCAACAGGTCCTGACCGTCACTCAAGGCAAGGCCAATCATCGTTATGGACCTGGCGCCGATCCTTCCATCGCCCGGTCGTGGACGCGCTGCCTTGAGGATTATCATCTCGATCCCGCCCAACCCATGGCCCCTACTGTGCTGGAACATGCTCGGGTGTTGGAAAGCCGCCAGCGACTGCGGCAGGTACTGAGCATCGCGGGAAGCGAAATGAACAGCCTGCATCGCCAGCTCTCCGGCGGCCACGCCGTGCTGCTGACAGACGACCGTGGCGTGATCCTCAACTGCGTCACTGAGCCTGGCGAGCGGCGAATCTTCGAACGGGCGGGCCTCTGGCTCGGCGCGGACTGGAGCGAGTCGCGCGAGGGCACTAACGGCATCGGCACCTGCCTAGTGGAGCGCCAGTCCGTGACGATCCATCGCGACGAACATTTTCGAGGCCGACACACCGGGCTGACCTGCTCCGCCAGCCCGGTATTCGATCCACATGGCGAGCTGTTGGCAGTGCTCGATGTGTCCTCGGCGCGCCATGACGTGTCTCGCCAGAGCCAGTTTCACACCATGGCGCTGGTAAACCTCTCGGCCAAAATGATTGAAAACAGCTACTTCCTGCGTCATTTCGAGGACCAATGGTTGCTGCGTTTTCACCTCCAGGCGGGCTCGGTCGGGTTGTTCAGCGAGGGCTTGCTGGCCTTCGATGGCGACGGGCGGGTGATGGCGCTGAACCAGAGCGCGTTGAACCTGTTGAGCGTAGGGCCCGTGGAGCTGGTGGGGCAGCCTGTCGAAGCGCTGTTCGAATGCTCGCTAGATGACTTGTTGAGTCGAGCGTCTCCAACTGCTGCCGCTGGCTGGCCATTGCGTACGCGCGACGGCCGAGGATTTTTCGCGGTGCTGCGGGGCCAAACGCGATCCGTATTGAAGGTCATGCCGCCTGCGGCTGTGGGTCAGCGTGGTGAGGTGCCGGCGCCAAGCGGCGTGTGCCTGGAGGATCCTGCGCTTCGCAGCGCCTTGTGTCGGGCATTGAAAGTCTTCGAGCGCGACATCCCTCTGCTGATCAACGGCGAGACAGGATCGGGCAAAGAGGCATTCGCCAAGGCTGTGCATCAAGCCAGTCAACGTGCGGGCAAGCCCTTCGTGGCGCTCAATTGTGCGGCGATTCCCGAAAATCTGATCGAGAGCGAACTGTTCGGCTACCGTGGCGGCAGCTTTACCGGTGCCCGCAAAGAAGGCATGAGCGGTAAATTGCAGCAGGCCGATGGCGGCACGTTGTTTCTGGATGAAATCGGCGACATGCCGGTGGCCTTGCAAACCCGGCTGCTACGGGTATTGGAGGACCGGCTGGTGGTGCCCATCGGCGGCGAACCTCAGCCCATCGACGTGCGCATCATCAGCGCCACTCACCGGAATCTGTTGGAAAGGGTAGAAGGCGGCACGTTCCGTGAAGACCTCTTCTACCGCCTCAACGGGCTGGAAGTCGCGCTGCCGTCGCTGCGTGAGCGCAGTGACAAGTCGCAATTGCTGGATTTTTTGCTGAAAGAAGAATCAGGTGGTCATCCGGTGACGCTCGATCCCGAAGCCAGGCAGGCGCTGCTGGATTTCAGTTGGCCGGGCAACGTGCGGCAAATGCGCAATGTCCTGCGAACACTGGCCGCGCTGTGCGAGGACGAACGAATCGAGCTGTCCGATTTGCCGTCTGCCGTTCGTCAACGGTCGGCGCCGCGCCCCACCGAAGCCGATTCCCCGTTGGAGTGCGCCGAGCGTGCGGCATTGATCAGGGCCCTCGAAGCACGGCGCTGGCACATGACTCACGCGGCTGAGGCGCTGGGGGTCAGCCGCAATACGCTCTATCGCAAGCTGCGCAAGCATGGGATTTCACGTTAGCCGCGCCTGACGCCGGGCGAAGACGTCTGCCGTGCGGAGCGGCAATTGAACTGTGCGAACCGACTCTCTCTAAGCTAACCTGCGCGAATGTTTTAAGAGGTCGGTCATGCACATTCATATTCTGGGTATCTGCGGCACATTCATGGGCTCGTTGGCGGTTCTCGCCAAGGACCTGGGCCATAAAGTCACCGGCTCCGACGCCAACGTCTACCCCCCGATGAGCACGCAGCTCGAGGCGCAGGGCATTGAGCTGATGCAGGGGTATGACCCTGCCCACCTGGACCCGGCTCCGGATCTGGTGGTCGTCGGTAACGCCATGTCGCGAGGCAACCCGGCAGTCGAATACGTGCTGAACAAGGGGTTGCCCTACGTATCCGGCCCGCAATGGCTGGCTGACCATGTGCTACGCGGGCGCTGGGTACTGGCGGTGGCCGGCACCCACGGCAAGACCACCACCAGCAGCATGCTCGCCTGGGTGCTGGAACATGCCGGGATGGCTCCGGGGTTTTTGATCGGGGGCGTGCCGCAGAACTTCTCCGTCTCTGCACGTCTGGGCGACACGCCGTTTTTCGTGGTCGAGGCCGACGAGTACGACAGCGCCTTCTTCGACAAACGCTCGAAATTCGTCCATTACGGCCCGCGCACCGCGATCCTCAATAACCTGGAATTCGACCACGCGGACATTTTTCCTGATCTGCCGGCCATCGAGCGGCAGTTCCACCACCTCGTGCGTACGATCCCGAGCGAGGGCCTGGTCATTCACCCGACCACCGAGCCCGCCCTGGAGCGGGTGATCGCCATGGGGTGCTGGACCCCGGTGCAGACCACCGGCCAGGGTGGCCAATGGCAGGCGAAGTTGCTGAGCGAAGACGGCTCCAGGTTCGAAGTCTGGTTCGAAGGTGTGGCGCAAGGTGTGGTCGACTGGGGCATGACCGGTCAGCACAACGTAGCCAACGCGTTGGCCACACTGGCAGCCGCTCGCCACGTGGGTGTGGTGCCGCAGCAGGGTGTGCAAGCCCTCAGCGCGTTCAAGAGCGTGAAGCGGCGCATGGAGAAAGTCGCTGAAGTGCGCGGCATCACCCTGTATGACGACTTTGCCCATCACCCGACCGCCATCGCCACCACGCTGGACGGCTTGCGCAAGAAAGTCGGTGATGCGCCGATCATCGCCATCGTCGAGCCACGCTCCAATTCCATGAAGCTGGGCGCGCACCGAGACGGCTTGCCGGAAAGCGTCGATCAGGCAGATCAGGTGGTCTGGTACGCTCCGGCGAATCTGGGTTGGGACCTGGCGGCCACGGCGGCCTTGTGCAAAACGCCTTCTGTGGTCTGCGACTCGCTGGACGCCATCATCGAGCAGGTCAAACGCCAGGCACAGCCCGGCACGCATATCGTGATCATGAGCAACGGTGGCTTTGGCGGATTGCACGGGAAGCTGGCCGGGGCGCTGAAATGAGCGGCCCGGAACGCATCACCCTGGCCATGACCGGCGCGTCCGGCGCGCAATACGGCCTGCGCTTGCTGGACTGTCTGGTGCGCGAGGACCGCGAGGTGCATTTCCTGATTTCCAAGGCCGCGCAACTGGTGATGGCGACGGAAACCGACGTGACGCTGCCTCCCAAGCCGCAGATGATGCAGGCTTTTCTGACGGAGTACACCGGCGCAGCCGATGGGCAGATCAGGGTATATGGCAAAGAGGACTGGATGTCGCCTGTCGCCTCTGGCTCGGGTTCCCCGGCGGCGATGGTCGTCGTGCCGTGTTCGACGGGCACGTTGTCAGCCATCGCCACTGGCGCCTGCAACAACCTGATCGAGCGAGCTGCAGACGTCACGCTCAAAGAGCGCCGGCAGTTGATCCTGGTGCCTCGCGAGGCACCGTTCTCCAGCATTCACCTGGAGAACATGCTGAAGCTGTCGAATCTGGGTGCAGTGATTCTTCCAGCGGCGCCCGGCTTCTACCATCAGCCGCAGACCATCGACGATCTGGTGGATTTCGTCGTGGCGCGGATCCTCAATCTGCTGAACATTCCTCAAGACATGCTCCCGCGGTGGGGCGAACACCATTACGGCGCCGATGAATAAGAAACTCTTTGTCCTCACCCTCGGCTTGCTGCTGGCGACGGGCTGTTCGACCGTTCGGACCCTCGACGCCAATCAACCGGGCGCGCCGGTGATCTATTCCGGAACGCGGTTGGATCTTTATGCGATTCGAGGGGGTTGTTGCGAGAAGGATCGCTTCGGCGCCGAAGCGCCGAAATACCCTTTGCTGGATCTGCCGGGCAGTGCGTTGCTCGATACGGTGCTGTTGCCGTTATCGGTGCTGACGGCATTGGGTGTGGGGTATCAGGCGACGGGTGGGATCTAGCGTCCCAGGCCAACGCAGCACTTGGGCGGGGTATTCGCGAGCGGCTACCCCTCCATGATGCCTGGGCGCATCGGATCGGCTCATTTGCCCAACCGCCGCAGCTCATCCGACTCGACGATCCTCACCCCGTCCTGCTCCTCCAGCGCAAGGCGCCACAGGGCGCGAGCCAGCTGACAGGCTTCGATGCCACCGTATTTGCCCGGGATCAGCTTGGCGATCGGCGCCGCGATCTGCTCGACCAGTCGTTGGTCCTGCCGCTCGCCGATCAACAGCGAAGGGCGCGCGATGGTCAACTGAGGCCAGTCCTGGTCCCTGAGCGCTTGCTCCATTTCGCCTTTGACACGGCTGTAAAAAATGCTCGATTCAGGGTCGGCGTTGACCGCGCTGACCACCAAAAGATGCCTTGCACCCAACTCGCGAGCGCGTTTGCCAAAGGCCACCACCATGTCCTTGTCGACGGCACGGAAGGCGTCCTGCGAGCCTGCCTGCTTGATCGTGCTGCCCAGGCAGCAAAAGGCGATATCCACGCGCCCACCCAGTTCCGCCAGCAGGGATGTGAAATCACCCACGGGGTTTTCCAGATGAGGATGGTCAGCCAGAGGACGACGGCTGGGAGCCAAGACCCGGCTGACGGTCGGCTCATTGAGCAGGCGGTCGAGCAGATGCTCCCCGGTCAACCCCGTCGCCCCGGCCAGCAGAATGTGTTGCGGCGTCAAGTACATGTTTTCCACCCCCCTGATACAACACAGGCTACGACACAAGCATAGGCGCTCTAACGCAACAGACTGCCGGGTAGCGCAGCGGGTTTCACAAATCTTCGCAAATCTTCATGGCGGTGCACCGTTACGCTTTGGCTTTACGCCCCCGCAGGCTTCGCACTGCCGAGCGTGCGTTGCACCCACGTGCTGCTGAACGCGTGCCGTGCCGCTAGGGATGGTGCAGGTTCTTATCGATAGCCACGGTATTCAACGCCCGCTCCGCCTGACTCTTGCGCAACTTCTGCCAGTGCGCGAGCACGCCTTTGGGGGCCCAGATTTGCGGCTCTGACGCTTCGAAGTTTTCCTCGATCTCGCGTTTTGCCACGATGACTCTTGCGTCATTGAACGCCTGTTGCAGGTCGTCGGTCTCGACCAGCGCCTTGCCGAACAAGGCCTCGCCGAAGTAGGTGAAATCCGCTTCTTCCGAGCACCCGAAGGACACCCGATCCTGTCGCGACGCCGTGATGACCAGGGTTTTCTCGTCCTTGAGTGCCGGGATGAAGCCCCCGGAATAACAGGCGGAAATCACCACGATCTTGTCGCGATTCTTGAGCGGGGCCAGCACGGCAGCCATTTCGTCGGCAGGCAGATCCGAAAGCTCAAGGCGGGGTTGATCCAGTACCAACTCATGGTCATGGGTACCGTGGCTAGTGAGGTAGATGAAGACCAGATCTTCGGGGCCGCTGCGCTGAGCGAGGGTCTGCACGGCGCGTTTGATGTTTTCTCGGGTCGCCAGCGGCCGGTCGGCCATGTGGTCGCGGTGGTTGACCAAGGTGATCTGCCCCATTGCACCAAAGCGGGTGGCCAGCAGTTTGTTGACGTAGTCGGCTTCACGCAGGAATACGCTCTGTTTGCCGTCGCCACCCACGACTAGGCTGTACAGCTCGGTGGCGGGTGTGGATGCCGGAACCGCGGCCAGCGCCTTTTCCATCAGCGGGCCCTGTGCGAGCAAACCGACCTCCAGAGGGTCGGGCAACAACCGGCCCGATGCATCACGCACCCGTTGGCCATTGGACCAGGTGCCGCTCTGCACGCTGCCGTCGGGTGTGGTGAGTACCCCCGCGCCGTCATAATTGTCATTCTCGAATCGGCCGACGTACAGGCTGCCGTCCGGCAGCTTGAGGCGACCTTCGCCCGAGAAACGCCAATTGCGGAACTGCCCTTGGTACTGGGTCCCGTCCGTGCCGATCAGCTCGCCTTTGCCCGTGAATGCGCCTTCCTTGAACTCGCCGGACCACACGTCGCCGTCGGCATTTTCGTAGCGCCCATGGCCGCTCAACTGGTTATCGTGAAAGCCTCCGACGTATTGATCGCCATCGGCGCTGTTGAAATTGCCGGTGCCTTGTAACTGGCCATCGACGAACTTGCCACTGAATTGATTGCCTGCTGCGTCGCTGCGCTGGCCCTCGCCATTGGGTTTGCCGTGAGCGAATTGACCTTGGTATTCGCTACCGTCCTCCAATTCCAAGTGGCCCAGGCCGTCGTAAAGGTCCGCCTTGAATTCACCCCGGTAGCTCATGCCATGCTCTTTAAGGGTGCCTTCGCCATCGCGCCGTCCCAGCTTGTAGCCGCCGACGTAGGTTCCGGCGCTGGTGGTCAGCGTGCCCTGGCCGTGAAAAAGACCGTCCTGAAAGCCGCCCTTATAGACGTCGCCGTTGCTGGCGTGCCATTCGCCCTGGCCATTCCATTGCCCGTTCTTGAACGTGCCGGCGTACCAACTGCCATTGGGATAGTCGATACGGCCTTGGCCTTGCAAAACCCCATTGACCACGTCGCCACGGTAGCGACCGCCGTCGGGCAGGCGTGCGTCTGGGGGCAGCAGTGATTCGCCGTCACCGCAGGCGGTCAGCAGGAGGGTCAGGGCCAGAGGAGCAAGCGCACGCATGATAAATCCCGAAGATGAGGGGTTCGGCGTGCTTGGGGCGCGTTGGGTCATGCGTCACTTACACAGCCGCAGCGAGTATGCCGCAGGCGGGAAGCGTCATGAAACAGTCAGTTACGACTGTTTCATGTTCGACAGCGCTTACACGAAGCAGAGAGAGAGGGGTTCAGCGATGAACGCCGGCTTGTCCTGCCCGTCGATTTCAAGCGTCGCAGTGGCTTTGAGCAACCATTGCCCTGGTTTCTTTTCGGTCACCTCGGCCAGGGTGACTTTTAGACGAACGCGGGAATCCACCTTCACCGGCTGAATGAAACGCACACTGTCCAGGCCGTAGTTGACCACCATCTTCATGCCTTCGGGCATCACCAGCAGCGACTCCATCAACTTCGGCATCAAAGACAGCGAGAGAAACCCGTGGGCAATGGTCGAGCCGAATGGCGTCTGCGCTGCTTTGACGGGGTCGACGTGAATGAACTGGAAGTCGCCGGTGGCCTCGGCGAACAGATTGATGCGGGCCTGGTCGATCAGCAGCCAGTCGGAACATCCCAGTTCCTTGCCTTCATAGCGCTTGAGTTCTGCAACAGGTACGTAGGGCATGGGTACTCTCCTTGTCGATATTGTTTTCAGCTTTGTGCGGCGGTAGGCGCTTTTATTGCTTCACTCAATTCACGGGGCTACCTCGCTCACCACTGTAGGAGCGCGCTTGCCCGCGATAGGGGTGCATCAGGCAACAAAGGCGTCACAGACAAATCGCCATCGCGGGCAAGCGCGCTCCTACAGCCTGGGCGTGCCTGGATTTGAAGGTCACCACGCCATCGAGCGTTGGTCAAGAACCCCAAACCTCACGAATACCAAACCATAGTCCAGTGCGTGGCGTGCTTATAATGGCGCCGCAAATTGGCTGGAGTTGTTTATGTTGCTCAGAGGCCTGACATGGCTGGTGCTGTTCCAGTTGCTGGGAACCGCTTTGAATCATTTGTGCTTGCCCATCTTGCCCGGCCCGATCATCGGTCTGGTCCTATTGCTCATTTACCTGATGATCCGCGGTGAGGTGAGTGAACCGGTCAGTCTGGCGGCGAGCAGCCTGCTGCGTTATCTGCCCTTGTTGTTGGTGCCGCCCGCCGTGGGTGTGATGGTGTATGCCGGCCAGATCGCCGATGACTTCTGGGCCATAGTGGGCTCGCTGGTCTTGTCATTGATGATCGCACTCACCTTTGCAGGCTGGTTGATGCAGAAACTCATCGATCGGCAGGCCAAGCGCCGGGAGCCATCATGACCCTGGACTGGCAAGGCGCATGGCTGTCGGTGATCCATCACCCACTCTTCGGTATCGCTGTCACGTTGGGCGCCTATCAACTGGTGTTGGCAGCGTATGAGAAAACGCGTTGGGTGTTCCTGCAACCGGTGCTGGTCTCGATGCTGGTGGTGGTCGGCGTGCTGGTGATGTGCGGCCTGGATTACGCCGAGTACCGCAAGAACACCGATATCCTCAGTATTCTGCTGGGCCCCGCCACGGTGGCGCTGGCGGTACCGCTTTATCTGAATCTGCGTCGAATCCGGCAGTTGTTCTGGCCCGTGTTGACTACGCTGATGGTGGGCGGCGTCGTGGCCACGGGGTTATGCCTGGCGCTGGGCGAGTGGCTGGGGGCCAATCACATGATCCTCATGACCATGGCACCGAAGTCCGTGACTTCGCCCATTGCGATGTTGGTCGCTGAGCAGATTGGTGGCGTGGCCGCCCTGGCGGCTGTCTTCGTGTTGATCACCGGGGTGATCGGCGGCATATTCGGTCCCGGCCTGCTGACACTGGCGGGCGTCCACAGCCCAGAGGCCCGAGGGATGGCGCTGGGGTTGACCGCTCACGCAGTGGGGACTTCCGCGGCGCTGCAGGAAGGTGAAGAGTGTGGCGCCTTTGCGGCGCTGGCCATGAGTTTGATGGGAGTCGCCACAGCATTGTTTCTACCATTGGCGATCTCGCTGGTCGCTTGACGATGGGTGCTTGAGGATAGGTTTATGTCGTTGCCTTTGTTTCCGCTCAACGCTGTGCTGTTCCCGGGATGCGTACTCGATCTGCAGATATTCGAGGCGCGGTACCTGGACATGATTGGCCGATGCATGAAGCAGGGTGAGGGCTTCGGCGTGGTGTGCATCACCGAAGGCAGCGAGGTGGGGAATGTCCCCGAGGGCTTTTCTCAGATTGGCTGCGAAGCGGTGGTCACTGACTTTCAGCAACAGGACAACGGTCTGCTGGGGATTCGCGTGGTGGGCGGTCGGCGTTTCCGGGTGAGCGCTGCCCAGGTGCAGAAGGACAACCTGCTCGTCGCTGACGTGGAATGGCTGGAAGCACCCCAGGAAAGTCCCCTTCAAGAAGAAGACGAGGACCTCGTCGCCTTGCTTGCCGCGCTCGCCGAGCACCCGATGGTGGCTGCTTTGGAGATGGGCCTGACGGCGGAGGGGCAGCAATCGCTCTCCAACCAGTTGGCCTACCTGCTGCCCTTCGCCGAAGAAGACAAGATCGAACTGCTGGAAATCGACGACGCCGAGGAGCGGCTCGACGCCATTCAGGATTTGCTCGATGAAATGCAGGGAGATATGCAGCCATAGGGCACCGCGCCTTCGATAGGTTTGCGTTGATACGCCCTATGAAGTGGCCTCTCGTCAGTATTCATAGCGAACCAGTCCATGGGTCAGCGAATGCACGGCTACTCCGATCACCACGGCAAGTACCGCCGGCAGCAGCAACCACCACACCCGCATCGGCAAGGCCGGCAGCGACTGCTTGTTTTGCACGCAGGCCAGGCTGGTGGCGCAGCAGAAAAACGCCAGCAGCATCCCTGCCAGTACGTCGGTAGGCCAATGCACGCCCAGGTAAACCCGGGACACGCAGATCGACGCAGCAGGAATGGCGCCCAGCAATAGCCAGGTCAGTCGCAGGCGCACTGGCTGCCCACGGCCCGCCAGCACCGCCAGGGTCATGAACAGCGCGAATGACGCGGAGGCATGTCCACTGGGCATGCTGAAGGTGGTCAGGGGTTCGTTCAGTACCTCCGGGCGGGCGCGGGCGAAAGTGTGCTTCATGGTCTGGTTGAGGATCGCGGCGCCCAGTGTCGTCGCGCAGGCGAAGATCGCGTGCCGCCATTGGCGAGTCAGCACCAGTACCAGCAGGACCACGGCAGCAGCGAAGAACTGCGTCTTGAAGTCACCAAGCCCAGTGACCAGCACCACGAAGGTTTGTGCGGTTTCGCTGCGGTGCTCCTGGACGAGGGTCATGATGCCTTGATCGAGATGGGCCAGATACGGCCAGCCCAGAAAGACCGCGACGAGCAGGATCAGGCAGGTCAGCGCAATGGCTTTGGTGGCATAGGCCTTGCCCCGAACGCTGGTCTGGACCGCCACGCCCAGAAGAATCGCCAGCCCGGCACCGACGACCGCGGCTTCCGGCCAGAAACCCTCCGGCAGCGGCAAGCGGATGGCCGCGCCGGTCGCCCAGCCCGGCAGGATGTAGGCCACCGACCAGCCTGCCGCCGCGACCACGCTGACCAAGGCGAAACGCACAAACGGCATGTCGAACATCCCGGCCACCATCGGCAGCATCGGGCGCAACGGACCGATGAAGCGGCCGACCAAGAGGCTGGCAATGCCGTAGCGCTGGAAATAGGTCTCGGCACCGGCCATCCATTCCGGATGACTGCGCAACCCGGGCAGGCGACGAATGTTCTGGTGAAAGCGGCGACCGAGGAAATAGGAGACGAAATCACCCAGCAGGCCACCCAGCAACCCCAGCAACAGCGCTTCGCTCAGCGGTAGAATCCCGCTGCCGGCCAGCGTCGCGATGGCGAACAGCGCAACGGTCCCAGGGACAATGATCCCGGCGATGGCCATGCACTCGAGGAATGAAACCAGAAAGATCGCGGCGCCCAACCAAGACGGGTTGGCGCCAAGCCACGCGGTAACGCTGTCGAGCCATGAGCCCATGGATCAGTTTCCTTGCGCGATGATGAAGTAATCGCGGCCTTCGACTTGGCCGCGTCTTAGGGGGTTGCGGGTGCAAAAGCGTGCGTAGTCCAGGTCCACGAAGCGGTACATCAATTGTTCGTCTCGCCCGGTTGGGATGCCCAGGCGCGTGGTCTGCACGATTCGCTCAGGCCGCTGACCGACATCCTCGACAAAAAGCTGGGCGTGATCGAAGCGTTTGGCGTCCCACATCGGCACTTTCAGCCCCAGCGCCTTGCACAGCAGTGTCTGGCCCGCACACAGCCTTTCGGGCGGTCGCAGGTTGCCGCTGGCATCAGGGTTGTTCAGTTGCATCTGCGCCAGGCTGTTCTCGTCCGAAACCTCGTCGACCCAGGGATAGGCGGATTTGATCAAGACGGCATTGCCCGGGCCCGCGGCGCTGAAGTTGAGCGAATCGCCTCCCCTGGCGTAATACATATAGATGTGGCCGCCATCCAGAAACAAAGCCTTACGTTTTTCTGTGTAGCCGAGCGACGCGTGACTGCCTTTTTCCTCGAGGTAATAGGCTTCGGTCTCTATGATCCGAGCCGACAGCCACAAAGGGCCGACCTTGTGCCGGATCACCTTGCCCAGCAGGTCGCGGGCGAGGGTCTGGGCATCGCGGTCAAAGAAGTGGTCGCACAAGGCGCGTCGGTGATCGGGCATGGTTGGGCAGCGTGATGGCATGGCTGGGGATGATAGCAATGTCGGGCTTAATTGAGGCTGAATGAAGCGAATCCGCAAGCGCCTTGACGCTGCAATGTTTCAGTGGCCGTCCGCGCAACGATGGCTTATATCGACCATCCGCCTGTCGCCGCTGTCGTTCGTCACGCTCGGCAGCTATAATCGACCGCTTTCCTCTCTGCCAAGACCTCTGAGACCATGACTGAGTCCGTTCTTGACTACATGACCCGTCTGGGTCGCGCCGCCCGCGAAGCGTCACGTGTGATAGGCCGAGCCAGTACCGCGCAGAAAAACCGCGCGCTGGCCGCCACCGCGGCCGCGTTGGACGCTGCCCGTGACGAGTTGACTGCCGCCAACGAACGGGACCTGGCCAATGGCCGGGCCAACGGGCTCGAACCCGCCTTGCTCGAACGTCTGGCCCTAACCCCCGCACGTATCGACAGCATGATCGCCGGGTTGCGTCAGGTGGCGAGTCTGCCGGACCCGATCGGAACCTTGCGCGACATGAACTTCCAGCCGTCGGGTATCCAGGTCGGCAAGATGCGCGTCCCGTTGGGCGTGGTCGGAATCATCTATGAGTCACGGCCCAACGTGACCATCGATGCCGCCAGCCTGTGCCTCAAGTCGGGCAACGCCACCATCCTGCGCGGCGGCTCAGAGGCCATTTTTTCTAATCGGGCCATTGCCGCCTGCGTTCAGCGGGGGCTGGCCGAGGCCGGTCTGCCTGCCGCCGTGGTCCAGGTCGTCGAAACCACTGACCGCGAAGCGGTCGGCGCATTGATCACCATGCCGGAGTATGTGGACGTCATTGTTCCGCGTGGCGGCAAGGGCCTGATCGAGCGCGTCAGCCGTGACGCCAAGGTGCCAGTCATCAAGCATCTGGACGGCATCTGCCACGTCTACGTCAGCGCGCACGCCGATCTGGCGGCAGCGCAGAACATCTGCTTCAACGCCAAGACCTACCGCTACGGGATCTGCGGTGCCATGGAAACCTTGCTGGTGGATCAGGCCATTGCCGCCGATTTCCTCCCACGCATGGCCGCGCAATTCCGCGAGAAGGGCGTCGAGCTGCGCGGCTGCGAGCGGACCCGCGACTTGATCGAAGCCCTCGCGGCCACCGAAGACGACTGGCATACCGAATACCTTGCCCCGATTCTGTCGATTCGCATCGTGACCGGGCTGGATCAGGCCATCGAGCACATCAATCACTACGGTTCGCACCACAGTGACGCGATCGTTTCCGATTCCCAGGCCCAGACCCGCCGTTTCATGACGGAAGTCGACTCCAGTTCGGTGATGATCAACGCGCCAACCTGTTTCGCCGACGGTTTCGAATACGGCCTGGGCGCGGAAATCGGCATTTCCACCGACAAGATTCACGCGCGGGGCCCGGTGGGGCTCGAAGGACTGACCTGCGAGAAGTACGTCGTGGTCGGCGATGGTCGTCAATTGCGCGGACAAGGACCTGTCTGAGTTGACCGATGATCGGCAACACCCAGGCCAAGATGCACAGCCTGACGAAGCGCCCGTTCGACCTAGGCCGAAACGCATCGGCATGTTGGGCGGGACCTTCGACCCCGTGCACATAGGGCATTTGCGCGGCGCGCTGGAGGTGGCCGCGTTGCTGGAACTCGATGAGCTGCGTCTGACGCCCAGCGCCAGGCCGCCTCATCGCGATACGCCCAGTGTCTCGGCGCAGGATCGTCTGGCGATGGTCTGCAGTGCAGTGCGCGGGGTATCGCCTTTAACGGTGGATGACCGCGAACTGTCGCGGGACAAACCGTCGTACACCATCGACACGCTGGAATCGATGCGTGCAGAACTGTCTGTCGACGACCAGCTTTTTTTGGTGTTGGGGTGGGATGCCTTTTGCGGATTGCCGACCTGGCATCGATGGGAAGAACTGCTGGAGCACTGCCACATCGTGGTACTCCAGCGTCCGGATGCCGACAGCGAGTCGCCGGACACACTGCGTAACCTGCTGGCGGCACGTGCCGTCAGTGATCCCAAGGCCCTCAAGGGGCCGGGCGGACACATTACATTCGTCTGGCAGACGCCGCTTTCGGTGTCTGCCACCCAGATCCGTCAACTGCTGGCCAGCGGTAAGTCGGTACGTTTTCTGGTGCCAGACGCGGTACTGGCCTACATCGAGGCGCACGGGCTGTACCGTGCGCCCAATTGAACTGAATGAGTTTTATATGACACAGCAAAAAAACATCGTTACTGGCGAAGAGCTGGTTGAACTGGCCAAGGCCGCACTGGAAGACGTCAAGGCTCAGGACATCCAGGTCATCGACGTTCGCGATAAACACAGCCTGACCGACTACATGGTGATTGCCACCGGTACGTCGAACCGTCAGATCAACGCCATGCTCGACAAGGTCCGTGAAAACGTCAAGGCCAAGGGCGCGCAGCCCCTGGGCGAAGAAGGCAAGGGCGAAAGCGACTGGGTACTACTGGACCTGGGCGACGTCATCGTGCACATGATGACTGCCGCCGCACGCCAGTTCTATGACCTGGAACGCCTGTGGATGGGTGCCGAGCAGAGCCGCGCGGCCAGCGGTGCGCACCACACCCCGGGCAACGAATAAGGGCTCGTCGTGCGTCTGCGTCTGATTGCCGTCGGTTCACGCATGCCCAAATGGGTGGAAGAAGGTTGGCACGAATATGCCAAGCGTCTCCCGTCCGAATTGGCCCTTGAACTGGTCGAGATTCCGCTCAACACCCGAGGCAAGAACGCCGACGTGGCGCGCCTGATCCGTCAGGAAGGCGAGGCGATGCTCGCCAAAGTGCAGCCGGGTGAGCGAATCGTCACCCTCGAGGTCCATGGCAAGCCGTGGAGCACCGAGCAACTGGCCGCGGAGCTCGATCGCTGGCGCCTGGATTCGCGCACCGTGAACCTGATGGTGGGCGGCCCGGAAGGGCTGGCGCCAGAGGTGTGCGCCCGCGCCGAACAGCGCTGGTCGTTGTCGCCGTTGACGTTGCCGCACCCGCTGGTACGCATCCTCATCGGCGAGCAGATCTATCGTGCCTGGACGGTGTTGTCCGGCCACCCTTATCACAAGTAGCGCCGCTGCCTTCACTGTGAACACGCCCTAAATGTCTCAGCCGATTCGCCTGAAAGACCACGAAAAGGACGCACGCCTGGTGCGCAATCGCGTCGTGGTCGGCGCTGTGATCGTCATCGTGCTGATCTGCGTGTTGGTGGCGCGGCTGTATTTCCTGCAGGTGATCCAGTACGACTATCACTCCACGCTGTCGGAAAACAATCGGGTGCACGTACAGCCGATTCCGCCGAGCCGGGGCTTGATCTTCGACCGCAATGGCGTGGTCATCGCGGACAACCGGCCCAGCTTCAACTTGAGCATGACCCGCGAGCGCGCGGGAGGTGAGTGGGCCAAAGTGCTCGACACCATCATCGAAGTGCTGGAGTTGACGCCGGATGACCGGATCATCTTCGAAAAGCGCATGAAGCAGGGCCGCCGCCCCTTCGAGCCTGTGCCGATCCTGTTCGAACTGACGGAAGAGCAGATCGCCCGCATTGCCGTGAACCAGTTCCGGTTGCCGGGCGTGGAGGTGGTTGCGCAATTGATCCGGCACTATCCGCAGGGTGCGCATTTTGCGCACTCGGTGGGCTACATGGGCCGCATCAACGAAAAAGAACTCAAATCCCTCGATCCGGTGAATTACAGCGGTACCCATCACATGGGCAAAACCGGCGTCGAACGGTTTTACGAGGCCGAACTGCACGGGCAGGTGGGCTATGAAGAGGTCGAGACCAATGCCCGTGGCCGGGTATTGCGTGTCCTCAAACGGACCGATCCGGTGCCGGGCAAGGACATCGTCCTCAGCCTCGACATCCAGTTGCAGGAAGCTGCCGAGGTGGCCCTTGGCGGCCGTCGTGGCGCGGTGGTCGCGCTCGATCCGAACACCGGTGAAGTGCTGGCCATGGTCAGTCAGCCGAGTTTCGACCCGAACCTGTTCGTCACGGGCATCAGCTTCAAGGCCTATTCAGAGCTGCGCGACTCGGTCGACCGGCCGCTGTTCAACCGCATCTTGCGCGGTCTTTATCCCCCCGGCTCGACCATCAAGCCAGCGGTGGCCATTGCGGGCCTTGACACGGGCGTGGTGACGGCCAGTACCCGGGTATTCGACCCCGGCTACTACATGCTCCCCAATTACGACCACAAATACCGTAACTGGAACCGCACCGGGGACGGCTGGGTCGACCTCGACACCGCGATCATGCGTTCCAACGACACCTATTTCTACGACCTCGCCCACAAGGTGGGGATCGATCGCCTGTCTACTTACCTCAACAAGTTCGGCATCGGCCAAAAGGTCTCGCTGGACATGTTCGAAGAGTCACCCGGCCTGATGCCGTCCCGCGACTGGAAACGCATCACACGCCGTCAGGCCTGGTTCCCGGGCGAGACGCTGATCCTCGGGATCGGTCAGGGCTACATGCAGGCGACCCCGCTGCAGCTTGCCCAAGCCACGGCATTGGTGGCCAACAAGGGCAAATGGAACAGGCCGCATCTGGCCAGGACGATTGAAGGCGAAAAGCCGGTGGATCACAATCCGATGCCGGATATCGTCCTTCGCGACCCGTCGGACTGGGCCAAGGTCAACCACGGCATGCAACAGGTCATGCACGGCGCGCGTGGCACCGCGCGCAAGGCGTCCATCGGCGCGCAATATCGCATCGCTGGCAAGAGCGGCACGGCCCAGGTCGTGGCGATCCGGCAGGGCGAGAAGTACGACCGCTCGAAGGTTCAGGAGCGCCATCGCGACCACGCCTTGTTCGTGGGCTTCGCGCCGGCCGACAACCCGAAGATCGTGGTGGCGGTGATGATTGAAAACGGTGAGTCCGGCTCCGGCGCGGCGGCTCCCGTGGTACGTCAGGTCATGGATGCCTGGTTGCTGGGCTCGGATGGCCGCCTGAAACCTGAGTACGCCGCCAACACACTGCCTCCGGAGACCGCGGCCCGTGAAGAGTAATTTCGACCGCATCCTTTCCAGCGAAGATGTGATGCGCCGTCGCGCCACATTCCTGCAGAAAATCCACGTCGATGGTCCATTGCTGATCTTGCTCCTGACGCTGGCGGCCGGCAGTCTCTTCGTGCTGTATTCGGCCAGCGGCAAAAGCTGGGACCTGCTGATCAAGCAAAGCACGTCGTTCGGAATCGGGCTGGTGTCGATGTTCATCATCGCGCAGCTGGAGCCGCGTTTCATGGCGCGCTGGGTGCCAGTGGCCTACGTACTCGGCGTCCTGCTGCTGGTCGCGGTGGACGTCATGGGCCATAACGCCATGGGCGCGACCCGATGGATCAACATTCCAGGGGTGATCCGCTTTCAGCCTTCCGAATTCATGAAAATCATCATGCCGGCGACCATCGCCTGGTATCTGTCCAAGCGCACATTGCCGCCGCACCTCAAGCATGTGGCGGTCAGCCTGGGTTTGATCGGCTTGCCCTTCATCCTGATCGTGCGCCAGCCGGACCTCGGCACTTCATTGCTGATCCTGGCCTCCGGGACGTTCGTTCTGTTCATGGCAGGGCTGCGGTGGCGCTGGATCATTGGGGTCATCGCCGCCGCGGTGCCCGTGGCGGTCGCGATGTGGTTTTTCTTCATGCACGACTACCAGAAGCAGCGGATTCTGACGTTCCTCGATCCCGAGAGCGACCCCCTGGGCACTGGCTGGAACATCATTCAATCCAAGGCTGCGATCGGTTCGGGCGGCGTCTTCGGCAAAGGCTGGTTGTTGGGCACCCAGTCCCACCTGGATTTCCTGCCCGAAAGCCACACCGACTTCATCATTGCTGTTCTGGGCGAGGAGTTCGGCCTGGTGGGCATCTGTGCCCTGTTGTTGATCTATCTGGCGCTGATCGGGCGTGGGTTGGTCATTACCGCGCAGGCCCAGACCCTCTACGGCAAGCTGCTCGCGGGCAGTCTGACCATGACATTTTTTGTTTACGTGTTCGTCAACATCGGTATGGTCAGCGGTTTGCTGCCGGTGGTTGGGGTGCCGTTGCCCTTCATTAGCTATGGCGGAACTTCGCTCGTGACGCTGCTGTCAGCGTTTGGGGTTTTGATGTCGGTCCATACGCACCGCAAGTGGATCGCTCAGGTTTGATTACAGTGAATAACCGGTCAGGTTTTAAGGTCAGGAACTCAATGCAGGTAGTGCGTGGCTGGGCTGCTCGATATGCGCCGCTGGTCGGTCTGATGGGCATCCTCGGCTCAGTGCAGGAGTCGCTTGCCGGTGACTATGAAGGCTCCCCGCAGGTCGCGCAGTTCGTCAGCGACATGACCCGGGATTATGGATTCGCCGGGGAGCAACTGATCGAAGTCTTTCGTAATGTCGAACGCAAACAGTCGATCCTCGACGCCATTTCCAAGCCCGCCGAACGGGTGAAGCCGTGGAAGGATTACCGCCCCATGTTCCTGACTGACGCCCGAGTGGCGCGCGGCGTGGATTTTTGGCGGCAGCATGAGGCGGTCCTCGCGAGGGCCGAACAAGAGTACGGTGTACCGGCCCAGGTCATCGTCGCGATCATTGGCGTGGAAACGTTTTTCGGACGTAATACCGGTAATTACCGGGTGATCGACGCATTATCCACACTGGGTTTCGATTATCCGCCCCGCGCAGAGTTTTTTCGAAAGGAGCTCCGGGAGTTCCTTTTGCTCGCGCGTGAAGAGCAGGTGGACCCGTTGACCCTCAAGGGCTCGTATGCCGGTGCAATGGGTTTGCCGCAGTTCATGCCCAGCAGCTTCCGCAATTACGCGGTGGATTTCGACGGTGACGGTCACATCAACATCTGGACCGACCCGGACGACGCCATCGGCAGCGTCGCCAGTTATTTCAAGCGCCACGGCTGGGTGGCGGGCGAGCCGGTGGTCAGTCGTGCGACCGTGCGCGGCGACCGGGTCGACGAGGGGTTGAGCCCCGGCATCGAGCCGGTCAAGACCGTGGGGGAGTTGCGAGCGTTGGGGTGGGCGAGTCATGATGCGCTGCGCGATGATTTGCCGGTCACGGCGTTTCGCCTGGACGGCGACGCGGGGCCTGAATACTGGATGGGTTTGAAGAATTTTTACGCAATCACGCGTTACAACCGCAGCGTGATGTACGCCATGGCCGTGCATCAGCTGTCTGAACTGCTTGTTCAAGCTCGGGACGTCAAGTAATGCGGTCGATCCAAAAACCATTGAAGCTGGCAGCGTTTGCAACGCTTGCGTTGCTGGTCGTCAGTTGCTCCACCAGCCGACCGACAAAGCAGCAAGGCAATATCATCCGGTCGCAACCGGGGCTGGACATCAATCGCGCGCACAAAGACGGCGCGCCATGGTGGGATGTCGATGTTTCACGTATCCCGGACGCCGTCCCGACACTGCACACCGGTCCTTACAAGGCCAACCCTTACACGGTGCTGGGCAAGACCTATTTCCCGCTCACCGACTCCGCCAGCTATGTGCAGACCGGTACGGCGTCCTGGTACGGCACCAAGTTTCACGGGCAGAACACCGCCAACGGCGAGGTGTATGACCTGTATGGCATGAGCGCAGCGCATAAGACGTTGCCGCTGCCCAGCTATGTTCGGGTGACCAACCTGGATAACAACCGCACCGTGATTCTGAGGGTCAACGACCGCGGGCCGTTTTATTCGGATCGCATCATCGACCTGTCGTACGCCGCAGCGAAAAAGCTCGGCTATGCCGAAATCGGTACGGCCCGGGTCAAGGTGGAAGGCATCGATCCTGCCCAGTATTGGGCTCAGCGGGGCAAACCGGCTCCGCTGATGCTGGATCAGCCGCAAGTCGCGCTCAGCGGGCCTGCGGCTCGGCCGCAGCCTCAAGCGGCCACCCCTGTGATCACTGCGTCGGCGGGCGCCATCGAGCAATGGACGCCGCCGCCGCAACAGCATGCCGCCCCTGTGACGCCCGTGCCGATCGACGCAAAAAAAAACGCTTCCGGACAAGCGTCTGGGCTGTTTCTCCAAGTGGGAGCCTTCGCCAACCCGGACGCTGCGGAACTCCTGAGGTCGAAACTGAGCGGAATGGTGAGGGCTCCGGTCTTCGTCAGCTCGATAGCGCGCAATCAACAGACGCTCTATCGCGTCCGATTGGGGCCGGTAGACACGCCGGGTGAAGCCCAGCAGCTGCAGAACAGCGTACGTTCGGCGAACCTGGGGTCGCCAAGCGTCGTGACGTCGGACCAGTAAAAGAACGCAACGGTCCGAACCCCGACAGCGGGGGAGGATCGAAGCGCCTGGCAGACGCTTGCTATCAGCGCAGCACTGTCAGCAGCTTTTCACGGGACCATCCAGGGTGCCACCTGTAGAATGTGGCTCCGCTCGCCAGGTCCGCCTGGCATTACGCTTTGCCCGCAAGGGCATGTTTGCCCATTAGCAATTTCGAGAGACGGATGAACATCACCACCTTTGCAAAACGCCTATGCCTGCTTATCCCGCTATTCACCGCGCCTGCCGTGTTCGCGGCCGAGCAGATGACGCCATCGCCACCGCAACTGGCTGCCAAGGCTTACGTGCTGATGGACGCCAACAGCGGTAACGTGCTGGTCGAAAACAACGGCGACCAGCGTCTCCCACCGGCCAGCCTGACCAAGCTGATGACGGCCTACATCGCCACGCTGGAAATCCGTCGTGGGCAGATTGGCGAAAACGATCCCGTGACCATCAGCGAAAACGCCTGGCGTACCGGCGGTTCCCGGATGTTCATCAAGGTGGGCAGCCAAGTAACCGTCAGCGACCTGCTGCACGGCATCATCATTCAGTCGGGCAACGATGCGAGCGTCGCGGTTTCCGAGCACATTGCCGGCAGTGAAGACGCTTTCGCCGACATGATGAACAAGACCGCTGGCGACCTGGGCATGGTCAACAGCCACTTCATGAACCCAACGGGCCTGCCGAACCCGGATCATTACTCCACCGCGCACGACATGGCGATCCTTGCTCGCGCGATCATTCATGAAGACCCGGCCCACTACGCCATCTATTCGCAGAAAGAGTTCTTCTGGAACGGCATCAAACAGCCGAACCGTAACCTCCTGCTGTGGCGCGACAAGACGGTCGACGGCCTGAAGACCGGTCACACCGAGGAAGCGGGCTATTGCATGGTGTCATCAGCAGTTCGTGACGGTATGCGTCTGATCGCGGTCGTGTTCGGTACCACCAGCGAGCAGGCCCGCGCCGCGGAAACCCAGAAACTGCTGACCTACGGCTTCCGCTTCTTCGAAACCCAGACCTTCTACCAGAAGGGCACCGAACTGGCCCAAGCGCCGGTCTGGAAAGGTACCGAGCGCCAAGTGAAGGCCGGTCTGGCCGAAGACTTGTCCATGACCATGCCTAAAGGTGAAATCAAGAAGCTCACCGCCAGCATGACCATCAATCCGAAACTGGTCGCCCCTATCGCCAAAGGCGATGTGATCGGTCAGGTTGAAGTGAAGCTGGAAGATAAAGTGGTACGCACCGCTAATCTCATCGCGATGGACAGCGTTGAAGAAGGTGGTATCTTCCGCCGCCTGTGGGACAGCATCCGCATGTTCTTCTACGGTCTGTTCAACTGATTGCCGGTTGGCTATCGACTGACCGCGCATTGACTGTTGTTCCGTCCGCCCCTGCCGCTGATCGCGGCAGGGGCCTGTCCGTTTTCCGGCTTACGAGGCCGTTACTGCCATGACAGATACCGAAGCTAAAGCTCCAAAAATCGAATTTCCCTGCAAGGATTACCCGATCAAGGTGATCGGGGACACCATCGTGGACATCAAGCAGCAGATCATCGACATCGTGAAGAAGCACGCCACGATCAACGATGAGCGGGTGGACGAGCGCCAGAGCAGCAACGGCAAATACACCACCATCCAACTGCACATCTTCGCCACTGGCCAGGATCAGCTTTACGACATCAACAGCGAACTGCGGGCCACCGGTTTCGTGCACATGGTGCTGTGATGGCGGGGCGTCTGGGTTTTCGTGATCTGGGACTGATCGATTACGAGCCCACCTGGCAAGCCATGCAACGTTTCACGGACGGCCGCGACCGCGACACGCCGGACGAAGTGTGGCTGGTTCAGCACCCCCCCGTATTTACCCAGGGGCAGTCCGGCAAGCCCGAGCATCTACTACTTCCGGGTGATATTCCGGTGGTACAGGTCGATCGCGGCGGGCAAGTGACTTATCATGGCCCCGGGCAACTGGTGGCCTACCTGCTGCTGGATGTGCGTCGCCTCGGGTTTGGCGTGCGCGAACTGGTGACCCGGATCGAGCACAGCCTGATCGAGCTGCTGGCCAGCTTTGGCGTCGCGGCAGCTGCGAAACCCGAAGCACCGGGGGTCTATGTCGACGGGGCGAAGATTGCCTCGCTGGGCCTTCGTATTCGCAACGGCTGTTCGTTTCATGGGTTGGCGTTGAACGTCGACATGGATCTGGACCCGTTTAAACGGATTAATCCCTGCGGGTATGCGGGGCTGGCGATGACCCAGCTTCGCGAACAGGCAGGTCCGATTGAATTTGCCGAGGTCAGTGCCCGGCTGCGTGCGCAGCTCGTCAGACACCTCGACTACGCTGAGCAGACGACCCTAACGGGCGGAATCGATTGATATGACTACTGCGCATGAGACGGCCGACGGCGCCGTGCAAACCCAGATCCCGACAGTCAACGTGCATACGCCCGAGCGTCCTGTGCGTCCCAAGGTCGAAGCCGGCGTGAAGCTGCGCGGTGCCGAGAAAGTCGCGCGTATCCCGGTGAAGATCATCCCGACGGTCGAACTGCCGAAAAAACCGGACTGGATTCGGGTCCGTATCCCGGTGTCCCCGGAGGTAGACCGCATCAAGGCACTCCTGCGCAAACACAAGTTGCACAGCGTCTGCGAAGAAGCCTCCTGCCCGAACTTGGGCGAATGCTTCTCTGGCGGCACTGCGACTTTCATGATCATGGGTGACATCTGCACCCGTCGCTGCCCATTCTGCGATGTGGGTCATGGTCGTCCGAAGCCGCTGGACGTCGATGAGCCCAAGAACCTCGCCGTTGCCATCGCTGACCTGCGCCTGAAGTACGTGGTGATCACCTCGGTGGACCGCGACGACCTGCGTGACGGCGGTGCCCAGCATTTCGCCGACTGCATTCGTGAAATTCGTGCGCTTTCGCCGAACGTGCAGCTCGAGACACTGGTCCCGGACTATCGCGGTCGTATGGACATCGCGCTGGAAATCACAGCTGCGACGCCTCCCGATGTGTTCAACCACAACCTCGAAACGGTACCGCGCCTGTATAAGGCTGCCCGTCCCGGGTCGGATTATCAGTGGTCGCTGACCTTGCTGCAGCGCTTCAAGGAAATGGTCCCGCATGTGCCAACCAAATCCGGCCTGATGCTGGGCTTGGGCGAAACCGACGACGAAGTCATCGAAGTGATGCACCGCATGCGCGAGCACAACATCGACATGCTCACTTTGGGTCAGTACTTGCAGCCGTCCCGTAACCACCTGCCGGTTCAGCGTTTCGTGCACCCGGATACCTTCGCTTGGTTCGCTGAAGAAGGTTACAAGATGGGCTTCAAGAACGTAGCTTCCGGGCCGCTAGTACGCTCTTCTTACCACGCCGACGAACAGGCCAAGCTGACCAAGTCGTTGCTGACTGCGGGCTGATCAAAGCGGTAACAGAAAAAAGGGCCGGATAGCGATATCCGGCCCTTTTTGTTTGAACTGTGCGCCGTCCTGTAGGAGCGCGCTTGCGACTACGCCAGCCCATCCGACACCTCTCTGTCGTATGTTCCGGCCGTTCGCGGGCAAGCGCGCTCCTACAGGTGTTTCGCCATCACGGCCTGCGCAGGTTATTCAGCAACTCTTGCGTGGGATAGCCGTCCGTTGGTCAGCCATAGGCCTGCTGGGCGCTTCCGGGCCGCTGGTACGCTCTTGTTACCACGTCGACGAATAGGCCACATTTGAACTGTGCGCCGTCTGTAGGAGCGCGCTTGCCCGCGACTACGCCAGCCCATCCGATGCGTCAGTGTCATATGTTCCGACCGTTCGCGGGCAAGCGCGCTCCTACAGGTGTTTCCCCATCACGGCCTGCGCAGGTTATTCAGCAACTCTTGCGTGGGATACCCGTCCGCAGGCCAGCCAAAAGCTTGCTGGGCGCTTCCGGGCCGCTGGTACGCTCTTGTTACCACGTCGACGAATAGGCCAAATTTGAACTGTGCGCCGTCAGTAGGAGCGCGCTTGCCCGCGACTACGCCAGCCCATCCGATACTTTTCTGTCGTATGTTCCGACCGTTCGTGGGCAAGCGCGCTCCTACAGGTGTTTCCCCATCACGGCCTGCGCAGGTTATTCAGCAGCTCTTGCGTGGGATAGCCGTCCGCAGGCCAGCCAAAAGCCTGCTGAGCGCTACGGATCGCCTTGCGCGTGTTGGCGCCGATAATCCCGTCTGCAGCGCCTGCATCGTACTGACGGGCTGACAACAGGGTTTGCAGCTCGATACGCTCTGAACGGCTCAGTGGGCGATCACCGCGCGGCCACTGGCCAATCACATAACCGCCGCCACTGAAACGCTCTGACAGCAGCCCGACGCCCAACGCGTAGGAAGAGGAGTTGTTGTATTTGAGGATCGCGCGGAAGTTGTCCATCACCAGAAATGCCGGGCCTTTGTACCCGGCGGGCAACAACAACGCAGCCTGCTGTTGCAACAGGTTGGCTGGCAGCGCGCCACCGCTGGGTAGTTTCAGGCCCAGTTGTTGCCATTCACCGACGCTCTTGCGGGTCGAGGCGTCCGCCAGTGCATAGTCGAAACCCGGGCGCAATTGCACCTCGAAACCCCAGGGCTGCCCTTTCTGCCAGCCAGAACTTTGCAGGTAATGGGCGGTGGAGGCGAGGGCGTCCACGGGTGAATTCCAGATGTCGCGACGGCCGTCTCCGTCGAAATCCACCGCGTGAGTGTTGTAGGTCGTGGGAATGAATTGCGTCTGCCCCATGGCCCCCGCCCAAGAGCCGAGCATGCTCTGAGCGTCAATGTCTCCATGCTGGATGATCTGCAGCGCTGCGATCAGTTGGTCCTGCGCGAACTGCGGGCGGCGGCCTTCATAGGCCAGCGTCGCCAGCGAGCGGATCACCGACTGGGTACCCTGGAACTGCCCAAAGCTGCTTTCCATGCCCCATACCGCAACCAGCGCCTGACGATCCACGCCATAGCGCTGTTCGATGGCGTTGAGCACATCCTCGTACTGCGCCAGCAGCGCCTGACCCTTGCGCACGCGCACGGGCGACATCGCGCCGTCAAGGTATTCCCAGACTGGCCGGGTGAATTCAGGCTGGCTGCGGTCGGCTTTGACAACGCTCATGTCAGGGGTAATGCCGGCGAACGCGTTATCGAAGACATCGGCGCGGATCCCGGCGGCAAGCGCCTGTGCGCGGAAGGCCGTCTGCCATTCGGCAAAGCTCATTGCTGGCTGGATTTCGAAGTTCGAATCGTCGGGCTGGGCGACGGCAGTCTGGGCGTTTGACGCTGGCTTGGCGACCGCCATAGGGGCGGTTTGCAGGGGAGTGGCGACGGCAGCGGTGGGTTGCTCCGCGCAGGCGACCAGCACAAGGAAACTGGAGGCGGCGATCAACTGGCGAACGGGCCAGCGATGGGAAAAGCTCGAGGGCATTCTGGGGTCCACAGGGATAAACCGTAAGGTGCAGACCTTAACATGTCGGCCCTGTCGGCGGGGCGCCGGTCAGTAACCTGAAATGTTTTCAAGCCGCCTTAACGGAAGAAGCCTCCCAGTTTTTCGACTGGAAGGCTTCGCGGCGGTAGCTGCCTTTGCCCTTGGCGGGTTGTTCCTGGCGGCTGCGGAACAGGGGCTGGGCGATGATGGATTTGGCTTTATTCGGCCGCTTTTTGGCTTTGGTCATAGAGAACGCTCTTGGGTCGGTTAACCATGGGGCGGGGATCATCGGACAACGAGGTCTGTACGTCCAATTGATCGCCGCTATCGACATGTCGAATCCTCTTTCCAACCGCATGCTTATCGCGAGACGTTCTTGCCTGCTGTCACTTCTGACAGTAGTTGCGCGCGCAGACCTGTAGCAGAGTTTCTCAAGGAGTGGCCAATAAGCACCATGACTGGAGAAGCACATGAAAAGGATTTTCATACCCTTGCTGCTGTTTTTGATTCTGGGTGCCTGCACCCGTACAGAAGCGCCTGAGGTTGCGCCAACGGTTCAGGCGCGCCAGGCAACCCTCGCAACCGTAGCCGATCGCCTCATCGCTCGTTATAACAGCGCGGTGACCAGTTGCGCCGGGGGCACCCCAGCCTTCAATTGCTCCGGCGTGTTGATCCGCCGAGTGAACTACGATCCGAACTCCGATTTCTGGGGGTATAGCGCCGATGAGGCACGTGTGGGTTCTGCGACCTTTTCTTACATCCGCAATGGATTGAATTCCAGTAGCGATGACATCACCAGTGGCTACGTTCTAATGGATCCAGACAGCGCCAAGGCCGCAGGTAAGCTTGTGCTCAAAGCACGCTGCATATTTCCGTTCATGGCGGATGCTCAGTCAAACAGCCGGGCAATGCACGGTTGCGGATTTGCCAATCGACCCGATCCCACACCGTTGCCTGACGATCTGAGCAATTGCGCCACACTAGCGGTTCCGGCAGTGACCCCGCCCGCCTGGATCAAGAACTTCAACGAACACGGCTCCAGCCGTATCAATCAGTGCTCGTTAAGCACCATGGTTGCAGCACAGTTTGCCACGAGCTTGACGGTTAGAGCCTCCTACCCGGATCTCACAAATCTGTACGGCAATGAAGTCCTCTTTGAACCGTGGGAGACTCAGGCGCCTGCAAATCTTCCAATCGAAGCTATTTTCTATAACGCCTCGAAGGAGGGCAGTCTGGTCAATGCGCAGGCGCTCAAGCATGCCTATCGAACGAAGACCGATATCGAATTGCCGATCATTCGACTGGACTTTGGTACAGGCGCGAAGCGTTTCGTACTGAGGGAGGTTGACCAGGAAGACGGCTGGACGGTTGCCAAGCGGCTGAATGAACGTTACGCCAATACCACGGGTGAATGCCCTGGCGCGAAAGCGGCGGTGTATTGCAGCGGAGTGCTGGCTCGGGCTATTTCCTACAGTACTAGTTACAAGGCATGGAACCCTAACCCCGGCAGCGCGCAACCTGAGGGCGTGTCGTTCAGTTTCTTGAGGGCGGATGTAAAGACGCTGGCGATGTTTCGCGACAAGCCGGCGGGGATCATATTTCGTGAGTTGGAGTACGCACACAATGCGGGGCTGACGCCCGTGCAGGCTTTATGCATTTTTATTGATGATGGCGCTACCGATCGGCGTCTTGATAAAGGATGTGGCGCTCACGCAAAACATCCGACTGGAAGTGCAAGTTGTGCTTCGCAGGGTATTACAACATTTGACCAGTTTCGCCAGCATTACCTGTCGATAGCCAATTTGAGCACCCGTCGGGAACACGAATGCAGCCTCGCTATCGAACCCGTGCCGTTCATGCTGTCCATTGAGTCACGACGCCAACTGGTGACCGGTAGCGAATCCGTCTATCACCGCTTTAACGAACTGATGATCGAGGCCTGGCCCATGGACATCCCGTCCCGACTACCGCTCGACACTTTTTACTACGTTGCCGGCGAGAGCAGCGGTGATGGACTCAGGCAAGCCAAAGAAATCCAGAAAGACTTCTGGCGCTCGACCGACGGGCTAATCAAGCCGGTCATTCGGCTAAACCTTGCAGCGTCAGCGGGCGATTGGTTCACGTATCAACGTGATGAGCAGGCGTATTGATCAGGCTCGTACAACCATCGGAGTGAATGCCGGCACGCCGTGCCTTCAGTTGCGCGCCGTGTTTGACCCGAACCGTTTGGTGAGAGCGCGACACACCGAGACTTTCGCTGACCAGCTTCACTGGCACTGACCGCTGGCAAGCTGACTTCCTGATAAAGCTTGCGCCATGGGAAAAGCTGGTTGGCGTGATGCCGTTGCGCGTGACGCCCACCGAAACGCTTTGCCCGGGTTCCATGCGTTCGCGCACCATGGCCAGCTTTTGCTCGCTACTTCAGCTCTACTGGCGCTCCTGGTCACTGTCATTTTTGACAGTCGACAATAAATAACTTCAGAACGCTAACGGAAATCTGCGGGATGGATAAGGGCGAGGTCGGTAACGCCGAGCCTGTCAAGGAGAGACTATATGAAGACCTTGATGCTCATCATGAGCCTGTTGATGCTCGGCGGTTGCACGACCAGCCATGTACCTTCGATAGCCAATTCGCAGCAAACGGCCAGCGGTGTTGCGCGGCCGCTGGAGGATCTCGAAGACAGGCTTACAAACCGCTACATCAGCAACGTGGCGAAATGTTCGGGCGATAGGCCTGCATACAACTGCTCGGGGCTTCTCATTCGGCGTGCGAACTACAATCCGAGCTACGACTTCTGGGGCCTCAGCGCTGACGCCATTCGACTGGGCTCCACGACCTTTTCCTATATCCGTAGCGGCGTTAATTCGGACAGCAGTGATCTGACCAACGGGTTTATCAGGATGGACCCCGACAGTGCACAGCAGGCGGGCAAGCTGGCGGTCAATGCGCGCTGCATTTATCCGTTCATGGCCGACACTCAGGAGAACAATCGAGCAATGCACGGATGCGGCTTTGCGAACGGGCAAGACCCCATTCCTCTTCCCGCCGATCTCGCCAGTTGTGCGACCTTATCAATGCCTGCGACATCGCCTGATGCCTGGATTGAAAACTTCATTAGCCACGGCTCTTCCCGCATCAACCAATGTTCGCTGAGTACGCAAGGCGCAGCGCAGTTCATCACCAGCCTGACGGTGCGTCCGCGCTTTCCGGACCTGACCCGCGCCTATGGCAATGAGATCCTCTTTGAGAACTGGAACACGGCCGACCCCGCTCGGTTGCCGATCGAAGCGATTTTTTACGAGGCTTCCAGAGGAAGCTTGCTCAATGCTCAGCAGCTCAAGCTGGCTTATCAAGCCAAGTCTGGCATCGAGTTGCCCATCGTCCGCATCGATTTGACCAACAGCGCCAAACGCTTCACTGTGGTAAGGGCTGGCGACGGCGAAGGTGCGCTGGTAGCCCAGCGTTTGAACGCGCGACACGCCAATCTCACGCCATCGTGCGCAGGAGGCACGGCCCCTGTGTACTGCAGCGGCGTCCTTGTTCGCGCTGCGTCATACAGCACCAATTATCACGCCTGGAACCCCAACGAGGATTCCGCTCCTGCGGGCGCAACTGCCCTCTCCTATCTCCGAGGAGATATCAAGACGCTGGCGTTGTACAGCAGTAAAGGCCAGGGGATCATCTTTCGGGAATTGGAATCTATTCCGGCAGGGCTGCCTGCCATGCGTGCGCTATGTATCTACATGGCCGATGCCGATAGTTGGAAGCGTGCTGACAAAGGATGCGGGCTGCACATTAGCAGTCCGACCCCAGGGAGCGAGAGCTGCGCTTCCCAAGGTATCACCACGCTGGCACAGCTGGGGGCTCATTGGCGTACCCCTCTCGAGACGCCTGAGTGGGAGCGACGGAACCACCAGTGCAGTTTAGCGATCTCACCTGCGTCCTTCATGCTGGCCGTCAATGGACGCAAGGAAAACATCACTGGCACGGAGTCACCTTATTACCGCTACAACGAGATCATGATCGAAAACTGGAAAATGAACGCGGCTGAGTACGTCGATGCGGTTTATTACATCTCGGGAAATGCCGAAGGGCTTCGGCAAGCGAACGAAATCCAGCAAGACATCCGGCGCTCAGCTGACGGACTGATCAGGCCGGTCATACGCATCGACTTGAATCGAGCGGCGGACGCTGTGTTCAGTTTTCACCCGGAAGATCAGTCGTTTTGACGTCGTGAGGGCGTTGGGAAACTATTCCGACGGCAACGCCAGCCGCTGTCCGGCCATGTGCAGCGCAAGCAGGTTTAGATTGTTCCAGACTGAGCCGGGTGCCTGGCCCTTGATTTGCGCGTCGATGTACTGAGCGTCCATCAAGAGCTGATTCCAGCGTCGCGCTGAGTGGCGTTGTAGGGCTTTGCTCATCAGCGGCCTGCGCTTGTCCCAGATCGGCGGGCGCGCTTGGCTGAAGGCTTTATCGAGCGGTGTCCCCTGGCTGAACTGCAACGCAAGATTGGCCAGCACGCGCAACTCTCGGGACAATGCCCAAAGAATGACTGGCGGCTCGACACCTTCGCCGCGCAGGCCTTCAAGTATGCGCAAGGCGTGGGAAGCTTCGCCGTTGAGGATCGCGTCGGTCAGGCCGAACACGTCGAACCGCGCACTGTCCGCCACGGCCGCCTGCACGGTTTCGACCGTGATCTGGCCGTCCTCGGCCATCAGCTTGAGCTTCTCGATTTCCTGCGCGGCGGCAAGCAGGTTGCCTTCCACACGGGCGGCAATCAGCTCCACGGCGTCAGGGCTTGCGGCCAGACCGGCTTGTGCCAAACGCTGGCGAATCCATTGCGGTAGCTGGCTCCCATCCACCGGCCAGATCTGCACGAATTGAGTCTGTGGACCCTCGACCAAGGCCTTGCCCCACTTGGTCTTCTGCGCGGCGCCGTCCAGCTTGGGCAGGCTGATCAGCAACAGCGTGTCTTCGGCAGGGCGATTGCAGTATTCCAGCAGCGCAGCGGCGCCTTTATCGCCCGGTTTTCCCGAGGGAAGGCGCAGTTCAAGCAGGCGGCGTTCGGCAAACAGCGACATGCTGGCACCCGCTTGCAGCAGCGTGCCCCAGTCAAAGCTCGAGTCGGCGCTGAACACTTGGCGCTCATCGAAGCCTTGCTGGCGGGCAGCGCTGCGAATGGCGTCGCAGGCTTCCTGGCATTGCAGGGGGTCGTCGCCGCTGACGATGTAGACAGGCGACAACGCACCTTGGAGGTGTTTGGAAAGCTGGGCGGGGGCGAGTTTCATGGTTCAGAAACGATCGGGGCCGGCGAACCGGCCCCGATGCTGTCACTTGGTCGGGAATTCGACAGGTGACTGCTGCGGCGTCTCGTCGCGAATGCGTTGAGCCGCTGCTTCGGCGTCGGCCTGCGCGCGGGCGGCGGCATCGGCCTTGGCTTGCAGTTCGTCGAGACGCTCGGGTGTCAGCTGTTGCAGACGCGCGATCATCTTCTGCACGAGTTCACTGCGCATTTCCTTGCGCACCTGTGCGGCTTCCTGGTCGGAGCCGATCAGGTTGTTGCCGTCATGCACGAAGGTGCGGGTCGACTGGACGTTGTCGTCCAGCAGTACCACGTTCTTGGTGCCCTGGATCTGATACTTGAGCACCGTGGTCAACTCGTACTCGGCGGAGCGACCCGAGCCGGCGTAGCTGGCGGTGCGCTGGGATTCATCCTCGCGCGCCAGGAACAGTTTGTACTGGGCACCGGTGTACACATGTACGCCGCTGTTGCTCAGGGTCTGACGCAACTGGGTCACTACGTCGCCATAGGCATCACGAGCACTGACGTCCAGTTCCTTGACGGCCAAGGTGTTGGTGCCGGTCCCGCGCAGCTGGAAACCGCAGGCGCTCAGCAATACGGCGAGGCCCATTACCAGCAGATTGCGTTTGATCATCTTGTAGCTCCCCTTGAATCCGTTTGAGCCCGAAGCGGCGGGCCCTGGAAGTGTTGTGGGCGCCTGGTTGAGTGCCAGGCGCCTGATCCAATCAGCTGGCGACGATGTTCACCAGTTTGCCGGGCACGACGATCACTTTGCGAATCGTCAGGCCCTCGGTGAAGCGCAGCACGTTTTCGTTGGTGCGGGCAGCGGCTTCGACGTCTTCGCGGCTGGCGCTGGCAGACACTTCGATCTGACCGCGCAACTTGCCGTTGACCTGGACCACCAGTTGCAACGTGTCCTGCACCAGCGCGGCCTCATCGACCACGGGCCATTGGGCGTCGATCACCGGGTCGGCGTGACCCAGCGCGTTCCACAGTTCGTGACTGATGTGCGGCGTGATCGGGGCCAGCAGCAAAGCCACCGTTTCCAGGCCTTCCTGAAGCAGACCGCGGTCCTGTTCCGATGCCTGGGGGGCCTTTTCCAGCACGTTCATCAACGTCATGACCTGTGCGATGGCGGTGTTGAATTTGTGATGCTGGCCAACGTCCTGGCCGGCTTGCCTGATTGCCAGGTGGATCGAGCGGCGAATGGCTTTCTGGTCGTCGCTCAGGGCTGCCTTGTCCAGCGCGCCCGGAAGGCCCGCCGCCACGTGGGTCTGCGCCAGGCGCCAGACGCGCTTGAGGAAGCGATGCGAACCTTCGACGCCGGAGTCGGACCATTCCAGGCTCATGTCAGGCGGCGAGGCGAACATCATGAACAGACGGCAGGTGTCAGCCCCGTACTGGTCGATCATCGACTGAGGATCGACGCCGTTGTTTTTCGATTTGGCCATCTTCTCGATGCCGCCGATTTCCACCGGCAGGCCATCGGCGATCAGCTTGGCGCCAATGATCTTGGCCTTGCTGTCGCGTTCGAATTCGACATCTGCCGGGTTGAACCAGGTCTTGCTGCCATTGGCTTCGAGGCGATAGAAGGTCTCGGCGACCACCATGCCCTGGGTCAGCAGGTTCTTGAACGGTTCGTTGGAGCTGACCAGGCCTTCGTCACGCATCAATTTGTGGAAGAACCGTGCATACAGCAAGTGCAGGATCGCGTGTTCGATACCGCCGATGTATTGATCGACCGGCAGCCAGTGGTTGGCGGCTTTCGGATCGACCATGCCGCCTTCGTAGTGAGGTGAGGCGTAGCGTGCGAAATACCAGGACGATTCGACGAAGGTGTCCATGGTGTCGGTTTCGCGTTTGGCCGGTGCGCCGCATTTAGGGCAGGTGCACTCGTAGAACTCAGGCATGCGCGCCAGGGGTGAGCCTGCTCCGTCCGGCACCACGTCTTCAGGCAGCTTGACCGGCAACTGATCTTCAGGAACCGGCACGTCACCGCAGGCGTCGCAGTGGATGATCGGGATTGGGCAGCCCCAATAGCGCTGGCGGCTGATGCCCCAGTCGCGCAGGCGGAACTGGGTGCGCGATTTGCCGAGATCTTTTTTGATCAGCGCGGCTTCAATGGCATCGAACGCTCCCGCGAAGTCCAGACCGTCGAACTCCCCGGAATTGATCAGTTGGCCGTGCTCGCCATAAGCGTCTTGCCAAGGGGCCGGCGAAGCGTCGCCAGCACTGGTACGCACCACCGACTTGATCGGCAGGTCGTACTTGGTCGCGAATTCGAAGTCCCGCTCATCGTGGGCGGGAACGGCCATGACCGCGCCATCGCCGTAATGCATCAATACGTAGTTGGCGACCCACACCGGCAGTTTTTCGCCGGTCAGTGGGTGCTCCACGAACAGGCCCGTCGGCAGGCCTTTCTTTTCCTGGGTCGCGACGTCGGCTTCTGCGACGCTGCCGCTCTTGCACTCGTGGATGAAGGCTTGCAGCTCAGGATCGTTCTGCGCTGCCAGGGCCGCCAGCGGGTGCTCGGCGGCGACGGCCACGTAGGTCGCGCCCATCAGGGTGTCAGGGCGAGTAGTGAAGACTTTCAGTGCGCCCGCTTCGCCGATCGATGCCTGGTCATAGGGGAACTGGACTTCCATCCCGCGCGATTTGCCGATCCAGTTGCGCTGCATGGTCTTGACCTGTTCAGGCCAGCCCGGCAGTTCGTCGAGGCTCTCCAGTAGCTCATCGGCGTAGGCCGTGATCTTGAAGTAGTACATCGGGATTTCGCGTTTTTCGATCACCGCCCCGGAGCGCCATCCGCGGCCGTCGATGACCTGTTCGTTGGCCAGCACGGTCTGGTCGACCGGGTCCCAGTTCACCGTGCCGTTCTTGCGGTAGATCACACCCTTTTCGAACAGGCGAGTGAACAGCCACTGCTCCCAGCGGTAGTAGTCAGGCTTGCAAGTCGTGACCTCGCGGGACCAGTCGATCGCCAGGCCCAGGCTCTTGAGCTGGGTCTTCATGTAGGCGATGTTTTCGTACGTCCACTTGGCAGGGGCGACGTTGTTCTTCATCGCGGCGTTTTCCGCCGGCATGCCAAAGGCGTCCCAGCCCATCGGTTGCAGGACGTTCTTGCCCTGCATGCGCTGATAGCGCGCGATCACGTCACCGATGGTGTAGTTGCGCACGTGCCCCATGTGCAGCTTGCCGCTCGGGTAAGGGAACATCGACAGGCAGTAGTAAGTGTCCTTGCCGGGTTGCTCGCTGACTTCAAACGACTTTTGCTCTTCCCAGAACGTCTGGGCGGCGGCTTCGGTTTCGCGGGGCTGATAGAGTTCGTGCATGGCTACTTTTGACTAAAGATGGGTGACCCTTGACCGCTTCGCTGCATTCCCGGACCGGATGGGCGTGCTGTTCAGGCAAGGCCGTTCGGTGGCGCGGTGTGTTCGTGTCCGGGTGAGCGGAAGTGGAATGACAGGAAGCCCCGTAGCATACATGAGGGCAGACTGCCGAGGGAAACCCTGATTACATGCCTCAAGCCCCCGCCCGCCGTTGGTCGCGGCACCGCGCCAGTTTTTGCAGTGCCGCTAAGCTCATTGACGAGGGTATGGGTTTATCTTCAGTGAGGTGAACGGATGGCAGAGCTGCGGCACCAAGCAAAGATTTCTGATCTGTATGACCGTTTGATCGATCGTCTGGGGCTGGCCCTGGACATGGCAAAAACAGCAGTCCGGCTTCGTGACGAGCACCCCCTCGAACTGGAGTTGCGTGGGTTAAGCCACGCCGAATTCCAACTCATCGAGGCTTACCTGGACCGAAGCGAAATACGCCAGGCCGTCTTGAAACAAGCCGTGGTCAAAGAGGAAACACTCGGCGTAAAGAAAGGCAGTTCCAGCGCTTCACGGGAGCCTTCGGAGCCGTCGTTCCGTGCACCGCGTCCGGCAGCCAATGTCATCTGGCTGAAGGATCAGCGTCGTGCCAAGGTGTCGGCGAAGTTGAGTCGCTACAGTTCCAGTAAACATTTCAAGCGGTAACCTCTGCGGGTCTCATTCCCGCCTGTTTAAGCATTGTTGCTTAGTGTCATTCCCATTAGGCTTCGGGCATCTCTGGAGATGCCCATGCCTTTTCGCTACTTCATCAAGAATCTTCTTTTGCCCCCAGGCGCCTTTTTACTGCTCCTGTTGTTCGCCTGGTGGTTGAGAAATGCCCGGCCCCGGCTTGCGCGGATGCTGTTTGCCATTGGGCTGATCGGGATGACGGCGATGAGTTTGCCGATTGTCGTGCAATGGTCGGCGAGGGCCATCGAGACCGTTCCGCCTTTGTCACAGGACGATTGGGCCACCCTGGCGCAGCGCGCCGATGCCATTGTGGTGCTGGGATCTGGGCGTGAGCGCAACGATCCGAGCTGGGGCGCCGATATTCCCACGGGCGTCGCGCTGGAGCGGATGCGCTATGCGGCGCGGTTGTCGAAAGCCTCGGGCCTGCCGATTCTCACCACCGGTGGCTTGCATTACGGGGCGCCTCCGAGCGAAGCGTCGATCATGGCCGAGTCACTGCGCGATGACTTTGGCGTGAGCGTGCGTTGGCAGGAGGGCGAGAGCCGCACGACCTGGGAAAATGCAACCATGAGCGCGGCGATCTTGCTGCCCCAGGGCATCAAGCGGGTGGTCGTGGTGACACAGGCCTGGCACATGCCACGGTCGGTCTGGAGTTTCGAGAAGGCAGGCTTTGACGTGGTGCCCGCGCCGGTCGGTTTTTTGAGCGTCGACAACGCACGCCCATTCGGTGGCTGGACGCCTGAGGCCAAGGCGGTCTGGCAGAGCGGGCAGTTGTTGAATGAAGCGGCGGGACTGGTCGGGTATCGGTTGTTTTATCGCTAGGGTGGCATGCTCTCTATTGTAGGAGCGCGCTTGCCCGCGATGGCGGTTTATCAGTGAGTTCACCTCTAACTGACAGAACGCTATCGCGGGCAAGCGCGCTCCTACAATGACCTAGACCGTCTTGGCAATCCGGCTCGCCAGCAGTGCCCAGCCAATCAACAGCACCGACAGAATGATCAGCGGCCACGAACGCCAATGCAGGTAAGGCGTGAGGTTGTGCATCGGCGTCACCTCGCCGTACATCACCGCACGCTGGAACTGCGGGACGGTGCGGGTGATTTTGCCGAATGGGTCGATCAGCGCGCTGACGCCATTGTTGGTGGCGCGGATCATCCAGCGTCCGGCCTCCAGAGCCCGCATCTGCGCCATCTGCAGGTGTTGCAACGGACCGATCGAGGTGCCGAACCAGGTGTCATTGCTCACTGTCAGCAGCAAGTCGCTCTGGGCGGACAGGCCGGCCGCAAACTCCGGGTAGACCACTTCGTAGCAGATGAACGGAGCGATTTCGTAACCTTTGGCCTGCAACAGGGCCTGATCGGCGGGGCCGCGGGCGAAGTCAGACATTGGCAGGTCAAAGAAGGTGATCAACCCGCGTAGCAGGTCCTGCAGCGGCACGTATTCGCCAAACGGGACGAGCTTCTGTTTCAAATAAGTGCCGTCACCCTCTCCGGTCACCGTGATCGCGTTGTAATAACGGAATTCGCCGCGGCCGGTTTTCTGCCGCAATGGCACACCCGTGATCAATGCCGCGTCTCGGTCGGCCGCAAATTTGCCCATGACCGACAGGTAGCCCTCCACCGACTCCTTGAGTACCGGCACCGCGGTTTCCGGCCAGACGATCAGGTCGGCCTTCTGCGACGCGAAGGTCATGTCGCGGTACAGCGCCAGTTGCGCGTTAAGCGCAGCCGGGTCCCATTTCATGCTTTGTTCGACATTGCCCTGCATGGCCGCGACTGACAGCGGCGCGCCGGACGGCTCGGTCCACGCGTGGTTTTTCAGGCTCAGGCCAATGACCCAAGGCGCGAGTAGCAGAACGACGCCTGCGGCGAGAAAGCTTTTGCGGGCGCGCAGCCGTGGAAGGTTGCAGAGCAGGGCGGCGGTCAAGGCGAGACTGAACGAGATCAGCCACATGCCACCCAATGGCGCGAGGCCTTTCAAGGGACCATCGAGCTGGCTGTAACCGGAATAAAGCCAAGGGAAGCCGGTCAGGAACCAGCCACGGAACATTTCCTGGCCAAACCAGAATGCTGCGAAAGCGAGCGCGTCGGCCAAAGGCGCTTCGTTGCGACGAATCCAGCGGGCCCACAGGAAGGCGGGCAGGGCGAAGAAGAACGCCACCGATGCGCAGAACAGCACCATCAGGAATCCGGCCAGCCATACTGGCGCTTCACCGTAGGTGTGGATGCTGACGTAGATCCAGCTGGTGCCGCCGCCGAACAGCCCGAAACCGTAGCACCATCCGCGCCACAAGGCCTGCCGAGGCTTGAGATCGCGCAGCCCCAGGTAGAACACCACCAGCGCGACGATCGCCAGTGGCCAGATATCGAACGGCGCCAGGGCCAGAGTGGTCAGTGCGCCAGCCGCCATGGCCAGCAGATTACCGGGCCAGCCGGGGCGGGTGATCCAGCGCATTTACGATCCTTATGAAGGTAAGACTACGAGCGGGAGATCGGGCTCAGGCGCAACAGGTGAATACGACGGCTGTCCGCGTTCAGGATGCGGAAACGGTACGCGCCGATTTCGGTGATTTCATTACGCTTGGGCAAGTGCCCGAACGCATTCATCACCAGGCCGCCGACGGTGTCGAACTCGTCATCCGAGAACTCGCTGTCGAAAAACTCGTTGAAGCTTTCGATGGGGGTCAGCGCCTTGACCAGGAAGTCACCGCTGGGCAGCGGCTTGATGTAGCTGTCTTCCTCGACATCGTGTTCGTCTTCGATGTCGCCGACGATCTGCTCGAGCACGTCCTCGATGGTCACCAGCCCGGCCACGCCGCCGTATTCGTCGATGACGATGGCCATGTGGTTATGGTTGGCGCGGAACTCGCGCAGCAAAACGTTCAGCCGCTTGGACTCCGGCACGAAGGTCGCCGGGCGCAGCAAGTTCTTCACATCGTCCGCGCCGCCGTTTTCCCTGAGGATCAGTGGCAGCAAATCTTTGGCCAGCAGCACGCCCAGCACATCGTCGTGGCTTTCGCCGATGACCGGATAGCGCGAGTGCGCCGAATCGATCACCGCGGGCAGGAATTCGCGTGGGCTCTGGCTCGCCTTGATGCTGATCATCTGCGAGCGCGGCACCATGATGTCGCGCACTTGCAGGTCGGCGACCTGGATGGCGCCCTCGACGATGGCCAGCGCTTCGCTGTCCAGCAGCTTGTTCTGATGGGCTTCGCGCAGCAGCTCCAGCAGCTCCTGACGGTTTTTCGGCTCATGGGCAAATGCCTGGGTCAGTTTGCCCAACCATGACTTTTGCCCGTTGCTCGATCGATCTTCGCTCATAGCCCTTACTCGTGGTCCTTGCCAGGTGTTTCTGAAGTGGGTGTGTCGCCGAGCTCATCGTCGGCGTAGGGATCGGGATAGCCAAGCTCTGCAAGCAACTCTCGTTCCAGCGCTTCCATTTCCTCGGCTTCTTCGTCCTCGATATGGTCATAGCCCAACAGGTGCAAGCAGCCGTGGATCACCAGGTGCGCCCAATGGGCGTCCAGCGCCTTGCCCTGCTCGACGGCTTCGCGCGCGACGACCGGTACGCAAATGACCAGATCGCCCAGCAGCGGGATGTCGAGCAGTTCGTCAGGGACTTCGGCAGGAAACGACAGTACATTGGTGGCGTAGTCTTTGTGACGCCAGGTGTGGTTCAGTTCCCGGCCTTCGGCTTCGTCCACCAGGCGGATGGTCATTTCCGAATCCGCCGCGCGCTGACGCAAGCCCATTTCACACCACAGGCGGAACTGGGCTTCGCTGGGAGCGCTGGCGTGAGTCGCGATCTGCAAATCCAGCTCAAGCATCGCGTCGGGATTCCCGGGTGGGCTGCGGATCGTTGTGGCTCGCCTCGAAGCGCTCGTAGGCTTCGACGATGCGTTGCACCAGCGGGTGGCGCACGACGTCTTTGGGCTTGAAGTGAGTGAAACTGATGCCCGGCACGTCCTTGAGCACTTCTATGACGTGGGTCAGGCCTGACTTGGTGCCGCGTGGCAGGTCGATCTGCGTGATGTCACCGGTGATCACTGCGGTGGAGCCAAAGCCAATACGGGTCAGGAACATCTTCATCTGCTCGACAGTGGTGTTCTGACTTTCGTCGAGAATGATGAAGCTGTTGTTAAGGGTGCGCCCGCGCATGTAAGCCAGCGGCGCGACTTCGATCACCTGTTTTTCGATCAGTTTGGCAACGTATTCGAAGCCCAGCATCTCGTACAGCGCGTCGTAGAGCGGCCGCAAATACGGGTCGATCTTCTGCGCCAGGTCGCCCGGCAGGAAGCCCAGCTTTTCACCCGCTTCGACGGCCGGACGGACCAGCAGGATGCGGCGAATCTGCTCGCGCTCCAGTGCATCGACCGCAGCCGCCACCGCCAGGTAGGTTTTACCCGTACCTGCCGGGCCGATGCCGAAGTTGATGTCGTTGCCGAGAATTTCCTTCACGTAGCGCTGCTGATTCAAACCACGCGGGCGAATCATGCCCTTCTTGGTGCGCAGCGCAACGCCCGCGTCGGCGGCAGGGTGGTTGTCCAGCGCTTCGACGCCGGACTCCTGCAGGAACAAGTGGACCATGTCCGGAGACAGTTCGGTGCTCTTGGTCTCCCGGTACAGGCGTCGCAGCAGGTTTTCGGCAGAAGTGGTCTGTTTGCGCTCGCCAATCATTTCGAACTGGCCTCCGCGATTGCGGATTTCGATGTCCAGCCGCTGTTCGATCAGGCGCAAGTGCTCGTCGAATTGGCCGCACAGATTGGCGAAGCGATGGGCCTCGATAGGTTCGAGACTGAAACGATGAGGTTCGATAGGTGCGTTCAAAGTGGTTATCAGCCGCCCGACGGCAATGAATGTGGAATGAAGGATAACCCCTGTGGGCAGTGTCCGAAAGGGCCCACTTACTAATGGTCGGATTGGATATTGCGATAAAACCCGTAGGAGCGCGCTTGCCCGCGATAGCTTTCTGTCAGCCAGCAGTGTTTTGTCTGAAACACCATGGTCGCGGGCAAGCGCGCTCCTACAGGATTTTGCGCCATCGCTGGCTTGCGGCGTCTGTCCCTATTGCAACAGCGAACCGCGCAGCGAGTGCGGTTGTGCGCTGTCGATGTACACGTCAACGAACTGCCCGATCATCTTCGGGTTGTCACAACGGAAGTTGACGATGCGGTTGTTCTCGGTGCGCCCCTGGAGTTCTCCCGGGTCTTTTTTCGAATAATCGGTGACCAGGATGCGTTGCACCGTGCCCGCCATGCGGCGGCTGATTTCGAAGCCTTGGCGATCGATCAGCAGTTGCAGCTGTTTCAAACGCTCCTTCTTCACCTCTTCCGGGGTGTCGTCGTGCAGGTCGGCTGCCGGGGTCCCCGGGCGCTGGCTGTAGACGAAGGAGTAGGAGAAATCCATACCGACCTCTTCCACCAGCTTCAGGGTCTGCTGATGGTCTTTCTCGGTCTCGCCGGGAAAGCCGACGATGAAGTCGGAACTGATGCAGATATCTGGCACAGCGGCGCGGAGTTTGCGCAAGCGGGATTTGTATTCCAGCACGGTGTGGTTGCGCTTCATGGCCGCCAGAATGCGGTCGGAACCCGATTGCACTGGCAGGTGCAGGTGTTTGACCAATTCCGGCACTTCGGCATGGGCCTGAATCAGGCTGTCTGAAAACTCCAGCGGGTGCGAGGTGGTGTAGCGAATCCGGTCGATGCCGTCGATGGCGGCGACCACGCGAATCAGCTCGGCCAGATCGGCCACGCGCCCGTCGTGGGTGGTGCCGCGATAGCCATTCACGTTCTGGCCCAAAAGGGTCACTTCACGCACGCCGTTTTCCGCGAGATGGAAGACCTCGGTGATCACGTCGTCGAACGGGCGGCTGACTTCCTCGCCGCGGGTGTAGGGCACCACGCAGAACGTGCAGTATTTACTGCAGCCTTCCATCACCGAGACGTACGCGCTCGGGCCATCGACGCGGGGCTCGGGCAGATGGTCGAACTTCTCGATTTCAGGAAACGAGATATCCACTTGCGGGAGCCGGGTGACCCGCGCTGCGTCGATCATCTCGGGCAGGCGATGAAGGGTCTGGGGGCCGAAGACCACGTCGACATAGGGCGCACGGTCGCGAATGGCCTCGCCCTCCTGGCTGGCCACGCAGCCGCCCACGGCGATCACCATTTCCGGATTGGCCAGTTTCAGCTCACGCCAGCGGCCTAGCTGGGAGTACACGCGATCCTGGGCGCGTTCGCGGATCGAGCAGGTATTGAGCAGGATCACGTCGGCATCTTCCGCGCGAGCGGTGACTTCCAGCGCTTGATGTTCGCCCAGCAGATCGACCATGCGCGAGCTGTCGTACTCGTTCATCTGGCAACCGTGGGTTTCGATGTAAAGCTTCTTGGCCATGCGGGTTCGGATTTATCAGGTGATTCGAAGAACCGCGCATTATAGTGACCCGAGCCCTGGGTTCCTAGCGTCGCCTAACGAGCGGCGTGCTATAGTTCGCGCCCTTTTCAAAACACCGATCATTGCCTGCCTGTCATGACCAAACGCGAAGCTCCAATCTACAAGGTAATTTTTCTCAACCAGGGCCAGGTGTACGAGATGTACGCCAAGCAGATCTATCAAAGCGATCTGTGGGGCTTCCTGGAAGTCGAGGAATTTGTCTTCGGCGAGCGGACCACGGTGGTCGTCGATCCGAGCGAGGAGAAGCTCAAGGCGCAGTTCGATGGCGTAGTGCGCAGTTTCGTGCCAATGCACTCGATCGTGCGTATCGATGAGGTGGAGCGCATGGGCACCGCGAAAATCAGTGAAGCGCGCCCGACCGGCAACGTCATGCCGTTTCCGATGCCGATGCCGGAAAAGTAAGCGGCTCGATCAGGGCTTGCTGGTGTCAGGGAAGGGTGCGAAAGGCGTGCGCCCTTCAGCGGTTTGCAGTTCCAGCAGGTATTTACGGAAGATTTGCCCCAGCACCTGGGTGGCGACGTCCAGGTCTTCCTTCTTCATTTGCCCGGACACTTCGTCGGCTTCGTCCAGCGCGTCTTCGGAGCCATTGACCGCGGCCATCTTCAGCACGATGTAAGCCTGAATGTTATTGGCCTGTACCCCTTCGCCACGGAAAAACATCAGACCCAATTGATATTGCGCCTGTGCATGGCCCTGCAAAGAGGCCTGTTCGAAGTAGTTGAGTGCCTGAGTGAGATCACGCGGCGCATTCTTGCCGTCGTAATAGAACTGTCCCAACTCGTATTGCGCTTGTGCATCCCCACTCTGCGCCGCCTGCTGGCAAGCCGCTAACGCTGCGGGCAGGTTGTCTGGCTGGGTGTTCAGGGTGCAGCGACCCACCGCTGGGATTAACAACGAGTTGCCACCTGCATTCGCCAGCAGGGGATGAAGAAGCAACAGGCAGCCCAATGCAAGGGTGCGGCCGGTGCGATTCATGGAAGTCGACTTACCTCTGAAAAAGGTGCGGGTAATGCCCGTCCAGCTGAACGTGCTGGCTGCGCATTATGAAATAAGCGGGGCCTACCTTACAAAGTCTTTGCACAAATTCTGCCGCACGGCCTTGATTGGCCTGACTTCAGGCGCTCAATCCGACGTGCGGATATAACGATTCAACAAAATAACGCAGAAACAACCCAAATCAACTGCAAATACCTTACTGGACTCTGTAGGAGCGTGGCTGTCTGTGGGCCGTACTCGGGCGATCTGCCGGGGACCGGTTGCAAAGCCTGAACACCCGGCTTACTGACTCCCCGGGTTGATCGGTTTTACGACGGCTTCGCAGCCGATCATCCGAATGCGGCCCAGAGGCAAGCCACGCTCCTACAATGGCAGCGAGGTTATTTCAGCTGCGCAAATGCTTTCTCAGCGGCTTCCAGCGTCAGTTGCAGCTCTGCATCGCCATGGGCGATGGAGGTGAACCCTGCCTCGAACGCACTTGGCGCCAGATACACCCCACCCTCGAGCATCAAGTGGAAGAAGCGTTTGAAGCGCTCGGCGTCGCTGCTCATCACGTCCTGGAAGGTGACGATTGCTTTCGCGTCGGTGAAATACAGGCCGAACATGCCGCCTGCCTGGGTGGTGGTGAACGGAATGCCGGCAGCGTCGGCACGCTGCTGCAGGCCGTCGAGCAGGCGCGTGGTGTAGGCCGTCAGTTCATCGTGAAAATTCGGACGGCTGATCAGGCGCAGCGTCGTCAGGCCCGCGGCCATCGCCAATGGGTTACCCGAGAGGGTGCCCGCCTGGTAAACGGGGCCCAGTGGAGCGATATGCGACATGATTTCGCGTTTGCCGCCGAAGCAACCCACGGGCATGCCGCCGCCGATGATCTTGCCGAACGTGCTCAGGTCCGGGGTGACGCCATAGTGGGCCTGCGCGCCACCGAGGGCCACACGAAACCCGGTCATGACTTCATCGAAGATCAGCACCACGCCATGCTTGTCGCAGGCGTCGCGCAGGCCTTGCAGAAAGCCGGGGGCTGGTGGCACGCAGTTCATGTTTCCGGCGACGGGTTCGACGATGATGCAGGCCACTTCCTGGCCCACATCCGCGAGCATTGCGTTGACCGCGTCAATGTCGTTGAACGGCAGGGTCAGCGTGTGTTTGGCGAATGCCGCCGGGACGCCTGGCGAGCTGGGAACGCCCAGCGTCAGCGCCCCGGAACCGGCCTTGACCAGCAGGCTGTCGGAGTGCCCGTGATAACAACCCTCGAATTTGATGATGCTGTCGCGGCCCGTGTAGCCACGCGCCAGACGAATCGCGCTCATCGTGGCTTCGGTGCCGGAACTGACCATGCGCACCATCTCCATGGAGGGGACGATGGAGCACACAAGGTCCGCCATTTCGGTTTCCATGGCGGTCGGCGCGCCGTAGGACAGGCCATGTTCCAGTTGCTTACGCACGGCTTCCAGCACGTCGGGGTGGCTGTGGCCGAGAATCATCGGCCCCCATGAGCCAACGTAATCGACGTAGCGCTTGTCGTCTTCATCGGTGACGTAGGCGCCGGCTGCATGTTTGAAGAACAGTGGCGTACCGCCGACGCTCTTGAAGGCGCGAACCGGCGAGTTGACGCCGCCGGGGATGTGCTTCTGGGCGTTGGCGAACAGGGTTTCAGAACGGGACATGATGAGGTCTCTGTTTGAATCGAAAGAGGTGAACCGGCCCGATGTGGAATCAGGCCGATTTGAACAAGTCGTTGAAGGCGCGAGCGCGACGGGTGACTTCCTGAGTGGTTTCAGCGCCGAACAAACCTTGCACCACCGCCAGCAAGTCAGCCCCCTGCGCCACCAGCGGCGCGGCGTTTTCCAAGGTGATCCCGCCAATGACGGCGATCGGCAGCGAGATTCGCTTGCGCGCCTGCGCCAGCATGTCGAGGCTGCACGCCGGGGCGCCCGGCTTGGTGGTGGAATTGAAGAAGCGGCCGAAGGCCACGTAGGTCGCCCCGTCTGCCTTGGCTTTTTCGGCCAGTTCGATCTGCGCATGGCAGGTCGCGCCGACGATAGCTTTATGGCCAAGCAAAGCACGGGCATCGGGCAGCGAGCCGTCGGTCTGGCCAAGGTGCACGCCGACGCCCAGACGTGCGGCGACTTCAGCGTCGTCGTTGATGATCAGGCGGGTCTTGTAGCGCTCACACAATTTGAGCAGTTCCGAGGCTTCGCGCAGTCGACGGGTTTCGTCGCCGGACTTGTCGCGGTATTGCAGCAGCGTCACGCCACCGTCGAGGGCGGCTTCGACATAAGCGAGGAATTTTCCGGCCAACAGTTGGCTGTCGGTCACGGCGTACAAGCCACGCAGTTTCATCAGGGGTGCCTCTTGTTCGTGGCGTTACGAGCAGAAATCCAGTGGCAGGCGACGCGGCACGAACTGGCCTTTGCCCAGTTGTTCAGCGTCGCGCAAGGTGCGCCAAGTGTAGTCCAGGGCTGTTTCCACAGCGCCCAGCACGTCCTGACCCAGTGCCAGTCGACCGGCGAGGGCGCTGGCCAGGGTGCAGCCGGAACCGTGGTAGCTGCCAGGTAAACGCTGACAGGTAAAGGTGCGCGACGGGCCATTGCGGGTGTAGAGACGGTTGTGGACTTCATGCTCATCGCCGTGGCCTCCGGTGATCAGCAAATGTCCACAGAAGGGCAGCAGCTTGTCGGCGCACTCGTCGGCAGTGCCTTCTGGCAGCTCGGCGAGAATACGCGCTTCGGGCAGGTTCGGCGTGGCGATGGTGGCTAATGGTAACAGGCGTTCGCGCATGGCATAGCCCACTTCGTCCTTGCCCAAACGGCCGCCGCCACCGGCCCGCAGCACCGGGTCGCAGACCAGCGGCAGATGCGGGTTGGCTTGCAGCAATTCGACGACGGTGTCGACCATTTCCAGCGAGCCGAGCATGCCCAGCTTGACGGCAGCCACTGTCGAGTCGTTGAGCACGGCATGGGCTTGGGCCAGCACCCATTCGCGATCCAGCACCCGAAAATCGGTGACGTTCACGGTGTCTTGCACCGTCAGGGCAGTGACCGCAGGGGCGGCGTGGCAACCTTGGGCGAGCAGGGCTTCGATATCTGCCTGCAAACCGGCGCCGCCACTGGGGTCGTGGCCGGAGAGACAGAGGACAACGGGGCGGGAGCTATAGATAGTCATGGTGCGCGAGCTTACCACTAAAGCTTTTGTCGGGCCGATGGTGGGTATCACAATTTTCCGGATCTCAAGCCGAACCCCTCTAGACCGGGTCTTTGAGAAGAAAGATGAACGGTGGTCATGAAAGGTTAAGGAAAGGCAGATGTGTGACGATTTAAATAGTGTCATCCAGCTATCAAACGCTATGCTTTCGCTTAGCTGTGTTCTTCCTGCCATCAGAGAAAAAGCAAGTGCGTTGCCCGCTATCCCAGTTGGCCGGGGCATCCCGGAACAAAATGTCGCCTTCAATGGTTCGGGAAATCTGCGACGCCGCCCACGCTGAAACGGGCGGTTTCCCATGCGTTTTCTTCTGATCGGGTTGCTGATGCTGGTGCCGATGCTGGTCAGCGCCGTGGATTTCAATGAAGACACACGCAATTTGCCGCTAGGCCCGGCGACCCTGGTTTATGAAGACCCCACCGGCGCAGCCACCATCGAAGAGGTCGCCTCTCCCCAAGGGCGGGCGAAGTTTCAGGCGTTGAACGCCAGCGCGCTGAATGCCGGGTATTCCCGTTCGGCGTATTGGTTGAAAGTGGATTTGACCTACAGACCACTCAATCCCGTGGCGGCCACGGACTGGTTGCTGGAATTGGCCTATCCGCCCATGGACCATGTCGACCTTTATCTCGCCAGCGAGGGCGCAATACCCAGCCTGACGTGGCAGACCGGGGACACGCTGCCGTTTTCCAGCCGTCAGATCAGGCAAAACAACTACCTGTTCGACCTCGACCTCAAGCCCCATGACACCAAGACCGCCTATATTCGAGTGGCCAGCCATGGCTCATTGCAGGCACCGCTGAACCTCTGGGCCAGCCACGCCTACATCGAAGAGCAGCCCTCACGGTTCTACATTCTCGGCATGATCTACGGCGTGCTGGCCGTGATGCTGGTGTACAACCTGTTCATTTACCTGAGCGTGCGGGATACCAGCTACCTCTATTACATCCTCTATATCGTCTGCTTCGGCCTGTATCAGGTCTCGGTCAACGGCGCGGGCATCGAGTACTTCTGGCCAGACAACCCTTGGTGGGCGAACACCTCGACGACCTTCCTGATGGCGGCAGCGCTCCTCTTTGCCAGTCAGTTCGCGCGCAAGTTCCTGCAGACCCCACGGTTGGGACCTTGGCTGGACGTTCCTTTGGTACTCACCATGGTCTGCGCCGCAATCATCATGGTGCTTGCGTTGTGCATGGATTACGGCATCGCTTTGCGCCTGGTCACCGCGCTGGTGCTGGTGTTCACCCCGGTGATCCTGTTGATTGGCGTGGTTGCCTGGCTTCGAGGCCGCCGCGTGGCGCGCTATTTCATCGTTGCCTGGTCAGCGTTTCTGCTGGGGGGCGTCGTCAACGCCACGATGCTGCTGGGGCATCTGCCGAACAACTTCTGGACCATGTACGCCAGCCAGATCGGCTCGGTGGTGGAGGTTGCACTGCTGTCGCTGGCATTGGCCGATCGCATCAACACCTTGCGCGAACGCCAGGCGCAAATCATGGCCCAGTCCAGCCAGGACCTCGAAAAGCTCAACCAGCAACTCGCAGTCAGCAACCGCTTGAAAGATGAGTTCCTCGCCACCTTGACCCATGAACTGCGAACGCCCATGAACGGTGTGATCGGCTCCCTGGAGCTGATGCAAATGGAGAGTGACCAGGACGAAATCGAACTCTATCGCCAGACCGCCGCGGACTCCGCGCAAAACATGATGGGCATCGTCAACGGCATTCTCACCCTCACTGAGCTGCAGGCTCGGCGCATCGCCGTGCAAAACGCGACGTTTAGCCTGCGTCATCTGCTGTTTCAGGTGCGCAGCACGTTCGAGCCCTTGGCGCGAGACAAGTCGCTCGCGTTGAACATCGAGATCGACGAAACGCTGCCTGACAGTCTGCACGGCGATGCCCTTCGCTTGCGCCAATGCCTGGATTGCCTGCTGGACAATGCAATCAAGTTCACCAAGGCCGGGTCGATTCGTGTCCGCGTGAGCGGCCACGTCATCAATGACCGGGATGTGCGGCTGGTGCTGGATGTCATCGACACCGGTATCGGCTTTGCCCGGTTGGATGAAGAGACGCTCTATGCCAACTTCTACCAAGTCGACGGCTCCATGACTCGGGAATACGGCGGGCTCGGCATCGGGCTGGCGATCTGTCGGCAATTGATCGAGCTCCAGGGCGGGCGTCTGAGTCATCAATCCGAGCCGGGCAATGGCAGCCAGTTTCGCCTCAGCCTGGACGTGCAGCGCGCGGCGTTGCCGGTGACTTGAGCGAAGAAGGACCGCACGGCACGGGCGAGCGCCGCGCATGACCCCGCGCCGGAGGGCGAAAGCGCCGAGATTTAGTCGTCTATGGCACTTCTTTCGCGTTTGGGTGCGTGTTTCACTGAGGGCATCTGCCGAACGAACCGGAGCCCGCCATGAACCTGCATCAGTTCGCTGAGACCCATGAAGTCACTAACCAGCCGCCGTCGCTGGAGGGGGTCAATCTCTATCGCATTGACCTGCCGCTTCAAGAGTGGTCGCGACGCTTCGGGGCCGGTTGGGCCGAGGCCCGGATCGATGCCTATGGCGCGCTGGCCGGTGGCCCGCTGATGGAAGCGGGTTTTCTGGCGAACCAGAACAAACCGGTGTTCGCCAGCCATGATCGCTATGGGCATCGCATCGATCTGGTGGAGTTTCACCCGGCCTATCATCAGTTGATGCAAACCGCTGTCGAGCATGGCATTCCTTCGCTGCCATGGACCGATCCGCAGGGCGGAGCGCATGTCGCCCGCGCAGCCATGAGCTATCTCCATTCGCAGGCCGAAGCGGGCAGTGGGTGCCCGCTGACCATGACGTTCGCCAGCGTCCCCGCGCTCCGTTTGCAGCCCGATCTGGCCGAGACCTGGCTGCCAAAAATCCTCGCCACTCACTACGATCCGCGCAACGTCGGCGTCGCCCACAAGGCCGGGGTCACCATTGGCATGGCCATGACCGAAAAACAGGGCGGCACCGATGTGCGGGCGAACACCACGCGGGCCTACCCGGTCGGCCAGCCTGGCCCAGGCCAGGCCTATGAGCTGGTAGGGCACAAGTGGTTCTGTTCGGCGCCGATGTGCGACGCCTTTCTCACCCTCGCGCAGACCGACAAAGGCCTGACCTGCTTTCTGCTGCCACGCCATCGTCCAGACGACACGCGCAACGAGTTCTACATACAGCGCCTGAAGAACAAGCTGGGCAACTGGTCGAATGCGTCCAGCGAAGTGGAGTTCCGCGGCGCCTTGGCCTGGATGGTCGGTGAGGAGGGGCGGGGCGTGCCCACCATCATCGAAATGGTCGCCATGACCCGTTTCGATTGCATGACCGGCTCCAGCGCCCTGATGCGTCAGGCCCTCACCCAGGCCGCGCATCATTGCGCGCATCGTCGTGTCAGCGGCCGGTTGCTGAACGAGCAGCCTTTGATGCAGAACGTGTTGGCGGATTTGGCCCTGGAAAGCGAGGCGGCGCTGGCGTTGAGCATGCGCATGGGACGCTCGCTGGAGCGGCTCGAGGATGCCCATGAGGCACGTTTTGCCCGGTTGGTCACGGCGGTGGGCAAATATTGGATCTGCAAACGTGCCCCTGCGATGATCAACGAAGCCGCTGAATGCATGGGCGGCGCAGGCTATGTCGAAGACACGATCCTCCCACGCCTGTACCGGGAAGCTCCGGTCAATTCGACGTGGGAAGGTTCGGGCAACGTGCAATGCCTGGATGTGCTGCGGGCGCTGTCCAAAGAGCCGGGCGTGCTCGATGCGCTGTTCGACGAATTGGGCGACGGTCATGGCGATCGACGGCTGGCTTCCCACATCGAAAGGTTGAAGGCGGCGTTCAGCGACACCGCTGACATCCAGTACCGCGCACGGCAGTTGACCGAAGACATCGCCGTGGCGCTTCAGGCCAAATTGTTGCTGGAGGCGGGCAACTCCGCCGTCAGCGACGGTTTCATCGCCGGGCGTATCGATCAGCCGGGCCGGGTGTACGGCGCGCTGCCGCGTGGGGTGGATGTCGAAGCGTTGGTCGCCCGGTCTTCGCCACAGGTGGCGTGAATCCTCGGCCGCGCTCCTGCAGGGGCATGCGGTACGGCTTCCATCATTTCGTGCCTTCGTTCGTCGTTGCAGGCAAGATGGAGCCTTGCAAGATCAGAAGGATGCACATCGTGACTGAAGCTTTTGTCGTCGTAAAAACTGCCGAGCAAGCCGTGGACCGGCTTGCCGAACTGCACGGTCGTGCGACCAGCGCGTTGAGCCAGGCGCTCAAGCGTTACCTCAAGGACCGCATCGAGCCCGACGCCGCCGAGCGTCTGCTGTTCCGCTACCCCGAAGTGCGCCTGACCTACCATTGCCAGGGCGAAGTGCCGCTGACCACTCGCGCCTACGCCAAGGTTCAACTGCCCGGGACCTACAGCGTCACCGTGACCCACCCGGCGGCGTTTCGCAAATACCTGATCGAACAGCTGACGCCCTTGATGAATGACTTCACCGTCACTGTCGAGGTCGGTGTCAGCGAGCAAAACATTCCGTACCCCTACGTCGTCGAGCAGGGCGATGAACTGGCGGGCACGGGCGTGACGGCGGCGACGCTGGCGCGGGTGTTCCCGAGCACCGATTTGTCGGCGGCCACCGATGGCATCGCCGACGGCCTCTACGACTGGGCCAATACCGATCCGCTGCCGCTGGCGTTGTTCGATGCCGCTCGCGTGGACTTCTCTCTGCGCCGTCTGGTGCACTACACCGGCAGCGACTGGCGCCACGTGCAGCCGTGGATCCTGCTCACCAACTATCACCGCTATGTCGACCAGTTCATCGTCCACGGCCTTGAAAAACTTCGCGACGACCCGCGCTTCGTGAAGATGGTGTTGCCCGGAAACGTGGTGGTGGACAAGAGCATGGATCACGGCGAGGCGCAGGCTATCGTCTCCAGTGTGGTCTGGCACCGCTATCAGATGCCGGCCTATCACTTGATCGCCGAAGACGGTCATGGCGTGACGCTGGTCAACATTGGCGTCGGCCCGTCCAACGCGAAGAACATCACCGATCACCTCGCCGTGCTGCGTCCGCATTGCTGGCTGATGATCGGGCACTGCGGCGGGCTTCGTCAGTCGCAGACCATCGGTGATTACGTCCTGGCTCACGCTTACATGCGCCGTGACGGCATTCTGGATCGCGTGCTACCGCCGAACATTCCGATCCCCGCGTTGGCCGAGGTGCAATTGGCGTTGCAGGAGTCGGCGGCGCAAGTCACCGGCGAGCGCGGCGACGACCTGAAAAAGCGCCTGCGCACCGGCACCGTGTTGACTTATGACGACCGTAACTGGGAACTGCGCTGGGCTCAGGAGCGACCGTTGATCAACCTGTCCCGTGCCGTCGCGGTGGACATGGAAAGCGGCACCATCGCAGCCCAGGGTTATCGCTTGCGGGTGCCGTACGGGACGCTGCTTTGCGTGTCGGACAAACCGCTGCACAGCGAAATCAAATTGCCGGGCTCGGCCAACGCCTTCTACGAGCGTGCGGTGACCCAGCACCTGAAGATCGGCATCGCGGCGCTGGACCTCATGCGGACCCAGCTCAACTCGCTGCACTCGCGCAAATTGCGCAGCTTCGATGAGCCGCCATTCCGTTGATTCGCTAGGCGTTTGAAGAAAGGGCCACTAAAGTGGCTCTTTCTGTTTTCTCGCTTCGAGTTGATATGCCCCGCAACCCTCGCCCCCCTGCCCGTCGCCCTGCGCCCAAACCGTCGGGCTCGCCTCGTCGTGTTGCCAAGGCGCCGCCTGCCGAACCGCGGCTGATTCTGTTCAATAAACCCTTCGACGTGCTGACCCAGTTCAGTGATGGTCACGGGCGCGCAACCCTCAAGGACTTCATCGACATCCCAGGCGTTTATCCCGCCGGGCGACTGGACCGCGACAGCGAGGGCCTGTTACTGCTGACCAATGATGGGCAGTTGCAAGCGCGTATTGCCGATCCCCGGCACAAACTAGCGAAAACCTATTGGGTGCAGGTCGAAGGCGAGCCGTCTGAAAGGCAGTTGCAAATGCTGCGTGATGGCGTCGAGCTGAACGATGGCCCGACCTTGCCAGCGCAGGCCCTGCTGCTCGACGAACCCGAACTGTGGCCGCGCAACCCGCCGGTGCGTTTTCGCAAAAGCGTACCCACCCATTGGCTGGAACTGATCATCAAGGAAGGTCGCAATCGTCAGGTGCGCCGGATGACCGCAGCCGTCGGCCTGCCAACCTTGCGGTTGGTGAGGGTGAGAATTGGCGACTGGAGCATCGACGGGCTGGATCAGGGGCAATGGCGAGAAGTCCCCGCCAAGCTTTGACGAGCCTAGGAGAGCACGGCTTTACGGGAGGTTGCCAGTGAGCCGTTACGGGTGTTGCTCAAGGTAGGCGATCACCGCGCTCTTGATCACGAACGCCAGCACGCCCAGGCCCAGCACACCGAACAGCATGATCGTGCCGAAGCGCCCTGCGCTGGATTTCTTCGCCAGGTCCCAGACGATGAACGCCATGAAGCCGATCAACACGGTTACCAGAATGGTCATCATCCATTCTTCGAACAGTTCGGGCTCCATGGTCGTCTCCAATCGGTAAGGCAGCAGGTCAAAAAAACGCAACTGGGTTCAGTTGCGCAAATGCACCAAGGGCAATTCGGTGCTGGCCAGCACCTGATTGAGCACGAAGCTCGAGCGCACGCTGGTCACGCCATCGATACGGGTGAGGTGGCCGAGCAGGAATTTCTGATAGTGCTCCATGTCCGGCACGACCACTTTCAATTGGTAGTCGGCGTCGACTCCGGTCACCAGGCTGCATTCCAGCACTTGCGGCAGGTTGCGGATCTGCTGTTCAAAGTTTTCGAAACGGTCCGGCGTGTGCCGGTCCATGCCGATCAGCACATAGGCGGTCAGGCTCAACCCCAGCAGTTTGCGATCGAGCAGGGCTACCTGCCGGACGATGTAGCCGTCGTCCTCCAACTGTTTGACGCGGCGCGAGCAGGGTGACGGGGACAGCCCGATGCGCTCGGCCAGCTCCTGATTGGAGATGCGGGCATCGCGCTGCAATTCGGCCAGTATACTCAGGTCATATCTGTCGAGTTTGCTCACGACTGACTCCTTTATTCGATCAATTGCGCCGAATTATTCATCCGAAGGGAAAAATTGCGCAAGTGGTGTTTTCCTCAGCAACATTCGCAATCCTCTGTCGCTCCTGTAGGCCTATTCTTTTCAACAGAATCACTGCCCGGACATAGCGTCCAGCGCGGCCCGCCCAATCAGGCCAGCCGCGGCCTCCAATCCGACAGGGTTGACCAGGCCACCGGGCTACGCACTGTCCAGAAGACGATGCGAGGTGAGCCGGCGTCAAAAGCGTCGAGCCAGGGCGAAGTATCCAAAAGAGGGCTGACGAGCCCTCTTTTTTTATGCCCGCGATTCGGGAGCCTCCTCGGCCCTCCCTGCGCGGGCATCGCAGTTTCACGGCATGCTTCTCGCTGATAGAGTGCGGCGAACGGCGCACCCATTACGCAGTCCTATCATCAGGTATCCGCGCCGCAGTGAGGAAAGCATGAGCATGCGCATCTGGCGTTTGGCAGGTGTCAGTCTTTTGGCCTTGAGCATCAGCGCTCAGGTGTTGGCCGACGATAACAATCAGCAACAACAGCAGCGCAACGAGCAACGTCAGCAACAGCAGCGTGGCTTCGAGATGCAGCGCCAGCAGCAACAGAATCAGCAGCGCAGTTTCAACGAAGACCGCCAGCGCGATCAGCAGCAACGCCAGCAACAGCAACAGCAATTCCAGCAGCAGCGCCAGCAGGAGCAGTTGAATCAGCAGCGCCAGATCCAGCAGCAACAGCAGCAGCGCTTCGATCAGCAGCGCCAGCAACAAGACCGCGAGCGCAATCAACAGCGTCAGGAGCAGTTGCAGCAACAACGCCAAGAGCAGCTTCAACAGCAACAGCGCCAACAGCAGCAACAGTTGCAACAGCGCCAGTTGCAAGACCGCCAGAACAGCCTGCCCATTCAGAGTCGCCCCGACACCGCCATTCAGACGCAACCGCCGCGCCAGGGTTTTTATCGGGATCAGCCCCGTGATAACCCTTGGCGAGGGGGGGACAATCGCCCGCCCGTGGTCGGCCACCCCGGGGGGCATGGCGATGGCTGGGGCTCGGGACCGCGCTACCGTCCAGGCTACGAGATCGATCGCATCCCCGGCGGTTACTCTCGCGTGCCTTATCGCGGCAATGATTATTTTTACTCGGGTGGCTACTGGTACCGCCCCCAAGGTCCGCGTTACGTCGTCGTCGAGCCACCACGGGGCGTGCGAGTGCGGTATCTGCCCGATTATGCCCAACAGGTCTGGCTGGGCAGCGCGCTGTTCTTCCTGGCGGCGGGCACTTACTACTCCTATGAGCAAAGCACCCAGGAATACGTCGTGGCCGAACCGCCGCAGGGCGTTGAGCCGGTGTACAGCCCTGAGCAGCCGGTCCAACAGGGCAGCCCGTATGAAGTGCTCGCCTATCCCGCCAACGGTCAGGGCGAGCAGCAGATCGCTCAGGATCGCTACGACTGCTATCAGTACGCGATACAGCAGAGCAACTTCGATCCGTCCACCGCGACCTACCAGCCGGCGCCGGAAGTTGTCGGACTATTCCGCCAAGCCATGGCGGGGTGCTACGCGGGTCGGGGGTACAGCGTTCAGCAGTGAGTCAGGGCATAGCCGTTGCGGGGCCTCGTCTCTGCCCGCAACGGCTGCCCCATCCCTCAATTCAGGACCGGACTGCCGGCTTGATTCACCACTTCCTGCGGGTCGGCGTGGACCAGCACTTCGGCCTTCGGGTATTCGCTGATGATCGCTTGCTCGACCTGAACGCACAGGTCATGCGCGACCGACAGGGTCAAGGTGCCGGGCAATTCCAGGTGCAACTGCACGAACCAGTGGTTACCCGAAATGCGTGTGCGCAAGTCATGGGCGCCGAGCACGCCGGGGACACCTTGCGCCAGTTCGAGCATCTTCGCGCTGACACCTGGCTCCAGTTCCGCGTCCATCAGCACTGACACCGTCTCGCGAGCGATGGAAACCGCGCTCCACAAAATGTAGAAGGCGATGGCCAGACCGAACCAGGCATCCAGTTGGCCGTATCCGAAGTAGGCCAGGCCCAGCGCCACCATGATGCTGACGTTGAGCAGCAGGTCGGAACGGTAGTGCAGCGAGTCGGCGCGGATCGCGGCTGAGCCGGTCTCCTTGACCACTTTGCGTTGCAGAGCCAGAAGCGCGACCGTCAGCACGATCGACAGCAGCATGACCAACATGCCCAAGCCAGGGGCGTTCAGCGGCTCGGGGTGCTGAATGCGCTCGATTGCTTGAAAGGCGATCAGGCACGCACTGACGGCGATGAACAACGATTGCGCCATCCCGGACAGGGCCTCGGCCTTGCCGTGACCGTAACGATGGTCGTCATCGGCCGGACGCAACGCGTAATGCACCGCCAGCAAGTTGAGGAAGGAGGCGGCGCCATCGAGCAGCGAGTCGGTAAGGCCCGCCAGCAGGCTGACCGAGCCGCTCAGCCACCAGGCAACGGCTTTGGCGATCACCAGAATACTGGCCACCGCCAGCGAGGCTCGCGTTGCCAGACGCAATAACCGGGCGTGTTCAGGACTGCTGTTCATGGCGCTTCCTCAGCGAGTCGACGTAAATCATCAGGCGGAGGGCACCAGACCCAGTGACGCCAGTTGCTCCACGCTGCCTTTGTGCTGAATCAGGCGTGGGTCATCCAATGGCAGGCTGCGGCCCAGTTCGGCCTGCAGGATGGCCTGCAACTTGGCATTGTCTACCGTGCCATCCGCACGCACGGCGGGTTGCAGCTTCTGCGGGTCGACTTGCGCCTGTTTGCCTTGGGGCAGGTAGATGGCGCCGGTGGCGAAATCGACGCCAAATGCGATCACGCCGGGGATGATGTAGAACAGCAAACCGATGGCGTCGAGCACCACGATTGCGGGGTCCATCCGGCCGCTGCCTTGAATCTGGCCGCGGCGTTCGGGGTAGAAAATGCTGCCGCAAGCGGTCAGTTGAGCCAGCAGGCTGACAACCAGAGCACCGCCGATCAAACGGGAAGGAATACGCATGAAGATCTCCTCAGAGGAAGTCGCAACTATACAAGGCAAATGCCTAACCAATAAGACTATCCCGTGAGCGCGACGGTTCGGTGTCGCGAGAAGCAAAGACGCGAGCCAGACCCGTATAATCGGCGACCCGTGTTTGGAGCCACCATGATTTTCCTACCCATCGATGCCGCCCTGCCTGCGCTGCGCCAGGCCTTGGTCCACCGTCACGAAGCGGTACTCGAAGCGCCGCCCGGTGCGGGCAAGACCACACGCGTTCCCCTCGCGCTCTTGCGGGAGCCGTGGCTGGCGGGGCAGACCATCCTGATGCTCGAACCCCGTCGTCTGGCCGCCCGGGCCGCTGCTGAGCGGCTGGCGTCGGAGCTGGGGGAAAAAGTCGGTGAAACGGTGGGCTACCGGCTTCGACTGGAGAGCAAGGTCGGCCCGTCCACCCGTATCGAAGTGGTGACCGAAGGCATCCTGACCCGACGTTTGCAGGAAGACCCGTCCCTGGAAGGCGTCGGGCTGTTGATCTTCGACGAATTTCACGAGCGCAGTCTCGACGCCGATCTTGCTTTGGCGCTGACCCTCAACGGCCGTGCGTTGTTCCGGGACGAGCAACCGCTGAAAATCCTCCTGATGTCGGCGACCCTCGAAGGCGAGCGGCTGTCGAGCCTACTCGACGATGCGCCGGTGATCAGCAGCGAAGGGCGGATGTTTCCGGTGGCGCTGCGGTGGGGCCGACCGTTTCAGCCGGGCGAGTTCATCGAGCCGCGTGTCGTGCAAACCGTGCTTGATGCGTTGGGCAATGAATCGGGCAGTTTATTGGTGTTTCTGCCTGGGCAGGCGGAGATTCGTCGCGTCCATCAACAGTTAGCCGATGCCTTGGGCGAGCGCAGTGATGCGATGCTCTGTCCGCTGCATGGCGAGTTGGACCTGAGTGCACAGCGCGCGGCCATCGACCCGGCGCCAGCGGGCAAGCGCAAGGTGGTGCTGGCGACGAACATCGCCGAGACCAGCCTGACCATCGACGGCGTCCGCGTGGTAATCGATGCCGGGTTG